>CBDDEE010000025.1:0-199645 GCA_965226855.1 Myxococcota bacterium | reverse complement strand
CGCTGTCGCATGGCTCGGCGTGCAGGGTCTGCTCGTCAGTCGCAGCGCGAGCTCGTGGCCGTCCACGCGTGGAGTCGTGATCTCGGCGAGCGTCCACTCGACGGGCCCCTTCTCGAGCGCTGCCAGTGTTCGTTATCGCTACAGCGTCGGACCGACGACATACGAGTCGAGTCGTCTGGCCTTTGCTCCGCAGTCCGGCTCCGCGGTCGAGCTCGTGAGGAAGTACCGCACGGGCACCGAGGTCTTCGTACACTACGACTCGGAGCGGCCGGGCCGAGCGGTCATCGAACCCGGTGGCTCGGTTCTCCGGATGGGGGCAGCCTTCTATGTCTCGATCCTCTCCCTCCTCGCCATGCTGGGGGGGCTCGGCTGGATCGTTCCGAGGGTCTCCTGGCGCGAGTGATGCTGTGGGCCCTCTCGGGCGCGATTTGACACGGCGCAGGCAGACGCGTAAGCCCCGACGCCATGGGCCTGCATCTCGCGACTCGCGTCGAGCTTGTGGAGCCCTTCCTTGCGATGGAGGTAATGGAGCGTGCGCTCGAGCTCGAGCGCCAGGGCGCTCACGTCATCCACCTGGAGGTGGGAGAGCCGGACTTCCCCCCTCCCCCCGAGGTGTCCGCAGCCTGCGAGCGCGCGCTGCGTGCGGGCGAGACGCGCTATACCGATAGCCGCGGACTCGCGGAGCTGCGCGAGGCCATCGCTCTCGACCACGAGCGGCGCGCGGGGGTGCGCCTCTCGCCGGACCGGATTCTGGTGACGAACGGTACGTCGTCGGCGATGCTGCTCGTCTTCTCGCTGCTGGTCTCGCCGGGAGATGAGGTCATCCTGCCGTCCCCGCACTACGCCTGCTATCCGGGCTTCATCCACGTCGCCGGCGGCATTCCGGTCGTGATACCGACCCGAGCAGAGCAGGCGTATCGGGTGGACGTGGCGACGATCAAGCGAGCCATCACCCCCAAGACGCGCGCGATCGTGCTCGGCTCTCCAGCGAATCCCACTGGCGCGGTGCAGAGCGAGGGCACGCTGCGCCAGCTGGTCGAGCTCGGAGTGCCCTTGATCTCCGACGAAATCTACAGCGGTCTCTGCTACGACGGGAGCGAGCGGTCCGCGCTGGCCATGGGAGACGAGGTCTTCGTCCTCGACGGGTTCTCGAAGCGCTACGCCATGACGGGCTTTCGGCTGGGCTACGTAATCGCGCCCGAGTCCGCGCTGCGCCCGCTGCAGATCCTGGCGCAGAACCTGTTCATCTCGGCGAACTCCTTCGTGCAGCGAGCCGGGATCGCCGCGCTCGCGCACGGGTCTGCGAGCCTCGCGCGGATGCGCAAGACCTACCTGCGCAGACGCGGCAGCATGCTGCAGGGTCTGCGCGAGATCGGCTTTGTGGTGCCGACCGAGCCCGCCGGAGCCTTCTACATCTTTGCAGATGCGCGCGCGTTCGGTTCCGATTCCCGCGCGCTCGCGTTCGAGCTGCTCGAGCGCGCACGCGTCGCGGTTACTCCCGGCATCGACTTTGGCGAGGCGGGCGAGGGCTGGCTGCGTTTCTCCTACGCTGCCTCGGACGAGGACATTCGCGAAGGCCTCGAGCGCCTCGCGACGGTGCTGCGGTGATTCATGCTTGGGCTCTCTGCCGCATGGGATGGCCAGAACGTGAGCATGGGAAGCGCAAGCTGGATCGTCTCCGCGCGCAACTGAGCAAACGCAACGTTAGCTATAATTGCGCGGGCCAGCGGCTGGAGGCGGGTAGGGCGGTGCAGAGGTTCCAGGGGCCGTGACGACAGAGACGTCGCAGACGGGTGTCGATGCCGTCAAGGTCGATCGCTACCTCGTCTTTCTCTTCATGCTGCTATCGACCGCGACGCTTTTCGACGGGTTCGACGCGGGCATGCTCGGCTTCGCTGCACCCGATACGCGCGCCACCCTCGACATCAGCCTCGCCGAGTGGGGCTTTGTGAATGGCTTCATCCGTCTCGGCGTCATGCTGTCGTTCTTCTTCCTGGTCTATGCCGATCGGTGGGGCCGCCGCACGATGATGATGATCACGATCGTCGGCTTCGCGACCTTCAACGGACTGACCGCCTTCGCCACCGACCAGTGGACGTTCATGCTCTGCCAGTTCGGGGCTCGACTGTTTCTGACGGCCGAGTACTCGCTCGCCGTGATCATGATCGGCGAGGAGTACCCTGCTCGACTCCGCGGCCGCGCGATCGCCGTCCTCACCAGCCTGGCAACCGTCGGCGTCATGGTCATTGCCAAGACCCAACCCTACGTCCTGCTCGAAGCGGGCGCAGAGGGAAACTGGCTTCACACGCTCGGCTCGACCATCGTTGCCCACGGCCAGAGCTACCTTGGACAGCCCGTCGACGGGGAGAACTGGCGCGCACTCTATGCCCTCGGCGCGTTGCCCCTCGGGATCGTGCTCTTTCTGCGTCTCGCCATGCGCGAGACCCGGCGCTTCGAGGCAGCGCGGCTGGCGCGACCGGTCAAACGTCGCATGAGCTTTCGCGAGATGGTGGAGGCCGCATCGATTCCCTGGCGGCCTGAGTATCGGAAGCGAACCGCGGTGGTCGCGCTGCTCTGGAACTGCGTACACCTCGTGACCGGCCCCTCGGTCGTCTACTGGGTCATCTTTGCCCGCGAATACATCGGCCTCAGCGCCGCGCAAGTCGGGGACATCGTGTTCTGGGGCTACGCGGGTGGTGTGGCCGGCCACTTCGTGGCGGGCTGGCTGATCGATCGCATTGGGCGCAAGTACACGTGCGCGAGCTTCTACGTGCTGGCCGCCATCTCGATCTTCTTCCTGTACCAGATCACCACGCTCGCAGGACAGTACTTCTGGATGATCTCGACGGTCTTCTCGTTCGGCGCGGCGAACACGGCGACCCACGTGTACGCATCGGAGCTGTTCCCGACGGAGATCCGCGCGACGGGGTACGGCTGGGTAACGAACCTGGTCGGACGCATCACGGAGGTTGTCACTCCCATGGCGATCGGGTTCTTGATCGTGCCGCTCGGCATCTCGTGGTCGATCGGCGTCGTGGCGATTGGTCCCATCATCGGCGCGCTGCTCGTGCTGCGCTACGCACCCGAGACGAAGGGGCTGACGCTGGAAGAGGTCCAGGAGCAGCTATCCACCGAACGGAACCAGGTGGAAGCGCCGCAGTGAGCATGACCATGACCATGACGGAGGTGACATGACACGCAAGCGGGTCGTCGTGATCGAGGGTGAGGACGCTTCTCCGGAGGCGATGCGGCCCAGCGTCGCGTTGATCGAGAAGCTCGGTCTCGACATCGAGTGGCTGTATCCGCCCGTCGGGCAGGCTGGGCGCGAGGTTGCGGGGAGTCTGTTCCCGGAAGAGTCCCGCCAGGCGATCGACGCCTCGGACGCCACGCTCTTTGGCTCGACGAGTGGCCCGAGTGCTCCCGCGCTGATGTATCTGCGCTGGGGTCGCAAGACCTATGCGAACGTACGTCCCACGAAGTACCTGCCTGGCTATCGAAGCCCGCTGGCTCGTCCCGAGGGCATCGACTTCGCGATCGTGCGCGAGAACCTGGAAGACATGTACGTCGCCGTCGAGGGCGAGATCGGCGAGCTAGACGCCCTGCCGCTCATCAGCCGCACGGCCCGGCGCCCCATCTCCGAGCTGGCGCCCGGTCGCTTCGCGCTCAAGGTGATCACCGAGGAGGGCTCCCGGCGTGTCGCGCGGTTCGCCTTCGAATTGGCTCGCAAGCGCAAGGAGGACGGGAGTCGGGGCCGCGTCACGTGTGGCACAAAGCACAACATGCTGCCCCTGTCGGACGGGCTGTTCCGCGAGATGGTGGAGGAGGTCGCGCGCGACTACTCCGACATCGAGCTCCAGGTCTTCATCGTCGACGACTTCGCTCACCGGCTCGTTGCGGATACGGCGAGCCTCGACGTCGTCGTTTTGCCGAACCTGTACGGCGATGTCCTCTCGGATGCCGCGGCCGCGCTCGTCGGGGGTCTCGGCTTGGCCGCGAGCGGCTGCTACGGCGACGAGTACGCGTATTTCGAGTCGGCGCATGGCACCGCCCCCGACATCGCAGGGCAGAACATCATCAACCCCACCGCCACTTTGCTTTCCGCGGCGATGATGCTCGAGTACCTAGGCCAAGACGCCGCGGCCGAGCGCCTGCGAGCGGCGATGGCCCGCGTCTACGCAGAAGGAGAAGTTCTGACCCCGGATCAGGGGGGCGGTGCCAGCACGAGCGAGTTCTGCGAGGCAATCGCCAAGCAGCTGTGAGGGGAACGCCGTGAAACGCTCGATGACAGCGCGCTTCGTCATCATCTCTCTGGTGTCGATCGCGGCGGCCTGTGCGACCTTCGAGACACGAGGGGACCGGACGTACGACGGCGCCCGGGTGTACAGCGGCACCAGCATGTCGCTGAATCGTTTCGGTACGGGCCTGATCAACTCGAACTACGCGTTGGCGTTCATCGGTTTCATCGACCTTCCCTTCAGCTTCGTTGCCGACACCGTGCTGCTTCCCCTTACCCTGGTGGAAGAGACGCGGCGTCAGAAGCAGGTAACGGCAAGCGAGCAGGTCGAACGCGAGGCGTCCAGCGGAGTTCGGTCTCTGCGGGGAGAGCCCCCCGTCGCGGCGGCGGGACGCCTTTTCACACAATGCACGGAGCTGCTCGAAGAGCTCGATCCGAGGTTGGCAGATTGCTACTCGATCGACGCCCGTATCGTGGTCGTTGACCCGTCGGATCCAACCCGCGGCGAGGAGCTCCGCGGAGCAGCCTACAAGCAAGAGCTACGCGACGCGCTGCGGCGAGCACGGGACTCGGGCGACTACTTCACGTATCGGGAGACCTCCTACGAGCCAGAGTCGGATTCACGGGTCCGCGTGCGCGCTCTTCGCGCCCGGTCGGCATCCGCGACGCTCGACGGCATCATCTTCCTGCTCGGTCCCGGCAGCGACGGTGAGTGGCGCATTCTCGAGGAACGCGGTCCGGGCTGGCCTTGAGCTCCGAGCCAGAAGTCGCATTGGCCGTCCATGCGGGGGCCGGCCGCATCGACGTGGACACCGCGCGGCGGCGGGCTCAGAAGGAAGGGCTCTCGCGCAGTCTGGAAGTCGGGCGCGAGCTGCTTGGCACTGGCGGCTCCGCGCTGGATGCCGTCGAGCGGGTGGTGCGCGAGCTCGAAGATTGCGAGGAGTTCAATGCGGGCTGCGGCTCGGTCCTGACCGCGGGAGGCACGATCGAGATGGATGCGGCCATTGCCAGTGGTGGCGGCAGGGCGGGCGGGGTTGCCTCGCTGCGCCGGGTGCGAAACCCGATTGCCGCCGCCCGTGCCGTGCTCGACCACGGTACGCATCTTCTGCTCGTGGGGGAGGGAGCGGAGGACTTCGCGCGTGCGCGCGGAATCGAACTCTGCCCGGAATCCGCGCTCGAGACCGAGTACCGGCGCAGGCAGCTCGAGGGAGCGCGCGTCGCGGGCCGCGTGATCCTGGACCACGAGGAGACGTCGGGTGGAACGGTGGGCGCCGTGGCGCGGGATGCGGCGGGTGGCCTGGCTGCAGCCACCTCCACCGGCGGAATGACGAACCAGCTCCCCGGGCGCGTTGGTGATACCCCCCTGATCGGAGCCGGCACGTGGGCGGACGATGCGACCTGCGCGGCTTCCGGAACGGGGTCCGGGGAGGCCTTCATGCAGATCTCCTTTGCCCACGAGATCGACGCGCTCGTTCGTCTCGCCGGACTCTCGCTCGCAGAAGCGTGCCAGCGTACCCTTGAGCGCGTTCTAGCGATCGGTGGCAGCGGCGGCTGCATTGCCGTAGGTCCGACGGGCCCGCCCGTTCTCCTCTACAACACGCGAGACATGCTGCGCGGCTACCTCGACCCCGCCGGCAACCCTGAAGTGGAGATCTAGCGTTCAATCTCAATCTGCTGGGCCATCTCGCACTGGCCGGCCAGCGGAACTTGGGGACGGTCCTCGCGAGTCGCAGCTCCGCTACGTCAAGCGACTGACTAGGGATCGACAGCCTCGAGCGGCGGCAGGCCGAGCGCTTCGCGGTAGGTGTTGTGGTAGTGGTGAAGAGCTGGCTCGTTGCGCCCGAAGATCATGTACTCCTGCGCGCCGGAGAGAGCACCACGATGGCCGCTCGCGGCTACGACGTAGTCCTCGTTCTGGATGACGCTTGCGAATCCCTCCATGCGCGTGGCGAGCATCTCCTCGACGCTCATGTTGCTGCGCGCGGCGAAAGTCCTGGCGGACTCGTTCTTCAGCAGCTCAGGATACATGTAGAAGCCGATCTGCGAAGAGCTCTGGTGCGGGTTCGAGCTTTCGGGATAGACGCGAACCAGCGTTGGTCCGGCCGGGCCCACGATGAGCTGTACGTTCGGGAACAGGTAGTAGACGGGGAGCGCTCCGTGCAGGACGTTCCACTCGTCCTGGGGCTTCGTTCTCAGGTCGTCGATGGTCCTCATGCACAACATCATGCGGTGATTGCGCCCGTACCTGTCATACATCTGCACGTTGCCGTAGAAGTCGTTGGCGAGCGAGTTCCTGTGCAGCGTATTGAAGTGGTAGGTCTCGCCAAACGTGTCGATGGCGAGCTTCCAGTTCATGGCGTGGTTGTAGCGCATGCCGCCGTGCCGGACGCAGCGCTCGAGCCCCCACGACGCCAGCTCGGGACCGAGGTCTCCGAGCAGCGCGTCGACGTCGAGCGTCCCCTGCGGGTCGGGCGACGTCCAGAGCAGGCCGTATCGCTCGACCGCGGGTAGCGCGACCAGCGAGTGGCACTCCCGGTCGACCTTCCCGAAGTGTCCCTCCTTCGGAACGCCCACGAGCGCTCCCTCGTGGTCGTAGGTCCAGGCGTGGAAGGGGCACTGGAACAGCTTCTTCACGCCGCGGCTCTCGTCTTCCACGATCGTGCCCCGGTGCCGGCACACGTTCAGGAACGCTCGGAAGACGCCGTCGTCCGCGCGAGTGCACAGGATCGGCTTGCCCAAGTCGTTCGACGTGAAGAAGGAGCGCGGCTCCGGCAAATCTGCCGAGAGGCCGAGCACGTGCGCGTATCCCTGGAAGAAGAGTTCCCACTCGCGCGCAGCCATGTCGCTGCACGTGTAGCTCGACACCGGGTTCCGTACCTGGCGGCCGGCGTCGACGTTGGTGCCGTCGTCCAGGTGCTTCATGAGTCCCCCGATCACGCGGATCTGCTCCTCTCGTTGCATGTCTAGCCCTCCGAGTCATGAATCGTACACGATGCGTGCGTGGGGGGGGTTGGGCGGGTACTTTGGCCGGCTCGATGGACGAGGTTGCTCTAGTAGCTGGGCGGGCGACGCCCGAAGGGACGAGGCGCTACGCGGAGCGCTTCGCGGAGCTACCCGGGCACTTCCGGTGTCCGGATCGACTGGCGCTGTCCTCGCTCGGGCTGGGCACGAAGTCCGGCTCTCCCGCCGGCTTGGATGACCTGCTCTACCGGACGGCCGTGCCCTACGCGTTCGAGCGCGGCGTGAACGTGTTCGACACTGCGCTCTCGTACCGCATGATGGCAAGTGAGCGCGCCCTTGGTGCGGCGCTGCGACGGGCGTTTGGCGAGGGCGTGATCAGACGTGACGAAGTGTATGTGATCACCAAGGGCGGATATCTGACCGTCGACCCGCGCAGCCCGCTCGTCGGGAGGGACGGACGCCGCTATCTGATCGAGACCTACGTGAGCTCCGGCCTGGTCGATCCGGAGGGCGTCGTGAACGGGGTCCACGCGCTCGATCCTGAGTTCATCGCGGATCAGATCGAACGAAGCCGCTGCAACCTCGGGCTCGAGACGATCGATCTCTACTGCCTGCAGGAGCCCGAGCTGCAGCTGCTCGCGCGCGGTCCCGACGAGTTCCAGGCCCTCCTCGCGCGGGTCTTCGAGACCCTCGAGGAGGCGGTCTCGCGCGGGGCGATCGCCGCCTACGGGTTGTCGACGTGGAGCGGCTTGCTCACCTCGCACCTCGAGCGGGGTCACCTGGCGGTGGTGGACCTGTTCCAGCTCGCACTCGAGATCGGCGGATCCGACAACCATCTGCGCGGGGTACAGCTCCCCTACAGCCTGGCCATGGGAGAGGCGCAGGGCTCGAAGTCGCAGTTCGGTCCGGAGGGACACACGGGCGTGCTCCAGAGCCTGCTCGACACGGGCACGACGGTATTCACGACCGTACCCCTGGCCCAGGGCCGCGCCGTCCGCGGTCTGCCGGACTTCGTGCGCGAGGCCTTCCCCGAGCTGCGCAGCGACGCGCAGCGCTGTCTGCAGTTCGCGCGCAGCGCGCCGGGCGTCACGACGACACTCGTCGGCATGCGACAGACCGAGCACGTGGACGAGAACCTGGCCGTCGCCGAGGTCGAGCCGGCCCCGTCGCAGGTGATCGAGGAGCTCTTCCGTCGCGCGCGTGCTGCCGCCTAGCCGCCTGATACAATTCCGGCCATGGAGCTCAGCTACACCCCCGAAGAAGAGTCGTTTCGAGCCAGTGTGCGCAGCTGGCTCGAGGAGAACCGGCCCCGGACCAAGGGCCCGCTCTCGCTGGAAGAGGGCAAGACCTGGCAGCGCAAGCTGCAGCAGGGAGGCTTGCTGGGTGCGGCCTGGTCCGTGGAGTACGGCGGGGCCGGCCTGTCCGAGATGGAGCAGGCCATCCTCAACGAGGAGCTGACGCGCGCCAAGGCACCAGGCGTGCCCGGGCAGATGGGGATCTGGTGGGTGGGTCCCGCCATCATGAAGTTCGGGACCGACGAGCAAAGGGGCCGCTTCGTAGCGCGCATTCTCTCCGGCGACGACATCTGGGCCACGGGCTACTCGGAGCCTGATGCCGGTAGCGACATGTTCAACACGCAGACCCGAGCCGAGCGCCGGGGAGACCACTACGTGGTGAACGGACAGAAGGTGTGGACGACCCTGGCCCACCTATCCAACTGGTTCTTCTGCCTGGTCCGGGTGCCGCAGCCCGACGCGGGCTCCAAGTACGACGGGCTGACCGTGCTCTTGATGGAGATGAATGCGCCGGGCATCGAGGTGAAGCCGATTCGTCAGATCACGGGCGGATCGGAGTTCAACGAGGTCTTCATGACCGATGCCGAGGTGCCCCTTGAGAACCGACTGGGCGAGGAGGGCGAGGGCTGGAAGATCATCTCCGGCGCGCTCATCAACGAGCGCAGCGGCATCGCGTCCGGCATGCGCTTCGAGGACTCGCTCTCGCGGGTCATCGCGTCCGCGAAGAAACTGGGGCGCGCGCGCGATCCGCTCTGGCGGCAGCGCATCGCGGACCTGGCCATCTCGGCCATGGTCACCAAATACTCCGGCTTCCGTTCGATCACGGACGGTCTGCACGGACGGCTCAACCCGCACCTCTCGGCGGCCATGAAGCTCCACGGCACGTCCCTTGCGCAGGAGTTCTCCAGTGCCCAGCTCGACATGCACGGAGCCTACGGACAGCTTTACGCGGCGCACGACGGCAGCCCGGGCGTAGAGGCGGCCGCAGGGCGCTTTCTCGGCGATCGTTCACAGACGATCGCCGGAGGCACGAGCGAGATCCAGAAGAACATCATCGCCGAACGCATCCTGGGGCTGCCGCGCCGCTAGCGAGTCGCGCTTCCTGGGCTACAGGGCTCGAGGAAGTCGTACAGGAGCCTCTCTGCGCGAGCCTCGGTGAGGATCAGCGGTCGCTTGCGCCGCGGCTGTTGCCAACTGGCCGGTCGAGGTATTAGGGTCTCCCGCTCATGCCCCGAGCGAGCGCCGCACCAAGCCACGCGGCTTTGAGCCTGCGCTACGAAGAGGTTCGACGCCGCACCGAGGAGCTCTGTCAGCCCCTCTCTCCGGAGGACTGCGGCGGCCAATCGATGCCGGATGCGAGCCCGGTGAAGTGGCATCTGGCCCACACCACCTGGTTCTTCGAGATCCTGGTACTCGAGCAGATGCTGCCCGGCTACCGGGAGTTCGACCCGATCTTCCGCACGCTCTTCAACTCGTACTACAACACGGTTGGCGAGCAGCACCCGAGACCGGAGCGCGGACTTCTGACGCGCCCACCGCTCGAGCAGGTGTTCGAGTACCGGGACTACGTGGACAAGCGGGTGCTCGGCTGTCTCGCGGGAGGCTACGGCTCGTCGGCCGAGCTGGCTCGCGTGGTGGAGCTGGGACTGCACCACGAGCAGCAGCACCAAGAGCTCATCCTCACCGATATCAAGCACCTTTTCTCCTGCAACCCGCTGCGTCCGGCGTACTCGGACTGCCCCGCACTGCAGCGTTGCGAGGTCGGAGCGCTCGCCTGGCACGCGTATCCTGAGGGCGTGCACGAAATCGGCCACTCGGGCGAGGCCTTTGCGTTCGACAACGAGTCGCCGCGGCATCGGGTCTTCACCGAGGCCTACGAGCTCGCGTCGCGCCCGATCACGAACGAGGAGTATCTCGAGTTCCTCCGGGACGACGGCTACGCGAGGCCCGAACTCTGGCTGTCCGACGGCTGGGCTCGAGTGCAGCGGCTGGGCTGGGAGGCGCCTCTCTACTGGGAAGGATCCGGAGCGGACTGGACGATCATGACGCTGGGAGGACTGCGCGACCTGCGGGGTGAAGGGCCTGTCTGCCACGTCAGCTACTACGAGGCGGACGCCTTCGCGCGCTGGGCGGGCGCCCGTCTGCCGAGCGAGGCTGAGTGGGAGCTCGCGGCCGCCGCGGCGCCTCGGCGCGGGAACTTCGTCGAGACGGGCTCGCTCCACCCCTCCGCGAGCCTGGGCGACGGAGGAGAGCCCGCGCAGCTCTTTGGTGACGTCTGGGAGTGGAGCAGGAGCGCGTACGCTCCCTACCCCGGCTTCGTGCCCGTCGAGGGCGCTCTGGGCGAGTACAACGGCAAGTTCATGTCCAACCAGATGGTCCTGCGCGGGGGCTCGTGCGTGACTCCCGAGTCCCACATCCGCGCGACCTACAGGAACTTCTTCGCTCCCGAGGCACGCTGGCAGTTCAGCGGGATCCGGCTCGCGAGAGACCTGGGTTGACGACTTGGCGTCCCTGCTGGCCCGTGAGATCCACGATCAGCCGAGGGTGCTGGCGCGATTCGGCCGGCGGGAGGGGAAGCGGGTACGCGCGCTCGGGGCGAAGCTCGGGCGCGCGTACCCGGTCGGCGTACTGGTCGCCGCGCGCGGCAGCTCCGATCATGCGGCCATCTACGCGAAGTACCTTTTCGGGCAGCGGCTCGGCGTGCCGGTGGCGCTCGCCGCGCCCTCGTTGATCACGGCGTACGAGGGTGGGCTCCGGCTCGAGGGCTGGCTCACACTCGCCATCTCGCAGTCCGGCGCCTCACCGGACGTGGTGTCGGTGGTCGACTCCGCGCGCAGACAGGGCGGCCAGACCCTGGTGATCACCGATCGACAGGACTCCGACCTGGCGCAGAGTGCCGAGGACGTCATCCCGCTCCACGTCGGAGGGGAACGCAGCGTCGCGGCCACCGGCACATTCACGACCTCTCTCTATGCGCTCGCGTACCTCTGCACCGGCTGGCAAGGCTGCGAGACGGATGCGGCGCTCTTAGACGAGGTTCCCGAACGGCTCGAGTGCGCGCTCGAGTGTGAGGATCAGGTGCGCTCGCTCGCTGCGAGCCTGGCCGGCAACGACTCGGTGGTGGTGATCGGGCGCGGCTTCGGCTTTCCGATCGCGCTCGAGTGGTCCCTCAAGCTCAAGGAGATCGCGGCGATCTCGGCTGAAGCGTTCTCTGCCGCAGACTACCGGCACGGCCCAATCGCCCTTGCGACCGCAGGCGCACCCGTGCTGCTGTGCGACAGCGCTGCGTCGACGCGCGACGAGCTGCGCGAGCTCGAGCGGGAGCTCTCGAGTAGATCTGTCGAGGTGTATCGTATCTCTGACGCGGAGGAGGCCACGGTCACCATCCCGCTCGGTCCCGAGTGGCTCGCGCCGATGCCGGCCGCCGTACCCGGCCAGCTGCTCGCCTACCACGTGGCGCGCGCTCGGGGCCTGGACCCGGACAGTCCGCGCGGCCTCCGCAAGGTGACGCGGACTCTGTGAGCTAGAAAGAGAGCTCTAGTCGGCCCGGCCCGTTTCGAGGTCGACCCGCTGGATGCTGCCTCCGGTGTAGTCCGCCGCCTGGTTGCCTGGAAGCGTCAGGCCGCCACGTTCGCGCCACTCTAAGCCGCCGTTGTTGCAGACGTAGACCTTCCCATCGGGACCCACGGAGGCAAGGATTTTCTGGAAGACACGAGGCCTCGAATGAGGCATGCTACCAGGCGTGGGGCCACCGGCTGGTTGTCCCCCTCTCCGCAGGCAGGTCGCGGGGTGCGGCCGCTTCTATGTGGAGAGCCCGGCCCCAGCCCCGGGATCTCGGTGACCTGACCCCTCTGGCAAGCTCCGCGTAGGGACCACCGAGTAGTGGTCCGTGGCGAGAAGGAACGTGGCAGTGAACGACGACGATCAGAAGCCCACCTTCAGCGACCTCGACCGCAAACGCCGCGAGCGGAACGGAAACGGCGGCGGCGGCGAACGACGCCCACGCAACGCGAAGGCCCAGCGACGTTCGCGAGCGGCCTCTGCGTCCTATCGCAGGAAAGTAGAGGAGCGGCTGTTCGGAAAGAAGGGCGATCGGGCGCGCCTGCGCCTGGAGCAGCGCATGCGAGATGCCCACGGCACTCCGAACCTTCAGCGCTCCTACCGCGAGTACGTGAGGGAGGCGGGCGTGCCGGAAGATCTGAGCTTGCTGGGCCTGCTGCTCGACCTGGGGGACGAGCGCGACCTGCTGCAGATCACCGAGGCGATCGAGAGTCACCTCGACGGCATCCAGCCCGAGCAGCGCTCGCTCCTGCGCAGCCGGCTGCGGAACCTCGAGATGTCGACGTCCTCTGATTTGGTCGCCGACGCGGCGACGGACCTGCTCTCTCAGCTCTGAGACCCGTCGGGGGGGATTCTACTCCCGAGGCTTGTCGTTATACTCGCCGGCCGTGACGGCTCCGGCCTCGAGAAAGAACCTCGTGCTGGCCGGACTCCAGAAGGTCTTTGCGGGGCGGCCGCTCTACATGAACGCGCTCTTCGTCTTCTGCGCGTACATGACCTTCGTCTACATGCCCTTCGATCTGTTCTGGAAGCCCGTAGCCGACGACCAGGAGGTGTGGTTCGGCGTCATGCTCGCCGGCTGGGCCGCCAAGGCGACCGAGCCGCTCCACTGGGCGATCTACGCCGCCGGCACCTGGGGCTTCTTCAAGATGCGGCGCTGGATGCACCCCTGGGCCAGCCTCTACGTGGCCCAGATCGCGCTAGGGATGTTCGTCTGGAACCTCCTCGACGAGCGTAGCCCGGGCTGGTGGGCGGGCGCGATCTCCTGCCTGCCCTTCGCTGCCCTTGCGCTGGCTCTCTTGTGGCACCGCTCTCGCTTCACCACCGTTCGGGGGTCCGTGGCGGAATGAGCTCCGCGCAGGCGCTGCGCGATCTG
The DNA here is from genome assembly GCA_965226855.1 of Myxococcota bacterium. Lineage (GTDB taxonomy): Bacteria > Myxococcota_A > UBA9160 > SZUA-336 > SZUA-336 > JAUXJB01. Next base: position 186,219 of record CBDDEE010000025.1, on the reverse strand, counting down.
CTCGGACGCATCGACGGGCGACAGTACGGCTACTACAAGGACCTCGCGCAGCGGAGCTACGAGATCGGGCCCTACACGTTCTGCTTCGACCATGTGCAGGGCGATCCTTTTGCGGCTCCCACGCGGGTCTCCGTGGTGCTGCCGTCTGAGACGCTGCGGCTGCCCGACTGGGCCTGCGCGAATCCCGACGCGCGACGCGCGAGCGCGGATTACATGCAGCGAGCCGTGCGCCGTGAGCTCTCGCGCGTGCCGCGTGGCGGTGGGAGTGGGAAGAGCGGTCAGCTCGAGATCGCGCGGTTGGGACAGGAGGTGCTCGAACGCACCGCGTCTCGCGTCGCGCCAGGTGGCATGCTGCGCCTACGGATGACGGTCGGGCTGCCGGCGTCGGGGCGCAGGATCCGCGGGCGTCAGGCCAGCGAGCTCATGCTGGAGCTGCTACCGGAAGCCCTGGACCGTGTGGTCGATGGCATCAACCCCGATACGCTGCGGGGCTGGGTCCACGCCGTCGAGGACCAGGTCGCGGCGCGCGGACAGCTCGCCGACGCGGGGCTGGTGGCCTTTCTCGCCGTGGACAGCGGGCTCCCTCGGCGGAGCGGCGCAGACGACAGGCCGCTCCCCGACCCGATCCCGCTCGAGGTCCCCGAAGGCCTGTGCCGCGAGCTCGTCGTTCCGCATGCGGGGCCGCTGCGCGGTCTCGGCATCCCGGGTGGCGTCACGCTGATCGTGGGTGGCGGCTATCACGGCAAATCCACCCTGCTCCAGGCGCTCGCCCTCGGCGTGTACGACCACATTCCCGGCGACGGACGCGAGGGCTGCGTGAGCTCGGCCGACGCCGTGACCATCCGCGCAGAAGACGGACGCGCCGTGTGCGGCGTGGACCTCCGCCCGTTCATCCGCGATCTGCCACTGGGGCGCGGGACCGAGCGTTTTCAGAGCGACGACGCCTCGGGAAGCACGTCGCAGGCGGCCGCCATCATCGAGGCGCTCGAGGCTGGAGCCAGCGCGCTCCTGATCGACGAGGACACCGCGGCGACGAACTTCATGATCCGCGACGAGCGCATGCGGCGCCTGGTGCCGCGCGACAAGGAGCCGATCACGCCCTATCTCGATCGCGTCCGTCAGCTCTGGAAAGAGCGCGGGGTCTCATCGGTGCTGGTCGTCGGCGGTGCCGGCGACTACCTCGACGTCGCCGATCGCGTGATCCGGATGGACTCCTACCGGCCGTGCGATGCCACCGAGCAGGCCGTCGCTGTGGCGCGCGAGCTGCCGCTGGGCGAGGCAGCAGCACGCGTGCCGGAGCCCTGGAGGGAGGCCGCGCCGCGCATCCCTGATCCCCATAGCTTCGATCCGAGCCGAGGGCGCCGGCCGGAGCGCGTACGCAGCGTGAAGACGCGCGCCATCGAGTTTGGTCGCGAGGAGATCGACGTGTCGTTGCTCTACCAGCTGGTCGACCCTGCGCAGTGTAGGGCGATTGGTGACGCGCTGCTGCTGCTCTCACGCTCGCTGTGCGACGGCAAGAGGAGCGTGCCCGAGCTGCTCAGCGCGATCGACGCCCGGATCGAAGCCGGAGGTCTGGAGGAGATCACGGAGCCGAGCTTTGGCGATCGTGCACGTCCGCGCCGCTACGAGATCGCTTCTGCCCTGAACCGGATGCGCACGCTCACGCTCTGCTAGGGCGTCGTCTCCCCAGTGTACAATGCGCGTCACTGGACAGCCGAGCGCTCCATGGCGGCTGCTCCACTCCGCTTACCTGATCGAGAACAAAGAAGCCCTTCCGCCAGGAGGTTTGATGGACTACCAGGAAATCGAGTACGCCGTCGAGGATCGCATTCTGACGCTCACGCTGAACCGCCCCGAGAAACTGAACGCCTATACGAAGCTGATGCAGTCGGAGCTGATCGACGCGATCGATCGGGCGGACGCGGACGACGCGGTGCGCGCCATCATCGTCACGGGTGCGGGTCGGGGCTTCTGCGCGGGTGCGGATCTGTCGAGCGGGCCAGGGACCTTCGACCGGAGTGAAGCCGGCGATGGCAAAGGGAGCGAGGAGCTGCGCGACGGGGGAGGGCGGCTGACGCTGCGGCTCTACGACTGCTAGAAGCCGCTGATCGCCGCGATCAACGGGCCCGCGGTCGGCGTGGGCATCACCATGACCCTGGCCATGGACATCCGGCTGGCGTCGGATAATGCGAGGATCGGCTTTGTCTTCGCGCGGCGGGGACTCGTCCCTGAGGCCTGCTCGAGCTGGTTCCTGCCGCGGGTCGTCGGCTTGAGTCGAGCGCTGGAGTGGGTCTACTCCGGACGCGTGTTCCCTGCGAGCGAAGCCCAGGAAGCGGGCCTGGTGCGGAGCCTGCACGCTCCCGACGAACTGCTACCCGCCGCGCGCGAGATCGCGCGCGAGATCGCAGAGAACACCTCAGCCGTGTCCGTCGCTCTGACGCGTCAGATGCTTTGGAAGATGCTCGGTGCGGACCATCCGATGGAGGCGCACAAGGTCGACTCCCGCGCCATCAGGGCATGCGGTGCGGGCGCCGATGCGCACGAGGGCGTGGCGTCGTTCCTCGAGAAGCGGCCGGCCAGCTTCACGCTCCGGCCGAGCAAGGACATGCCGGAGTTCTTCCCCTGGTGGAAGGAGCGCGAGTTCTCCTGAGCTCTCTGATCAGGCTTTGGCGCTCGGACGGCTCGAGACAGCCTCGTGCCAGCGGGTCAGGTTCTTCTGCTCGGGCGGGATCCGGTACTGGATCGTGCGGCCGAAGTCGACACCGACCAGCGCCGTGATGTCTGCGATGGAGTAGCGCTCGCCAGCGACGAACTCGCGCTCGCCCAGCACCTGGTCGAGCCACTCGAGCCGGGCTACGGCGGCCTCTCTGCAGACCTTGCCGTACTCGGGCACCTGCGGGATCCGACCCTTGAAGAAGTCGTTCGTGTTGCGGAAACAGCCGGCCACGTTGGCGAGGACCTCGAGCTCCATGCGACGCTGCCACATCTCGACCCGGGCGACGTCCTCGACGTCCACACCCATGAGCGGCGGCTCGGGGTTCGTCCCCTCGAAGTAGCGGCAGATGGCGACGCTCTCTGCGATGCAGCTGCCGTCGTCGAGCTCGAGCACGGGCACCCTGCCGAGCGGGTTCTTCGCGAGGAACTCGGGCTCGTGATGCTCTTGCTTGCCCAGGTCGATCTGCTGCGTCGGAACCTCGATTCCCTTCTCCGCCAGGAAAATACGCACGCGGCGCGGATTCGGGGCCATGGTGGTGTCGTAGAGCTTCATTCGGGGAGCCTCCTGTCAGCGCCGGATATCAGGCGCGTGGGGAGAGCATTCTACACGGCTCGGGACGGAAGCTACCATGCCTCGTATGCACGAGATTCGGGTCGAAAGGGAGCTCCCAGTGGTGCGGGAGGTCGCCTGGGAGCGCTTCACCGATCACCGGGGCTGGGTAGACTGGGCGGGTGCCAGGGAGGTGGTCCTGCGGAACGAAGGGGACCCGGCACCGAACGGGCTCGGGGCGATCCGGGTGCTGCGCGCGCGCGGTCTGGCGGTCGAGGATGAGGTGACTGCCTTCGAGCCTCCGAGGCGCTTGGGGTATCGGCTGGTCGCCGGACTACCGATCCGCGACCACATCGGGGAGGTGGAGTTCGAGGCGAGCGACGCAGGAACGCGCCTTGTCTGGAGCATCCGCTTTCGCCCGCTCGTTCCCGGCACGGGGCGGCTCGTCCGGTGGGCGCTCCAGAGGAGCCTGAAGGACATCCTGCAGCGCCTGTCCGAAGACCTCCGCGCGCGTTCCGAAGCCTAGGCGCGCCCCCTGCAAGCGCCGCGAACGCGGGCCGCCCGCGGCCGGGTCCCAGAAGCGGCCGCCCGCGGCCAGGTCCCACAACCGCAAGCGCCGCGAACGCGGCGCGCGCAGCGAAGGCCGCAGGCCTGAGCGAAGGTGGGTGTTCCGCGGCCGCCCGCGGCCAGGTCCCACAACCGCAAGCGCCGCGAACGCGGCGCGCGCAGCGAAGGCCGCAGGCCTGAGCGAAGGTGGGTGTTCCGCGACCGCCCGCGGCCGGGTCCCACAACTGCAAGCGCCGCGAACGCGGCGCGCGCAGCGAAGGCCGCAGGCCTGAGCGAAGGTGGGTGTTCCGCGGCCGCCCGCGGCCGGGTCCCACAACTGCAAGCGCCGCGAACGCGGCGCGCGCAGCGAAGGCCGCAGGCCTGAGCGAAGGTGGGTGTTCCGCGGCCGCCCGCGGCCGGGTCCCACAACTGCAAGCGCCGCGAACGCGGCGCGCGCAGCGAAGGCCGCAGGCCTGAGCGAAGGTGGGTGTTCCGCGGCCGCCCGCGGCCGGGTCCCGCAAGAAAAGAAAGGGGCGGAAGCACCGACCGCGGATCCCCCCCAAGTCCCGGCAGCCAGCACTCCCGCCCTCCCCTAAATTCCTAGGGAACAGGAGTCACCGCTTCGTATCGACAGCTGCTAGCAAGTCTTGAGCAACTTTTGCGCAAGCAAGCAGCAAGAGGGGTGACTCGAGTAAGTCTCTGGAGGTCACGGCCGGACGTCACGCGACAAGGCCGCCACGGCTCGGCCGGCGTCAGATCCGTTTATTGGCCAGCCGCGAACTCCTTCTTGATCTCGACCGGAATCCGACGCGCCTTCAGGGTGTCTTTGTCGGTGAACGCCCAGTGGGTCGTGCTGGTGACGTACTCGAGTCCATCGGAGGGGCGCGTGAACCGGCACATGCGTACGCTTCGAGCGCCGCGTATCGAGGCGACCCAGGTCTCTTCCACGATCTCCTCGCCGGGCACCGCCGAACGGAGGTAGTCGATCTCGTGGCGACGCACGATCCACTGCCCGCCGAGCGCGCGCACGGTCTTCCAATCGAAGCCACGAGCGCTGGAGTGTGCGTCGGCGAGCTCGATGATGAACCTCACCCAGACCGTGTTGTTCACGTGGCCTAAGCCGTCGACGTCTGCAGCGGCGATGACGCGCCGGCGCCGATACACGTCCGCGCTCACGCGTCCTCGGCGGCGATCTGCTCCACGTACTCCCTGTAAGGGGAGACAGGCATCGCCTCGGTGGCGTGCAGCAAGCCCTGCTTGTCGATGAAGCCCTGCCGGTAGGCGACCTCTTCCAGGCAGGCGATCTTCAGGCCCTGGCGCCGCTCAATGGTCGCGATGAACTCCGCAGCTTCCAGCAAGCTCTCGTGCGTGCCCGTGTCGAGCCACGCAATCCCGCGCCCGAGTCGGACGGCGCGCAGCTTTTCCAGCCCGAGATAGGTGCGGTTCAGGTCCGTGATCTCGAGCTCTCCGCGCGCCGAGGGTTTGAGCGACCGCGCGTGCTCGACCACGTCGCCATCGTAGAGGTAAAGGCCCGGGACGGCGAGGTTCGACCTGGGGGCGGCCGGCTTCTCCTCCAGGTGAGCGACCTCGCCGTCCGGGTCGATCACGACCACGCCGTAGCGTTCCGGGTCGCGCACGGGGTAGCCAAAGATCAGGGCGCCGTCACGGAAGTCGCGCACGATCTGGTTCAGGTTCATGCGCCCGTAGAACAGGTTGTCGCCGAGGATCAACGCGATGGGCGCGGCGTCGACGAACTCCTCTGCAACCAGAAAGGCCTGGGCGATGCCCTTTGGCTTGGCCTGGGTAGCGTACGAGAGTCCGATCCCCCACGTGGAGCCGTCGCCGAGCAAGGCCTCGAAGCGCGGCAGGTCCGGCGGAGTGGAGATGATGAGGATCTCGCGAATGCCCGCCAGCATCAACGTGGCGAGCGGATAGAAGATCATCGGCTTGTCGTACACGGTTTGCAGCTGCTTGCTCATGACGCGGCTCGTGGGATACAGCCGCGTGCCGAGACCGCCCGCGAGCACGATTCCCTTCACTGCTCGAATCGATATCCTTTTCGCCCCTTTGACGCCATCGAACCCAGCGAGAAGGCGACCGTGAGCGTTCCCACCCGCAAAGCAAGCGCCGTGGGAGCGGCGCGCGCAGCGAAGGCCGTACGCCTGAGCGCAGGAGGGTGGCGCTCGACTGCTCGCGCGCCGGCTCCCGCAAGACCTGCTGGACACGCCGGGGCGGGTGTTGTACAGAGGGACGCGCAGCGGAGGGATCGGGGGACAAGATGGCCAAGGGCGCGCGCGAGAAGATCAAGCTGGAGAGCTCTGCCGGGACCGGCTTCTTCTACACCACCACGAAGAACCGCCAGAAGAACCCGGACAAGATCGAGCTCAAGAAGTACGACCCCGTGGTACGCAAGCACGTCCTGTTCAAGGAAGCGAAGCTCAAGTAGCCCCGCTCCGGGAGCGGAGCGTGCGGCAGGCCGCATCTGGTAGAGTTCGCCCAATGACTCCCCCTGCCCGCGTTTCCCACAGTTCTTACCTGCTGCGTCGCTATTCGGAAGCTGGGATCGAAGGGATTCGCCTGGTCAGCATCTCGGCCGATGGGGCACACGACACGCCGGATCAGGGTCAGCTCCTAAAGCGTTCCCAGCACGTGCTCGAGGAAAGGCACCGGCTACCGGCGCCAACTTCGTAGGGTCCGCACTGGTGAATCGCGCGCCCAAGATCGGTCTACTGCTGATCAATCTCGGAACTCCGTCGAGCCCCGAGCTGCCGGACGTCCGGCGTTACCTGCGCCAGCTTCTGATGGATGAGCGCGTGCTCGACATGCCGGCGTGGCGCCGCTTCTTACTGGTTCAGCTGGTGATCGTGCCGCGCAGGTCACGTCGTTCCGCCGCGAGCTACCAGAAGATCTGGACGGATCGCGGATCGCCGTTGCTCACGCACGGACAGGATCTGCGCGACCTCGTGGCAGCAGAGCTGGGTGACGGAGTCGCAGTCGAGCTCGCCATGCGCTTCGGCGAGCCACCGATTCGGTCGGCGCTCGACCGTCTCGAGGCCCGAGGCATCGAGCGGCTCGTCTTGTTCCCGCTCTTCGCGCAGTCGAGCTCGGCAGCGACCGAATCCTCGGTGGAGGCGGTGCAAGCCGAGCTTGCGCGGCGTGCCTCGCGTCTGGATCTCGACGTCGTCTCCGCGTTCTACGCGCATCCGGCCTACCTCGAAGCCAAGCGGCAACTCGCGGCACCCGTCCTTGAAGAGGTCGCCCCCGATCTAGTCCTGTTCAGCTTTCACGGCGTGCCCGAGCGGCAGCTCAAAGCCTCCGGCCTGGGCTGTTTCGAGAGCAGCGGCTGCTGTTCTGCAGACACTGGCCGGCGCGGCTGCTATCGAGCGCAGTGTCTCTCGAGTGCGGAGGCGCTGGCCGAGCAGCTGGGCCTCACCAGGGACGAGTACGTCGTGAGCTTTCAGTCGCGTCTGGGGCGCACGCCGTGGATCGCGCCGTTCACCGACGAGGTGTTGGGCGAGCAGGCGCGGCTCGGCCGTCGTCGCGTCGTGGTGATCAGCGGGTTCGTCGCGGACTGTCTCGAGACCCTCGAGGAGATCCGCATCCAGGGGCGGGAGATCTGGTTGCAAAACGGCGGCGAAGCTTTCGAGCTCGTTCCCGCTCCCAATTCCAGCATCCCGTGGGCGAAGGCGCTTGTCGAGATCGCGGGCGAGCGTCTGCTGGGCGCGGGCCGGGACTCGTGATGACTGCCCCTCGCGTAAACCCCGACCGGCCCCATCTGGATGTGGCGATTATCGGCGGGGGCATCTCCGGCCTCGTGGCTGCGTTTCGCCTGCGTGCGCACCAGGAGTCGACCGGACCGCTTTCCGTACGTCTGTTCGAAGCCAGCGACCGCCTCGGCGGCACGATCCAAACCGACCGAATCGAGGTGGAACAACGCGGCGACTGCGTGTGTGAGGCCGGTCCAGATTCAATGGTCACGACCAAGCCAGCGGCGATCGAGCTGTGCCGCGAGCTCGGGCTTGGCGATGCGCTCGTTCCGCCCCGATCCTCCGAGGCCTTCTCGGTGGTTCACGAGCGCCGCTTGCATCCGTTGCCTGCAGGCCTGCGTTTGATCGCACCGACGGAGCGCTTGTCCTTGCTGCGGTCTGGCCTGTTCAGCTGGCCGGGCAAGCTGCGGATGCTTCGAGAGTCTCGTGTCAAGGTGCGCGATGAGCTCGCGGCGGATGAGAGCGTAGAGAGCTTTGTTGTGCGGCGCTTTGGCAGGGAGGCCTTCGAGCGCGTGGCGGAGCCGGTGCTGGGGGGGTTGTTCGTCGCCGATGCGACGGAGCTGAGCGCGGCCCGGACGCTCGGCCGGTTCGTGGAGCTCGAGCGCCAGTATGGCAGTGTGTTGCGCGGGCTCCGAGACACCTCCCGAGCTTCGAGCTCGCCAGCCCAGCTGACACTCGGACGTGGACTCGGCTCGCTCGTTGAACGTCTGTCCGAGCAGATCCCGTCGACCTGGATCGAGCTCGACTGCGGTGCGAAGCAGATTCGGCCGCTGCCCCGAGTCGGCTGGCAGATCGAGACGGCTCGGGGGATGTGGCTGGCGCGCGACGTTCTGCTCGCCTGCCCGGCGCCGAACTGCAGCGCGCTGCTGAGTGCCGCAGTCCCGACCTTGGCGAGCGCGCTTGCCGAGCTGCGCTTTGCCTCCTGTGTCACCGTCAACCTGGTGTACCGACGCGGTGAGGTGGCGCGGCTTCCGAACGACTTCGGCTTCTTCGTGCCACGGCGGGAGCCGAATCACATTCTCGCCGCCACCTACGCGAGCGAGAAGTTCGCCGCTCGCGCGCCGGGCGACTACATCGTTGTGCGTACATTCCAGGGCGGTACGCTCGATCGTGTCGCAGTCGATCTCGACGACGAGACGCTCGTCGAACGCTCGCACCGGGACCTGGCTCGCTTGATTGGCGTCACTGGCTCGCCCCGCGCAACCAGCCTGACTCGCTTTCGAGAAGCCGTGCCGCAGTTCGAGGTCGGACACACCGAACGCGTCGCCAGGCTCAACCGCGAGCTCGAAAAATACGAGGGCCTTTACCTCGCTGGAAGCGCCCTCGGTGCCTACGGCCTGGCTGACTGCGTGGCGTCGGGCGATGCCGTCGCTGCGACGATCTGCGCGGGCGGCGCGTAGGGGGAGTCACGATGGACAATCCAGCCGACTACAAGCCCTCCTTGATCTCCTGGAACCTGACCAGGATGTGCAACCTGCGCTGCCCGCACTGCTACATGGAGGGCGGTCGGAAGGCGGAGAACGAGCTCACGACGGAGGAATGCCTGGGGCTGATCGACGAGCTGAAGGCCCTCGGCAACGAAATGCTGATTCTGACCGGCGGTGAGCCGCTGCTGCGCAGGGACATCTACGACATCGCCCGCTACGCGTCGAATCAGGGCATCTGGGTGGTGATGGGAACAAACGGAGTTCTGGTCACCGAGAAGGTCGTCGAGAAGATGATCGAATGCGGCGTGCAAGGCGTTGCCATCAGCATCGATTCGCTCGAGCCACCGAAACACAATCATTTCCGCGGCGGTCCAGCTGCCTGGGAGTACTCGGTACGAGCACTGGAGATCTGTCGGGCAAACGGCCTGCAAGTCCTCGTCCAGACCACGGTCATGGACATGAACTACGCCGAGATTCCCCAGCTGCTGGCGTTTGCCCGCGAGAAGGGAGCCTGGTCCTTCAATCTTTACTTTCTCGTCCAGACCGGCCGCGGCCAGCAGATGAACGATCTCTCGCCCGAACGTACGGAAGCCATGCTCTCGAACCTGGTGGACTGGCAGGATCAGTACCGTCCCATGCTGGTGCGCTCCAAGTGTGCGCCGCAGTTCAAGCAGATCGCCTACGAGAAGGGAGTGGGAGGCCTGGAGAGCGGCGGCTGCATGGCTGGCACCCAGTACTGTCGGATCACGCCACAAGGCGACGTGACGCCGTGTCCCTACATGACCGTCGTCGCTGGCAACGTGCGTGACCAGAGCTTTGGCGAGATCTGGCGGACGTCATCCGTCTTGCACGAGCTTCGCGACCTCTCGCTGCTCAAGGGACGCTGCGGGCGCTGCGAGTTCAACGAGCTGTGCGGCGGCTGCCGCTGTCGGGCCTATGCTGCCCATGGCGACTATTTGCAAGAAGATCCGGCTTGCCGCTACCAGCCGACCGGACGACCGCTGCAGATCGAGGCGGTTCGCTGGAGCCCGGAAGCCCAGGCCCGGTTGGAGCGCATCCCGCTCGCCTTCATCCGCGGGAAGGTCAGGCGAGGCTTGGAAACCTACGCCCAACGCCACGGCATCGATCTGATCACAGCCGACGTGATGAAGGAAGCTCTGGCTGGCGAGGGCCGGGCCCCGCTGTTCGGCAAGCTGCCACGCCTGTCGAAGCCGGACTGAGGCCTTCTACATCCCGAAGAAGTCCTTGGCCTGCTCGAGCACCTCCACATCGACCTGCGCGAGCCCGCGGTCCCTCGCGAACTTCTCGATCCCCGTCTTGGCCATCGGACGCGCGAACTCGGGGATGTTTGCCAGCCGCAGGGTGGCCTCGGGGGTCCACGCGAACGCTGCGCTCGAGCCGTCCAGGCTTGCGCCCATCTCCTGCATCACGCCCGGGAACGGGCACCTGGCGGCTCCCTCACCCTCGGGCCCGACCTGCACCCCCAGCGATCCCACCACCTGGGTCTCGTAGGGATTCGTCAGCATGGCGAACTCGTGGGCACACCTCGGACACCGGTACACGATGGTGAGTGAGCCGCGATCGGGCGGCTTGGCCTCGATCAGCTTCATGGCTAGATCGCACGACACGCAGAGGAACTTCATGCTTTCTCCTCGGGGACTATGGGCGCGGCGACGCGTTGGCAGACCTCCTCCGCGATCCGCCGCACGGGCTGCCAGGACGCTAGCGCGGGCACTTCGCAGGGGGAGCCGCCCCGATCGCAGAGCGCGGCCAGCTCGGGGTCGAAGGGTACGCTACCCAGGAAGGGAAGATCGAGCTTCACCTGTGGTTGCGCAGGGAACAGCGGCTTGATCCGCCCGCAGTCGGAGCAGTAATAGCCGTCCATGTTCTCGACGTAGCCCAGGATCCGGTTGGGTGTCTTCTCGAGTGCGTCGATCGAGCGAGCCACGACCCCGGTCGCCAGATCCGAGGGAATCGTGACCAACACGAACAGCGTCGCAGGGCCTAGCAGCTCGGCGTACTGCACGATCCGCTCGGCGCCCGGGGGCAGGTCGACCAGGAGGTAGTCAAGCTTCCCCCAGTCCATGCAAGCCATGAGCTCCCGCAAGAACGTGAACTCCCTAGTCGCCCGCCAGGTGTGCGACGACCCGCTGGCCACACTCTCGAACTCGACGGAGCGCGGCTCGGGGACGAGGCTGCCCATCGAGACCACGCCGATCCCGTTCCGCGTCGTCGGGACCGGCACCCCGCTCTCGCCCGGAATCAGCAGCCGGTCTTGCAGGGCTCCGAGCCGGGCCTGCGAGGGGCCGTTCAGGTCGGCGTCCAGGATCGAGACCGCGTTCCCCAGCTCGCGCAGCGCGTAAGCGAGCTGCATGACGAGCGTGCTCTTCCCCACGCCCCCCTTGCCAGATCCGACCGCCAGCAGGTTTCGTACGCCGGAGAGGCTGCGGACCATGCTCTCCTGCTGGGCCGCGACCTGCTGAAGAATGTCGGACCCTCCGTCCCCTGCGATGTCGTGATAGCTCTTCACGCTTGACTCCGCGGCAGCATCACTGCGTGTTCGAGTCCGGGATCCCGACGTAGCGGGTGTAGGTCCGCTCCCTCTGGAAGCCCATCGACTCGAGCCTATCCCAGGAGATCTCGTCGCTCGAGACCCTGGGAATTGTCACCGCCAAGGAGCCGGCCTGGCAGGCGACCCGAACCACGATCTCCAGCAGGACCCGGGCGTCGGCTCGCCCATCGCCCCGCTCCATCGTTCCGCCGAGGCCGACGATCTCGCGCCGACCGTACTGCGGAAGGTCGCGGTACAACACGCATGCCTCCACCCTCGTGTCGGATGCGATGGCCAGCCCCCGGATCTGGTCCTTCCGGTTCTGCAGGGTCGGAAGCTGGCGCTCCCAGCTGCGGGACACGGACGGATCCAGCGCCTCGTAGCGCAGGAGATCGTCCAGGCTGGCGGCGCTAACCCCGCCCGTGGCCGCGGGGGGGGCGAGCGGCTGCGGCAGTGTGAAGTCGGCAAACCTCTGCTCCGCCTGGTACCCCACGGCCTCGAACAGACTGCGCACCGTCGGCAGATCATCGGGCAGCTCCGCCACCAGCCGCGGGGGGCCCAGTACGGCGAGCTTCTGGCTCAGCGACTCGAGCAGATGCCGGGCGTGGCCTCGCCGCAGAGAGTCCGGGCGGACACCGATCCGGTGGATCAGGGTCTCCCGTTCCCGCTTCGCGCCGGTGACCACGCCGATGGGATCTCGGTCGGCCGACGCCACCATGCAGCTGCTGGACCAGACGGAGAGCTCGCGGATCTCCCGCTTGAAGTCGGCGGTGGACAGCGGGTCCTGATCGGGGAAGTGAACGACATAGCACGCGTTCAGTGCGTCGGTCAGCAGCGCGATATCGTCGCTTCTGCAGAAGCGATAAGCGGGCATGGTCCCCGACCTATTTCTCCCCGGACCGCTCTTGCTGGGTCAGGAGCATTCGCATGGCCGCCAGCTCGGTCATCTTGCTCACCTCGTTCAGCGGCTCCTCCCGGTTGCTGTTCCGCGCCTCGGAGTCGCGCCTGCTCGCCGCGGGGCATTGCGCTGCGGTGGCGCGCTCGTCGCCGCGCTCCTCGCCGGAGTCGGCGTCGTTCTCGGCGACCATCTCGGCCATCATCTGCAGCCCCAGCTCGATCCCGGCCTCGACGCGCTCGAGGTCGATCTGCCGACCTCCCTGCTCCCGGGCCAGCTCTTCGATCCGCGCCTGGGTCCGATCGCGCATGAAGCCGGCGGGGACGCGTTGGATGCGCGCAGTCGCGTCCTCGGTCCAGTCGAATTCAGAGAACAGCGGGGTGCTGTGAGCGTCCCGAGCGACCAACCTCTTCCCGTCCGCCTCGTGCTCGGCCGTCGGCTCGACCGTCGGCTCGGCATCGTCCGCCGCCTTCCCCGGCGTGGCACCGAACGGCAGGCCGGTCTCCTCCTCGATCAGCTTCACGGCGAACTCGAGCGTCACGGTCTTCCGCCTCCGCAGCCGGGCCGACTTCTCGATCCGCGCTTTGGTGCGCCGCCGCAGATAGGCCTCCTCGATTCCGAGCATCGCGCGGCGCGCATCCACGGTCCACTGGAGCTTCCGTCCGTCGTAGCTGGGCTCGTCGGTAGCCCCGCCCTCGCTCTTGACGAGGCTCTCGACCATTTCGGCCGTCAGGATCTCGAAGCTCGTCCCGCCGCACACACTACACAGCGCGGGGTCGGGCTCGCGGGCTGTCAGCCCACAGCTCTTGCACACGGCCACAGCCTGTTCCTGCGACCGACCGATGGCGACCGCCTCGGCCAGCTTGTCCAGCGGGGCCCGCTTGGGCATGAAACGCGCCATCGCTTCGTCCAGGAGCGAGCTGGTGATAACGCTGTGACCCTTCTCGAGCGCCAGACGCAGGATCGCGGTGCGCGCAATGCCCACAACCAGCTTGGGAACGCGCTCCATCCGCTCCTCGGCTTCCCGGGTCCAGCGAATGCTCTCCTCCGCGCGGACGTCGAGCTCCGGGCGAGCGAGTCGCGTGGTCAGCAGAACGTCGCACTCGGAGAGCCGCAGCAGGTTCTCCGAGTTGCTCCCGAGGGCCGTGTCCTCCGGATCGCTGTGGACCCCGATCCGACCCAGGACGAGCAGCCAGGGCTTGGTCTTGCGCGCGTGGTCGTGAATCTTCTGGAAGGTCTTGCCGTCGAGGAGGGTTTTCTGCACCTCCATGCTCTCCGCGCCGGCCATCTGCTCGGCGACTTCCAGGTGGGACTGGTAGATCTGAGCGAGGCCGGTGTCGATGATCTCCTCGTGGAGCTGGTTCTGCTCCTCGAAGCGGAACACCTTCGACGCCTTCTCGGTGAGGGTCCCCACCAGCCCGTTGAACACGTGGTAGTGGAGGTAGGGGTCGTAGACGCCGATGATCTCGACCCGCTTGTCGAACGCCCGGGCCAGCTCGAGAGCGGTCTCCAACGCGCCGAACGACTGCGGGCTGCCGTCGATGCCGACGAGGATCGTGTCCCGTTCCGGCTCGTTCTTCTTGGGTAGGTGCCTGACTACCCAGACGTCCTGGCGGCAGGAACGGGTCACGCGCTCGCAGACCGCGCCGATCTGACTGTCGCGCTGGCGACCGAGTCCCAGCGCTCCCAGGACGACCAGGTCGCAGTCCGACTCGTCCAGATCGCGACGGATCTCGACGTGGTGCTTCCCGTCGATCATGCGGCCTTCGAAGGGCAGCTCCTCTCTTGCGCAGAGCTGCTTCACGCCCTCGAGGTAGCTGTCCGAGATTAGCTCGAGCCCCATGGTGATCAGGCTGTCGTGGATCTTGCGCTGCCGCTCGAGCTCGTTCTCCTCCAGGTACTCTTCGGGGAGCGAGTACTCCATCTGCTTGAAGCGGTAATCGTGCATCTTGGCCGCGTAGACATGACAGCCCACTAACTCGGAGCTGAAGGCTTTGCCGACGCGCACCGCGGACTCGATGGCCCGGTTGGAATGTGCCGAGTTGTCGACGGGCACATAGATCTTCTTGTACATCGTTGCCTCCGTGTTAGGAGTGGGGGGTATCACGCTCACGACTCTCGGACCTCCTGGGGCGCGTGCGGCTGCTCGTTGGCCCAGCGCGCTCGGAGGACGCGAAGCCCCATCAGCTCCCCCAGCGCTGCTAGAAAGATCACGGCGATCGGCCAGACGTACGCCGTCATCGGCGTCTCGGGCTCGAGCAGGAGGTAGTACCAGCGCGAGATCGCGTGCCGCTTGCCCTGTTCATCGCGGTCGCCGTCCCACACGTTCCAGGCGATCGGGATCATCTCGCCGGGCGAGAACGCGACCTCGTCGTCCTGGCTCGCCGCGAGACTGCGGCGCAGGACGACCCGGTACTCCCCGTCCCGGAACACGCCCAGTCCGGTCACCGGCGAGGACCGGGGCCTGACCGCGTCCATACCGCGGGCGAGGAAAGTCTCGGTTCCGCCGCCGGCAGTCCATTGCCACGCGTCGACCGGGCGCTTGCGGTCGCCCATCAGAAAATAGGGCTTCTTGCCCTCTTCGAGCTCACGCGCCGAGAAGAATACCGACACCCGATCGCTGGGCTTGCCGTTGTTGCCGTCCTCGAACCGGTCGTGCCAGACGAGGAGCAGCGCCAACTCGCGGTCGTCGAACAGGGCCCGGACGTTCAGGCTCTGGACCGAGGGGTTGAACAGCCGCGGCCGCTGGATGACCTGCCCGGCCAGCCGGATGTCGAGCGCCGGGACCGCGTCCCAGGCCGGAGCAAAAGGGTCCTCGGGAATGGAGTCGGTGTTCGTGCCCCGCACGATCTCGCCCCAAATGGGCTCGCGGCCGATGCTGTGGAGGTAGTTCGCCAGGTGTGCCAGGTCCTCGTGGGTCCATGCGTCCGAGAACGAGGGCATGGGCGTCCCGTTTACGCCCGTGGTCACGGTCCGGTAGAGGTCCTCCGCAGTGCTGCCTCCCCGCAGCGCCCAGGGCTGGGTCAGGTCGGCGGGCCAGATCTTGTTCTCCCACTCGTCCTCTTGCTCGGACGCCGAGGGGCCGTTCCCGCGCCCGCTCTCGCCGTGGCACTTGGCGCACTCCGCCTTCACGTAGACCTCGGTGCCGCGCGCGATGCTCTCCGGCGTGGCGTCGGGCAAGCCATCGATCCTGAACTGCTGCTCGGCGGGGTAGTCCGCGAAGTCCTCGCTGAAGCTCTTGATGTAGTCCACCACCTGCCAGATCTGCGCGTCGCTGAGAATCCCCTGCCAGGCGGGCATGGAGGTTCCAGGCATGCCGATGCCGACGATCCGAAACAGGTCACGGTCGGTCGGCAGCTCGCCCTGCATCGTCCGGCGGATCTTGTATACGCCCCGCCTGAAGTCGCGCGGGCGTGGGTCGAGCAGATCGGCCATCACTCCCTGGCCGTCTCCTTGGTCTCCGTGGCACTGCTCGCAGTTCTCGCCGTAGAGCGTCTTCCCGGCGGCCAGGTTTTCAGCGCTGGTCTCGCGTGGGCTCGGCGGGACCAGACGGAAGCCGCGCGCTTCGAAGTCCTGCGCTCCCGCCACGCCAGACACGAGAAGCGAGCCCGTGAGGAGAGCCGTCACGCAGCGCGAGCCCGTCATCAGTGCCCCTCCGGCGAGCCCGACTCCCGCGGCGTGTAGCCCGCGGCGTCGTAGATGTAGGCGACCACCTGCCAGATCTCTTCTTCCGTCAGGAAGTCCTGCCAGACCGGCATGGAGGAGTTCCAGGGCGTCGCGCCGTCCGGCAGCCCCGGACCGCCCGTGGCGATGCGCCAGAAGACGTAGGTCTCCTCCAGCTGAGCGATCGTCCCGCTGTCCCGGAAGTTGGCCGGCAGCGGGTTCACAGCGTCGGCGAAGTGCCCCTGGCCGTTCAGGTAGTCGCCGTGGCAGTACATGCAGTTGCGGTAGTAGACGGTTCGGCCGGCAGCCAGGTTCGCGGCGTTCTTCTCCATACCCTCCGGGCGCTGGCCCCTGAGCACGTCGAAGTCTTTGCCATGGAGCCGGAAGCTGGCAGGCGGCTCGGGGTGGATCGTGCGCGCCTCGAAGGGCGGGTCGAAGCGCGGACGCACGCTCTGGTACGTGTACCAGCCGAGCAGCAACGGGATGGCGATGAGAACCGCGAGCCTCGGCATGGCGAGACGACTCTCGCGCAGCAGCGTGACGAGCGGGGCCACAAAGGCACGGGTGCGCGCCTGATCGGCCAGGATGTACACGACGATCGAAACGGTGGTGATCGACATGTAAAGGCCCATGACCTGGCCCGGAATCGGGGGCTGGACGCCGAACCGGAGCGCCGCCCACACCGCGACCCAGACGAGCGCGGCCAGCGGTAGCGCCAGCCTACGCACTGGGCTCTCCGGACCCGACGGCTCGACTCATCGCCAGCCTGCGCATGATCCAAACCCCCCCGTTGAACAACAGAATCAGGCTCACGAGGGGCACCGCCGGGTGTGCGAGGCGCTCGGCGAGTGACACCTCGCCCGACAGGTAGCTCACGATCTGGTCGAGCTCCTCAGTTGGCACCGTCTCTGCGAAGTCCTTCAGCATGAGTCCGGGCGGGAAGCCCTCGGCGATGACCGAGTCGGGGTCCATGATCGACTGGCGGATCTCCGCTGCGGATAGCCGCTCGCGCACGTTCGTGAGTGGAGGTCCCACCAGCCGGATGGTTCCGTTCACGTCGTGGCACGCGATACAGCCGTGCTTGGTCACGAGATCCCTTCCCGGGTGGGTGTCGACGGCGGCCGTCGGCTTTTCCTTCTTGAGCGCCGCTGCCGCAACGTCTGCTGCTGTGATCTCGACCGTGACCTCGCCACCGAGCGATTGCAGGTAGGCGATCAGGGCCTTGAGCTCGGTCGGGGCCAGGTCTGCCGGCGGCAGGGTCGCGACCGGCATGATGGTCAAACCGCCAGCGGCGGCGAACTCCTCGACCACGTACGCGCCCGGGTCGACGAGCGATTCCCTCAGGTAGGCCTCGGCGCTCATGCCCGGCCTGCGCGACGCGGCCCGTGCGCCCACACCGCGGAGGTCGGGCCCGCGGGTGTTCCCCTGCTCGCTCGTCTTGTGGCAGAGCAGGCAGCCGCCCCTCGCCCCGAGCAAGGTCCGGCCCATGCTGATCAGCGTGTCGGTGTCGGTGTCCACCGCGATCTCGAGCTCGGCCGGCGGATGCTCCTCCGTTTGCGACAGCCAGAACTGACCGATCGACATGTAGAAGAGGTCGATCACGATCACGAAGCCCAGAATTCTGATGAAGACCGCTCTCAAGTCGCCTGTCGCTCCCGTCGCTCCGAGCGCATCGCCAGAGCGAACACCATCGCGACGAACAGAAAAAACGTGAGGACGATGATCGAGACGACCATGGTCGCGAACCCGTGGGTCGGGATGTACGCGCCTTCGCTCGTGTCGCGCATTACCTGATAGACGTGCCAGTGCTGTCGGACGCCGGAACGGATGTAGCCCATCAGCCCCATCAGCCAGGTGAAGGTGGCGGCTAGGAAGAACAGCACGTACTGCGATAGCCTCGGCATCTGCCCCCAGCGGATCTCACCGAGCGATTCCGCTCCCCGGTACGCCACCCCCTCGATCGCGAGGAACAGGACCATGAAGGCGCCGACCATCAGCGGCTGGTAGCCCGACAGCCCGACCCGCACGGCGGCGGGGACGAAATAGCCGTAGATGCCAATCGCGACGATCCCGCCGATGACTGCCGCGAAGGCCACGGCCTGGATCCAGTTGCCCGGGGCGGCGAAGGCCGACGTCGCCAGCTTGTTGCCGCGCCGGTAGAGCATGAACGTGATGAACGTGGAGATGATCATCAGGTTCACGGCGGTGTTCTTCGCCGACATGACACCGAGCACGCCGAGCCTGGGGTGGTGCGCCGCGCCCATCGCCTGCATCTCGGCGAACGTCGCGATGATGGTGTGGGGCGTCGCCCAGACCGCGAGGCCGGTCGCCAGAACGATGAGCACCGGGGCTTGGAACACGCGATAGCGCTCGCCGCCGGGGATCCTGCCCATGGCCAGCCACAGGTAGAGGTTGATGGCCAGGAACAGCGAGCCGATCAGGATGGCCTGCAGAATCCACAGCTGGGCGAAGGAGCCGCCCATCATCGACACGCCCATCTGCTGGCTGTAGGTGTAGATCTCGAGCCCGAGGTAGTAGCCGGCGAACGGCAGGGGGATGAACGCGGCGACGGCGATGAAGCTCCCGATGTACCCCATCCAGTCGTAGTTGGCCCGCTCCTCGTCGTCGGTCGCTGCCAGAAAGCGGAAGGCGGCGTAGGCGCCCACGATGGCTCCGCCGAAGCACACGTTGGCCAGCAGCCGGTGGATGTTCAGCGGGTTCCAGGCGAAGTTCATGAAGGCCTCGGCGCGGCTGGTGACCGTGATGGCCAGGTCGGTGCCCTCGACGCCGCCGGGAGTCATCATGTAGCCCGTCCAGGCGTTCGTGATTACCAGGATCGCGATTCCCCCGACGTTGACCATCACTCCCAGGAAGATGTGCCAGCCCTTGCGCGGGCCCTGGAGCAGGTCCCACGTGTACCAGTAGAGATACGCGAACAGCGCCTCGCCGAAGATTACAGCGACGTAAAAGCCCCACGTGGGGTCGAACACCTTCTCCATGTGGGCGACGAACCTGGGGTAGAGCGCGACCAGTGCCACCAGCAAGAGACCGCCCAGGGCGGCCGTGATCGTGTAGCTCATTGCCAGCAGGCGGGTGAAATCCTTGGCCAGGCCGTCGTAGCGCTCGCTCTTCGTGACGACGCCGAGCACCTCGGCGATCAGAGCGAAGATCGGCACGCCCAGCACGAAGGCCGCGAAGAGGAGGTGACCCTGGGCCAGGCACCAGACGAGCACGCGGCTGCCGATCACCGGGAACCGGCGGTAGTCGGCGGCCTCGAACGCCTGCGGCAGCAGCCAGACCAGGAGATAGACTCCGGTCAGGATGAGCGAGACCTTCAGGATCCCGCCGCGAACTCCCCCGAGAGCTCCCGGCCAGCTCTTGGCCTCGACCATCCACGCCCCCCTCACTACAATGCGGCCGATCGGCCCGCGGGTCCGGTTGAGATTCGGGCTACGTTATGCTGAAATGCCGCGGACTGTCCAGAGGTCACAGGAGGTTCTGCCGGAGCCTCCAGGCTCGAGACCTCACAGTCACCGCGTCGAGTCGCCGCGCTCCGGCTTGTCAAAGGCGATAGGGGGATCCGTGCACAACCGACTGATTCTTGTTGCAGCATGCCTGGCTTTGCTTCTGCCCGCGACGGGCAGCGGCCAGGACGGCAAGGCTTGGGACGCCGCGATGGGCACGGCGACCATCACGGGAAGCGTGAAGTTCGATGGAAAGAAACCGCGAACGCGGCCCATCGACATGGCGGGCGCAGACGAGAAGTGCGCGGAGCTTCACGGCGGCAAGAGGCTGAGGCCGGATAGCGTCGTCGTGAATGACAACGGAACGCTGCGGAACGTCTTCGTCTGGGTCAAGTCGGGCATCGAGGGCTGGAGCTTTCCGCTGCCCGAAGGCGACGCCCTGCTGGACCAGAAAGGCTGTTGGTATCAGCCGCACGTGCAGGGCATGCGGACGGGGCAGTCCCTGTCGATCAAGACCAGCGACCCCACCGCGCACAACGTTCACGGCTATGCGAAGGTCAACCGGTCGTTCAATCGGTCCCAGCCGGCGGGCGCCGCCAACGTCTCCATCCGGATGAGAAGGGATGAGGCGAGTCCGCCGATGAAGGTCAAGTGCGACATCCATCCCTGGATGAACGCCTTTGTCGCCGTGGTGGACCATCCCTACTTCGCGGTAACCGGGGACGACGGCTCGTTCACGCTCGCGAATCTCCCCCCTGGCACTTACACGATCGAAGTCTGGCACGAGAAGTACGAGACGATGGAGCAGACCATCACCATCGGCGACAACGAAACCCAGGCGCTCGATTTCACTTACGAGGGCTGACGGGGGAACCCAATGGACCAACCGCAATACGGCTGGTGGCTGCCACCGGACGTCTCCGTTCACGGCGCCGACGTCGATCTTCTCATGAACATGATCCACTGGTTCATGCTGGCTCTGTTCGTCGGCTGGAGCCTGTTCATCGTGTACTGCCTCGTGCGCTTCCGCCAGCGCACGGGCCACGTCGCCGTCTACGAGCCGATCAAGGCGCGGTTGTCCAAGTGGCTCGAGGTCGGAGTGGCCGTTGCGGAGTTCGTGGTCCTGATCGGGCTCGCAGTGCCTGTCTGGGCGCAGATCAAGAACATCACCACGGAGTTCCCCGAGGATCCGCTGGTCGTGCGCGTCGTGGCGGAGCAGTTCAAGTGGCTGTTCCACTACCCGGGGCGGGACGGCGTTTTCGGAGCCACTGGCGCTGAGCACTACAGCGACGACAACCCTGCCGGCTTGGACTACGACGACGAGGCGGGGATCGATGACATCACCGTGCGCGGCTTCCACTTTCCGGTGGGGCGGCCGGTGATCGCGCGCCTGACCGCCAAGGACACGATCCACAGCTTCAAGATGCCGGTCATGCGGGTCACGCAGGACGCGGTCCCGGGCATGGAGATCGCGGTCTGGTTCGAGGCCAAAGAAACGGGCAGGTTCCAGCTGGGGTGCGCGCAGCTGTGCGGCCTCGGTCACTACGAGATGAAGGCCGATCTCGTCATCGAGTCACCCGAGGACTTCCAGAGCTGGCTGGATGAAGAGCACGACTACCTGGGGCTCGACGATGAGTGAGACACACGGCGAGCTGGGTTTCTGGAGCAAGTACGTCTTCTCCACGGACCACAAGACGATCGGAATCCAGTACGGGCTTACCTCGCTGGTCTTCCTGTTCTTTGGCTTCTGCTTGATGATGATGATGCGCTGGCAGCTGGCCTATCCAGGTGAGGCGATCCCGGTCATTGGAGCTCTGCTCAGCGATTCCCTGGTGGATCAGGGCGCCATGCTGCCCGATTTCTACAACCAGCTCGGTGCCATGCACGGCACCATCATGGTCTTCATGGGGATCGTGCCGCTCGCGGTCGGAGCGTTCGGCAACTACGTGGTTCCGCTCCAGATCGGCGCGCCGGACATGGCCTTCCCGCGCCTGAACATGATGAGCTACCAGGCGTTCGTGATCGGCGGCGTGGTCATGCTCGCGAGCTTCTTTCTGCCGGGCGGCGCGGCGAGCTCGGGCTGGACCTCGTACGCCCCCCTCGCGGTCATCGCGACCATAGGGCAGACGGCCTGGCTGGTCGGGATGATCTTCCTCATCGCGTCCTCGCTCCTGGGGGCGATCAACTTCATCACCACGATCGTCCACCTGCGGGCGGAGGGCATGACGTTCTTCCGCCTGCCTTTCTTCGTCTGGTCGCAGCTGGTGACCGCGTTCCTGCTGCTGCTGGCGTTCCCCCCGCTCCAGGCTGCGGCCGTCTTCCAGCTGATGGACCGGCTGGCCGACACGAGCTTCTTCATGCCGAGCGGGCTCGTGGTGGGAGGCGAGCCGGCCCCCAATGCCGGCGGGGGCAGCCCCCTGCTCTGGCAACACCTGTTCTGGTTCCTGGCCCATCCCGAGGTTTACGTCCTGATCCTGCCCGGCATGGGAATCGTGGCCGAGGTGATCGCAGTCAACACCCGCAAGCCCCTGTGGGGCTACCGCACCATGGTGTACTCACTGCTGACCCTCGGATTCCTGTCGTTCACCGTGTGGGCACACCACATGTACTTGACGGGCATGGGAACCACGATGTCGAGCTTCTTCCAGACCACCACCATGATCATCTCGATCCCCTCGGTGATCATCCTGACCTGCCTCCTTCTCAGCCTGTGGGGGGCATCGATCCGGTTCCCTGTGCCCATGCTGTTCGCGCTGGCCTTCCTGCCCATGTTCGGCATCGGCGGGCTCACGGGGCTGCCCCTGGGATTAACCGTCCCGGACGTCTACCTGCACGACTCCTACTACGTGATCGGGCACTTCCACTACGTGGTCGCCCCCGGCACCATCTTCGCCATGTTCGCGGGCATCTATCACTGGTACCCGAAGATCACGGGCCGCTCGATGAACGAGGGCCTTGGAAAGGTGCACTTCTGGCTGTCGTTCGTCTTCATAAACGGCGTATTCATGCCCATGATGTTCGAGGGCATGGCGGGGGTGAGTCGGCGACTCTTCGATCCCACCATCTACGAGATCGGAGCCGGAGCTCACGGCCTGACCATGATTACTTCCTGGTCGGCCTGGTTGCTCGCACTGTCGCAGCTCCCGTTCATCTACAACTTCTTCGCGAGCATGCGTAAGAAGGAGCGAGCTCGCGAGAATCCCTGGCAGGCGACCACGCTCGAGTGGGCGACGCCGACGCCGCCGCCCCACGGCAATTTCACCGAGCCGCCCGTAGTGGTTGCCGGGCCCTACGAGTACAGCGTGCCTGGAGCTCCGAACGACTTCTCGCCGCAGTACGCGACCCGAGGGGGCTGAAGCCGTGGAAGTCGTCATTCCCTACCGCTCCGAGCCGCATCCGATCACGGGCGTCACCAGTGGCAAGCTCGGGATCTGGCTGTTCCTCGCGTCCGAGGTCATGCTCTTCGGCGCGCTGTTCTCGTCGTACGTGCTGCTCCGGGTCGGCTCGTTGCCCGAGTTCTGGCCCAGAGGCGTGGAGGCCGGGTTGAACGTGCCCATCGGCACGTTCAACACCCTCGTGCTCATCACCTCGAGTATCACGATGGTCATGTCGTGGGCCTCGCTCAAGATGAACCGACTCGGCGCTTTCAAGGGCTACTTCGCCGCCACAATCGGGCTGGGCCTGGCCTTCCTCATCGTCAAGGGATTTGAGTACGGCGACAAGTTCGGTCACCACGTCTTCCCCGCTACCGGCTGGCCGGAGGCCGGCAACCCGTCCACGTTCTATGCGCTCTACTTCACCCTGACCGGTCTGCACGGTTTGCACGTGCTGTTGGGCATCTTTGTAAATCTGTGGCTGCTGCTCTGGGGGGTCAAGCTGTGGCAGACCGACCGCGAGCGCTTCGCCGGCCGGATCGAGATCGCCGGGCTCTACTGGCACTTCGTGGACCTGGTCTGGATCTTCCTCTTCCCCGTGCTCTATCTGCTATAGGAACCATCCATGAGCGAATCAGCGGAAGACATTCGAGAGCACGTCCGAGTCTACGTGACGGTGTTCGTGGCGCTGGCCTTATTGACGGTGGTCACGGTCGGGATCTCGTACATCGGCATGCGGACGACTCTCGCGATCTGCGTGGCCATGGTCGTGGCGACGGTGAAGGCGGGCCTGGTGGCCGGCTACTTCATGCACCTCATTACCGAGCAGAGGGTGATCATCTGGCTCCTTGCGCTCTGTGCGGCCTTCGTCGTGTTCTTGGTGTTCCTGCCCCTCTCGACGGAGACCGGGATCGCCCCCTTGTGGCCGCCCTCGCGTTGACGGCCCTGAAAGCGATCGATGTCGCTGAAAGCCTTTCACATCTTTTTCATCATCGCGTCGATACTGCTGACCGTCGTTTTCGGATTCTGGGCCGTCGACGACTACGGCCGGTCTGCGAGCCGGGTTCACCTGGCGCTCGGGGTGTGTTCTTTCATCGGAAGCGGCGCGCTCGTCTGCTACGGCATCTGGTTTCTGCGCAAGCTGAAGAGTGTGGGCTATCTATGATCCGGAAGCGTCTGGTCGGCATGGCGCTGGCGATCCCGATCGGCCTTGCCGCGCTGCTGATCGCGCAACCTGCACTGGCTTGCTCTGTCTGCTCCGGGGGAGACCCGAACTCCTCGATGAACCAGGGGGTCCATGCGGGGGTGCTCGTTCTGCTGGGTGTGATTGGCGTCGTCCTCACGGGATTGGCCTCGTTGTTCCTCTTCTGGATGCGTAGGGCTGCCCAGCTCGAGGCCCAGGTCGACGGTGCGAGCCGGGCAGTCCCCAGCGTCTCACCAGCCCCGTCCTCGACCACGTAGAGGCGCTCTGTCGCCGGACTAGGCGAGACGCGTGGCTTGCTTGATCTTCTCCCAGGCGTCCTCGCGGTGCGAGATCACGAAGAAGACCGACATCGAAGCTGCCGCCAGCAGGTTCGCGATGCCGACCCGGACGATTCCCAATTTTGCAATCACGCCCGGCATCGCCACCGAGGCCACGAGCAAGAAGACTGCTTCGATGATCGCGAAGAGGACGATCAGCACCGCCACAGGATGTCGCGAGTGCAGCTCTACCTCGTGGACTAGCCACGTGACCAGCGTTCCCACCACAGCACACCCGGCGAAGTGCACGATGCTGAAGTAGGCGACCGCGCCGAGGTGCACCTTCGTCACATCTTCCGCCGCGACGCCAAGGAAGAGTACGCTGCCCATCAGCGACGGCGTGAAGAGCGACTGCCCGTCCAGCACGTCGGCCGCCAGGAAGAAGAGGGCGACCGCCGAGCCACCGATCCCGCCCGCGTAGAACGCGTCGTAGAGAAAGTCGGCAAGGTTGTGCTTGAGCTTCTCTTGTGCTCCCGAACGGTGATAGAGCACGAAGAAGAGCGCCATCGAAGCTGCCGCCAGCAGGTTCGCGGTGCCTACTCGAACGATTCCCAACTCTTCGATCACACCCGGTAGCGCCAGTGGGGCCATGGCGAAAAAGGCCACCTCGATGATCGCGAAGAGCACGAGCAGCACCGCGACGGGATGCCGCGCGTGCAGCTCGACCTCGTGGACTACCAACGACAGCGCCGCTCCGAGCGCAGCGAAGGTGGCGATGTGCACCAGGCTGAAGTAGGCGACCGCGCCGAGCTGCAACCCAGCCACATCTTCTGCCGCGACGCCGAGGAAGAGCACGCTGCCCATCAGCGACGGCGTGAAGAGAGGCTGCCCGTCGAGGAGATCGACGACCAGGAAGAACGCCGCTACCGCCGAGCCTCCGAGCACACCCGAGTAGAGTGAGTCGAGAATGAGCTCGAGCGTGGTGTGCTTGACCTTCTTCCAGGCCACGCGGTGGGAGAGCGCGAAGAAGAGCGCCATCGTCGCGGCTGCCAGCAGGTTCGCAGCGGCGACCCGGGCCATTCCCAATCGTGCGATCACGCCGGGCATCGCCAGTGGGGCTACGACGAAGAGCGCCGCTTCGATGAGCGCGAAGAGCACCAGCAGCACCACCACTGGATGCCGTGAGTGCAGCTCGACCTCGTGGACCAGCAACGAGATCGCCCCTCCGAGCGCAGCGAACGCGGCGATGTGCACGATGCTGAAGTAGACGACCGCGTCGAGGTGCACCACCGTGACGTCTTCTGCGGAGACGCCGTGGAACATCACGCTGCCTAGCAGCGACGGCGTGAAGAACGGCCGCGCGTCCATGAGGTCGGCGACCAGGAAGAACAGGGCCACCGCGGAGCCGCCGAGCACACCCACGCAGAGAGACTCGAGGAGGAACTCGCCCCGGGTGTTGGGGATCGAGGCTCTGCCAGCCATGAGGATCCTCCTCGGCCCTGCCAGAGGTGGGACCCTCGCACCTGGAGACACAAGAAGCCCCGTAGCACTGGCTTGGTCCAACCTACAGCGCGCCGTGCGCCTGGTCAACGCGCGCCTCGGTTGACCGAGGACAGGCCGCGTTGTAACGTCGGCCCGCCTCGGCGGAGAAGCACCGAACGGCCGTTCTGTCGTCGAGATCCGCCAATGCACTCCCGAATCGGGGGGGGGTGGGAGACGCTCCGTTTCCTCCGACGTTCCCCCTAAGGAAAGGACAAGGACGGTGAGCTTGTCCCCCCTCGACGAGCGCCTGAGGGCCAAAGCGCGACGCGCCGGTCTCCTCCTAGGAGCTCTGAGCTTGCTCACCTACTTTCTGATCGTGCTCGGCGCGCTCGTTCGGGCAAAGGGGGCCGGGTTGGCCTGCCCGGACTGGCCGCTCTGCTTCGGTCAGGTGATTCCCGCCTTCGACACCAGAATCGCGCTCGAGTGGGGTCACCGGGTGCTGGCGAGCGTCGTCTCACTGGGCCTGGCAGGTATAAGCGTGTTCGTACTGCGAACGCCCGTACTACGCCGCCTGTCTGCCCGGTCGCTCCTTCTCGCGTGGCTCTTGCTCGCGACTCAAGTGTTGCTCGGGGGCCTCACGGTTCTGCTCGGCCTTGCGCCGTGGACGGTGATCGCGCACCTGCTGGTCGGAAACGCGCTGTGCGGGACCCTGCTCTGGACCTCCCGGGATCTGATCGAGGCGGGACGCGCGCGCTCGCCGGAGCGCCGCCCCCTCTCCGCGGCCGGCGGGTCGCTGCTCGCGCTCTTCTGCCTGCTCCTGGTGGCTCAAATGCTGCTGGGGGGGATGGTCTCGAGCCACCTCGCAGGTCTGGCGTGCTCGGCCTTCCCGACCTGCAACGGCGAGTCGATTGCGCCCACCTTCTCTGGTCTGGTCGGGATCCACGTGCTGCACCGGCTGAATGGAGGCGCGCTGGCTCTCTGCTGCGCCGCTCTCGTGTGGCTCGTGCGGGGTAGCCGCCGCGCGAGGGCTCTCGCGGGTCTATGCCTTCACCTCGTGTTGCTGCAGATCGTGGTGGGAGCGGTCAACGTCCTCGGCGCGCTCCCCGTAGAGGTCACCGCGCTCCACTCGGCCCTTGCCGCAGCGCTCGTTATCGCGACACTGCTGATGACTCGCGAAGCCACGCTCACGCAGAGGGCCGCCACGCCGTCCGCGAGGTCCCACGGACGCGTGCTGGAGTCCGCCGGATGAGCGCGCTCGCGAGCTACGCTGCGCTCACCAAGCCGAGGCTCCTGCCGCTCGTGCTGTTCAGCGGAACTCCCGCGCTCGTCATGGCGGCTGGCGGCTGGCCCTCTCTCTGGCTCGCCGTGGCGACCCTGCTCGGGACCGCGCTGGCCGCCGGGTCTGCGAATTCGCTTAACTGCTATCTGGAGCGGGACCTGGACGCGCGCATGGAGCGCACGCGCGGGCGGCCGCTTCCCGCGGGCGAGCTCTCGGCGCCGAACGCACTGTTCTTCGGCCTGGCGCTCGGCGCGCTCGGGACCGGCACGCTCTGGGCCGCCGGCGGCGCGGTGCCAGCACTGGTCGCGCTGGCGGCGATCCTGTTCTACGTGTTCGTGTACACGCTCTGGCTCAAGCCCCGTACGCCGCTTGCGGTCGTGATCGGAGGTGTTTCGGGGGCCGTCTCGCCGCTGATCGCGGACGCGGCGATCGGCGGTGGCATCGGCAGCGCCGGCTGGCTGCTGTTCGCGATCATCTTCATGTGGCAGCCGCCTCACTTTTACGCGATCGCGCTCTCCAGGAAGAGCGACTACGCGAAAGCCGGGCTGCCCATGCTCCACGACCGGATCGGAGACGCCTCGACCACCCGCAGGATCGTCGCGTGGATCGTGGCCCTGCTCCCCGTCACACTTTTTCCTGTAGCCATCTCTCTGCTCGGTCCGCTGTACGGCGTCGTTGCGCTCGGGCTTGGCGCGTGGTTCCTCTACCACGGCGTCCAGCTGCTGCGCAGAAGCAACGTGGAGAATGCGAGGAGGCTCTTTCGGGTCTCGCTCGTCTACTTGTTGGGCATCTTCATTGCCATGATCTGCGATCTGGCGTTCCGGCTGCCGTTCTGATGCGCGTGCTCGTCGCTCCGCTCGTGTTCCTGCTGCTCGCCGCGGGGTGTGGAGATCAGGCTCAGCCAGCCGTAGCGGAGCCGCAGGTGCCAGAGTCCGCTCCACCAGCTCGACCGACGCCCGCGCCCGACCCTGCTCCCGACCCGGTGGTCTCCCCGCCAGCCCCGGAGGGCCTGCACGGAGACGCTGCGGCCGGCCGCGACCTGTACAACCTGTACTGCGTTACATGTCACGGGCAGAGCGGCAAAGGGGACGGTCCTGCGGGACTGGCCCTCGATCCCCGGCCCCAAGACCACTCTGATGCGGCGTACATGGGCCAGCTGAGTGACGAGGACCTTTACAACGTGATCAAGAAGGGCGGCCCGTCCGTCGGCAAGTCTCCGCTGATGGCTGCGTGGGGCGGGGTGGTCAACGAGCAGGGCCTGCGCGATCTCGTCGCGTACGTGCGCTCACTCTCGGGACCGTAGTCCGGGCACGATGCCCGGTGAGCTGCTCAGCGTTCTGGCGCCCACCTTCGTCTGTGCCGCTCTTGGCTGGAGCTGGGGTCGCTGGGGCCCAGGCTATGACATTGCGCTGATCACGGCGCTGATCAGCAATGTCGGTGCGCCTTGCCTCGTCTTCGCGCAGCTGACCGGCCTAGAGGTCGAGTCAGCCGCGCTGCTCCAGATGGCTATTGGCGCGGGCCTCGCACTTCTGAGCTTTGCAGCAGTCGGCGCGATCATACTGCGGGTCTGGGGGTTGCCGGCGCACACCTTCCTCCCGCCGCTGATGTTCGGAAACGCCGGGAACCTCGGTATGTCCCTCTGCTTGTTCGCGTTCGGACGCGAGGGGTTCACCCTCGGCGTCTGCTTCTACGCGGTCATGGCGACGGTACACTTCACCGTCGGGATCCTGATCTGGTCCGGCCGTCGCTCGCTTGGCGAGCTGCTGCGCAACCCGCTGAGCGGCGCTGCACTGCTCGCGATCCTCGTGCTGGTGAGCGAGGTGCGCGTGCCGCTCTGGATTCGCAACACCACCGAGGTGCTCGGTGGGCTGACGATCCCGCTCATGCTGCTCACGCTGGGCGTGTCGATCGGCGAGCTCAGAGTGGCTCGCCTGCCGCGGACGATCGTTCTCTCGCTACTGCGCTTGGGCATGGGTGCCATCGTGGGCTTCGGCCTCGCGGAGCTGCTGGGCTTCCAGGGAACCACCAGGGGCGTGCTGATTCTCCAGTGCGCTATGCCGGCGGCGGTCTTCAACTACCTCTTCGCACAGCGCTACGGCCGCGAGCCCGAACAAGTAGCGAGCATCGTCGTGGTCTCGACGCTCCTCGCCTTCCTGCTCTCCCCCTTGCTGCTGGCCAGTTTGCTATAGCTGACGTCTGGCCATCCGGTGGCGTACGATGCGAGAGCCGAGGCGGCCATCGAGCATCAGGAGGGTTCCCATGAAGATCCAGATCCGCGACCGATTCGTGTCCGGCCTTCCGCCTGACGACACGCACCCTTATCGCACGGGCGCCTGGAGGCCGCAGACCACCGAGTACGACGCCTGGGATCTCGACGTCGTCGGGACGATCCCCGACGACCTCAGCGGTGTCTATCTCCGCAACACCGAGAATCCCCTGTTCGAGCCGATCGTGCGCTACCACCCCTTCGACGGCGACGGGATGCTCCATGCGATCTCGTTCGGAGACGGCGAGGCTCGGTACGCCAACCGGTTCGTGCGTACCGATGGCTTCCTGGCCGAGCAGGAGGCCAAGCACAGCTTGTGGGCGGGCATCACCGAGCACCCGTCGAACGCTCTCGCAGAGAAAGGCTGGGGCGCTCGCACGATGCTCAAGGACACCGCGAGCACCGACGTGGTTGTCCACGGAGGCGTTGCACTGGCCAGCTTCTATCAATGCGGCGAGCTCTACCGTCTCGACCCTCGGACCCTGGCCGATCTCGGAAAGTCGCGCTGGCATGGCCGCTTCCCCATCCAGGGTGTGTCGGCGCATCCGAAGGTCGATCTGCACACCGGCGAGCTGCTGTTCTTCAATTACGGGGTCGAGGCGCCCTACATGCACTACGGAGTCGTGAGTCGTGAGGGCGAGCTCACCACGTATATCGACGTCCCGTTGCCCGGGCCGCGCCTTCCGCATGACATGGCCTTCACCGAGAACTGGACGATCTTGAACGATCTCCCCCTGGGCTGGGACCCGGCTGCCCTGGCCGATGGCTACTACTCGAACCGGTTCAGTCGCGATCTGCCGAGCCGATTCGCCCTCGTTCCGCGGCACGGCACGACCGAGGACATTCGCTGGTTCG
Organism: Myxococcota bacterium; assembly: GCA_965226855.1. Classification (GTDB taxonomy): domain Bacteria; phylum Myxococcota_A; class UBA9160; order SZUA-336; family SZUA-336; genus JAUXJB01. The sequence goes on along the minus strand of CBDDEE010000025.1, from coordinate 155,924 downwards.
ACGCCGACCCGACCTTCGTCCTGCACTGGACCAACGCCTACGAGGACGGTGACGAGGTCGTCCTCGACGGGTTTTTTTCAGCACAACCCTACGGCGCGAGGTGTCGCGCGGCAGGCGCCGCAGTACAAGGGGTTCGAGACCCTGGACATGAACGTCCTGTAGGCGCGAGCCCACCGCTGGCGGTTCAACCTGGTGACCGGCGAGACGCGAGAGGACTCCACGAGTGAGCGGTGCGCGGAGTTCCCGATGATCAACGGCCGCCACGCCGGGCGCCGTCATCGCTATTCGTACAACGCGCGCTGTGCGCCCGGGCTCTTTGCCTTCGACGGGATCATCAAGCACGACCTCGACACTGGCACCGAGGAGGTCGTCGAGTTTCCCGAGGGCACCTTCGTGAGCGAAACGGTCATGGCGCCCCGCGACGGTTCCCAGGGCGAAGACGACGGCTACCTGTTGACCTTCAGCTCCGACGTGAACAACGACCTGTCCGAGTGCCTGGTCTTCGACGCGACTCGACCCAGCGACGGACCGGTGGCGCGCATCCGGCTCCCCGAGCGGATCTGCAGTGGCACCCACGCCACCTGGGCGCCGCTCCGCGACCTATAGAGAGTTCAGGAGAGCTCCGCGGAGCTGTAGCCGAGGATGTCGCGGGCGATGATCAAGCGTTGGATCTCGCCGGTTCCCTCGTAGATGTCGGTGATGCGGCAGTCGCGGAACCACTTCTCGATCAGGTGCTCGCGCGAGCTGCCGAAGCCTCCAAGGATCGCGAGGCAGCGCTGTGTCGCGGTGCGCGCCACCTCGCCCCCCTTGGCCTTGGCGATCGAGGCCTCGAGGTTGTTGGCCCGCCCCTCGGAAGACAGCCACGAGGCGTGGAGCACTTCCAGCATCGCTGCCTCGATGTCGGCGTCGATCTCGATCAGCTCCTGCTGGATCGCGCTGCGCCCGTGCACGCCCACGCTCCAGTCGACCTCGATGCCCTCCACAGCTAAGGCATCCCGCGTGAAGTCCAGCGCGGCCTGCGCGATCCCGAGACCGAGTGCCGCAACCGAAGGTCGGGTCATGTTGAAGGTCTTCATGACCGCGCGGAAGCCGCCCGATCCCTGCTTGGGAATCGTCTCGTCGCTACCAAGCAGGTGGTCGCGCGGGATGCACGCATCGCGGAACACCATCGCCGCGGTGTCGTCGGCGCGGATGCCGAGCTTCTTCTCCTTGTGCGTGACCTCGAAGCCGGGCGTGCCCTTCATCACGACGAAGGACTTGATTCCCGCTCGCCCCGCGCTCTTGTCGATCGTCGCCCAGACAACCACGCCGTCACAACGGCAGCCCGTGGTCACGAAGATCTTCTCTCCGTTGAGGACCCACTCGTCACCGTGAAGTGCGGCGGTTGTCTGCACGGCCTTCGAGTCCGAGCCGCACCCCGGCTCGGTGATCGCCATCGCCAGCGAGACACCACCCCAGCGCAGCTGCTGCTCGGGAGTGCCGGAGGCGCGCAGTGCCGCGTTGCCGAGCCCGCCACCTCCGCGCCGCATACGCACGGTGTAGTCGCCCCAGGTCTGGCCGGCTGCGACGAGCATGCTGAGCACACCCATCGAGCTGTCGAGGTCGCCGCCCTGCGCCATCGCTGCGTAGGGGCTGCCGAAGTCGCTCGCCTCTGGTAGCTCGTCGGGGGCGAACTCGTCCTCGTGGTCGTCGTAGTAGCGGGCGTACTCACGACACACGAGCGACTGGCGTCGGACCTCGTCCAGGACCTGCCTGTCGTTCTCGCTGAGTGAGAAATCAATCATGACGGTCTCCTCTCTTCAGGCTCACAGTGAAGCCAGGCCCTCAAGAACTGTGAGGCTGCGCGCGTTGCGGTACCACATCTCCACGGGGTAATCGCGGATGAAGCCATGGCCGCCGAAGATCTGCAGGCCGGTGTCTGCGATCTTCATGGCCTCGCGGCTCACGTAGGTCTGAGCCAGAGTCGATGCCCGTGTCGCGTCGAGGCCCTGCTCCAGCTGGCTGGCGGCCTTCCAGACCAGATGACGCATGGCGCTCACCTCGATCTCCATCTCTGCCAGCTTGAAGGCGATCGCCTGCTTCTGCGCGATCGGTTGGCCGAAAGCCACGCGCTCCTTCGCGTACGGGATAGCGAAGTCCTTGACGGCACGGGCGAGACCAACAGCCAGAGCGGCACTGCCCATCCGGCACAGGTTGATCAGGCGCGCACCGTCGATGCCGCCCTCGCCGCCGAGACGCGCCTCCCGCGGTAGCTCAACGCCGTCCAGCTCGAGGGCCGCGCACGGCAGTGCCTGCATGCCGAGTTGCTTCTCGACGTCGGGAGCGATTTTCAAGCCCGCGGTGTCGCGCGGGACGATGAACGCCTCGAGACCTGCCAGCCCCTCGCGCCCGTTGCGGGCGACGACGAGGAAGTGGCTCGCCCGATCTCCCAGCGGCACGAAGCGCTTGTGCCCCGTGAGACAGAAGCCCTCGCCCTTGGGCTCCACGATGGTGCGGAGGTTGCTCGGGTCGAAGTTGAAGTTGGGCTCGTGCAGCGCAAGCGTGGCCGCGTAGTAGTCCGCGCCCACGAAGAGCGGCAGGAGCTCCTCCTTCTGGTCCTCCGTGCCGAAATCGAGCAGCGGCTGAACGAAGAGCGTGGGCGCCAGCACTGCGGCGGCAAGCGGCGCATCGCCCGAGGCAAGCTCTTCGAGTACGAGTGCGCTCGTGACCGGAGAGCGCTCGATCCCTGCGCCCCCCAGCTGCTCCGGGATCGATCCCGCGACGAGCCCCAGCTCCCAGGTCTTTGCCAGCAGCTCGTCGGGTAGATGGCTCTGCTCGTCGCACTCGCGCGCGATCTCGCGCAGCTCCGTCTGCGCGAACTCGCGCACCGTCTCCTGGATCAGCTGCTGTTCCTCTGTCAGTCCGAATGAGATCATCCGCCTTCTCCTCGCTCTGCCCGTTCGGGCTGCTGGGGCTGATGGAAGTACCAGGCGATCGAGCCACCCTGGCCGTCCTTGCTGAGACGCCCGGCCTGCACGGCTTCGCGGTCGTCCATGAGACCGAGCGCCAGCAGAGTCCAGTCGCGGGCGTCGGCCGTGTAACGCACGTCCGCGCGGTCGGCGAAGCCCTCCCGGACGGAGCAGTTCCCGTCCTCGATCTTTACCGTCCAGACACCGCCGCCTCGGCCAGTGAGCCGGAGCTCGTAGGTGATCTCCACGTCCCGGGCGCGCTCGGAGCGCAGCAGGAACGGGAGTGCCTCCACGACGGAGACGGGCGTCGTATCCTTGAACGGACCCGAGCTGTCCATGGCGTTCTGGACCCACCACACCGCGATCTCGCTCACGATCGGCTCCAGCGTGCGCCCCAGATCGGTGAGTGCGTAGTGGGAGCGGTTGCCAGCCGGAACCGTTTCCACGAGCCCGCGCTGCGCGAGCTGGCGCAACCGTGTGCTCAGCACCCGGGGGCCGATTCCGCTGCGCAGGCGCAGCTCCTGGAAGCCTCGCGGCCCCCCGAGCAGATGGCGGACCAGCACCAGGGTCCAGCGCTCGCCGATCAGATCCAGGGCCCGAGCCACCGGGCAGAAGAGAGGGCCGCGGGAAGCGAGTGCCTCCGCGGGGATGGTGGACTCGATGGGCGTTGCTTCGGTCTGCATATTTCGATCGAGATACTATCGAAACCAAGAATGATATACAATAGATATTGAACTAAGTATTGAGCAGAATTCCTTCGTCCGGAGCGCGCTTGGGATAAGATCGCGGGGACTTCATACTAGGTAGGGGGGCAGATGCGAATCGGATCACAGACCGTGACTCCGGCGGCGGCCGAAGTGCTCCGAAGAGCGCTCGCTCGCGGTTCTTGCCAGCCTGGTTGGGAACTGAGTTGAGCGAGCCCGCGGTCCTCTACGACGCGGCGGATCACATCGCGACGATCACGCTCAACCGTCCCGACAACCGCAACAGCATGACCGACGAGGTGCTCGAGGGGCTGCGCGGGGCTGTTGCGACGGTGCGCGAGGACACATCCTTGCGTTGCGTGATCGTGACGGGGCGAGGCAGCAGCTTCTGTGCGGGTGCCGACTTCAAGAGCGGCGTTCAGCGCAGCGAGTCCGGCGCCGGCTACGAGGGCGCCCACGAGCGTTCGTTCGCCATGTACCGTCCCTTTCTCTCGATTCTGGACATCGAGGTTCCGACGATCGCGGCCATGCAGGGCCACGCGGTGGGCGGCGGTCTCGGGCTGGCGATCGTCTGCGACATGCGCGTGGCGAACGAGAGCGCGAAGTACGGCGCGAACTTCGTCCGGCTAGGCCTGCATCCGGGCATGGCGACGACCTACATCTTGCCGCATCTCGTCGGCCTGCCGCGCGCGACGGAGCTCTTGCTGACGGGACGCCTCCTGAGCGGGCGGGAGGCTGCAGAAATGGGCCTGGCGAACTACGCTCTCCCAGGCGATCAGGTCCTCGCGCGGGCGCGCGAGCTCGCGAGCGAGATCGCGGGCGCCGCGCCTATCGCCGTGCGCTGGACCAAGAAGTCGATCTACCGCGAGATCTCCTGGGATCCGAAGCGCGCCGCGGAGCTCGAGGCCCACGCCCAGTCGCGCACGCTCGAGACCGAGGATTCCAAGGAGGGCATCCGAGCGCTGCTCGAGAAGCGCCCGCCGGAGTTCAGGGGCAGCTAATCCGCGGGCAACGGGGGGGGCAGCAGGCGAGAGGCTCGGGTGCCAGAGGGACGGGCGGAGCGGATCGCCAAGCTCGGCTCGATGCTGGCCGGAATCGCGGGTGAGACCGCGCTCGAGGTGCTGCGCCGCGCCGCGGGCCGCGGCGACCGCAATGCGAGTCTGCTGATGAGCCCGGCCAACGCGCGGCGGCTCGTCAATACGCTGGCCGATCTGCGCGGCGCCGCGATGAAGCTCGGTCAGCTGCTCTCGATCCAGGGCCAGGAGCTGCTGCCAGAGCCGCTCGCCGAGATCCTGTCCGAGCTGCAGAATCAGGGGCGTCTCATGCCCGGCGCGCAGGTTCGCGAAGTGCTCGCGCAAGAGCTCGGTCCCGACTGGGAGCGGCGCTTTGCAGAGTTCGACCTGGAGCCGCTGGCCGCCGCCTCCATTGGGCAGGTTCACGCGGCCGAGGCCGCTGACGGGCGGGACGTGGCGGTGAAGGTTCAGTACCCCGGCGTCGAGCGGAGCATCACCGCGGACGTCGACAACCTGGTCGTGCTGCTGCGCATGACCCGGCTGCTGCCCCCAGAGGTCGACCTGGAGCGGCTCGCGCCTGAGCTGAAGCGAGAGCTGCGACGCGAGGCCGACTACCGGCGCGAGGCCCGGAGTACAGAGCGCTACCGGGAGCTGGTCGGAGATGATCCCGGCGTCACCGTACCGCGCGTGCATGCGGACCTCTCCAGCGCACGGGTGCTCACCACGGATCGAGTGCGCGCCCTCCCCATCGAGGATCTGCGCTCCCGCGAGCACCCCGCGGAGCTCCGCAATGCCATGGGTGAGAAGCTGCTGCGGCTGGTGTTCCGCGAGCTATTCGAGTTCCGCTTCGTGCAGACCGATCCCAACTTCGCGAACTACCTGTTCGAGCCGAAGCACGAGCGCGTGGCCCTGCTCGACTTCGGCTCGGTCCGCTCGCTCTCGCGCCGCTGGTGCGTGGCCTACGCCCGGCTCGTCACCGCGACGGTGGAGGGCGATCCCGCGCGAGTCATCTCCGTCGGAGAGGAGATCGGGCTCCTGCGCGGCAACGAGAGCCCGGAGGCCCGCAGGGCGTTCATCGAGCTCTCCGGACTCATTGCAGAGCCCTTGCGGAGTGCCGTGCCCTACGACTTCGCTGGCTCCGATCTCGCAGAGCGGGTCCGGACCATCGGCGTGGACGCATACACCCGCCGGGGGCTGCCGCGACCGCCGACGGAGCTCATCTTCGTCCACCGGAAGATCGCGGGGAGCTACCTGCTGCTGGCCCACATCGGGGCCCGGGTCGACTGCAGAGCGCTGTATCGGGAGTGCGTCCGATGACGCGCTGCCCCTGGGCGGGCGACGATCCCCTGCTTCAGGCGTATCACGACGAGGAGTGGGGGGTTCCGCTGCACGACGACCGGGCTCTCTTCGAGTTCCTGATCCTGGAAGGAGCGCAGGCGGGTCTGAGCTGGCTCACCATCCTGCGAAAGCGCGCGGGCTATCGTCGCGCCTACGATGACTTCGAGCCTGCCAGGGTGGCACGCTACACCTCGCGGCGACGCGACAAGCTCCTGCGGGACGAGGGGATCGTGCGAAATCGGCTGAAAGTCGAGGCGTCGATCAAGAACGCGCGGCACTTCGTCGAGATCCAGAGTCAATTCGGGAGCTTCGATCAGTATCTCTGGGCCTTTGTCGCGGGCAGACCCAGACAGAGTCGCTTCGACAAGATGAGCGACATCCCGGCACAGACGCCCGAGTCCGAGACACTCAGCCGAGAGCTGAAGCAGCGCGGCTTCAAGTTCGTGGGCCCTACGATCTGTTACGCCTTCATGCAGGCGGTGGGACTCGTGAACGACCATCTGACAAGCTGTCCTCGACACCGGGAGCTCGGCTAGAGGCGCCCGCGTCGGAGCTCTCGGCTTGACGAAGCTCTTCGGAATCAGCTATTTGACGACCACTTGGTCGGTGTGGAGGCGTGGCATTGAGTAGGAGTCTCCTCGCCCTCGGCGTGATTCTTGCCGCTCTCGCGTTTGCGAACGGTCCAGCACTCGCGCAGGGCACGGCCCGCGGCGAGACGCTCTTCGAGCTCTGCGGCGCCTGCCACGGCGACAACGGCGAGGGTAACCAGCTGTTCGGCGGACCCGCGATCGCTGGCATGGGCCAGTGGTACATCGAGGCACAGCTCGAGAAGTTCAAGAGCGGCGCGCGCGGGGCGCATCCCGACGACGTCGAGGGGCTGCGCATGCGCCCGATGTCGCGAACCCTGCGGACCGACGAGGACGTCGCGGAGGTCGCCGCCTACGTGGCGAGCCTCGAGCCGGTATCGCCGCCGCGCTCTCTCGAGGGCGATCCCGACAAGGGCAAGGTCCTCTATACTACCTGCGCGGCCTGCCACGGCGCGAACGGCGAGGGCAACCAGCAGCTCTTCGGTCCTGCCGTGAACCGCACCAGCGACTGGTACCTGCTCGACCAGCTCAAGAAGTACAAGTCGGGCGTGCGAGGCGGGAACCCGAAGGATACGACGGGCATCATGATGCGACCGATGGCCCTGGCGCTGCCCGACGAGCAGGCGATGCAGGACGTCGTAGCCTACATGATGACTCTCTCCGACTAGGATTCGAGCTTCGGAATGGCAAAGGACTACTCGGCGGATCGGATGGCCACGGGCTGGTTCGTCATCACGATCGTCGGAGTCGCCCTGTTTATCGGGACCGTGTTCCTCTTCGTGCTCTAAGGTGAGATGAGATGATTGAACGCTACGTCGAAGCCGCTTCCACCTATGCCAGCGAAATCGACGACCTCGTCCTGCTCATTACGGTCCTCGTGGGCTTCTGGTTTGTCGTCTGCGAGCTGTTCTTCTTCTGGATGATCTTCCGTTTCCGAGCCGTGAAGGGCAGGAGGACCGAGTACGTCACTGGTGAGGAGAAGGAGCTCAAGCGCTGGATCTCGATCCCGCACGCGCTCGTCCTGGTCTGCGACGTCTTCATCATCATCGGCGCTGTGCAGGTCTGGTACAACGTCAAGCAGGTGTTGCCCCCAGCCGACGAGACCGTGCGCGTGATCTCGCAGCAGTGGGCTTGGACCTTCGTCCACCCCGGGCCCGACCGAGAGCTGAATACGGCGGACGACATCACGACGATCGATGAGCTGCACATAAAGACGAACACGCTCTACCACTACAAGCTCGAGGCTCGGGACGTCGTGCACAGCTTCTCCGTCCCGGTGTTCCGCCTCAAGCAAGACGCCGTTCCCGGGCGGATCATCACCGGCTGGTTCGAGGCGACCAAGACGGGCAGCTTCGACATCCAGTGCGCGGAGATCTGCGGGATCGGGCACGGCCTCATGGGTGCTCGCATCTTCATCGAGACGGCCGAGCAGCACGCGGCCTGGATGGAGGGGCGACCTCTTGCGGCTCTGGCGGGCAGGTAGCGGAGACCACGAAGAGCGGTATGACCGAAAGAGCTAGCACAGCGACGGTCGCACACGAAGCCCACCACGAAGAGCTGAGCTTCTGGAGCACGTACATCTTCCCCACCGATCACAAGATGATCGGCAAGCAGTACCTGTTCACAGGCATGATCATGGCGCTGATCGGCGGGTTCATGGCCTACGCGTTCCGCATGCAGCTCGCTTTCCCGGGCATCGAGGTACCGCTCTTCGGGAATGTCACCGCGACGACCTACAACTTTCTGGTGACGAACCACGGCACCATCATGATCTTCTGGGTGGCGATGCCCGTGCTGCTGGCATTCTTCGGGAACTTCTGCATCCCGCTGATGATCGGCTGCGACGACATGGTCTTTCCGCGCATCAACCGGCTGTCATACCAGGTCTTCTTCGTCAGCACGGTCGTTCTCATCACCTCCTTCTTCGTACCGGGCGGCGGGTTCGGCGGCGGCTGGACGGCCTACCCACCGCTCTCCGCACAGGGGGCATACAATCTGACCCCTCTGGGAGCCACGCTGTGGGTCGTGGCAGTCGCGCTGGAGTTCGTGGCTTTCCTGCTCGGCGGTATCAACTTCGTGACGACGGCCATGAACTCGCGTGCGCCGGGGATGAAGTTCACGGACCTCCCGATGCTGGTCTGGACCATAGTCATCGCCAGCATCCTCTTCATGGCGTCCGTCGGCCCGCTGATTGCGGGCGCGATCATGCTGTTGATGGACCAGATCATCGGAACCGCATTCTACGACCCGAGGCGCGACGGCGATCCCGTGCTCTGGCAGCACCTGTTCTGGTTCTTCGGGCATCCCGAGGTGTATGTCGTCCTGCTGCCGGCCCTGGGGATCACCGCCGACGTAATGTGCGTGTTCGCGCGCAAGAAGCTCTTCGCATACCGCGTGGTTCTCTACACCCTCTTCAGTACAGGCATCCTGAGCTTCTTCGTCTGGGCCCACCACCAGTTCATAGCGGGCATCGATCCGCGCATGGCCAACGTGTTCACCGTCACGACGGTGCTGATCTCCATCCCGCTTGCCGAGCTCTGCTTCGTGTACATTGCGACCCTCTACGGGGGGTCGATCACGCTCACGACGCCCATGCTGTGGGCGCTAGCCTTCGTCGCGGAGTTTCTGCTCGGCGGCGTGACCGGCATCTACCTCGGCGCAAGCGGTGCCGACATTTACTTCCACGACACCTACTTCGTGCTTGCCCACTTCCACTACACGTTCTTCCCGATCGCGATCATCGGCGTCTTTGCCGGTCTCACGTTCTGGTACCCCAAGATATTTGGCCGAATGATGAACGAGCTGGCGGGCAAGATTCACTTCTGGGGCACGATCATCACGTTCAACTGCATCTTCATCCCACTCTTCGTCTTGGGCGCGGCCGGCCAGCACCGACGGATCTACGACTACGGGAACTTCCCCGACCTGGCGCTTCCCGCGTTCCAGGACATGCGGGTGTTCGCCACGGCGTCGTTGGTCGTGATGCTGTTCTTCCAGGTCGTGTTCCTGCTGAACTTCTTCCTCAGTCTGTGGCGAGGAAAGCGGGCCCCGTTGAACCCCTGGAAGTCGAACACGCTCGAGTGGACGGCCCCGTCGCCGCCGCCGCACGGGAACTTCGCCGAGCTCCCGACCGTCTATCGCGGGCCCTACGAGTACGGGGTCCCCGGTCGCGAGGACGACTACTTTCCACAGAACGTTCCTGGCTGATCAGCAGGTGCTAGGGAGAGAATGAGACCGATTGCAACGACACGGAGCGCGACCGGGATCCCCACGGGCCGCCTCGCCGTCTGGTGGATCCTCGCGTCGGAGATCGTCATCTTCGGCGGCCTGCTCGCGTCCTACATCATGCACCGCCTGGCGCACGACGCCTGGGCGGCCTACGCGGAGCACACGAACCTGGTCGCGGGGAGCTTCAACACGTTGATCCTGCTCACGTCGAGCTTGACGGCCGTGCTCGCCCACAAGGCGGCGGACGAGAACGATGGGCCGCTCGCCGCGCGTCTGCTGGGCTTCACGATGCTGGGCGGCGCGCTCTTTGTCACCGTGAAGGCCTTCGAGTGGACGGCAGAGATACAGGCAGGCTACACGATCACGGCGAACACCTTCTGGTCGTTCTACTACACGGCGGCGGGCCTCCACGCCCTGCACGTGATCGCGGGCGTGATCATCATGGGCTTCGTCGCCTGGGCCGCGAGAAAGGGCCAGGAGCTCCACCGGGTCGAGCTGATCGGCATCTACTGGCACTTCGTCGACATCGTATGGATCTTCCTCTTTCCGCTGCTCTACATCGCGAGATAACGGCACCGTGTCTGAAATCCACCATCCCAACTACGTGAAAATCTGGGCAGCACTCGTCATCCTGCTGGTGATCAGCATTGCGGGTCCCTTTGTCGGGGTCCGGATCGTGACGCTGATCACGGCGTTCGGCATAGCCATCGTCAAGGCTTACTTGGTCGCGAAGAACTTCATGCACCTGAACATCGAGAAGCGGTATGTGGTGTACATGCTCTCGACGGTGCTCGCCTTCATGCTGCTCTTCTTCTCGGCCGTCGCGCCCGACGTGATGAAGCACGAGGGCTCAGGCTGGATCAAGCCACCTGTCGGGTCCCCAAGCGCGGGTGGGGAAGCGGAGCACTAGCTCCGGAGGCGCTCCCCATGTACGAGAAGACCCTGGTGACCCACGCTGGCGCGCCGCGCCGTGCGCAGCTCGTCTCCAACGCGGTTCTCGGGATGCTGATCTTCGTCATCGTGGAGGGGATGCTGTTTGCCGGGCTGATCAGCGCCTTCATGATCCTCAAGACCGCTTCGCTGGGCGCGTGGCCACCGCCGGGTCAGGCGCGTCTCCCCGTCGAGGAGACCGCCGTGAACACCGTGGCGCTGCTCATCAGCGGCTTTCTGCTCTACGTCGCGCACCGGGCCTTCAGACGCGCGCCGGAGCGCGCCAGGCTGCCGCTCCTGATCTCCATTCTGCTCGGCGCGTCGTTCGTGATCTTCCAGGGCGTCGAGTGGGCCGCCCTCATCCGCGAGGGCCTGACCCTGACCTCGAGCACGCACGGCAGCTTCTTCTATCTGATCGTGGGTATGCACTCGCTGCATGCCGTCGCCGCGCTGATCGCGCTGGCCTACGCGTGGCTTCTCCTGCGCAAGGCCCACCTCGCTCCTGCCACATTCCACGCGACCCAGATCTTCTGGTACTTCGTAGTCGGCCTCTGGCCGATCCTGTATGTTCAGGTGTACCTGTGAGGAACCCGTTCGTGAGCTGGTGGTCAGCTGCCGTGGTTGCTACCGCAATCCTCTGGGCGCCGCAGCAGAGCGACGCCTGCGCGGTCTGCTTCTCCGCGACCGACGAGTATCGCGACGCCTTCATGATCACGACTGCGCTCTTGACTGCGCTCCCCCTCCTCATGATGGGCTCGCTCATCTTCTGGCTCCGTCAGCGCTTCGTGCGGCTGAAGCGGCAGTCCGAGCCCTGGCCGGCACCGCGATCCAACACCGTCCCTAGGTCCTGATCGAGAGCCGCCACAGGCCCATGGGATCTCCCTGCAAGCGCCGCGGTACGCGGCGCGCGCAGCGAAGGCCGAAGGCCTGAGCGAAGCTGGGAAGCGCGCGGCCGTCCGCGCGCGGGTCCCACAAGGGTGGCCGCGGCCGCCCGCGGCCGGGTCCCACAAGACCGGACTAGATCCCGGAGCCGTCTCTTTCGTAGCCGACGTGGATGCCGCACTCACGGGAGCTGTCCTGCTCCCACCACCAGCGTCCAGCCCGCTCATCCTCCCCGGGCTGGATGGCGCGCGAGCAGGGCGCACAGCCGACCGAGGGGTACCCGCGGCGGTGTAGTGCGTTCAGAGGAATGCCGCGGGCGCGCACATAGCTGTCCACGTCGTCCCTGGTCCAGCTGGCGAGCGGATTCAGCTTGATCCGCCCGCCATGGATGAGGTCGACCTCCACCGCTCTCACCTGGGCTCGAGCCTTGCTGTGCTCCGGGCGCAGGCCCGCGATCCAGGCATCCAGGCCCGCGAGGACGCGATCCAGCGGTGCGACCTTGCGGATCCCGCAGCAGAGCTCGCGCTTCTCCTTGGACTCGAAGAACAGGTTGTGTCCGTGCTTGCGCACCATCGACTCCAGACGCTCGCGTTCGGGAAAGTGGACCTCGATCTCGATCCCGTAGCGGTCCCGCACGCGATCCATCAGCTCGTAGGTCTCCTGGGGTAGCCGTCCGGTGTCGATCGAAAAGACCCGGGTCCGCTCTGGATCTATCCGGTGCATCAGGTCGAGGATGACCATGCCTTCCGGGGATCCGAAGCTCGCGGAGAGGGCGATACGCGGAGCGAAGTTCTCGAATCCCCAGGCCAGCAGGCGCTCTGGAGTCCAGCCGTTCATTGCGCCGGAGCGAACCTCGGTGAGTGTCCGCTCCGAAAGGCGTTCCGTCCTTACAAGTTCGAGCTGAGGCACGTAGCGGGGATCCTCCTAAGACACACCATTAAAATAGGAAATACGAAGCGAAAAAAATATTCTATGACAGTCGGGAATTTATTCGCAAGTTGGCGCCACATAACCGGCCTTTTCGATGTTGTTTGGCTGCTCAGGTTTCCTGGAATAGGAGCCGTTCGGGGATGTTGTGAAATACCCCCGGTCCACACAGGCGAGCCTGTCAGTGTTCTCACTCTTGATCGTCGCCATGTGGGCCAGCGTCTCCGGCGCTGCCGATTTCGATCAAGCGCAGCAGGCGGTCGATCTCGACGACACCTACAGGGCCGACGTCCTCGAGCCCGTTCGACTGGATCAGGCGGGGGAGGATATCCAGATCCTGCGAGAACCCGGGACGGCGAAATTGCCGGCGGGAGTCCACGCCCTGCTGGAACAGCGGATCCGCACTGGCTGGGACCCGAATCAGCTTTACGGTCCCGTGTACTCCTCAGTAGGACTGTGGCTGCGATATCCCTTGGTGACGGCGCGGGTCGGTGGCCGGGTCCTCATCCCCGTTCTGGATGATGGGGCCCTCCGAGTTCGCGGGAGCCTCGAGGCTCCCAGAAGCGGGCGCGGCCGACGTGTAGTGATCCTCGTCGACACCTCCGAGAGCGCGAACGCCCCGGTTCCCGTGACACTCGGCTCAGGTGCCGGGCAGCTGTCCCTGCTCAAGGCGGAGCGCCGCGCGCTGGCCAACCTGGTAACAGGGGTAGCTGGAGACGCCGTCGAGTTCGGGATTCTCGCGTTCGGGGAGGGAACCTGGCCGGTCGTGGAGCTCGGCGCCCCGGCGGAGGCGCGGCTGCGGGGTCTCGCGCAGTTCGAGCGCGAGCATCCAGAGGGCGAGGGTCGCAGCGACGCGGTCTGTGCGCTGTGGACAGCAGCCGACTGGCTGCGCAGGGCTCCAGAAGGCGTCGACCGCGAGATCGTGCTCCTGACGGGTGCGGATCTGCCTCACTCCGGGCGCTTCCTGCGTTGCTCCGATTCGCTTGGCGAGTCAGCCAGGCGGGCTTGCGACGCCACGCGGAACAGGACAGCCTGCCCGGCCAGCCACGAGTTCAGTCGGCTCGACGGTCTCTCCGATATCGCCCAGCTCGCGAGCTTCGGGCGCGAGGTTCGGGGTGAGTTCGTTGTGACACCCGTCCTCTTCGGGGGCGATCGGAACCAGCGGCTCTACACCGAGGTCGCGCGTCGCACGGGCGGCCGTCTCGCGCGAGTGCCTTCCGCGCGCGCGCTCCATGAGCTGCTCCCCGCGCTGGTCACACGCAGGATCAGCGGCGTCTTCGCGCACAACCGGCAGAGCGGCGTCTGGTCCGACGATCTGCTCGGTCCCGACGGACGCATCCTCGAGGGCGAGATTCCCCTCGTGCCTGGCGCGAACGACATCGAGCTCCGGATCGCCAGCGACGGAGGAAGCGCCGGTCTGTTCCGTTTCCGCGTCTACTCCGCTGCCGGGGCACAACGTCTGGAGTCGATCGGCTCAGGAGCCGCGGTCTCGCGCTGAGCCACGCGCTAAGATGCCCTGGTGGCACCGGGAGTCTACATCGACGGGCACGTCGGCACGACGGGGCTCCGGATCCGGGAGTGGCTCGTCGGCCGGGAGGACCTCGAGCTGCTCACGCTCGACGAGGTGCATCGCAAGGACTCGAAGCGGCGACGCGAGCTGCTGGCGCGCGCGGACCTGGCGGTCCTGTGCCTCCCGGACGCTGTGGCTCGAGAGACCGTGTCCTGGCTCGAAGGGTCCAGGACTAGGATCCTCGACGCGAGCACAGCCCACCGCACCGCGGCGGGCTGGGTGTACGGCCTGCCTGAGCTCGAGCCGGCGCAGCGCGACGCGATCGCCGGCGCGCAACGGGTCTCGAATCCCGGCTGCTATCCGACGCCCGTGATCCTGGCGATCCGGCCGCTGCTCGAGGCGGGACTGGTGGCTTCGGACCTGCCGCTTCAGGTGCACGCCCTCTCAGGCTACAGCGGCGGGGGGAGGGCGATGATCGAGCGCTGGGAAGATCCGAGCACGGCACTTTCGACTCTGCCGTACGAGGCGCCTTATGCGATCGACGCCGGGCACAAGCACGTCCCCGAGATGCAGCACTACGCGAGGCTCGGTCGGGAACCACAGTTCGTTCCCGCTGTGGGGCCGTTCCGCTGTGGGATGCGGGTCCAGCTTCCGCTACACCGTGACCTCCTGTCCGAGGGAGCCACCGGCAAGACACTCTGGGAGACTCTGGACGAGCGCTATCGTCACGAGCCCTTCGTACGCGTCCTGCCGATCGCCGAGCCGCTCGACTCCGACGAGGGAAGCTTCGACCCCCGGGCCTGCAACGACACGAACCGCCTCGACCTGCGGGTGCTGCCGCATCCCTCCGGTCACGTGCTGCTGCTGGCAACGCTCGACAACCTGGGAAAGGGCGCCGCAGGCGCCGCCATCCAGAACCTGAACCTCATGCTGGGGCTCGACGAGACCGAGGGTCTGCCGGCCTAGGTCAGGAGTGCCATGACAGCGGAGTGCATCGACCTCTGTCCGCCCGTCCGGGCCTGGTTCGAGGGGCGCTTCCACGAGCCGACCGAGCCGCAGAAGCGGGGCTGGCCGGCCATCGCGCGGGGGGAGGACACGCTCATCGCCGCGCCCACGGGATCCGGCAAGACGCTGGCCGCGTTCTTGATGATCCTCGACCGGCTGTTTCGCCGCGCCATCGAGGGCGAGCTCGAGGAGCGCCTGGAGGCCGTGTACGTCTCTCCGCTCCGGGCGCTCTCTCACGACATCCAGCGCAACCTCGAGACCCCGCTGGAAGAGATTCAAGCCGAGGCGGAGCGGATGGGCTACCGCCTGCCCCGCATTCGCGCGGCGGTCCGCACCGGCGACACGCCACAGCGCGAGCGGCAGGCGATGCTGCGGCGGCCCCCACACATCCTGGTGACGACCCCGGAGTCCCTGTACCTGCTGCTGACTGCAGAGCGGAGTCGCGAGATCTTGAAGTCTACGCGTACGGTGATTATCGACGAGATTCACGCGCTGGCGCGCGACAAACGCGGGTCGCACCTCGCCCTGTCGTTGCAACGCCTCCAGGCTCTTGCCGAGACGCGCCCCGCTCGTGTGGGTCTGTCGGCGACGCAGCGTCCCATGGATCTGATCGCGCGCTTCCTGGTGGGTACCGAGCGGGGTGCGGACGACCACGCTCCCGACTGTACTGTGATCGACCTCGGACACCAGCGGGACATCGATCTGGCGATCGAGGCACCGCCGAGCGAGGATCTGCAGGGCGTAGCCTCCAAGGAGCAGTGGGACGATCTGCTCGACGTGATCTCAGGCTACATCGGCGAGCACCGCACGACGCTGATCTTCACGAACACCCGTCGCCTCGCCGAGCGTCTCGCACATCGCTTGGGCGAGAAGGTGGGTGCGGAGAACGTCGCGGCACACCACGGCAGCCTGGCCCGGGAACGGCGCCTGAAGGTGGAGCAGCGCCTCAAGGACGGCGATTTGCGCGCCCTCGTGGCCACCGCCTCGCTGGAGCTGGGGATCGACATCGGCAGCGTGGAGCTCGTGTGCCAGATCGGCTCGCCGCGCAGCATTGCCACCCTGCTGCAGCGCATCGGCCGCTCCGGGCATTCCCTCGGTCTTCGGCCCCGGGGTCGGCTGTTCCCGACGACGCGCGACGAGATGATGGAGTGTGCGGCGCTCGTGCGCGCAGTGAAGGCCGGGCGCCTCGACCGGATCCATCCGCCTCGCGCCCCCCTCGACATCCTGGCACAGCAGATCGTGGCCGCCTGCGCCTGCGAGGAGTGGGAAGAGGACGAGCTCTTCGAGCTCGTGCGCGGCGCCTATCCGTATGGATCGCTCGAGCGGACGGACTTCGACGCCGTGCTGGAGATGCTCTCTCGGGGCTTCGAGACGCCAAAGGGTCGCCGCGCCGCGTACGTACACCACGATCGCCTGCAGCGTCGACTGCGGGGCCGCCGCGGCGCGCGCATGGCCGCGATCATGTCGGGCGGTGCGATCCCGGAGACCGGCGACTATCGCGTCGTGCTCGATCCCGAAGAAACGACGATCGGTACGGTGAACGAGGACTGGGCGATCGAGAGCATGGCCGGCGACGTGTTCCTGCTGGGGACGCACAGCTGGAGAATTCGTCGCATCGAGTCCGCTGTGGTCCGCGTCGTCGATGCAGGGGGTGCCCCGCCCACGATTCCGTTCTGGCTCGGCGAGGCGCCGGCGCGCACTGAGGAGCTCTCGCAGGAGGTCTCGGCGCTGCGCGAGGAGATCGCGGTGCGGATCCAAGACAGCCTGGAGGCGGCCGTCGCCTGGCTCGAGGCGGAATGCGCCCTGCCGCGTGAGGCCGCCTTCCAGCTCGCCCGCTACGTGCGCGCCCAGGTGGACTCGGTGGGGCGCGTCCCCACTTGTGAGGATCTCGTCGCGGAGCGCTTCTTCGACGAGGCGGGAGGGATGCAGCTCGTCATCCACAGCCCATGGGGGGCGCGGATCAATCGCGGCTTTGGGCTGGCACTGCGAAAGCGCTTCTGCGCCTCGTTCAATACGGAGCTGCAGGCGGCCGCCACCGACGATGCCCTCGTCCTCTCGCTCGGGAGTCCTCAGACCTTCCCGCTCGAGTCGGTCGCTCGGTTCTTGTCGCCGAAGACGGTGGACGAGGTGCTCGGTCAGGCGCTGCTCGCCTCGCCGCTGTTCACCGCACGCTGGCGCTGGAACGCGACTCGCTCCTTGGCCGTTCCACGCGCGCGGACGCGCGGACGCGTACCTTTTCCGGTTCAGCGCATGCTGGCGGATGATCTGCTGGGCTGCGTCTTTCCCGAACAGGTGGCGTGTCAGGAGAACGTCGAGTACCCGATCACGATCCCCGATCACCCACTCGTCAAGCAGACGATGCACGACTGCAAGACCGAGGCGGCTGACATCGCGGGCCTGATCCGGTTGCTCGAGCGCGTCGAGTCGGGAGAAGTTCGCATTCACTGCATCGATACCGTGGAACCCTCTCCCTTCACCCACGAGATCCTGAACGCGCGCCCTTACGCGTTCCTCGACGACGCGCCCCTCGAGGAACGCCGTACCCGTGCGGTAGCCCTGCGACACGTGCTCCCCGACGAGGCGCAGAACCTCGCACGCCTGGATGCCGATGCCATCGAACGCGTGCGCTCCGAGGCGCTTCCAGACGTGCGCAACGCAGACGAGCTTCTGGATCTCCTGGACGACCTCGTGGTGACACGGGACGAGGACCTGTCCTTCGGCGATGATCTGGTGCTAGAGCTTGTGCGGGCAGCTCGCGCCGCACGCATCGTGGGCGGGGATGCTCGCCGACTTTTCGCGGTTGAGCGCGTCGGCCTGGCGTCGGCTCTGTTCCCAGACGCAGAGGTCGAACCGGCGGTTCAGCTTCCTACACATCTCGGCGTCGAATCCGTCGAAGCAGAGGCGGCGCTCGATGCCGCCGTGCGCGGACACCTCTCGCTGCTCGGCCCGACGGACTCCCGGCAGCTGGCCGAACGCATCGGTGTGCCCGCGGGCGCCGTCGAGGCGGCGCTCGCCCGGCTCGAGGGGGCGGGTGTGGCGGTGCGCGGACGCTTCGAGCCAGACGCACAGGTCGAGCAGTTCTGCGACCGCGCCCTGCTGGCACGGATCCACCGCTACACGCTGGCGCGGCTGCGCAGGGAGATCGAGCCGGTCAGTGCAGGCGATTATCTGAGCTTCCTTTTGCGCTGGCAGCACGTGCACCCGCAGGAGCACCTTTGCGGCGAGGGAGGTCTCATGAAGGCAATCGAGCAGCTCTCGGGCTTCGAGGCTGCCCTGGCTGCCTGGGAGCCCGGGGTCCTCTCCGCGCGTGTGGAGGGCTACAAGTCTGCGCTGCTCGACTCGCTCTGCATGAGCGGCTCGGTCGCCTGGGGCCGGCTCAGCTCGCGTCCGCTCGAAGCCGGAGCGCAGCCCTCTCGCGCCACGCCGATCGCGCTCTTCGTCCGAGACGAGATGGAGTCGCTCCTGCACGCCGTCGGCGAGCGCACGGACACGGAGCTGCGCGGCCCGGGCGAGAGGATCCTGGAGCTGCTCCGCGAGCGCGGCGCGCTCTTCTCTCGCGAGCTGGGGCCGCCGACCGGACTGTTGCCCGTCCAGGTCGAGGAGGGGCTGAAAGAGCTCGTGGCGCAGGGACTCGTCACCTGTGACGGCTTCGCCCCGTTGCGTCGCCTGCTCGGCGGCCGGCCGCAATCCTCGCGGCGCCGACGCGGCCCGGGACGGGTTCTGGCGGGAAACATGCCCGGTCCCGAGGGACGCTGGGGACTGCTCCGCACTCTCACAGCGCCTCCGGAGACAGGAGAGCGTGCCGAGCGCAGCGCCTGGAGACTGCTGCGCCGCTACGGCGTGGTGTTCCGGGATCTCCTAGGTCGCGAGTGGGTGCCCGAAGGGTGGCGCGAGGTCCACCGCGCCTTGCGCACGCTGGAAGCCCGCGGACTAGTGCGCGGGGGCCGCTTCGTTTCCGGCTTCACTGGGGAGCAGTTCGCCCTTCCCGAGGCGGTGCCGCTCCTGCGCAAGGAGCGCAACCGGGTGCGAGACGGCGAGGAGATCCGAGTCTCGGCCGCGGATCCACTGAATCTTGCTGGCATCCTCACCCCCGGGCCCCGCGTCCCTGCCGGTCACGCGCGCTGGCTCATCTTCCGCGACGGCCTCCCCGTCTCGGCCATCGAGCGAGGCCAACGGGTGGAGCTCTCTCCCGTGGCCACGGAGCTGGGGATCGCGTCTGTGCCTATGAGGATCTGAGCGACACGACAAAAGGCTCAGCGAGCGGCGGGCCAGAGGTAGTAGAAGCCTGGTGAGAGCATTGCCGCCTCGGGGAGGAGGTTCAGATCGATGACCTTGATGCTGGGGAGGTCGCGCCGGCTGTAGATGTTCTGCCGGTACGCGCCGGAGGGGCGATAGATGACTACTCGGGACTCCGAGATTCCGGCGCGGCGCTCCGCCGCTGCCGTTGCGTCTTCCAGGTGACCGATCGCGTCGATCAGGCCCACATCGAGGGCTTGGGAAGCGGTGTAGATGCGGCCGTCGGAGAGCTCGGCGATCCTGCTGCGCCCGAGCTTCGGGCGTCCTGCCTCGACGACGTCGAGAAAGTGCAGGTACAGGTCGTCGACAACGCTCTGCAGCTGCGCCGCTTCTTCCGGCGACATGTCTCGCAAGGGGGAACCAGCATCCTTGTAGGGTCCGCTCGTGAACGATTGGTCGGCGACGCCGAAGCGCTCCAGCAGTCCGGCCACGTTTACGCCCGTCATCAGGACGCCGATCGAGCCGGTAACCGCGGCGGGCTGCGCGATGACCTCGTCGGCGGCCATTGCAACGTAGTAGTCGCCGGAGGTCGCGAGCCCGTTCAGAAAGGCGATCACAGGGCGTTGGGTCCGGATCTTCCAGCGCAAGAGCTCGTGGTAAATGGTCTCCGTGGCCCCGACCGTGCCACCAGGGCTGCGAATACGGACCAGGAGCGCCGCCACCTCGGAATCCGCGGCCGCCAGGTCGAGAGCTTCTCGCAGGCGTGCTACGGGGCCAGGGCCGCTCGCAAAGCCGAGAAGTCGCGAAGGCTTCGCCTCGGTTATGAGGCCCGAGACGTCGACCATGGCGAGCTTTGGCCCGCCGTCGCCGAAGACGGTTGCTTCTCGTAGGGGGCGCGTGGATCCCAAGCCGCCAACGTCGAGATTCACACAGGCCGATAGGCCGAAAACGAAAATGAGCAGTGCGCAGAGGGCAGTGTGCATCCTCTCTCCCCCGCGTGATCGCAGTTGTGCGCGACATTCTACGAGATCGGCGGGGAAGGTCACGCGTGTGCACGAACGGTGCTCGCAGACCACCACGAAACGAAGAGCGGGTGGCCCGCGGCCGCCCGGGGGCCGGGCCCGCAAGACAGGCAAGCCGCGCCGAAGGCGGGGCGCGCAGTGAGGCGTGAGCCGAACGAAGAGCGGGTGGCCCGGCGGGCCCCGCAAGACAGGCAAGCCGCGCCGAAGGCGGGGCGCGCAGTGAGCCGAACGAAGAGCGGGTGGCCCGCGGCCGCCCGGGGGCCGGGCCCGCAAGACAGGCAAGCCGCGCCGAAGGCGGGGCGCGCAGTGAGGCGTGAGCCGAACGAAGAGCGGGTGGCCCGCGGCCGCCCGGGGGCCGGGCCCCGCAAGACAGGCAAGCCGCGCCGAAGGCGGGGCGCGCAGTGAGGCGTGAGCCGAACGAAGAGCGGGTGGCCCGCGGCCGTCCGGGGGCCGGGCCCCGCAAGACAGGCAAGCCGCGCCGAAGGCGGGGCGCGCAGTGAGGCGTGAGCCGAACGAAGAGCGGGTGGCCCGCGGCCGTCCGGGGGCCGGGCCCCGCAAGACAGGCCGGGGTTTACACCCCGAGAACCCAAAGCTACACAGGAGCGGGTGAGCACCCGGTACGACCGGCTCAGCGAGGCAGCGATCTCCTCTCTCGCACAGGATAGTGCTGCGACCCACGCCCACGTGGGCGCGGTGCTGATGTTCGAGGCGGATGCGCTGCGCACGCCGGAGGGCGGGATCGACATCGAGCGGATTCGGGCGCACGCGGCTTCGCAGCTCCATCGAGCGCCGCGGTATCGGCAGCGCCTCGCGCGCGTTCCCCTCGAAAACTCGCCAGTGTGGGTCGACGACGATCACTTCAGCCTCGACTACCACGTCCGGCACACGAGCCTCCCGCGCCCCGGGGACGAGTCGCAGCTGAAGCGTCTCGTCGCGCGGATCATGTCGCAGCAGCTCGATCGCGAGAGGCCGCTCTGGGAGCTCTGGATCGTGGAGGGAGTCGACGGAGATCGCTTTGCGAGCGTTTTCAAGGCTCACGCGTCCATGATCGATGGGCCGCGCGGCGTCGACTTGCTATCGCTCCTCCTGGCGTCAGAGCCGACGGACGAGATCGGCGAGGCGCGGGAATTCGCGCCGCGCCTCGCGCCGAGCCAGCTGTATCTCCTGCGGGACGAGATACTGCGCCGCGTGCGCTACCCGCTCGAGCTGGCGCGTGATGTCGGCGGCGCGCTGACGCGTCCCCAGGCGTTCGCCTCGAGCGTCGAGGCGCGCGCCCGGACCTGGGTCGACTCCTTGACGAGGCTCGGGCGCGAGCCGACCGAGACCCTGCTCAACGGCCAGATCGGGCCTCACCGCCAGATCGACTGGGTCGGTATGGAGCTGGCCGATGTCCGTGCCGTGAAACGGCGGCTGGGCTGCACGGTCCACGAGCTGGTGCTCGCCACCGCTACGGGAGCCATGCGTCGATTCTTGGAGCGAAGGGGCGTGGGTTTGAGGTCGTTCGAGCTGACGGCCTCGACACCTGTCAGTGTACAATCAAGTTCGGACACGACGCCTGGACACATCGCCATCCAGACCGTGCGGCTGCCGGTGGGAGAGGTGGAAGCGCTCGATCAGCTGGAGCTGGTGTGTCGAGCCACGCGCGGCCTCACGCGCGCCAGTGGCGCGATCCCGGCCGACGATCTTGCCGGAGCTACGCGCTGGACCGCCTCGACGCTACTGTCGCGCGGGGTCCTGGCCCTCGATCAGGCCGATGCGTGCAACCTGGTCGTGACGAACGTCCCTGGGCCGCAGGTGCCGCTCTACCTCCTGCCCTCGAGACTTCTGGCCTGTTATCCACAGGCGCCACTCGCGCCTAATCACGCGCTCTCGATCGCTCTGTTCAGCTATGCCGGGCGGCTCACCTGGGGACTCAACGCGGATCGCGAGCGTCTGCCGGACCTTGCGCTACTGGTCGACGAGATCGTCGCGTCCTTCTCAGAGCTCCGCGTCGCTGCGGGTCTCGAGTGGAGCAGGCGCGCACTTGGGCGGCGATTGCGAGCGAGGCGTCGGCTCGACTCCAGCGGCGAGCGCGCGGAGCTCTGAGAGGAGAACATGGCAGGTCGGATTTCCTGGAACAGTGTGCTCGCCAGCGTCGCGGGCCTCGTGTGGCTGATCTCGGGGGCGGGAACTGGAGTGGCGGGCTTCGTCCTCGGCGTGCTTCCAGGCTCCCTCTTGCTTGCTGGGGGCGTTTCGCAGCTATGGCTGCCACGCGACGTGCGCACCCTTCAGATGAGCGCGCTCGGTGGGGCGCTCGGAGCGGTGCTGGCGCTTCCCATGCTCTTCATCGTGGGCTTCGCGGCGACTCTCTGGCTGCTCGTTCTTGCCGGCGGGAGCTTCGTGGCGGCTGGCTGGGTGAGTCAGCGACGGCAGGTTCTGGTGCCGGGCGTGCCGGAGCCGAGCCTGGATCTCTTGCTCGCCGCAAAGATCGGACTCGACGAGGCCATCCTCGGGACCGTGCCCCTGGGGCGGCGAAGCTTCGTCAGCCTGGACACCGACCGCATGGCCGAGGAGATCCGCGGAGCGCACAAGCTCTTCATGGAGCTGGGTTGGATCGAGAAGCCCGCGAGCTTTCACGCGGAGCCGCCTGCTCTCGAGTCGCCGGGCATCGACCGGAAGGAAACGCGCGGGCTGCGCTTCGAGCACCTGAGCTTCGAGAGCGGCTACGAGCCGCCGACCGAAGCTCCGGGTCGTGAACGCTGGCTGAGCTACTCCGCGAATCGGCGCGCGCATGCCTGGGTGCTGCGCGACGGCGCGGAGCCACGCCCGTGGCTAGTCTGCATCCACGGCCTGGGCATGGGCTTTCCGCTGGTGGACTTTGCGGCCTTCGAGGCTGAACGGTTGCACCGAGAGCTTGGCCACAACCTGCTCTTTCCAGTGCTTCCGTTACACGGGCCCCGGAAGGTGGGACTCCGCAGTGGTGACCGCTTCGTGGGCGGCGAGCTCCTTGACACCGTCTTTGCCGAGGCCCAGGCGATGTGGGACATCCGTCGGCTGCTGAGCTGGGCGCGGGCGGACTCCGCCGAGTCCGTCGGGGTCTACGGCATGTCGCTCGGGGGGTACTCGGCGGCGCTGCTCGCTGGACTCGACGACGAGCTCGCCTGCGTGATCGCCGGGGTCCCGGCCGTCGACTTCCTGCGCGGCGAGAGCAGGCTGTCGATACCCGAGACGCGCCGGGAGCTGGAGCGCCAGGGTCTGGAATGGAGTCAGGTCGAGGAGCTCATGCGCGCGATCTCGCCGCTCGCTGTCGAGCCGCTCGTGCCGACCGAGCGCTGCTTCATTTATGCCGGCACCGTCGATCGGCTGGTTACTGCCGACCAGCCGCGCGATCTGTGGAACCACTGGGGCGAGCCGCAGCTGGCCTGGTATCATGGCGGCCACCTGTCGTTCCGGCGCGAGCCCGCGGTTCGAAAGCTCGTAGACCGGGCTCTGCGCGAGTGGCGCCTGGGCCCGATGTGCTGAGCGCGTGTCCAAGCGAGATGACGTCGGATCGATCGTGCGCTCGGCCGCCACGAGCCGCGACGGCAAGCTGTGTCCGGGGTGCGGTCGGCCGCTCGCCCGCTGCAGCTGCCGCGCACCTCTGCGACCTGGCCCCGAGCCGAGAGTCTGCGTGATCCTCGACGTCTGTCCCTCGGGCGTCCAGCGTACGATGGTCTCGGGACTCCCGCTTGGCGAGACCGAGCTTGGCGCGCTGGCCCTTGAGCTCGGACGCGCTTGCGGGACCTCGAGCTCGGTCGTGGGCCGGAGCATCGAGCTCGACGGCGACCACCAGAGCGTCGTGGCAAGGGCGCTGGAGGGTCGCGGCTACCGCGTGGACCTCGCCTGAGCGAGGCTCCCCTGCAGCGGAAGGTGCAAGCTGCGCCGATAGGCGTGGCGCGCGACCGCTCGCGCGCCGGGTCCCGCGAGACGTTCAAGCGCTGCGCTCGCGGGGTCTCCT
Source organism: Myxococcota bacterium (assembly GCA_965226855.1). Lineage (GTDB taxonomy): Bacteria > Myxococcota_A > UBA9160 > SZUA-336 > SZUA-336 > JAUXJB01. The sequence continues at coordinate 131,618 of CBDDEE010000025.1, read as the reverse complement.
GGCGAAGGCCTCGCGCACGAACTCCGCCTCCTCCTCTTCGTGGATGGAGTACGAGCCCGCTCCGGGGCTCGCGGCCTCGCGGCGGCCCACGTAGCGCAGACCGACCTCGGAGCCGAGCACGCGCCTCATTCGCTCCTGCACGTAGGACCACGCGCCCATGTTCCACGGCTCCTCCTGACACCAGACGATGTCGCGAGCAGGATACGCTGCAAGCAGGTCTTTCAGGAGCTCGAACGGGAACGGGTGCAGCTGCTCCAGACGCACGAGAGCCACGTCGCTGAAGTCCGAGTCCTCGCGCGCGGCGAGCAGCGTGTAGTAGACCTTTCCCGAGCACACGATGACCCGCCGTACCTGAGACCGGTCCCGCTCTGCCGCTGCGAAGGCGGGATCGTCGATGGCGCAACGGAAGGCTCCCCGCGTGAGTTCCTCCACAGGCGATACTGCCTGCGGGTGGCGCAGCAGGCTCTTGGGCGACATGAGGATCAGGGGCTTGCGATAGCTGCGCCGGATCTGGCGCCGCAGCGCATGGAAGTACTGGGCGGGCGTCGTCAGGTTGCAGACCTGGAGATTGTCTTCGGCACAGAGCTGGAGGAAGCGCTCGAGTCGAGCGCTCGAGTGCTCGGGGCCCTGTCCCTCGTACCCGTGCGGTAGCAGCATCACGAGCCCGCTTGAACGCCTCCACTTTGTCTCGGCGCTCGCGATGAACTGGTCGATGATGACCTGGGCGGCGTTGGAGAAGTCCCCGAACTGTGCCTCCCAGATTGCCAGGCGGTCAGGATCGACGGAGCTGTAGCCGTACTCGAAGCCCAGCACCGCGGCCTCGGAGAGGTTGCTGTTACGGATGATCAGCCGCGAGCGGTTGCTGGTTAGGGTGTCGAGGGGGATTGTGCGAGCCCCGGTCTCGACGTCGTGAAGAACGGCGTGGCGCGAGCTGAAGGTGCCGCGCTCGGCGTCCTGGCCCGTCAGCCGGATCGTCGTGCCCTCGAGCAGCATGGTTCCCAGCGCCAAGCTCTCCGCGGTTCCCCAATCGATCGCCCGTCCCTCGGCGATGGCCCGCGCGCGCTGCTCCATGAGCCGCACGATCTTCGGGTGGGCCGTGAAGCCTTCCGGCAGGTCGAGCAGGGCGTTGGCGACGCGATCGAGCCGCTCCTGCGGGACCGCCGTCGGGAACTCGACGCGCTCGCGCGCCTCGAGCCCGCTCCACAGGCCGTGATAACCCTCGGTGCCCACATCGCGCTGCTGCTCGCTGCTGCTCTCGAGCGCCTCTTCGAGGCGTCGGTTCTGCTCGCGTTCGATCTTCTCGACCGCGACCTCGTCGATCACGCCTTCCTGCAGCAGACGCTCGGTGTAGATGGTGCCCACGCGCTGGTGCGTACGGATCTGCTTGTAGAGCAGCGGCTGTGTAAAGGTCGGGTCGTCGCCCTCGTTGTGCCCGTGGCGCCGGTAGCAGACCAGGTCGATGATCACGTCTTCCTTCCAGCGCTGTCGGAACTCGATCGCGAGTCGCGCGGCGTTCACGCAGGCCTCGGGATCGTCCGCGTTCACGTGGAAGATGGGCGCCTGAATCACCTTGGCCATGTCGCTCGGATGCTGGGTAAAGCGGTAGTCTTTTGGCTCGGTCGTGAAGCCGACCTGATTGTTCACGATGATGTGAACGGTGCCACCGGTCCAGTAGATGTCGAGCTCCGACATGGCGAGGGTCTCAGGCACGATCCCCTGCCCGATGAAGGCGGAGTCGCCGTGGATCATGACGGGAATCACCTGCGCGCGTTCGACATCGCCGCGAAAGTTCTGCTTGGCACGGACGATCCCCTCCGCGACCGGGTTCACCCATTCCAGGTGGCTCGGGTTCGGCTGCAGGGAGAGATGGAGCGTTCTGCCCGTGCGCGTCTTTCTGTCTGAGGAGTAGCCTCGGTGGTACTTGACGTCGCCGGAGCCCTCGGCGTCGCGCGGCACGAGCCCCGTTTGGAAGCCGGCCATCAGCGCGATGTAGGGCATGCCCATCGTATGCGTCATCACATTGAGGCGACCGCGATGCGCCATGGCGATCACCACCTCGTGGGCCCCGAGCACCGCGGCACCCTCGACCAGCGCATCCATGAGCGGGAGGAGCGCCTCGGCGCCTTCGATCGAGAAACGCTTCTGCCCGATGAAGCGCTTGTGCAGGAACTGCTCGAGGCGCTCGGCCGCGATCACCTGGGTCAGGATTTGCTGGCGGTCTTCTGCCGGGAGCTCCGGGTGGTTCTGGAGCGGCTCCATGCGCTCGAGCAGCCAGTCCCGGCGTTCCTTGTCGCGCATCTCCATGAACTCGACCGCGAAGGATCCGCAGTACGTCGCCCGCAGGCTCTCGATCAGCCTGCGCGGCGTGGCGCTTCGCTGGCCGAGGAAGTTCCCACAGGAGCCGGTCACGTCGAGGTGTTTTTCTTCGAGTCCGAACTCGCGCGGGTTCAGCAGAGCGTGCTCGGTCACGCTTGGCGAGAGCGGATCGAGCTGCGCGATCAGGTGACCGTGGGTCCGGTACGCGTTCACGAGCGCGAAGATCCCGAGGCCGGAGAGGATCCCCGCCTCGCGCCCCTGCCCGGAGGCGGTCCGAGGCCCTGTGCCAGCGTCGCTCCCCTGGAGCGCGTCAAACACCTCGCGCCAACGGTCCGGCAGGCCGGACCGCCCGAGCACGTAGTCCTCGTAGAGAGACTCGACCCACGCTCCGTTCTCGCCGCTGAGCAGCGCAGCGAGCTCGTGCTCGAGTGGGGCCGTCGGGCGGGAGAGATCCGAGCTCACGCGAGGCCTCCGTGTTTCGAGGCGTTGCGCCCCGCTGGCGAAAAGTAACGCCCCGCGTATGGGCCGTCATTTCGCGCCGGTCTCGGTCTGCGACGCTCCATCCTTGTCTCCATCGTCTTGCTGACACCTCCGGTGAAGGTCTCGTCCTCGGTCGACTGACGCCCCGGCATGGCTCCGCTAGGATGCCGCGCTATGAAGTTCAAGGTCCTCCCCGGCTTCCGCGACTTCTTGCCCGCGGAGCTCGCCGTAAGGCGCGCGATCGAGTCCGCCTGGCGTCAGGCCTCCGGGGGCGCCGGCTTCGAGGAGATCGACGGACCGGTGCTCGAGCCGCTCGAGCTCTTCACGGCGAAGTCGGGCGAGGAGATCGTTTCGCAGCTCTACGCCTTTGTGGACAAGGGCGGACGCAAGGTGGCGTTGCGGCCGGAGATGACACCGAGCATCGCGCGCATGGTGGCGGGCCGCGCCGCCGGACTCCCGAAGCCCATCAAGTGGTTCTGTCTGCCGGAGTTCTACCGCTACGAGAAGCCACAGCGCGGTCGGACGCGGGCCTTTCGCCAGTGGAACGTCGACGTGTTCGGGAGCGACGATGCGGCGGCCGACGCCGAAGCGATGGTTGTCGCCGTCGAGGGACTGCGCAGCTTAGGCCTCGGCTCCGACGACGTCATGGTGCGCATCAACGACCGTCGCCTGCTGCGCAGGCAGCTTGGCAAGATCGACGTCGGCGCCGCGGACGAGCCGGAGGTGCTGGCCCTGATCGACAGGCTGGAGAGGGATGACACGGCCGCGGGTCGGCTCGAGGCCCTGCTGGGGACGGGCCGGGCGCGGGAGCTCGCGGGCTGGTGCGAGCGCATGCCCATCGAGGCCGGGGACGAGCTCGGTGCCGTGCTCGAGGCCTGCGACGACTTTGGCATCGGCGACTTCATGGAGCCCGATTTTCGCATCGTTCGGGGGCTGGACTACTACACGGGACCTGTCTGGGAGATCTTCGATCGCGCCCGCTCCCTGCGCTCGGTCGCGGGTGGCGGCCGCTACGACGAGCTCATCGAGCTGCTCGGGGGCCCGAAGCTCCCGGCACTCGGCTTCGGCATGGGAGACGCCGTGCTCGGCGAACTCCTACAAGAGCGTGGGCTGCTGCCGCGAGCTGCCCCCCGCGTCGACGTCGTGGTGGTACCGATCGGTGGGGAGATGCGGTCCGCCGCCCGGCGCGTTGTCGCAAAGCTCCGCGCGGAAGGCGTCAGCGCCGACGCACCGTACGGCGCCCCCCGCGTCTCGAGGGCGCTCAAGTCCGCCGACAGCACGGGCGCCACCCGCGTCGTCCTTGTCGGCCCCGACGAGTGGCAAAACGACTCGGTCAAAGTCAAAGACCTGGCATCAGGCCGCGAGACAATCGTCCGCCTAGAAGACCTCTTGTAGCGCAAGACGCGAGAAGGCAGGGAGTTGGCGGCCGGGATCCTTCCCGCGCCGGACAGTGTTAGCGGTGCGCGAGGTGACCACCGCATATGTGCACGCAAGGAGCGTTGTCCGGCGGGGGAAGGATCCCGGCCGCCGACTGTGTGAGTCCTCGCGCCTGGCTGCTATTCCACCGCCATGCCCATGGCGTGGAAGCCCTTGTCTACGTATAGCGTGGTTCCGGTAATCCCGGAGGCGAGGGGGCTCGCGAGGAAGGTGGCTGCGGCACCGACCTCTTCGGCGTGAATGGGTTCGGGAAGCGGCGAGTTCTTGCTGACGTAGTCGATCATCGTCCCGATGAATCCGATCGCGCTCGCGGCGCGCGAGGCCCAGGGTCCCGCCGAGATGCAATTGACGCGTGCACCCCAGCGGCGCCCGGCCTCGTAGGCGAGGGTGCGCGTATCGGACTCGAGAGCCGCCTTTGCGGAGGACATGCCGCCCCCGTAGCCAGGGATCACCCGTTCGGAGGCCATGTAGCTGAGCGTGAGGAAGGAGCCCTGCTCGCGCAGCAGTGGGCCGAAGCGCTGAACGAGCGCCACGAACGAGTAGCTGCTGGCGCTCACCGCGTTGAGGTAGCCCTCGCGGCTCGTGTCCAGAAGCGCGTTCTTGACCTCTGACCCGTTCGCCAGGCTGTGGACGACGATGTCGAGCGGCTGCTCGCCGAAGTCGGCCACGACCTGATCCGCGACGCCCTGCAGCGTGAAGTCTGGGTGTGCCTTGTAGCGACGCTGCTCGCGGACCTCGACGGGTACGCGGTCGAGCTCGTCGTACTCTGCGTCCAGAGCGTAGATGCGCTCGAACTCGAGCTTCCTCCCGTCGGACAGCTGCAGGGACTCGGCCATCCTGTCGCGCGCGAGCAGCTTGGTGAAGATCCCGTAGGCAGGGGGCCAGGTCCCGACGCAGACGGAGGCTCCGGCCTCGGCCAGCTTCTTCGCGATCGCGAAGCCGAAGCCCGCATCATCGGCAACGCCCGCCACGAAGGCGCGCTTGGCACGCAGGTCGATTTCGAGCATCTCAGCAGCCCTTGAAGGCCGGCTCGCGCTTCTCCATGAAGGAGCGTTTGTCTTCCATGGCTCTCTCCTCTGTCTGCGTCGCGGAGCGCGCCGCTCAGTTGCGGCGAAGGTATTGGATGCTGAAGAGCGAGCGCTCGTCGAGCCAGATCCGCTCGACCGACAGGTCCGCTGCCGCGGCGAAGCGGCGAAAGCTCTCCAGCGTGTACTTCTGTGCGTACTCCATCAGGATTCGCTCCGACTCTGCAAAGGCGATCTCGCTTCCGGCCACACTTACACGCTGGGCCTCCAGACTCTCCAGGTACATCTCGATGCGCTGCAGCTCGTTGTTGTACCAGGAGCGGTACGCGAAGCGCTCCGTGACGAAGTTTGCGTCGAACTCGCGGTTGATGTGGCTGAGGGCATTGAGCTCGAACTCCGCCGTGATCCCCGCAGAGTCGTCGTAGGCTCGCTCGAGCGTGGCGGCGTCCTTGTGCAGATCGACCCCCACGAGCAGAGCGCCCCCCTTCTCGACGATGCTCGCGATGTGGCGCATGAAGCGCGCCGCCTCCACCGGCTCGAAGTTGCCGATGGTCGAGCCCGGAAAGAAAACGACGCGGCTGGCCGGCTCTCGCGGTGGCTGCGGTAGCTCGTAGTGCGAGGTGTAGTCGGCCACCACGGGCAGCACGTGCAGCTCCGGGTAGCGAGCGTGAAGCGCCTCCGTGGAGCGCTGGAGAGCCTCCCGCGAGATCTCGACGGGGACGTAGGCAACCGGCTCCTGCAGGTGGTCTAGCAGCAACCGCGTCTTCAACCCCGAGCCGCTGCCGTACTCGATGAGCAGGCTGTGCGGCCCGATCAGTGTCGCCATCTCGCGAACGTTCTTGCGCAGGATCCCGAGCTCGGTTCGCGTCAGGTAGTACTCCTCGGTCCCGCAGATCGCTTCGAAGAGCTCGACTCCTCTGGCGTCGTAGAGCAGTCTGCTCGGGATCGACTTCTCGGGTGCTCGGAGCAAGGCGAGCAGCTCCGCGGCCGCGTGGGCGCGCTTGGGAGCGAAGTCGTGAAGTGTTGCACGACGCTGGGCGACTTCGGCCATCCCCTCCTCACCTGAGACCCGCGCATCCTGCCCGACAAAGAGAGGGGGTGTCAACGGCGCGCGGCTCAGCCGCCCGAGCCGCTTCGACTACGGTTCGAGCTCGATGGTGGCGATGACCGGCAGGTGATCGGAAGCCCGTCGTGCCAGACGACTGCTGTGAGTTCGGACCTGCTCGACGCGCGCTCCTCGAGCGTACACCCGGTCGAGCGCCAGGACCGGTCGCGTTGCGGGGAAGGTGGGCGGCCAGCTCTTGTTGTGGTGTCGCTCTGTGAACTCGCGGTCGAGCTGTCGAGTTGCGGCGCAGCGTCGCCAGGCGTTCATGTCTCCCAGCAGGATGGTCGGACCCTGAAGCTGGGGGTGCGAGAGCAGCGAACGTACCTGTCGCTCGCGGGTGCGGTCGACCAGCCCGAGGTGCGTTGCAACGATCGCGACCGAGCGCGAGTCCCCTCGGAACTGGGCCACGATTGCCGAGCGTCGTTCCAGGCGGCCCTGACTCAGGTCCAGGGTGAAGACTCCGATCATTGGCCAGCGAGACAAGATCGCGTTTCCCAGCTCGCCCCTGCGATGGGCGCGCGTCGAGACGAAGGCCAGGTACAGCTGCAGCTCGTCGGCGATTCGCTCCAGGGGGTCCTCGGTCCCGATCGGGCGCAGGCACTCCTGAAGCGCGATCACGTCGCTGGCCAGCTCCGGCAGCCACCTGCGGCCGCCCGTGACTCCCGACCAGCGGTGAACGTTGTAGGTCGCGACCTCGAACCAGTCGTCGAAGGCCGGTGCCGGGGCTGGAACTGCAGGCGGTCGCACGCTGGCCAGATACGGCAAACGCTCCGCAATGAGAGCCCGCCGTTCGGAGCGGGTGCGCCTGGCAGACTTGCGCCGATCCTTCCCTGACCTCACCAGCATCCCGTGTTTCATCGTCTGGGCGCTGACAATAGTGAAGCAGAGGCTCCAAGGCGCCCCCGTCTCGTCAGGGACTGCGTGCAAGCGCCGCAGAGCGGCGCGCGCAGCGAAGGCCGTAGGCCTGAGCGAAGGCGGGTGGTGCGCGGCCGCCCGCGCGCCGGGTCCCGCAAGTTAGGCTAGAGTACGCCGCCGATGAACGTGCGGACCATCCTCTGGCTGGTCGGGGTGGTGCTGGGCGTGGTGGCACTGGCGCAGACCGCCAGCCTGGTCACGGCAGTCGCGCTCGGAGAGCCGTGGCAGCCCTTCGCCGTGGCCGTCGGCCTCGGCGCTGCACTGGGAGCGATGTGTCTCCTCCCGGCGCGTGGCGTCCAGCTGTCGCTCGACCATCGCTCGGCGTTCATGGCGGTGACGCTGGCCTGGGTCTCGGCCTGTCTCCTGGGCGCGGTGCCCCTCTTGTACAACGAGAGCCTGCAGATCTCCGCGGTGAATGCCCTGTTCGAGGCCACCTCCGGCTTCACGACGACGGGAGCCACGGTCCTGTCCGGGCTCGACGAGCTGCCGCGTTCCGTCCTGCTCTGGCGGAGCCTCTCGCAATGGATGGGTGGGCTCGGCATGGTGCTGCTTGGTATCGCCGTGTTCCCGATTCTTGGTCTGGGCGGCATGCAGCTGTTCAAGGCGGAGGCGCCGGGACCCACCAAGGACAAGCTCACCCCTCGCATCGCCGAGACCGCGAAGCTGCTCTGGGTCCTCTACCTCGGGCTCACGGTCATCGACGGCGGTCTGCTTTACCTCGGGGGCATGAGCCCTTTCGATGCCGTCTGCCACGCGATGACGACGATCGCTACCTCCGGCTTCTCGACGCACGACGCGTCTCTCGGCTTCTACGATTCCGGCTACATCAACGTCGTGACCTCGATCTTCATGCTGCTGGGAGGCACGAGCTTCGCGATCCTGCACACCTCGCTCACGCGCGGGATCCCGTGGGCCGACCATCCGGAGCTGAGGCTCTACTTCGGCATCTTCCTGCTCGTCGTGCTGCTGATCACGCTCGACCTGCGTTTCGGCAGCGGAGGCGCCTACCCGGATACCGCGGAGGCATTGGAGCATGCGGCGTTCCAGACGGCCTCGATCCTCTCGACGACCGGGTTTTCCACCCAGAACTTCGATGCCTGGCCGCCGCTCTCGCACGCCGCCATCCTCTGCCTCTGGTTCGTCGGAAGCATGGCCGGCTCCACAGGCGGGGGAGTCAAGGTGATTCGCGTCCTCGTGCTGATGCGACTCGCCTTCTCCCAGTTCTTCCGCCTGGTTCATCCCCATGGCTACGGGACGATCAAGCTGGGAGGCACGACGCTCGACGACGAGGTGATGCTGAGCGTGCTCGGCTTCATCGGCATGTGGATCGTCGTTCTCGGTCTCGGAACCGCGCTGCTCTGTCTGCTCGGCTCCGACCTGTACACGGGCTTCTCGGCAGCCGCCGTCACGCTGGGGAACATCGGGCCGGGCTTCGGCGGTGTTGGCCCCGCCACCACCTACGACCACTTCGAGCCGGCCGCAAAGCTCGTCATGAGCGGCCTCATGATCCTGGGACGCCTCGAGATCTACACGGTGCTCGTCATCCTCACTCCCGGCTTCTGGCGGCGCTGATACCATTCGGGGGTCTCCCCAACCACAGAAAGGCGCTTTGTGAGCGATGTCCGTTTGACGGAGCTCGTGCCCGCAGGGGGTTGAGCCCGAAAGCTGGGAGCTGAGGACCTGGTCAAGGTCCTGAACGCGATCGCACCCTTCGATCACCCGTGGGTCGACTCCGACGTCGGCCCCATGGAGGATGCAGCCCTCGTGCGCCCTGAAGACGGCTCCCCCTTCGCCTTCAGCGTCGACTTCATCACTCCCATCGTCGATGATCCCGAGACCTTCGGAGCGATCGCTGCCGCCAACTCCCTCTCCGACATCTACGCCATGGGAGGCGAGCCGCAGGTGGCGCTGGCGATCTGCGGCTCTCCGGAGGGAAAGGTGTCATCGGACGTTCTCGTGCGCATCTTCCGGGGAGGACGGGACAAGGCGGCCGAGGCGGGCTGCGCGATCGTCGGCGGGCACACGATGATCGATCCCGAGCTCAAGTACGGACTCTGTGTAGTGGGCTCGGTCGGCACCGCGAGCCTCTCTCACAAGGGGACCCGCGTCGGCGATCGGCTGGTGCTCACGAAACCGATCGGGACGGGGATCGCTGCCCAGGCAATCAAGAGCCGGCGCCTGAGCGACGCCGAGCTCGCGCGCGTCGTAGCGGTCATGACCCGGCTCAACCGCGATGCGAAGGACGCGGCGCTGGCAGTGCGAGCGAACGCCGCGACCGACGTGACCGGGTTCGGTCTGCTCGGCCACCTGCACCACCTGCTCCTGGGCGGAGGCGTGGCCGCCCGCGTGTACGCGGACGCGGTCCCCGTCCTCGAGTTCGCCCGTCGGCTCGCCAGCGAGGGAATCGTTCCCGGAGGGAGCAAGCGGAACCTGGCTTACGTGGAGTCGCGTGCGAGCTTCGCCAGCGATCTGCCCGAGAGCGAGCGCCTCGTCCTCTGTGATGCGCAGACGTCGGGTGGGCTGCTGATCTCCGTGCCGCACGAGAGTGAGTCCGAGCTGGTGTCGGCGCTCACGGAGCGTGACTCGCTCGCAGCAGCTGTGATCGGCGAGGTGACCGAGGGTGCAGCGGGCCGGATCGAGGTCGTCGCGGGGGCCATGCGATAGAATCCCCGCGGAGGCTCCCCCATGGCCGCGAGGAAGAAGGCCACCCGCAAGAAGGCGAAGCGGAAGGCCTCTTCCGCGCGAAAGCGCCTGACCCCTGCCAAGCGGAAGCGCGGCCTTCAGGGCGCCGAGGTGCTCCTGGACGTCTCGGCACCCGAGGTTGAGCTCCTGGCAAAGCAGGTCTCCGCCGTCGGAGGCGCGGCGATCGGCGCATATCGGGAGCCCCTCTCGGGCAAGCCCCTGCTGCTGGCAGTGCTGCCACTCGATGCCATCGCCCCGACGCCCTTCCAACGTGACCTGTCGCCCACGCATACCAAGCGTCTGGCGCAGAAGATCGAAGAGAGCGGATCCTTCCTCGATCCGCTGATCGCTGTGCGTGGTACGGACGGCAAACTGTGGACACCGAACGGTCGACACCGACTCGCGGCCGCCAAGCACCTCGGCCTGCGTTCGGTGACGGCGCTCGTCTCGCCGGACGAGGATCTGGCGTTCCGGATCCTCGCCCTCAACACGGAGAAGGCGCATAACCTCAAGGACCGCAGCCTGGAGGTGATCCGGATGGCGCGCGAGCTGGCGCTGCGGCGCAAGCGGGCGGTGGAGAGCGACTTCGAGGAGGAGTTCGAGGCGCCTTCGCTCCTCACCCTCGGCCTCGTGTACGAGCAGAATGGGCGCTTTGCCGGGGGCGCCTACAGCCCGTTTCTGCGCAAGGTGGATCGCTTCGGCGCAAAGACGCTCTCGAAGAGCTTGCAGGAGCGTGAGGGCTGGTCCGCTCGACTGCTCGGCATCGACGAGCACGTCACGCGGATCATCGCCGAGCTGCGCGAGCGCGGTTTTCGCTCGCCCTATCTTCGTAATCTCGTGGTGGCGCGCATCAACCCGGTGCGCTGGCACCGCGCGATGAAGGGAGAGACCAAGCCGCCGATGGCGCTCGGCGCCGCTCTCACCCGCATGTCCGCGTCGGCGAGGAAGTTCGACGCGGGCTCGGTTCGCGAGCGCGACCTCGCCCTGGTGGCGGCCGTCGTGGACTCCGATTGAAGCAGAGGCGCGTACACGTAGTCGTGTCGGGTCGTGTGCAAGGTGTCTTCTACCGCGACACCCTGCGCCGACGCGCTCGGGGTGTCCGGCTGGGTGCGTAACCTGGCAGACGGTCGGGTCGAAGCCGTCTTCGAGGGTGACGCCGCCGCCGTGAAGAGCGCGATCGACTACGCGCGTGAGGGGCCGCCCTATGCGCGCGTCTCCGACATCGAGCTCGTGGACGAGCCCGCAATCGGCGTGTCCGGCAGCTTCGAGATTCGCCATTGAGCCGGCGCATCGCGATCACCGGGGCCTCCGGGCTGATCGGGCGAGGTCTCCAGACCGCGCTCGCGGGGGCCGGGGATCGCGTCGTGCGCTTCGTGCGGGGGGGCGGGCAGCCCGCGCCGGACGAGCGCGTCTGGAACCCGGCCGCGGGTGAGCTCGACCCTGCGCACCTCGAGGGCATCGATGCGGTCGTTCACCTGTCGGGCGAGCCGATCGCGCCGGGCCGCTGGACAGCGCGCAGGAAGCGCGAGATCCTCGAGAGCCGAACCGGCAGCACCCGTTTGCTGAGCGAGGCTCTCTCTCGCCTGACGAAGCCTCCTGCCGTTCTGATCTCCGCTTCCGCGATTGGCTACTACGGGAACCGTGGCGATGCCCGTCTCGGCGAGGAGAGCAGCCCCGGCAGTGGCTTCCTGGCCGAGGTTTGCCTCGCCTGGGAGCGAGCGGTCGAGCCGGCTCGACGCGCTGGCATCCGGGTCACCATCCCCCGGATCGGTATGGTTCTCGCGCGCCATGGAGGCGCGCTGGCGCCGCTACTGCTCCCCTTCCGACTCGGACTCGGTGGCCGGATCGGGAGCGGCCGTCAGTACATGAGCTGGATCCACATCGACGACCTCGTTGCTGGCCTCCAGCACGCGCTCGACCGATCCGATCTCACGGGCCCATTCAACGCCGTCGCCCCGAACCCCGTCTCGAACACCGAGTTCACCCAGACCCTGGCCCGAGTGCTCCACCGGCCAGCGTTTCTGCCGCTCCCCGCTCTGATTCTCCGCGTTGCTCTCGGCGAACTGGCCCAGCCCCTCCTCCTCGACAGCACCCGCGTTACCCCAACCCGCCTAGACTCCACAGGCTTCCACTTCACCTACCCCGACCTGGAGGAAGCGCTGACATCGCTCCTAACGCCACCCTCAGCCCTCGATGGGACAGGAAGTTCCGGTTAAGGACCTTCCCTAAGTCCCGATCGACCAATCTAGGACCGCCGAGCTGGGCAGGGAGTCGAGGGACGCTGCCCGGGCCTCCGACGGCTCCGGGCTCAGGTCTCGGCCCTAATGAACTCCGCTTGCCGGGACCAAGGCGGTGGGGTCGATGTGGAGCCGGCGCAGCGCGGCTTCCCACATCTCCTCGTGCGGCGTGGCGAAGATCAAGTCGGCAGAGACATCCGAGAGCAGCCAGGAGCTCTGTGCGAGCTCGCCCTCTAGCTGTCCGGCCGCCCAGCCGGCGTAGCCCAGCATGAAACGGATTCGTTCGGGCGGCTCCTGGGCCAGCTGGCCGAGCATGTCGGCCGAGGTGGAGATCGCCAGGCCGGGAGTCAGCTGGAGCGTTCCCTCGGCATCGGCCGTACTCACAGGCTCGTGCAGCAACCAGCCCGTCTCCTGGTGTACGGGTCCGCCGCAGAAGACGAGGGCGCCCGGGTCCCCGTTCCAGCCGATCTGGAGCTGCCGCATGACCGTGCTGACGCGCGTGGTCACCGGGCGGTTGACTACCACTCCGAGCGAGCCCTCGTCGGTGTGCTCGATCATCAGCACCACGGCGCGATAGAAGTTCGGATCTGCCAGCTGGGGCATGGCGAGCAGCAATCCCGGGGCGATGGTCTGTTGGCTCATCCCGTGTTCCTTCCCGGTCACTTGCGCGTCCCGGCTCCGCTCAGGCCTACTGCCTTCGCTGCGCTTGCGAGTTTACCGCGAGCGCAACCGGGCTGCTTGAGCCTCTGACGGTCGAGGTCTCTGCGCCTGACGCAGGGCGCGCGCACCGCTACCCTCGCCAGCATGTCGGAGCCCGTGCGCGACTTGATCGCGTTCATCGACGCGTCCCCCACGCCCTACCACGCGGTTGCGGAGTCCGCGCGGCGGTTGGAGGCTGCGGGCTACCGGCCCATGCGCGAAGATGAGGTCTGGGACCTGTCGCCCGGAGATCGCCTCTTCGCGATTCGGGGAGGCGGCAGCCTGATCGCCTTCGAGGTCGGCTCGGAATCTCCCGCGAGCGGTGGCTTCCGGGTCATCGGGGCGCACACGGACTCGCCGAACCTGCGGCTCAAGCCTCGCGCGGACGTCTCGGCGCACGGCTACCGCCAGTTCGCTGTCGAGACCTACGGCGCTCTGCTGCTCCACACCTGGCTCGATCGGGATCTGTCGATTGCGGGCCGGGTCACGCTTCGGGACGGCTCCGCGCCCAGGACGGTGCTGATCGACTTCGCGCGGCCCCTGCTTCGAATACCCAACCTCGCGATTCATCTATCTCGAGAGGTGAGGAACGAAGGGCTCAAGCTGAACGCTCAGCAGCACGGGGTTCCCGTTGCGGGGCTGGATGATGCGCCGGGCCTGAGCGAGCTGGTCGCGAAGGAGCTTCGCGCCCAGGCTGTCGCGAGCGTGGAGCCCGACGAGATCCTCGCCTTCGATCTCATGCTGTACGACACGCAGCCCTCGGCGCTTGCGGGTATCGACGGCGCCTTCATCAACGCGCCGCGCCTCGACAACCTGGCGTCGTGCCACGCTGGAATCTGTGCGCTCGTGAGTTGCGAGCCGGGAGCGCTGCCGCTCTTCACGCGCGCGATCGTTCTCTACGACCACGAAGAGGTCGGCAGTCGCAGTGCGCAGGGCGCGGGAGGCACGCTGCTTCGAGACGGTCTGGAGCGCATGGTCTCCGGCTTCAAGGGCGGCGAGCCGCAGGGTCTGCCGCGCGCCCTCTCGCGCTCGCTCTTGATCTCCGCCGATATGGCGCACGCGGTTCACCCGAACTACGCAGACAAGCACGAGTCCGGGCATCGGCCCGTGCTGGGCAGCGGCCCCGTGATCAAGGTCAACGCGGATCAGGCCTATGCCAGCGATGGCCTCAGTGCCGGCATCTTCGCCTCGCTGTGCAGTGAGGCCGGCATCGAGCCACAGCACTTCGTGAGCCGCAACGACCTGCCCTGCGGGTCGACGATCGGCCCGATCAGCGCGGCCCGCGTGGGGATCTCGGCCGTCGACGTCGGCAATCCGATGCTCTCGATGCACTCGTGTCGAGAGATGGCGGGCAGCGCGGACGTCGAGCCTATGATCTCCGTGCTGCGGGCGTTCTACCAGGGGGGAGGTATTCGGTGAAGTATTGGCATGTCGCACTCGCGCTCGTCGCCGTCGGGTCGCTGCTCGGCTGTACAGGTGCGGAGACCGCCCAGCAGGGCGTGAACGAGGCTTCCGAGGTCACGAGGGCGAGCAGGGTCGCGGACGCTAAAGAAGACCTGGAGATCTTGCGCGAGGACTACCCAGACGACGCCGAGGTCCGCATCCAGCTTGCGGAGGTGTACTACCAGGAGGCGCGTCTCGCGCTCGAGGCGGGCGACCAGGCCGAGTACCTGCGGTCCCTCGGAGCGGCGCAGGAGGAGCTCATCGCAGCGGTGGCCATCGATCCCGCCTCTGCGGCGCCCCACACGTGGATGGGGATTGTCGCCGCCTACCGAGGGGACCTGGACGCGGCCCTGGAGAGCTTCCAGAACGCGAGGCGCCTCGCCCCCGTCCAGGGGGTCAGCTACACGAACCTCGCCCACATCTGGGTCTACAAGGGCAGGCTCTCCGCCGCGCGCACGCAGCTCGACAAGGGTCGCAAGCTGCGTGGCCCACAGGACGAGATCGATCGCATCGAGATCCTGGCGGCATGGCGCGGTGGAGACTTCGTCGAGGCGCAGGACGTCTTCGACATGGCGCTCGACAACCCGGGCTTTGCGGACAGCTGGGACGGCGCGCCGCTGCCGGCGCGGATGGAGACCTTCGACGACTTCGCGAACGTCTGCTGCGCGAATCCATCGTGTGGTCCGAACATGGGCAGCGCGTGCCGCCTGGCGCAGATCGAGGTGGCGAAGCGCGAGCTCGAGGAAGACACCATCCGCCAGGAGCTCCAGCTGGAGATGGAACGGCGGCGCAAGCTCCGAGAGATCTACGAGCGCCGTCGCGACCTGGAGATCACCATCGAGGCGCCCGAAGGAGACACCGAGTAAGTCATCTCAGAGCTCTCGGACCGACGCGATTACTGCTTCGATGGTCTTCTTGGCGTCGCCGAAGAGCATCATCGTCTGCGCTCTTGTGTAGAGCGGGTTGTCGATGCCGGCGAAGCCCGGGTTCATGCTGCGCTTGCACACCATGACCGTCTTGGCGCGCTCGACCTCCAGGATGGGCATGCCGTAGATGGGGCTCGCCGCGTTCTCGTGCGCGTCGGGGTTTGTCACGTCGTTCGCACCGATCACGAGAGCCACGTCAGTGTGCGGGAAGGCGCTGTTGATGTCGTCCATCTCCACGAGCTGCTCGTACGGGACGTCTGCCTCGGCAAGCAGGACGTTCATGTGCCCCGGCATCCTTCCGGCCACGGGGTGGATTCCGAAGCGGACCTCGACGCCCCGATCCAGCAACAGATCGGAGAGCTCGCGCACGGCGTGCTGGGCCTGCGCGACCGCCAGCCCGTAGCCCGGTACGATGATGACAGAGCGGGCGGCGTCCAGGATGGTGGCCGCATCGTCGGAGGAGCCGCTCTTCACCGCGCCCGACGCTCGCGCTGCAACCGCTGCGCCTGCAACGGTCTCGGCCCCGAAGGCGCCGAAGATCACGTTCGCGAGCGAGCGGTTCATGGCCTTGCACATGATCCGAGTCAGGATGATCCCGGAGGCGCCGACTAGCGAGCCGCTGATGATCAGCACCTGGTTCTCGAGGATGAACCCGGTCGCGCACGCGGCCAGACCGGAGTACGAGTTCAGGAGCGAGATCACCACGGGCATGTCCGCGCCGCCGATCGGAGTCACCAGCATGATTCCCAGCAGCGCGGAGAGCGCGAATAGACCCCAGTAGAGCTGAAGCTCCTGTGGCCGGACCGTCACCATCACCGCGAGGACGAGCATGCCCAGACCGAGCAGCGCATTCAGAAGCTGCTGACCGGTGAACACCAGGGGTCGCCCCGTCATGATCTCCTGCAGCTTCGCGAAGGCGACCAGACTCCCGGTGAGGGTCAGCGCTCCGATCAGCGTCCCCAATACGATCGGGATCGACACGATCAGAGACGGCGCCGCCCCCGCTCCCACCTGCCGAACGAGCTCCGCAGCGGCGACCAGGGCGGAAGCACCTCCACCGAGCCCGTTGAACATGGCCACCATTTGCGGCATGGCGGTCATGTACACCCGCGCTGCCACAATGGCACCGATCGTGCCGCCTACGGCCACGCCTGCCACGATCCCCCGGAAGTCCACGATCTCGTTATGGAAGAGGGTGGCGACGATCGCCACGCCCATGCCCAGGGCGGAGAGCAGGTTCCCGCTCGGCGCTGTGCGAGGCGAGCTCAGGCGTTTGATCCCGAGGATGAACAGCACCGAAGCGACCAGGTACGCGGAAGCAATCAGAGCCTGGGTCGTCACCGCTGTCGCTCGCCCTTGCTCTTGAACATCCCCAGCATGCGGTTCGTGACCAGGAATCCCCCGACCACGTTCACCGTCGCCAGCGCCACCGCGAGGGTTCCGAGCACGGTGGCGAGGCTTGTGTCGCGCGCTCCGGACGCGATTAGGGCGCCGATGATCGCGATTCCTGAGATTGCGTTCGAGCCGGACATCAATGGCGTGTGCAGGGTCGGTGGCACCTTGGTGATCAGCTCGAAGCCCACGAACAGTGCGAGAACGAAGATCGTGAGCACGAGGATGAAGCTGGTCTCCATCAATTCCCCAGTGCGGCCCGCACGCCCTCGTGGACGATCGTGCCGTCGCAGGTAACGAGTGTGCCTTGTACCAGCTCATCGTCGAGGTCGAGCTCGAGCGACTCGCCCCTGAAGAGGTGCATCAGGTAGTTCTGCACGTTGCGGGCGAACATGCGGCTCGAGTCGACGGGCACGGAGCTGGCGATGTTCTCGGGACCGTGCACCCGAACGCCTCCGTGGTCGACGATCTGGCCGGGCTCCGAGAGCTCGCAGTTCCCACCCTGGTCTGCTGCCAGGTCGATGATCACGGAGCCGCGACGCATCTGCTCGACCTGGTCCCGGCTGACGAGGACGGGCGCCCGGCGACCCGGTACGAGCGCGCTGCAGATGACGACGTCGGAGTCGGCGATGTGTTGCGTCAGGAGCTCGTGCTGTCGCTGCTGCTCGGCGGCCGTCTGCTCCCGGGCGTACCCGCTGGCCTGCTCGGCGTCCTCTGCGATGGCATCCTCGGCGACGAAGCGCGCGCCGAGGCTCTCGACCTGCTCCTTGACCGCTGGGCGGATGTCGAAGGCCTCGACCACGGCCCCCAGACGCCGCGCCGTCGCGATCGCCTGCAGGCCCGCCACGCCGACGCCGATCACGAGCACTCGAGCGGGCTTCACGGTTCCGGCGGCCGTCATCAGCATCGGCATCAGCTTCGGCAGGTCGTTCGCCGCGAGCAGCACGCCCTTGTAGCCGGCGATGGTGCTCATGGAGCTCAGGACGTCCTTGTCCTGCGCGATCGAGGTGCGCGGCATCAAGTCCAGCGCAAAGCTCGTCACCCGCTTTGTCGCCAGCCGCTTCACGAGATCGGTGCGCGCGTAGGGCTCCAGGACCGCGATCAGCCGGCTCCCCTCTCGCAGCATGTCAACTTCGTGCTTGCCCGTTCCCGGGTGCTCCATCGGGGCCTGCACCTTCACGACCACATCCGCACCCTCGTAGAGCTGCTGGACGTCGTGGACGATGAGCGCGCCGGCCGCCTCGAACTCGTCATCCGGGAAGTCCGACTCGGGAGACGCCGCTTCTACCCAGACCGTGTGGCCCACGTCCACGAGCCGCTTCACCGCCTCGGGTACGAGAGCGATGCGCCGCTCTCCAGCTGCCACCTCGCGAGGTACAGCGATGATCACCCGAGTTGTTTCCTCCGCGAAGACGGCACTGCTCGACACCGGCGGATGAGATGCTTGGACTGCGCGTCGTATGTTTGAGAGCGCGCTGACCGAGGGTGCGATTACCGTAGCGACAGGACCCCAGCCGCGCCATGCCAATCCCGCAAGACACTCAGTAGTAGGTCGTGCGCGTCCGGTGCCGAGGTCGGGACTTGTAGCGGGCGCCTGCCCCGCGCGCCCACAGCCAGTCGTCGAGGCGGGCCGGTGTCAGCTGCCCGCCGCGTTCGCGGACGCGTCCGACCAGGAGCTCGACGGCGTGGACAGCACAGGCGCGGATCTCGATCTCTTCTCGCGATCCAGCCGTGATCTGCTCGGCGCGCTCGATGCGGGCGAGCAGGCCGTCCCGGTACTCCAGCACGCCGTCCATACGCAGCACGTGCGGCACCAGGTTGTCGGCAAAGAGCGTGAGTCGGTCCAGGTCGCTGAAGCGACCCAGACCGTGCGGTAGGGCCGCGGCCAGGTCCGCGACGCTGAGCTGTGCGCGTTTCAGGAATGGCACGTCGAGACCGTCGTAGCCTGCGATGTCTCGGTAGAGCGGCATCCGGAGCAAGGTTCGTACCATGGCCTCGGCGGAGCCTCCGGCGGAGGCAACAAGTTCGCCGAAGGATCCACCGCCCTCGCGCGTCACGAGGTTGCCCAGGTCACGCCACGACTCGGCATACAGGCGCATCAGCTCGGCGACAGGCTCGGAGGCAGGATGCTGTCCTAGCAGGCGGGCCACGCCCGTCGCGTCTAGCGCGGAGAGCTCGGCGGCGGAGAGCGGTCCCACCGAACTGAAGCGCTCGCAGAGAGCTGCCTCGATCGTGCGGTAGCCGGAGAGTCCGGGCCGTTTTCGCAGCGAAGGGAAATAGCCGGAGCCGTAGTTGATCGCGTCGAGGGCGAGCACGTAGGCTGCCAGGCTCTCCGGGTCCCCGCCGACGTCGGGGAATACGGTGACGGGATCGGTCGCGAGCTCGTGCGGCAGCGCCTCTGCGTAGGCGTCCAGCCGCTCGCCCACGATGCGGACTTCGCTGGCGCGCGAGGCGACCTCGGCGCAGCCGCTGCGCACGGCCTCGAGCGGGTGCTTCTCTACGTCTGCGGGTAGAGCGTGTCGCACTTCGCCGCGAACACGAAATCCGCCTCGTGCAGCCCTTTGATCTTGTGGGTCCAGATCTCCACTCCCACCCTGCCCCAGGCAATGTGGAGATCGGGGTGATGGCTCTGCTCCTCCGCCATGTCGCCCACTCGGTCTGCGAACGCCATGGCACGGACGAAGTCCTTGAAGCGGAAGGTCCGGCGCAGGTGGTGGTCGTCCACGACCTCCCAGCCTGCGTCGAGCTGACCCAAGAGGGGCTCCATCTCCTCTGCGCTGAGAGGCGGGACCCCCGACCGGCAGGGCTCGCAGTTGCGCTCGGCCAGGTTCGACATGAGTGGTGCTCTCCTCCTGTCTAGGTCAGCGCGCGCAGCCAGCGCGAGAGCTCCGGGACCGTGCGTTGGCGCAGCTCGGCGTTGAGGTCGAAGCGCTCGAGCGCTTGCTTGAGCGCGCGCGTAGCCGTCGGGATGGGGTGGGTCCGGAAGAAGGCCGCGACCTGACGTCGGTAGAGCGGCCGTTGCAGGGCGGGTAGTGCCAGGATGAGTCGCGACGCCAGGCCTGGAGAGACCCGGGGCGATAGATCGCTCCAGCGCGCCCGGATGAACTCCCAGCTCCGCTCGCGCGCCGCGGGGTTGGTGAACAGCCGCGTCAGGAGGATCACCACGTCCTGTGTCGGGATGTCTTCCGACAGGCTGAGGGCCAGCGTCCGGTCGATCAAAGCGGGGTCGCGAAAGGCCGCGAGCGCCTGCTGAAAGCGCGTTCGCTCCTGCGGCGTGCTCGCGCGTCGCATGGCGCGCAGGTAGGCGCCGTAGCGGCCCTTGTGTCCATGCCGCGCCGCGAGCTCGACCACCGGTCCGGCGAGGTTCGCGTCGAGCGAGGAGCGATTCTTCAGATACTCGCGGACACGGGTCTCCGCACCGGCGAGGACGTCGGGATGCTCGGCCAGCCCGCCGACGATTCGGATCAGCGTGGCGCGCCGCTGGCGCTGTGAATCGGGCTCTCCCCGCGCGGGAGTCCAGCCCAGCTCGGCCAGCGCGGGGGCGAAGAGCTCCGACAGCCAGGCGCGGAAGCGGCCAGCGAGGGCTGCTCTCAGTCGAGGCAGAGCCTGGTCTTCGAGCCAGCGGAGCGGCACGATGAGGCGCTCGAGCACCTCGGGCTCAGGTTCCCCGGAGAGGCTCGGCACCAGGTCCAGCAGATCGGCCAGCGCGGCCCGGCCGGCCCGATAGCCCGCCCACTGGTGCCCGAGCAGCCCCATCCGCTCCACGGGGGAAAGCCGGCCGAGGTCCTCGCCCAGTGAGCGGAGCAGCGCGCTCGCGTGTAGCGGCCGATAGAAGCCCGACTCGTCGGCGTTCGCGTACACCCAGCGCACGTCAGCGGCGGGGTCCAGGTCGAGCCGCGAGCTGCTGCCTTCGAGAAGCACGCGCTCGAGTCGGCTGCGGCCCCGTGCCGGCTGCACGCGGAGCACCGCAGGGATCGGCCAGTGGCCGGCTCCCGCCGGGCTGCGCTGCCGCGGGCTCGAGCGGAAGCGCTCCTGGCGGAACTCGAGCCGGGACCTTCCCTTCCGGGAGCTTTTTCGAACCGACAGTAGCGGAAAGCCCGGGCGCTCGATCCAGGGTCGGACCACGGACTGGATGGGGCGTCCGGAGGCCGCTTCCAGAGCGGCCCAGAGGTCGGCTGCGCGCGCGTTCCCTTCTCGGTGCTTCCGGATGTACGCACGGACGCCCTTGCGGAAGGTCCGGGGGTCGAGCCAGCGCTCGACCATGCGCACCACGGACGCGCCCTTCTCGTAGGTGATGGCGTCGAAGTTCTCGGTCGCCTCGTCCGGAGTGCCGACCTCCGCGTAGATCGGGTGTGTGTTCTGGAGACCGTCGAGCGCGTAGGCCGCCGCGCGGTGATGATCGAAGTCGAGCCACATGCGCCACTCGGGCTTCCACTGATCCACGATGGTGAACGCCATCCAGGTCGCGAAGGCCTCGTTGAGCCAGAGGTCGTCCCACCACTCCATGGTGACGAGATCGCCGAACCACATATGTGCGAGCTCGTGGGCGATGACCTCCGCGACCCTTTTCTGCTCAGCGAGGGTGACTGTCGCGGGATCGAGCAAAAGCAGACTCTCCCGAAAAGTGACCGCGCCCGCGTTCTCCATGGCGCCGAACTCGAAGTCCGGCACTGCGATGAGGTCAAGCTTGGCGTATGGGTAGGGCAGTCCGAAGTACTTCTCGAGACGTTGCAGGGACTCCACTGCGGCATCGAGCGCGAAGCCCGCGAGCTGCTTCTTGCCTGGCACTGACCAGACACGAATCGGGTGTAGGTCCGACTCGGCGCGCGCGAGAGGCCTCGAGCTCGCCGACGATCAGCGCGATCAGATAGGTCGACAGCGGGGGCGTCTCGGCGAAGCTGACGGTCTTGCTCCGGCCGTGCTTCCGCGTGCGAACGAGGGCCGAGTTCGAGACGACCGAGTTCCGCTCCGGTGTCGTGACGTGCAGGCGAAAGCGTGCCTTCATGTCCGGCTCGTCGAAGCAAGGAAAGAAACGCCGGGCGTCTGCCGCCTCGAGCTGCGTCACGGCGTAGCGTCTGCGACCCGAGCGCGCCAGGTAGAAGCCGCGCAGGTCCGAGCGCAGCGGACCCTCGAACTCGAGCCGCAGCGTGGCGGGACCCGGGCGAAGCCGGCGGGCAAGGTCGATGCGCAGGGTCTCGCGCCTGTCGTCCGGTGCGCTGCCGCGGACCTCGATCGGCCCGCCCGTGTCGCCGACCGCGATCGTCCGGATCGTGAGGTCGACGGCGTGAAGCTCGATCTTGGCCGTTCCTTTGTCGACGGCGAGCTCGATCGCCACCTCGCCCCGATATTCGTCGCCCCGGGGGTCGGCCATGAGGTGGAGATCGTAGGAGCGGGGCAGCGTGGAACGGGAGAGGCGCATTGGCAGCGGGAGCTTAGTCTGCCTCCAGGGGGCCCGAAAGCCCCGCACATCTGACTCCCGTCGAGTCTCACGCGGGCTCCGGAACGTCCGAGCTCGCGCGCGCGGTGACAGGAGCGCTGCCCGTGGACGGCGGACTCGCCCGGTGCGACTTCCTGCTCCAGGCCAGCGCCGACCTCGGCGGCCTCTAGATCCTCCGGGCGGCTGAGCCCGAGACCACCGCCCAAGTTCCGATCCTTCCGTTTCGACTCGCTGTCACACAGTCGTCTCAACGTTATAGAATCACGGGATGCGTATTACACGGATCTATACGGGGGACGACGGGGAGTCTCATTTCGAGGATGTGGAGCTCTCGCTCGAGGCTCGAGGGGTCGTGGGGCGGATCTCCGAGCTCGCGGGGGCGACGGGCATCGTGTTTCGCGAAACCGACGGGAGCTACGAGATCGACTTTCACAACGCGCCACGTCGACAGTACGTGATCAACCTGGACGGCGCCGTGGAGATCGAGACTGGCGACGGCACGAAGCGCGTCATCGGCCCGGGCGAGATCCTGCTCGCGGAGGACACGACGGGGCACGGCCACATCAGCAGAGCCGTCGACGGGCAGGGTCGGCGCAGCATCTTCGTCACCCTGGACTGAGACGGCGGGAGGGAGCGTGAGTATCTCACCGGACGAGCGTTACGAGAAGAAGACGATCGACGTACTTGGCAAGCGAATGGCGTACGTCGACGTCGGGAGCGGCGACCCGATCGTCTTCCTGCACGGCAACCCGACCTCGTCCTACTTGTGGCGCAACATCATTCCCCACGTCGAGGGACAGGCCCGGTGCATAGCGCCTGACCTGATCGGGATGGGCGACTCCGAGAAGCTCGAGCGAGGCGGGCCGGACAGCTACACGTTTCTGGAACATAGCCGCTATCTGGACGCCTTCTTCGTCGGATTGAACCTCGACCGCAACGTCGTGCTCGTGATACACGACTGGGGCTCCGCGCTTGGCTTCTACTGGGCGCAGCGCAATCCGACGGCGGTGCGCGGGATCGCGTACATGGAGAGCATCGTCCAACCCATGACCTGGGATACCTGGCCGCCGCCCGTCAAGGACGTCTTCAAGGCGTTTCGTTCCGACCAAGGCGAGGCGATGATTCTCGAGCAGAACATGTTCGTCGAGCAAGTTCTGCCCGGCGCGATCCTGAGGGAGCTCCACCCTGCGGAGCTCGAGGTTTACCGCAGACCGTATCTGGAGCCAGGCGAGAGCCGCCGCCCGACCCTTACCTGGCCCCGCCAGATCCCGCTCGAGGGAGAGCCGAAGGACGTCGTCGACGTGGTTGACGCGTACGGCCGCTGGCTAGAAGAGAGCGTGGTGCCGAAGCTCTTCGTGAACGCCGATCCCGGAGCGATCCTGCGGGGACCCCAGCGGGACTACTGCCGCGGCTGGCCGAACCAGACCGAGGTGACCGTGCGCGGCTCGCACTTCGTCCAGGAGGACTCGCCCGACGAGATCGGCGAGGCGCTCTCGCGCTGGTACGCCACCCTCAGCTGACTATGGCGCCTTCAAGAAGGCGTCGATCCGTTCGTTGCCCTGTCGTGCGGGCGGCGTGGGGAAGCCGTGCACGCCTCCAGGCCAGACCGCCAGCTCTCCGCGGTTGCCGGCGCCGATCCAGCGCCCCTACATGAATAGGTTATCGTCGATCAAGGGGTCGAGCGTTTCGACACTGAACAGTGTTGACGGTAGAGAGGAGTCGGGCACGAGGGTGCGTACGCGCTGCGTGCCACGCGATGCAAACCCGGGAGTTCAAGACGGTCGCCCTTGCGCGTGGCTGCTCTGGCCCGCGAGGCGTCGTCGGTAGCGCGCGTAGCGCAGCATGTGTGCGAGGGCGTTCACGGCACGGTGGCCGGAGGGGAAGGCCAAGCGTCCGGACTCCTTGACAGCGAGAGGACCCGGGTTGCCGTACGCCCGATCCGTGTAGACCAGGTCGGAGGCGACGAGGATCGGCTTTGCGTGCCGCTCGCTCGCGTGGGCGGCGGCCTGGGCGTAGCGCTGGTCCTGCGACTCGTGAAACTTGACCATGCGGTCCAGGCCGAAGTCTGGATGAAACGGGCCGCTGCGGAACGCGTTCGCCTGTGCGGCCTGGATGCCGATGCCGAGATAGATGATCGCGTCCACGTCGGGATGCGCGGCCATCTGCTCCAGCACCTCGGGCACGGTGTCGCGCGTCTCTCCTCCGGCCAGGTCGATCGGGTTGCCACGGCTCCAGCGCGCTGGCACCAGTCCGTCGATCCGCTCACGCAGGTCCTGCGGGAGGGGGATGAGGTCGAGACCCGCCCGCGTGCAGGCGTCGGCCGTGAGCACACCCCAGCCGCCGGCCACCGTAAACACCAGCGTCCTGGGCCCGCGCGGCAGGGGCTGGCGGGCAAAACTGGCCGCCGTGTCGTAGGCCTCCTCAACCGTGGCGGCGCGCGTGATGCCGGCCTGCCTGCAGACGCCTGCGAAGATGTGCTCGTCGGAGGCCAGCGCGCCGGTGTGGCTCGCTGCGGCCTGCTTGCCCCCGCCGGTGACGCCGCCCTGCACGACGACCAGCGGCTTGCGCTTCGTGTGGGACCGCGTCACCTCGAGGAAGCGCCGGCCGTCCTCCACGCCCTCCAGGTAGGCCAGGCTCACGGCGGTGTCTGGATCGTCGGCGTAGTACTCCAGGTAGTCCGCCAGCTCGAGCTGTGCGGAGTTCCCGATGGAGATACCCTTGGAGAAGCCGACACCCGTGAGGCAGCCGTAGTTCATGAAGCTCGAGCCCAGGTTGCCGCTCTGGCTCACCATCGAGATCGGCCCGGCGGGCGGATAGGGCGCTACGATCTGCGCGAACATCGATACGGGCGTGGAGATCAATCCCTGCCCGTTGGGTCCCGCGATCACGATGCCGAGCTCCTCCCCGAGCTCCACGAGACGTCGTTGGAGCTCGCGACCTCGTTCGTCCGCTTCCGCGTAGCCGGCAGAGGCGACGAAGGCCGCGCGTACGCCGACCTGTGCGCACTCGCGCAGGATCTCCTCGTTTACCTGATTCGGTGTACACACGAAGACGAGGTCCGCCTCGCCCTTTGGGACCTCCAGCACGCTCTTGTACGTGCGGCGTCCCAGGATTTCGGTGCCCTCGCGGTTGATCCCGAAGACGCGGCCCTTGTAGCCCATCGAGAGCAGGTTGTGGTATGCGACGGTCCCGAACTTGCCCGGATGGGAGGATACGCCGGTCACGATCACGCCCTCGGGAAGAAAGAGCGGTTGCAGCCGGTCCAGCACCTGGCTCACGCCGGATCCACTTCGACCAGGGCGTCGACGATCACTGGCTCCGCCCCGGAGATGATGAGGGGGTTAAGGTCGATCGAGCGGATCTCCGGTCGTTCGAGGCCGATGCGGCCCAGGCCCTCGAGTAGCGCGCCAAGCTTCTTCCGGTCGACCGCCGGCTCACCCCGAAACGCGGCGAGGATCTCCCGGTGCTTCAGCGCATCGATCAGATCGTCTGCGTCCCAGCGTTCCAGCGGAGCGACTGCGAAGGCGACGTCGTCCAGCACCTCCGCGAAGATCCCGCCCAGGCCAAGCATCACGCAGGGTCCGAACTGCGCGTCGCGCAGCAGCCCGGCGATCAGCTCGCGCCGGCCGCTGACCATGCGAGCGACCAGCAGGCCGGCCTCACCTTCACCGGGTCCACGTAGAGCAAGCAGCGCTTCCGCCTCGGCCGCGACACGGGCCAGCGTGTCCAGACCCAAGCGTACGAGGTCGCGCTCGCTCTTGTGCCCGATGCCGCGCCCACACAGCTTGAGAGCTACGGGGTAGCCGAGCCCCTCGGCTGCGCTGATCGCCAGCTCTGCGTTCTCGACCAGGTACTCGGGCGGGACGGGAATGCCAAACGTCTCGAGCAGTCGCTTCGACTCGAACTCCGAGAGGGTGGTGGCCACGCGCCGGGCAGTCTAGCACCGCCCGTGTCTCAGGATTGCTGGGCCGCCACCTGTTCCGCGAGATCGCGCTCCCGTGTCATGCCGTCGAAGACGAGGCCCGCCAGCTGGTCTCCGAGGTTTCGAAGCAACACGGTGGCGATGGCGGGCCTGCGCCGAGCGAGCTCCGCCATGTTCTTGGGCGTCAGGCGCAGGAGTCGGGCGTCCTCCATCACGTCGACGTTGATGGAGCGGCGTCGACCGAAGACGCCCACGATCCCCGTCACGTTGCCCCGAGCGTGGGTCGAGAGATCGCGAGGACCCTGGTCCGTGTCGATGTAGTTGCGCAGCTTGCCGTCGATCACCACGTACATCTCTCCGCCAGGATCCCCGGTCCGAAAGACCGGTTCGCCCGCGGGGATGCTGCGCACGCTCGCCGTCAGTGCCAGGATCCGGCACTGCCTCTTCGTGAGCCCTGCGAAGAGCGGGATGGACTGCTCGGGCGACTGGCCCAGGTCTAGGGTGAGCGTGTCCCACAAGGTGACTACGCGGAGGCCCGCGCAGAGTGCGGGCGTGACCGTGAAGTCCACCACCCACGCGAAGCCCAGCGTGAAGGCGGCCATCACGCCGAAGTGCATCTGGTTCGCCAGCTCGCTCGATGTCAGGACCAGGAAGCCGAGACACAGGGTGAGCGTCGTGTAAGTCATCGGGCGCCCGACCGTGCGGAGGGCTCGCACCGTAGCCACCCGTTCGTCAGCGAGCCGCTTCGCGTCCTCCTGGAAGCGGATGAAGTAGTGCAGGGTGTCGTCGATCGCGATGCCGAGGGCCATCGGAGCGATCAGGCTAGTGCTTGTGCTGAGAGGGATCCCGAACAGCCCCATGCCCCCGAAGAAGGCGACGACGGGTAACACGTTCGGAATCAGGGCTCGCAGCCCCGTGTTCCAGTTCGTGAAGAGGGCCCACAGGATGAGGAAGATCAGGCCGAGGGCCGCGAGCACGCTCCGCACCTGGCCGCGGATGATCTCGTCGACCATGCTCTGAATCACGATCGGGTTGCCGGTCACCGTTCCCTTCAGCTGGGGCGGCAACTCGACGACGCGGTCGTAGATGCGGGCCGTGAGCGCCTGGATGTCCGAGGAGCGCTGGAGCGTGGTCCGCACCACGATGTTCACCATCTGGTAGCGCCCGTCGATGAAGCCGTCCAGATCGTCGTTGGCGCCGAAGAACAAGAGCGAAGCCACTTGCTTGCGCGAGTCCGGGATCACCTCGTAGGCCGGATCGTCGGCGTGGAAGCCGCGGTTTATGATCGAGATGAAGTCGACGATGGATGTAGCGTCCCCGATCTCCGGCTGCGCCTTGAGCCAGCTCTGCAGCGCCTCGATCTCGCGCAGGTTATCCGGCTCCTTGAAGGCGTCGCGGTAGCTGGCCTCTACGATGACGTTGAAGCCGTTGGCCCCGCCGAGGGTCTCATTGATCGCCTCGAAGTCGATGCGAACCGGGGCGCTCGGTGAGAAGCTGCGGATGCCGTCGGTGGTGACCTCGATCTGTGTCGCAGTGCTGGCGAAGAATACGAACACCGCAGCCGTCGAGGCGAACACCAGGCGGCGTCGGTTCAGGACAAAGCCGCCAATTCGCTCCGCGAAGCGACTGAACAGGTCGCGGCCCTCCGGGTCCCAGCCCGCAGAGAGTCGGCGTGGCTTCGGGAGCGTGACAAGCAGCGCAGGGAGAACCGAGAGCGAGGCCAGCACGGCGAAGCCGATCCCGATCAAGAGAAGCAGACCGACCTCGCGGATGGCGCCGAGGGGATGCAGCATCATCGCGAAGAAGCCCACACCTGTCGTGAGGCCGGTGAGGGCAACGGGGAGCCAGACCTTGCGCAGCCCCGCGTAAACGAGCTTTCGAGGGCTCCCGCCGGGCTCCTCCCGCAGCTCGTTGTAGAACTCCGAGACCACGTGAACGGCGTACGAGAGGCCCAGGATCAAGAGTACCAGCGGGAAAAGTACGGTGACCAGATTGAGCGGGCGCCCGATCCACGCAGCGGTGCCGAGCGTCCAGAGCAGCGAGAGCACAACGGCGAGGAGCGGGAGCACGACCCCGCGCACGGTGCGGAAGGAGGCGGCCAGAACCACGGCAAAGATGAGCAGGATCAGCGGGACGTTGCGCCTGAGCTCGCCGATCTGTGCGCGGTACTGTGCGACCTTGACATGGGGCTGCCCCGTGATCCAGACCTCAGCGGACCCGCGCTCCTCCTGCGCGATCCTCACGATCTCATCGTCGATCGGCTGCTGGTCCGCGTCGCCCGTGTAGTCGCGCAGGTAGACGAGCAAGACGCCAGTCGTGGCGTCTTCGGAGAGGAACTTCCCCGCGAAGATCGAGCTCGCTAGCGCGGTCTCGCGTAGTCGCGCGAGCTCGTCGGGATCTCCTTGAAGAGCGGCTCGATCGACAGGCCTCCCGCGTCGCCCAAGATGTTCCTGGCGTTCACCAGCGAGGTGACGTGGTGCACGCCGTCCGCCTCTCCAATACGCTGGGTCATCCTCCGCATGTTGCCGAGGTGCTCCGGCGTGAAGAGATCGTCGGTGTGATAGGCGATCAGGATGGTCTCGTCGCTGCCGAACACGAGTCGCACGTGGTCGTAGAACTTCTTCCCCTCGTCGTCTTCCGGCAGCAGACGGTTCAGGGACTGGTCGAACTCGAGCTGCCAGCTCCCGGTCCGTACGTCCACGACTTGCGACACCGCGACGAGGCTGCCGACCAGCGCGAGGCCCAGCACCCACCACGCGTGCTCAGTGACGAAGCGGAAGACCCTGTCCACGCGCGAAGGCCCTCTAACGAGCCCGCTCCAGCACTTCGCCGAGCTCCGTGATGCGCCCCAGAAGCGCCTCGCGGCTGCGCGCCATTCCCAGAGGGATCAACCGGTCGACGCCGAGGTCCGCGTAGCGTCGCACGGTGTCGGCATCGATCCGTCCCGGAGGCGGCGTGACGCTGAGCTCGATCGGACCGAGCTCTGCAGGCCGGTCACAAGTCCGCTCCGCATCCTGCAGCGCGGCGATGCTGCGCTCGGTCGTCTCTAGATCCTGGGCGAACCCGTACCAGCCGTTGCCAAGCCG
Source organism: Myxococcota bacterium (assembly GCA_965226855.1). Taxonomy (GTDB): domain Bacteria; phylum Myxococcota_A; class UBA9160; order SZUA-336; family SZUA-336; genus JAUXJB01. Next base: position 102,516 of record CBDDEE010000025.1, on the reverse strand, counting down.
CACGGTGCGGCGGTACGCCGGCGGGCTCGTGGCTCCCATCACGATTCGGGGGGTGGGGCTTCTGGACCGGGCGCGGCTGCGCCTGGATGCCTGCGAACCGAACGAGCTCTCCTTTGTACTCTGGCTTGGGTTGCGTCCACAGCGCCCGGATCGCCTCGATGTACTCCGTCGTGCGCTGACCGCGATCGTGAAAGGGAATGCCCAGTGCCTCGAACTCGGGTCTGAGGTAGCCCACACCGATCCCGAAGATGAGCCTCCCTGCGGAGACGACGTCTACGCTCGCGAGCTCCTTCGCGAGCACGAGTGGGTTGCGCTGGGGCAGGATGATGATCCCCGTGCCGAGTCGGAGCGTGCGGGTCTGTGCCGCAACGAAGGTGAGGGCCACGGCCGGGTCGAGGAAAGGATTGTCTGGAGCGGCCGGCGAGGGAGGGGCCTGTGGGTCGGGAAGCACGACATGCTCGCCGGTCCAGACCGACTCGAAGCCGGCTGCCTCGGCCGCGAGCGCCACCTCCAGGCCGTCTCGGGCTCTGCGCAGACGCCCACGTTGATGCCATACAGTCCGAACTTCATCTCGCTGCTCCCATGCCAGGTAGGATCTTCGTCGCGATCAGGTCGACCGCGCTCTCGAAGCCCCGTAGGTCCGCGTAGCGCGTGGCCACGATCAGCTGCGTGGCGCCTACCTCCTCCAATGCTGCGACGCTGTCCACCGCCCGCTCCGGATCTTCGAGTGGCAGGGGGCAGAGCACAACGATCTCCGGCTCTCCGCGACCGGCCCGGGCGAACTCCGCGCGGAGCTCGCGGATCGGCTCTCGGAGCGTACTAGGGTTCCTCGCCATCGGCATCCAGCCGTCCCCATAGCGAACCGCTCGACGCAGTGCGTGGGGTGGCGCGCCGCCGATGTAGATCGGCGGCTTGGTCGGCCGTGGCCGAAAGAAGAAAGACTGGCCGTTCTCCTCGATCACATCGGACGCGAAGGCGCGCTCGAAGAGGTCGAGAGTCTCGTCTGTGATCCGCCCGCGGCGTCGGGAGTCGACACCGAGCGCGCGGAACTCGGGCTGCATCCAGCCCACTCCGATCCCCAGGCGCAGCCGCTCCCCCGACAGCTCCTGCAGCGTGGCGATCACCTTGGCGGTCGGCAGCGCGGGGCGGTAGGGCAGGATCAGCACGCTCGTCCCGAGCCCGATGCGCTCCGTGCAACCGGCCAGATACGCAAGCACGGCGAGCGGATCGAGGTAGCGACCGTCCGAACCTTCGGCATCGTCGGGAGGGATGGCGAGATGATCGACGACGAAGAGGTCGTCGAGCCCTGCAGCCTCCGCGGCACGCGCACAACCGACGATGGTGTCTCGGGTGGATTGCGGACCCATGGTCCGGATCGAAACGCCCAGCTTCATCCCGAGACTATACTACGAACGTGGGTTCGGCCTTGTGGCGCTTCTTCGGCGTGCGGGAGCGGGAACAGGGCCGGGTTCTGTTCTTCGTGACTCTCTCCTCTCTGGTCAGCCTGGGGCTCACGCTCGGCCTGGCTGCCACCGAGGCCCTGTTGCTGGCGAGAAGCGGTGTCGAGGCGCTGCCCGCGATCTTCGTAATCGCCTCGGCCGTCACCGTTCTGGGTAGCCTGCTGTACGGCCTCGCTGTCGGGGCGTTTCGGAACGACTCGTTCTTCTGCTGGATGCTGCTCGGCGCAGCCGGTCTGCTGTGTGCCTGGGGTGGTACCAGCAGCGCGTCTCCGGGTCTGAGCGCGAGCGTGCTCTTCTGCTTCTACTTCGTGACTCAGGCGATCTTCCTGAATCACTACTGGACCTTCGCGGGCGACTACTTCGACACCCTGACCACCAAGCGGCTCTTTCCCCTGTTTGCGGCCGGCAACAGCGTGGGCGGCGTGCTCGGTGGTGGAATTGCGGTGGGTGTGAGCCTGGTCGCCTCCGCCGAAGCACTCATCTATGTATGGGCCTTGTTCCTGGCGCTGAGCGCGGCCCTGCTGCGGCTCCAGCGCCGTCGTCTGCGCCGCTGGGGTCCTCTGGAGCTCGAAGAGGCGGACGAGACCTCCGTATCAGGGCTCCTGAACGCGCTTCGCTACATTCGCCGCTCTCCGCTCGGACAGTGGCTCATCGTCTCCATTCTCGGGATGACCCTCTGTCTGTTCGTGGCGCAGTACCTCTACCTGGGAGCGATCGTGCGCGAGTTTCCGGAAGCCGCGCAGCTTGCGGCCTTCCTCGGCCTCTACCTGGCGCTCAGCAATCTGGTCGAGATCGTGCTCGAGGTCGGGCCGGTCCCGCGTCTGATTCAGCGGCTCGGTGTGGCCCGAGCGAACCTGGTGCATCCCTGGCTCACGCTGGGCTCGTTCGCCGCACTTGCCCTCGACCCGCGCCTCCTCGTTGCCCTCCTCGCACGCGCGAACCGGGAGCTCCTGAGCTCCGCGCTGGCCGAGCCGGTGCGCAACCTCGTCTACAACGCGTTGCCGTTCCGCTTTCGCGGACGCATCCGTGCCTTCCTGGAAGGGATCGCGGCGCACGCGGGAATGACCCTGGCCGGAGCGCTGCTGCTCCTCATCCCGGCGGGGATTGCTCCGCTCTGGCTGACCGCTTTCGGCGGTGTGACCGCGTTGCTCTACCTACTGGCAAACCTCGCGGTGCGCCGGGAGTACGTCCGGGCGCTGGGCGAGAGCCTGCGAGCCGGTCGACTCGACTTCGCGGACGTAGGAGAGCTGGGACGCTTCGGGTCTCGCCGAGCTGTGGCCGAGCATGCTGGCCGAGCACGGCGCCCAGCCGACGCGACTCGACCTCGAGGTGGCTCCGCTCCTGGCCCGGCGCGGCATCTTCGAGCCCCTGCTCGGGGCGGCGGAGCACCGGGCAGCCGAAGTACGGCAGGCCGCCGTGGCGGCGCTCGGCCTCGCTCCGCCGGCGACCGCTGGGCGCGTGATTCGCCGCGCGCTGGAAGACGAGGACGTGGGCGTCCGACTCGCCGCGGTGGGCGCATTCAGCGCTGAGGGCGCCGAGGCGGATTCGCCGCTCGAGGCGCGGCTCGCGGATCCCGCCCCTGTCGTTCGCGCGGAGGCGGCGCTCAAGCTGGGAGAGCGGGGGCAGGCGGTACTGGAGCAGATGGCCGGCTCGCAGGACTCCGCCTGCAGTCTGGCAGCGCTCGAGCGACTTCCGGCGGACCTGCTATTTGCTGCGCTCGCCCGACTAGACGATCCGGAGCCGGGCACGCGCGCGGCCGCTCTCGAGTCCGTCGCGCGGCTCGCGCGGCCAGTGCCCGTGGATCCTGCGCGCCTCGGGAAGGAGCTCTCCTCAAGTGATCTGCGTGTGCGCCGCGGCGCGGTGCGTGCGCTGGCCACGCTGGACAGCGAGCCGGCCCGGAGGCTGCTGGTGAGCGCCTTCGACGATCCGGACCGCTCCGTCGTCGACCTGGCACAAGAGGCCCTCGGCGCGATGGGCGATGCCGCCATCGACGCGGTACGCCCCAGGCTCGGGCGGGAGCTCGGCCGCAGCGAGGTCGCAGTGCGGACTCTTGGCGCGGTGGACAGCGCGCGCTCCCGAGCGCTGCTGCGCGCCGAGCTCCGCGAGCGGGTCCGAGACGGCTGGCGGGCGCGCGCCATGCTCCATGGGCTAGAGGGTTTTGGCGGGTCCGGTGTCGAGTTCCTGCGGGCGGCCTGGCAGAACTCTGCGGAGGGGAGCCTGCGCCTCGCCTTCGCCATACTGGAGCAGACCGAGGATCCCGCCATCATGCGCACGGTCGAACGGGTGCTGCGCTTCGCGTCGCCGCGGGTGAGAGGCGACGCGTTGGAGGTGCTCGCGAACCTCGGTGACCAGGAGACCGCTCGGCTGCTCGTGCTGACGCTCGAAGAGCTGCCGATGAGCGAGCGCCTCGCAGTGGCACGGGGCGGCGTCGAGCCGCCCCGGAGCCTGGCGGCTGCGCTCGGCCTGTCGCGGGCCTCGAGGGACCCGTGGATTCGCCGGGCTGCGCTGGCGTACGATGCGGCTCGGCGGGGCGATGGCGCCGAGGAGGAGGCCATGAACCGGCTGTTGCTACTGCGCAGGGTGCCGCTCTTCTCGCGGCTCTCGCTCGCCCAGGTCGAGGAGATCGATGGAATCCTCGTGGAGGAGCGCTATCTCCCGAACGAGGTGATCTACCGCGAAGGAGACCCGGGAGACCGCCTGTACGTGCTGGCGGAGGGCGGGATCGAGGTGTGGAAGAACTACGGCTCGCCCAACCAGCTCAGACTCGCGACGCAGGGTGACGTGAGCTGCTTCGGCGAGATGGCGGTGCTCGACGAGTCGCCGCGCAGCGCGACCATCGTTGCGGCCGAGGACACGCGGCTGCTCTCGCTCGACGGTACGCAGCTCAAGGAGCTGATCATGCACCGTCCGGAGATCGCGTTCGACATCTTCAGTGTGCTCGTGACCCGCGTGCGTAACGCCGACCGACGCTTCGAAGACGCTGTGCTCGCGAACGGGACGCAGCTGAGGGCGTGAGCCACGTGTCGCGTAGAAGGCTTCGTCTGACGCTGCTCGCTCTGATCGCGTTCCTCTACGTGCTCTCGGTCCCGTGGTACCGCGAGTCCGGAGCGACACCCGAGCTATGGCTGGGACTGCCGGATTGGGTGGTGGTGGCCCTGGTCTGCTACGTCTGCGTGGCCATCCTGAACTCGGCGGCCTGGCTCCTGACTGAGCTTCGCGACCCGGACGAGGATCCTTCGTGAGCTTCCCGGCCCTCGGAGTCACGGGCCTCATGCTCTACCTGGCCGTGCTGTTCGTCGTGGCCGAGATCTCGCGGCGTGCCCGGCGGGACATGAGCCCCTCTGACCATTTCCTGGCGGCGAGGGATCTCGGTGTGTTCGTGCTCTTCCTCACGCTCTACGCGACCGCGTACAGCGGCAACTCGTTGCTCGGCTATCCCGGCGAGGCCTACCGGCGCGGCTTCAGCTGGATCATGGCGGTCGGCTTCATGACCTCGATCATCGTCGCCTTTCACCTACTCGTTCCGAAGCTCCGGCCCGTCGCCGTGCGGCACGGCTTCGTGTCGCCCGGCGACTGGGTGCGACACCGCTTTGCCGACGATCCTGGCGCGCGCAAGCTCGTGCTGGGTGTTGCGCTGCTCATGTCGGTGGCGCTGGCCAACTTCCTTTTCGCCCAGCTGAAGGCGATGGGGGAGCTCGCCGCACAAGTCACCGGCGGGATCGTACCTTACGAGGCCGGCGTGATCGGCCTCGCAGCGGTTGTGCTCTTCTACGAGACTCGCGGCGGCATGCGCGCTGTCGCCTGGACGGATACCGCCCAGGGCTTGCTCATGCTGGTGGGTCTGCTGGCCCTGCTGACCTGGCTGCTCGGGGGATCGGGGGGCCTGGGAGAGATCACCAGACAGATCTCCACGCTCCGACCGGCAGCCGTCGCGGTTCCCGATGGCGACGAGCTGCGGAACTGGGCCAGTACCATCTTGCTCCTCGGTCTGGCGAGCGTCGTCTACCCGCAGGCGATCCAGCGCGTCTATGCCGCGAGGAGCGGCAGAACGCTCAAGCGGGCGCTCTCACTGATGACCTTCATGCCCCTCACGACCACGCTCGTAGTGACGCTGATCGGTGTAGCGGCGATCCCGCGCTACACCGATCTAGGAGGGGCCGAGGCCGACCGGGTGATGCCGCTGCTACTCGGCGAATGGGCCGCCGTCGGACCACTGGCCGCCGTAGCCGCCGTGGTCGTCTTCATCGGCGCGCTGGCCGCGATCATGTCGACAGCGGACTCGGTACTGCTCTCGCTCGGCTCCGTAGTGGCCGAGGACGTGCTCGGGCGCGACCGGACCGATCCGGGCACCACCCGACTCGGAAAGCGCATCGCAGCGATCGTTCTGATCGCGATGATCGTGTTAGCCATGGACCGTTCGATCTCTTTGTGGCGGCTGATCGAGCTGAAGATGGAGCTCCTGGTGCAGTGCGTACCCTCGTTCATGCTTGCGATTCACTGGGGTGGCCTGCGCGCCCGGCCCACGCTCTGGGGTCTCGTAGCGGGCACGGTGATCGCCGTCTCCGCGCTTCTGCTGGGCGCCCCGCGGATCTACGGTATTCACACCGGGGTCTTGAGCCTGGCAGTGAACGTGGTGGTGGCGATCGCGGGCTCGCGGTTTGCCTCGCAGGCGACTGTGGGCTTGGATGTGCGAGCCGACTCGCCGGCGTAGCCTCAGGCGTTGCTAGCGGTTTCGTCGTGGCCCGTCTCCCGGTCGACTATGGACACTCTAGCCTGCCTCGCGTTCCGCCTTGGCGTCGGGGTCTGGGCGTACCGGGTGCTGGAGCGGGATCTCCGGGTCGTCCAGGATCATCTGCTGCGCGCGCCTTTTCTTCACGTTGACGACCACCGGTGCGCGCAGGTTCGCGGTCAGGTTCGAGTCCAAAACGGTGAGGATCACGAACACGATCACGTCCCGCGGGTCCCCTGTTTCTTTTTGCCAGCCGAGGAAGGCCAGCACGGGCTCGGGAATGTCGAGCCCGTAGGACAGGAGGATCTGCTCGGGCTCAATCACCAGGAAGGCGATCTCGGGCAGGTCGATGCACTGGAGCCACTTGAGTGGGGTATCCGTGTCGTGGTCCATGACGACGAACTCCGTGCAGCCCGGGAACCCGGGTAGTCCTTTGGGAAAGTGGATGATCTTGTCCTCGTCCACATCGACCGGGCCGAATCGAGGCGATTCGAATCTTCTCACTTCCCCCTCCGTTTCCGTCCACTTGAGCGGTTCCACAGCTCGGCGGGATCATTCTCCGCGTGCTGGTGAGCGGCCTTCCGGTTCTCTCGCTGGACCAGCTCGTAGATCTCTTCGCGATGGACCGTAACGTGTCGCGGCGCGTCGATAGCGACCTTGACCTGGCCACGCTGGATCTCGATCACGTGCACGGAGATCTCGTCGCCGATGCGGATCGACTCCCCGGCTTTCCGCGTGAGAACGAGCACGGACTAGCCGAGGAAGTCGAGGAGGCTCGGTTGGAGCACGCGAGCGGTCACGGCGAGCGATGCCTGGTAGATGTTCTCCCGCTGGGCCAGCTCCGTGGCAGCGGCGATGAGATCGGTGTCTTCGAGACTCGCGCGCTCGGCCTCCTGGGTGATCTTCAGCGACTGGAGCTGGGAGTCGGCGATGTCGAGCCGGTTCAGGTTCGCCCCGATGCGACCCCGAACCTCCAGCACCTGATCGATCGCGAGGTCAAAGTCGTCGAGGACTTCGGCGACGCCGGATACGGCAAACGCCGGGTTCGTCGGATCCTCGAGGCGGTTGCGAAACTCGCGTACCAGGTCAAATAGGTTCACGCGGCCCGGATCGGTCCCGGCGGGTGCAACGAAGTCGCCCTCGAAGACTGCCGAGCCGGGTACGCCGACCTCGATAGTGGTGGCTTCGCCGATCTGAACGCGCACCACCCCCGAGTCCCCGGAGTACACGACGTCGGGATCGGGTGTTGCCTCGTCCACCACGCCGTCCACAAAGCTCCCCACCTTCGTGAAAGGTGAGGAATCCGTCGTGAAGCCGCCGAAGAGGAAGCCGTGCGTCGTCCGCGTGTTCGCGAGTTGCACCAGCTCGTCGTAGAGCTGCTCGACCTCTGGCTTGATCAGGTTAAACTGAGGCTCTTCGATGTCAGCGCTCACCGCGAGCTCCCGCAGGCGCGTGAGCACGTCGCTCACGGATGCGAGGGTGGACTCCGTGGGCTCCAGGCGCGAGCGCGCGGACTCGATGTTGCGGCGGAACTGCTCCACCCGCGCGTTGGCGCTCCGCAGGTCGAGTATCCGCGCCGCATCGCTGGGAGCGTCTGCCACCGAGAGGATTCGCTTTCCGGAGCCGATCTCGGCCTGGATCTGCGCCAGAGAAAAGCGATTCAGGCGCGCGTTGCGTACCGCGGCATGGAAGATGGTGGCGTCGCTGATTCGGAAGGGCATAAGGGCTCCCTAGACCATGTCGATCAGGAAGCCGATCAGGGTGTTCGTCTCCTGGATGATCCGCGCCGACGCTTGGTAGGCACGCTCGAAGCGAATGAGATTCGCGATCTCCTCGTCGAGCGACACGCCAGAGATGGAGGCCCGACGCTGCTCGAGCTCCGCGACCACGAGCTCTTCCTGGGCGAGCGCCCGACGTGAGCTCTGGAGCTCGCTCCCGAGCCGCCCCGAGATCGAACTCGAGAAGCCGCCGAGCATATGGACGTTACCCCCGGGCACGATGCCGGGTGGGATCTCGAGCCCCGTCACGGGATCGCGGGCGAGCTGAAAGAAAGCAGAACCGTTCAGCTCGGCGGCGGCCAGGTCGAGCGCGTTCTGGTTGTCCCCTGTAGCCGCTCCGGCTCCCCCGACGCTCACCGCACCTGCCGCGATGTGACGAATGTTGGCCAGGATGTCCGCATGGATCGCAATTGCCGCCGCGGCGCCACCGATCAGCGTGAAGTCGGAACCTTCCGGTGTCACGGCCTGGGCCCCGTCGATGAAGAAGCGCCGAGACTGGTTGTCGATAAGGCCGAAGGCGTCGCCGGGAGGTGGCGCCGGAAGTGGGCCGAAGTGCTCGTCGTTGATACGGCGGGCGAGGGTGAAGGTGAACTCGTCGAGCGAGTCGCGGTAGGACTGAATGCGGTTGTCGCGGAGGTCAATAGCCGCACCCATCTTCCCGCCGAGAATTCTGGCTGTGATGGGTCCGCCGACCGATCCACCGAGATCGTGGAAGATGTCGAAGAACACCGGGTTTCCTGCTGCTCCTGGCTGCACCAGGAGCTGTGCCGACACGTCGTCGTCGACCAGCACGGCGCCCCCTCCGACGAAGACCGAGATCTGACCATCCGGTCGCTCGAAAAACGTGAAGCCGACGTGTTCGGCCAAATCGGCGAGGAGCGTGGCGCGCCGATCTCGCAGTGCGCTCGCTTCGGCTCCGCTCCCGCTGCTCTCGATGCGGAAGATCTGGCCGTTCAGCTCCGCGAGATCGGCCGTAATGGCGTTGACCTCGGTGACGGATTGCTGCAGCTGGTTGTTGGCGTCGATCTGTCGTTGATCGAGCCGTCTGTCCGCGTCGTGGATGAGACTGGTCAGGTTCTGGGCGGCCTGTAGTACAGACTCGCGGACCGTCGAGTTTGCCGGATTGTTCGCCAGATCTCCAAGGCTTGCGAAGAACTCGCTCAGCGCGCCGCTGATGCCGGTGCCCCCCAGCTCCTCGAAGATACCCTCGATGCTGGTGAGGCCGCGCTCGATCTCCGCGTCGTAGGAGAGCTCCTGCCGCTCTCGCTGGAGCTGCAGGTCGATCGTCGCGTCCACCACGCGCTGGATCGACTCGATCGTGGTGCCGCCACCAATAGCAAGTCCTCCCGAAGAGGACGGGACCGGCGCGAAGATGGGGCGCAGGCGTGTGTAGCCAGGGGTGTTGACGTTCCCGACGTTGTTGCTGGCAACGCTCAGCGCCCTCGACTGTGCGAGCAGACTCGACCGCGCGGTGTTGAAGGCGGAGAGGATGGACACCCTACACTTCCTTACGTACGCTGATCGCTTCGGTCCGAGTGCTCTGCTCGAAGCGGCCGGTGGCGTTGTAGGTGCCCGGATCCGGTGTGCGCATGGACTGGATGAGGGAGAGCAGACCCCGAATGCCCAGGATGGACTGCTCCAGAAAGCCCTGGCTCACGGCAACGAGCTCTCCCAGGCTCGCGACGACGGCGCGCAGCTTGTCGGCGGCCTCCTCCAGTCCCTTGCCGTCCTCGCCCAGCAGAGGAGAGATCCGCGCTACGCGCAGCTCGTCGGGCTGTAGCCCCAGGCGCTGACCGATCCGGTCGGTCAGGCTCTGGCGTACCTGCTCCAGAGCCTGAAAGCGCACCACGCGCTCTTCCTTGTGACGGTTGCTCTCTTCGAGCCCCTCGACATCCTGCTTGATGATGCGCTGCTGGTCCTCTTGGAGCGCCAGCACGAGCTGCTTCACGAGGAGCGTCTCCTGCTCGAGCACGTCGACCAGCTCGATGATGCTGGCCCTCACCGCGTACGCTCCCACTCGCGCAGCATCTGCTCCGCGAGACCGAAGCTGCCCGCCTCTGCGGCGCGCCGTGCGAGCGCGTCGTCCATGATCGCTTCGTAGCTCTTCGCGGTGGAGCTCGTGAAGAGCCCGCCGGAGCTGATACCTTTGCGCATCTCGGTGAGGAGCAGCTTCAGCAGATACGATTCGAACTCCTTCGCCGCGTCAGCGTCGCGGAGACGAGGGTCGGGCTGGACGGCCAGTCCCGGTCTCGCGGACGCGAGGTCGAAGGGGTTCAGGCTCTCCAGCAACTGGTCCAAAGGGTATGTGCTCCCGCAGATTCATCGGCCGGACCTGCCGGAATCTTGAAATGACTTCCGCTCAGATGATCCGGAGCTCCGCTTGCAGTACTCCCGCTGCCCTCATCGCCTGCAGGATGGCGATGAGATCACGCGGGCTGGCCCCGAGCGAGTTCAGCGTACGCACCAGCTCCCCGATCGCCGCTCCCTGAACGAGCACCAAATTTGATCCCCGTTCCTGAACCACGATCTCGTCGTTCTCGAACTCGACCGTTGTCCCTGTCTCCGAGAAGGGAGCGGGTTGCGAGACGTTCGTGCGCGACGAGATCTGTACGGAGAGGTTCCCGTGAGAGATCGCGACGGCCGAGATACGAACATCGGCGCCGATGACCACTGTTCCCGTTCGCTCGTTCAGGACGACGCGGGCGACGCGGCCGGGCTCGATCTCGATGGCCTCGACCTGCGCGAGAAAGGGCACGGGGTGCTTCTGGTAGCGTTCCGGGATCTTGATCTGGACCAAGCCCGCATCCACGGCGTACGCTGTTTCCTCGCCGAACCTCTCGTTGAGGGACGCAGCGACGCGTGCCGCCGTCGTGAAGTCCTTCTCCTTCAGGAGCAGGCGTATCTCCTGACGATTCTCGAAGGGAACCGCGAGCTCGCGCTCGACGATGGCGGCATTCGGGATGCGACCGACCGTGGGGTGGTTCTGCTGGACGCGATCGCCCTGGCTGCTCGATACGGAGAAGCCTCCGATCGAGATGGCGCCCTGGGCCAGCGCGTATACCTCTGCGTCCACGCCCAGCAGAGTCGTCGCGAGCAGCGTGCCCCCCTGCAAGTTCGACGCGTCGCCGATCGACGACACGGTGACGTCCAGGGTCTCGCCGATGCGGGAGAAGGGCGGTAGGTCCGAAGTCACCATGACCGCGGCCACGTTCGTTACGCTGACCTCGTCGGGATCGACCACGATGCCGAGCTTTGCCAGGAAGCCGGCGAGGGTCTGGTTCGCGAACAAGCTCGCGCTGCTGTCGCCGGTACCCTGTAGCCCGACGACGAGCCCGTATCCGATCAGCGGGTTCGAGCGGACGCCCTGCACCTGTGCCAGGTTCTTGATCTGGATGGCGCCGGCACCCCCGGATAGACCGAGAGCCACGAGAAGCGCCAGGGCGGCCAGCGGGAAGCGCATCAGAACGGCAGGAAGAACTGGAAGAAGCGCATCATCCAGGGCACGCGCTGGTGCTCGCTGATGACGCCCTTGCCGCCGTAGTAGATGTCCGCGCTCGCGATCAGGGTCGACGGGATGGTGTTGTCGATTCGTACGTCTTCTGGTCGGACGTAGCCGGACAGACGGATGATCTGGGTCTCTCGATTGATCGTCAGATGGCGCTCGCCCTCGATGCGCAGCAGGCCCGAATCCGTGACCTCCGTCACCATGCAGGCCACCAGCGTCTCGAAGGAGGCCTCGCGCTTGACGGTTCCCTCGCCCTCGTACTCCGAGCGCGTCTCCGCGTTGACGATATCCAGCTCCGTGGAGGGATTGTCGTCGCTGCGCTGGTCCGTGAACCCTAGGAGGTTGAGCAGGTTCAGGATGGGTCGCGCGACGATCGTCTGGAGCGAAATCCCGCTGTCGAGCGTCGCCTCGTAGGCCGAGTCGCGCGCGAGTTCGGTGGATGCTTTGTCCTCCGCAACGGCCTGCTCGAGGATCTGAACCGTGAGCAGGTCCCCCACCTGTGTCGCTCGATTCTCGAAGGCGAGGAAGCGCCGGGACTCCGCGCCCCGCCAGAGTGACCCCTCTGCCGGCATCGGCTCAGTCACGGCGCTGGTGGGCGGCGGCGGCAGGGGATCCGTCCTCTGCAGGGCCGCCTCATGGTTCGGATACAGGCAGCCCACTGTGAGGGCGGCGAGCGCAACGACCGTGACTCTCATCTTCCACTCCCGACGCCCGGGGCGTGTAGGCGCGCTCGACCGGATCCGGTCACCTCTGCCTGAAAGCGGTAGCGTGTCCTGCGGTTCTCGAAGCGGATCGTCTCGCCGAGCACCCCGGCCTCGAGCGCACGGGCCTCCAGCTGCACCGAGAGACCTGGGCCTTCTGCCACCACGACCACGGTGTCGCCTCGCTTGACCAGGGGCTCGGAGCGGAGATAGCCGGGAACGAGCGGTGTGCCCGCACTGAGCGTGCGGGCCAGCTGCAGCCCGGCCGCGTGCTCCAGATCGCGCAGCACGTTCCTCGGCAGGCCACCCAGCTCACGCTCCTCGAGTCGGAGGTGCTCTGCCTTCAGGACCGCGCCGCGGTGCAGGTCGGCCGTGGTGACCACGACGGGACGCCTCACGCTCATGACGACCGACGCGCTGCGACGGATGCGCGGCGCGCCGTCTGCTCCGACGAGTTCGATCTCGGCGTGAACGCGGCGGAGAAAGCTCTCCTCTGTGCGAAAGTGCACGACCACGCGCTGCGCGGCTAGCGCCGCGGCGAACGGCTCTGAGAGTCTCCACCCTCCGAAGCTCACCGCGGCATCCGACCACGGCATCCTGTGCCGGATCGCACGCTCCAGATGCGAGCGGACGAAGTCCGGCGTGATCTCGCGGAACGCGGTGTGGACGTGTACCTGATCCGGGACCTCCACGTGAAGCGCGGGGTGGACGGCGTGGATACGCCGGCGCAGGGTGCCGCCCGAGAGGACCCGCTTCCGTGCCGGCGCGGCGGCTCGCCCGAGCGACAGCGTCGCGAGGCGCTCGCGGAGCGCGGCATCGACGCCTCGCAGCTCCGCGATTTCTCCGAGTCTGATCTCTGTGCCAAGGACGGTTGCGTCCCCGGGAATGACGACTACGGCGGCGGACGTCGCCGCGCCGAGGAGAAACGTCAGCGTCAGGAAGACTCCCACGCCTACCTCTGGGTTACGAAGCGGAGCATGTCGTCTGCGGCCGAGATCACCCGCGTGTTCGCCTCGAAGGCGCGCTGCGCGATGATCATGCTCACGAGCTCTTCGGCGATGCTTACGTTGGACTCCTCGAGGCTGCCCTGCTTCAGTGCGCCGAAGGCGTCTTCGCCCGGATTCCCCGTGGCGGGTGTTCCGGACGACTCCGTCTCGCGCAGCAGGTTCCCGCCGATGGACTCCAGCCCGCCGGGATTCTGAAAGCTGCTGAGCTCGATCTGTCCCACCTCTGTCGACGTTGGACTCCCGGGCTGCAGCACGCTCACCCTCCCGTCGTCCGTGATGGTGATCTGCAGCGCGTCCGTTGGCACCGTGATGGGGGGATCCAACAGCAACCCCGCGGGCGTCGTCAGGTTCCCGTCCACGTCAAGACGAAACGACCCGTTGCGGGTGTACGCAATGTCCCCGTTGAGCTGCTCGATGGCGAAGAAGCCGGCTCCCGCGATCGCGAGGTCTAGCGGCTGACTCGTCTCGCGTAGCGGCCCGAGGGTGTGCACGTGGTCAGTCGAGACTATGCGCACGCCGCGGCCAAACTGAAGGCCCGTTGGAGCGCCGCCCTCGGCCGATGGAGAGCTGATCGTCTCGTAGAACAGGTCCTCGAACGAAGGACGGATACGCTTGAACCCCACCGTACCGAGGTTGGCAAGGTTGTTGGCGACGATGTCGATCCTCGCCTGTTGCGCCTGGGTCCCCGTGACCGCAGTGAACATGGCCGCGTTGCTCATCGATGTGCGCTCCTCTCTCCTAACAGGCTGCAGCATTCTGTCGACGAACCGGTCGGTGTCGCACGGGTAGATCTTGCGGGATCAGCTATGTCGTCGGTTGCGGATCGGACCAGGTTGTAGGCCGAGCGTGAAGGTGAAGACCCAGCCGACCCGATGTGCCCCGGTGCCGGGTCTTGCGATCAAGCCCACCGTCTTCATCCAGCCAAACACCTCCTCCACCCGTTTGCGGAGCGCTGGCTGTAGCCCGGGTGTCCTGTGGTCCTTCGATCGAGCGCTTCGACGTGCGGGGTAACGCTCCAGGCCCGAAGCGCCTGCACAAAGCTCTGGCGTCGTAGCCCTTGTCTCCAGCCAGGGTGATCCGGCGAGCGTCTCGAGAGCCGCTTCGCGCTCCGCATACACGCCTGAGTGAGCTTCGCCGCCACCACCAGGCCGCGCGGTTCTCCGTCACGACGTGTCCCTGATACGCGAGCCGCGCGCCCTGGCCCCTCATCCCCGGCAGTCGGGCGTCCGGATCCGTCGGCTCGACGCATGGTCTGGTTGCTCCGCTTCTCGCCCCGGAAGTCACCGTCGGGTTGCCCGGGTCGTCATCGTCCCTGCGCTTCTCGTCCTTGCGCACGAAGCTCTTCTGAGCTCGCCCACGCCTCGACAGCGTCCCGTCCAACCGTGAAGTGCTCCGATGACACCAACCCCTCCGAGGTCCGCCTGCGCCAGCACCGGGTCGAAGAAATGTTGGCGATCTCGCCCTTCATGCAGCCGTTCCCGATTCTTGGTGAACACCGTCGCGCTGAACACCTCATCGTCCAGCTGCAGGCCCACGAACCAGCGGTAGAGCAGGTTGTAGTCGATCTGCTCATGATCCCGCAAGATCTACCGCGTGCGCACCGAACCGTGTTCAGCACCGGCAACGGCGATCGCCTCTCAACAGCTGCTCCGGCGGGACCTCCCGTCAGAGGCGTCCCGCCCAACCGTAGATCACCTCCGCAGCGCCGGATCGCTAAGCCAGCATTCTGTCGATCACGGCCTGCGTCAGCTCGTCGTCGATCACGACCGAGCGCATGGCTGCTTCGAAGGCACGTGAGGCCTGGATCAGCCCCACCATCTCTGCCGCGAGGTTGACGTTGGAGCTCTCCACGGCGCCCACCGCGACTCCCGGGTTGTCGAGGTCCTCGGGCACGGTTCCCGGAGACGCTGCCAGCAAGCTCTCGCCCACCTTCTCGAGCACGCTCGAATCGCTGAAGCGAACCTGCCTCAAGCGACCGATGGGCCCGTCTTCCGTCATCACGGTGCCATCCCGGGTGAGCTCCGCTCGGGAGCCTTCCGGGATCACGAGTGAACCGGCCTCGCCCTCCACGGGGAGACCATTGGGCAGGACGAGCCGACCAGATGCGTCGATGTGGAAGTCGCCCCGCCTCGTGTACAGCTCGGTTCCGTCAGCTCGGGTAACGACGAAGAACCCGTCGCCATCGATCGCGGCGTGCAGCGGATTGTTCGTGAGCTGTCGGCTGCCGGGGCTCAGGTCGATACGCGAGGTGCTCGCCCGCACGAACGAGAGCTGGTTGCCGTAGACAGACTCGAAGTTCGTCTGATGGCGCCGAAAGCCCGCGGTTCCGACGTTCGCGACGTTGTTGGCGATGACCTCGAGATCTTCGAGGCTCGCGATCGCTCCCGTATACGCGGCGTAGATACCGTCCGACATCGCCTGCCACTCTTTGCAAGCCCGATGCCGGAATGCCTGTCACATGACGTGCGTCAGTGGAGGGCGGGAGCCTGATCTTCGGCGGGAAGGTCTTGCCCGGTGGGAAGGAAGCGACCGCGAACGACTAGATCTACGCGGCGTTCCTCGCCATCCGCCTCTTCTCGGGGGCGGCGCGGCGCGGGCGCCTGTCGTGGCGAGTCTTTGCGAGGCTTGTCTTCGAGCTCCGGAAACGGCCGCCCGCGGCGCTCTCGCTCGCGGCGATCACTGATCTTCGGAATGACGTGCTCGATCCGCTCGATCGTCTCGAGCGGTGCCGCCGTCGTGTCGATCATCCGAAAATCGCCTTCTCGGTCTGATAGGCCTCGCGGAACTGCGTCACGAAGCTGTCGAGGTCCATCTCCTTGATGCCGAGGAAGTCCGCACCGAAGCACTCCAGGGGCTCGAGCTCCGGGCTGGGCTTCCGGCGGCCGTAGCCCTCGTGGATGCAGATCCGGTCCGCCACCTGAAGAACGGCAGCAAGGGTCCTCGCACCCTCGCTGTCATCGATCGCTTCGGGGTTGTGGTGCGCGCCGACGGCGGAGGCGAGCCGCGTGGGCAGGCTCCACTTGTGCATCACGAGTTCGCCCACCTCGCAGTGGTCGAAGCCAAACACCTTGTGCTCGACGTTGATCGGGTCCGGGTTGTCCGCGTAGACTTCGCGCATCACCTCCTGATAGCGAGGCTCGTCTTGGGAGTGCATGACGAGTTTGCCCACATCGTGCACCAGGCCGCCGATGAAGAGCTCGTCAGAAGCGAGGCCGCCAACCTCACGGGCCAACATGTTCGTCGCCACAGCCGCTGCGACAGCGTGCTCCCAGAGCAGGCGCTCCGCGAGTCCGAAGCGCGCAAAGACGTCTTTCATGGACGCAGCGATGACAACACTCCTGAGTGTGGAGTAGCCGAGCAGCAGGATCGACTGCTGGAGCGTCTCGATCTTTCGCGGCATCGAGTAGAAGGAGGAGTTCGCAATCCTCAGGACCCGGACCGCGAGGGAGGCGTCGCTCGAGATCAGCTGGGCAATGCTCGAGAGATCTGTGTCCGGATCTTCTGCCTTTCGCATAACCTCGGCGGCAATCGGGGGCATCACCGGCAGCTCTCTGGCTTCCTGTATGAAATCCTCGGCAGTCTGGGACATTTTCGTCCAGCTCCTATCCGTGAAGGACCTTGCGCAGAACCCCGGGGATGTCCAGGGACTCGAGGTGGTCAGGGACGGACTGGCCGTTTGTGACGCAGGCGATGGGCCGTCCACCTCGAACGACGCAGTTGTAGAGCTCGCCATAGATGCGCGTCTCGTCCAGCTTCGTCATGATCAATCGCGACCACGGAAGGTCGTTGCAGGCCTGCAGGACCTCGGCGGAGTCGGCAGCTCGGGTCGTGGCCGACATCACCAGCATGACCTCCGCTTCCCCGGCTGCCTCGATCTGTGCACCCAGATGGCGCAGCGAAGAGAAGTCTCTGTGCCTGCAACCGGTCGTGTCCACGAATATGCGTTCCTTGTCCTCGTGGTTCGCGAGCGTTCGCGACAGGTCTTCGGGGCTGATGGCGATCTCGATCGGGATGGATAGGATCTCGCCAAATCGGGCCATCTGCTCCACCGCCGCAACCCGGTGTACGTCCGTCGTGATGACGAGCACCTCGCCCGGCGACGAGCGCGCTGCACGGGCCGCCAGCTTCGCGATCGTCGTGGTCTTGCCCACGCCTGTGGGCCCGATGAAGAGCTGCACACGGCTCGGCGGGTAGCGCCGCTCCGCGCGCGAAAGGTCCGCCCGCATCTCCGCTGCGAGGTTGAGCTTGAGCCGATCGAGATCGCCGATCGCTCCCGCCTCCACCCGAGCTACAACTCGCTGCACTAGGCTGCGCGCCAGGGGTTCGTCGATTCCGCGGCCGATCAGGAAGTAGAAGAGGCGTTGCGCCGCGGCGCCCTTGGGGTCGGGGCCGATGCCCCCCGACGTGACCAGCGAAGCCAGCATGGTCCGGATCTGCGCGAGGTCGGACAGCAGGTCGACGGGAGAGCTCTCGGAGCGCTCGTCGATCGTGGTCACCGTCTCGCGGATTGCCCGGATCTCGTCGAGCACTGGATCGACCGCTTGCTTGACTGCCCAGATGTCGTGGTAGACGCCGGAGCTGCGCGGCCGGAGCGGCGCGGCAGACGTGGGCGCGCGCGTACCCGTAATGTCGGGCGGTGCATCCTGGCTCGCGCTCTCGACCGCAGCCGTCACCTCGAGAACCTTGCGACCGAGCAGACCGAAGACTCCCCGGTCCCTGCGCACGGAGCGACTCGACACGATCACCGCGTTCGGGCCGAGCTCTTCCTTGACACGTCGCAGTGCTTGCTTCATGTCGACAGCTTCGAAGGTCTTCACCTGCATCGGGTGTCGGTCACTCTGCGGTGATGGTGCCAATTGACTCCACCTCGACATCCGGAGATAGCTCGTTCGCGGAGATCACCGGGGAGCGCGGCAGGAAGCGCTCGGTCATTCTCCGAAGATGAGGCCGAACATCTGGCGCGCACAGGATGGGTGGGTCCGGATGCATCACATTCACCTTATCGACCGCAGTGCGGACCGCCCCCACGATCTTCGCAATTGCCGCAGCGTCGAGTGTGACGAGAGTACCGTGGTCGGTACGCTGGATCGACCCTGAGACCATCTGCTCCAAGTCCGTTGAGAGCACTAACAGACCCACCTTGCCATCCGGTGCCAGCTGCGCCGATATCTGTGCAGCGAGACGCTCTCGCACGAGTTCGGTCAATAGCTCAGGGTCTTTAGTCTTTGTTGCGTAGTCACCCAGCGCCTCCAGGATCGTTGGCAGGTCGCGCACAGGCACCGACTCCTTGAGTAGGCTCTGCAGCACCTTTTGCACGACGCCGAGTGGCAGCGGATCCGGTACGACCTCGCTCACGAGCTTCGGCATGGTCTGAGCGACGGCGTCGAGCATCTCCTGCACCTGCTGGCGCCCGAGCAGGTTTCCCGAGTGACGTCGAATGAGCTCCGTCAGGTGCGTCACGATGATCGAGGGCGGATCAACGACGGTGTACCCGGACACCTGCGCCTGGTCCTTTGTGTCTTGCACGATCCAGTACGCTGGGAGACCGAAGGTCGGGTCCGTTGTCTCGATGCCGTCCAACTTAGGCCCACCGCCTGGCGGTCCGATCGCGAGCAGGTGGTCGGCGTAGATGGTGCCGCGTCCCATCCGTACGCCGCGGATCAAGATGTTGTACTCCTCCGAGCCCAGCTGGATGTTGTCGCGAATGCGAACAAGCGGGACTGGGAAGCCCATGTTCGTCGTGAACTCCCGCCGGAGCGTGCGGATGCGATCCAGCAGCTCGCCGTTCTTCTTCGGATCGACCATGTCGATCAGCCCGTAGCCGATGTGAAGCTCGAGCGGATCGGGAGGTTGCAGCAAGTCGATCGGGCGCTCGGGGGGGGGCTGCTCGGTCTCCGCCTGCTGCTTCTCGGCTGCATCCCGCACCCCGGAGGCGCGCGAGAGCTGGTAGGCGCCGATGCCGAGGCCCGCCGAGAGTAGGCCGAAGGCCAGCGTGGGCAGGCCGGGAACGATGGCCAGCATGCCGAGCACGCCGGAGGTGACGGCGAGTGGAGCCGGGCGCTTCCAGAGCTGGCTCGCAAGGAGTGCCGTCAGATCGTCGCTCGATCCGGCTCGGGTCACGATTACGCCCGCAGCGAAGGAGACGAGCAGGGAGGGAACGGCGGACACGAGGCCGTCGCCGACGGTCAGGAGCGTGTACGTGGACGCCGCCTCGCCGAATCCCATGTCGTGCTGGAGTGTGCCGATCGCGAGACCGCCCAGGATGTTGACGACGGTGATGAGCAGCCCCGCGATAGCATCGCCTCGCACGAACTTGGCGGCACCGTCCATAGCGCCGTAGAAGTCGGCCTGCTCCTGGACCTCGCGCCTGCGCTCGACGGCCCGGGCCTCGTTGATGGTTCCTGCGTTGAGATCGGCGTCGATCGCCATCTGCTTGCCGGGCATGGCGTCCAGAGTGAAGCGCGCGGCCACCTCCGCAATGCGCCCCGTGCCCTTGGTGATGACGACGAAGTTGATGATCACGAAGAGGGCGAAGACGACGATCCCAACCGTGAAGCTGCCTCCGACGACGAACTGACCGAAGGCCTCGATCACGGTGCCGGCCGCAGACGCGCCCTGATCGCCGTTTAGCAGGATTAGCCGGGTCGACGCGATGTTCAGGGCGAGTCGGTACAGCGTCACGAGCAGCAGGATGGTCGGGAAGGCGGACAGTTCGAGCGGGTTCCTGGCGTAGAGCGCCACCATGAGGATCAAGAGGGCGATCGCGAGGTTCACGCTCAAGGCCAGGTCGAGGACGAGCGGAGGGAGCGACACGAGCAGGATCCCGAGAATGGCGACGATCGAGACGCCGAGCGCGAGCTGTCCGCGCAGGGTTGACTGAGGCTGCTCAGTGGCGCCTACCATGCCAGACCCCTATTCCGGTCGAGGCGGTACACGTAGGCGAGCACCTCAGCGACGATCTCGTACAGACGCTCCGGAATCAATTCGCCGACCCGCACTGAGCGGTACAGGGCTCGCGCGAGCGGTGGGTTCTCGACGATGGCGACTCCGGCCTCTCGCGCGATGTCGCGGATGCGGAACGCGAGGAAGCCTCCGCCCTTCGCGACGACTGTGGGAGCGTGCATCTCTCCGCGCTTGTAACTGAGAGCGACGCTGACGTGCTCGGGGTTCGTCACCACCACGTCGGCCTTTGGCACGGCTTCCATCATGCGTTCGCGGGCGCGTTCGAGCTGGAGGCTCAGCATGTGGGCGCGCATCATCGGGTCGCCCATCGACTGCCGCATTTCGTCTTTGACCTCGCTCTTGCTCATCTTGAGGGTCTTCTCGTTCTTCCAGAACATGTAGGCGTAGTCGATCATCGCAACGATGATGAGTGCGAGGGCGCCGACCAGGAGGGCCTTGAGCACGACCCAGAGCTGGAAGCTGATGATCTGGAAAAGGGGCAGGCGCGGCAGCCCACGGTAGTCGTCGATGTTCGTGGAGATCGCGTAGACGACGGCAACGACGACGATTGCGAGCTTGATCAGGGACTTGGGGAGCTCGATCGGGCCGCTGGTCTTCACGATGCGGGCGATGTTCTTGAGCGGACTCAGCTTGTCGAACTTTGGCTTCAGGCGCTCTGTCGCGACGTTTCCCCGCGTCTGGATCAGGCCTCCGATCAGTGCCGCCGCGACGGTGGCCAGCAGGATTGGGATCAGGACGGCGATACCACCCGAGAAGGCGGTCCGCAGTAACTCGATAGCCGCGGCGGGGTCGAGTTCCGCGCGGGGATGCCAGACGATCGGTACGCGCGCCAGCGCCTCGCGCAATGGTCCCTCGCGGAGGGCCATGAGGGTGAGCGTCACGCCGAGCAGGTTCGCGACGACCATCACCTCCCGGCTGACGGCGATCTGGCCCTTCCGGCGGGCCTCCTGCCGGCGCCGCGGGGTGGGATCTTCGGTGCGCTCTACGTCATCCGCCATGCGCTAGCCTGCCACGAGCCTTGCGATGTCGAGCTCGAGCGTGCTGAAGGCCCCGATGAAGTACGAGGCGGCCTCAGGAATCGTGAACAGAACAGCGAAGTAGCCGGCCATGGCGCTGAGCGGGAAGCCGATGTTGAAGATCGACATCTGGGGAATCACCCGGTTGATCAAGCCGAGGACCGCGTTGATGAGGAGCATGATCCCCGTCACCGGTGCCGCGATGCGCGCGCCCGCCTCCCACATCGTACCGCCGGAGGCGAACATGAGCTGCGCTAACTGACCGGTCTGCAGCACCGCACCCACGGGGAAGGCCTCGAAGCTATTTGCCATGCCCCGGATCAGCATGTGATGGCCGTCGAGCATAAGGAAGATCAAGCCGACCATGTTCACGTAGAGCGTGCCGAGCACTCCGATCTGTCGGTTCGAGTCCGGGTCGAGAACGTTGGCCATGGCAAGGCCCATCTGGTAGCCCATCAGGGTTCCCGCGATCTGGAAGCTGGCGAAGATGAAGCGCGCCAGCATGCCGATCGCGAAGCCCACAGCCAGCTCGCCCCCCATCGCCACGGCCACCGCGAAGCCGTCTTCGGGGAGCTGCTCCGGCATCGCCGCGGGCATGAGAAGGGGCGAGAGCAGGGCCGCGAGCATCATCCGGAAGCGCAGCGGGATGCCGCGCCGCATGAAGATGGGTGCGCCGAGGAAGAGCCCGAAGACGCGCGTGAGCACGAGCGCGAAGAGAACGATCACTACGCGGCTCCTACTGCCCGATCACCAGTCCTGGGGCTTGCGAGAGAATCAGCTCGAGGAAGGTCATGAGCTGGGTGAGGATCCAGGGCAGGGTGATCCCCACGACGATCGCGATGCCGGCGATCTTTGGAACGAAGGTGAGGGTCTGCTCGTTGATGCTCGTGACGGTCTGCACGAGCGAGACAGCCAGCCCAATAAGCATCGCGGTGCCGAGGATCGGCGTGGCGACGAACGCCGCGGTTCGCAGCATCTCTCGATACAGCTCGACCGCCATCTCAATGCTCATACCAACCCCCTCACGAGTGCTCCGACGACCAGGTTCCAGCCGTCGACCAGCACGAAGATCATCAGCTTGAGAGGGAGCGAGATCATGATGGGAGGCACGACGATCATGCCCATCGACAGGAGCGTCGACGCGACGACCATGTCTACGACGAGAAACGGCAGAAACAGCATGAAGCCGATCATGAAGGCCGTTCGCAGCTCGCTCAGCATGTATGCGGGCGTGAGTGTGGCGATGCTGAGCTCAGAGGGATCCTCTGGCAGGGGTCTGTTCGAAATCTCCTCGAACAGGAGCAGGTCCTCGTCGCGCGTCTGCCGGAGCATGTACTCGCGAAAGGGACCGACGGAGGCTTCAAAGGCCACCGTGTCGTCGATCTCGCCGCGCAGAAAGGGCCCGACTCCCTCAGAGTACGCCCTGGTGAAGGTGTCCTGCATGACGAACATGGTGAGAAACAGGGCGAGCGCTACCAGGACCTGCGTCGGGGGGACGGTCTGGATGCCGATCGCCTGACGGAGCAGGGTGAGTACGATCACGATCCGCACGAAGCAGGTCAGCATCATGACCAGCGCGGGCGCGAGCGAGAGCAGGGTCATCAGGATTGCGAGGCGGAAAGCTGGTGTGAGCTTCTCCGGATTGTCCATGAGGGCCTCGAGGTCCGCGAGCGCGTCGCCGAGGATCCCGCTCTGCTGTGCGTTCGCGACGGACGCACTCCCGAGCAGGACGGCCATGATGCCGAAGCAGGCCAGCGCGGCCCAGCGCCAGCTCCTACGCATCGAGTCCCTCGAACTTTCCGATCTTCTCGAGGAAGTCGGGTTCGGGCCTTGACTCCGCTCGGGGCAGCTGCCGATCCAGCTTGTCGGAGAAGAGCTCCGTCTCCGTCAGGTCCGCTAGGATGGTCACCGCGTCTCCGCCCGTGCCGACGAGCAGGCGGTGCCCGCCCACGTCGAGGAGCACGACCTGATGACGGTTGGAGAGACTGCGATTTGCGAGGATCCGGATATTCGCATTGGTCCCGCCGAGGGCCTTCCGCCTGCGCCTCGACCACAGTGCCAGGCCGGCGCTGAGCGCGCTGATGGCAGCCAGCGCAAACCCTATCTTCGTGAGCGGAGCGACCATGGGTGTGGGGAAGGAGTCGACGCTCGGGTTCCGAAGCGCTTCCGCGGCCCCGGGGGCCGCGGAAGCGGCCGTCGCGGCCACGACCAGCGCGACTAGCGTGAGCACCTGAGCGAGCGAGCGGCTCATTTCAAGGACTCGAGGCGCTCCGCCGGGTTGTTGACTGAGACGACGCGCACTGCGTAGCGCTCGTTCACGACCACGATCTCTCCGAGCGCGATGGGATGCCCGTTCACGAGGATGTCGACGGGCTCTCCCGCGAGGCGGTCCAGATCGATGACCGAGCCCTGGCCGAGCTCGAGCAGCTCTTGAATCCGCATCTGCGTCTCGCCGAGCTGCACCGAGACCTGGAGCGGAACGTCCAGGAGCAGCTCGAATCCCTCTTCCCCTCTGGCTTCGTTGGTTGATTCCGGCACACTTCCTCCTCAGCCGTGCAGAGCGGCCTCGAGAACCTTCCGCTCGACCCAGCCGCGACCGACGATGGAATCGAGCAGGAGCTTGCGATTGATCCGCTCGTCCACCTGGGCGACAGCGAGCTGCTCACTCGTGATCAGTCCCGTGCGAACCAGCTTCTGTCCCGAAGTTCGGTCGACGAACTCGCGCTTGATCACACGGCGGGTCGTGACTCGGGCCGCGTAGTAGCCGTGGCTGCGACCCATGCGCGCTCTGTACACGCGCTCGCCTTCGACAAGGAGCTCGATGTCCTCATCGACGCGCCGGTCCAGCTCGACGACGTCCCCCTCGGCGAGGGCTTGGATCTTCGCCGTCGAGAGCGCGGTCGTTCCGAGCAGCGCGGACACCCGGGCCTTCGTCTCCTGAACGTTGTGCTCCAGGTTCACCCGCCAGTTGGGATCGTTCTCCTCACCCGCACGGCCGGCCGTCGCCTCGATTAGGGGCTCCAGGCTCGCATACGGAAGCACGAAGTAGATCGGAGAGGAGGGCAGCACGTCGCCGGCGATGACGATCTTGCCGATATGGCAGACCTCTTCGTCCCCGATCGTGCTGAACACCCGGACGTTCCGATCGGCCCGCACGTGCTCGACGCGCAGCGGGAACCAGGGCTTCCAAGCGTTCTCCAGGTCGCGCAACGTCTCCAGGTGAGGCTTCTCGAGCAGGCTCGCCTCGATGTCCGACACCTCCCGATCCACAGGCAGCTCGCCCACGCCGAGCCCACCCATCAGGGCATCGATCAGGGCGTAGAGGATGTTGGTCGGGAAGACCATGACGGCGTAGCCGCGCAGCGGATCCAGACGCATGACCTCGAACAGGCACGCTTGGCTCTCGAACTCCGTCCGGAAGTCGCCGAACTTCTTGAGCTCGACGCCGAAGGACTCCGCGCGGATCGGGAAGCGCAGGCTCTTCGTCAGCGTCACCTGGACGAGCGGGCCGAGCCGATCGAAGACGAGATCGAGCACCGGGAGTGGCCGTCGGATGATGCGATCCTGGCTCCAGCCCGGATCGGAGAAGTCCATCGGCGTGGCTTTCAGGAGCGGAACGAGGGAGCCCGGCGACGTCGGGATCTTCCCGTCGCGAACAGCCTGCAGGAGCTGATCGATCTCTTCCTGTTCCAGAATGCGCTCAGTCACTGAACGACGAACTCCGTAAAGAACACCCGCTTCACCTTGCCCGAGACCAGGAGCGAGTTGATCCGCAGCAGGATCTCCTCGCGGAGGAAGTTCTTTCCTTCGATCGTGCGAACCTCCTCGAACGACTTGCTTCCGAGCAAGCTGATGATCAGATCCCGGATCTGAGGCATACGTTGATCGAGCTCGTCCGAGAGCTCCGGCATGGAGAGCTCCAGCTCGGTCTTGAGCTTCAGGTAGCGGTCGCGCTCGCGATCACTGATGTTTACGACGAAGGAGTCGAGCGGGATGATCTTCCCGATGTGGCGGCTCTCGGTGCTCGCCCCCCCTCCTTCCGCGGCCACGAGCGCGAGCGGCAGGACGACGTCGAGCTCGGCCTCGAAGTCGATCCCCTCCGTCGCCACTGCGACCTCGCTGGACTCCGCGGCTGGCGTCACCGCCGTTCGCTCTTTCTTCTGACCCTGCTCGGTGTCGGGCCAGAAGACCAGGATCCCCATGGCACCGACAGCAAGCGCCAGGGCTAGACTCGCGCCGAGCACGGTGGGCCCCCTCCCGCGGGAGGGGGATGCTTCTGGCTCCTCTACCTCAGGCGCCGCCTCTTCTTCTGCCATGTCTCATGTCCTCAACGGTTACTGTCCAAGACCGACCAGGCTCGAGAGCAGGTCGCTCGAGGTCTGGATGGTTCGCGTGTTCGCCTGGAAGGCCCGCTGAGCGATGATCAGCTTGACGAACTGGTCCGCGAGGTCGCTGTTCGATTGCTCCAGGAAACCGGATCGAATCGCGCCGAAGGCCGCCTGGTTGGGCGAGCCGATGATCACGTTGCCCGAGGCGGAGGTCTCCGTGTAGTTGTTGCGGCCCAGGCGAGCGAGCCCGTTCACGCTCGGGAAGGTGGCCAGCGCCACCTGGGCGAGGCGCGTCACCTGTCCGTTCGAGAAGGAGCCGGTCACGAAGCCCGACTCGTCGATCGCCACGCTTTGCAGCGAGCCGGACGAGAAGCCGTCCTGGTCCATGAAGCGGACGAAGTTGTTCACGCCCGCAGCAGAGGAGCCGCCGAACTGCGTGGTCCGGTCGGCTCCGGTTCCGCCTTCGGTGAGCGAGTTGCCGAAGTCGAAGCTGATGGTGGCGGTGTTGGCACCGTCCGCCCAGCGAAAGATCTGCGGCGTCGGCTCTGCGGCACCGTCGAGAGCCCCGTCCCCGTCGTGGTCGAACTGGATCGACAGGGCGGCGGCGGTCTCGAGGCTCAGCACACCGGTGCTGTCGAAGTCGAGCGTACCGCTCTGGATCGGGATGAACTGGGTCTGCGCCGCAGCAGGGCCCTGAACGAAAGTACCGCCGTACGCCGCCATGTTCAGGTCGCTGCGATTCACACCCGCAAACCAGACCCAGCGGTTCGCTACGGCGTCGTCCTTGCGGAAGTGAATGGTGACGTTCCGCGGATTGCCGAGCGAATCGAAGATGCGGATCCCAGTCTGGAAGTTGGCGTGACCGATGGGATCCAGGTGGTCGAACGGGTTCGTTGCGGGAATGGCCGTGTCGTTCGGGTCGATGTTGACGTTCACCTCGACCGCGGTCGTGGCGGAGGGCACGGAGGCCGCGTTCGAAAGGACGATCGCTCCGAGTGCGCCGTTCGGGGTCCCGCCGGGCGAGATACCGAAGCCGAGCACCGACTGGCCCTGGGCGTTGACCAGCTGCTGCGTGCTGTCGAGCCGGAACAGGCCCGCGCGCGTGTAGGAGACGCCGATGGTGTCCTGCAGGACGAAGAAGCCGCCCCCGTCGATCGCGAGGTCCGTCGTCACATCCGTGGCCTCGAGGGAGCCCTGGGTGAAGGTCTGGCTCACGCCGGCGAGGCGCGCGCCGGCGCCGATCTGGCCCGAGCTACCCGCTCCCGCGAGACTCCCCGCCAGCACGTCCTGGAACTCGGCGCGGGAAGCCTTGAAGCCCGGCGTGTTTACGTTCGCGATGTTGTCACCAATGATGGAGATCTGCTGCCCTGCAGCATTCATCCCCGACACACCTGCAAAGAGACTGGTCAGAATTCCCATGTCCGCATGCTCCTCTACTGAATCCGAAGGATCTGTGTTGGGTCGATTTCCTGGCCACCCACGACCAGAACTGGAAAACCGTCAACGATGCGCACGCTCATCACGGTCCCCGCCGTGGTGGTGGCGAGTGAGGAGCGCTCACCGTTTGCTCCGCTGGCTTCGACCTGAAAGCCGTAGGTCGAGCCCGCGGAGAAGACGAGCGGGTTCGCGTCCGGATCCACCGCGAGCTCTCCGTTTGGCAGCTCCGTCAGCGGGAAGAAGGTGAGCTCGACGGGATCCTGGCCCGGCGCCTGCAAGCGTGGAGACCCGTTCAAGAAGCTCAGCGTGTAGTGGCCCGTGGCGTAGGTTGCGCCCTCTCCTGCGCTGCCCGCCGCGAGCCCGAAGAGAGTGCCGGATGCGTCGCTCGCGAGAAAGCTCAGGAACTCGGCGTCGGTCTGATTCAGCTCGAAGCCGAGCTGGATCGACTCTCCCGTCGGGGGAACGAACAGCTCGTCGACGCCTACCTCGATCTGCCTGCCGATCAGAGCGACCGGGTCGAGCGTCGGTCCGGCCTGCGCCCGGTTCGTGGCCTCGATCAGCGACTCGAGGCGTAGGTTGACCTCTCGCAGCTGGTCTGCCTGTACGATGGACTGCTCCAGCTGACTGAAGGTCGCCAGCTGCGCGCTCAGCTCGCTCGAGTCCTGCGGGTTCAGCGGATCCTGGAACTGGAGCTGTGTGAGAAAGATGCGGAGGAACGCGTCGCGGTCGAGCCCTGCCTGTTCCAGTGTCGAGGTCGAGCTCTCGAATGACTCGGCGGTCGGCGCCAGTGCTGTTACTTCTTCCATCTTCCGCTCCTATCCAACTCA
This sequence comes from Myxococcota bacterium, assembly GCA_965226855.1. Taxonomy (GTDB): domain Bacteria; phylum Myxococcota_A; class UBA9160; order SZUA-336; family SZUA-336; genus JAUXJB01. The sequence goes on along the minus strand of CBDDEE010000025.1, from coordinate 74,765 downwards.
GATGGTGACGTCGACCGTGCCTAGGCTGTTCGGCGAGACGCGCGGGAGAGGCGGCAGCAACTCGGCGTGCGGTCCTGGGAGTCCCTGGCGCTGCGTCCCATCCCTGGTGTTCCCGTCTGTGGCCGAGCCGCGCGAGCCGAACTCGTCGGCATCGTTGGCCGTGCGCGCGTCCAGCTCGAGGTTGTCGAGCCGGAGTCCCATGCCCTCCAGAGCTTGCCGCAGCTCTGGCAGGTGGCGCGCCAGGACGTCGGCGATCTGCGCGTGCTCGGCGACGAAACTCACGGAGACGCTCTGATCCGTGACGGTTATGCGCAGGAGGAGCTCACCGAGCTGCGGCGGGTGAAGCTGGATGCGCGCCTGGCCTCCTCCGGCCTGCGTGAGCAGACGCGCCTCGCGGATGATGTCCGTCTCGTTCTGGACTGGCAGCTCGGGCAAGGCGCGAGGCTCGCGCGTTGGAGCGATGTCCTGGGTAACGCTCGGTGCCTGCGGTGCGCTCATGAGCTGTGCCTGTGGGATCGATCCGGAGCTCGTGTCCTGCGTGGTGCGCGGTCCCGTCTGGCTGCCGAACTCGGACTGCTCCGTCGTGGCCGGAGGGCGAGCCGCCTCCCTTCCCGTATCGTTGCTTCCCTGGGAGGAGGAATCGGTGGCTGGAGGGGAGTCTCCCGGGCTCGTTCGGGCCACACCCTCGGTGGGTGCCTCGGCTGCCGGAGCGCCTTGCTGCGGGATTGCGTTCGACCGCATGCTGGCTGCCGTCGCCGGGTGGGCCTCCGCGGCCCCTCGCACGGAGGATTCGTGCGCTCCGGCGACCGCCCTCTGCTGAGCGGCGTCCGGTGCTCGGGCGTCGTCCGCACGGTCACCACCCTGGTTGCGGTCGAGCAGGTCCGGGAGGTGCGGGTTGCGCTCCACGCTACGCTCCGACGTGTCGCCCTGCTCCGAGCCCGCTGCCGCCTGGAGTGCGTCTGCGGGCGCGCTCGAGCCATCGGGTCCACTGGCAACGCTCCCGCTCGTAGCGGGGGCCGACGGTTCCACGCTCGGCCCCGTCGTCGTCCCTGCGACTCGCTGTGCCAGCGCTTCGAGAGTGCTCGCGGTCTTTTCAGCAGCCGGGTCTGCCGCGGTCCCCTCCTCTCCGGATCCCTGCTCGGCTTCGGGCGGCTCGAGTGAAGCCGCCGGGCGCGCCAGGTCCACATTCGCCAGCTGCGTCAGCTCGGGCGCTCTTGGTGCCGGAAGCTCCGTCTCCGCTTGTGCCGCTTCCGGCTCGAGCTCGATCAGTAGGTTCGCGACGGCCGTCGCCGCTTGCGGCTGAGGCATGCCGAGCAGAAGGTCTGCCGTTCGGAGCACTCCGAGGAAGGTCTCTCCGGACTCCGCCTCGACAGGTGCGGGTTCCCGGGCGCTGGCCAGTTCCAGTCTGGGGTCGAGCGAGCCGACAGACTCCATCAGGCGCGAGGGCGGCAGCGCACCGCTCATCGCTTCTCCCCCGCCATCAGCCGCGAGATCCGCACCGCGCGGTCTGCGGCCATCACGTTCAGGATCTTGCCGGCCTCGCGTATCTTCATCGCTGCCAGTACGTCGGAAGCGAGCTGCGCAGGGAGCTTCTCGAGCAGCTGCGCGGCGCTCTTCGGCTTCATTGCCTGATAGAACGAGATCAGCGTCTTGAGGTCCCGGTCTGACTCCTCCTCTCGCGGAGCGAGCGCAGCCGATACCTCCGCGCTCAGCGCGGCGAGTTCTGCAAGGCGCCGCTCGAGATCCTCCTCGAGGAGCCTGAGCGCGCCCTCGCGGGCCTCGAGCTCGAGCGCCCGTACCGCCAGACTGGGCTCCGCGGCCGCGCTCGGGGCGTCGCCCGGCTCTGCAGCTGAAGGGTGCGGCAGGCTGAGGAGTGCGAGCGCGATGAGGAGCCGTCTCATCATGGCCCTTCTCCCCTGCGGCCCCGCGTGAACTCGTCCAGCTGACGGCTCTCGGCACGCCGCGCCTCCTGGCGAGCACGTTGCTCGCGCCGCGCAATCGCGTTCTCGAAGGCGCGCACGCGCAGCTTCGCCTTCGCGACACCTTCGCGCGCCAGCTCCGCGGCAGACCTCGCCTCTCCGAGCTCGCCGGTCAGTGACTCGTCTCTCGTGGCGAGCCAGAGCTCGCGCGCGTGCGCGGCAGTGATCGCGGCCGCGTTGATCTGCTCACCGGGGCACAGTGTGCGGGCGCGCTGCGACGCCTCGGACGAAGCGCGGACGAGCTCGAGCGAGCTCTGGAGCTGCCGCACACTCGACTGGGCCTCGCCGAGCCCGCGCAGCGCACGGTTCGCCTCCAGCTTTGCGAGGCGTCGGATCACCTGGAGTTTGGAGCGCCTCACTGGACCTGCTCTACCAGTGCGCGTTGCAGCTCGCTCCGGGCGTCGGCCAGCGACACGGACTCCAGCCGCTCTTGCTGCAGCAGCTGCTGGATGAGCGGCCGGCGCTGAATGGCCTCGTCGACGCTTGGATCGCTGCCCGGTGCGTAGGCTCCGACCTGAATCAGATCTTCGGCATCGCGGTACGCCGCGAGCAGCCGACGCAAGTGCGCGGCGTGCCCGCGGTGCTCGTCGTCGGTGACCAGCGGCATCGCCCGGCTCACGCTGGCGAGCACGTCGATGGCAGGGAACTGGCCTCGATCCGCGAGGTCGCGCGAGAGGACGATGTGGCCGTCCAAGGTTGCGCGCAGGCTGTCCGCGATCGGATCCTCCATGTCCCCGCCCTCCACGAGAACGGAGTAGATGCCGGTAATGCTGCCGGCCCTCGTGCGCCCGGCGCGTTCGAGCAGCTTCGGTAGCTCGGCGAACACGCTCGGCGTGTAGCCCTTGGTCGTCGCGGGCTCGCCCCGGGCCAGACCGATCTCTCGCGCGGCGAAGGCGAAGCGTGTGATCGAGTCCATCAAGAGCAGCACGTCCGCGCCCTGGTCTCGGAACCACTCCGCAATAGCCGTCGCGACGTAGGCTCCTCGGGTGCGCAGCAGCGGAGAGGAGTCTGCGGGAACGGCCACCACGATGGTGGTCTCGCGCGCGTCGCCGATCTCGCGCTCGATGAACTCGCGCACCTCTCGGCCTCGCTCCCCGATCAGCCCCACGACGCGCACGTCGGCGTTTGTGCCGCGCACGATCATTCCAAGCAGCGTGCTCTTGCCTACGCCGGAGCCCGCGAAGAGCCCCACTCGCTGGCCGCGCCCCAGCGTCGCGATGCAGTTCACTGCGCGAACGCCCACGTCGAGCGCCGTGTCGATGACGGGTCGGTCGAGCGGAGAGATCTGCTCGCGATACAGCGGCGCGTGTGCCTCCGGAACGAGCGGCGGCCCCTGGTCGATCGGCGCTCCGACCGCGTCGATCACACGGCCTAGCATCGCGCCGTGTCACGGGTACTTCGGCCTCGCGGGAGCGTGGCCAGACTCGGGATTCGACGGCCGCACCGCGCATGGTGCCAAGGGGCATGAGCTGGATGCACTCCTCGCGGAAGCCGACGACCTCGGCGGCCGTCATGCCTAGCGGAGTCTCGATTTCGGCCAGCCCGCCGATCGGAAGCTCTAGGCCGCGCGCCTCGGCGACGACCCCACGTACGCCGGTGAGTCGCCCCCCCACGGGTGGCCCGAGGGTTCCGACGACGTCCAGCAGCGCCTGGGGAGTCGGCATCAGCCTTCCTCGTCTCGGGTCTGGAGCTTCTGCAACGCCGCGTCGAGAATTCGCTCAGGACGGCCCTCGTAGCAGCGCGTCGGTGTCTCGAGCAGCACACAGCCACGGGCGATGGACGGATCGGCCTGGGCTCGGATCGAGGTCTCTGCGAGCTCGGCATCGAGCTCGGCGAGGTGAATGCGGATGAGCTCGAGATCCTGCGGGTTCACGCGTAGCACGGCGCCGCCCTCGTCCTGGATCTCCTGGATGCAGGTGCGGGCCATGCGCACGACCGCATCTCCCGGCTGCTGCAGCTCTCCTCGCAGGATGCGGCGAGCGATCTCGCTCGAGATGCCGAGCAGCTCGCCCTCCAGCTCCTCCAGTCTCTGCTCGCGCACCCGCGCCATCGATGCGGCTACCGCCTGCAGCTCACCGAGGATGGGCTCGAGCTCCTTGTGTGCTGCCTCGCGTCCGATCCGCTCGCCTTCGTGGAGCCCGTTCTTGTACGCCTGCTCCGGAGTAATCTCACGCGCGAGTCCTGGCTCGATGCGCTCGAACTCGGTGCGCTCCTCGAAGGGCTGGGGAGTTGGTGCTGCGTCTGACTCGTTCAGGTCGACGAGCTCAGGTCGGCGCAGGAACTCAGACGAGCTCATCTTCGCCCCGTCCCGGAATCACGATCTCGCCGCGGTCCACCATCTCGCGCGCGATGTTCGCGATCTTCTGCTGTGAGCCCTCCACTTCCGAGAGCCGCACGGGTCCCATCGTCTCGAGGTCCTCGATGAGCGAAGCCGAGACGCGCTGCGAAACATTCGACAGGAACTTGTCGAGCATCTCAGGCTCGGCGCCCTTCAGAGCGAGTACCAGCGTCTGGTTGTCGATGTTGCGTAGGACGGTTTGGATGCCGCGATCGTCGACTCCGAGCAGGTCGTCGAAGGTGAACATGCGCTCGCGAATCAGATCCGCGATCTCCTCGTCCTGTTCCGAGATCGCGTCAAGCAGCGCTGACTCGTTCGTCCGGTCCATGTTCATGAACAGCTGGACGGCCAGATCGACGCCTTCCATCTCTTGCGATTGCGACGCACCCTCGAAGCCGGCGATCTCGCGCTCGAGCGCGCGGTTGAGCTCCTCGAGCATGTCCTCGCCGATCTTCTCCATCCGCGCTAGGCGCATCACCACGTCCACGCGCAATTCTTCTGGCAGGGAGAGCAGCACCTGGGCAGCCTGGACCGAGGGCAGCTGCGACAGGATCAGTGCGCACGTCTGCGGGTACTCGCGTGTCAGGATGCGGCCGATCACGCGCGGGTCGATCTCGACCAGCGTGTCGGAGATCTTGCCGATGTCGATATCTTCACGGCCGAGGATGGCTTCGAGCCGGTCCTCGTCGAATACCTGGCGGATCAGGGACTCGACGCGCTTGCTCTGCCCTGCGAGCTCGTCCCCGCCTCCGAACAGGCGCTCCCTGAACTCGCTGGCGATGCCGCGCACCACCTCTTCGGTGGGCTGACCCAGCTCGGAGTCTGCCCGGTTGATGCGGGCGAGATCCCTGTCGCCCAGGTGACGCAGGACCTCCATTGCGACCTCCTCGTCGAGGAGTCGCAACACCACAGCGACCCGGTGCGGGCCGGTGATGCGCCGCTTTCCGCGGCTCACTCGCGAAGCCATTGTCTCATCGTGTTAGCCGCCAACCTGGCGTCATCTTTCGAGATGGGAATCACGAGCTCGCCCTGTTTCGGCAGCTCAAGCAGACCGGCCTCACCCTGCTGCTGGGTCGGGGCTGCCGCAATGACGTTCGCCATCGAGAGCTGCTTCAGCGCGGGCCGTAGCACGAAGAAGATCAGCATCACGACTCCACCCAGCAGCGCGAGCGTGCGAGCGACCGCGGGCAGCAGCAGGAAGAGCTCCGGGCTGCGCCAGAACGGCAGGCTCACGGCCGAGCCTACATCCTCGAGCGGGGACCGGAACTGCAGGTTCTGCACGGCGATCTGATCGCCGCGCTCCTCGTTGAAGCCCACCGCGTGCTGCACGATCTGGGTGATCTGGCCCAGCTCCTCCGCGCTGCGAGGCTCGTACGCGAGCTGCGGCGGCGCGGCCTCCTCTTCGCCGGCAGCCGGCGCGGGAGTCGTGTAGTTGCCATCGACGAGCACTGCCACCGACAGGCGCTGCACGCTGCCCATGGGGATCACGGTGTGGCTCTTCGTGCGACTGACCTCGAAGTTCGTGGTCGCACGGGTCACGGTTTCCGTCGCCGGCGGGCCGCCGGCAGTCGTAATTCCCGCGCCACCGGGTACGTTCGTCGGCGTCCCGGGCACGCCACCCGCGCTCGCGCTGGCCTCAGAACGGGCTTCCTCGGTGACCTGCTCGCTGAGTACGACGGTCTCGTCGGGGTTTATGCGGTCCTCGTTCTCCTCGATGCGGCGACGGTCGATCAGCGCTGAAACCGTGACTACCGAGCGGCCCTCGCCGAGGGCCGCGTCGAGCAGCGCCTGCGCACGCTCCGCGAGTCTTTTCTCGATCACGCGCTGTGCATTGAAGGCCGCCACCGCGAGCCCATCCTCGTCGCCGGATCCCGCACGTGCCAGCAGGCGACCCCTGGTGTCGAGAAGCGTCACCTGATCCGACTCCAGGCCCTCGACGGCCGCGGAGACCAGGTGTCCGATCCCAGCCGCCTCATCCGCTCCGAGCGCACGGCCGCCACGAAGCCTCACGACGACGGCCGCGCTCGCCTTCTTCTGCTCGCGCCGGAACACGGTGCGGTTGGGGATGTTGATATGGACGCGCGCGGACTCGATCGAGTCGATCTGGCTGATCGTGCGCGAGAGCTCTCCTTCGAGTGCCCTGCGGTAGCGCACCTTCTCCTGAAAGGGCGTCAGTCCGAGTCCGGAATCGTTGAAGACCTCGAAGCCCACGGGTCCGGAGCTCGGCAGGCCCTGGGCAGCAAGCTCCAGGCGCAGGTCGTAGAGGCGCTGGAGCGGCACCTAAATGGCGGTGCCGGCGTGGGTGAGCTTGAACGGGACCTGGCGGGTTCGGAGCTGGTCCACGATTGCCTGGGCGTCGGCCGGACTGAGCTCGGAGTAGAGCGTCGCGTACTGGGGCTTGCTCGCAAGGTTCACGAGAAGCGCCAGCGCGCCTGCTGTGATCAGGGCGATGGACAGCGCTGCGATGCGCTGGGGGGAGTTCAGGCCCTGCCAGAATTTGCCCAGATCTGCGAGCAGTCTTGCCAGTAAATCCACGCGCTCCCTCTACAGCTGTGTCTGAAGCAGCCGGTTCACCGCTTCGATCATCCGGTTGCGTATTTCCATCATCAGCCGGAACGAGCCCTCGGCGTTCGACATGGCGACCATGGTCTCGTGGATGGAGCCCTCGCCGTCGACGGTGAGCCCCTTGATCTTTTTGGCCGCGCTCACCTGATCACTGTTCGCTTGCTTGAGGACGCGCGTGACGGTCTCCGCGAAGCTCTCACCCCCCGTCTTCTGCGTGAAACGAGTCGGGTCCGCAAAGACGTCACTGCCGATCGGATCTATCGCCATCAACTGGCCCTTCCGACGCGCAGCGCGCGCTGCGCCATCTCGCGACTCACGCGCAGCGCCGCGAGGTTTGCCTCGAAGGAGCGCCTCGCGTTCATGAGGTTCACCATCTCCTCCACGATCTGTACGTTCGGGAGCCGCAGGATGCCGTTCTCGTCCGCGTCCGGATGGCCCGGGCTGAACACCTCTCGCGGCGGACGCGGGTCGCGCACGATCTGCTCGATCGACGCCATGCGGAAGCTGCGCCGCAGCCGGTCAGCGAAGGCCCCCTCCAGCGGTCTGGCCCGCAACACCGGGTCCAACCGTCGATACGGCCCGCCCTCGGGCGTACGCGTCGAGTTCGCGTTCGCGAGGTTCGAGGTCGCGAGATCGACCCGCAGTCGCTCGGCCAAGAGGCCGGACGCGGAGAGCTTCAACGACGTGAAGAAGCTCATCGCGTGTCTCTCGCGGGTTGGTTGAGCCCGCCCCACTTGTCCATCAGTTCAAAGGCGACCTGGTAGAGCATCCCGTTCTCGGAGAGCTTGAGGAACTCCCGCTCGATGGAGACGTTGTTGCCGTCGAGCCCTGCGGGATCCCGGGACCTCTGGAGCTGTGAGCCGGTCTCGTCGAGCTGCTCCGAGCTCGTCATGTGTCGGGAGTCGGTGGTTCTGACCGCGAGTGGCGTAGCCTGGTCGAGACGTGAGCGCAGCACCAGGTCGAACGCGGTGTACCCCGGCGTGTTCGCGTTCGCGATGTTGGACGCGATCACGTCATGGCGCAGGCTGTGATGCGCTAGCACCTTCTCGAGGATCGAAGACAGCGGGTTGTCGATCAGGCCCATGGGCAGAAACCTTCCCCGTGCATATCCGCGCTGCACTTGAGCAATCGCCGTGCCAGGGGCTTCGCCGGCGCGGGCGCGCACAGACCGGCTCAGGGGTGCTTCGCGGATCCCACGCGCGACAGGCGACGGGGCAGTTCTTGCCTGCCCGCCTTGCGGGACCCGGCCGCGGGCGGCCGCGGCCACCCACCTCGTTCAGGCTTCCGCCTTTGCTGTGCGCTCCTGGCTTGCGGGGGGGCGGGCCGTGCCTGTGCGGGGGAGGGTGGACGGCTCTGTGATCTCGTATTCCCTGATCTTGTTGCGCAGCGTGCGCAGGCTGATGCCGAGTTCGCGCGCTGCCTGCGTGCGGTTGCCCTGCAGACGCGTCAGCGTGTCGACGATGAGCCAGCGCTCCATCGCGCGGATCGTCCGAAACGGGGGTCGTTCATAGGTCTCGCTCCGAGACCGCCCCGTCGGCACGACGAACGCGAGATCCTGTGGCCGTACCGAGCGGTCGCCTCGCGTCAGCACGAGCCGTTCGACGACGTTCTCGAGCTCGCGCACGTTGCCCGGCCAGCTGTGTCTCTCGAGCATCTGGACGGTCTCGGCTGGGAGCGATGGAACCGGGCGACCCGCCTCCGCATGTTGCCTCAAGAAGTGTTCGGCCAGCAACGCCACATCGCCAGGACGATCGCGCAGCGGTGCGAGATGCACCGGGACGACGTTCAGCCGGTAGAACAGGTCCTCGCGGAAACGTCCCGTCTCCACGTCCTTCTCCAGATTCCGGTTCGTGGTCGCCACGATCCGGAAGTCCACCGCGAGGGGTCTCCTGGCCCCGACCCTCTGCACCAGCCGATCCTGGATCACACGGAGGAGTTTTGCCTGCGGCTGCAGCTCGAGCTCACCGATCTCGTCGAGTAGCAGCGTGGTTCCGTGCGCCAGCTCGAACTTCCCGATGGAACGACCGATGGCGCCGGTGAACGCGCCGCGCTCGTGACCGAACAGCTCGCTCTCGACGAGACCGCTCGGCAGAGCGGCACAGTTGACGCAGACCATCTCGCGCTCCCGCCTCGGAGATGACGCGTGAACTAGTGCGGCGAGGAGCTCCTTTCCCGTGCCGCTCTCGCCCTCGATCAGGATCGTGGCGTCACTGGCTGCGACGGATCGCAGTAGCTCAAGCGTCGCGTGCACGGCGGGATCACCGCTCACGAAGGGCGTGGGCGTCGGGCTCAGTATGGTCGTCGCGCTGGATGCGTCGACCAGCCTGTCGATGGAGCGGAGCAGGCTCTCGTATTCAAAGGGAGACGCCAGGTAGTCAGTGGCACCAGCGCGCAGCGCCCCGACGGCCGCGCCCACACTGCGATCGCGGCCGATGGCCAGTGTCGGGACCGAGTGCGTTCGAGCCTGATCGAGTAGAGTCTCTTCAACCCCGGTGATCGCTGCTCATGCGGCGCTTGCGGGCCTGCCTTCGCTGTACGCGTGCCAGGCGCATGCGGATTGCCTTGATCTCGTCCAGCGCGCGGGCGCTCCGCGCGAAGAGGCCATCCCCTTCTCGCTGATCTGTCGCGCCACTGTTGAGCAACATGTAGCTGTACGCCTCTGCCCACCAGTCTTCCGCACGGTCGCGCTCGGCCCGCAGGAGGCTCCGCGCCTGCTCGGGCTTCTCGCTGCGGGCGGCGACCCGGGCGAGTGCGACGATCCCCGCCTTGCGAAAGGGCTCGGAGGCGGCGCCCGGGGCATCCGAGAGCGTGAGCCCTCGTGACAGCCTGCGGAGGGCCAGTGCGTCGCGGGCCAGGGCGACCTCGATCTCCCCGAGGCGGAGAAGCACCGGACCCACGAACGTCGGCTCCGAGAACGACTCGACCGCTCGCGCGTAGGTGAGGGCCGCGCGCTCGAGGTCTCCGCGTTGCACGTGGGTCTCGGCCGCGACTGCAGCAACCGCCAACGCGAAGGGCCCGGCGGCGCCACTGTCGGCGAGCACCATCATGCGTCGCGCCACGTTAACGTCTCCATTGGCCGGTAGGCGACAGGTCACCTCGCGCCACGTACCGATGCCGCGGCGTATCGGCCGCGGCTCGCGGCGCTGCAGCGTGCGCGCCCAGCGGGCGCAGCGATTGTCGTCTCCAGCCAGCATCTGGGCCTCGATCGCGAGCAAAAGGACGTCTTCGTCCATCGTCTGGGGTCGCAGGTAACGACCCGTGTCTGCGAGTACCGAGGGGTCCGGCTCGATCTGCCGCGTCGCGATCTGGGCGAGGTCGCTGGCGAGCCAGCTAACCAGATCGGTGTAGGCCAGGTGCTGCACCATGCCCGGCGGAAGAGTGATCGCGAGTGAGCCCAGACGGCTTCGCTGCTCCTGGGCGGTGTCTCCGGGACTGGGCCCGGACAGGGCCAGATAGGTCAGCAAGCCGACCGCGGGAACGAAGGTCGAGCTCTGTACCAGGGCAGCCGTTCCCGGGGGAAGCGGAACCGATTGGTTGTCGAGGGCGCGCTCCGCCTCGAGCGCCTCCACGGCTGCGAGTGCGGCGACCTCGGTACCCGGAACGAGCTGCGTCGCGCGAGTGGCGGACTGAGAGGCCGCCTTGAATGACGCGAGGCGGCGCTGCGCGCGTGCCAGCAACATCCCGGCCATCGCGCGGATGGGAGGCGAGGCGTCTGACGCGACGAGGGGATCGAGGAGCTCCGGAGCCGCGTGCCACTCGCGCGTGTGTAGCAGGGCGAACGCGAGCTTCAGTGCGACGAGCGGCTCGAGGGGCGTGTCAGCACGTAGGACCCGCCTGTACAGCGTGATTGCTTCTTCGTAGCGCTCCAGCTTGACGAGACTGTCCGCGTGTCGCCGGGTCACCCAGTCTTGGGTCGCGAGGCTGACTGCCTCCAGGTCGATCATCGCGAGGTGCTCGATCGCGCGAACCGGAGCGTGGTCCACGTACGCGGCCTCCGCCAGCGAGAGCAGGGCAGCCGTTCGGTACGGCTCGGCGGCGTCTCCCGCGAGGAGTGAGCGCAGTGCCGCACGCGCCTCTTTTCCGAACCGGAGTTCGAGGTAGATCTGACCGATGCGCAAGCGGGCGCGATCCGCCTGGGGCAGCTCCGCATCGAGGCGCAGAGCCCCGCGGTGGAGCTCGATTACTTGGAGCCGATAGAGCGGATGCAGGTCCGCACTGAGGTGGTCCAGGAGCTGGGCGCGCAGGTGCTGGGTCGGCGCGTGTTCCGCGAGCTCGGGCGCTCCGAGGATCCGCAGGGCCTGCGCCGCCTGGCCGTTCGCGAAGAGCCGCGCTGCGTCTAGGGTGGGTCCGTCGATCCCGCGCGCGAGCATCCTCACCACCGCGTCCTCCGGCAGCATGGGCAGCTCGCGCAGCGCGATGAGCTGGTCGTCTTCGAGCCGATCCAGCACGCGCAGCACCCGCCGTCTGTCCAGGGTAGGCAGGTTCTTCGCGGCGGCGTCGATCTGATCGCGCACGAGCTGCTGCTCGACCCACTCCTGGAAGCGCGCCTGCCAGACCTTCGAATCCACCAGCGCCGGCGCTTTCTGAGCGAACGCGTTGCCAGCTCCGGACAGCGCGAGCGTGAGCGACAGCGCGGTGAGACGAAGCCGAACGAAGAGCGGGTGGCCCGCGGCCGCCCGCGGGCCGGGACCCGCAAGACCTGCAACCGCATATAACGGAAGGAACACGCAGTCGCGCAGTGCAACCCGTGTGCCTCCGCTCGGCCTTGGTCCGCCGTGGGCACGGAGCAGCGCCGGTGGACACGCGCGAGCCAGGGGGGACTTTCCGCCCGGCAGATCTTACCGACGGAATCCCGGCAGACTTCGTCCCCCGTTGACGGGATACCGTCAGAGGCCGAACCGAACCTGCACTCCCACGTACAGCTCGGTCTCCGGAGCTGGTTCGTAGTAGCGACCGGGGACGATCACGCTGCAGGTGTTCGGGTCGAAGATCGAGAACGCATTCGGCCGAATGGAGCCGTTGTACTGCACACGGCTCCAGTTGCGCACGCCGAGGAAGGGCTCGAAGATCGTGCTCCTTCGTTCCAGCTGCCAGCCGACGCGCACGTCAGAGAGCGTCGCTCCAGAACTCTCGGCGCAGTTCGCGTCGTTTGTGTAGATGTCGGAGAAGTGGCGAAGCGACAGCGTCCCGTAGATGCCCGAGGGGTGTTCTGCGCGCAGCTCGGCACTGATGCTGTGCTTTGGCGTGTTCGGCTCGTGTTTGCCGTCGAACTCCGTAGTGACGGGTCCGCTGGTGACGTCAAAGTCTTTGTACCGATAATCCGCGTACGTGTAGGCTGCGCGTAGGCTGAGTCCCGGCTGCAGGAGCGCGGAGAACGCGAGCTCCGCACCACGGCGCCGTACCTCACCTGCGTCTCGAAACAGGGGCGGTCCACCCTCGTCGAACTCGACAGCAACGTTGTCGATGCGCAGATCGAAGAACGCAATGTCGTAGAAGAGCCGTTCCCACAACAGGCCCTTTGCGCCGACCTCGAGCCCGAGCGTCCGCTCGGGATCGAGGTCCGACGAGAAGCCACCTCTGGTGTCAGAAGCGGTCAGCTCGGTCGTGGTGGGCACGCGGAAGCCGGTGGACAGGTTGGCGTAGAGCTGGAGCGCCGAGCTACGTCCCCAGTGCAGGCCGAGACGCGGCGAGAGCTCGCGGAAGCGCAAGCGATCCGAGCGATCCCCGTTCGTCGGGGTCACGAGACGGTCCCCGACGACGAACTCGATCCAGTCGTAGCGCGCGCCCACTACTACGCCGAAGTCGTGAGGTAGGGCGACATGGACCTGGGCGAAGGGACCGACGGCGCGCACGGTCTCCGATTGGTCCAGCGTGAGGGCCCCGCGTGCGCCGAACACGTTGCTGTAGTTGCGTCGCCTGTCTTTCTGAACATCCACGTCGAGGCCAGCCAGCCAGCCAGCCAGCCAGCCAGCCAGCCAGCCAGCCAGCCAGCCAGCCAGCCAGTCGACGCTCCCGGACGCCCCCCGGTACAGGATGGAGCCCCCCGTGACCGTCCGGTCGAAGTCGACCCGGCGGTCGATCGGGAGCGAGTTCGAGAAGTCGCGCCAGAGCACGTACGCGACGGCTTCGACCTCGTGACCCGGCCCGAGCGGTCGGCGCAACGAGATCGACAGCTTCTGCTGGTTCAGCTTCTCTCCCGCATCGTTTATGACGTTCGCCGCGCGCGCGGCCTTCCGGTTGCTGGCGACCTCGGGGGCGTTGAGCCCCCCGGCATCCTGCGCTTCGGGCGCCCAGACCGCCGAGAAGCCCAGGCCGAGCTGTGTCCCCTCCTCGGTCTCGCGCCGGAGCTTCGTCATGAGCACTGTCTGCTCCGCGCGGTTGTGGTCGCGGTAGCCACTCTGCCGGGTCCGAGCCAGGCCGGCCACGTAGCCCGTCGCCCCGTGGGTTCCCGTGAGGGTCGCCGAGTACCGGGAGAGGTGGTCCGTACCGAACACGGTGCGGAGCGTGACCCTTGGCTCCGTGCTCGGCTCGAGGGTGGAGACCGAGATCAGGCCCCCACCACCGCCTCCGTAAAGGGACGAGACCGGGCCGCGGACGACCTCGATGCGCTCCACGAAGATCGGGTCGAGCGAGTCCAGCTCCGTCTGGCCGTCCGGCAGGGTGGTCGGCACCCCATCGACGAGCATCTTGATCCCTCGCACGCCGAACGCCGCGCGCGCACCATAGCCGCGAATCGCGATGCGCGAGTCCTGGGAGAAGTTGCGAGAGGACTGCGCGAAGACCCCGGGAACCAGGTCGAGGGCCTCGTCAAGGCTGAGCGCTGGTCGGGCCCCCTGGATCTCTTCGGCCGAGATCACGGAGATGGAAGCCGGTGTCTTGAGCAGAACGGACGGACGCCGCATCGACTCGGTCTCGTAGAGGGCGACGCCGGACGGGTCGTCCTCGGCGGTCGAGAACGAAGCCAGCGGCAGGAACAGGGTGGCAATAGCTGCAGCGAAGTGCGCTGGATTGTTCATGGCCGAGCGCGGCACCCTATCACAGCGAGAGGGCGCGAAGAGACGGGGCCCCGGAAAGCGGATATATTTCAATAGCCATGATCATCGTGATGAAGTCAGATGTTCTCCCGGACTCGGACGACGTGCAGCAGGTCGTCCGGATGGCGGAGAGCTACCCAGACGTGCGTACGGAGGTACGTGCGATCCAGGGTGCCGCACGCTCTCTGACCGAGGTCTACCTGCTCGGCTCCACGGCAACGCTCTCGGAGGAGCAGTTCGAGGAGTTCTCGGCGGTCGAGCGCGTGATCCGGATCCGCGTGCGCTACCGCTCGATCGGGCGTCACGAGGGACAGGCCGAGGAGGTCGGCTTCGAGCACAACGGTGTCCACTTCAATCAGGAGAGTTTTCACATCTTCCCCGGACTTTGCGCCGTTGACACGCTAGAGAACGTCGAGAGCACGTTCCGTGCGCTGCACGAGCTCGGTATCGAAACCACGCGAGCCGGCGCGTACAAGCCGCGCACGAGTCCCTACGACTTCCAGGGGCGGGGCGCGGAGTGCCTCCCCTACCTGTTCGACCTTGCCGGCAAGTACGGGATCCGCGTGGTCTCCATGGAGGTGCTTCACGCGGGGCAGGTAGACGAGATCCACGAAGCGCTCCAGGCGGCCGGAGAGCCGACCAGCGTGATATTGCAGATCGGCACGCGCAACGCCCAGAACTTCGAGCTGCTCAAGGTCGTAGGCTCGCAGCAGGACTACCCCGTGCTCTTCAAGCGCGGGATGGGCGTGACGCTCGAGGAATCCCTGAACGCGGTCGAGTACGTCGCCTCGAGTGGCAACCACAAAATCATCTTCTGTTTGCGCGGCATGAAGACGAACCTGGGCGACCCGCACCGCAACCTCGTCGACTTCGCGCACGTGCCCGTCGTCAAGCGGCTCACGCGGCTCCCGGTCTGTATCGATCCGTCGCACTCGGTCGGAAAGCGCGAGACCGCGCCCGACGGGGTGCTCGACATCGTCCACGCTACCGCGCAGGGGATCGTTGCCGGTGCGAACATGGTCATCGTAGACGTCCACCCGAAGCCCGAGGAAGCGCTGTGCGACGGTCCTCAGGCGCTGCTGCTCCCGGAGCTCGAGTATTTCATCCGAGATGCCGAGCTCGTGCGCAGCACGTACGAGGAGCGCCTCAAGCTCCGGCAGCGCTATCTCTTCTAGCCTTACTTTCGCGGCGTCAGATCGAGGTCGGGAGGCGGCTGGTCGGGCACCTTCCAGCGGATGAAGGGCTTGTCCTTCTTGTCGTGCCACGCGTTGGCCGAGTCAACGCACTGGTCGAATCCTTCGAGGAACTTATCGAGCTTCTGCTCCTTGATCGCGATCTCCAGCACCGCCCAGTCGTCGCGTAGATATTCCTCGATCGCCTCCTCGTACTTCGGCCGCGAGTACGCCCCGAGTTCGAACAGCTTCACGGCCTCTTTCCACTGGTACATCGCGTTGGGCCAGTTCTCGGCCTTGGCGGCGTAGTAGAGCTTCCAGGCGCGGTTGCCGATCTCCGGCATGATCCGGGCGAGGCCGGGCTGAATCATCGCGATCTCGTCGATCGCCATCTCGCCCTTCCCGCTGAAGAACTTCATGCCGTTTACGATCGCTTTAACCCTGTCTTCGTCCATTTCGCTCCTCTTGCGGCGAATCGCGCTTTTATCCGCCTGTATCTTACTACGCGTCGAGGAGCTCGAGCAGTCGTTCGGTGGGTCGACCGATGGCGGCACGCTCCCCGCGCACGAGAATCGGCCGCTCGAGCAGGATCGGGCGGGCCGCGATCGCGTCGAGGATCTCCGCCTCCGTGCTCTGCTCGGAAAGCCCGGCCTCCCGAAACGCCTCCTCCTTGCTGCGGACCCATTGCGAGGGCGGCATGCCGAGCTTGCGCTGGAGGCTCTCCAGGTCCTCGCGGCGGAGTGGCGTCTCGAGGTACTCGACCAGCTCGAATGCGACCCCGCGCTCCTGGAGCAGTGCGAGAGCGGCACGACTCTTGGAGCAGCGAGGGTTGTGATAGAGGACAAGCTCGCTCATGTTCCGAGCATACCCGCTCGCGCGGGGGTGGGGCCAGGCTGGCGACGGGACCGTCTTCGCGGTTAAGCTCCTGTGCTGAGGAGAGATTTATGGCCAAGCTCGAGCAGGCGGTGGAGCGCTTTCGGATGCATGTCGGCGAAATCGAAGGTCCTGGAGAGTGGCACGTGGTGGATCAGAGTCAGATCAACCTCTTCGCCGATGCCACGGGCGACCACCAGTTCATTCACGTGGACCCCGAGAAGTGTGCGCAGCTGTCGCCGTACAAGGTGCCGATCGCTCACGGCTTTCTGACCCTCTCGCTGCTTCCCTTTCTCCAGCAGAGCGTTCCCAACGCTGCGCCCGAGGCCTACGAGGGGTTGGTCATGGGCGTGAACTACGGGCTCGACCGCGTGCGCTTCCCCTCCCCCGTCAAGGTGGATTCCCGGGTACGGGCCAGCAGGGAGTTCGTGTCGGCCGATGAGGTCGCGCCCAATACGATTCAGCTGAAGCAGAAGGTCAGCGTCGAGATCGAGGGAGAGCCGAAGCCGGCTTGTGTGGCTGAGTTTCTCACGAGGCTGATCTACGCCTGATCGGCGCGAGCCAGCCCGGTTGGTGGGGGGGCGCATGCCCGCGGGACTGCGCAAGGGAGTCCGCCTCGGTAAGTATCGTCTCGAGCGGCGGATCGGAACCGGTTCCGCGGCGGTCGTCTGGGCGGCGCGCGACAGCATCGAGCAGCGTCGTGTCGCGCTCAAGATCATCTTGTCTGCTGTGGTCGACCAGCATGGCCGCGCCGAGATCGAGCGCGAAGCGCGCATTGCGAGTCGGCTCTCCCACCCGAACATAGTGACCATCCGCAATGCAGACTGGGTGGACGGACACTTCGTGCTGGTCACGGAGCTCGCGAGGACCTCGCTGGCGACCTATGCGGGAGCGCGGCGTTCCGGGCGCGTGGCGCTGCGCGTGGTGCGCGATGTGGCGGCAGGTCTAGCCTACGCCCACGAGCGTCGGCTGATGCATCGCGACGTGAAGCCCGAGAACATCATGATCTTCACAGACGGTCGCGCAGCACTGGGAGACTTCGGCGTCTCCCGCTTCGCTGGTCCCCAGCAGACGCTGACCGAGGCGGGCACCCTGGGGTACATGGCGCCGGAGCAGGCGTACGGCCGACCGACTCTCTCCTCTGACGTCTTCTCCCTCGGGCTGATCGCCTACGAGCTGCTCGGCGGGAAGCTGTTGAGCTGGCCCTTCGATTGGCCACCCCCGGGCCACAAGCGCTTTGTATCCAGGGTCCCACAGCCCCTGACGGCCGTGCTCCGCAAGGCCTGCGAGTTCGAGCCGCGCCGACGCTACGCGGACGCGATCGCGTTTCGTCGTGCGTTCGAGAAGGCCGAGAGCGCGGTCCGGTCCGTCCGGCCCCGCAAGCGACGACGTGCCCGCGCTCCCGCGCCTTCGCCGCTGGCTGTGCAGGCGGAGCTCTTCCGCAAGCTGCACGGCAGCTCGCTTCGAATGAGGTATCGCTGCCACCGCTGCGATGGCGCCATCGCCGAGGAGATGTCCTTCTGCCCCTGGTGCGGAAGCGGCGAGAACTCGTTCGCGGAGATCACCCCGGCGGGGCTGATCTGTCCCTGCTGCGAGCGTGGCGTCCAGGCGGAGTGGACGGCGTGTCCGTGGTGCTTTGCGGGGCGCTTCGAGGGCAACGGCCGCCAGCCGCGCCGGGATCCGAGGGCCACGCGAAGGTGTAGCCGTCGAGGCTGCACCGGACAGCTGCGGCCCTTCATGCGCTACTGCTCGGTCTGCAAGCAAAAGCCGGGTCGCCTGTGGAGCCACCCGGAGCTTCCCGCCCGCTGCCCACGCTGTCGTTGGCCGATCCCGCGCGAGTTCTGGCGCTTCTGCCCCTGGTGCGGACGACGCGAGCCGGGGGCTGGTAGCTTCCGCCAGGCTAGAGCCGGGTAGAATACGGGCATGAGCAAGAACCTGAACTCGCACAGCAAGCTGATCACCGAGGGAGAGAACCGAGCACCGAACCGCGCCATGTTGCGAGCGGTGGGCTTCGCAGACGAAGACTTCCGCAAACCCATCATCGGTGTGGCCAGCGGACAGAGCGACATCACGCCCTGCAACGCGGGGCTTGGCGAGCTCTCGGGCGAGGGGGCCGCGGCCATCCGAGCCGCGGGCGGCATGCCTCAGACCTTCGGCACGATCACAGTCAGCGACGGCATCTCGATGGGGACCGAGGGCATGAAGTGCTCTCTCGTAAGCCGGGAGGTCATCGCCGACTCCATCGAGACGGTGTGTCGAGGACAGTGCATGGACGCTGTTCTGACGGTCGGCGGTTGCGACAAGAACATGCCGGGCGCCCTGATCGCGATGGCGCGCCTGAACATCCCCGCGCTCTTCGTCTACGGCGGAACGATCAAGCCCGGGCACTACGCGGGACGCGACCTCACCGTCGTCAGCGTCTTCGAGGCCGTCGGGGAGCGAGGCGCGGGCACCCTCAGTGACGCGGACTTTCTCGAGATCGAGCGACGTGCCTGTCCCGGCAAGGGCTCGTGCGGCGGCATGTTCACCGCGAACACCATGAGCAGCGCCATCGAGGCTCTGGGCATGAGCCTGCCGCGATCGTCCACCATGGCGGCCGAGGACGACGAGAAGCGCGAGAGCGCGAAGCAGAGCGGGATCGCGCTGATGGAGCTCGTCAAGCGCGACCTGCAGCCTCGAGAGATCATGACGAGGCAGGCCTTCGAGAACGCCATCAGCGTGGTGATGGCGGTTGGAGGCTCCACCAACGCAGTTTTGCACTTGCTTGCGATCGCTCACGCCACCGAGGTGAGGCTGGAGCTCGACGACTTCGAGCGGATCCGCGAGCGCGTCCCGGTGATCGCGAACATGAAGCCGTCTGGAAAATACGTGGCGACGGACCTGCACGCGGTGGGCGGCATCCCGCTGATCATGAAGATGCTGCTGGAGGCAGATCTGCTGCATCCGGACTGTCTGACGGTGACGGGGAAGACGGTCGGGGAGAACCTGGCCGACGTGTCGGCGGTCCCGCCTTCCGGACAGGACGTGGTGTCCACAGTCGACCATCCCATCTACAGGGAGGGGCACCTCGCCATCATGCGCGGCAACCTCGCACCCGAGGGTGCCGTCGCAAAGATCAGCGGGCTGAAGTCCCTGTCCATCACCGGGCCCGCCCGCGTCTTCGACTCGGAAGAGGCCTGCATGGACGCGATCATGGCCGATCTGATTCGTCCGGGAGACGTACTGGTGATTCGCTACGAAGGCCCGAAGGGGGGGCCGGGCATGCGCGAGATGCTCACGCCGACGAGCGCCATCATCGGCAAGGGTCTCGGGGACTCGGTCGGGCTCATCACCGACGGTCGCTTCTCGGGTGGTACGTACGGCATGGTCGTGGGACACATCGCACCGGAAGCCCAGGTGGGCGGCCTTCTCGCTCTGGTCCACGAGAACGACAGCGTAACCATCGATGCCAAGAAGCGGGTCGTCGAGCTCAACGTCGACATGGCGGAGATCGAGAGCCGGCGCAGCGCTTGGACTGCGCCCGAGCCGCACTACCGCATGGGGGTGCTCGCCAAGTACGCGAAGCTGGTGTCGAGTGCTTCGCTGGGGGCGGTGACGGACTAGGTCCGCAAGCCGCGGCAATGGCGCGCTGCGCAGTGAGCCGCAGGCGATCGAATGTGGGTGGCCGTCAGCGCCCGTGGGTCGCCGACCCGCGGGAGGGTCGCCCGCGCGCCGGGTCCCACAGGGTCAGTTTGCGTGGATGAAGTCGATCATCGCTCTGGCGACCACTTCGCCCCTGTCCTCCTGGAGGAAATGGCCGGCGCCTCGGATCGTCACGTGCTCCATGTCTTGGGCGCCTGCGATGCGATCCTGGAGCGCCTTCTGCATACCGGCGGTGACGGGATCGCCGTCGCTGAAGGACGTGAGGAAGGGGCGGTCGAAAGCGGCGAGTTTCTCCCAGGCCTTCTTGTTGGCGGGGATCTCCGGGTCGTCGGGGAAGACCGGAACCAGGCTCGGGAACTCGCGGGCGCCCGCGAGATAGCGTGCGTCGGGAAAGGGGGCCTCGTAGGCGGCCCGCACGTCGTTGGGCCTGCCAGAGGCCCCGCCGGTTTGCATGACGTCGCCGACGCTGAATTCGGGGGACTCCGCACAGTACTTGCGCCAGAAGAGAAAGCCGGGGGGTCCGTCCTTGGCGCGGAAGCGCTCGAAGAGCTCGCTGGCCTTAACGACGGGCAGGCTGTCGTAGAGGGAGTGGAGCGCGGGCGCTGCGCTGGGGGGGGCGTCCCCGCCGTCCGGGAGGCCTGTGTTCGCCGCGACCACGCGCGCAAAGCGCTCGGGGTACGCGGCCACCAGGCGCAGGCCGATGAGGCCGCCCCAGTCCTGGCAGAAGAGGTTGATGCCGCGCAGGTCGAGACCCTCGAGCCAGGCACTCATCCACGCGACGTGTCGGGCGTATGTGTAGTCGCTGCGCTCGGTCGGCTTGTCCGAGCGTCCGAAACCCACAAAGTCGGGGGCAATCACGCGGAAGCCAGCCTCGACGAAGACGGGAATCATCTTCCGGTACAGAAACGACCAGGTGGGCTGGCCGTGCAGGCACAGGATGAGCTCGGCGTCGGGAGCACCCTCGTCTAGGTGGTGGATGCGGAGCGCTCCTCCCTCTCCGTCCGGAACTTCACTGTAGTGGGGTACGAAGGAGTAGCCGGGAAGGCTTTCGAAGCGCTCGTCGGGAGTTCGCAGGGTCTTCATGACGTGTCCCTTGCCGGTATTCTAATCTCAGCGTCGTAGGAGGGACAGGAGCGACAGCCAGCCCGCGATCAGGCACAGCCCGCCGAGTGGGGTAAGCGGGCCGAGCGCGCTCGGTCCCGACATGGCAAGCGCATAGAGCGTGCCGGAGAAGAGCAGGATGCCCGCGCTGAACAAGCTCGCGGGCAGACGCACGCTGCGCTGCGAGGAGATGCAGAAGAGACCTAGCGCCAGCAGGACCACGCTGTGCAGCAGATGGTAGAGCACGGCCGTGTCCCAGGCGGACAGCATTGCCGGGTCGAGACGTGCCTCCAGCGCGTGAGACCCCAGCGCTCCAGCCGCCACGCCTAGCGCGCCGGAGACGGCAGCGATCCGGATCCAGATCAATCGAGCGATCGGAGTTGCTCCCAGAAGGCGCGCTCGGCTTCCATGGGGGCCTCGACTACCTCGGGCTTGGTGCCGAGCACGAGCGTGTGACGCTCGGGAGCGGCGTAGATAGGCCAGCGTCCGAGGGCGGGGCAGCTCGGCTCGCGGGCGTACGCGAAGCCGATCCATGCGTCGCTCATCCTGTGCGAGAGTTGCTTGGCCGCTTCGCCGCCGCCCACGAAGCGACGCAGACCGTGGTGTCGGCGGGTGCCGAAGACAAAGGGAACCTCGAGCCCGTGAAATGCGCCCAGCGCTCCTCCGCCTACGGGCGAGGGCCAGCTGAATAGATAGGCGAACACGCGTGCGCCGGTGGCGGCCTGCGCCTGGGCGAGCTGCATGGCTGGGTATCGAAACAGGCGGTCGGACTCGATCGCGGACCAGACGGAGCTCGGGCTCGCCGCGGCGCCGAGCCGGGCACCGCGGTAGGTGACGATGGCGAGTCGGGCGCTCGCTTCGTCGGAGGCGAGGGTGGCGCAGCGCCTCTGGAGGTCCGCCTCGCTCAGACTGAGCTCGGACGGGTCCTCGAGGCAGACAACGCGCGTCTCGTCCAGGTTGGTGCCGACGATGAGGTCGTGTTCTCCTGCCTCGCCAGCGAGGATCGCGGCATGAGGGGCGGACGGCAGCGTCTCACCGTCGACGACGGGGCGGAATACCCACCCGTCCGCGTCGGCGCCTAGGCGCTGCTCCAAACGCTGCTGCGCGGCCAGCAGCGAAGCGGTCGGGACCTCGGCGAGGCCCGCCGCGGAGACCCCCAGCTCCGCGAGCAAGAGGCGGGCGATCTCACCGGCCGCCTCGCGATCCCAGACGTGCAGGACCGGGCTCTGCAGTATGGCGCGCTGGAACAGCCTGCGGGCCTGTGGCATCGCGAGTAGCGCGGCCGCGCAGCCGGCGCCGGCGCCGGCGCCGAACAGCGTGACGTTCGCCGGATCTCCGCCGAAGGCATCGATCTCTTGCTGCACCCAGTCGAGTGCAGCGACCTGATCCTGCAGCCCCAGGTTCGTGGCCCCGCCGCCGGCGCCGGGCTCGGCCGCGCTCGGATCCAGGAACCCTAGGGCGCCCAGGCGATACTGGATCGTGACCACGACCACGTCTCCCCGGCGCGCGAGCGCGCGGCCGGTGAGTCCGAGCTTGGACGCCGAGCCCTCGACGAAGTCGCCGCCATGGATCCAGACCATTACGGGCTTTGGCTCGCCGTCCAGACCCGGAGTCGAGATGTTCAGGCTGAGGCAATCGTCGCGCCAGCGGGGGGCGGCCCCTTCCAAAAGCGAAGGGATCCGCGGCGGGTTTTGCGGGGCCGCCGCTCCGAACTCTCTGCACTCTCGAACACCGTTCCACGGCTCCGGGGGGAGCGGTGGGCGGAGTCGAAGCGGGCCGAGGGGAGGTCGTGCGTACGGGATACCACGGTAGACCTGCACGCCGCGCTCGGCCGCAGCGCGAACCCGTCCGTAGCGTGTCTCGACCGTGAGTGACACCGATTCGGCTCCCGTACCGCAGCCCTTGTAGATGCCCCTGGCTGCGGTGATTCCCGAGTTTAGCACGCGGGTCCCCAGGTCTGACATCGGAACGGGTTCTTCGGTCCGTGCTCGCAGGTCTGTCAGGTCAATCAACACGCAGCGGTGTTCTTGGACGCGTGTCGGGTCCCGCTAGACGAGTGCGAGCAGCTCGGGGATGGAGCGGATCACGTGGGCCGGCTCGGGGTCCCCCGCTGGCGGGGGTCGGTCGGAGCGGTGCCAGATCAACACGGAGCGCAGGCGCGGAGCGTTTGCACCGGCCACGTCGGCCGGACGCGAGTCGCCGACAAAGAGTGCCTCGTGTGGCCCGCAGCCGGCGCTGCGCAGGGCCCGCTCGAAGATCGCACTGTCCGGTTTGCACGAGCCCGCGCGCTCGCTGGAGAGGATGGCGTCGAAGTAGGGGCGTACGGCGGAGATCTCGAGTAGATGCTCAAGCTGATCCTCGTCTATGTTGCTCACCATGCCGACGTGGAGACCCCGGGCGCGGAGCGTCGAGAGCGTCTCGGTGACTCCCGGACGCAACTCCAGGTCGCGCGCGTGTCCCTCCCACTGCGCTGCCCGGTATCGGTCGAGCCACTCCGCCTTTGCGTCCACGCCGAAGCTCGCCAGGAGTTCGCGCAGCGTGTCGTCGAACAGAGCCCTGTGCATGTAGAAGGGTCTGCTCAAGTAGTCCGCAAACACCTTGCGCGCCGACTCGCGCTGCGCGAGCCGGACCTGCTCGAGAGGGGCACCGATCCCGGCCCACTCGAGCAGCTGGCTCAGGCTCTCCCCCTCCGCGCGCGCCAGCGATCCGTAGTCGTAGAGCGTGCCGCCGAAGTCGAACAGGACTGCCCGCAGCGCCATCAGCTCGACGGCCGGACGGAGGTGCCCGTCTGCTTCATCGGGCTTCCTTCTTGCCCGCAGGGTTCTTCATGACTGCGAGCTGGTCGCGAAAGGCGGAGCGCAGGCCGGCGACCTCTTTGGTGGTGAAGCCGAGCTCCGTCCCGATCTGGCTGATCTCCGCGTTCTCCACCGACGAGATGTTCTCGTCCGCGGCCGCTACGGCGAAGAGGCAGCGCATGAGATCGATCCGCTGGGCGCGGTTGGCCAGGTCCCGGAACTGTCGGGTCACGACGTAGTTCTCCGTGCCTCCGAGGGTCGTTGCGTGTGACTTCGCGATGAGCACCACGAGCGTGGCCTGCGCGGGTGGCAGGTCGCTCAGCTGGCGCACGAGTCCGATCATCTCGTCGTTCTCTGCCTCCGAGACCTCGAGGTCCGCCCGTGCCACCCGCGCCAGCACATAGGCGAAGGCCGCCAGGAAGCGCGCCTCGTCGGGATCGAGCTGCTCGAGCTCGGCGGCGATCCGGGCGACGGTCTCCGTGTCGCGGGCATCGTCCGCCCGCTGGCGCCCCTCCTTCCGCTCCGTCTCCAGTCCGAGGATACTGCGCAGCGTCCGCATGCTCTGATCGTAGCGCCTCTCTCGACAAACCCCGGTACGGCTGGCACGATAAGCGCGCTCGCGGCCCCGGCGCGAGCCCCCTTGATGGAGGATCACCCCCTTTTGGAGCATCTCGAAGCATTTAGACGGTCCACCAGGACCTGGCTGGAAGGGAACTACCCCGAATCGCTGCGAGACAGGAGCAAACCCCAGGATGCCGTGTGGGGTGGCCGCCGCGCTACCTACGCGAACCTCGACGCGAAGCTGTGGCTCGACCGCATGGCGGAGAAGGGCTGGACTGCACCGACCTGGCCGCGCGAGTACGGGGGCGGCGGGCTCTCGGACCCGGAGGCACGCGTGCTCGCGGAAGAGCTGGCGAGCCTCAAGTGTAGGCTGCCGCTGTCCAGCTTCGGCCTCTCGATGCTCGGCCCAGTCCTCCTGGAGTTCGCGAACGAGGAGCAGAAGAAGGAGCATCTCCCCAAGATCGTCCGCGGCGAGATCCGCTGGTGTCAGGGCTACAGCGAGCCGGGAGCGGGCTCGGACCTGGCAGGACTCCAGACGCGCGCGGAGTATAAGGGCGACCACTATCTCGTGAACGGTCAGAAGATCTGGACCTCGATGGCGGACGAATCCGACTGGATCTTCTGCCTGGTGAGGACGAACCCCGATGCCTCGAAGCACGACGGGATCGGCTTCTTGCTCTTCGACATGGAATCCGAGGGGGTGTCCGTCGCACCGATCAAGCTGATCAGCGGCTCGTCTCCCTTCTGCCAGACTTTTTTCGAGAACGTGAAGGTCCCCAAGGCCAATCTCGTCGGGAAGCCGAACGGCGGCTGGACCATTGCGAAGCGGCTGCTCCAGCACGAGCGCTCGATGATCGGCGGGATGGGCTTTGGTCTGCGCGGCAGCGCCGCCGGCGCGGGCCTGGCCGAGCTGGCGGCCGGGTACGTGGGCACGAAAGACGGCAAGATCGCGGATCCCATCATCCGGGATCGCATCGCCCAGCAGATGATGGACCAGACCTGCTTCACCGCGACGACGCGTCGCTCGGCCGCGGAGGCGAAGGCTGGACAGGGGCAAGGAGCCGCCTCGTCGATGTTCAAGTACTACGGCACCGAGATGAACATGCGGCGTTACGAGCTCCTGGTCTCGGTGCTTGGCACCCAGGCGTTCGGCTGGGAGGGAGAGGGCTTCAGTGTGCGAGAGCTCGGCACGACGCGCGAGTGGCTGCGCTCCAAGGCCAACTCGATCGAAGGCGGGACCTCGGAGATCCAGCTGAACATCGTGGCCAAGCGCGTGCTCGGGCTGCCGGACTGAGCTGCGGAGAGTGTGATGGCACTGGTACTGACGGAAGAGCAGGAGCTGCTCAAGGAGACGGCCCGAGAGTTCGTGCGCGAAAAAGCTCCCGTGGCGGAGCTGCGCAAGCTGCGTGATGAGAAGAGTCCCGACGGATTCTCGCGCGAGCTGTGGAGGGAGATGGCCGAGCTAGGCTGGGCCGGGATCATCTTTCCCGAGGAGGTCGGGGGCGTCGACATGGGCCACACGGAGCTCGGCATCGTGCTCGAGGAGACCGGCCGCGCGCTCGTCGCCTCGCCGCTCGTCTCGACCGTCCTGCTTGCAGGCAACGCCGTGCTCATCGGTGGCAACGAGACCCAGCGCAAGGACGTACTGACCGCGGTCTGTACGGGAGCGTGGATTCTGGCGCTCGCGCTGCAAGAAGGCACGCGGCACGATCCATACGCGATCGCCACCCGCGCGGAGCAGACGGCCAGCGGCTACACGCTTCACGGCAAGAAGACCTTCGTGCTAGATGGGCACGTCGCGGATCAACTCGTCGTTGTGGCGCGCACCTCGGGTGAGGCGGGAGAGCGCGACGGCCTGACGCTGTTCCTGCTCGATGCCGCGGCAGAGGGCGTGTCCCGTCTGCGAACGATCATGGTGGACAGCCGTAACGCGGCGAACGTCGAGCTCGACGGAGTCGAGGTGGAGCGCTCCGCGGTGCTGGGTACGGTGGGTGCGGGCGCCGATGTGCTCGACGCGGTGCTCGACCGCGCCACCGCCGTGTTCTCCGCGGAGCTGCTGGGGACTTGCCTCGAGGCGTACGAGCGCACACTCCAGTACCTGAAGGACCGCAAGCAGTTCGGAGTGCCGATCGGCTCGTTCCAGGCGCTCAAGCACCGCGCGGCGAACATGTTCGTGGAGATCGAGCTCGCACGCTCGATCGTGCTCGACGCGCTGCAGGCGATCGACGAGGGTCGCCCCGATCTTCCCCAGCTGGCCAGCGTGGCGAAGGCGCGCCTCAGTGGCACGGCGTTCCAGATCGGGAACGAGGCGCTGCAGATGCACGGGGGCATTGGGATGACCGACGAGGAGGAGATCGGCCTATTCCTGAAGCGAGCCCGCGTGGCGCAGTTTACGCTGGGTGACGCCAGCTACCACCGCGACCGCTACGCGACGCTGCAGGGCTTCTAAGGTCCAGCCCTCCTCCCTCTCAGGGATCCCCGCCTGGCGACGATAGGTCGTGTGTAGGGGGGCTTCCGTTGGGTTCGAGCGGACTCACGCTGCGTAGAGCCGTGATCGTGAGGCTGGCGGTCGTCGGCCTGCTCGCCGCGCTCGTGGCGGCGGGCCTCGAGACCGTCGTGGGGCAGCGACTCTTGGCGTGGCCGCGCGCCGCGCTCTCCGGTCTGCTCGCGTGTGCGGTCGTGGGAGTGGCGGCGTTCGCGGCTCACCGTGCGCTGGGGCGCCTGGCCCTCGAACCGCTCGCCGCCCTCTCGCAGATCATCGGGAGAGATACGCCTCTCGAGCCGAGTTCGTGTGCCGAGGTCCGGACCGAGGTCCGCGAGCTGGCGGACTTCGCGGGCGCCGTCGACGCCATGCTCGAGACCCACCAGCATGCCCACCGCGATCTCCAGCGTTCGGAGGCCGAGCTGCGGCTGCTGGGCCAGATCAGCCGCATCGTCGATCGACAGGGAGACTTCGAGGCCGCTCTCGCGGCCTGCTGCCAGCTCATCTGCAGGTTCCTGTGCTGGCCGATCGGGCACATCTACGTGGTCGACCTGGAGGACCCGGGTCTTCTTCGTCCCGGGGACATCTGGCACGTCTCGGCCCCCGATCTGGCTAGTGACTTCGTCAGGGCGAGCCGCTCGCTGGCTTTCGAGCGCGGGGCGGGGCTGCCGGGCAGGGTGCTGGAGCGCGGAGAAGCGCTCTGGGTGGAAGACGTGCGCGGGCAGGACTGGTTCGGCAGACCCAGCTCCGAAGAGGTTCGCGCGGCCGTCGCGTTCCCCGCCTCGGTGGCGAACGACGTGATGGCGGTGGTCGAGCTCTTTGACGTTGAGCCCCGACCACGCGAGATCCGCTCGGTCGCGCTCATGCACAACATCGGGCTCACGCTTGGGCAGGTCATGCATCGGCGCAGAAGCCACGAGCTGTTGCTGCGACGGCACCGCGAGCTGGCCGAGGCTCTGCGCGCGGCGGAGGCGGCTGCCGAAGCGAAGACCAACTTCCTGGCGAACATGAGCCACGAGCTGCGCACGCCCATGATGTCGATCCTGGGCTACGCGGAGCTGTTCCCCGAAGCGCGCTCCAAGCCAGAGCGTGTCGAGTACTCCCGCACGGTGCGGCGGAACGGCGAGCATCTGCTGGGGCTGATCGACGAGATCCTCGACGTATCGAAGATCGAGACCGGGAACCTCAGCGTCGAGCGCATCCTTTGTGCAACGGCGGACCTGCTGCAACGTGTGAGAGAGGTGATCGAGCCGCGGGCCGCCGAGAAGGAGCTCGTCTTCGAGATCGGTTACGACACACCCGTCCCGGAAGAGATTCAGACCGACCCGACCCGCGTGCAGCAGATCCTCCTCAACCTGCTGGGCAACGCGATCAAGTTCACAGACTGTGGCAGCGTCCGACTGCTCGTGAGCCTCGTTACCCCTCCAGAGGTGGAGCAGCCGATGCTGCGCTTCGTGGTCGAGGACACGGGCATCGGCATCGATCCCGAGGATCGCGAGCGTCTCTTCAAGCCTTTCTCGCAGGCAGACATGTCGACGACACGACTCTTCGGAGGCACGGGCCTGGGCCTCTCCATCTCGCGCAGTCTTGCCGAGCTGCTCGGCGGCAGCGTCACAATCGACGACAAGGACACCCCCGGGAGCCGCTTCGTGGCCACGATCGAGACGGGCTCTCTCGAAGGAGCCGAGCTGTATGCGAGTCCACTGGAAGCGCTCTCGAAGCTCGCAGAGGTTGCGCCCGGCGAGAGCGAGGCCGGAGACGAGCCGAGCCTGGAGGGAGTCCGCGTCTTACTGGCGGAAGACGGAGAAGACAATCAGCGGCTGATCAG
The DNA here is from genome assembly GCA_965226855.1 of Myxococcota bacterium. GTDB lineage: Bacteria > Myxococcota_A > UBA9160 > SZUA-336 > SZUA-336 > JAUXJB01. The sequence continues at coordinate 46,395 of CBDDEE010000025.1, read as the reverse complement.
CAGGATACTGAGTCTGGCGGGGGCCAAGGTCGAGATCGTCGGCAACGGGCTGCTCGCGTACGAGCGCGCCATCGAGGCGAAGTCCGCCGGGAGCCCCTTCGACGTGATCTTGATGGACATCCAGATGCCCATCCTCGATGGCTACGCTGCGACGCGAAAGCTGCGCGACGCGGGCTACAGGGGTCGGATCATCGCGCTCACGGCAAACGCGATGCAAGGCGACGCAGAGAAGTGTATCGCAGCCGGGTGCGACATCTACCTCAGCAAGCCGATCCCGAAGCGCCGCCTGATCGAGGAGGTCGCGGAAGCTTAAGCTCGGGCCCGCTTTGCGGCTCTGACGAACGCGGCCACGCCTTCTACGGGGACCGACGGCAGCACGCCGTGCCCCAGGTTCAGGATGTGGCCTCGCGCAGCCCGGCCGGCGCGCACGAGCTCCGCCACGGCCGCCTCGATCTGCTCAGGCGGAGCCTTGAGCGCGGCAGGTTCGAGGTTCCCTTGCAGCGACACGCGTTCTCCGATGCGACGGGCGGCCTCGGCAAGGTCCGTCCGCCAATCGAGCGAAACGACGTCGGGCCCGATGTCTGCAATCGACTCCATCAGATGCGAGGCGCCCCGCGCAAAGATGATCAGCGGGGGCCTGCGCTGCGGAAGCAGCTCGAGCACACGCTGCAGCGCTCGTCCCGCAAGGCGCTCGAAGCGCGCGACGGACAGCATTCCCGCCCAGGTGTCGAAGATCTGCAGCGCGTCGGCCCCGGCCTCCATCTGCACGCGGAGCGCCTCTGCGCTGATTTCCGCCATCCGGTCCAGGAGCTGATCGACGAGCTCGGGCTCGCTGTACGACAGCCCCATGAGGTGCTCCACGTCGCGGGACAGCCTCTCCTCGCAGGCGTACGCGGCCAGCGTCCATGGCGCACCGGCAAAGCCGATGATGGCTGCCTCTTCGCCAAGCTCTCGCTTGAGCCGACGGATCGCCTCGCAGGTCGGCTCCATGGCCTGTTCGACGTCGCCGTCGAGCCTCTCGAGGTCGGCGCTCTTCTGCACCGGATTTCGGACCACCGGACCCGGGTCGAAGTGGAGCTCGATGCCCAAGCCTGCGAGGGGAATCAGGATGTCGGAGAAGACGACGACGCCATCCATGCCGAAGCGTCGGTGCGGCTGCAGCGAGATCTCGGTAGCTCGAGCCGGATCGGCGCACAGCTCGAGGAAGCTCGCCTTTGCACGGAGCTCGCGGTACTCCGGTAGGTAGCGCCCCGCCTGACGCATCAGCCAGACGGGGGGGCGGTCAACGGGCCGGCCCAGGCAGGCGCAGAGGAAGCGCTCGCGCGCTTTCATCTCGCTCTTCGAGTGGGGCCCAGCCAAGGCCGGCTCATGATAGGGGGTAGAGGCTGGGCTCGCCGATTGAGTGGCGAAGAGCTCAGCCAAGGGCTGTCGGCGACGAAGAAACGGTGCCAGAGGTCAGCGCCTTTCACGAGGCCGATGCGGGGGCTGTGCAGGATCTTCTCGGGGGGCTTCTCGGGCGCCTGTAGGCGCAGCGGGGCGCGCAGCGCCGAACGGCCGTCGTGGTCGAGGCAGATTCCGAATGCCTGGCACAGCTTGCCTGGACCGTTCGTGAGCTCGCGCTCGGGCCGGTTGTGACGTCGCCGGCGCATCCACTCCATCCCGTTGCGTGGCTCGACAGCGCGGAGGAGCACAGCAGCGCCGCTGCCGTCGGGCTCACACACCACGTTCGCGCACACGTGAATGCCCATGCTGCGGTATACGTAGAAGACGCCTGGTGCTCCGAACATCGCTGCGTTGCGAGCGGTTCGACCGTTGTGGGAATGGGAGCCGGGGTCGCTGCCGTCGCCAAGGTACGCCTCCACCTCCACGATGCGTCCCGACAGCTGCGTGCCGTCCTCGAGCTGGTGGACCAGCGTGCATCCGAGCAGCTCCGGGGCCACCTCGAGACACGGACGGGCGAAGAAGGCGCGTGTCAGGCGAGCGGACATCTCGGATGGGTCGGGCATTCGTGTATCATGCGGTCTCCCGGGCTGCGTCCCACGGAGGATGTACATGAAGCGCTACGGTATGACCATCCCGCTCGAGGGAGTTCCCATCCTCGAGCAACGAGACTGGATCCATGAGCTCGATTCGCTGGGTTACACAGACTTGTGGACGAGTGAGGCCGGGTCGTTTGACGGTCTCACGCCGCTCGCGCTCGCCTCCGTCTGGGCGCCGAACGCGCGCCTGGGTTGCGCGATCCTACCGGTGTACACGCGCGCGCCCGCGCTGCTGGCAATGAGTGTCGCGACGCTGTGCCAGGCGGCCCCTGGCCGTATCGTCGTCGGTCTCGGCTCGTCTTCGAACGTCATCGTGGAGAACTGGAACGGGATCCCCTTCGAAAAGCCCTTCCAGCACACGCGCGACAAGGCCCTGTTCCTGCGCAGGGCGCTCACCGGAGACCGGGTGACCGAGGAGTACGAGACCTTTCGCGTGACGAACTTCCGTCTATCGCCGAAGGTGGAGGAGCAGCCGAAGATCCTGATTGCCGCCCTTCGCAAGGGCATGGCTGCGGATGGCCGGGCGGGTGGGAGACGGGGCGATCATCAACTGGCTGTCGGCGGATGACGTGAAGCGCGTCGTGCCCTACGTGAAGGAGAGCGGAGAGGACAAGGAGATCGTCGCCCGCATCTTCGTATGCCTGACGGAAGACAAAGACGAGGCGCGCGCGGCGGCGCGCTTCGCGGCCAATGCCTACCTGAATGTTCCGGTATACGCCGCCTTCCATGAGTGGCTCGGGCGCGGCGAGCAGCTCGGGGAGATGTGGAAGAAGTGGAAGCAAGGGGACAGGAAGGGCGCTGCTGCGGCCATCCCGGACCAAGTGGTCGATGAGCTCGTCATCCACGGAGGTCCCGAGCAGTGCCGGGAGCACATCCAGCGCTATGTGGACTGCGGGGTCGATACGCCCGTGCTCTCGCTGCTTACCACCACCACCGATCCTCGCCAGGCGTCGCGCGCCCTGGCGCCGGTGGCCTGACGTGCCGCGGCTGCGCCAGGTACCGCGCTCCGAGGCGACCGCGGAGGTGCGTCGCATGTACGACCAGCTCTTCGGGGATCGAGACCCAGTGAAGGAGCCAGGTACCGCGACCGGCACACCGGGCAACTGGTGGACCGTCTTTGCCCTGGTCCCCGAAGTCTTCAACCACGCCGTCGCCGGATTCGCCCTTTACAACCGAGAAGGTAGCCTCGTCGACCCGAAGCTCCGCGAGCTGGGAATCCTGCGCGCCGGCTTCGCCCGCGCCAGCAAGTTCGTCTACTCCCAGCATTGCAAGGGCGCCCGTACCGCCGGTATCAGCGAGGACCAGATCCGCGACATCCCCTCCTGGACCACCTCCCAGAACTACTCGCCGCTGGAACGCGCCGTCCTCGCCTACGCCGACGCCCTGGTCCTCGCAGGAGGCCGGGTCCCCGACGCCACCTTCGCCGCCCTCAAAACTGGATTCTCCGACGAAGCCATCCTCGAACTCACCTACGTCATCTCCACGTATGCCCTCCACGCAACAATGAGTCGAGCCCTCCGACTGGAATACGACGACATCGACGACCCCATCACCGAAGTCCCCGCCCCCTAGCAGGCTGCTGAAAAACTCCTCATCGAAGGGTACCTTTGAGGGAAGCCCCAAGGGGGAGATGTGAGAGGACCGCAGACGCTTCAGGGTGGGATCTTCAGCTACGTATCGCTGGAGTCCCGGATTCCCGAGGACCATCCGCTTCGAGCGATCCGGCGACTGGTGGACGCGGCGCTGGAGCAGCTGTCGCGACGCTTCGATGGTATCTACGCCAAAGGGGTCGGCCGACCGTCGGTCCCGCCGGAGCAGCTGTTGCGGGCGCTGCTGTTGCAGGTGCTGTACACGATCCGGAGCGAGCGCCAGCTGATCGAGCAGATCGACTACAACCTGCTCTACCGCTGGTTCGTGGGCCTGGAGCTGGACGATGAGGTGTTCAGCGCGACGGTGTTCACCAAGAATCGGGAACGGCTGCTGAAGGGCGAGATCGCTCAGCATTTCTTCGAGGCGGTGCTGGCGCAGGCGGAGTCGGAGGGGTTGGTGTCATCGGAGCACTTCACGGTGGACGGGACGCTGATCGAGGCGTGGGCGAGCCAGAAGAGCTTCGTGCGCAAGGACGAGAAGCGCAGGGACGATGACGACCCGGGCAACCCGACGGTCAACTTCCGGGGCGAGAAGCGGAGCAACCAGACGCATGCGTCGAGGACGGATCCGGACGCCCGACTGGCGGGGATGAGGGGCCAGGGCGCGCGGCTCGCGTATCAGGGACACGTCGTGACGGAGAACCGCAACGGCCTGGTGGTGGCGGCGAAGCTCACTCAGGCGTCGGGGTATGCGGAGCGCGAAGCGGCTCTCGAGATGGTGCTGGGTCTGGGGGGCGCTCGCCGGATCACCCTGGCTGGAGACAAGGGCTACGACGCCAAGAGCTTTGTGCAGGCGCTTCGGGCCTGGAGCGTTACCCCGCACGTGGCACAGAACACGACGAACCGCCGAAGCGCGATCGATCGAAGGACCACAGGACACCCGGGCTACGAGGTGAGCCAGCGCTTCCGCAAACGGGTGGAGGAGGTGTTTGGCTGGATGAAGACGGTGGGCTTGATGCGCAAGACCCGGCACCGGGGCACGGATCGGGTCGGCTGGGTCTTCACCTTCACTGCTGCGGCCTACAACCTGGTCCGTATCCGCAACCTGTTGGAGGCGACATAGCTCATGATCCCGCAAGATCTACCCGTGCGACACCGAACCGGTTCGTACCGGGAACGGCGATCCCTCTCCCTGCTCGGCACGCCTCCCGTCAGAGGCGTCCCGCCCAACCCAGTCACTTTCTCCGCAGCCTGCTAGGAGAGTGACCCAAGATTCGGGTGGGCGGAGGTGATTGTAGCGAGGGCCCCCAACTGGACGTGGAGCGATGTACGGGCCAACGGGGGTCCGAGGTAGCCGGTAGATGTCGATCTACACAGATATGCGTCAGATCCAGGGCCTGACGTGCGCGAAACGGGTCCGCACCCGCCCGATCACGCCATCTGCGCTCGGCAGAGCGCCATCACGTTGAAGCCCGAGCACACCAGGTCCCACTCTCCCGTCACCTTCTCCTGGCCGCGCAGCATGAAGCGCCGAAACCGCTGTCGTGCCTTGATCTCGGCAAACGGCCGCTCCGCCTGGGTCTTCCGCTGCGCGTAGCGTTGCTGGGCCCAGGGCAGTCGTAAGATCCGGTGCATCCGCTGCGCCCGGGCTCCCTTGGGCCAGCGGGACGACTTCCGCCCGCGGACCGCGATCAACGCCTGTTGTCCCCGCCGTTCCAACGCCTTCAGGTTCGACTCGCTCAGGTACCCGTTGTCGGCCAGCAGAATCTCCGCTCGCTGACTCGTGTTCGTCTCGATTGCCTCGACCATGGGCTCCAACTGCTCGTAGTCATTGGCCTTCTCTGTCAGCTCGTTCGCCACGATCAGGCCGTCCTCACTCGTCGCCAGCTGCGCGTTGTAGCAGTACTGCAAGGATCCCTCGGTCTTCATCATGTTCGCTTCGGGGTCCGCGAAGCTCTTCTGGTGCTTCGCTTCGAGCTTCTCCCCCTTCTCCCGCTCCAGCTGCTCCCGGGCCGCTCGGATCCGCTCCCGTCGTCGCTCGCGCAGCTGTAGCTCTTCTGGAAGCCCACCTCCGCCATCGTCGTCCCCGTGCTCTTGCTCTTCCGCAGCGTTGAGCTCGTCCATCTGCGCCACGATCTGCTCGATCTCGTCGCTCAGCTGATCCTCCGCCTCCAGCATCCGCGCGTGGCTCATCGCCTTGGACCGCGACGTGTTCGCCCGGATCTTCGTGCCGTCTACCGCCACCTGCCCGAGCTTCACAAGCCCCATCGCCTGCGCCACCTTCAGCGTCTGCAAGAACACCTCTCGGAAGTCCTTGTGGTGACGGTCCCGGAATCGGTTGATCGTCCGGAAGTTCGGTCGTAGCCCAGCCGCGAGGTAGCGAAACCGCAGGTCGTAGTGCAGCCGTCGCGCAAGCTCCCGCCCGCTGTACACGCCCACGACCGCCCCCAGAAGCCACAGCTTCAACAGCATCCGAGGCGGGAAGGCTCGCTCTCCACGCCGGCGATACCGCTTCTCGAACCGCCGCAGATCCAGCGACTCCACCAAATCGTCGATGAACAGCGCCGGATCCGATGGATCCAGAGCCTCCCCCACGTGCGCCGGTAGCAGCTCGCCCTGCTGCGGCACATACGCCTTGAACATGACCTCTTCCCCCACGCTCCCAAGTTAGCCAATAAGGGAATCTTGGGTCACTCTCCTAGCCACACTAAAGAGCGAATCGCGCTGGCCGCTCGGTTTAGGCAGGAAGTCGGAGGCCGGGACGCTCCTCCTGGCGGACTGTGGTAGCGGTCCCCGAGCCGAGCGAGGCGCGTGAACACGCAAGGAGCGGAGTCCGCCAGGCGGAGCGTCCCGGCCTCCGACGGAATTACCTAGGAAGATTCACCCGAGCACGAACTCGCACAGCACCTTCTCGAACTCAGGGGGATTGTCGAGCATCACCGAATGCCCGGCCCGTCCGATCACCGCCAGCTTCCCGTTCGGAATCGCCTCGTCCACCATCCTGTCCGCGGTGCCCGCATCCAGAATGTCCGAAGCCGCGCCGCGCACCACCAGAGTCGGGCAGGGCAGCTTCTTCAGCGTCTCCCACAACCGCTGCGTGTCCTCACGCGAGCGCTTCTGCTGCTCCTCCGCGGAGCCCCTGCCGAGGCCCTTCATCAGGTTTGGATCGAGTTTCAGCTCGAAGCGCCCGTCCGGCCGCTCGCGCAACCACTGCCTGGCCAGGCGAGACAGGGCCTCCGGCGGTGTCACAGGGTACTGACGTACGAGCACGCCTTCGTACTCCTGGATCGAGTCATAGCTGTGCGAGCTCTGTTGGATGTCCATGCTGATCCGCGCGGTGCCGCGAGGGTCATGCTCCGGTCCGGTGTCGACGATCACCAGTCCTGCCAGCATCTCGAGGTTGCGTCCGGCGAAGAACATCGAGACTCGACCGCCCAGCGAGTGACCGACGAGCACGAGCCGTTCGATGCCAAGGGAATCGAAGACACACTCCAAGTCGGCGGCCATGCTTTCCGGGTCGTATGCGGCGTCGGGATCGCGTCCGGAATCACCGTGCCCGCGCAGATCGAGGCAGAGCACACGGTAGTGTGGTGCGAGGGCCGGTGCGATGTCGTCCCAGACGTGTGCGTCGTTGCTGAAACCGTGCACGAAGACGAGCGGAGTACCTGTAGTGCTCCACTCGAGGACATTGATCTCGAGGCCGTCCTTGCCTGGAACGCGACGGGTGCTGGGCTGCATAGGGCCGGATTCTACCCTAATCACCCCCCCCCGGGGTCGACGTCCATGTCCCTCAGCCGCTGCCGCGCTCGCGCGCGCAGCTTGCCAACTACTTCGCGCGTCTGGTCGCGAAGCGCCGCGCGATCAGCGAAGTCGAGCCCATCTACCGCAATCGGAGCGCCCACCTCGATCGCCACGGGGCCGGGGCGAATCCTGAGCCCACCGGGTGGCCATAGCCGCCTCGAGCCCGCGACGGCCACCGGCAGAATCGGGAGCCGGTGCGTGAGTGCCGTGACAAAGGCTCCCATCTTGAAGACGTGAAAGGACCCGTCGCGCGTTCGTCGGCCTTCGGCAAAGAACAGGATCGACACGTTGGGCGCGCGCACGCTCATCTGCTCCTCGATCCGCTTCAGGTCAGTGGCGCGCCGATCTCTATCGACCATGATGTTGCCCGAGACTCGAAGGGCGTGGCCGAAGACGGGAATCTGCATCAGCTGCTTCTTTGCAACGAACCTTGTGCAGAGCTGCGGAAACGCCGCGATGAGAATTTGCGAGTCCCAGTTGCTCTCGTGGTTGGAGACCACGACATATGCTACATCCGGCCCGAGCTGCTCGGCGCCGTGGATGATCAGGCGCGTGTCCGCGGCACGCACGCAGAAGCGTGCAAAGCCCAGATAGGCGCGATGAATGTCCTCGGGGCTCCGGCCCCGCAACGCCATGATGATTGCCATGGTGCTGTAGTACAGCATGGCGACCACGAGTAGCGGCCAGCAGGCGATACTGCGCACCAGAGAGGCCAACGAGTCGAGCGCCCCCATACCCTGACAGTAGCTCAGGCAGGTCGGCTCTGCGGAACGAGCTTTCCCTCCCGCATGCCAATCGGCTAGGTTGGCACCCAGCTCGCCAGGAGGGGGAAGAGTTGGACCTCGTCATCGGTTTGGTGATCGGGCTCGGCCTGTACACCGCGTTCTCGATCGGCGCCAACGACGTTGCGAACGCCATGGGGACGTCCGTCGGCTCGCGCGCGCTGACCATCCGGCAGGCGATCGTCGTTGCCGCAGTGTTTGAGTTCGCCGGTGCGTACCTCGTCGGTGGCCACGTCACCAAGACGATCCGAGGCGGAATCCTGGATCCCGCGGTGGTCGGAGAGCGCCCGGACGTCCTGATCGCCGGGATGCTCGCGGCCCTCACCGCTGCGGGCACCTGGCTCATCATTGCGTCGCGCCTGGGCTGGCCCGTGTCCACGACGCACTCCATCATCGGGGCCATTGCCGGGTTCGGAACGGTGGCGCTGGGCTGGTCCGCGGTGGAGTGGGGCAAGCTCGGCCGGATCACGGCGTCCTGGCTCGTCTCGCCGCTCCTGTCCGGCTCTCTGGCCTTCGTAATCTTCACGGTCACGCGCTGGTTGATCCTGGATCGTGAAAACCCTGTACGGCAGCTCCAGAGGTGGGGTCCGCTGTACGTTTTTGCCGTGCTCGCGGTCATCGGCATGGTGACGCTGTTCAAGGGGCTCAAGAACCTGAACCTCGACTTCAGCCTGTCGCATGCCCTCGGTATTACCGCGGCCCTCGGGGTGCTGGGAGCAGTCGTGGCTGCCCTGCTGCTGCGCCGGCTCCAGCCCGACCCGAACGCCGATCGCAGTTTTCACTTTGCTACGGTCGAACGCATGTTCGGCTCGCTGCAGGTGATGAGCGCCTGCGCCGTGGCCTTCGCTCACGGCTCAAACGACGTGGCAAACGCGATCGGCCCCATGGCGGCGGTGATCGAGACGGCTCAGGGGGGCCTCGTCGAGGCCGCGTCGCCCGTTCCGGGCTGGCTGTTGCTGGTCGGAGGCGCGGGCATCGTGCTGGGGCTCGCGACTCTCGGCTACCGAGTGATGATCACGATCGGAGAGAGGATCACCGAGCTTACTCCGACCCGAGGCTATGCGGCGGAGTTTGCCGCCGCGACCACGATCGTGATCGCCAGTCGCTTCGGTCTGCCCGTCTCGACGACCCACACGCTGGTCGGCGCCATTCTCGGGGTGGGGCTCGCGCGCGGGATCGGCGCGCTCGACTTTCGGGTGATCGGGACCATCGTCCTGGCCTGGGTTGTGACCCTACCCGTGGGCGCGGGACTCGCGATCTTCTTCTACTACTTCTACCGGGGTCTTCTCGCCTAGCAGGCTGCTGAAAAACTCCTCATCGAAGGGTACCTTTGAGGGAAGCCCCAAGGGGGAGATGTGAGAGGACCGCAGACGCTTCAGGGTGGGATCTTCAGCTACGTATCGCTGGAGTCCCGGATTCCCGAGGACCATCCGCTTCGAGCGATCCGGCGACTGGTGGACGCGGCGCTGGAGCAGCTGTCGCGACGCTTCGATGGTATCTACGCCAAAGGGGTCGGCCGACCGTCGGTCCCGCCGGAGCAGCTGTTGCGGGCGCTGCTGTTGCAGGTGCTGTACACGATCCGGAGCGAGCGCCAGCTGATCGAGCAGATCGACTACAACCTGCTCTACCGCTGGTTCGTGGGCCTGGAGCTGGACGATGAGGTGTTCAGCGCGACGGTGTTCACCAAGAATCGGGAACGGCTGCTGAAGGGCGAGATCGCTCAGCATTTCTTCGAGGCGGTGCTGGCGCAGGCGGAGTCGGAGGGGTTGGTGTCATCGGAGCACTTCACGGTGGACGGGACGCTGATCGAGGCGTGGGCGAGCCAGAAGAGCTTCGTGCGCAAGGACGAGAAGCGCAGGGACGATGACGACCCGGGCAACCCGACGGTCAACTTCCGGGGCGAGAAGCGGAGCAACCAGACGCATGCGTCGAGGACGGATCCGGACGCCCGACTGGCGGGGATGAGGGGCCAGGGCGCGCGGCTCGCGTATCAGGGACACGTCGTGACGGAGAACCGCAACGGCCTGGTGGTGGCGGCGAAGCTCACTCAGGCGTCGGGGTATGCGGAGCGCGAAGCGGCTCTCGAGATGGTGCTGGGTCTGGGGGGCGCTCGCCGGATCACCCTGGCTGGAGACAAGGGCTACGACGCCAAGAGCTTTGTGCAGGCGCTTCGGGCCTGGAGCGTTACCCCGCACGTGGCACAGAACACGACGAACCGCCGAAGCGCGATCGATCGAAGGACCACAGGACACCCGGGCTACGAGGTGAGCCAGCGCTTCCGCAAACGGGTGGAGGAGGTGTTTGGCTGGATGAAGACGGTGGGCTTGATGCGCAAGACCCGGCACCGGGGCACGGATCGGGTCGGCTGGGTCTTCACCTTCACTGCTGCGGCCTACAACCTGGTCCGTATCCGCAACCTGTTGGAGGCGACATAGCTCATGATCCCGCAAGATCTACCCGTGCGACACCGAACCGGTTCGTACCGGGAACGGCGATCCCTCTCCCTGCTCGGCACGCCTCCCGTCAGAGGCGTCCCGCCCAACCCAGTCACTTTCTCCGCAGCCTGCTAGGAGGCGTTTGAGATGGCGTTTCTCGATCTCTTTGCGAAGTCCCCGTTCAAGCCTCTACAGCAGCACATGCACGTGGTGCTCGAGTGCGCCCGGCTGGTTCCCCCGCTCTTCGAGGCACTTTGCGAGGACAACATGGAGCGCGTGAGCAGTCTCGAGCGGCGCATCGACGAGCTCGAAGGCCAGGCGGACCAGCTGAAGAACGATCTCCGCGCCCACCTGCCGCGTCGCCTGCTCCTGCCGGTCGACCGTCGTGACCTGCTCGAGATCCTCGACCTCCAGGACTCCATCGCAGACATCGCTCAAGACGTCGCCGGCTTGCTCGTCGAGCGCGGCATGACCGTGCCCGAGTCGATGAAGGCGATTTTGATCCAGCTCTCACACCAGGTGCTGCTGGCCTGCGAGAAGGTGGCGACGGTCATCGATGAGCTGGACGAGCTGATCGAGACCGGCTTTCGAGGTCGGGAGGCGGACTACGTCGGGCGGATGATCGAGGATATCGGCGCTCTGGAAGAGAACTGTGACGAGCTGGAAGGCTCGCTGCGGCGAGAGCTCTTCAAGCTCGAGGATAAGCTTGCACCGGTCACTGTGGTCTTCTGGTACCAGATCATCGGGTGGGTCGGTGACCTTGCCGACCACTCCGAGAAGGCGGCCAATCGGATCCGGCTGCTGATCGCGCGCTGAGCCTACGGCTGCCGCTCGATCGCGAGGTACAGCGTCGCCTCGCCTCGCTGCACGAGAAGCACGGCGTGCTCGTCTTCCTTCTCCAGCGCCCGAGTCACTTGGTCGGGCCGGGTGATCTCGGTGCGGTTCACTTCGAGAATGATGTCGCCCCGTCGCAGTCCCTCTTCGTAGGCCTCCGATTCGGGGTCGACCTCCGTTACCAGGACGCCGGAGATGTCTTGGTCCAGGTCGAGCCTCTCCGCTACGTCGTTGGTCAGGGCCTCTACCTCGAAGCCCCACTCGGAGTCGTGGGTCTCGGTGGTTGCCAGCTGGATCTGGTCCTCCTTCAGCTTGCCGAGCATCGCTTTGAGGGTCTTCGGCTTGCCATCGCGCAGCACCATGACCGAGACCTCGGTGTCGGGAGCGGTGTTGGCCACAATTCTCGGCAGGTCGTTGAACTCGTCGATCGCGGAGCCGTCGAACTCGACGATCACGTCGCCGCGCTTGATCCGGGCCTTGTCCGCCGGTCCGTCCTCGAAGACCATGGAGATCAGCGCGCCGCGCGGCTCGTCGAGCCCGAAGCTCTTCGCCAGGGCCGGGTTCACGCGCTGGATCTGCACGCCGAGCCAACCTCGTGTCACCGTGCCGGCCTCGCGCAGCTGCGGGAGCAGCTCCTTCGCCATGTTGATCGGGATGGCAAAGCCGATGCCCTGACCGTTCTGGTTGATCGCCGTGTTGATCCCGATCACGCGCCCGCGCATGTCGAACAGCGGTCCACCCGAGTTGCCGGGATTGATGCTTGCGTCGGTCTGGAGGAAGTCGTCGTAACGTCCCGCGTTGATGTTGCGGCCGCGCGCGGAGAGGATGCCCAGCGTGACGGTATGGTCGAGTCCGAAAGGATTGCCGATCGCCATGAGCCAATCGCCGACGCGGATGCTGTCGGAGTCACCGAGCGGCGCGACGGGAAGCTCGTGATCTGCGTTCGTCCTGAGCAATGCCAGGTCCGTCTCCGGGTCACGACCGACGATCTCGGCATCGAGTTCCTCTCCGTTGTCCAGCACTACGACGATCTTGTCTGCTCCCTCCACCACGTGGTTGTTCGTCACGATGTAGCCTTCCTTGGAGATCACGAAGCCCGAGCCCGTCGCCTCGGTGCGGAACTGTCGGTGCGGGCCACGCCGGGGACGGCGCCCGAAGAACTCCTCGAAGATGTCTGGGCTGCGAAAGCTGCTCTTACGCTCGGTCTGGATGTTTACGACCGTGGGAGACAGGGTCTCGGCCAGATCGGCCACCGAGTCGGGGATGCCGAGCGCGGGACCGGGTTGCCCTTCCTTCCAGAAGGTGTCGCCCGTCACGCGGGCGCTGGCGTTGTTTTCGCGCAGCCGCAGCTCCAGGCCCAACGGTTGAGTGAGGATCAGCAAGCCCGTAAAGGCGAAGCCGATCACTGCCAGAACTCTGTCGTGTCTCATCGGATTCCTCTCTTGCAGCCTAGGACAGGTCCAGGGTCACGTAGTAGCCGTAGCGCTCCCGCTGGACGAGCAGGAGCACCTGTCCACGTCCGCGAAGCTTAGTGATCGCCTTGCGAAAGGCAACACGATCCTCGACCGGGTCCTGGTCGATCTTCAGGATCACGTCACCCGGTCGAATTCTCTTGTAATCCGCGGAGCTGCGGGGGATGACACGCCGTACGACGAGCCCCCGCACGCCCCGGCGGCGGCCCTGCTGCGGAGGGCCCATCTCCGCCACTTCCACCCCGAGCAGGATCTGGGCCAGCTCGTCAGCCCTGCTCTCCGGGAAGATCTCCGCCTGCGTCTCCAGCCGATCTCGATCCCCCCCCCGGTCGATCACGATCTCGGCGCGGTCCCCGTCGGTCAGCCCCGCCAGCACCTCGAAGTAGTTGCGGGTAGTGCTGATCTTCGTTCCGTCCAGCTCGAGCAAGATGTCGCCGCGGCGCAGCTTTGTGCGCTGCGCGGGGGAGTCACCGAAGACGTGCGTGATCAGGACGCCGCCCGTCCCGCCCGTGGTGAAAGCATCGCGGAGGTTCTGGGTGAGGTCTTGCAGGCGCAGGCCGAGCCAGACGGGGATGACCTCCCCGTGCGTCAAGAGGTCGTCAACGACCCGCTTCGCCCTGTCGATCGGGATGGCGAAGCCTATCCCCTCGGCCTCGCGAAAGATGGCCGTGTTGATGCCGATCACCTCACCGTCGATGTTGAGCAGTGGTCCGCCCGAGTTCCCCGGGTTGATACTTGCGTCGGTCTGCAGGAACCCGTGGTACTCGCGCTCGCGGGCGCGGATCGAACGGTTCTCTGCGGAGAGCACGCCGGTCGTAACCGTGTGATGCAGGCCGAAAGGGTTCCCGATCGCGATCACGGTCTCGCCGATCAGCAGGTCCTGCGAGCTGCCGAGCTCCACGAAGGGCAGTGGTTCGTCCGCGCTGATCTGCACGACCGCGAGGTCCGTCTCCGGGTCCGCACCGATGAGCTCGGCCTCGAACTCGCGCCCGTCGGCAAGCGCGACGTGGATCTGTGTCGCGCCACGCAGGACGTGCTCGTTCGTCAGTACCTGGCCCTCGGGCCCGATGATGAGGCCGGTGCCCAGGCTCTGGACGGTGCGCCGGGGATCGAGGAAGGTGCCGAAGAACTCCTCGAGGAACGGATCCGAGCGGAAGAAGGGATTGGCGCGCTGGCGCACCTCCTGGGTCGAGGTGATGTTCACCGTGGCGGGGGCGACGCGCTCTACCGCCTTTACGATGGGCGTGCGGCGCGAGGCGAGGTCGGCTGCGGCCGTTCCTCCGATTGCGAGGATCGGCAGCACGACCCATGCGAGTCGGGAGTTCTTCATCGGACCGTCCCTTTGACGACGGGCTCTGCCGCGCTATTTGGTGGTCCCACGGCCTTCAAAATCTTCCTGCGCAGGATCTGCCCCCTCCCGGCGCGCGTCCCCCCGCCTGGCACCCGCGCGGCTAGTTGCCGCTCAGCTGCGCTTAGGCTCGGAAGTCCCCCGAACGCGGCACGAGCAGCATGTACCGCATGTTGTCGCCCCGCAGCGCCCGGATCAGGACCGGAGTGCCGGGGCGCAGTTCTCTCATCGCCTGGCGGAACTCCTCGATGTTGTGGACCTCGACCCCCTCGACCTCCACGATCAGGTCTCCGGGCGCCATGCCCGCCTCGGCCGCCTCCGAGCCGCGTTCGACGAAGGAGCAGAGCACCCCGTCGCGCTGCTCGAGACGGTGGGACCGGTAGAGCATCTCGGTCACCTCCTGCGCGGTGAAGCCGAGCTCGGTCTCTTCCTCCTCTGGCACGACCTTTGGCTGGGCGCTTAGCGTCGCGGTAAAGGTCCTTAGCTCCCCCCCTCGCAGCACGTCGATCGCGACCTCCTTCCCCGCTTGCATGCGCGCGATCCGGCGTTGGAACTGGCCCATGTCCTCGTCCTTCTCCGCGCGGATCTCCTCGCCGTCGAAGCGCGTGATGATGTCGCCCACGTGGAGCCCGGCGTTCTGGGCGGGTGACTTGTGCGTTATCGCGCCGACAATCACGCCGTGAACGTCGTCGATGCCCCAGTAGCGGGCGAGCTCCCGATCGAGCGGCTGGATGGACACGCCGAGATAGCCGCGAGCGATGCGGCCCTCGCCGAGCAGATCGGCCGCGACCCGCTTGGCCGTGTTGATGGGGATCGTGAAGCCGATGCCGCGGCCCTGGCCGCGAGAGTTCACGCCGACGACGAGCCCCTTCAGGTTGAGCAGAGGGCCGCCGGACGAGCCGTGATCGATCATGGCGTCCGTCTGGATGAAGTCGTTCAGGAGGTTCCCTTCTTTCAGGTCCCGACCCTTGGCCGACACGATCCCCAGCGAGACTGTCCCCTCCAGCCCGTAGGGATTCCCGATCGCGATCACCCACTCGCCGACACGCAGCAGGTCGGAGTCGCCGAGCTTGGCCGCGTTGAATGGCGCCTCCCCCTCGCGCGGTCGGATGCGCAGAACGGCGAGGTCCGTCTGCTTGTCCGTGCCCACGACCTGCGCCGGATAGCGGCCGTCGCGTCCGGGAACCACGACGGTGACCTTCTGGGCCCGTTCCACCACGTGCTCGTTCGTCACCACGATCCCTTCCGAGTGGGTGATGAAGCCGGAGCCGGTCACCAGCTTGCGCCGGTTGTTGACCTTGAGTGCCGCCTCGATGTGGACGACGGAGGGGCTTGCCGCGCGGTTGACGTCGATGACTCGGGTCTGGAGGGCCTCCAGCGGATCGTTCGCGAGCGCGCTCGGGAGGCTTGCGCAGCCGACCAGCCCCGCGACGAGCGGTACGAGGAGTGAGGCGCGGGTCATGGTGCGTTCTCCTTGAGTGCGTGTCGAAACTCCCGAACGGCGGCCCCGACGTCCGGAGCCGCGCCGATCGCGGACACTGCCGCGACGCCCCAGGCTCCGGCCTCCAGCACCTGCGGGGTGCGTTTCGGTGTCATGCCGCCGAGCGCCAGGACCGGAAGCTCTAGCTCCAGCAGCTCTCGTGCCAGCCAGGCGCAGCCGCGACCGGTAGCTCCGGGCTTCGATCCTGTCTGGTAGATCGGCGAGAGTGTGACATAGCTTGCGCCGGCTGCGGCGGCGGCGCGAGCCTCGCCGCCGGAGTGGGCCGAGTAACCGATCAGGGCGTCCGGACCCAGCCAAGTGCGCGCCTCGCGCACGCTGACCGAGTCGGCCGCCAGGTGGACGCCATCAAGCTCACAGGCCCTGGCCACGTCGAGGCGGCGGCTCGCGACCACCCTGAGCCCTGCCTCGCGCAGCGGGCTGATCTCTTGCAACAGAGCTTCCCATTCGCTGCCTTCAAGTTGCGGCTCTCTCAGCACCACGAGCCCCAGGCCCGCGCGGGCCGAGCGTCTCAGTACCTCCGCCAGCGGCCGCCCGCCAGTCCCTCGCTCGGCATCGGTGATGTAGCAGAGGCGCGGGATCACGGTACGTTGATACGCCCCTCCATGGGACTGGAGGCCTGGGCATACAGGCGGCGCGGCATGCGCCCCGCCTCGTAGGCCAGCCGCCCGCTCTCCACCGCCAGACGCATCGCGCGCGCCATCTTGAGCGGGTCTTTAGCCGCGGCGATTCCGGTATTCATCAGCACCGCGGTACAGCCCAGCTCCATGGCGACCGCGGCGTCGGAGGCCGTGCCCACGCCTGCATCGACGATCACGGGGACGCTGACGCTCTCCAGGATGATGCGGATGTTCGTCGGGTTGCGGATCCCGAGGCCGGAGCCGATGGGCGCCCCCAGCGGCATGACCGCAGGACAGCCCAGCTCCTCGAGCTTGAGACAGGCCACCGGGTCGTCGGTGATGTACGGCAGCACCGTAAACCCTTCCGCGATCAGGATCCGGGCCGCCTCCAGCGTCTCGACGGTATCGGGGAACAGCGTGCGCTCGTCCCCGATCACTTCCAGCTTGACGAGCGGCGTGTCGAGGAGCTCGCGAGCCAGCTGGGCGGTGGTGACCGCCTCCTTCGCAGTGTAGCAGCCAGCCGTGTTCGGCAGCATTTGAAACTGGTCCGGTGGGATGTGGTCGAGCAGTGAGCCGGCGTCGCGGCTCGACAGGTCGACGCGCCGGACGGCGACCGTGATCAGCTCCGCACCGCTCTCGTCTAACGCCTGGCGGTTCTCCTCGAAGGATTTGTACTTCCCCGAGCCGATGATCAAACGCGAGTTAAACTCGGCATCTCCGAGTCGATAGCTCCCGGACATTACCCGCCTCCGACGGCCTGAATGACCTCGATGTGATCGCCCTCGTGGATCTGCGCCAGCTCGAACCGGGATCGCGGCACGACCTCGGCGTTGATCGCCACGGCGACCCGACGCTCCCCGAGCCCGAAACGCTCCAGCAAGTCGCGCACGTTGAGGGGTTCGGGGACGTCCTGAGACTCGCCGTTGAGTTCGAATCTCATCCAGTTTCGACGGTAAGCGATGCAGTGTGGAAGTTCAAACTCAGCGGGCAAGCGCCGCGGAAGCGGTGCGCGCAGCGAGGCAAAGCCGAGCGGAGGCGGGTGGCCGTCAGCGGCCCGGGGGTCGCTGACTCGCGGGAGGACCGCTCGCGCGCCGGGTCCCGCAAGACACGGCTCGCGGGCGTCCCTACAGTCTGAGGCGTGAAGGAGACCGAGGAGACGGCGCGCGCTTGGTCCGAGATCGACCTCGGCGCGTTGCTGCGGAACTACAGCCGGCTCCGTGAGCAGGCCCAGGACCGGCGCGTGATCGCGGTCGTGAAGGCGAACGCTTATGGTCACGGCGCCGTTCCGGTCTCGCGGTCCCTCGAGCGGGCAGGTTGCGACGCGCTTGCCGTGGTGACGCTCGAGGAGGCGCGGGAGCTCCGGCAGGCCGCGATCCGAGCACCGATTCTCCTACTGGCCGGGCCGCTTACGCCCGGACACGCGGACGAGCTGCTGGCCCTGCAGGTGGTGCCCACGCTGATGTGTGCGGCGCATCTGGAAGCGGTCGCGGCTGCTGCGCAGCGGGCGGGGGTGCGCGCGTCCGTCCACCTGAAGCTGGACACGGGCATGGGGCGGCTGGGCTTCTTGCCGCAAGACTTGACGGCGATCCTCGAGCGTCTGGGCTCGACGCCGGAGGTCGAGCTGGAAGGGGTCATGAGCCACCTGGCGGAGGCCGACGATCCTTCCTCTGCCGTGACCGAGCGACAGCGCAAGCTGTTCGGAGAGCTGCTCGCGCAGGTGCGCGACGCTGGCTTCGAGCCGGAGTGGACCCACCTCGACAACTCCGCCGGGATCGTGCGGGGAGCGACGTCTGGCACGACGGCCGTCCGTCCCGGCCTCGCGCTGTTTGGGGCCGACCCCACGTGCGAGGGTGGACACGCGCTCGAGCCGGTGATGACGCTGTGCGCCCGCGTCTGCCAGGCGAAGGACGTCCCGGCGGGCACGCGCATCGGGTACGGCGGGACGTACGAGACGCCGGCCGCGACGCGCATCCTGACTCTGCCGATCGGGTATGCGGACGGGCTGCCGCGAGCGGCGGGGAATCATCTGCAAGTCGGCCATCGCGGCCGCCTCGTTCCGCTCGTGGGGCGGGTCTCTTGCGATCTGGCGACCGTCGACGTCGGTCGGTCTGGGGTGGGGCAGGAGGGAGACGAGGTGCTTCTCTTCGGGCAGCGCGACGCCCTCGAGCTTCGCGTCGAGCAGCTGGCCCAGGCGGCAAACACCATCGCCTACGAGATCCTGGTCCGGATCGGCCCGCGCATCCCTCGGCTGATCCGCTGAGCAGGGGGTGTACCATCCTTTGCAAGCGCCGCAGAACGCGGTGCCTACAAAGTGCGCAGCGAAGCGGAAGAAGCACCCCGCTAGCCGCGCGGTAGCGCGGCGCGCAGCGAGGAGAAGCCGAGCGAAGGGGAAGCGCGCGGCCCGCGCGCGCGTCCCACAAGACTGGAGGAGCGCATGCGCGTTCTGGTTTTGGGCTCCGGAGGTCGTGAGCACGCGCTGGTCTGGGCGATCGGCCGCAGCCCCCTCGTCGACGAGGTGCTCTGTGCTCCGGGCAGCGACGGCATCGGGCGCCACGGCCGCTGTGCAGAGGCGCAGCTGCAGAGCCCTGACTCGGTGGTGGATCTGGTCAAGCGCGAGGACGTCCAGCTCGTCGTCGTCGGTCCCGAAGTCCCCCTCGTTGCGGGATTGGCGGATCACCTGGCGGCCGAGGGGATCGCAGTGTTCGGACCGGGCGCGGCGGCTGCTCGCCTCGAAGGCAGCAAGAGCTTCGCCAAGGCCTTCATGCAGAGGCATGGCATCCCGACCGCGGCTTATCGGGTGTTCGCGGACCCTCTGGAGGCTGAGCGGTACGTTCACGCTCGAGGCGGCCCAATGGTAGTGAAGGCGGACGGGCTGGCGGCTGGCAAAGGGGTGTACATGTGCGCGGGTCCGGACGAGGCCCGCGTCGCCGTCTCGGAGATCATGCGCGAGCGGCGGTTCGGCGACTCCGGGGCTGACGTCGTGATCGAGGACTGGCTTGTGGGCGAGGAGGCCTCGTTCTACGCGATCTCTGACGGGGAGCGCAGCGTGTGCCTGGCGGCCGCGCAGGATCACAAGCGCGCGCTCGATGGGGATCGTGGTGAGAACACCGGAGGCATGGGCGCCTACTCCCCGGCCCTCGTCGTGAGTCCTCTGGTTGAGCAGCGGATCAACGAGAAGATCGTCCAGCCCACCCTCGACGGTATGCGCGCCGAGGGCACTCCCTATCAAGGAATGCTCTACGTTGGCGTGATGATCGTCGACGCCGAGCCCTGCGTGGTGGAGTTCAACGTCCGTTTTGGCGACCCGGAGACGCAACCGCTCCTCTACCGGATGGAGTCCGACCTGGTTCCGCTGCTCCTGGGTGCCGCCCAGGGCCGGCTCCCGGCGGACCTGAAGGAGCCGGTCTTCGGGGCTCCGGCGGTGTGCGTCGTGCTGGCGAGCGAGGGCTACCCGCGGAGCTATGCCCTAGGGCGAGAGATCAGCGGTCTCGAGGAGCTCGAGAGGGAGCCCGACGTCCTCGTGTTTCACTCCGGCACGCGCCGCGGCGGCAGTCGCTGGGAGACGTCCGGCGGGCGCGTGCTCGGCATCACTGCCCGCGGCGCAAGTATAGGCGCCGCGCGTGAGCGCGCCTACGCGGCCGCAAGCCGCATCGAGTTCGAGGGTGCCCACTTCCGGAGCGACATCGCGGCGCGGGCGCTCCCGGACCACGCGGGTTGATCGTCGGCCTGGACGAGGCTGCCCGCCTGCTCGGGGCGGGTCGCATGGTGGCCTATCCCACCGAGACCGTCTTCGGACTGGGTGTCGACGTCTTTGAGCCGCGCGCGCTCGCGGCGCTCCATGCTCTCAAGGGCCGCGCTCCCGAACGCGGGCTCTCGGTGCTGGTCCGAGAGGCGAGCGCGCTGGAGGCCTGGCTCGCGAGCGTTCCCGAAGCGGCGCGTCTCTTGACCAAGCGCTTCTGGCCAGGTCCCCTCACTCTGGTCCTGTCTCAAGTGGACGTCGCCTTCGCCGGAGTGGCTACAGAGCTCGGTGTCGGATTTCGGTGCTCCACGCACCCGGTCGCCGCTCGCCTGGCCCGGCTATCCGAGCGTCCGATCGCCGCGACGAGCTGCAACCGCAGCGGGGAGGCGCCCTGTCGGACCGCCTGCGAGGTCCACGAGCTGTTCGGCCAGGAGCTTCCCGTCATAGAGGGGGAGGCCGGTGGTCTCGCGCCGTCGAGCGTCGTCGCGCTCAGTCCCGAGGGGAAGCTGCGTCTCGTACGCGCGGGCGCGATCCCCTTCGACGAGATCCTGGCGGCTGCAGCCCTCAGCCGATGAGCAGACGGATGTCGTGCGGGGGCTCCTCGAGTGCTTCCGCCAGGCGTTTCAGGATGCGCGGCTTCTCGAGCTGGATGCGCTGCATCCAGGCCGAGTCACGGACGCGGGCCACCACGACACCGTTCCGCAGGCCCTCGGGGCGGCAGTTTGCAGCGAAGGGCGGGCCTAGGGTCTCGTCCCAGATGCGGATGAGCTGCACCGCGTCGGACGTCGCGCCGAGCCCCACGTCGTCGAGCACGCGCGGGAGCAGCTCCGCCACCGCTTCGGGGGGCCCGTCCTTGCGCCGTCCTGGGTGCCGACCACGCACACCGAAACCCTAGCAGCCGTTTCCAGCGACGCCTGTGCCAGCTTGCGCGAGCGTGGCCCAGGGTGGACTCCAGAGGTGTGACTTCTGCGGACGCCGCGTCCGCGCACGGGCGCAGGATCGCACTGGATCGCGGCTAGGACAGGCTCGGCCGGCGTCACTCTTTCGGGCATGCCTGTCCTGACTGCTCCCACCAGAAGGAGGCGTGCCGCACGGGCGCGCTTGACGGAAGGGCAGAGCGCCTATAATTTCGCATACTTCACTGCTCCGAGGTTGCGCAGCCGCGCGCCTCGGACCCTCCGCGAGGACTCCGGTATGGTGAAAATTCGCTTGTTTCGGGCTGGCGCCAAGAAGCGCCCGAAGTACCGCATCGTCGCAGTCGACTCTCGGACCAAGCGCAGCGGTCGCGTGCTGGAGTTCCTGGGAACCTACGACCCGCTCGCGTCCGGCACCAAGCTATCGCTCAAGCGGCAAGCCTTCGACGCCTGGGTGGGCAAGGGGGCGCGCGTCAGCGACAGCGTCGCGTCGCTCATTCGCAAGCGCAGGCGCGAGCGCGAGGCGGCCGAAGAGCCGCAGCCCGCGGCCAGCTGAGCGAGCGCGATCGGGGTGCGAATGTGGCTGCGAGCGGCGCGAGTGAGATTCCGAGCCTACCCGCTGCGTGGAGCGGTGAGTGGGTCGAGATCGGGTGGCTGCTGCGACCGAAGGGCCGCCAGGGCGGCCTGCTCGTCGAGCTTCACGGCGAGGAGCTCAAGAACCTCCTAGAGGCAACGGAGGTCCGTCTCGAGGGCGCGCCGGGAGAGATCCCCTTCCGGATCGGCGAGGTCCAGGCCGCTCATCCGAGCCGCGCCGGGAACGCGCGGGCCCAGCTCCGGCTGTTGGGACTCACGAGTCGCGAGCAGGTCGAGGAGTGGCAGGGTGCTCGGATCTCGCTGCCGGAAGCGGCGATCCAGCCGCTGCCAGAGGGCGAGTTCTACTGGCGCGAGATCATCGGCCTTCGTGCTCTGCTCGCCGACGGGAGCGAGCTGGGCCGGGTCGAAGAGATCTGGTCGACGCGGGCCCATGACGTGCTCGTGGTGTGCAAGGGGTCTAGTAGAAGCCTGGTGCCCGCTCTGCGCGAGCTCCTGGTTCGGGTGGATCTCGAGGCGGGAGAGATCTGGCTGGATCCGCCGCCCGGAATGGTCGAGGACGAGGCCTGAGATGGCGGGGCCGCGCATCGACATCGTCACCATCTTTCCCGAGCTGGTGGAGCACTTTCTCAAGGGCTCGCTGCTCGGCACCGCCCGCCGCGAGGGGATCGTCGAGGTTCGGGTCACCGACCTGCGGGCGTATGCCACGGACAGGCAGCGTAGCGTGGACGACGAGCCCTACGGCGGGGGCGACGGGATGGTGCTCAAGTGCGAGCCGGTCGTCGCGGCCGTCGAGGCCCTTGCGGATCCCCGCGCGCGGATCTTCGCGCTGGGCCCGCGCGGGCGCCGCTTCGATCAGGCGCTGGCCGAGGAGCTGGCGACAGAACGGCAGCTGCTCCTGCTCTGCGGCCGCTATGCGGGCTTCGACGAGCGCATCTTCGGGGAGACCGGCGCCAAGGAGCTGTCGATCGGGGATTTCGTGAGCTCCGGCGGAGAGGCGGCGGCCCTGGTCGTGACCGAGGCGGTGACCCGGCTCGTACCCGGCGTCGTCGGAAATCCCGCGTCGCCGCAGGCCGACAGCTTCAGCGAGGGGCTCCTGGAGCATCCGATCTACACGCGACCCCGGGAGTTCCGGGGCCATGCAGTTCCGGAGCCTCTGTTATCGGGCAATCACGCACGTATCGAACGCTTTCGGCGCGAGGAGTCCCTTCGCGTGACGTGGCGGCGCAGGCCGGAGCTGCTCGAGACCGCGCGTCTGAGTGAGGAGGATCGGATGTTCCTCCGGGAGCTAGGAGAATGAGAGAGATTCGAGAGATCGAGAGAGAGGGCTTGCGGACGGACCACCCGCAGTTCCGCCCAGGTGACACCGTGCGCGTGCACGTCCGGATCACGGAGGGGGACAAGGAGCGCGTGCAGGTCTTCGAGGGTGTCGTGATCCAGCGCCACAGGGGCGGGATGCACGAAACTTTCACGGTGCGCAAGGTGTCGTATGGCGTCGGCGTCGAGCGTGTCTTCCCCCTACAGTCGCCGAATGTTGTTCGCATCGAGCTCAAGTCGCGAGGCCGCGTCCGGCGCTCGCGTCTGTTCTACCTGCGCGGACGCCGCGGCAAGGCTGCGCGTATCCGCGAGCGCTACGTGGCCCCCGACGAATGAGCTCCCGACTCTAGGCACCCGCGCAAGCGCCGCGATAGCGGCGCGCGCAGCGAAGGGCGCAGCCCTGCGCGGAGGTGGGTGGCCGCGGCCGCCCGCGGCCGGGTCCCACAAGACTAGCGGTGGAAGGCGTCTCGGAAGTGCTTTACCTCCGGGGGGTTGTGCGAGGCGTCGATGGCCACGACGTCGAAGCGGATCTTGCGGAAGCGAGGGAGGCTTCGCGTAGCCAGGACCTCTGAGGCCGCACGGGCGATGCGACGTTGCTTTCTCGGGTCGACTGATTCCTCGGCGCTGCCGAAGCGCCGGCTGCTGCGCAGTCGCACCTCGACGAAGCAGAGCGTGTCGCCGTCGAGAGCCACGAGGTCCAGCTCGGCGTGCCGGAGGTGAACGTTCCGAGCGAGAATCCGGCAGCCCTGGTCCTCAAGGAAGGACTGCGCGATATCCTCTCCGCGGCGACCCAGTGCTCGCGTGTCCCGTTTGGAAGGGATCTTTGGCTCCTTCGGGACCGAGAGCCGGGGTGAGGAGCGAGTGATGGTATCGGGGAATCCGGGCTGCGTCTATGTGGTCGCGACCCCGATCGGGAACCTCGGCGACGCGAGCGAGCGAGCCCTGCGCACCTTGCGAGAGGTCGCGCTGATCGCCTGCGAGGACACGCGACGGACCGCGCGTTTGTGCCAGCGCTTCGAGATCGCGACACGGCGCGTCTCGCTCCACGCGCACAACGAGGCGCGTCGCGTGCCGATGCTGCTGCGCCGCTTGAAGACCGGAGCCTCGATCGCGCTCGTCTCCGACGCCGGGACCCCGCTGCTCTCGGACCCTGGTCTCGTGCTCGTGAGTGCCGCCCTCGCCGAAGGAATAGAGGTCGTACCCGTTCCCGGGCCGTCCGCGCTGCTGGCGGGGCTCGTTGCCAGTGGCTTCGCGACCCGGCCCTTCGCGTTCGAGGGTTTTCTGCCCCGCAAGGGCCGCGCGCGAGCACTGGCACTGGAGCGTGCAGCCGGCTTCTCGGGCACCCTCGTCTTCTACGAGGCGCCGGGGCGGGTGAACGGGACACTCGCGGACCTGTTTCGAGTACTCGGACCGAGGCGAATCGCGATCGGACGAGAGCTCACGAAGCTCCACGAAGAGTTCGTACGCGGCCAGCTTGGCGAGGTCCGCCTCGACCGGACCCGGGGCGAGGTAACCCTGATTGTGGAGGGCCCCGCCTCTGGCCAGGAGCTCGAGACGCCGGAGCTCGGCCCCCACATCGAACGCCTTCTCGCCTCGGGCTTGAGCGTTCGGGACGCCGCCCGCGAGCTCGCCACGGAGTTCGGCATCTCGCGGAGCACCGCCTACCGCACCATCCTGGAGCACCGTCCCTCCCAAAAGACCAACACCCCCGACTAGGGATCCCGAGCTCCGACATCATCACGTGCGCATCACAGCAGGTCGTCGAGCCCCGCTTCGTCCAGGACGGCAACGTCGAGGCTCCGGGCTTTGTCGAGCTTGCTGCCGGAGTTCGCTCCTGCGACGAGAAAGTCGGTGCTCTTCGAGACGGAGCCCACCACTCTTCCGCCCGCGGCCACGATCTTCGCCCGGATCGCAGCGCGGGGCGCAGAGAGCGTCCCCGTGAGCACCAGCGTCTTGCCCGCCAGCTGGTGGGATCGGCTTGTTGCGACGGCTGTGCGCAGCTGCAGGAGCCCACGCAGCCGCTGGAATTCCTCGCGATTCGAAGGGTCGTCGAGGAAGGCCCGCACGGTCTCCGCGATCGTAGGGCCGATCTCGTGCACCACGGCTAGCTCCTCGGCGCTGGCCTTCAGCAATTCGTCCAGGTCCGGATAGGCCTCTGCAAGCACAACCGCGACACGCTCGCCCACGTGGCGAATTCCGAGCGCGTAGAGGAAGCGCCCCGCGTCGACGTCGCGTGCCTTCTCGAGCGCGTCGAGCAGGTTCGAGGCTGACTTCTCCGCGAGGCGATCCAGGCCAACCAGGGTCTCGAGGTCGAGCGCGAACATGTCGGAGGGTCTGTGGACCAGCTCGCGCTCCACGAGCTGATCGACCAGCTTCACGCCGAGCCCGTCGACGTCCAAGGCTCCACGGCTCGCGAAGTGCACGATCCGCTCCTTCACCTGGGCCGGACACTCCAGGTTCGGGCAGCGCAGTACGACCTCGCCTTCTGGTCGGAGGGTCGCCGAGCCGCACTGCGGGCATGTATCCGGCAGGCGGTAGCGTCGCGTGTGGGGCGGTCTCTTATCACGAACGACCTTGACGACCTTCGGGATCACGTCGCCGGCCCGCTCCACGAAGACGGTATCGCCGACGCGCACGTCGAGCCGCTCGATCTCGTCCTGGTTGTGGAGCGAGGCGTGCTCGACGGTGACCCCGCCGATCTGCACCGGCTCGAGCACTGCGACGGGTGTGAGCGCTCCGGTGCGCCCGACGTAGCTGTGTATTGCCCGCACCACCGTCGTCTCCTGCCTCGGCGGGAACTTGTAAGCGATCGCCCAGCGGGGCGAACGAGTCAGCTGGCCGAGCCGCGCGCGTAGCTCGAAGGAGTCCACCTTGACCACGGAGCCGTCGACCTCGTAGTTGAGCCGGTCCCGGTCGCCCTCGAGCTTGCGGTGGAACTCGATCACACTGTCGATCCCCTCCGTCCTCTCGAGGCGCGGGTTGACCTTGAAACCGAGCTCCGCGAGTCGCTCCATGAGCTCCATGTGCGTTTTCACGCCGAGCGCCTCGTCACCGCGCCCGATCCCGTACATGAAGATGTCGAGATTGCGAGACGCGCTGACCTGCGGGTCGAGCTGGCGCAGCGTGCCCGCGGTCGAGTTGCGCGGGTTCGCGAACGGCTCGAGCCCGCGATCGAGACGGTCGCGGTTCACGCGCGCGAACTCGTCTAGCGGCATGAAGACCTCGCCGCGGACCTCTAGGAGAGCGGGTGGGTCGCTGCCCCGGAGACGCAGCGGGATGGAGCGCACGGTGCGCAGATTGTGCGTCACGTCCTCCCCTGTGCGTCCGTCCCCGCGCGTCGAGCCCAACGTGAGCGCGCCGTTCTCGTACAGAAGCTCGACGGCGACGCCGTCGTACTTCAGCTCCGCTGTAAACGTGACAGGCTCTTCGCTCTCGAGGAGGCGCCGGATCCGCACGTCGAAGGCCTCGAGCTCCTCCGGCCCGCTGGCGTTCTCGAGTGAGAGCATCGGGACCCGGTGCTCGACGGTCGCGAAGCCTTCGGCCGGCTGCGCGCCGACCCGCTGGGTGACCGTGTCAGGGCGGATCCACTCGGGATGCTCTGCCTCGATGGACTGTGCCTCGCGCATCAGGCGGTCGTACTCGACGTCGGAGATGACAGGCGCGTCGAGGAGGTGGTAGCGGTAGCTGTGCTCCTCCAGCTCCAGCAGGAGCTGCTCTAGCCGAGCTCTGTCGGCGGGTGCTGCACTCATCTGCGGACCGCCCTCCGTCCAGACGACAGCATGCGCCAGCCGGCGCCTCCTCTGCCAGTAGCCAAGCGGACCCCATCGTCTCCCGCGCGCGCAACTATCCGCGCACCACGAACCTGCCTTTGCCAAATTGGTAAAGGGCGTAGCCCTGCGCGGCCGCGGCCGGGTCCCACAACCGCAAGCGCCGCGGCAGCGGCGCGCGCAGCGAAGGGCGAAGCCCTGAGCGGAGGTGGGTGGTCGCGGCCGCCCGCGGCCGGGTCCCACAAGACAAGCCCGCGGAGTTCCTCGCCGATAGAGTCAGCGATGGACTCGGGCTGTAACCGCCATGACTAGATCTGGAGCGCCGCGAAGTGTTCCCTCGCGCAGACTGGTGATGGTCGTAGACGACGCGGAGGCCATTCGCGTCTATCTGCAGAACTTGCTGCCCATGCTGGGTTACGACGTTCTGCTGGCCCGGGACGGCGCCGAGGCGCTCGAGCTCCTCGCGGGAGAGACGCAGCCGCATACGATCCTCCTCGATGTCATGATGCCGGACATGGGATGGTCTGGAGACGCTGCGCGAGATTCGGCGTCGCCTGCCGAGCGTACCCGTGATCATGCTCTCTGTGGTCCGCAAGGCGGCCACCGTCGTAGAGGCGATGAACCTCGGCGCGGTCGATTACCTGAGCAAGCCCTTTGAGGAGAAGGAGCTCGCGGACGCGATCGAGCGCGCGATCGAGCGCGCGCTCGAGGTGGCGCCCGATGTGCACGAGGACGAGCTGCCCCAGAGCCAGCGCGGTCGGGGCAAGTCGACGTTTCTCTGGGCCTCGGAGCATATGACTCGGATCCGGGAGATCCTGGCGCAGATCGGGGACGCCGGGGTGACCGTGCTGATCCACGGCGAGAGCGGCGTGGGTAAGGAGGTCGTGGCGCGCACGGTGCATGAGCTATCCACGCGGCGCACGAAGCGCTTCGTCAAGGTGAACTGCGCGGCTTTGCCCGAGGAGCTGCTTGAGAGCGAGCTGTTCGGCTACGAGCGCGGGGCCTTCACGGGCGCGACCTCGCGCAAGTCTGGCAAGTTCGAGGTCGCCAGCGGCGGCACCATGTTCCTCGACGAGATCGGGGAGATGAGCCCCAAGCTCCAGGCAAAGCTCCTGCAGGTCCTGCAGGACGGCGAATTCTCGCGGCTCGGCGGCACACGGATGTCCGCGTCGACGTCCGCGTCGTGGCTGCGACAAACCGGAATCTGGAGGAGATGGTTCGGAAGGGCATCTTCCGCGAAGATCTGTACTACCGGCTGAACGTCGTGAACGTCCGAGTGCCCCCGCTCCGTGAGCGACCCGAGGAGATCACGCTGCTCACCGACCACTTTCTTGCGCTGTACAGCCGCGAGTACGGGCGCGAGCTGATCACGCTGTCCAAACGCCTGCGACAGGGCTTCATGGAGTACCCCTGGCCAGGGAACGTGCGCGAGCTCGAGAACATGCTGAAGCGTATCGTCGTGCTCCAGAGCGAGGACTCGATCGCGGAAGAGATCTTTGGAGCCCGCGCATCCCTCCTCCCGAACGTGGCGGCGGAGGAGGACGGTCCGGAGCCAGAGCTCGACCCGACGCAGGACGGTGTGTCCCTGCGCGAAATCGGCAAGCGAGCCGCCCGAGTGGCGGAACGCAGGGCGTTGCGACAGGTCCTTTATCAGACGAATTGGAACCGCAAGAAGGCCGCCAAGATCCTCGAGGTGAGCTACAAGACCCTCCTGCAAAAGATCAAGGAGTGCGGCCTGGCGAAATGAGTCTTGTGGGACCCGGCCGCGGGCGGCCGCGGCCACCCACCTCCGCTCAGGGCTACGCCCTTCGCTGCGCGCGCCGCGTTCCGCGGCGCTTGCAGGGTTGCCGATCCGGCAAGGATTCGCGGTTCGCTGCAAGTGCAAGCGCCGCGGAAGCGGCGCGCGCAGCGAGGCGAAGCCGAGCGGAGGCGGGTGGCGCGCGACCGCTCGCGCGCCGGGTCCCGCAAGTTATGATGTGGTCATGAGGGTTCTGGTTACCGGCGGGGCGGGGGCCATCGGCTCACACGTGGTGGACGCCCTGCTCGCGCGCTCGGATGAAGTCGCTGTGCTCGACTCCTTTCACGACTTCTATCCGCGCCGAGTGAAGGACCGAAACCTGGCGGCGGCAGTTGGCCAGCGCGGCTTCGCCGGCCTCTGGGAGCTCGACGTGCGCGACCGGGACGGCGTCGCGCAATGTTTCCGCGAGCTCCATCCCGATGCGCTGATCCACCTCGCCGCGCGCGCCGGTGTTCGACCGAGCCTCCTCGAGCCCGAGGAGTACATGGACGTCAACATGACGGGGACTGCAACACTGCTGCATGCGGCCGTGCAAGCGCAGGTCTCACGCGTCATCTTTGCCTCGTCGGCGAGCGTCTACGGGGATCGGCCACGGGGGCCGTTCCGCGAGGCGGACAGACCGGACCGTCCGCTCTCGCCATACGGCGCGAGCAAGCGCGGGGGTGAGCTGCTCTGCCACTCCTTCTACGCGAGCGCTGGCATGCCGATCACCTGCCTGCGTTTTTTCACGGCCTACGGGCCACGCCAGCGCCCAGATCTCGCGTTTCACCGCTTCGCGCGCCGCGCCCTGGCGGGAGAGGCCATTCCTGTCTTCGGAGACGGCAGCAGCGAGCGGGACTTTACCTTCGTCTCGGATCTGGTCGATGGGATCCTTCGTGCCCTCGATCGAGCCGAGGGCTTCCACGTCTACAACCTCGGTAGGGGAGCACCGGTGACGTTGAACGAGGCCATCGCCGCGCTGGAGCGTGCACTCGGAATCCCCTTGAAGCGCGAGGTGCACCCGCTCCAGGCGGGCGACGTGCCGCGGACCTGGGCGGCGATTGATCTCGCCCGCGCCGAGCTCGGCTACGAGCCTTGCGTTGACCTCGACCGCGGTCTGCGCGATTTCGTCTGCTGGCTGCGTGAGGAGGTCGAGTGCGACTCCTCGTAACCGCAAGAGCGGACGCCGGCACACCGCGCAGCGGTAGCGAGGCGTCTCCGTGACTGCGGCGCTGCGCCGGCTCCCACTGGTCTTGATCTACCTCGGCGGGATTCTGTGGCTCTCTGCGACGCCGGCGAGGGATCTGGCGCGACTCGGGCTCTCGGCGTCCACGCTGGATCTCGTGCACATCCCGCTGTTCGTCGGTCTGACCTGGGTTACCCTTTGGAGCCTCGGTGGCCCTCCCGGGCGACGAGTGCCGGTCGCGCTGGCCGTCTGTCTGGGCTTTGCCGCCGTAGGGGAGTGGCTCCAGGCAACGGTTCCCGGTCGGGTTGCCTCACTCGCCGATCTTCGCGCGAACGCCGCGGGGGGCTTGATTGGGATCGCGGTGTTCGAAGGCGTCCAGCTCTGGGCGCGAGAGAGGCAGCTATGAACGTGGCGGTGATCGGTACGGGATACGTCGGGCTGGTCACGGGCGCGTGCTTCGCCGAGTTCGGAATCGCCGTCACCTGCGTGGACAACGACGAGGCCAAGATCAATAAGCTCCGCGAGGGCGAGCTTCCGATCTTCGAGCCCGGTCTCGAGGAGATCGTGCGCCGCAACACGAGCAACGGCCGCCTCCACTTCACGACGGACACGCGCGAAGCCGTCGAGCGCGCCCTGGTCATCTTCATCGCCGTCCCCACTCCTCCGCAGCCGGATGGCAGCACCGACCTCTCCTATGTGGATGAGGTTTCGCGCACCATCGGCGAGTGTCTCGATGGCTACAAGGTGGTCGTCACGAAGAGCACGGTTCCGGTGCGGACGACAGAGCGCGTCAAGCGGACGATCGAGGCCGCCATGGCGGAGAGCGGCAACGAGCAGCATCGCTGCTCGGTCGTCGCGAACCCGGAGTTCCTGCGCGAGGGCAGCGCGGTGGAGGACTTCCTGCGCCCCGACCGCATCGTGCTCGGCGCAGAGGACGACGAGGCGATCGCGATTCTCAAGGACCTCTACAGCCCTCTCTACTTGATCGAGGTGCCCTTCGTCATCACGAACATCGCGACGGCCGAGCTCATCAAGTACGCGTCGAACGCGTTCCTCGCGGCGAAGATCAGCTTCATCAACGAGATCTCCAACCTGGCGGAACGGGTCGGCGCGGACGTGCACCAGGTGGCGCGCGCGATGGGACTGGACGGCAGGATCAGCAGCAAGTTCCTGCATCCCGGACCAGGCTACGGCGGCTCCTGTTTTCCCAAGGACACGCTCTCGCTCGTGAGCTTCAGTCGCGAGTTCGGGGTCGAGCAGCGCGTCGTCTCCGCGGCGATCGCCGCTAACGACGCACAGCGCGAGCGCATGGTCGAGAAGATCTCCGAGCAGATCGGAGCTCTGGCCGGCAAGACCGTGGGCGTGCTCGGCCTCTCCTACAAGCCGAACACCGATGATGTGCGCGACTCGCCTGCGCTCGCGATCATCCGACGTCTGCAGGAAGAGGGTGCCAGGGTGCGCTGCTTCGACCCGCAGGCCATGCCGAGGGCTAGGGAAGAGCTTGTGGACGTGACCTTCTGTGTGGATGCGTACGATGTCGCGAAGGACAGCGATTGTCTGGTCCTGGCGACCGAGTGGAACGAGTTCCGGTCGCTCGACCTCGTGAGGCTCAGGGAGTACCTCACGAGCCCGGTCCTCGTCGACCTGCGCAACGTCTACGCGCGCGGCGAGGTCGAGAAGCATGGCTTCCGCTACACGGGAGTTGGCCGCTAGCGGTTCATTTCTGGACCCTGCGTTGCCGATACCCCGAGTGCATTTTTGAAACTCGGGTGACGAGTGCACGAGCGCGTGGTCTTGGTCTGCGGGGACTCGAAGGTCCGCTCGGAGTTGGAGCGATGGCTCACCGGGCAGGGCTACGAGGTACAGGAGCGCCTTGCTGGAGGCAGCCCGCGGGCCGCGATCCTCGACTACCCCGCAGCCGGAGAGCGGCTGCGCGAGCTCGCCGCTCTTTCCCCTCGTCCGGCGATTCTGGCGCTCTGCGCGCGTGGCTGCGTCGAGGCACAGGTGGCGGCACTCAAGCAGGGTGCGGACGACTTCGTGGCCTTCCCCTTCGATCTGGACGAGCTCGGGATCAAGCTCGATCGCGCGCTCGCACAGCTCGGGCTGCGCGCGGAGCTCGCGCGTCTACGCGGTGAGAGCGCGGCGCTCGCGACCGAACGCTCGATTCTCGGCTCTGGCCCGGAGATCAAGGCGGTGCGACGGCAGATCAAGAAGGTGGCCGGCTCGCGCGCGAGCGTGCTCGTGATCGGCGAAACAGGGACGGGCAAGGAGCTGGTCGCCGGCACCATTCACGCGCTCTCGCAGCGACGCACAAAGCGCATCGTCAAGGTGAACTGCGCTGCGTTGCCGGAGCCGCTGCTCGAGAGCGAGCTGTTCGGTCACGAGCGAGGCGCCTTCACAGGAGCCGAGCAGCGTCGTCTCGGACGCTTCGAGGAGGCGGACGGCGGCACCCTGTTCCTCGATGAGATCGGAGACATGAGCTTGCGCACCCAGGGCAAAGTGCTGCGCGCGCTTCAGGAACGCGAGTTCGAGCGTCTGGGTGGCTCGCAACCCTTGCGAGTCGACGTGCGGGTGATCGCGGCAACAAACCAGGATCTGCGCGAGATGATCAGAGCGGGTCGCTTCCGGGCAGAGCTGCTCTTCCGGCTGAACGTCATTACCATTCGCTTACCGCTCTTGCGCGAGCGCGCTTGCGATATCTCGGAGCTGGCGCAGGAGTTCTTGCGCGAGTTCAACAGGTTGGAGGCCAGACCCAAGCGCGGCTTCTCTTCCGAGGCGATGGCTGCGCTGCTGCGACACCACTGGCCCGGAAACGTGCGCGAGCTTCGCAACGTGGTCGAGCGAGCGGTCTTGATGGGCGACTCGGAGTGCGTGGAGCGCTCCGACCTGTGTCTAGACGCGCCCGAGTACGAGGGCGCGGATGGCGAGGTGGTGCGCCTCCCGGCCGAAGGCATCGACTACAGGGAGGTCGAGCGGTCGCTCGTCCTACAGGCTCTCGAACGCGCGAGCTGGGTACAGAAAGACGCGGCTGCCCTGCTCCGCATGAGCCGCCGCAAGCTCAACTATCGCGTGCAGCGCCTCGGAATCACGCACCCCAGCTGGCGGAAGAACCGTTCGGGATCTGGCTAGCACCGCGGCCGCCATCTCAAGGGCACTTTCCGCGCTGCCGATGCTTTCCCGGAAGGGGAGAATCTGCATGCCCTCGTTCTGGCTCGTTTCGCTCGTCGCGCTCGTCCTTACGCTTCCCGGCCTGTCCTCGGCGCAGGGCAAGGTCGAGGTTCGGGACGGCGAGAAAGGGTACATCCACCTGATCGTAAGGGGAGACACTCTCTGGGACATCTCCAACCACTATCTCGGGACGCCGTGGATCTGGCCCTCGGTTTGGAATGAGAACGAGTACATCGCCAATCCTCACCTGATCTATCCCAAGGAGGAGGTCTGGATCAGCGAGCGCCTGATGCGCAAGCTGACGCCCGAAGAGGCGGAACGGCTGCGGCAAGCGATGGCAGAAGCGGGCGAGGACTGGAGCGCGAGCACAGCGCTGGAGATCCTGGGACCCGAGGACGGCTCGGAGGACATGGCTGCCGCGGACTCGGAGGACGGAGACGGCTACGAGGGCGACGGGTCCGAGTACTCCGACGGGTCCGAGTACCCCGACGGGTCTGATTACGCCGATTCGATCCCGGGGGGCGAGCGGCTCTTCCGCGTGCCGGCGGACCTGGACGAGGACGCGGAAGAGGCCCTGTCCAGAGACGATCCTTTCGCCGCACTGGACCAGGGCGAGACGGGCGTCAGCCGGGTGATGCGCTTCTCCGGCCTGCATCGCTACGGCTTCATCAGCGATCTCCAGTACACGGGCACGGGTGCGATCATGGGGAGCCACGAGGCACACTACTGGGCGTCTCAGGGGCAGCGTACGATCGTGAGCCTCGGCGAGGGCAAGGCCCACATGGGCGACGCCCTGACCATCTTTCGCACGATCAAGAGGGTCCGCCACCCCGAGACGCTCGAGCACCTGGGTTACTTCGTCGAGATCTTGGGCCGCGCCGAGATCACGGAGATCCACCCGGGCTCGTCCTTTGTCCGCATCACCATGTCGTATGCGGAGATCGAGCCAGGGGACCGGGTGATGTCCTACGTCGAGCAGCCGACGGAGTTCGTCGAGGTTCACTCGGAGGACCGCGTAGAGGGTCGGGTGCTCGCGTATCAGCCCTACCGCCTGCGCGCCAGCTCGGGTGACATGGTCATCCTGGACCGCGGGCTGCGCGAGGGGATCACGCCCGGACGTCGCTTCGAGCTCTACCGCGCGTCACGGGAGGCCCGGGATCCGGCCACCCTAGAGCGAGTGATCGTGCCGGACGACGTGATCGGAGGGGCCTTCGTGGTCAAGGTGTCGGAGAAGACCTCGCTCGCGCTGGTCACCCGAGCCCGCACCGACGTCCTGGTGGGCGACCGCTTCCGCAGCCACCGCTAGCGCGCCGCCCTCACTCCTGCGCCAGGACTAGCTCTACGGAGAAGCGTTCACCCTCGGGGGCCGAGCCGGCTCGGATCTGGCAGCGTTCCGCATCGATCGTTCCGGCCGCCAGCACGTCGTCCAGCACGGTGCGCAGGGCAGCCACGTCGTCCGCCTGCCCGGAGACGACGAGGCTCTCGACGGGCCAGCGTAGACTCCTCCGCTCGCGCGTCTTCGCAGCACGAATCTTCTGGCTGATCTCGATCGCGCAGTCGTAGCGGTGCGCGCTGTCGACGGCGGGAACGTCAGCCCACTCCTCCAGAGTGGGCCACGGCGCGGTGTGGATCGAGCTCTCCCGACCAGGACGTGCAAAGCGCCATGACCAGATCTCCTCGCACACGAAGGGCAGGAAGGGTGCGAACAGGCGCAGGAAGGCTCGCAGGCTCAGCTGCAGCGTGGCGAGCGCGGAGCGGCGACCAGGAGTGTCCTCCTCCGCGTACGAGCGGCTCTTGACCAGCTCCACGTAGTGGTCACAGAACTCCCAGAACGCCTGCTCGGTCACCTGCAGCGCACCGGAGTACTCGAAGCGATCGAGCTCGCTGCTCGCCTTGACCATGACCTGGCGCAGGCGCGTCACGAAGTCGACGTCGAGCGGCTGCACGATCTGTGCGGGGTCGAGACTCGCGCCATCACTCTCATCCAGCCTCACGAGCGCGAAGCGGCTCGCGTTCCAGAGCTTGGTGCAGAGCCGCTTGCCGAGCTTGAAGATCTTGGGGTCGTAGGTCGTATCTGCGCCGAGGCGAGCGCGCGCCGCCCAGTAGCGCACGGCGTCCGCGGAGTACTCGGCCAGGAGCTCGCCGGGGGTCACGGTGTTGCCGCGAGACTTGCTCATTTTCTTGCGGTCGGGGTCGAGGATCCAGCCGCTGATCATGACGTTCCGCCACGGGACCTCGCGCTCGTGCATCCACGCCTTGACGATCGTGTAGAAGGCCCAGGTGCGGATGATCTCATGGGACTGCGGGCGAACGTCCATGGGGAAGAGCCGCGCGTGCCGTGCCGGATCGAGCTTCCAGTGGCTCATGATCTGGGGCGAGAGCGAGGAAGTAGCCCAGGTGTCCATCACGTCGGGGTCGCCCGTGAAGCCACCGGGCTGGTTGCGCTGGGCCTCCTCGTAGCCCTCGGGAGTCTCGGAGGCGGGGTCGACCGGGAGCTTCTCGGGTGTCGCGAAGATCGGCCGGTCGTACCCGACCTCACCAGCGGCACACAGTGGGTACCAGACGGGGAAGGGCACGCCTGAGTAGCGCTGGCGGCTGATGCACCAGTCCTGGTTCAGGCCTTCCACCCAGTCTTCGTAGCGCGTGCGCATGAACTCCGGGTGCCAGGCAATCTTGCGCCCCTGCTCGAGCAGCTGCTCCTTGTGCTCCAGCAGCCGGACGAACCACTGTCGCGTGGAAACGAACTCGAGCGGCCGCTCGCCGCGC
Organism: Myxococcota bacterium; assembly: GCA_965226855.1. Classification (GTDB taxonomy): domain Bacteria; phylum Myxococcota_A; class UBA9160; order SZUA-336; family SZUA-336; genus JAUXJB01. Next base: position 10,752 of record CBDDEE010000025.1, on the reverse strand, counting down.
TCGTAGAATTTGACGGGGTGGCGCACCGGCTGCAGCTCGCCGACCAGCTGGCCGGCGTCGCGAAGCAGCTCGGTGATCTTCTTGCGGGCCTGGGCCACACTCAGGCCCTGGAGCTCCGCATGCGCGGCTTTGGCGGCGGCGTCGTCTCGGCTCACGAAGGGCTCCTCGCCGAAGCGCACCGGGATGATCCGACCGTCGGGTCCGAGCAGCTGTTTGATCGGAAGCCCGCTCTTGCGCCAGAACTCCACGTCGGCCAGGTCGCCGAACGTGCAGACCATCAGGATGCCCGTACCCCGCTCGGGATCCGCGTGGTCCGCCGGGAGAATCGGCACGGCCGCGCCGAAGAGCGGCACGATCGCCTGCTTGCCGAAGATCGGCCGGTAGCGCTCGTCGTCTGGGTGGGCGACGACCGCGATGCACGCGCCGAGCAGCTCCGGTCGCGTCGTCGAGATCAGGAGCTCACCGCCCCCTTCGATCTCGAAGCGGATGTCGTGGTAGGCGCCGGGTCGCTCGCGATCCTCGACCTCCGCCTGCGCGACCGCGGTCCGGAAGTCCACGTCCCACATCGTGGGGGACAGGCTCTGGTAGACCTCTCCCTTCTCGGCGAGGTCGAGGAACGACAGCTGCGCCAGGCGCCGGCAGTGCGCGTCGATCGTCGCGTACTGCTGCTCCCAGTCCACCGAGAGGCCGAGGTTGCGCCATAGCTCCTCGAAGGCGGCCTCGTCCTCCCCGGTGACGAGCGCGCAGGCCTCGACGAAGTTGCGGCGCGAGACCGCCTCGACGGGCTCCTTCTTGCCCCTGTTGCCGCGCGGCTTCCAGCTCGGATCGTAGGGCAGGCCGGGATCAGGGCGGATCCCGAATGCGTCCTGCACGCGGCGCTCTGTGGGGAGCCCGTTGTCGTCCCAGCCCATGGGATAGGCGATGTTCTTGCCGCGCATCCGCTGGTAGCGGGCGATCACGTCCTGGTGCGTGTAGCTGAAGACGTGCCCGACGTGCAGCGAGCCCGAGACCGTCGGCGGAGGGGTGTCGACCACGAAGGTCTCCTCGCGGGGGCGCGTCGGGTCCCACCGGTAGAGACCGTCTGCCTCCCAGCGCTCCCTCCAGGCACGCTCGCCCCGGGTGTGGTCGTACTTCTCCGGAATCTCTCCCAACCCGGGCTCCTCTCGGGCATTGCAGGATAGGAGGTCCCACCCACGGATCCAGGGCCGGCTGCTAGTATCGCCAGGATGAGTGGCGCACTCTCCACCCTCGTCGACGGTCTGGCGTTCCCCGAGGGGCCGCGCTGGCACGACGGACGGCTCTGGTTCTCGGACATGCACTTCCACCGCGTCGTGGCAGTGAACATGGAGGGGAACACGGAAACGATCGTGGAGGTGCCGCAGCGACCTTCCGGGCTCGGCTGGCTGCCCGACGGCCGCCTCCTCGTCGTCTCGATGACGGACCGGAAGCTTCTGCGCCTGGATCCGGGAGGCTTGGTCGAGCACGCGGACCTCGCCAGCCTGGCGTCGTTCCACTGCAACGACATGGTCGTGGACGCGCAGGGCAGGGCCTACGTCGGGAACTTCGGCTTCGACCTCGAGGCGCGTGCGGACTTCAAGACGGCCGAGCTCGTCATGGCGACCCCCGACGGCGAGACCCGCGTCGTCGCGGATGACCTCGGGTTTCCGAACGGCTGCGTGATCACACCCGACGGGGGCACCCTGATCGTCGGCGAGTCGTTCCGCGCGCGGCTCACGGCTTTCGACGTGGCCGGAGACGGCGGGCTGTCGGGCCGGCGCGAGTGGGCCCCCACGCCGGAGGCCGTGCCGGACGGGATCTGCCTGGACGCGGAGGGCGCGATCTGGGTGGCCTCACCGACCAGCGCGGAGGTGCTGCGCATTCGCGAGGGTGGCGAGGTAACGCGGCGCATCCGGGTGTCCACGCAGGCCTTCGCCTGCATGCTGGGCGGGCCCGAACGACGCACGCTCTTCGTCTGCACGGCAGCCAGCTCGAGCCCTGAGGAGACGCGCGCTCAGCCGAGCGGGCGCATCGAGTTCACGGAGGTCGAGGTTCCGGGCGCGGGTTTGCCCTAGTAGACGGCGCCCGCGGTGTCGGCCCCCGACAGTAACTCCAGCAACAGGCGCTGGGCCTCCGGGTCGAGGTCCTCGAAGCACACGGCGAAACCAGCGGGGGTCGTGCGCACGACCTCCGAGGGAAGCTCCACGGAGCTGAAGGTGACCCCGTTGATGACCAGCCGAATGGGCGTACCGGGCACGACCGACGGAGACGCAGGCTCGATCAGCGCCCCGGAGCTGGAGATGTTCGACAGGGTGCCACCGCCCTCGCGGCTGGAGCCCCAGTAAGCCACCGCTGCCCGGATCTCGTGACGCGGGGTCACGCGTCGCTCGTCGTTCATGGTCGCTCTCCCTGCTAGCTCTTGTCGGCAGGGCCAGACGCGGACTTTAGGCGCCGTTCGGGCCGATTCAGGCCATCCGGCGGATGCGTTACATTGAGCATCCACCCCGCACGCGGTCCCGCGGATGCGGAAGCATGGACGACCCTCTGCTCTGGATCGCACTGCGGAACGTGCCCGGGCTGCGCCGCGACATCGCGGTGCACCTGCTCCAGGTCCTGGGCTCGCCCCGCGAGATCTTCCAGCGAGGCTACGCGGAGCTGAAGGATGCGTGCGGCGAGACGCTGGCCGCGGCACTGCGGTCCGGTCCGGATCTGACCGCGGCTTCCCGGGAGCTGGAAGCGGTCAGGAAGCGGGAACTGGCGGTGCTGCTCTACGGAAGGCCCGGTTTCCCCGAGGCGCTCCAGCTGATGCCCGACCCCCCGCTCGTTCTTTACGCCCGCGGCTCGCTCCCGCGCGGGCCCGCGCTCGCCATCGTCGGATCGCGGCGCCCGTCCGGACGGGCCCGGCGTGCGGCGCAGCAGTATGCGGAACAGCTGGCGGCGGACGGCACCGTCATCATCAGCGGACTGGCCTACGGGATCGACGCTGCGGCGCATGAAGGGGCGCTCCGCGGCGCCGGTCGCACCGTGGCGATCTTCGCATCCGGGCTCGATCGGCCGAGCCCCGTCGGGAATCAGCGGCTCGCGGCTCGGATTCTCGACTCGGGCGGCGCCTGGCTGTCTGAGTACCCACCCGGCCAGACGTATCGGACGTACCACTTCCCAGAGCGCAATCGGCTGATCAGCGGTCTGGCCAGGGCGACGCTCGTGGTGGAGGCGCGCGAGAAGAGCGGGACGCTGTGGACTGCCCGACACGCGCTCGAGCAGGGTCGGAATCTCGGGGTGATCCCGGGCCCGACGGACAGCGAGCTCTGTCGGGGATCGAACGCGCTGCTACGCACGGCGGTGCCGATCCTGGACGTGATCGATCTGCGCCTCCTGGTCGGTGTCTGGCCGCCGCGGAAGGCGGCTGCCCAGCTCGACCTTCCAGAGGTGAGCTCAAACGGGGGCGTCCCCGAGCAGGTTCTAGCGCAACTCCGCGATGGGCCGTTGGCCGCAGATGACCTGGTGCGCAAGCTCGGCGTTCCTGCCGCCAGTCTCGCCGCGACCCTGCTCGAGCTCGAGCTCTTAGGCCGGGTCGCGCGCGAGGGGGCCCGGGTGGTCCTCCTGCGCTGAGCTATCCTCGGGCGCTCCATGAGCGTGCCCGTGAGCGTCATCGGCGGTGGTCTGGCGGGCTGCGAGGCCGCCTGGCAGCTGGCCCGCAGGGGCGTGCCGGTGCGCCTCTACGAGATGCGGCCGGCGCGCTTCTCTGCGGCGCACACGAGCGAAGGCCTGGCGGAGCTCGTCTGCTCCAACAGCTTCCGCTCGGACCAGCCGGCCAACGCGGTGGGGCTCCTGCACGAGGAGATGAGGCGCCTCGACTCCCTGATCCTCCGCGCGGCCGACGCGTGCCGCATCCCTGCGGGCAAGGCGCTGGCCGTGGACCGGACGCATTTCTCGAGCCAGGTGACGGAGACCATCGCGCGAGAGCCACGCATCGAGATCGTGCGCGAGGAGGTGACCGAGCTTCCAAAGGGAATCGCGATTCTCGCGACCGGCCCGCTCACATCGGACGGGCTCGCGGCCGCGATCGGGCAGATCTGCGGTGACTCGCTCTACTTCTACGACTCGATCTCGCCCACCGTGTACACGGACAGCCTCGACCTCGACGTCATCTTTCGCGCCTCTCGCTACGAGGACGGAGATGGCGACTACCTGAACATCCCGCTCGGGCGCGAGCTGTACTACGCGTTCGTGGACGAGCTCGTGAAGGCAGAGAAGGTGCCATTGCACCGCTTCGAGAAGGCGATCTACTTCGAGGCGTGTCTCCCCATCGAGGTGATGGCGGAACGCGGCGCCGACACCCTGGCCTTTGGCCCCATGAAGCCCGTTGGACTGCGCGATCCCCGTGGCGGGGCGCCCCCCTTCGCCGTGGTTCAGTTGCGCCAGGAAGACAAGACGGGGACGCTTTACAACCTGGTCGGCTTCCAGACCAAGCTGCGGATCGGCGAGCAACGGCGCATCTTCCGGAGCCTCCCGGGTATGGCCGGCGCGGTGTTCGCGCGCTACGGCTCGGCCCACCGCAACACGTTCATCCGCGCGCCGCTCCTGCTCGACGAGCAGCTCCAGCACCGCACGCGCGACGGCCTCTATTTCGCCGGCCAGATCGCTGGAGTGGAGGGTTACGTAGAGTCGGCGGCGCTAGGGCTGCTGGCCGGGATCTTCGTCGCCGGTCGCGCGCTCGGTGTGCCGGTGACTGCGCCTCCACCGACGACGGCGCTGGGCGCCCTCCTGCATCATCTGCGGAATGCTGCTCCGAAGAGCTTCCAGCCCATGAACGTGAACTACGGACTGTTCCCACCGCTCGCGGACCGCACGCGGCGCACACCGAAGCGCGAACGCAACCTGCGCGTGAGCGCTCGCGCCCTCGCAGACCTCGCTCCCTGGGCCGCCGGCGTCGAGGCTCCGCTCTCGTGACTCCCGCAGATCGGAGCTCCAACGCAGAGTTCCGCCGCTACCTGGAGGCGGAGCGCGGCTTCTCGCCGCACACGGTCCGGGCCTACACGAGCGAGGTACGGCGGCTGGCCGAGAGTCCAGAATGCGAGCGCGCTCGCGGGCTCGCTCATGTGGACAGGCTCTCGCTCCGGACCTACCTGGCCGGCTTCCATCGCTGCCACACTCCCGCGACGCGCACGCGGCGGCTCTCCGCGCTGCGCTGCTTCTTCCGCTTTCAGGTGCGCCTCGGAGCGCGGGCCAGTGACCCGAGCAACGGGCTGCCCGGTCCCAAGCCCGAGCGGCGTCTTCCCGCCCCGCTGGGGGCCGCCGAGTGCGAGCAGCTCATCGACGCCACGTCCCCACATCCGAGGCCCAGGCTGGAGGCTCGCGATCGAGCGGTGTTCGATCTGCTCTACGGAACCGGGCTCCGGGTCGGCGAGCTCACTCATCTCTCCGTTCGTGACCTCGACCGCGATCGGGCCGAGCTCAGGGTCCAGGGCAAGGGGAACCGGCAGCGCGTGGTCCCGATCCCGAGCCTGGCGCTCGAGTCCCTACTCGCGTATCTCGAGCCCCGCGTTCGCCCGGGGCTGCTCAACGAGCCGCTGCTTCTGAATGCCCGTGGGGGTCGGCTCTCTCCGCGGGGGGTCCGCAAGGTCCTGCGGCGCCGCCTGCTAGAGGTCGGGATCGCTCGGCGAGTGACCCCGCACACGCTCCGCCACAGCTACGCCACCCATCTGCTGGATGCAGACGTCGATCTGCGCGCGATCCAGGAGCTGCTCGGGCACGAGCGGCTCAGCACGACACAGCGCTATACCCAGGTGTCGGCCGAGCGGCTGGCCCGGGTCTACCGGCAGGCGCATCCGCGCTCCCGAGAGCCCGACGCATCAGCGGATTATTCCGCCAGGGGGAGAGGATGAGCCAGCTCGAGATGCGCGGAACGACGGTGATCGCGGTGCGCCGCGGCGACAGCGTGGCGATCGCCGGCGACGGCCAGGTCAGCATGGGCGACACCGTGGTGAAGAACAGCGCGAACAAGATCCAGCGGCTCCGTGGTGGCAGCGTGCTGGCGGGCTTCGCGGGCTCGACGGCGGACGCGGTGGCCCTGCTCGAGCGCTTCGATGCCAAGCTCGAGGAGTTCGGAGTCCTGCGGCGTGCGGCCGTGGAGCTCGCGAAAGACTGGCGCACCGACCGGAGCATGCGCAACCTGGAGGCCTTGCTCGTGGTGGTGGACGCGAAGGAGACGCTGCTGCTCTCCGGCAACGGCGACGTGATCCAGCCGGACGACGGAATCGCCGCGATCGGCTCGGGAGGTGGCTACGCGCGCGCGGCGGCGCGCGCTCTGCTCGGTGCCACGGACCTGTCCGCGAGAGAAATCGCGGAGCGCGCCATCCAGATCGCTGCGGGCATCTGTCTCTACACTAATGATCAGATCAGCATCCTGGAACTCAAGGCTTGAGATCGTTCACGCCACGCGAAGTCGTCTCCGAGCTCGACCGCTACATCCGTGGGTCAGAGCGATGCCAAGCGTGCGGTCGCGATTGCGCTCCGAAACCGCTGGCGGCGGCGACAGGTGGAGGGCGATCTGCGCGAGGACATCCATCCCAAGAACATCCTGATGATCGGACCGACCGGCGTCGGCAAGACGGAGATCGCCCGCCGCCTGGCCAAGCTCTCCGGCGCCCCGTTCGTCAAGGTCGAGGCCTCCAAGTTCACGGAGGTGGGCTACGTCGGCCGCGACGTCGAGTCGATGGTCCGCGATCTGGTCGAGGTCGGGATCACACTGGTTCGCGACGAGGAGGCCGTCAAGGTTCGTGCCTCCGCGGAGCGGATCGCCGAGGAGCGCCTGCTCGACGCCCTGTTTCCCCGTCCCGGCGAAGGCACCGACGCCACGCGGGAACGGCTGCGCGAGAAGCTGCGCCGCGGGCGAGCTCGAAGAGCGGGAGGTGGAGATCGAGACCCAGGAGCGCGCCGGGTCCCACGCTCGAGATCTTCTCGCCGCAGGGCGTCGAGGAGATGGGCTTCAACCTCCGCGACTTGATGGGCAACATGATGTCCAAGGGCAAGCACGTGCGGCGCCTGCAGGTACGTCAGGCGCGAGAGCTCCTGCAAGACGAAGAGTCGCACAGGCTGATCGACCAGGACGCCGTGCGCGAGCGAGCGATCGAGCGCGTCGAGGAGTCAGGCATCGTCTTTCTCGACGAGCTCGACAAGATCGCGCGGCGAGAGAGCTGGGGCACCGACGTCTCGCGTGAGGGTGTGCAGCGTGACCTGCTGCCGGTCATCGAGGGCTGCAGCGTGCAGACCAAGCACGGCAGCGTGCGTACGGACCACATCCTCTTCATCGCGGCGGGGGCGTTCCACGTCTCGCGTCCTTCGGATCTCATCCCGGAGCTCCAAGGCCGCTTTCCGATCCGGGTCGAGCTCCACGACCTGGATGAGGCCGCCTTCGTTCGCATCCTGCAGGAGCCGAAGAATGCGCTCGTCAAGCAGTACGAGGCGCTGCTGGCCACCGAGGGAGTAGAGCTCGAGTTCAAACCTGATGCGGTTCAGGAGATCGCGCGGATCGCCTCCGAGGTCAACCAGTCGACGGAGAACATCGGCGCCCGAAGGCTCCATACGGTGCTGGAACGGCTGCTCGAGACCGAGCTGTTCAGCGCGCCGGACATGGCGGGAGAAACGGTGACCCTCGATGCGGCGATCGTGAGGAAGCGTCTGGAAGCGATTGCGGGCGACCGCGACCTGTCGCGGTTCGTGCTATAGGCTGCGGAAACCGATGCAGAAGCTGATCGAGAAGGCCGGCGTCCTGGTAGAGGCGCTGCCGTATATCCGCGCGTTCTACGACAAGACCATCGTCATCAAGTACGGCGGCGCGGCGATGATCGACGCGAAGCTCAAGGCCTCGTTCGCGACAGACGTCACCCTGCTGCGCTACATAGGGCTGCGCCCGGTCATCGTCCACGGTGGTGGACCGCAGATCGGAGACATGCTCAAGCGGCTCGGCAAGGAGACTCGTTTTGTCGACGGCATGCGTGTCACTGACGAAGAGACCATGGACGTCGTGGAGATGGTGCTGGGCGGACGTATCAACGCGGAGATCGTGTCCCTGATCGGTCGCGCCGGCGGTCGGGCCGTGGGCCTGACGGGCAAGGACGGCGAGCTGATGCGCGTGCGTCCCCTCGAGTCGCCGTCGGGCGAGGACCTGGGGCGGGTGGGGACGCCCGAGCACGTCGACGAGAGCTTGATCACGACCATGACGCGCAACGGTCTGATCCCCGTCATCGCGCCGATCGGACTCGATGCGGAGGGCCGCACCTACAACGTCAACGCAGACGTCGCGGCTGCGGGCATTGCGGAGGCCCTCGGGGCCGAGAAGCTGATCATGCTCACCGATGTGGAAGGCGTACTCGACGAAGACGGAGCCCTGCGGACCACAATGACGATCGCTGAGGTGCGTGCCGCGATCGACGACGGCAGCGTCAAGGGGGGTATGATCCCCAAGCTCGAGTGCTGCGTCAGCGGGATCGAGGGCACGGTCACCTCCGCGCACGTTATCGACGGCCGAGTCTCGCACGCGCTATTGCTCGAGATCTTCACGGACGGAGGCGTGGAACGAAGCTTGTCCGCGCGCGCTGACACCGAGAAGGTTCCTACGAGTTTCATCTCGATCGCCGACTGGCCCAGCGACGAGCTCGAGAACATGTTGGCCCGGGCCGGCGAGCTCAAGGTCAGCCGTGCCCGGCGCGAGACGGTTCGCTCACTTCAGGGCCTGTCGGTCCTGCTCTACTTCGAGAAGCCGAGCCTGCGCACCTTCGTGACGTTCGAGATCGGCGTCACCGAGCTCGGCGCGCATGCAGTCCAGCTACCGACTGGCCAGGTGAACATCGGGGAGCGCGAGCCCGTCGAGGACGTCGCCCGCAACCTGTCGCGCTGGTGTCACTGCATCGTCGCTCGGACCTTCGGCCATGAAGTGGTGGAGGGACTGGCACGCTGGGTCGCGTGCCAGTCGTAAACGCGTTGACCGATCTCCTGCACCCATGCCAGGCGATGGCGGACGCCCTGACGATCCAGGAGAACGGGGACCTCCGCCAGGATTCCGTCGTCTACATCGGCGATGGGAACAACGTGGCCCACTCCCTGATCCACCTGGCTGGGCGCTTGGGTATGAAGCTCACAGTCTGCACGCCCCCCGACTACGCTCCGGATCCAGCCGTCGTTCGGCGCGGCATGGAGCTCGCCGGAAGCTCCGGAGCGGAGATCCAGCTGGAGCACGATCCGCAGACGGCCGTCAAGGACGCGGCATTTCTCTACACGGACGTCTGGGCGAGCATGGGCAGAGAAGATGAGGCGGCCGAGCGTCGCTCGGTCTTCGCGCCGTATCAGATCAACGACGCTCTCCTGCGCGCTGCGCCCGAGTCAGTCCGGATCCTCCACTGCCTGCCCGCTCACCGGGGCGAGGAGATCACGGCAGAGGTTTCGAATCCGAGCGCTCGCTGGTGTTCGACCAGGCCGAGAACCGCTTGCATGCGCAAAAGGCGATCCTAGAGCGCTTGCTCGTCTAGCAATTCCCGTCCGGGTCGAGGCCTGCTGCCGACGTGCCAGGGGCGCCGGCTGCCGCCAACCGGGCTCAACTTTCCCGCTTGTGTTCCCGATAGCTTTGGGGATCCGGTGCGTATCGGAGTGGGTGAAGTATGAGCGGATGCGGGGAAGGTTCTCGCGACAAGAGGCGGCGAGCGAAGCCGTCGATCTGTCCGCGGAATTCCAGGGCGAGCTCCGGGACCTTGCTCGCGCGCTACCCACGCTCAACTACTACGAGCTGCTCGGCCTGGAGCCCGACGCTGACGACGTCGCGGTCCGCGAGGCCTTCTTCGAGTGCTCCAAGCGTTTCCATCCCGATCGCTACTTCAACAAGCAGACAGGCGGCTACGGCCCCCTGTTGACCGAGATCTACAAGCGCGTGGTCGCAGCGAACGACGTTCTGCGAGACCCACCACTCCGCAAGAGCTACGACCGCCTGCTCCAAGAGGGCGTGCCGAGAGACGGAGCTCCCGCGGGGAGCCGACCGCAGGCCGACGAGAAGCCAGAGTGCGCCACGTCTGCTGCGAAGCAGGAGGGCGGCCCGTCGCTGCGCGACAGGCAGGGGCTGCGCTCCCGGCAGAGCCAGCTGGAGAGCCTGGAACGGCGCCTGAAGCAGAGTCGCTCCAGAGCCAAGCGGCACGTCGAGCAAGCCCTCAACCACAAGGAGGCGGGCAACTGGGAGCGAGCCGCCTCTCTCCTCAAGCACGCGCTGGCCTTCGACCCCCGCGACCAGAGGATCCACGACGAGCTGGCGGAAGTTGTCGTCGAGGCGAATGCCGTACGTGCGGAGGAAGCGCTGGCCCGCGGGCGCGCCATGCTGAAGCGTGGCGAGCACAAGAACGCGCTCGAGATGCTCTCGGAAGCCTCGCAGCTGCGGCCTACCGATGCCGAGCTGGCTGCAACGGTGGCAGAGCTCTTCCTGAACGAAAGAGACCTCGTGGCGGCGCGAGAGTTCGCGGAGCGCGCGGTCTCGCTGGACGCAGAGTCGGTCAACTCGCTAAAAGTCCTGGGCCAGATCTTCAAGCAGCTCGGCAAGGTCGCGGCGGCGCGGAAGTACCTGCAGCGGGCGTGGGAGCTGGATCCGATGGATCGCGAAGTCAGGGCCGAGCTGCAGACTCTTTAGGCCAGAAAGGAGCACAGAGGATAGGCCATGAGCCGGGTAGTCGGGATAGATCTCGGGACGACGAACTCCTGCGTTGCTGTCATGGA
>CBDDEE010000024.1:142500-230432 GCA_965226855.1 Myxococcota bacterium | reverse complement strand
TTTGCCGACGAGCCCCCGGGCCCTCAGACCAATCGATCGGACGGAAAGGCCAATGTCAGAACCCGAAAAACCCTCTTGAACTTCCCTATCCCCGACCGCCGATCAGGGCGCCGCGCGGCTACCGGCGCAGCTTGAAATCGCCCCGCCGCGGGTCCCCGTAGGGGCTATACATAACGTCCATGCTCGGGCGTGGACCTGGAACGCAGCCTATTTTGCCGATGCCCAGCACGCCCCGTTCGACTTCAACCGACCGAACACCCCAGTCCATAATGTCCGATTGACAGAGGGGGCGGGATCCCGTGTGATGGACCCCGCTGGACGAGCGAAACCCAAAAGATGAGGTAGGTATGAGCACGAAACTGAAGCCGCGGGTCGTCACGCCCGCGGATGGGCAGGCGATTCAACCCTTCGGTCTGAACATGAAGGTGTTGTTGCGCACCGAGGATACCGGCGGCGAATTCTCCGCCCTCTTTATCGAACATGAACCCGGAGCCGTGGTACCCCCTCACTGAATCGCCCCGGGTTCTTCGGAGACCCCGTTAGTTGAGTCCGGCCTCCATGACCGGACCTTCTTGGCATTGATAGTAGAGCTGTTCGAACTCCACCGGGGGGATATTCCCGATCGGTTCGAACAATCGTCGATGATTGAACCAGTCGACCCATTCCAGCGTGGCGTACTCGACCTCTTCGAGGTGGTTTCGCCACGGCCCTCTCCGGCGAATGACCTCGGTCTTGTAGAGGCCGAAGATCGTCTCGGCCAGGGCGTTGTCGTAGGAGTCGCCCACGCTTCCCACAGAGGGCTCGATCCCGGCATCGGCCAGTCGGTCGGTGTAACGGATCGAAACGTACTGCACGCCGCGGTCGCTGTGATGAACGAGCTGGTCGAGATCCGGTCGTGCATGGAGCGCCTGCTCGAGAGCATCCAACGCAAGATCGCTTCGAAGCGAGCTCGACACACGCCAGCCCACGATCCTTCGCGAGAAGACGTCGGTGATGAAGGCCACGTAGACGAAGCCCGCCCACGTGGCGACGTAGGTGAGATCCGCCACCCAAAGCTGATTCGGACGATCGGCGGAGAAGTCCCGTTGAACGAGATCCGGCGGTCGAAAGGCCGCATGATCGGTGACCGTGGTCTTGAACGGTCGGCCGCGTACGACGCCCTGGAGGCCCATCTCACGCATCAGCCGCTCTACCGTACATCGGGCGACTTCGACCCCTTCTCGGCCAAGCTGACGCCAGACTTTGCGCGCACCGTAGACGCCGAAGTGCTCCTTCCAGACCCGCTCGATCTCCTCGCGGAACTCGACGTCGCGAACCGACCTAGCCGAAAGCCGAGAGGGGTCCGCCTCGCGGGCCTTCTGCTCGTAGTAGGTCGACGGGGCGATCGGAAGCTTTCTGCAGATCGGCTCGACCCCGTGCTCCTCGCGATGCTCGTCGATGAACGACACCATCACCTCGGTCGGCGGTCGAGCTCCGCCTGGGCGAAATACGCCGACGCTTTGCGAAGGATCTCATTGGCTCGGCGAAGCTCGCGGACCTCGCGCTCGAGTTCCTTGATCCGAGCCTTCTCCTCGCTCGTCACGCCACCCCGGCGACCCGAGTCGACCTCGGTCTGCCGCACCCACTTCCGGAGCGTCTCCGGGGAACATCCGATCTTCTCGGCGATCGAGCAGATCGCCTCCCACCGGGACCCGTACTCGTCCCGGTGCTCGAAGACCATCCGCACCGATCGCTCCCGAACCTCCTGGGAAAACCTGCTTGCTCGTGCCATGACTCCATCCTCTCAAGGAATGGAGCCTCCGGGAAATCCGGGGCGGTTCAGTTTCCCTGCTCGCTCCTAATGCCCAAATCGAAGGGCTGCCGCGACCAGAACTCCGTCACGTCTTCGAGAGTCACATTCGCCAACACCATCGGATATTGTGCGTGACACTTCTCCATGAGCGCCTTACCCCAGCGCTTGGGCTCGTCGTGCCGGTGGAGTTGACCCGGTTTCGTGGACACCCTCAGACTTGTGGAGGAGAACACGATGCCGAGGAGCCGACCGCCGTATTCGCCGGAGTACCGGCAGCAGATGGTCGACCTGGTGCGTGGGGGGCGGACGCCCGGACGCCCGATTCGCTATCGCGGGAGTTCGAGCCAACGGCGCAGTCGATCTGGAACTGGGTCCGCCAGGCCGAGCGGGATGAAGGCACCCGCACGGACGGCCTGACGACGGAGGAGAAGGAAGAGCTGCGCCGGCTGCGGCGTGAGAATCGGGTTCTCCGCGAGGAGAAGGAGATCCTGAAAAAAGCCGCGGCCTGCTGGGATGAAGGCGCTGGGGAAATAATCCCCCTTACCTTAAAGGGGGTGCCGCGCGCGCAGCCGCACGGGCCCTGGCCGCGAGGCGCGCAGGAGGGAAACGAGGCGGCGTCCCTACACCCGCTAGATCTAGTGCTCGAGGCTTGTGCCGCGTAGTGCCAATTGCGGCCGGCAATGCCGCCTGGTGCCGCGTTTTGTCCGGTTTTTGGCGGCGCTTTTACCGTCCGATTCGTGACATTCTCCGTGGTCATGGGCGACGGCACTGATTTGAACGTGACAGCTGCCATGGAGTGCGGATGGAAGCATCACGGTAGGCTTGTCCGCTGCGTTGGCAAGCCGTTCTGACACTTCAAACGCCACCAGAAGCTTGAGATCTGGTGCTGGGTCCGCAGCGTTTAGAATACGGACTAAAGACAACCGGAGGAGAGGACCAATGAACGGACGCTGGGACAAGCTGCAGGTCGACTCCAACGAGATGCTCGGTTACACGACCGTCCCCCCCCCTGGCGAGGGTCCGTTCCCCGGGGTCCTCATATGCATGCACGCGCCAAACCGCAATACGTTCGACGACGTGCGCTCCTGGACGCTCACGCTGAAACGCTGGTTCGGCGGCTGATCCCGCGAACCGCGGGCCGGAGGGCTCAAGAAGATCAATTGTCTTCCTTGCCGGTCGCGTGGAGTCGAACCGAGACGCGAGTTCCCAACTGGGGGATGTGACTCCTCTACTTGATGCACTTGATCTCGAGATCGGGATTGGGGTCGGATTGCATCGGACGGCAGAATTTCACCGATCCCGTGAAGGTGTTGACCACGAAGACTCCACGCGCCGTATCCGCGCTGACGGCTTGGTGGGGACCGGACATCATCCATCCAAGCGCGAGTATCAAGGCCACCCCAACGATGAGCTTGGCTGGCGTCACTTTCATCATCTGTTCCTCCTCCTGAGACCATTTCGCTTCCCTCATCCATCAAACGGGCAGAGGGATCAATCTCGGGCCGGCCGGCGGGTCCTACGACGGTCGGCTTTCCCCCCCAGCCCTTCTTGCGCAGGATGGGCTCGAGGTCCGTCTGAAACTCGGTGGACTCAGGTTGGAGCGAACTGGTCCCGGGTCCTCGATGTAGCGAACTGGTCCCGGGTCCTCGATGTAGCTATTATCCCTCATCGCGTCCCACTGCTTCGCGGAGAATTCAGCCACGGCGCGGACCTCCCGATAGGAATCGAGTCCATCACTGGCTGCTCGATTAGGATCGCTTCGTAGGACACCGTGATGCCGCGTTGGGCCAGGAGATCTTCTACATCGCGAAAGCTCACACAGAATACGATGGTACAGCTATACGGCGTGGCTGATGATCTCGGGCGGGAATCGATATCCGTGGTAGCTCGGCGCGTCGCTTTTCATCGGCCAGGTCTGCCACTCTCCCGCTGAACTTGACAGTACCATCACGAGTGCACGCCGCTCAATCTGAATATCGAGGGGTGCTACGGCCTTCTCTTCCTCCTCCTCCTTTTGTATGGGAGTGGTACATCTTCGCCTTCAAGCACAGCACAGTACAGCACAGCACAGCACGGCACGGCACAGGCACAGCGCCGCACCGCAACACCTTCGAGCTTGGGCAACATGGCCGCTATCGCACGAACGTGTGGCAGTACCGCAGCGTGAACACGAGGCGGGCAGGCCGGATGGAGGAGCTCGCCCTGCACCCGACGGTCAAGCCGGTGCAGATGATCGCGGACGCGATCCGCGACGTCTCGGGCCGGGGCGAGATCGTGCTCGATGTGTTCGGCGGGTCCGGCTCGACCCTGATCGCCGCGGAGAAGACCGGTCGGAGGGGCCGACTCTGCGAGCTCGATCCTGTCTATTGCGACCGCATCCTCGCCCGCTGGGAGGCTTATGCGAAGGACGACGCCGAGCATCTGGGGGACGGTCGGCCGCTTGACGCCGAGGGTCTGGAGACGTCACCATGAGCAGCGACCGCAAGCCTCGTCCGCCCGGCCCCCGCGACTACGAGGTCGGCTACGGCAAGCCGCCAAAGGAGCACCGCTTCAAGAAAGGCCAATCCGGGAATCCGCGCGGCCGGCCGAAGGACGCGAAGTTCAGTAGGCCCGCGCCGCATGAAGAGGGGCTGAAGGACATCGTTCTCGAAGAAGCGTATCGTCTGATCACCGTCCGCGACGGAGACCGCACCGTCGCCATACCGATGGCGCAGGCTGTTTTCCGCGCACTGGCCGTCGAAGCCGCCAAGGGCAAGTATCATGTCCAACGGCTCTTTACCGAGATGCTGAGCGCGATCGAGCGAGGGAACAGAGCGGTACGCGACGCGTTCGTCAAAACGGCCATCGCCTACGAGACTGAGTGGGAACTCGAACTCGAACGCCGAGAACGGCTCGGCATCACCGATGCCCCACCGCCCCTGCCGCATCCCGATCATATCGAGATCGATCTGCGGGCCGGCACCGCGCGCATCGTCGGTCCGATGACGAAGGAGGAGAAGGCTGTCTACGATCCTTGGGTCGCGCAAAAACAAGAATTGCTGGCGAAGCTCGAGCTGCGGGATCTGGACGGCGATGGTCTTCGGAGACTCGACGACTACCGGAGATATCCGGCGGGGAATGTCCGCTTTGGCCACTTAGTGCCATTATTCCAGGCCGCGTACGCCCGTTTGCCAGCGACATCAACCCGTCCGCCACCGCGACATTAAACCTGTCCGCGCAGGCGAGGCGACCGGCAGTGCTACGCGGAGAAGACCGAGCGCAGCATACTTGGAAGGACGGTGTTGATTTGACAGACCCTGGTTTCATCACGAAACGGACCCACGTAGTTTGGTGTAAACTCTATCGGAATCGAGGAGTATTACGTCCCCCTTAGATGGCTTTAGTGGATATCTGGTGGACGGGCTGGGTCTCGAACCCCAGCAATTGTGAACTTTCTCGTTGACAGGAAAGAGTTCCCCGGGCCACTTTTGCCGAACTCTCGCAGCCGGACGGAGACCCACGATGAAGAGACGCGACTTCCTCAAGCTGGCGGCAGCGGCGGCAATATCGCCGCACGTGCTTACCAGCCGAGCGTTCGGTTCAGACCTCGACAAAGACCAAATGCTCGCGGTGATCCAATCAGGACTGCCAAAAGCCACCAAGCCGAAGCACATCATCGTAGCCGGTGCCGGAATGGCTGGTTTGGTCGCCGCCTACGAACTCAAGCGAGCTGGCCAGAAGGTGACCGTCCTTGAGGCATCGCGTCGAGTCGGTGGCCGTGTCTGGACGCTTCGAAGCCCCCATTTCACGCACGGCTTATATGCGGAAGGGGGCGCGATGCGGATCCCAGCAGCGCATAGGCTCACGATGGGCTATGTCCGCAAGTTCGGACTGGCAACACAGCCCTTCATCATGGCAAGGAAGAACCAGTTCGTTCTGATTAACAACCGGCGTATGACGTGGAGTGAGTTCTACGAGAATCCCGTCGTACCAGGGTTCAAGCTCAGCGACGATGAGCGTGGCAAGACTCCGCAGACTATGTGGCAGGAGACGGTGGAACCATATCGGAGAAAGCTGCAGGGCAAGGGTATGGCTGGGTGGGCTGAAATCCAGGAGGAATGGGGTGACTACACAACGCGCCAGTTCTTAGAAGGCAATGGCTGGTCAAGGGACGCGATCACGTTCTATGGGATCGTCGAGAATCAGCGAGCTCGCCTGAATCATTCCGTAACAGCCCTGCTGTGGGAGACCCTAACCGGCTCATTCAAGGAGCTAGTCGAGATTAGAGGTGGCACCGATAATCTACCTCGATCGTTCCTTCCGGAACTCCGAGGCGACATCCTCTTCGGCGCCAAGTTGACCAGAGTGTCCCAGGATCGAATGGGCGTTACGGTCACCTACAAGACACCTTTGGACTCGATCAACATCTTGACGGCGGATCACGTCATCCTCGCATTGCCGTTCCCGATGCTCCGCCAGATCGAAGGACTCCGGGACTTCAGTCCCGGCAAATGGGCCGCGATTACCGGCCTCAACTACGATCAGTCAGGCAAGATTCTCTTGCAGTGCAGAACTCGGTTTTGGGAAGAAGACGGTATCGTTGGAGGCGGCAGCGAGTCTGACTTGTCGATCCGTTCAACTTGGTATCCCCAACATGCCAACGGTTGGCGCGGCGACACAGACCGCGGGATCCTCTTGGCAAGCTACACTTGGGCAAGGGATGCCCGACGATGGGGACATCTCAGCGTGGAGGATCAGGTTCAGCAAGCAACCGAGGACATGGAGCGTTTGCATCCTCAAATCAAGGGCGAGGGACTGATCGAGGGTGGAACCTCGGTGATGTGGCACAACATGCCGAACTTCGGCGGTGCGTTCGCCCTATTCAACCCTGGCCAAGAAGAGCGATACTACGACGTCATCAGGAGGCGTGAGGGTAGGGTTTACTTTGCCGGTGAGCACACGTCACTGGATCACAGGTGGATGGAAGGGGCCGTCGAGTCTGGGATCCGTACGGCGGTGGAGGTTCACAGCAGGTGATTCGGCCGAGTGTGCGGCTGCTGTCAGTTCGCGCGCAGCCGAAGCCCATCTCAGTTAGGCGCCAAACGGGAGCTGGTCGAGCGTACTCAGCCTGCTGCTCCTTTAGCCGTCGCAGTGCTGCTCGGGGCGGCGTGAGGCCCGAGTCGCCTCCAAGGGTCGCCGGTGCGCCAGTCCGCAGATGATCTCGAAGCCAACTACAGCCGCTCTCCTGGGCAGGGACGCTAGCCACGCGGTGCAAGATACAGCGCTCAACACGTCAACCTCCCTCTAGCGGATCAGGGGCACGCCCTCCTGCTATGCCCCCCTGACTGGCTCGTGTACCAGCCTTGGACGATGAGGGCGAAGCGCGCAAGCGCGCTTGTAAGCGCGGCGCTCCAAGAAGCCGAGAACGCCTTCCGCCGCGTCCAGGGCGAGTTTCTCGCCGAAATGACCTGCGAAAAACGCTGCCCAGCTTCGAGGGTCGAAGGCGAGAATCAAACGGGTGTTGACTATGTCAACAGACCTCTCGGGATTTCGTGGGACGGGGCTGGATCAAGTGAGATTAGGTGAGAATAGCCGGGAGTTGGTGGGAGTTCGGAGTCTCACGTGACCGCGCCGGGGATGCGGCGTAGGGTCCTGGCGGGAGCCTGAGTCAGACCGAAAGGTCGCCGCCACGCTGGACGTATGCTCCGCGGAGGTTGCGACCCTCTCAGGCTCTCTATCTCATGCCCCCGCTCCAGTTCGCGACGTCTCGCCGGCCGGCCTGCCGATACGACTGGAGATAGATCTCGGCTTTGCCGGTGCGCTTCGCGGTGGGACGGGGGGGGGATCCTTACCTAGCCCGTCGCACGCGAAGCCGGTCAAGGAGGGGGGGTCAGGCCCCGGTCCGGCCCCGCACCCCAATCCCGGTCCGGTTAAGTCCAGCCTAGGTCCGGCCAAGTCCGGGTACATCTTCGCATAGCGCCATGCGATTCTCGCGTTGCGGGAGGGTGTGCTGCACGGACTCGGGGCGAGCCGAAGCGACGAGCCGTGTACCGGGATCCTCTTCACCATGGTTGGTGAATTGACTCGTCCAGGAGAACCAGTACCTGGCGCCGGACGATTCAACGGCGGCGGCGCATCGCCGAAATCCGTCATGCCATACGCGTTTAGAGTCTCGATCTCCTGATCGTGCATGAGGTAGATGGCGAGGTCCACCCGCTCCACGATCTCGTCCGGCACGAATTCGGTATGCACGTTTCCGGTCCGTCCGTGGTCCGCGTAGTCGTATTCTTGCCGGCCGACGATGTAATCGGTGAGGGCGGCGGGCACGTCCGGACGGCTCGATCGGTGGCGACTTCGGGTTCTACACACAGGCGGTAAATTCGGACAAGTTCTTCACAGAGAACTGGGCGCTCTTCGGAGAGGGGAGTTACGATCTGACCGAGCGCCTTCGCTTCACCGGTGGGCTTCGCTACAGCTGGGAGAGGAAGCAGAGCAGGGGCATTGCCAGACTAACTTGATCGGACCAGGTAGAACCAACAATCGAGGGCTCTCAGGCTGCAAGTAGGCCCTTGACGTCCCTGAACCTGGCCATCGCTCCTTCTCGTCGGCGGAACGGTTGGTGTGAGTTTTCGGCTCGATTGGTGCGCCACTGACCGCAAAGCTGAAGATCCTCGACCCCAATGTCTTCCATCGCGGCACCGTAAGAACGTAGTCGGTCCGTCACGATTACTTCTGGCGCGCCGTAGCGCTTCATTGCACGCTTCAGGAACCTAAGCGCAGCCCTGCGATCCCGGCGCTTTGTGGCAAAGACTTCAAGTACCTCGCCTTCGTGATCGACGGCCCGCCACAGATAGTGCATCTCCCCGTTGATCCGCACGAACACCTCATCAAGATGCCAACGCCAGTTCGACCAGTTGCGCCGGTCTACGCGCCGCCTCCTGATCTCGCCAGCGAACACCGGAGCAAACCGATTCCACCAGTACCGCACCGTCTCGTGACAAATATCGATGCCACGTTCGAACAGAATGTCTTCAACTTGGCGCAACGACAGCGGATGTACAACATCACCGCGAGACGAATTACCTCGGGAGAGCTGTTGAAATAACGGAAGGGATTTCGCATCGCTTGAGGCTACGGAACTCCCCTGCCCGGCTCAAGCCGATTTACTCTGACAAAGCCAAGCAACTCATTGGTCGATTTCGGCCTCGGCTTTGGCAACCTGAACCGTCTGGAGGAGCACGGATTGATAATCTCTGACTTCCACTCTTGGCGCGACTACTGTCCTTTCATTGTGTCCGACCTCGGAAGTAAGCCACTGCCGTCATTCCGGCATCAGAGTCGAGAGTGGGCACTGGTCGCCGGGACGGAGCAAGGGCTGCCGCGACCCTTCCAGCTCCACGGAGTAGCGCTCACCGTGTCCGGCGGGGAGCTCTCGTTTGTTGTCGACAGCGTCCCAGTGCCCCGTTACCTGGAACGCCTGAGCCAGTTCTTCGCTAGCAACAAACTGCAGATGAGCGACGTGACCGCCTTGGTCTCCTCGTCAACGCCGTCGAATGGATGACAGTAGACATACGCCCGACCGAGCGGTGTTCTCCGCGAGCTCGATTGCCTGGGCCGGAAGCCTCTCGCACAACGACTGCGGGTCATCCCCTCTCCCATTGCAGTTCTAGATCCTCCCCCGCTCCCCTGCCGTGCTGCCCGCCTCCACGTAGTGCCGCGCAGTACTACTTCTGGAGTTGACCCGATTTCCTCCAGAATCGTCACGTAAGCCCTTGAATAATTTCCTCAGCGGGCTGATCCTCGCGGTGGAGCATTCCATGCAGCCGCCGCTTGGGGCCCTGATCTCCCCCTTTCCTCTTGTCCTCTAGGACGGGAACCAGACAAGTCGCGTGGAGAGCTCCGATATGCGCGAATGGTAGCCGACAACGACCACCTGCAGCCTTCGGGGGTCAGCGTGCGCCGGATCGAAAGCGAAGAGCCCTCCACCAGGCGGAAATCGGGGCACGAGCCGGCCCCATTTGGCACTACGTGGCACTACGCGGCACTACGTGGCACAAGATCAACCCCTACATGTAGTGGTGGGGGGTTGTGCCCTCTCTTCCGAAGGGGTGTGCATTCTTGGGTTTAGGCCCGATCTGCACCGGGTGCAGGGGGCCGTGGCGACCTGGGTCAAAACGGGGGAAAACCCGGCGGCCGCGAGGCGCGCAGGAGGGAAACGAGGCGGCATGCAGGGCCCGTGCGGCTGCGCGCGCGGCACCCCCTTTTAGGTAGGGGCTTATATACTATGGTCATTATTGCTCCAGCGCTTTCATCCCACTTCCTCGCTATCTCGGCTTTGGACGCTTTCATCCCACCCCGCACTACGTGGCACTACGTGGCACAACATCTTTTACCTAGTCGCAGAAGCAGCTCGGTTCCGGTTCCTCTTCGTCGAACAGGCTCTTCTGGCGAGTGTACGTCGTCAGATCTTCTGGGACCGTTGGGCCGATTTTCTTAGGCCTGGTGCACGCGTTTTCTCCCGTTTTTGGCGGCGCGTTCATCGTCCGATTCGTGACGTTTTCAGCGTCCTCTGTTGCGCTCCTGATCCTGGATGGTCGAGCCGAACAACCCCTCACCACTTACATGTAGGGGTCGATCTTGTGCCACGTAGTGCCACGTAGTGCCGCGCAGTGCCAAATGGGGCCGGGAACCAGCCGGGACAACGTGCCGGCGCGCGACGAGTGGAACAGGCACTGTGTACAGGTCACGGCCGAGTTGCTGGTCGAAGCTCTCCACTGGCTGCGCGACCATGATGCACTAGATGTCTCGGCGCTGCAGTGCATGCCGATGGACGAGACCAAGTTCCCAGATCATGCGATGTTCCGACCAATGTATGACACTGCGCTCGAAGCATTCAGAGACGAAGAACTGCTGCCGGCCTACGGCGGCGGCTACGTAAGCGCCGTGAAAGCGCCTCCAAAAACGGGACAAAACGCGGCACCAGGCGGCCTCGCGGGCGATCACGCGGCGTGGCACAGCCGGGCGGCCGTCGAGCGCAACAGACCGCTCGCGGACCTGCGCAACGGTGCCGGAGCGATGCCAGTACGGATGATGTACGGCAGGCGCGAGATTGCCGTCCGGTTCCCCGATGAAGGCGCAACGATGCCGTTTCGCAAGCGAGGCAGTTACCTGAACGGTGGCTGTGATACCCTGCGGCAACATAGGGGAGAGTTGCGATGAAACGTAGCGTCCCGTGGTTGGGTCTTGCGGCTGCTTTGTTCTACACGATGCCGGCCAGCGCCCAAGAGAGCTGTTCTTCCTGGAACACGAGGGGCTTTTTCAAAGAATCGACGGTCCGGGAAGTCGCAAGTTGTCTGGCGGCAGGCGCCGAGGTCATGGCGCGGAACAAGGACGGCTGGACGCCTCTGCACAGCGCCGCAGGGTTTAACGCGAGCCCCGACGTGATCGCCGCGCTCGTCGGGCACGGCGCTGAGGTCATGGCGCGGACCAAGAACGGCTTGACGCCCCTGCACAGCGCCGCAGAGTCTAACGCGAGCCCCGACGTGATCGCCGCGCTCGTCGGGCACGGCGCTGAGGTCATGGCGCGGGCCAAGAACGGCATGACGCCCCTGCACAGCGCCGCAAGGTATAGCGCGAGCCCCGACGTGATTGCCGCGCTCGTCGGGCACGGCGCTGAGGTCATGGCGCGGTACGGGGACGGCTGGACGCCCCTGCACAGCGCCGCAGGGTTTAACGCGAGCCCCGACGTGATTGCCGCGCTCGTCGGGCACGGCGCTGAGGTCATGGCGCGGACCAAGGACGGCTGGACGCCTCTGCACAGCGCCGCAGGGTTTAACGCGAGCCCCGACGTGATCGCCGCGCTCGTCGGGCACGGCGCTGAGGTCATGGCGCGGTACGGGGACGGCTTGACGCCCCTGCACAGCGCCGCAGGGTTTAACGCGAGCCCCGACGTGATCGCCGCGCTCGTCGGGCACGGCGCTGAGGTCATGGCGCGGACCAAGGACGGCTGGACGCCCCTGCACATCGCTGCAGGGTTTAACGCGAGCCCCGACGTGATCGCCGCGCTCGTCGGGCACGGCGCTGAGGTCATGGCGCGGACCAAGGACGGCTGGACGCCCCTGCACAGCGCCGCAGAGTCTAACGCGAGCCCCGACGTGATCGCCGCGCTCGTCGGACACGGCGCCGAGGTCATGGCGCGGACCAAGGACGGCTGGACGCCCCTGCACAGCGCTGCAGGGTCTAACGCGAGCCCCGACGTGATCGCCGCGCTCGTCGGGCACGGCGCTGAGGTCATGGCGCGGACCAAGGACGGCTGGACGCCCCTGCACAGCGCCGCAGGGTTTAACGCGAGCCCCGACGTGATTGCCGCGCTCGTCGGGCACGGCGCTGAGGTCATGGCGCGGACCAAGGACGGCTGGACGCCCCTGCACATCGCTGCAGGGTTTAACGCGAGCCCCGACGTGATCGCCGCGCTCGTCGGGCACGGCGCTGAGGTCATGGCGCGGACCAAGGACGGCTGGACGCCCCTGCACAGCGCCGCAGGGTCTAACGCGAGCCCCGACGTGATCGGCCGCGCTCGTCGGGCACGGCGCTGAGGTCATGGCGCGGACCAAGGACGGCTGGACGCCCCTGCACATCGCTGCAGGGTTTAACGCGAGCCCCGACGTGATCGCCGCGCTCGTCGGGCACGGCGCTGAGGTCATGGCGCGGAACGAGAACGGCTGGACGCCCCTGCACAGCGCCGCAGGGTCTAACGCGAGCTCCGACGTGATCGCCGCGCTCGTCGGGCACGGCGCCGACGTAAATGCGAAAAGCGAATCCGGTACGACGCCCTGGTCCCTTGCCCAGGAGAATGAGGCGCTGTCGGGGACGAAAGCGTACTGGCTCATGAACGAAAAGCGGTTCAAATAGTCCGGCCGATGAGCTGCGGACAGCGTAGAGGTACGCGAGCAGGCGGCCGTACCTCCCCCGGCTCGGGCTGTAGGGATGCTCGTACACGAGGTAGATGGCTCGCCCATCGGCCATCCCGCGGAGTGCCTCAGTCGCCTCGTGGAATCCCACCCTGCCTCGCTCCGGTAGGCGCTCACGGTGTGGCCGTCTTGATGCGCTACACACTCCACGTCCCGCTGGGCGCGCTCGCGCGCTGCGTCCCGTGCTTCGACCCGACGCGGTCAGCTCCTTCGCGCCTAGTCGCCCAGTCCCCTTCGTGTCGGACACCATACCGTCGGCGGCCATGCCCACGACCCCCGCGCTTGTGTTGTTCGACGTCTGGGCGGACGCTGAAAATATCACGAATCGGACGGCAAAAGCGCCGCCAAAAACGGGACAAAACGCGGCGCCAGAGCACTAGATCTAGCGGGTGTAGGGACGCCGCCGGGTGACAAACGTCCGCGGCCCCCCCTCGAGCCCAGCGACGTTTCAACTGTTCGTTCCCATCTACAACAGTGCGTTGAGCGCCACGAAGGCCTGTTCGAATCTACCAAGCTCCTGATCACTCAAATCATCTGCAAGCGAGCCGAAGTTGTCGCTGAAGTAGCGGGCGGGTCGATAGTGATTAAAGATCGCGTTATTGGGGAGTGGATTACTCTTCAGATATTCCTCGAGTCGGTGAAGAACTCGAGGATGCCCCCCGGCCAAATCGGTCAGGCCAACAGAGGACCCGAACGCACCGTTCACCAACTTCAGATAGAAGCCGGGGCTGAACATATCCTCGATATCGGCTTCGTTGCTTCCGACGTAGTCTGCATAGGTGAGCACTTTGCGCTTGTTGAGGAGCTTCCGCTTGTAAATATTCTTAACGCTCTGCTGATCCTTCTTTTGGAAATCGATAAGCACCGCGACGTTCAAATGCTCCTGTGCGCCAATCAGAGCAACGAAGGTTGGGACTTTGTCAGAGCCGCGATCCATGAGGGCTCGCGAGGGACCTACGGGGTTCCGCGGTCCGCCGCGGTTATTCCAAAAGGGGGTGGTCGTGCGGCGTGAACAACCTGTTCGACGAAGACGATACCTACCAAGCAACGGACGTCACAAACCCGGACATCCGGCCCGAGAGGCTGATCTTCGGGAGTGTAACTATTGCATTCCCTTAGGGAGACCTTTCAAAAAAGAATCGAAGGAGAAGACAATGCTATTGAAGATGAATCGGTTGCTAGGCTCCATCGCGGCTGCTGCTCTCTTCTCGGCCTCAGGGGCATTCGCCCAAGACTTTTGTATCACCGGTCAGAACAACACCGGAGATGCTGACTGGCGGATCGATATAGTTACAGGGGACGACAACGAGTTCCCGATCGAGGTCGTCTGCCCAAACAACGAGGCCCCAGTGTGCAAAGAATACGCGTGGGACATCACTACGCTGGAGAGGGGGAAAGTCCCGGACCACTTCATCGTTCTAAGTTCGGACGACCATGAGATCGTTGGGACCAAGATCGACGGTACGGATACGAACGCGAACAGCGTCAAGTTCTTCGACCCGTGTGAGGGTGATGACACGACCAATATCGGAGAGCACGACTGCCACGATGTCGCGACAAGATTCAACAAGAAGTCCGACACGTTCAGGGCGAGTCTCACTATTGCCGGGAACAGCTCGGCAGTGAAGAAGACGGTTGCGGTCAAGGGCGGCAGGCATCTGGGAGCTTGCGGAATTCTCGGACCGGGCGCGTTTACGCTAAGTCCGTTCCAGACGGTGACTACTACTCGGTTCTTTAAGAGAGGCGGGTGTACTCTTGAAGTGGAATTCTCGTCGACTGGTGAACCAATCGTCGCCACGGTTACCGGCCAGGGTTGTCAGATCGTCAGGCAGGGGGGGTCACCTTTTTTGGACATGAGCCTTCTCGAAGTCCTGATTGGCTTAGATGAATGCCCTGATAATGAAGACCCTCCTTGTAACGTTGGCTTGGGAAGGTTCGGCCTCGGCGAATTTACGGCCGGGAACAACACCTGCACTATCATCCCGTTTGGCCAGACGTTCCTAATGTTCGGTTCGCCCTGTCCGTAAGAAGGTCGAATTGCACCAGCGCCACCAGGTTCTACGCCTGGTGGCGCTCGCTATTTGCTCGTTGCTTCGAACACCCCGTCCCAGTTTTGGGGCGGGGGGGAGTCCTGGTAGAGCTCGCAGCGTTCGGCCATGGTCTGGGAGGGGCCGTCGTTGGGCCAGAGGCCGAGGCACTCCCTGAAGAGGGCAAGGGCGTCGTGCCAGAAGAGCTGGCGGTAGGCCGCGAGGGCGTCGGCGTAGCTCTTTAGTGCCTTCTCTCGTTCCGCGGAGAGTGGGGCACCGTGCTCGTCGAGCAGCTCGTAGATTCGTGTGGGCTCGTCCTTGCCGACGACGCGGACCAGGTCGATCTCGCGCAGCAGGAATGCGCGCTTGACCAGCTCGGCCGTGTTCTCGCCGATGAGGATCTCCGTGCTGTAGGCCTTGTTGAGTCCCTCCAGGCGCGAGCCCAGATTCACGTCGTCGCCGAGGACGCCGTAGGACAGGCGGTACTCGGAGCCGAGGTTCCCGACCAACATTAGGCCCGAGTTGACCCCAGTGCGGGCGAAGAGCGGCGGGCGGCCCATCTCCGCCCACTCCTCGTTCATGATGTGGCGATGCGTGCGCATGGCGAGGGCGGCGGCGCAGGCGCGTTCAGCATGGTCGGCCTGGTCGACGGGAGCGCCGAAGATCGCCATGAGCTCGTCGCCCACGTACTCCTTGAGCATGCCCTGGAACTCGAAGACCTGCTCGGTCATGCGCGCGTAGTACTCGCTCAGGAGCTCGATCATCACCTGGGGTCCGTAGCGCTCCGTGTAGGACGTGAAGCCCTGCAGGTCGCTGAACAGGACCGTGAGGACCTTCTCCTCGCCGCCCAGCTTGAGCCGCCCCGGGTCCTTCAGCATCTCGTCGATCACCACCGGAGCGACGTAGCGTCCGAACGCACCGCGAATCTTCTTCCGCTCGCGTTCCTCTGTCACGTACGAGTAGATCGTCAGCAACGTGTAGTTCGTGGTGAGGCCCAGGAGCGGGTAGACGAGGTTCAGCCACACGCCGGTGCTCACGAAGAGCTGACGCGCAGCCACGATGTGCAACGCGAAGAGCGAGCTCGCGACGACCAGGTCGCCAACCGGACCGAGGCGCGGCATGGCGAGCCCTACCAGACCTACCAGCAGGATGATCGCGGCCAGGTCGTAGGTCTTCGTCCACTCGGGCTTCGCCAGGAAGTCCTGGGTCAGGATGTTGTCGACGACGCTCGCGTGGATCTCCGCACCCGGGTAGACCGTGCCAACCGGCGTGCTCCGGCTGTCGTAGGTCCCGGTGGCCGTCGCGCCCACAATCACGATCTTGTCCTGGAACGTGTCGCTCGGGATCTCCCCGGCCAGGATGTCGCCGACGGACACGTGCGGGAAGGTCTTTGCCGGACCGAGATAGTTGATGAGCAGCCGGCCGCTCTCGTCGGTGGGGATGGTTGCCCCGCCGAGCTGGAGCCCGTTCATCCCGTACCGACCTACGTTTACCACGAGCAGCGGCGTGTCCAGGTAGTGCCAGGCCGCCACGACGGGAAGCGGAGGGAAGAGCTCCTCTCCGCCCTGAATGACGAGAGGCATCCAGCGGACGACGCCGTCTTCGTCGTTCCTGAGGCTGAAGTACCCGGCGGAATCGGCGGCCTCGGCGAGCACCCCGAGACTGCTCTCCGGAGCGTACGACTGTGGGAACGGAGAGAACTCCATATCCGGGTCCTGGTACATGATGAGCGGGTACTTGGATGCGTCGATGCGCTGGAGCTGCTGTCTGATCTCAGCCTCATCGATCTCGTAATCGAGCTCGGACCTGCTCATGTGGAAGAAGTACCCGAGTACGACGGCCGCGGACGAGCGTTCGATGGCCTCCGCGAACGCTTCGTCGTTCTGGCTGCCGGTCTCGGGCTCCAGGAAGCCGATGTCGAAGGCGATCACCTTCGCGCCGTCTGCGGACAGCTTGTCCACCAGAGCCGCCATCCGGGAGCGTGGCCAGGGCCAGCGTCCTTCGCGATCCAGGCTCTTCTCGTCCACCATGGCCAGGACCACAGCTGGCGACGGTTGCTGGACGCCGCGTGACAGGAAGCGCAGGTCGTAGGTCTTGAGCTCGATCAAGTCGAGGATCGGGACCCCGGAGAGAAACAGGGCGGCCGTGCCAAGGATGGTGGCAAACGTCAGGGACGCGGCATTCACGGAGAAGAGGGATCGCAAGAACGAGGTCATGACCTTCCCCGGGGTCGGGCGCCCGCTTCCATTTTAGCCGACCCGAGCCTCGCTCGTTCTCCACGAGGCCTCCGAGTTGCACATCGCTAGGGGCGCAGAGACTTCTCTACCATCCGGCGGAGTCGCCCGTCGAGGAACCAGCCGAGCCCGCCAAGGCGGAGGCGACCGATTTCTTCTCCGTCGCGGAACAGGAGATACGCGGGGACTCCGGAGGCGTCGAAGCGGTCCAGCACCTCGCCGTCGCGACTGAGGTCGACCCTTACGAAGTGGGCACGGCCCGCGAACTCATCGGCAAGGGACTCTATGACCGGCAACTGCCGGACGCACTTTCCTCACCAGTCTGCGTAGAGATCGACGAAGACAACGCCCTGCGTCTCCGTTACGTGCGCGAAGGCGTCGTCCGCAGGGATACTGTGGACATCGGCGACGGCGCTTGTAGCGACGACGAGCGCCAACACCAAGGTGATCAGGGTCGAGGCGAAGCGTATGGTCATGGGGTCCTCCTTTGGCTCAATCCGGCAAGAGCCCGCGCAGCATGAACTCGATCGCGGTGTCCCGCGCCACGTCGTCATCGAAGCGTTGCGCGGGATCCCACTTGATGTGCATGGCCCAGGTCGCAATCGTCTCGATCACGATGCGGCCTGCCGCTCGCACGTCGCGAACCGGGCGCAGCACCCCGCTGCTGATCCTCGACTCGAGGTACGCGGTGATACGGTCCCGCCCGGCCGCACGGCCCGCCTTCTGCCACTCGGGCCCGAGCTCGGGGTGATCCGAGCAGCGATCGAGCAGCTTGATGCCCGTCTGGTGCCGCTCGATGACGGAGTACTGCTCGCGCAGGACTGCTTCTAGCTCGGTCCTCGCGTCGCCTCGCGGCTCTTGCCGAAGAGCAAGAGAGAGTTCCGGAAGCGCGCTCTCGGCGGCGAGCTCCTGCTGTACACGTCGCAGCAGCTCGCCCGGTCTCGGAGTGGGCACCGGAAGCCGATCGGGCTCCCTGACGGGATCGGGACGATCCGCATGCGCCAGGCATAGGCCGAACAGAGCCTCTTTGCTCTCGACGTAGCCGTACAGCGTGCCCTTCGCGACGCCAAGCGCCTCGGCGACATCTGCCATCTGCGTGTGACGGTAGCCGTGCGCGATGAAGACCTCGGTAGCTGTCCGCACCAGATCATCGAAGCGCTGTTCCGGGATCTTACGAGCCATGCTCAGCCTCCGGAGACCGGTCCGGTGCGAAGATCTGGAAGCTCTGGGTGAGCAGGAAGTCGTAGCTCGCGACGAGGCGATAGCCGGCCTCGGCCATCTCCGCGATCATCTGCTCGACGTTGCTCCAGTGGTCCCTCGTGACCATCCACCCGGTGATGCCCGTCAGGTCGTCCCGATCGTCGAGGTGGGCCACCCGGCCGCGCGGGCTCAGATCCGTGCTCACTCGAGCGAAGTACGCGACGCGATCGTCGATGTGGTGGTAGGTCAGACAGGTGAGGACGAGGTCGATCTCCGCGTCCGGTAGCAGCGGATCGTGGAACTCACCCAGCACGACCTCGACGTTCTCGAGCCCTTCGCGCTCCACCGTCGCATGAAGTGCTTCGATCTTCGCGGCATCCACCTCTACGGCATAGACGCGGCCTGTGGGGCCCACCGCTTCCGAGAGCCAGGGCAGGAAGTAGCCATCCCCCGCCCCGATGTCCGCAACACGGTCGCCCGGCCGGATCTCGAGCGACTCGACGACGCGCTCGGGGTGTTGCCAGCCATCCCTGCCGGAGGTCGCGACCCGGAGCAGGTCTACCTTCCCGCCACAGCCCAGAAACGTCAGGGCCAGCAGCAGGGAGATCGGGAGGGCAAGTGCTCGCATCGTGAGGTCTCCTCCTTGGTGCCTCTGGAGGCCTATAATAACCGACTCAGTCAGTCAAATGCCCTCCCTAGCCTAGCCCTCCAAGGTCGGTACTCTGACGCCGCGTGATCTACATCTGCAGCCTCGAGGAGATGCCGTACCACGTTCGCTCGCTGCGAGCGGGCTACCTGGTATCGCTCGTTCAGAGCGCGTTCCAGCCTCCCACCCCTCCGGAAGTCAAGGTCGAGCGACACCTCCGGATCCCGGTCGATGACATCTCGGTGCACACGGACGGATGGGTCGCGCCAGAGCAGGCCCACGTCGAGACCCTGATCGGCTTCCTGCGACGCTGGCCCGCAGACGAGCCACTCGTCATGCACTGCTACGCGGGCGTGAGCCGCTCGATGGCCGCCGGTCTGATCGCGCTGACACTCAACGCGGAGGGCCGTGAAGAGGAGGCGGCACGAGTCCTCCGCGAGGCAGCGCCGCACGCCCTCCCGAACGCGCGCATCATCGCGCTCGCGGATCGAATCCTGGGGCGCCAGGGCCGACTCGTGGCCGCACGCGACGCCATGGGTCCGGCAACGCCGGTCACAGAAGGGCCGCTGGTGAAGCTCGTGCCCCTTCGCTGACCGCAGAGCCCTTGCTTACAGGAGCACACCCATGACACGACCAGCGGCCTTGACGCACGACCTCCCTTCGAGCACGCAGATGCTCCAGAAGGTCGGCGCGGAGATGGTGGGAACCTTTGCTCTCGTGTTCGCCGGCTGCGGTGCCATGATGATCGATACGATCACGGGAGGGACCATCTCTCACGTCGGCGTCGGGCTGACCTTCGGGCTCGTGATCATGGTCATGGTCAGTGCGACCGGCCACGTCTCGGGCGCTCACTTGAATCCCGCCGTGACCCTGGCGTTCGCTGCAACGGGAAGCTTCCCGTGGCGCGAGGTCCCGGGTTACCTGGCGGGGCAGATCTTTGCGGCCGCCCTCGCGTCGTTCTTCCTGCTGGCGATCCTCGGCAACGTCGCCGACCTTGGCGCGACCTCCCCCGCTGGAGCGCACGTACAGTCGTTTGCACTCGAGGTCGTGCTCACCTTCTTCCTCATGTTCGTGATCACGGCAGTGGCAACCGATGCGCGTGCCGTCGGTCAGATGGCTGCCTGGGCGATCGGCGGAACCGTGGCAGTGGGGTCGATCTTTGGTGGACCGATCTCGGGCGCCTCTATGAATCCTGCTCGGTCGATCGGACCGGCCCTGGTGAGCGGCCAGCCTCTGGAGGAGCTCTTGATCTACCTCGCCGCGCCCGTCCTCGGTGCGCTCGCGGGGGCCGCCACGTACGCGGCAATTCGCTGCGGCGGCGCCCGAAAGTCGGCCAGGGGATGTTGCTAGAATGGATCAATCATGACTGTCGTACGAACGCTCGGCTGGTTCATCTCGCTGCTCTCTTGCGCGATCCTCGTGCACGCAGATCACGCGCGCGCGCAGGCGTCAAACGTCGATCCAGATGCAGAGCTCCGCACGGAGCTCGAGGTCGGTCGGGCCGAGATTCAGGCGAACCGGCAGGCGATCGTCGCAAATGCGCTCAAGCTCAGCGCGCAGGAGAGCAAGGACTTCTGGCCCCTCTACCGCGAGTTCCAGGCCGAGCTGGGCAAAGGGACTGACCGCATGGCCAACTTGATCGTAGAGTTCACCGAGGCCTACCCGAACCAGTCGGCAGACGAGGCCGAGGGCCAGATCGAGGAGCTGCTGAAGATCCAGACGGCCCAGCTAAAGGTGAAGCAGAAGTACCTGCCCAGGTTCAAGAAGATCCTCCCGCTCATCAAGGTCGCGCGCTACTACCAGCTCGAGAACAAGCTGGACGCCGTCATCAATCTGGAGCTGGCGAGGACCATCCCGCTCATCTTCTAGCCCGGCTGGAGTCGCCGGTCCCGACGGTTCATGATGGGGGCAGGAGGTAGACGCAATGTGGCTTCGACTGCGTCAGATCGCGCTTGTGGCACCCGAGCTAGAGCCGATCGTCGAGGATCTGTGCAGCATCTTCGGGCTCGAGGTCTGCTTTCGCGATCCCGGGGTCGCCACGTTCGGGCTGGAGAACGCGCTGTTCCCCGTCGGAAATCAGTTCATTGAGGTGGTCGCGCCGACCCAGGATAGAACGGCCGGTGGACGCTACCTGGAGCGCCGGAACGGTCCGGGGGGCTACATGGTGATCACACAGTGCGACGATCACGCACCTCGCCGAAAGCGCGTCGAGGAGCTCGGCGTTCGGATCGCGCACCAGTTCGACGTGCCGAACCGGTTTCGCAACATGCAGATGCACCCCAAGGACACCGGCGGCTCGTTCTTCGAGATCGACGAGCAGCTCGGCGACGCTGCACACGACAGAGACGGCCCCTGGCTGCCTGCCGGGGCGGACTGGAAGGCGGCCAAGCGAACAGATCGTGTGCGCGGCATCGCGGCGGCGGAGCTCCAGCTGGACGACCCCGGCAAGGTTGCAGCCCGCTGGGCCGAGATCGCCGAGCTGCCCGTGGAGCAGACCCCGGCTGGTCATCCCCGAATTCGCCTCGAAAACGCGGAAGTACGCTTCGTCCCCTGCTCGGATGGACGCCCGGAGGGCCTGGGCGGCCTGGATCTTCTGGTGGCCGACCGGGACGCCATCGTCGCGACCGCGCGTGAGCGCGGCTGTCTGCGCGGCGAGAACGAGGTGTACGTCTGCGGCATGAGGTTCAACCTGCAATGAGCGACTACACCGACATCCAGGTAGAGATCGAGGATCCAGTCGCGCTGATCCGGCTCAACCGGCCGGAGAAGCTGAACGCGGTCACCTCGCGAACGCTTCGCGAGCTCCGCAGCGCGGTCGACGTTGCCGCCACGGACTCGCGAGTCGTGGGCATCGTCATCACCGGCAACGGCCGCGGCTTCTGCTCGGGCCTCGACGCTGAGCAGCTGGTGCGGACCACGAGCGGGGAAGGCCCCTCGAACGATGCGCCGGCCCCTGACGAGCTCCCGGGGATGTTCAGCTACCTGCTGCGTGTCCCGAAGCCGGTCATCGCGGCCGTGAACGGCGTCGCTGCGGGAGGCGGCTTGATCCTCGCGCTGATGAGCGACCTGCGCATCGCGTCGCGGAACGCGAGCTTCGTCACGATCTTCCTCAAGCGCGGCCTGATTGCCGAGCACGGCTCGAGCTGGCTCTTGCCACGCCTCGTCGGCGTGGGCCGCGCACTCGACCTGTTCTGGACGAACGACCGGATCGACGCCGAGACCGCCCACCGCATGGGGCTGGTAGAGCACCTCACAGACCCGGACGCCCTGATCGACAGCGCGCGGGAACACGTGCAACGCATTGCCGCGAGCTCCGCTCCATCCGCAATCGCCGAGACCAAGAGACTGGTCTACGCACACCTCGGAACCGGCTACGCCCAGGCACTGCGCGAGGCGGACGAATCCCAGTCGAAGTTCGTCACCGCCCCGGACGCACAGGAAGGCGCGAAGGCCCTCATCGAGAAGCGCCCCGCCCGCTTCGGACGCTTGGGCGACCCGTAGCTGACCGACGCTTCGTGACGCTCGCTGCAACGGATCGGTGGGTCCGCATCGGGCTCTCGCTCGTGGTGATCACGATGGCCTACAACGTGGTCGAAGCAGGACTCGCGCTCTGGGCCGGCGTTCGAGCAGGGAGCGTCGTCCTGGTCGGGTTCGGACTAGACAGCATCATCGAGGTGGCTGCGGCCAGCGTGCTCTTGTGGCGACTCTCGCTCGAGTCTCGCGGAGTTCCGCAAGCTCAGCTCGAGGACGCCGAGGAGCGTGTTCACCGCTTCGTCGGACTCACGTTCTTCCTGCTGGCGGCGTACGTTGTCGGCCAGGCTTTGTGGGTGTTGTGGACGCTGGATACACCTGGAGAGAGCCTGCTGGGGATCATCCTGGCCATCGCCTCGCTCGTCTTGATGCCCCTCGTCGCGTGGGGGAAGCTACGTGCGGCGCGAGAGATCGGGAGCGCCGCCCTCCGCGCCGAGGCGAAGGAGACTCTCGCGTGCTCCTACCTATCGCTGACGCTTCTCGTCGGTCTCGTCGCGAACGCAGCTCTCGGGTGGTGGTGGGCTGACCCGGCCGCTGCACTCCTGATGGTGCCCTGGCTCATCCACGAGGGCCGCGAGGGCTTCGAACACCATCACCACGCCTAGCAGGCTGCGGAGAAAGTGACTGGGTTGGGCGGGACGCCTCTGACGGGAGGCGTGCCGAGCAGGGAGAGGGATCGCCGTTCCCGGTACGAACCGGTTCGGTGTCGCACGGGTAGATCTTGCGGGATCATGAGCTATGTCGCCTCCAACAGGTTGCGGATACGGACCAGGTTGTAGGCCGCAGCAGTGAAGGTGAAGACCCAGCCGACCCGATCCGTGCCCCGGTGCCGGGTCTTGCGCATCAAGCCCACCGTCTTCATCCAGCCAAACACCTCCTCCACCCGTTTGCGGAAGCGCTGGCTCACCTCGTAGCCCGGGTGTCCTGTGGTCCTTCGATCGATCGCGCTTCGGCGGTTCGTCGTGTTCTGTGCCACGTGCGGGGTAACGCTCCAGGCCCGAAGCGCCTGCACAAAGCTCTTGGCGTCGTAGCCCTTGTCTCCAGCCAGGGTGATCCGGCGAGCGCCCCCCAGACCCAGCACCATCTCGAGAGCCGCTTCGCGCTCCGCATACCCCGACGCCTGAGTGAGCTTCGCCGCCACCACCAGGCCGTTGCGGTTCTCCGTCACGACGTGTCCCTGATACGCGAGCCGCGCGCCCTGGCCCCTCATCCCCGCCAGTCGGGCGTCCGGATCCGTCCTCGACGCATGCGTCTGGTTGCTCCGCTTCTCGCCCCGGAAGTTGACCGTCGGGTTGCCCGGGTCGTCATCGTCCCTGCGCTTCTCGTCCTTGCGCACGAAGCTCTTCTGGCTCGCCCACGCCTCGATCAGCGTCCCGTCCACCGTGAAGTGCTCCGATGACACCAACCCCTCCGACTCCGCCTGCGCCAGCACCGCCTCGAAGAAATGCTGAGCGATCTCGCCCTTCAGCAGCCGTTCCCGATTCTTGGTGAACACCGTCGCGCTGAACACCTCATCGTCCAGCTCCAGGCCCACGAACCAGCGGTAGAGCAGGTTGTAGTCGATCTGCTCGATCAGCTGGCGCTCGCTCCGGATCGTGTACAGCACCTGCAACAGCAGCGCCCGCAACAGCTGCTCCGGCGGGACCGACGGTCGGCCGACCCCTTTGGCGTAGATACCATCGAAGCGTCGCGACAGCTGCTCCAGCGCCGCGTCCACCAGTCGCCGGATCGCTCGAAGCGGATGGTCCTCGGGAATCCGGGACTCCAGCGATACGTAGCTGAAGATCCCACCCTGGAGCGTCTGCGGTCCTCTCACATCTCCCCCTTGGGGCTTCCCTCAAAGGTACCCTTCGATGAGGAGTTTTTCAGCAGCCTGCTAGGCTATCGGCCAGCCAGTAGCCTGTGGAGAGTCTCATGGGTCACTCCGGCCGCTCTACGTTGAACTGCTCCCGGGGGCAGTGGTCCCGCATTGCGAAGCGCGCCATGTACCCAGATCCATAGTCTTGCAACGCTGCGTAGTGGTTGTGGCCCCGACAGCGGAGCTCGATTCGGTCGACCGAGTGCTGCTTCGTCTTGGCCCAGGCGTCCAGGTGATGGAACTCGAGGAAGTCACGAGAGCGGCAGCAGCGACCGTTCGGCGCGACAAACGCACACATACCTTCGTCCCGCGCCACGACAGCACGCTTGATCTCCGCCGGGATACGTCTGGACGCCGTTCGGGACTTCTTTGAAGCCCTCGACCAATTTCGGGTGGTCGACGTCTGGGCGAACTTCTTCCGCTTCGCGTCCTCGAGCAGCAAGCTGAGGGCTCGATCGAAGATCTCCGCGAGGTCGCCGTCCGGAACCTGATGGCGGAGCAGTGCCTGCGCTTCACGGAGCTTGTCGCGGAGCGTCTCGCTGCCAGTGAACTGGATCTTGAACGCTTGCCGCCGAGCGGCGTCGCGGCAGTGCACTGCGCGCGCGGCACCGGAGGCGCGGGAGCCGCTTCGCGACGCGGTGCCTCGCCCGTAGGCTCGGCGATCGCTAAGGGCATCCGGACAGGAGGGGTCGGCCTGGGGTCGGGGAGCTTCCTGACTCGCGCCGGCACGTCCGGCTTCGGAGCGCGGTTGGCCAGGAGCTCTTCGATCGCACGCTTGCTCTTGTGGCGCGCCGAGTCGAGCAGCTCCACGTGGTTCTCTGGAGTGAGTTCGGGCGCGAGCAGCATTGCTCCGGCCAGGTGAATCGCGCCCTCACGGATTCGTTCGAGCAAGAGCGGATATGCGCGCGCGGCCCGCGCGGCGCGAATGCGGTGAAAGGCTGTCGCCTCCGAGAAGTGGAGCACCTCGGTGCAGTAGCGATACATCGAGGAGCAGCCCTGTTCGAGATATAGCTTGCGCTGATCGACCTCGGCCAAGCACGCGAGGAGATCCGCCTCGCCACGACGACTCTTCGCTACCAGCTCGTCGAGCCCTCGAGCAGCTTGTAGTCGGAAACGGTCTTGAGAGAAACCTCCATTGGTGTCTTTCGTTCGGGACCGAGAAGTGGTGAGGTCCGAACGATAGCATGACAGTTTTTTGGTGTCTGACGATCCGCTACAATGGGCGTTCGAACACGTGCGAGACTTCGCGAGCGGAACTCACGCGAACGACTGGTAAGGAGGCTCCACCGTCTCTAGAAACGAAATTCTCGTAAAGAACTCGCTTCGATTCGTTTGAGTTCTCAAACCTGTCAAGGGCATTCTTACTGTTTTGCGCAAGAAACTAACTGCCCCCGGGGGCAGTTCCGGCCGTTCACCAGCTCCCAGGCGCTTGGCACGCAGATACAAGCGCTTTACTCGTACCGGCTCGATTGTTACCTCTCCCGCAAGGTACATGTTCACCGCCCCCC
The DNA here is from genome assembly GCA_965226855.1 of Myxococcota bacterium. GTDB lineage: Bacteria > Myxococcota_A > UBA9160 > SZUA-336 > SZUA-336 > JAUXJB01. The sequence continues at coordinate 204,687 of CBDDEE010000024.1, read as the reverse complement.
CCGGGCGACAGCAAATGGCGAGCTCGATCGGGCTGCTCAACGAGAAGTCCCTGCACGCGCAGCTCAAGCTCTGGTATGCCGAGCCCGGAGACCGCTTCGAGGTGCCGGTCGACGGGTATATCGTCGACATCGTGCGCGGCGACCTCTTGATCGAGATCCAAACCCGCGGCTTCTCGGCCATCCGACACAAGCTGCGCTCGCTCATAGAAGACCACGCGCTGCGAGTCGTGTACCCCATCGCGGTCGAGACGTGGATCCTGAAGCTGCCCTCGCAGGGCAGGGGGCGGGCCCATCGGCGGCGCTCGCCCCGGCGCGGATCTGTCTGCGACGTCTTCTCCGAGCTGGTCGCCTTCCCTGACCTGATTGCAAGGCCTGGCTTCTCGCTCGAGGTGCTGCTGACGCGCGAAGAGGAGCTCCGACAGCTCGCACCAGGGCGTCGACGCCGACCTTCGTGGCGCACGCTCGAGAGGCGACTCCTTGACGTCGCCGACCGCTACACGATCTGCGAACCCGCCGATCTCGCGCGCTGGCTCCCGGAGGAGCTGCCCGAGCCTTTCGGAACGGCCGAGCTTGCCCGCGCGAGCGGGCGCCCGCGCTGGCTCGCGCAAAAGATGACCTACTGCATGAGTCGGGCCGGTGCGATCTCGGAGGTCGGCCACGCGGGTCGAGCCAAGCTCTACTCCCGGACCGCGGACTTCCATGAACCCCCGATAACGGGTGGCGTCACACCTACTGCGTGACCACACTCTGGACTCCCGAAGGCGACCTTCTCGGTCACGTCTTCGCCCAGGTGAACGTGCGCGGGGTCTTGGTGTGGTCGGCGAAGCCGCGAGCGATTGTCGTCGAGCCTAGGAAGTCCTCTCGCCCGAGCATGATACTGAGCTCGTGTGGTTTGCCCTCGAGCCACCTTTCGTCGAGGTGGTCATAGTTCTCCACCGTGCGCAGCGCGAGCCGGCTGAACGTGATGTGCAGCACGACACGCTCGCCGTCGAGCTGGCGTGGGTAGTTGCCGTGCCACGTCGATCCGTCCCAGCACGTGATGGAACTCATCGGGCATTCCGTCGGAATGGCGCCAGCCTGGTGCTTGATTTCTTCTCTGTCTGGATGGCGACGATGCACGTGGGACTTCGGGATCACTTTGGTGCAACCACCCGCTCGTGTGTGGTCCTCCATGGTCCAGCACATGGTCAGCAGCTGGTTGTGCACGGGAAACGGTGCGGGCGTCCAGTTCTGATCGGCGTGCAACCGGATAGCCGGCGCGCCCTTCGGCCGGATGCTGGCGATCAGCTGCGACAGCAACGCGCCCTGTCCGCACATCACCTCGACGAGCGCCTGGATCTTCGGCTTCAGCACGACCTCCTCGAAGATCGGATCGCGACCCAGAAGCAGCGAAGCCGAGTAGCCCTTGGCGGGGCCCTCGGTCTCCGCGGCGAGCCGCAGGCACGTCTCCCGGAGCCGGACGGTGAACGCTTCGCTCGCGATGTCAGGAATGATCGTGTAGCCCTCGTCGCGCATCTGATCGAGATGCGCCTGAAGCTCGAGCTCCTCAACGCGGGCGGAGAGCTCGGCGGACAACTCGAAAGGCTGGCGCGTAACATACGGAACGTCGGGCTCGTTGGATCGTGCTTCGCTGGCGCCGCTCATGGTCTTTATCGCTCCCGAGCCATTGGCCACATTGGCGGCGACGGTGTTCGCTTGTCAAGCGCACGCCTCGTGTAACCTGAGCCGGGATGACGACGGAACACTCGTACGCGAGGCAGGTCCAACGCGACGGCAAGGTGCCGCTCGCGACGAAGATCATTCAGGGCGTCGGCGCCATCCCGGACACGTTCAAGAACTTCGCCTTCAACACATTTCTGTTGTTCTTCTACAACCAGGTGTTGGGGATGCCGGCCTTCCTGGCCTCTGTCGCCCTGGCGATCGCCATCGTCTTCGATGCCATCACGGATCCCGTCGTGGGCTCCATCTCCGACAACCTGAAGACGCGGCTGGGCCGGCGTCATCCCCTGATGTACGTGTCGGCCCTGCCCCTCGGGCTCACCCTCTACCTGACCTTCGTCCCGCCCTCCGGGCTGTCGGATACGGGTCTGTTCGTATGGCTCACGTTCTTCGCCATCGTGGTTCGCGGCTCGATGACCCTGTTCCTGGTGCCTTGGTCCGCGCTCCAGGCAGAACTCTCGGAGGACTACGTCGAGCGCAGCACGATCGTCACGTTTCGCTTCTTGTTCGGCTGGATCGGCGGCACCGCCTTTGCCTGGTGCACGTGGACCTTCATCTTCCCATCGAGCGAGGCCTACACTCCGGGACACCTGAACCCCGAGGGCTATCCCGTCTTTGCCCTGGTGCTCGGACTCCTGGCGTTTGCCTCGGTCGTGTTCACGACGCACTTCAGTCGGCGCGAGATCCCCTACCTCGTCCAGCCGACCCACCGGCCGCCCCCGTTCAGCCCGAGACGCGTGCTCCGCGAGCTGTCGGAGGCGCTGCAGAACGGGCAGTTCCTGATCCTGTTCGCGGCGGTTCTGACCGGTTCCGCAATCGCAGGTGCCATCGGGGCGCTCGAGATCTACATGCAGACCTACTTCTGGGGTCTTACCCCGGAGGACCTGCGCTGGTTCGCCGTCGTCTTCCTCGGCGCCGTCGCCGCGTTCGCGTCGGTGCCCTGGGTGCAAGCGCGCGTCGACAAGAAGCACGTCATCATCGGAGTGTTCCTGTTCCAGCTGCTCGACGGGATCGCGATGATCAACCTGCGCTTTCTAGATGTGCTCCCGAAGAACGGAACGACGCTGCTACTCGTCTTGCTGGTGGCGAACACCCTGGTGAGGGTCTACGTGGGGACCATCTCGGCCATCATGGGCTCCTCGATGGTGGCCGACATCCTCGACTACCAGGAGCTGCGGACCGGCAAGCGCCAGGAGGGCATGTTCTTCTCCGCCCTCTCCTTCTCCGGCAAGGCCACCTCCGGCCTCGGCATCGTGTTCGCCGGGCTCGTGATCGACCTGCTCGCCTTTCCGGTCGGCCTCAAGCCGGCCGAGCTGGACCCGGCCATGAGCGTGAAGCTGGGCATCGCGGCGGGCATCATCATGCCCCTCTTCTACCTGATCCCCTTCGGCCTATTCACCTTCTACAAGATCACGCGCGCCGAGCACGCCCGTATCCGCGGGGAGCTCTTGCGCCAGAGGGTGGGCGCAGGAGGCTCGGTCGAGGCCGCCCCGCTCGCCGAGTGAGCTTGGTACGCCCGGCGAACACGTTAAGTAATTGATTATAAATAGTATTTCTGCGGATTAGCGTGTCCACCGCTTGGCCACCGGGAATTTTCTTAGCGTTGCCGATCGTGGGCCTGAGGTCTAGACGGAGCCGGTGGGGTGAACCCGGCCAGCGCCCTCCATGGGGTCCCGAAATTCGACCCTCGAAAATATGTGACCCGCGACCGTGCGGGGTATAGGCTGAAGCTGGGTCTCCTCGGCCAACCGGGAGCAAACGACTTGCCGCGGACGAAGCGTACTCGAGCAACGACGCTGGCGAAGCTTGGGCTGCTGCTTGCGTTTGTCGCCTGTGGAAGCTTCGGGTACCAAGCGGAGCAGGTCCGGTTGGGGCTCGTCGGGATGGAGACCAAAGCACTGATCAATTGTCTGGGTCCGCCGGATGAGTTGTTCGTGTTGGCTGGAGACGATCACCAGCTTTGGGTGTACAAGCGGTTTCTTTTTGTGAGCACCACCCCGAATTCCGCTGTCGATCTGAGAGGCCTTGGCTCAGAGGGCAACCCCATTGCTCGCTTCTTGCCGGCCCCGAACTCCAGCCTGTCATTCCCCGCTCCCATCGCTTCGGAAGACGAGGCCAGGGGGAGTTCAGCCAAGGCCGGTCGAGGAACTCGCGATCCAAGGGGATTGTGCAGGCTGAGGTTCAAGATCCGAGCCGGCTCCGTTGAAGCGTTCGAGGGGGTGGGTCGGGACCACCGCGGGATGCAGGCAGAGAATCGGTGTGCCCTTCAGGCGAAGCGATGCGTTGCCCGCTGGTAGAATATCGCGCCTGATCCGGTAGGCAGAGACGCTGCTGAGCCAGGAGATCGGTGATGGCGACTGCCTTCAACCCCTTCGATCCCGACTTCGTGCGCGATCCCTATCCCACCTATGCCGCAATGCGGAGCGAGGCTGCGGTGGATCGCATCCGCATCGGGCCGCGCAGGGTCCTGGCCATTATCGTCGCCGTGATCCAGATGCAGCGCCAGCAGGGGACGCGCCTGCGCGACAGCTTCCGCATGCTCCGGCAGCGCTCGCGCACGAGGCGATCGAAGCCGCGCTCCGAACGCCGGCCCCGCTTTCGCGCGCGCATCTACACCGTCTCGCGCTACTCCGAGGTCTCGTACGTCCTCAGGCATCCCGGGATCTTTTCGTCCGAGGTGATGGGGGGAAGCCAGGTCGAGGTTATCAACGCCGAGGGTGACATCGCGCCGACCAGCGGCTCGCTGATCGCGCACGACCCGCCCGGGCACACGCATCAGCGCAACATCGTGAGCCGCGGCTTCACGCCGCGGCGCATCGCCCAGATCGAGCCCAAGATCCGCAAGAACGCGGAAGAGCTCTTCGCGCGCTTCGAGGGCCGGGGCCACTGCGACCTGATGGAGGAGTTCGCGAATCCCCTGCCCGTCAGCGTGATCGGCGACCTGCTGGGGCTCGATCCCGAGCGCCGGGCCGAACTTCAAGCGCTGGTCGACGGCGTTGATCGTCGGCTCGACGAGGCCAGGACAGAGCGGGGGCTTCGGCGGCAACCTCGAGCTCTTCCGCGAGTTCCGCGCCTACATGACCGACGTGATCGCGAAGCGGCGCCTGGATCCGGGCGACGATCTCATCTCGACGCTGCTCCACTCGGGCGAGGGCGAGGGGATTCTCGAGCCCGAGCAGGTGATCTCGTTCGCGAGCCTGCTTCTGGCGGCGGGCTCCGAGACGACAACCAATCTGATCGGAAACGCCGTCCTCGCACTGCTGAGAAGCCCTGACCAGCTCGAGCGCGTGCAGCGCCGTCCGGAGCTCGTGAGCAACGTCGTCGAAGAGACGCTCCGCTACGACTCCCCGATCCAGCTGACTGCGCGGCTGGCTACGCATGACAGCGAGGTCGCCGGCGTCTCGATTCCGCGGGGCTCGATCGTCGCCGTGCTGCTCGCCTCCGCAAATCGCGACGCCCAGCAGTTCGAAGACCCCGACCGCTTCGACATCGACCGGTCGACGCCCGCACATCTGGCCTTCGGCCTCGGCAACCACTTCTGCATCGGGGCGTCGCTCGCAAGGCTCGAGGGCGCGATCGCGCTCGAGATGATCCTCACCCGCCTGCGCGGGCTGGCGCTCAGCATCGACAAGGTGGCGCGCCACGGCTCCTTCCTGGTCCGCGGGCCAAGCACGCTGCCGGTCCGGTTCGACGTCTGAGGGTCCCCGTCCGAGTCGAGGCGCCTACCCGCCGGCGCGGGCCTGCCCAAGGGGGCCTGCCCAAAGGAGGGGCGCTCTGGCCAAAGGGGAGGCGCTCTGACAGAAGTCCTCTCGAGCACTTGGGTGCTGCCCCTGATGAGGCGCCGGAGCCCGGGTCGGCAGCCGGGGCCACGGTAACGACCGAAGCGCGACGGTCGAGGCGACCTGGCAAGTCGGCCCCGGCACTCTGACCTCCATCAGTGGCTGGCGCGACGTGAACCAGAACAACAACTCCGATGTCGATGGCATCGCAGCGGACATCTTCCAGGGAGGTCCCACGGAAGCGACGGGAGTGAATGGACGTAGGCCAGTGGATACTTACCAGTGGCAGATCAGTACCGAGCTCCGCTATGCCACGGAGATCGATTTCGGCATAAACTTCATCAACACCCTCGACTGGAACGCCGGACCGCCGCGGAGGTTCGGCGTAGAGGTGGCCTTCAAGTACTAGCGGCTGATAGCGCCGCGGCTAATAGTCATTCCAGGCTTCGTTCAGCGCGTAGTCCGCGAAGCAGACCCGCAGTGGAAGAGGCTCGGCCATCCCTGCAACCTCAAATGGAGATGCTGGCGCCATTCTCGTACGGAGAGCCGTTCAAGGCTCCCGCTCAGTTCCTGCCCTTGTCCGTACTTCGGTCGTGCGGCAGGTTCCTGCCAGATGATCTCGATCCTCGTCGACGGCGATGCGTGCCCCGTGAAGGAAGAGACCTACGTCGTGGCCACGCGCTACAGGGTGCCCGTGACGCTGGTGGCCAACAGCTATCTCTACGTCCCAGAGGGAATGGGCGTCGAGATGGTCGTGGTAGACCAGGGGCCCGACGCCGCCGACGATTGGATCGCGGAGCGCGTCTGCCCCGGCGACGTGGTCGTGACGGCCGATCTTCCACTTGCGGCGCGTTGCCTCGAAGCGGGCGCGCGCGTTCTCAGCACAACGGGCCGAAAATTCGAAGACGCATCCATCGCCAATCTCCTGGCCACGCGGGCGCTAAAGGAGTACCTGCGGGGCGCAGGCATGGAAACCGGCGGACCACCACCGCTTTCGGACAAGGATCGCTCGCGTTTCGCCTCGAAACTCGACGAGTTGGTGCAGAAGGGCCTGCGCGAGTTTCCGCCCGGAACGTCTGGCTAGTCGAGCGATCACAGCGTAGCGGAGCGTAGTAGCGCTCGACGTAGTAGTAGGACTCGCCGTCGTGCCGCTCCGCGAACCGGTGACCTAGACGCTCGCCACGGCGTTGCGCTCAAGGCAGGCTGTACACGCGCTCCCACGATGCGCGGCCGGCGCAGCGGGCAAGCCAATCCGCGAGGGCGCTAAGGTCATGATCGGCGGGGTCCAGCTCGCCGTCGACCAGACCGTTCTCCCAAGGCTCGCTCAGCGTGGCGGCGAGGTTGAGATCGACCAGCGTGAAGACGTCGCCAAAAAGGTACGGCCGCCCGGCAAGCTTGCGATCGAGGATCGCAAGCGCCGCCAGACGCTCGGCTTCGGCGCGCCGCTTCAGCGCTGCGTCGCCACTGAACCGCGCCATGTACCGCTCGCGGACGTCGATCTCCGTCTGGCTCCACAGGCTCCACTGATAGACGAGCGCGCGGTCGCGCGGATGCTGCGGCCAGAACGGCGCGCCGCCGTAACGGTCGGCCAGGTAGAGGTTGATGGCCATCGATTCCCAGAGGATTAGGCCGTCGTCGTCGACTGGAGCTGCCCCGTTTCGGTGGACTGCTGAGCGCTGAGGTTACCCCTCGAGCGCTTGTGGTTGATTGTCTTTCGAACTTCACTCTGAAGGCTACTCGAGACTCGGCCCCGAAGGGGGTCGACCCGGGCGAAGCCCGGCCCACTATGCTGCATGTTGTCGCTCGAATTCGTTCGGTGAGAGGTAGCCGATCGACGAGTGTCGGCGGCTCGGATTGTAGAACCCCTCGATGAAGTCGAAGATCGCGATCCGAGCTTCGGCCTGGGTCCGGAAGCGGACCCGATCGAGCAGCTCGCACTCGAGCGTTGCGAAGAAGCTCTCGGCAAGCGCGTTGTCGTAACAATCTCCGACCGAGCCCATCGACGGCACTACCCGGGCTTCCCGGCACCGTAGCCCGAAGGCGATCGACGTGTACTGGCAGCCCTGATCGGAATGGTGGATCACCCCGGCCGCGCATCGCTGCCCCAGCGCCATGTTGAGTGCGTCCAGCACGAGCTCAGTGCGCAGGTGGTTCGCCATGGCCCAGCCGACCACGCGGCGACTCCAGGCGTCGACCACGACCGCCAGGTACAGGAACCCGGTCCAGGTCGGCACGTACGTGATGTCCGCTACCCAGAGCTGGTCGCGTCCCTGCGCGGCGAAGTTGCGGTCCACGAGATCCGGGGCGGGTCGGGCGTCTCGATCTCGCTTCGTCGTCCACGTACGCCGTCGACGAGAGACCCCTTCGATCCCGGCTCTGCGCATGAGTCGCGAGACGCGCTTGCGACCGACTCGCACGCCGTCGGCCGCGAGCTCGGCGTGGATGCGTGGGACCCCGTAGGTCCCCCGCGAGCCCTCGTGGATCTCGACGATCCGGTTCTGCAGCGCCTCGTCCGCACACGCTCGCGCCGACGGCTCCCGTGTGCACCCCGCGTAGTACCCGCTGGTGGAGACGCCCAGCAGCCGGCACATGCGCTTGACCGCATACTCTGCCCGGTGTTCGCTCACAAACCCGAACGCCCGCGGGGCGTCGAACCGGTCTCCTGAGCAAACCAGGCCGCGGCTTTTTTCAGGATCTCCTTCTCCTCGCGAAGCACGCGTACCTCGCGTCGGAGATGCCGGAGCTCCTCCTTCTCCTCCGTCGTCAGGCCGTCCGAGCGGATCCCTTCATCCCGCTCGGCCTGCCTGACCCAGTTCCAGATCGACTGCGCGGATGGCTCGAACTCCCGCGACAGCGCCTCGGGTGTCCGCCCCCCTCGCACCAGGTCGACCATCTGCTGCCGGTACTCCGCCGGATACGGTGGTCGGCTCTTCCGCATCGTGTCCTCCTCCCCAAGTGTTGAGGTGTCCACGAAACCGGGTCAACTCCAAAGCACCGGGACGCGCGCATTGGGGTTGATGCGGGCCAGCGCCTCAGCGTCGGCCACATTGGACCATGGCTTGAGCGGCGCTTGCCTGTAAGACAGGCCAAGCTCTTCCAACGCCAGGAGCGAACGGCTGGCGCGCGAAGCGGCTGCACCATGGAGCGTGATCATCCCGTTGCCTCGGCTACTTTCGGGACCCCGGGGGCTCCGACGGTTTGGTGTCCCCAGGGGGATTTGAACCCCACCATCAGGACTCTAAGTAATTGAATCTAAAGGGTATCTTTTCGGATAGCTTGTCCACGGCTTGACCACAGGGAGCTTGCCGCCGCGTAGCGCTGCCGATTCGTCCCCGGTGCTCCCGCCGCCCCCCGGGAGCGACCCTTCCCTGCCTCTCACAGCGCGTCGAGGGCGCCGCCTCACCGCCTGAAGCGGGGGCCGCCAAAGTTTTTTTCACTCCCGGCTGAGCCACCAAACTTGTCCCTTCCTCGCTAGCAACTTGACAAGTGTCAACTTGACGATTCGGCATTTGCTTGGAGTTACGGGGAGTTACACAAAACTGTTATAAATCAAACAAGCAAATCAAGTAGGGCAAGTAAGACAACCACCCAACGCGTAAGAGACGCCATACAGGTGGTGTGTTGTAAGATTTCCCTTGACGGCTCTTCTCAGTCAGCGGAGATTCACGATAACGGCAATTACCGACGGGGGGTGAGAGATGTCGGCCACAGTCGTTCCGCTACCCGACAAGTGCAACCGCTGCAACGCGAGCGCCGACGACTTCTGCGCACAGTGCGGCGCCGCGCTCTGCCCGGAGTGTGCAGCCGCTTGGGTCTGGTGCAGCCGCTGTGAGGGCCGCATAACGGCTGACGGCCGAGCCTGGGAGACCGCCCTTCCGAAGACCTGGCGTCTCGATTTCGACGCACCTTGCTACTACTACGACGAGGCCCCCTCCACGCGGGCCCTACCGTGCTGCGGCACCACCGTTTGCGAGGAGCACTACACGCCGTCAGCTTGCGGGAGCTGCTAAGAGCCCCCGCCGGCCTGGCTAAGGCGGCTGATGCCGCCGGACTGGGAGCCACTCGCGCTCCACGACCCCCCAGGTCCGATCCTCCAGGACTTCGCCCGCTACGTGGAGAAGGGCCACACACGCAAAAATGCCGTTCGCGACTACCTGAACTCTGTGCAGCTCCTGGCCGACTCCTACGGCGGAGCTCTCGACACGCTCATCCCCACATTGGTGAGACGCCACCTCTCCGGTTTCAACAACACCAACCCCAACGCGACGGCCTGGAACCGCCACCTCTATGCGTTGAGGCGTTTCTACCGCCACCGCCTCAGGCTCCATGTCTTGGACGAGGACCCCACAGCGGGCATCCCCATGCTTGTGGAGGTCCCCCGCGAGCCGGACCTCGTTGAGCCCGACAGCGATGACAACATCATCGCCCACTACCGCCGCTACCTCGAGGTGGAGCGGGCAGCCTCAGCGCACACCGTCCGTGCTTTCGTTCGATCTGTGGAGGTGCTTGCCGAGAGCCCGGAGTGTGCCGATGCCTGTGGCCTCGACAGCATGACCCGCGACCACATCAGGGGTTTTCTGGCGAGATTCCACGGACGCAAGCCATCGACTCGGGCTGCCTGGCTGTGGCGGCTCCGTGCCTTCTACACGTACCGGCTCCGCGTTCGTGCCATCGACAGCAACCCTACCGAGTACATCCTTGCGCCAAAACAGGAGCACCCGCTGCCCCGTCCCCTGACTGAGTCCGAAGTCATGGCTCTCATAGACGCCCCCCCGTCTGAAGCGCGGGCACCATGCTGTGGATGTCCGAAACAAGGCCGTCTTCGATGTCCTGTACGGCTGCGGCCTGCGGGTGGGCGAGCTCACCCATCTCAACGTTGGCGACCTCGGCCGGGATCGGGCGGAGCTACGCATCCACGGGAAGGGCAACAAGGAGCGCATGCAGCCCGTACCGACCAAGAGCCTCGAGTCGCTGCTGCTCTACCTGCATGACAGGGGGAAGCCCACCCACGGCGACCCGATGTTTCTCAACTGCAACGGCGGCAGGCTAGGCGAACGCGGAGTCCGCAAGGGGATGAAGGCGCGGCTGCTCGCAGCCGGCATCACACGCCATGCTAGCCCACACGATTTGCGGCATAGCTTCGCCACACATCTGCTCGACGCCAACGTGGACCTCCGGTCGATCCAGGAGCTGCTCGGGCACGAACGGCTCAGCACCACTCAGCGCTACACCGCGGTGTCGGTCGAGCGGCTCCGAAAGCTCCATGGTGCCTACCACCCGCGCGGGAAGTTCCCCGACGACGACGAGCCCAACTGATGCCGCGTGGTCGCCGACCCTACGCCTCGCTACCGGAGCCACCCCCCGAGGGCACAGACCGGGCCCACGAGCTCGCCCGCGGGATGCGTTACGTCGTGGAGCGGACCACTCCCGAGCAGCTAGTGCGCCTGTGGGATGTTGCAATTACCAGACACCGTTGGCCCGCATTCGCCACGGGCACGATGGTGTGAACCGCCCCGGATTTCCCGGAGGCTCCATTCCTTGAGAGGATGGAGTCATGGCACGAGCAAGCAGGTTTTCCCAGGAGGTTCGGGAGCGATCGGTGCGGATGGTCTTCGAGCACCGGGACGAGTACGGGTCCCGGTGGGAGGCGATCTGCTCGATCGCCGAGAAGATCGGATGTTCCCCGGAGACGCTCCGGAAGTGGGTGCGGCAGACCGAGGTCGACTCGGGTCGCCGGGGTGGCGTGACGAGCGAGGAGAAGGCTCGGATCAAGGAACTCGAGCGCGAGGTCCGCGAGCTTCGCCGAGCCAATGAGATCCTTCGCAAAGCGTCGGCGTATTTCGCCCAGGCGGAGCTCGACCGCCGACCGAGGTGATGGTGTCGTTCATCGACGAGCATCGCGAGGAGCACGGGGTCGAGCCGATCTGCAGAAAGCTTCCGATCGCCCCGTCGACCTACTACGAGCAGAAGGCCCGCGAGGCGGACCCCTCTCGGCTTTCGGCTAGGTCGGTTCGCGACGTCGAGTTCCGCGAGGAGATCGAGCGGGTCTGGAAGGAGCACTTCGGCGTCTACGGTGCGCGCAAAGTCTGGCGTCAGCTTGGCCGAGAAGGGGTCGAAGTCGCCCGATGTACGGTAGAGCGGCTGATGCGTGAGATGGGCCTCCAGGGCGTCGTACGCGGCCGACCGTTCAAGACCACGGTCACCGATCATGCGGCCTTTCGACCGCCGGATCTCGTTCAACGGGACTTCTCCGCCGATCGTCCGAATCAGCTTTGGGTGGCGGATCTCACCTACGTCGCCACGTGGGCGGGCTTCGTCTACGTGGCCTTCATCACCGACGTCTTCTCGCGAAGGATCGTGGGCTGGCGTGTGTCGAGCTCGCTTCGAAGCGATCTTGCGTTGGATGCTCTCGAGCAGGCGCTCCATGCACGACCGGATCTCGACCAGCTCGTTCATCACAGCGACCGCGGCGTGCAGTACGTTTCGATCCGTTACACCGACCGACTGGCCGATGCCGGGATCGAGCCCTCTGTGGGAAGCGTGGGCGACTCATACGACAACGCCCTGGCCGAGACGATCTTCGGCCTCTACAAGACCGAGGTCATTCGCCGGAGAAGGCCGTGGCGAAACCTCGAAGAGGTCGAGTACGCCACGCTGGAATGGGTCGACTGGTTCAATCATCGACGATTGTTCGAACCGATCGGGAATATCCCCCCGGTGGAGTTCGAACAGCTCTACTATCAATGCCAAGAAGGTCCGGTCATGGAGGCCGGACTCAACTAACGGGGTCTCCGAAGAACCCGGGGCGGTTCAGCCTCGAGTTCAACGGACGCGTACTCGTGGCACGCGATCCCGACCATCGAATACAGAACGCCGTGACCAGAAGGGTCAGCTGCAACGGAAGTGGCGTGTTCGGACGTCGCGGAGCTCCCTCGTCGCACTGCTTGTACGTGGCAGATCGGCAGACCGAACAGTTTGCTGATCCGACAGTCACAGACAAGGACAAACGCAAGGGCATGCTTGTCGAGTTGCGGTCCACGGGGAGGCAGACCGTTTTCCCTCCCAGTGTTCACGAGTCCGGCGAGCCGATTCAGTGGGAGAAGGAGGGCGAGCCAGCTCGTGTTTATGGCGCAGACCTTCGCAACCGTGTTGCCCGGCTAGCAGCTGCGTCCTTGCTCGCTCGGCATTGGCCAGATGGGAACCGACATAACGCTGCGATGGCCCTAGCGGGAATCCTAATTCGAGGGAAGAGGAGCGCCACCGAGGCAGCGGAGTTCGTGCGGCTCGTTGCAGAGGCCGCCGGAGATGAAGAGGCGGCGGAGCGGACCAGGGACGTGAAGACCACCGCCGCGAAGTTGGCGAAGGGCGAGCCCGCTACAGGAGCGCCGTCGTTGGCGAAGTTCATCCCTGAGGCGGTTGTCAGGAAGGCAGCCGAGTGGCTCGGCATCGACTGGACCGTCCGTGCTCAGACTGGGCGGCGCCCCGTACTGACGAATCTCTCCGAGGTCGAACCACTCCCGGTGGAGTGGCTGTGGCGTGGCCGCATCCCCCGCGGTGCCATCACCATCTTGGACGGTGACCCTGGGCTCGGGAAGAGCACGCTCACGCTAGACCTCGCAGCACGAGTGACCACTGCCCGCCCCATGCCCGACGGCACGGAGGGAGTTCCGGGTGGTGTCGTCTTGCTCAGCGCCGAAGATGACGTTGCACGAACGATTGTTCCCCGTCTCCGAGCAGCCGGGGCGGACTGCTCGCGTGTCGTGGCCTTCTCGGCGGTCGCGGACAAGGACGGCAAGGAGGACATCCCATCGTTCCCGAGCGACCTGTCTGCCCTGGAGGAAGCAATCGAGAGGGTGGGGGCTGTGCTCGTCATCATCGACCCTTTGGTCGCGTACTTGGACGACAAAGTGAACGCCAACAAGGTAAGGATGTGAGGCGTGCCCTCACACCTCTCAGCAAGTTGGCCGAACGCACCGGCGTCGCGGTGTTGTTGGTGCGTCACCTCAACAAGAATACGGATAGCTCCAATGCAAAACACAGAGGTGGGGGCTCTATCGGGATCATCGGCGCATGTAGGTCGGCTCTGCTGGCTGTCGAGGACAGCGACTGCAACGTGCTCGCCGTCTCCAAATGCAACTTGGCGCCGCCGGCACCTTCTTTGAAGTACAGCCTCGTAGAGCTAGCTCCCAAAGTCTCGGGCGTTGAGTGGGGTGGCGTGAGCACCCGCACGGCGTCGGAGCTCCTGGCGGCGAGCCAAGCTGATGAGAGCCCCATCGACGACGCCCTTGAGTTCCTTCGTGAGGGATTGTCCGGTGGCCCCGTCCGCGCTCGCGAGATGCAACAAAACGCCAAGGTGCTCGGCATCAGCGGACGGACCTTGAAGCGGGCACGGGCGAAGCTCGGAGTGAGGACTGACAAGATCGGTATTGGCAAGGACAGTCACTGGGAGTGGTCGCTCACACCGACGCCGGGGACGGAGGGTCAGGTATCATGATGCGATGCGCCCGCTGGATGAAAGCGCATGGGGCCGTGCCTACCACGACTTTGCGTCCACTTTTCATCAACCAACAGCTTGGGCCTCAGAGTTGTTGGTGTTCGTAGCTGCTGAGCTAGCGCACAGACTGCTACTGCCCGCCCAACCTGAGGGATCATGGGGATCGCTACTCTTGGGTGCGGGAGCCGTAGGAACTGTTGCAGCCCTGGGATCGGCGGCGCTTGTCCTTATGTATCACGCGATCCGTGCGCCATATCGACAACGGGACGAAGCACGCGAGGGGTTACTGGAAGCAGCCAGCGAGAATGAGTCTCAAGACCTCCTGGGCGAGGTGACCCGGGGCAGAAATCTCCGAGACGGACCTGCGGCTACGGCCGAGAAAGCGAAGGCGTGGTTTGATTGGGTGATGGCCAAATTGGACGACGCGGAGCGGAAGGAACGATTCGTGAATCTTGCAGAACTACATCCTAGGGAGGTAGAGCGTGGACCCAGCAGCCAAATGGTGTCCGTCCGCAACTTCCTGACGAGATGTACGAACGCACTGGAAAGGATCGCAGGGTCATGAAGGCCGTTCAAAGGGGGCCAGCTTCGACGCCCCATTCGCTAAGGGTGCCACGTCCCCTATACCCCAGATGTGGCCCCCTTTAGCTCTAAGTGTGTGAGAGAGAGTTAGAAGGGGTAGGTGGCCCCCTTCAAAGGGGGCTAAGGAGGCCACATTTCCAGACAGGGGGGTTGGCCCTCTTACCCTCGAATGGTCCTGTCAACTTGTGATCTGAACTGCCCCCACTGACGACGCGCAGCGGGCAGACCGGCGACGCGATGGTGCAGCGGACAAACGCGAGTGGGACTGGGTACTTCCAGAATCGGAAGTCGAGGATGGGGGTGTCCAGCTGCCGTGAGGAGCCCCTAAGGTGGCCACGGCTCCGACACTAAGATGGCCACTTCCCTTTACACACATACTCTCTCTCTGTGCGTTAGAGCCTGGGGGTTGGCCACCTTAGCCCCTCAAATAGTCCTCGTACCCGTACCCCCAGTCCTTTGGGTGGCTGGCACCGACGACGCGGAGCGGGCAAACGGCGGTTTTTTCCTTACCTCCTAAAGGGCGCCCCCCGTTCCCATCCTCGAAAACGATCCGGTCCTTGAGCAGCAGCCCCCAAAACAGCAAGACAGCCCGCGAGCTCCGTTCCACCTCGGGCCGTAGGGCTCATCCCAGAATCTCTCCCCCGCCAGGCTCTCCCTCGGGTACCGTCGGGTGATGGCACAGACGATTGGGCGCGTGATGAAGGTCCCCCACCGGGACGGCTGGATGATTGACCTACGGCCGTACGGACGCATCTACTCCCTGCCCCTCGGTGGCGGCAAGCGGCTCTCCCTTACAGAAGAGATGGCGGAGCATGTCATCCAGCAGATTCGCAGTGAAGTTGCTAGCGGCTCCTCCCTTGATGTGGCTGTCGCTCCCTATCTTCCAGGCAAGTTCGCCTCCGTTCCAGCCCGCGTCGAAGCGTGGCTTGACTACGTGCGCCGTCGCGTTGCAGCGGGAGAGCGTTCACCAACATATCTACGCGCGTTGGAGCGCTATGCTCGAACCCACTTTGGCTACTTCGCAGAGGCCTCGATCTACGAGATCAACTACGGGGAGCTCGAAGACTGGGATGGGTGGCTCGCTTCCAAGGGTCTCTCCGCCAAAACTCGGCGCAACATCCTAGGGGCCTTCTCCGCCTTCCTTCATTGGCTCCACCGGCGCGGTGAGATCGACGCGGTCCCGGCGTTCCCGCAGATCACTCCACGACGACATGTCCCGACGATCATCAGCCCCGCCGACCAGGACGCTGTGCTCGCAGAGATCCCCGAGGAGAAGCGCGGGATCTTCTACCTTTTGGTCTTCCATCTGGCGCGACCTGGAGAAGCGCGAGCTCTCAACATCTCGGACTATTCGTACCGCGATCGGCTCGTGACTATCCGGGCTGCCATGAAGGGTGAGAACACGACAGCGCCTCGCGGCACCACAAAGGAAGACGACCTCCGCCGACACCAAGCAATGCCCATCCTGGCCGACTGGCTCGAGGCGAATACCCCCGCGCAGCGGCGGCTCCAAGGCGACCAGCCCTTACTCCAGAACCGAGACGCGAAGAACCCCGAGATGCGCTGGAGCTACTGGGCGCTGCGAGACGTGTGGAACAAGGCAAGAGCTAGGGCAGGTATCGCCCAGGTCACTCTCTACGAGGGCACGAAGCACTCGACGGCAACTGCCCTGCGCCGAGCTGGTGTCGCTCTCAACGTGATCCAGCACATCGTCGGCCACGCGGATTCTCGAAGCACTGAAATCTACGCCAAGCTCAGCGAGCAGGTAGTGATTGAAGCGCTGCGGAGGCGGCGGTGACCCTGAGACTTGTCCACGGCTTGACCACAGGCGATTTGGCCGTTTCTAAGTACTTGATTTGTAACGGCTCGTTGGTGTCCCCAGGGGGATTTGAACCCCCGTTACCGGCGTGAAAGGCCGGGGTCCTGGGCCAGGCTAGACGATGGGGACGGAAGGGCTCGCAAGGTAGCCAGGGGTCCCCCGAGCCGTCAATCTGACCTCGCTTGCGGAGGTTCAGGGGGTCAGGAGAGTGCCTCGGCGCACTGCGGGCAAAGCGTAGATCCGGGCCGTCCGCTGGCTGAGATTCCGAGGTAGCCCTGGTCGCCGCGAGCTAGCGAGCGGGAGCAGCCAGCACAGGTCTGGGCGACGTTCAGCATGAAGGGCTGCCAGCCGACGATGCCGGGGAAGTCGGGAATCTCGCGCTGGGTTGCAGCCGGCTCCGGCTCCGCGTCGCCAACGGTCGCTGTCTCGTCGGCTGGCTCCGCCTGAGGGGCTCGGCTCTCGGTTGAGGGTCGCGACTCCCTCGAAGCTTCTGCTCTGGCACGAGCGTCGCGAGTGCGCTCCCTGGCTTCCCGCCTGGCCCGCCGGACGCGCTCGCGAGCATCCCGGACGGCCTCTCCGGCCTGATCGCGCCAGTCGTCCGGAAAACGGTTCCGAAGGCCCTGGGCCTCGTCCACCACGTCGTTCACCAGGTCCCCGATGCTCACGCTCACGCTCTCGACCACGTCGAAGGCGTCCTCTAGCAGGTTCCGGACGAGGTTCGAGACGGGCACGCGCAGGTCATCTGCGGCGCGGCGCAGGGCCTCGTCGAGGTCCTCCGAGATCCTGGTGTGCACGACCCGCTCCTTGCGGCGCCGTCGATGACGCTGCCTGCGGTGGTGGGGCCTCTCCTCGAACCCTCTGCTGTCTCGACGATCTTCGCTCATGTGTCTCTTTGTATCACATCGTAATACGGACGCAAGTCGTGCGCAGAGCAGAAGGCGCCCAGCTCGGCTCAACTGGCGCCAGCAGGGGCCGATAAGGACACGAGGCGGGCCCGGGAGGACAGCCAGCCGCGGGAGATCTGCACAGCCATGGCAATCGGAATACGCTCCATCTCGCGGAGCAACGCGCTCGGCCGAACCCAGGAAGCCCTGAAGAAGACCTTCGACCAGCTGAGCTCGCTCAAGCGGATCAACAGCGCAAAGGACGACGCGGCCGGTCTGGCGCTCTCGGAGAACCTGCGGGCTGCGGAGCGCAGCTTTGCGCAGGGAGAGCGCAACCTGGCGGACGGCATATCGCTCGCCCGGACTGCGCAAGGCGGCCTGAGCAGCATCTCGGACTCCCTGATCCGCATGCGGGAGCTCAGTGTCCAGGCCGGAAACGGGGCGCTCGACGACTCCGCACGCGCGGTGATTCAGACCGAGTTCAATGCGCTCAGCGCCGAGATCACGCGCACCGCCGGCGCCACCCAGTTCGCTGGGCGTGGCCTGCTGAACGGCGAGAGCGCCTCTCCGGACTCGATTCAGCTTCGCGACGGGACCGGGGGCGGGGTCCTCGAGATCTCCCTCGACAGTGCCAGCGCGGCCTCGCTCGGCGTCGAAGGGCTCGATGCCTCCAACCCGGCAACGCTCGAGGCCATTGACCAGGCGCTCGCCAGCGTCTCGTCCGCACGAGGCGACCTGGGCGCCATCGAGAGTCGCCTGGAATCGGGCATCCGTAATTTGCAGAACGTCCGCGAGAACACCGCGGCAGCAAACTCGCGGATCACGGACGTGGACGTTGCGCAGGCTGCTGCGGAGCTGACCAGGCAGCAGATCCTGCAGGAGATGCAGCTCTCGGTGGAAACGCAGGCCAACATTTCGGCCGGCTTCGCTCTTCAGTTGTTGCGCTAGGTCGCTACCTTCAAGGGCGTGAGCTCCGACGAAGCAGCCTTCTCCTTGGGCCAGCTGGTTCAGCACCGGCTGTTCGGCTACAGGGGCGTGGTCTACGACGTCGACGCCACCTTCCAACTGTCGGACGAGTGGTACGAGCAGATGGCGCGCTCGCGCCCGCCAAAGGACCGGCCCTGGTATCACGTGCTCGTCCACACCGGGACCCACATGACCTACGTCGCGCAGCGCAATCTGGAGGCCGACGAGAGCAGCGAGCCGATCGATCACCCGCTAGTGTCGCAGTTGTTCGGAGAGCTCCGGGACGGCTGCTACGAACCCGGCCGGAAGCCGAACTAAGAGCCGGCGACGGTCATACGCCCGATGCGCAGGGGCGGAGACGCGACTGCGCCGAACCAGCGCAGCTCCCGTCCGACGGCGTCGATACCCGTCAGCATGTCCGCAAAGTTGCCTGCGATCGTGATCTCGTCTACCGGGCCGGTGATCTCCCCGTTCTCGATCCAGAGCCCGGCCGCTCCCCGCGAGTAGTCGCCGGTCACGGGGTTGAAGCCGAAGCCGATCAGTTCGGTCACGAGCAGCCCCTTGTCGGTGCTCGCGATGATCTCGTCCTCGGTCAGGCTACCGGGTTCGAGCCACAGGTTCGTGGTCGACGCTGTTGGACCGCTGCCCGGGCCGCGTCCCGCGCTGCCGGTCGACGTACGCTCGAGCTTGCGGGCCGAGTAGCTGTCGAGCAGGTAGGTCTCGAGCTTGCCCCGCTCCACGATCACGTTACGCCGCGTTGGCTGGCCCTCCGCGTCAAACGGCTTGCTGCCGAGACGTCCCGGTAGGCGACCGTCGTCGATGATCGTGACGGCGTCGCTCGCGATGGTCTCGCCGAGCTTGCCCGCAAGGAACGAGGTCCCCCGGTAGACGGCGTAGCCGTTGACGCACTGCGCGAGCTGGCGCAGTAGGCTGGGGGCGGTCAGGGCATCAAAGATGACGGGGACCTCACAGGTCGCAACCGCCTTGGCGCCAAGGCGGCGCAGGGCGCGCTCGGCTGCGTGCCGACCGACACTCGCGGGCTCTTCCAGATCCTCGAGCTTGCGGGCCACCGTCATCCAGTAGTCGCGCTGCATGGAGCCGTTCGCGCGCGCGATGGGCTCGCTGAACACGGAATGGTACGCCGACTCGTACTCGCCGAGGAATCCCGCCGTATTCGCGTAGGCGACGTGCGAGAAGCTCGCGCTCACCTGGCTCCCTTCCGAGTTCACGATGCGCTCGTCGACGGCGCGGGCCGCCTCCTCGGCGCTACGGGCCGCAGCTATTCGCCCGTCCACCTCGACGGGGCGATCGGTCGGCTCGAACAGCTCGAGGTCCGGAACATCGCTGGCAAACCCTCCATCCGGGAGCCCGGCCATCGGATCCTCGGAGGTCGCCGTTGCCAGGGCGACGGTCTCCTCTGCCATGCGCTCCACGACAGCCGGCGACAGGTCGGACGTCGAGGTGAGCGCCGTGCGGAGCCCGGACTTCCCCTCCACAAAGGCGCGCAGCCCGAGCGTCTTGTCGCGGGCCTGTTTCACGAAGTCGATCTCGGACGCGCGCACCCGGGCCTGGAGCGTCTCGCCAGAGACCAGGACCGCGTCCGCGGCCGAGGCACCGGCGCGCCGCACCGCCGCCAGCGCGAGCTCGAGCGAGTCGCTCTCCACCGACATGCCTAGCCCTCCGTACCGCCAACGGTGAGTCCGTCGATCCGGATCGTCGGGAGACCCACACCAACGGGGACGCCCTGGCCGTCCTTGCCACACGTCCCGATGCCCGGGTCGAGCTCCAGATCGTGGCCGATGCGGCTCACGCGCATGAGCACGTCCGGCCCGTTGCCGATCAGGGTCGCCCCCTTGAGCGGCGCCCCGATGCGTCCGTCCTGGATCAAGTAGGCCTCGCTGGCGGAGAACACGAACTTCCCGCTCGTGATGTCCACCTGCCCACCACCGAACGACACGGCGTAGACGCCGCTCTTGACCGAGCGGATGATGTCCTCGGGATCCTCTGTACCGGCGAGCATGAACGTGTTCGTCATGCGCGGCATGGGCAGATGCTCGTAGCTCTCCCTGCGCCCGTTCCCGGTAGGCTCCATGCCCATCAGGCGCGCGTTCAGCCGATCCTGGAGGTAGCCCCGTAAAATGCCGTCCTCGATCAGGACGTTGCGCTGGGTCGGCGTGCCCTCGTCGTCGACGTTCAGCGAGCCCCGCCGTGCCTCGATCGTACCATCGTCGATCACGGTGACACCCTCGGCCGCCACGCGCTCACCGAGCCGATCCGTGAAGGCGGAGGTCTTCTTGCGATTGAAGTCGCCCTCCAGACCGTGGCCGATGGCCTCGTGCAGCAGGATGCCGGGCCAGCCCGGTCCGAGCACGACGTCGAACGTTCCCGCCGGGCACGGCACGGCCTCCAGATTCGTCAGCGCGAGGCGCACGGCGTCGTCGGTGAGCGCCTGCCAGGACGCGGCATCCTCGAGCCGTTCGAGCTCGTAGCGTCCGCCCATGCCCTGCAACCCGACCTCGCGCCGCTGGCCGTCGAGCGCAACGACCTGCACGTTCAGGCGCACGAGCGGGCGAACGTCTCCGACCAGCTCGCCCTCGCTGTCGGCCATGAGCACGTGCTTGTGCTCGCAGGTCAGGCTCACCATCACCTCGTGCACTCTCGAGTCACGGCTGCGCGCGTACTCGTCGATCCGGGTGAGCAGACCGACCTTTCTCTCCACCGGAGCTTCCGTGCCCGGCTGGGTAACGGGATACAGGTTCTGGCGCGGCGCACCGGCTCCGCGCACCGCCAGCGAACGCTCAGCTCCCTGACCCTCCGCAATCGCCCGAGCGGTCGAGGCTGCGAGCTTGACGGAGTCCACGGTGATCTCGTCGGAGTGCGCGTAGCCCTGCCGTTCCCCGCTCATGGCACGGACACCCACGCCCTGCTGCAGGTGCCGGCTGCCAGACTTCACGATGCCTTCCTCGAGCGACACCGAATCGCTGGTGGTGTACTCGAAGTACAGATCCGCTCGATCGAGGGGGCGCTCGAGTGCGGTGTCGAGGGCGGAGGTCAGGCTGCGGTCGTCCAGCCCGAAGCGTTCCCGGAAGAACGGCAGCGAGGTGAGCGGGGGCATGGAATCCGACATGCTTTTCCTCCGTTCGAGAAGAGAGCAACCTAGCACTTCTCCGAAGCTCCGGCGGAATGACAGCCTCGCCAGCTCGGGTTTCCGAAGGATCGTCGACGCCCGCCTCGGCGTGCACAGCCGGGTGATTTCGGGTGCTGCATTGCCGGAGTTTCCGACGTATCATCGCCAATCTCGGAGGCCCGCTGGGATGAGTGCGCGCTCGCGCCTACGTGAGATCGAGGAGCTCCTGGAACGTCGGATCCTGGTGGTGGACGGCGCGATGGCAACCCTCATCCAGAGCTACGCGCTCGACGAGGCGGGCTTTCGCGGCGAGCGCTTTGCTGATCACCCCATCGATCTCAAGGGCAACGCGGAGGCTCTGGTCCTGACGCTGCCCCACGTGATCGAGGAGGTCCACGTCAAGTACCTCGAAGCGGGCGCGGACATCATCTCCACTGACACGTTCAGCGGTACGTCGATTGCGCAGGCGGAGTTCGGGCTCGCGCCCTACGCGTACGAGATGAGCGTGGCCGCCGCCGAGATCGCGCGCCGCGCCTGCGTGAAGGTCGGTAGCGGCGAGCGCCCCCGCTTCGCAGCCGGGTCGATGGGGCCGCTTCCAAAGGCGCTCTCGATGGGAACCGACGTCGAGGATCCGGCCGCGCGCCAGGTGAGCTTCGACCAGGTGCTCGCATCCTATGCCGAGCAGGCGCGGGGTCTGATCGACGGGGGGATCGACCTGCTGCTGATCGAGACGGTCTTCGACTCCCTCAACTGCAAGGCAGCGCTGGCGGCGGTCCGCGACGTGTTCGCCGAGAAGGGCGTAGAGCTGCCGGTAATGGTCTCCGTGAGCTTCGGGGATCTCAGCGGCCGGAACCTCTCTGGCCAGCAGATCGATGCGTTCCTGTCGACCGTCGAGCACGCGAGACCGCTCAGTGTCGGTCTGAACTGCGGGCTGGGCGCGGCCGAGGTTCGGCCCTACGTCGCAGAGCTCTCCGAGATCTGCCCCACCTGGGTGAGCTGCCATCCGAACGCCGGATTGCCGAACCCGCTCGGCGAGTACGACCAGACGCCGGAGGCGATGGGTGCCTTGCTAAAGGAGTTCGCGGAGAGCGGGCTCGTGAACATCGTGGGAGGCTGCTGCGGCACCTCGCCGGCGCACATCCACGCGATCAGCGCGGCGGTCGAAGGCATCCCGCCACGCGTCGTCCCCGAGTTCGAGGAGAGGCACTCCCACTTCAGCGGGCTCGAGAACTTCGTGATCCGGCCAGACTCGAACTTCGTCGTCATAGGCGAGCGCTCGAATGTGTCGGGCTCCCGACGCTTCGCGAACTTGATCCGCAAGGAAGACTTTGTCGGGGCTCTCGACGTCGCCTTCGAGCAGGTCCGCGGCGGCGCGAACCTGATCGACGTGAACATGGACGACGCCATGCTCGACTCCGAGCAGGCCATGACACGCTTCCTGAACTTGATCGCGAGCGAGCCGGAGATCGCGCGCATTCCGGTGATGGTCGACAGCTCGAAGTGGTCCGTGATCGAGGCGGGGCTGAAGTGTCTGCAGGGCAAGTCGATCGTGAACTCGATCAGCTTAAAGGAAGGCGAGGAAGAGTTCCTGGACAAGGCGCGGCTCGCGAGACGCTACGGGGCTGCAGTCGTCGTCATGGCCTTCGACGAGCAGGGCCAGGCCGAGACGGTCGAGCGCAAGGTCGCCATCTGCCAGCGCGCGTACCGGCTCTTGACCGAGCAGGCCGGCTTCGAGCCCGAAGACATCATCTTCGACCCCAACGTGCTCGCGATCGGGACGGGGATCGAGGAGCACGCGGAGTTCGCGAAGAACTTCATCGGGGCGACCCGAGGCATCAAGGAGAGCTGCCCCGGCGCCAAGGTGAGCGGTGGTGTGAGCAACGTGTCCTTCTCGTTCCGGGGCAACGACGCCGTGCGCGAGGCCATCCACTCCGTTTTCCTGTACCACGCGATCCGCGCAGGCATGGACATGGGGATCGTGAACGCGGGACAGCTCGCTGTGTACCAGGACATCCCGCCCGAACTGCTCGAACGCGTCGAGGATCTTATCTTCAACCGACGCGAGGACGCGACGGAACGCCTGGTCGAGTTTGCCGAGAGGGTAAAAGGGAGTGCGACGAAGCGTGAGGTCGACCTCAGCTGGCGCGAGGGCACGGTGGCGGAGCGTCTCGAGCACGCGCTCGTTCACGGCGTGGTGGACTTCATCGTAGAGGACACAGAGGAGGCCCGTCTCGCGTGCAGCCGACCGCTCGAGGTCATCGAGGGTCCGCTGATGGACGGCATGAAGGTCGTGGGCGACCTCTTCGGCGCCGGCAAGATGTTCCTGCCGCAGGTCGTGAAGAGCGCGCGAGCCATGAAGAAGGCCGTCGCTCACCTCGATCCCTTCATGCAAGACGATAAGACCGAGAGCACGTCTCAGGGCAAGATCGTGATCGGAACGGTCAAGGGAGACGTGCACGACATCGGCAAGAACATCGTTGGAGTGGTGCTGGCCTGCAACAACTACCAGGTCATCGATCTCGGCGTCATGGTCTCCTGCGAGAAGTTCCTGCAGACGGTCCGCGACGAGGATTGCGACGTGATCGGCTTGTCCGGGCTGATCACACCCTCCCTCGACGAGATGGGTCACGTGGCCGGCGAGCTGGAGCGCCAGGGCTTCGAGCAGCCCCTGCTGATCGGAGGGGCGACGACGAGTAGCCAGCACACGGCGGTCAAGATCGCGCCGCAGTATTCGAATCCCACGGTCTACGTGACGGACGCTTCGCGCGTGATCGGTGTGATGTCGAACCTACTCCACCCCGAGCGACTCGAGAAGTTCGATGCGAAGAACCGCGCCAGCCAGGAGCGACTGCGCCTGGCCCACCGCTCGCGCGAGCGCCGCCCCCTGATCCCGTACGAGGAGGCGCGCTCCAGGCGCTTCAGCAGCGACGACTGGGCTGCCGAGGTCGCGGTTCCGGAGTTCACCGGCCGGCGGGTCGTGGACGACGTCGGTCTCGCCGAGATCGCACAGTACATCGACTGGACCTTCTTCTTCACGGCCTGGGAGCTCAAGGGACGCTTCCCCGCAATCCTCGAGAGCAGCCGCTACGGAGAAGCGGCGCGGGAGCTCTACGACGAGGGGCGCGAGCTGCTGCAGAGGATCATCGATCGCAAGCTCCTGACGCCGCGCGCCGTGTATGGCTTCTGGCCGGCCAACAGCGAGGGTGACGACATCGCGCTCTACCAGAGCCCCGATCGTCAGGTCGAGCTGGCGCGCTTCCCCATGCTGCGACAGCAGCGCGTAACGCGGGAGCAGGATCCCTGCTACTCGCTTGCGGACTTCATCGCGCCCCGGGAGCGCGGCGTGGTCGACTACGTTGGCGCCTTCGCCCTCACGACCGGGATCGGCGCGGACGAGCTCGCAGCTCGGTACGAGCGGGATCATGACGACTACCATGCAATCATGGTGAAAGCCCTGGCGGATCGACTCGCCGAGGCCTACGCCGAGCTGCTGCACGCGCGCGCGCGCGCGGAGTGGGGCTGCGATCCGGATGAGCGCCTGGACCTGCAGGACCTGCTCGCGGAGCGCTACCGGGGCATCCGGCCGGCGCTGGGCTATCCAGCCTGCCCCGATCACAGCGAGAAGGAGACCCTCTTCGAACTGCTGTCCGCGCGCGAGATCGGTCTCGATCTCACCGAGAGCTACGCCATGACGCCCGCCGCCAGCGTGAGCGGGCTCTACCTTGCCCACCCGCGGGCCCGCTACTTCTCCGTCGGCCGCAGCGATCGCGATCAGATCGAGGACTACGCGAAGCGCAGGGGCCTCACCGTGGCTGAGGTGGAGCGCTGGCTCACCGCGAACCTCGCCTACACGCCCGACTGAGCTAGCCGGTCACGTAGATGTAGCCGTCCTTCTCGTCGCGGCGCTCGGCCTCGCCCAGCACACGCAGGTGCTCGAGGTGGGCGTAGGTCTCGCTCTCCGCCATTGGGCCCCAGCTGCGCGGCTTGAAGAGCTTCTTCGAGAACTCCTCCACCGTGGCGGGGCCGAGCTCGCGCGAAATCTCCTTGATCTTCTCCAGGCGCTCGAAGTGGTGGCGCTTGATGCCTTGCGCGCGTCCCGGAAGGTCCGTGAATGGGTGACCGTGCGCCGGGAGCACCTGCTTGACACCGCCGAGCTCGCTCACGCGATCGAGCGAGTACAGGAACGAGCTCAGTGGATCGTCAGAGGAGCTCATCCCGCCAATGTGCGGCGTGATCGTCGGTAGTACGTGATCACCAGCCAAGAAGGTCTGGTTGTCCGGATCGTGGAGGCAGAAGTGATCGACGGTGTGCCCGGGGGTGTGCAGCACGAACCACTCCCGGTCCGCGAGCATCAGCACATCGCCCTGCTCTACGGGGTGGGTGATCGTGGGGACGAAGGAGCCGCGTCCGAACCAGTGGTGTCGTCTCCAGCGGAGACGTTGGACAAAATGAAAGCCCTTCCCTCCCCAGGGTGTGCGACCCTCCCAGTGCTGCCTGGTCCCGGCTCTGGGGGCTGTCTCCTCGTCCTGCGCCTGATCGTCGGCGGACTGGGCATCGCGCTGCGCCCTGAGGTCGTCGACCGAGACCTCCTGCTCGTCATCCGGAGACAGGATGGGTCCAAAGCCGAAGCTGCGGTGGGCGACGACGTGTGCACCCGACTCTTTCGCGAAGCGCGAGGCGCCCCCGAAGTGATCGGGGTGGGAGTGCGTAACGATGACGGTATGGACGTCCTTGACCTTGAGCCCGGCCTGCTTGAGCCGGTCGCCGATCGCACGCCAGTTCCCGGGCCCCGGCAGCCCCGGATCCACCAAGGCCGCGCCCTTCGCGTCGATGATGGCGTACATGTTGACGTGGCCGAGGCCCGGCATAGAGATCGGAAGCTGCATCCGCAGCACATCCGGCGCGACCTCCGTGACTTCTGTGGCCGCGTTCTCCTGCTCCTGCCTGCGCGCTTTCGGTCGTGCCATGCGGCGATCCTACCCCAGCAGGCGCAGCGCTCGCCAGCGAGCTAGTCTCTGCGCCCCAGTCAGGAGGACGAGCGATGGATCAGGGCGGCGGCAGCGAGGTACAGCTCCCGTTTCCCCTGGTACTGGAGAACACTCTCTTCGAGTCGCGCCAGATCTTCATCTACGGCGAGATCAACCAGAAAGTTGCCAGGGACGTGTCACAGAAGCTGATCGCGATGGCGGAGAAGTCCGACGATCCGATCTTGGTCTTCATCAACTCGCAGGGGGGGCACGTCGAGGCCGGCGACACAATCCACGACATGATCCGCTTCGTGAAGCCCGTGGTGAAGGTCGTTGGCACGGGCTGGGTCGCGAGCGCCGGAGCGCACATATTCGTCGCGGCCGAACGGGAGAACCGCTACTCGCTGCCGAACACGCGCTTCATGCTCCACCAGCCCGTTGGCGGGATCCGCGGTCACGCTGTGGACATCGGGATCGAGGCGCGCGAGATCATCAAGATGCGAGAGCGCCTGAACCGCGTCCTCGCGGAACGCACCGGACAGACGCTCGAGAAGATCGAGGAGGACACCGACCGGAACTTCTGGATGAGCGCCGACGAGGCCCTCGAGTACGGCTTGGTCGGCAAGGTGATCGAGTCCTCGGACGACCTCTAGGCAGTCCAGTTTCGTAATCGCTCGCCCTCACTTGGCGCTTCGAAGGGGCAACGCCTGAGACGTAGGCCGGGTCTAGGGCGAAGCGCGCGCCGCTCCAGGCCGCTCTAACGGATCGAGCAATCCCAGGCGCCGCCAACCCACTCTGAGCAGCCATGTGTGCGCGGCGGCGACCGAAGCGTCGCCCCCACGCCGAACCAGGGGATTCGCCCCAGGCTTGCGTCCAGCCCCCTCGCGCCGACCGCCATGCCGCGCGGGAGGCCGTAGCTTGAGCGAGAGCTGTCGATCTGATTTCCTCATGGTTCATGCGCTTGTTGGGCACCATGTTCATTAATGTACTTTGCCGCTTCCAAAGCCAGAGACATCCAGTGGTTCTGTTGGGAAATGGGAACCCGCACCCAACTCCTAGACGGAGTTTTCCTTCCTTTGGGATTCCAAGTCTCTGCGCCGGCAATCGAATACGCCTGACTTAACTGGCCTTCCCCAAGTTTAAACGACATGTCGACTTCCGAAGATGTTGCAAACATCTTCCGACCTAGCATGAGTTGACGTCGACCCCAGCGTGAGGAGACAGAGAAGTTCGAATACTCACCCTCGATTCGCTCGATGATCAATTCAAGGCTTGCTTCTGCACTGTCGGTCATTGAATCCCTATGCTTGGTCGCCTAACTAGCTTATGGGCTGCAAGCCTTCGACCGAAAAAGCCGGCAGCTCTCGCTGCATACTAGCAGCGTCCCTCCACCCACCGGGCGCCGATTCTTCAAGGTAAATCGCCACGTTGCCTCGATTGGGGGCCCGTTGCGAGAATTCGGAAACGCTGCGAATCCTGCAGCCTATCCGACGGTTCGCTCCTCGTGGACTCTGCGTCGGCTCCACCGTCAGGCGGCGTTTTGCTTTTCCGGCTGAACGCCGTCGCTGAACAGAAGCCCAGCCCGCACAAGTGGGATCAGATTTGCACCGTTGATTCTCCGCCAGCGGTCGGCGGTCGCCAGGAGCTGGAAGGCCATGAGGAGGCCCTTCCGGCGTAAGCCTCGCCCTTGGTGACCCGCTGGCGCAGCCGCACTATGTCACCGAGGAGCGCGGCCACGCCCTCCTTGAAGGCGCTCGATGTAGGCGGCCACCTCGGCTTCGAGGGCCTGGGCGAGCATCCGCCGGGCTCCCTCGCGGGCGATGTCATCAAGGTCCGAGGCGAAGGCCTTGTCTTTGTTGGTGCGGAGTTCGGTCACGCTGGACATTAGGCAGGGTCCTCCTTCCGTGAGATCCTACTGAGGGAGGCCCGCTACTACCCGGTCGAGCCAGGACGCCAACCGTTGGATCCACAACTTCCGGTAATGCCTCCCGGTCCTAGTACATGGCCAGAAGTCTGGGAGCATCGTTTACACCTGGGAGATGCCCTGGATGGAAACGAACGTTCTAGGCGTACGTGTCTTCGTCGAGGTCCGGACTGTGTCGGAAGCGGCGGTGGGCCCACATCCACTGCTCCGGATGGCGGCGAATGATCTCTTCAAGCGCGCGGTTGAATTGCGCCGTCGCCGCCTCGATGTCGCGTTCCCGGTCGCCACTGACCTCCAGCTCGAGAGGCGGGAGGAAGTAGAGGGTGTGGTGATCCCGCGCGTCGCGCACCACGTACGCCGGCACCACGGGCGCTCCGGTGCGGAGCGTAATGGTCGCGATTCCGACCGAGGTAGAGCAGCGGACGCCGAAGAGGGGCACGAACACACCGCGCGCACGGCTCGAGTACTGATCGTTCAGGACGACGACCGGACGCCCTTCCCGGAGGGCTCTGAGGATGCCGCGAGCTGCGACCCGCTTGTGAGGGATGAGCTCGGCGCCACGGCCTGAGCGCAGCCTGATCATGCGCCGGGCGAGCAGCTTATTGCGCAGGGGACGGCTCACGGCAGCGAAACCCCGCTCGGGCAGCTCCATGGAGAGCAGGCGCAGCGCCAGGTCGAAGCTGCCCACGTGCAGGGTCAGCAGCAACGCCCCCTGACCCCGGTCCAGGAGCTTGCACAGCTCGTCGAGACCAACGGACGACATGCGTGCACGCAGATCGTCATCCGTCCACTTCTCGGCACGGGCCACGTCGACGAGATTCCACGCGAAGTGGACGTAGCTCTTGCGTCCTAGCTCGGCGATCTCCTCCTCGCTGTCTTCGGGGTAGGCAAAGCGAAGGTTCGTCAGCATCCAGCGCACGCGCTTGCCCCTGAGGCGGAAGTACGCGCTCGCAGCGGCGGCTGCCAGACGCTGCGACAGCGCCAGCGGGAGCGAACGCAGGGTCGCACTGCCGAGCAGGTAGGCCCACAGCTCGAGTCGATGCCTCATCGGGATCGCCACAGAGTAGCGAAAGCGGCCGGCGGGGATTGGGAGGAAGGAGCGGACGCGGTATGGTGTGCGGCCGATTCATGCAGCCAAGGACCATTCTCCAGAAGCCTGCCGGGGCCGTCTGGCCCATCTTCTTGCGCACCCTAGGACTGTTCCGGCCTTTCCGGAGCCACCTGGTCGCCGTGGTCCTGCTGATCGCAACCACGTCGACGCTCGATCTCCTGCCCTGGCTCGTGATCCAGAGGATCGTGGACGAGGCCGTGCTGGGGAGCGAGGGGGACGTCGGACGCATCAACCTGCTCTTCGTCACGATCCTGGTGATCTACCTGACCTCCGCCCTGCTCGGCGTGGGGCGCGGCTACCTGAACCAGCTCGTGGGCCAGGGCGTGATGCTGAACCTGAGGCAGGCTCTGCACGAGCATATCCAGAAGCTCTCGCTGCGCTTCTTCACGCAAACGCGCTCGGGCGAGATCCTCCACCGCATCACCGCGGACGTAAACACGGTCCAGGAGGCCGTGACCGGCACCTTCACCATGTTCCTGATCCACGTGATTACGCTCGTGGTCGCCTTGGGTTTGATGTTCTCGCTGGATTGGCGCCTGACCGTGTTGATCCTGCTGGTGCTGCCGCTCTGGGTCTACCCGACGCTCCGCGTCGGCAATCGGATGCGGCGCCTCCAGCTCGAGTGGCGGGACGAGGCCGCCGGGATGACCTCGCACCTCGCTGAGACGCTGTCCGTCTCGGGCTCGATCCTGGTGAAGGCGTTCGGCCGCCAGGAGCTCGAGTCAGAGCGCTTCGACCGCGCCAACCGGGAGCTGCGCGCGCTGTCGATTCGACGCTTCCTGGCCGGCCGCTGGTTCAACACCGCGACGCAGCTATTCGGCGCCTTCGCGGTCGGGTTCGTCTACTGGTACGGCGCGCGCGCCGTCCTCAGCGGCGACATTCCCAGCGTGGGCGTCGTGGTCGCCTTCGCCGGCCTCGCGCAGCGAATCTTCACGCCGTTCCGGCAGATCGCGCGCGTCGCCACCACCGCCCTGAGCTCGCTCGCGCTCTTCGAGCGCATCTTCGAGTACCTCGATCTACCCGTCGAGGTGGCCGACCGACCTGGCGCCAGGCCACTCCCGCACGCCAGGGGGGGCCTAGGCTTTGAAGACGTCACCTTCCGCTATGCGGAATCGGGGCCGCCGGCCGTGGCCGGGATGAGCTTCGAGGTCGAGCCCGGCCAGATGGTGGCCCTGGTAGGACCCTCTGGAGCGGGCAAGACGACGGTCACCTATCTGCTGCAGCGCTTGTACGAGCCGCAACAGGGGCGCGTGCTGCTGGACGGACACGATCTTCGCGATCTGACACTCGACAGTGTGGCCGAGGCGATCGGCGCAGTCATGCAGGACACTTACCTCTTTCACGCCTCCCTCGAGGAGAACCTCCGCTACGGGCGTCTCGATGCGACGGACGAGCAGATGTGGGCGGCCACCGAGGCGGCTGGCATGGCAGAGATGATCGAGGAGCTGCCGGCCGGGCTCGAAACGGTGGTCGGGGAGCGAGGGTACCGGCTCTCCGGAGGCCAGAAACAGCGCGTCGCGATTGCCCGCGCGATTTTGAAGGACCCCCCGATCTTGATTCTCGACGAGGCTACGGCCTCGCTCGACACGCGTCTGGAGCGCGAGATCCACGAGGCAACCCTGCGCCTGGCGCGCGGACGGACGACCCTCGTGATCGCGCATCGGCTCTCCACGGTGCTGGCAGCGGACGTGATCTATGTGCTCGACAGGGGTCGGATCGTCGAGTCGGGTCCGCACGAGGAGCTCCTGCGCAGCGGGGGGCTCTACGCGGAGCTGCACCGCGACCAGTTCGCGGTCGAGCTGCAGCCGGGGTCGAAGCGGAGAGCCCTGACCGCTGCAGAGCGCTGACCGAGAGCCCTTCTCGCTCGCGGCGCTCCTGGTCACCTCAGCTTCGACCTCGCCTGCTTCGCATAACCCGGGCTGGGTGGGATACTTGGAGCCTCGACATCGAGCAGTACACGTTCCAGCAATTCCAGTAGCGCTGCGGCGAGGGGGAGAAGATGGCGACTGATGAGAACACCCAGAAGCAACCTCCTGCCCTGTTCTTCAACGTCTTTCAGGTGAGCCACACGCCCCGGGAGTTCTTCTTCATGCTCGGGCAGGGTGGAGGCTCTCAATCGCCACAGGCGCAACTCATCGCCCGCGTCGTGACCACGCCACAGCACACGAAAGCGATCCTGCGAGCGCTCCAGGCGAACATCGAGAAGTACGAAGCGAAGTACGGGGAGATCGCAGAGCCTGAGCTACCGGACTCACCAGAGGTGACGCACTAGACTGCGATCAACAAATACCCCACCGCAAGCGCCAGCTGTGCCGCTGCATACGGTACAGCCAGTTTCACGAATCCGGCGAATGACAACGTGATCCCACTCTTGTGTATGATCGTCACCGCCACTAGTGTGGACGCCGAACCAATCGGCGTGATGTTCCCACCCAGGTTTGCTCCAAAGATCACGGCCCACCAGTACGGTGATTCTGCGGTGAGATCGAGGCCGCTGAGGATCTTGGCAAGCATTGCTGCCAGCGGGATGTTGTCCGTCACCGAGCTCGCCACCGCGGAGGCGACGAGCAAGACGCTCGGTCCCACCGTTTCGCCCAAGTTCAGGATCGGAGCCAGGAAGCGGCCCACCAGGTGGAGTACCTGCGCGTGTTCCATCACGCTGATGACGATGAACAGCGCCGCAAAGAAGGCCAGTAGGTCCCAGTCGATCTCGCGGTAGAAGCGGTCGGCCGTGGCTTTGTGCTGGACGAGCGCCACGATCGCAAAGGAGATTGCCACATAGCCCATCCCGAGGTCGTTGAGCAGGGTGTCGGGGATGGACGCGCTCGCGATCACGGCGATGAACGCCAAGAGAGAAATGCCGCCCAACCAGAAGAGGAAGGGCGAGTCAATGCCGTCATTCTCGTCGAAGCCCGCGACCAGGCGTGCGGCTTCAGCCTGTTCTTCCGCGCCAACGAGTCGGCGGATGCCGAAGATCTTTGCGCCCATCGCAAGTGACACAGCCGTGGTGACCACCACGTATGGTGCGGCCGTGACGAAGAATTTCATGAAGCTGATGCCCGCGGCGTTGCCGACGATGATATTCGGTACCGAGCTGATCAACGTGAGCATACCGCCCACGTTCGTGAGTACCCCTTCGATCAGTAGGAATCCGAGCAGCTTGTCGGTAATGCCCAAGCGGCGCAGCGATACGCCAGTGAGTGAACCCACTATGATCATCGCCGTAACGTTGTTGAGTACGGCGGAGAACACGACCGTCATCGACCCGTATGCGATCAACAGGATGAGCGGATCGCCCTTCGACGCCTTGGTGAGCCGCAGCGCTATCCACGTAAAGAGGCCCGACTTCGCCGTTACGTCTACGAACAGAGCTGAGCCGAGGATGATGGAGATCACACCCCAATCGATCGCGGGGATGTACACCGGCAGGTGGATGTCGGCGTCACCAACGTGCAGGTCCATCGCAGAGAACGGGAGCAAGCCAAAGAGGCCGCCCAACAAGAGCGACACGACGGCGAATACGGCGACGATCACGGACTTCTTCGCGTGGAGCTTCTCTTCGAGAGCAAGGCACATGATCATGGCGATGAGCAGCCCGGCGAAGAAAAGCGTGACGCCGAGCGAGACCTCGTGGCCGCCTGCTGCACCCGCGGATCCACTCACTGCTATCGCGGAAGCGTTCGTCACAACATCAACAGCGGGATGCCCCGCAGCTCCACGGCTAAGGGATACGCCTGCCCGTGCATTGCGAGCTGGTCGCCGTCCATCGTATTGATGACGAGCAGGTCGACGCGGTGGTCTTCGACCATGTCGCGGTACTTGTCAATGCGGTCGCCCATCGCGACGATGGCTTCAATCTTGGCGTGTACGCCCTCAGCCTCGATCACCTTACGGCACGACTCGATGTAGTTCCGCGGCTCTTTCAAGAGCTGCGCTTCGACAAGTTCCCGCACATCGTCCGTTTCAATCTCCGGAACCTTCTCGACAGCGGCCACGAAGTGATCAAACTGGCGCTGGCTCTCGATGTGGGTGAGCCAGCACGAACCGGGCGGCGCGGTGAAGCGCAGTGCGTAGTCAACGAGCCGCGCATCGGCCGTCAGGTGATCGGTGATGGCCATGACGCAATCCGTGTTGGCGATGGCATGCGGGAGCGCACGATCCGCGTCGGGATGAGGCAGGACCAGCACCGGGACGTCAGTGGCCTGCGTGAGAACGTCGAGGTATGCGCCCAGACTGTGGGGCCACTGCCATGCGTTCGAGTGCAGGTGGCGGTATGTCACGATAAGGTCGGGGACCGCGCTCTCGACTTGTTCCAGGAGACGGCCGACGGTTGCAAAGTCGGCGCCGCCGAGGTGGCGCCAGTCCGGGCCGTCACCGAGGACTGAGAGGAAGGTGCGGATCTGGCTGATGAGGGGGATTGCCTCTGCCTCCGTCAAATCTGTGACGACCAGCACGCGCGCAATCTCTACGCGCCCATATGTGTAAACGGGCTTGTCTGCGGACTTGAAGACGGATTCGAAAGTGTCGATCTTTGTCATCAGTCGGTAGAACGTACCGAAACGTTCGCAACAGATCAGTGGCGGTGGCTATCCTCATCTCCCCCCAGGTCCACCCGCATCCTCTTCCGCCGATTATCAGGGCCTGGGGGAAATTCGCGCCAGACCGCCTTGCGGAAGTGCTGCGGATCGGAACACAATCGGGCGCCAGCAACGGGAGGACGGGTTCATGCTCGAGGGCTTCAAAATCGTTGATACGGACTGCCACCAGATCGAGCCGCCAACGATGTGGGAGGAGTACATTGACCCGGCTTTTCGCGATCGCGCACCCAGGCCCGAACAGGTAGGTGATCGTCGCGGCATCGTCGTCGAGGGCAAGTCGCTCACGAACGAGGAGGGGAAGTACCCCATGTCGCCGCCCGAGTTCCTGGCGGCGGTCGCAAAGGGCATGGAGCGCTTCGAGCGGGCGCGCGTCGCCGGCTTCGACGCCAAGAGCCGGCTACAGGACATGAACGAGCAGGGCGTCGATGTGCAGGTGATTTACCCGACCTCCGGCGGCCAGCTGCTGGGCAAGCCCTTCGCGGACCCAGAACTCCTTCTCGCCTGCTGCCGCGCTTACAACGACTGGACTGCCGAGTACTGCTCTGCCGCTCCGGAGCGCCTGCGCTGGGCCGCCATGATCCCGCTGCAAGCGGTCGACCTGGCGCTGGAAGAGCTCCGGCGGGTCACAGAGCGCGGCGCCGTCAGCTTCTACATCCGCCCGAATCCCGTGGCCGGCCGGAACCTCTACCACGAGGACTACGAGCCGCTCTGGGCGGCGATCGAGCGCATTGGAAAGCCGGTCTGCTTCCACGACTCCGGCTCGCCCTACCTGCAGTCCTACGGCGACAGGATGGACACGCACACCTCGGGCCACATCATCGCCCACCCGGTCGAGGCAATGGTCGCCATGATGAGCCTGATCTGGTTCGGCGTGGTGGAGCGTTACCCTGCGCTCCGGATCGTCCATGTTGAGGCAGATGCAGGCTGGGTTCCCTACTGGCTGCAGCGCATGGAGCAGCACTGGGACTTCTCAGGCAGCGCCGAGCACCCGGACCTGAAGATGCCCCCCACGAGCTACTTCAAGCGCAACTTCTGGGTAGCCTGCCGTGGCGACGAGATGACGCTCCCCAGCGTCGTCGAGCTCGTCGGTGACGACAACCTGCTCTTCAACACCGACTATCCCCACCCAGACGGCACCTGGCCCTGGGGCATGGAGCGGCTCCGCGCTCAGAAGATCCCGGACGAGAGCAAGCGCAAGATCCTCTGGGACAACCCCGCCCGCGCCTTCTCCCTGGTCTCCTGAGCGCCCTCCGCATGGCTTCTGAGGGAGGGCTTCTTCGCCTAGCAGGCTGCGGAGAAAGTGACTGGGTTGGGCGGGACGCCTCTGACGGGAGGCGTGCCGAGCAGGGAGAGGGATCGCCGTTCCCGGTACGAACCGGTTCGGTGTCGCACGGGTAGATCTTGCGGGATCATGAGCTATGTCGCCTCCAACAGGTTGCGGATACGGACCAGGTTGTAGGCCGCAGCAGTGAAGGTGAAGACCCAGCCGACCCGATCCGTGCCCCGGTGCCGGGTCTTGCGCATCAAGCCCACCGTCTTCATCCAGCCAAACACCTCCTCCACCCGTTTGCGGAAGCGCTGGCTCACCTCGTAGCCCGGGTGTCCTGTGGTCCTTCGATCGATCGCGCTTCGGCGGTTCGTCGTGTTCTGTGCCACGTGCGGGGTAACGCTCCAGGCCCGAAGCGCCTGCACAAAGCTCTTGGCGTCGTAGCCCTTGTCTCCAGCCAGGGTGATCCGGCGAGCGCCCCCCAGACCCAGCACCATCTCGAGAGCCGCTTCGCGCTCCGCATACCCCGACGCCTGAGTGAGCTTCGCCGCCACCACCAGGCCGTTGCGGTTCTCCGTCACGACGTGTCCCTGATACGCGAGCCGCGCGCCCTGGCCCCTCATCCCCGCCAGTCGGGCGTCCGGATCCGTCCTCGACGCATGCGTCTGGTTGCTCCGCTTCTCGCCCCGGAAGTTGACCGTCGGGTTGCCCGGGTCGTCATCGTCCCTGCGCTTCTCGTCCTTGCGCACGAAGCTCTTCTGGCTCGCCCACGCCTCGATCAGCGTCCCGTCCACCGTGAAGTGCTCCGATGACACCAACCCCTCCGACTCCGCCTGCGCCAGCACCGCCTCGAAGAAATGCTGAGCGATCTCGCCCTTCAGCAGCCGTTCCCGATTCTTGGTGAACACCGTCGCGCTGAACACCTCATCGTCCAGCTCCAGGCCCACGAACCAGCGGTAGAGCAGGTTGTAGTCGATCTGCTCGATCAGCTGGCGCTCGCTCCGGATCGTGTACAGCACCTGCAACAGCAGCGCCCGCAACAGCTGCTCCGGCGGGACCGACGGTCGGCCGACCCCTTTGGCGTAGATACCATCGAAGCGTCGCGACAGCTGCTCCAGCGCCGCGTCCACCAGTCGCCGGATCGCTCGAAGCGGATGGTCCTCGGGAATCCGGGACTCCAGCGATACGTAGCTGAAGATCCCACCCTGGAGCGTCTGCGGTCCTCTCACATCTCCCCCTTGGGGCTTCCCTCAAAGGTACCCTTCGATGAGGAGTTTTTTTCAGCAGCCTGCTAGGGGTTTGGCACGTGGGAGAGCACGAACTCCTGGATTTCAGAGAATTCGCCGGTCACGGGGACCTCGGCGGGTAGGCTCGGGATCTCGTCCCTTGCGCCCAGCCAGGCGATCAGGGGCCGAGCGTAGGCCAGGGCCAGCTCGACCTCGGAGCGGGTGCCGGAGCCTCCGGGGAGGGCCACCACGACGTCCGAGCTGAGCACGTTGATGTGGTTCCGGGACCGGGACTCGGTTCCGCGCGGTCCGCGGAGGGGCAGGTGCGTGAGGATCGGGACGTCGACCCAGGGATTCGGGTAGCCCGGCAAGGGGCGACCGGGATCCCCTTCGACGCACGGGATGATCCCGATGACGAGGCCGCGCCGGTCTGGAATGCTCCGAAAGGCCCAGCTCACACCGCTCATCACTCCGGCGCCGCCTCCGGTGAGCAGATGGAAGCCCTGAGCCGCGAGCCAGGAGCCGAGCTGCGTGACGCGCCCGGTGTGAGGGCTCGAACCCGAACCCATCACCCCTACGATCGGCAGGCGCTCCGGGGCTCCGTTCGCCTCGTCCGGACTCAGGTCCCCTGCTCTCTAAAGCAGAGCCGCAGCCCGATCGCGATCAGCGCAAGGTTCGTCGAGGCACGCGAGAAGCCCTCAGGGAGTACCCCCACGATCGGCATTCCGAGCAGCGCGGTCCCGACGGCCAGCAGGAAGGCCAGGCTGGCCAGCGCGATCAGTAGCTTGGCAAGTGCATCCATTGCGGCCCCCTTCTAGGTTGAGGTGCCTGATTATGCCCGAGCACGCGTTCCGGTGGCAGCGGGCCTGGAAAAGAGAGAGGGCGCGATCCGTTTATGGATCGCGCCCTCTAGGTTGTCTGCTATCGACGGTCTAGAACTTGATGTCGGCCTGGATGAAGGCGTAATCGGCGTCGTCGTCTGTGAGACCCGTATCGTCGATGTAGTCGCCTGCGAAGTAGTGCCCATAGCCCACGAGGGCGACCACCCGGCCATCCAGGAACGGATAGCGGAAGGTGATATCGAGCTCGTTCCCGGCACTGGAGTCGGCACCGAGCGGGCCCGCGAGCCGCGTGGGTACAAGGTTCGAGTTGTACATGAAGTCGTCATCCGGCTCGTCGATCCAGAACGTGTGGAAAGCGACCTGGAGCATGCCTTTCTCGAGCATCTCCTTCTCGAAGGAGAGCTCCAGGCTGCGCATGTTCTGCAGCGAGAAGAAGTCCATCTGACCGTAGTAGCGGTGGTTCGACGGGAACAGGTTGTCGAACGTCTCGTGGTCGGTATCGAGCAGGTTGTCGTCACCGGTCGCCCAGTTGTAGGCGAGACCGAAGCGCGTGTTCTCCATCCACTCCGGGTGGTAGCCGAAGCCGACGTGGGTCATCCACGCGGCGTGGTCGACATTGGCGAAGTCACCCCACTGGTAGGCGATCTCGACGTCCGCATCCCACAGGCCCTTTGCCCAGACGCCGCGCGAGCCGAGCGTCCACACCTTGTCGTTCACGTCGTTGTTGTGGCGCACCAGGACGTACCCTTCCCACTTGGTGTCGGGAATGAGCTTCCAGTTCGTGTAGTAAGCGCCGTGGAAGTTGCTGTCCACGTAGCGGTTGCCCGTGTACTCCCAATCATTGAAATTCCCAGGCCGCACAGGAACGACGCGACTAGCGAACATATCGAGAGTCCAGTCGTCCTCCGTCCCGAGGCTCACGCGAATGGCGTCGAAGACGCGCGAAGTGTTCTCCCAGTTCTGGGAGGACGCCAACCGGTCCGAACCGAGGTTCAGCTGCTGGCGACCCGCACGCACCATATAGGGCGTGTCCATCATCGACGACCTGTACTCCACGTACCCCTGGTACAGATCGAAGTGGTCCGCGTAGAGGTTCGGAATAGCCTCGTCGTTGATGTCGTTCTCGCTGTAGATTTGGGCGTCCTGACCCTCAATGAAGAAGGTGAGCGACTCCGTCGGCGTCCACTTCATGTTGACCCGGAGGCGGTGGAGCATGAAGCTCTCGTCGTCACTCGGAGCACCACTGCCAAACCGGAAGTTGGCCTGTTCCTCGGCGCGCAGGCGGAGGCTTCCGCCAACAACGAGGTTGGGCATGAGTTGGTGCCAATCGTTGGCCGCGACATCAGGCGTGCTGTCCACCTTCTCGGTGGCTCCAGCGGGTGCACCGCCCAGGAGCAGCGCAGTCGCGATCGGGAGCGCCAGAACCAGCGCCCAGTACTTGCGAAGCGTCCGTTGCGTAATCATCTCAGACCCCCATCTCGAAGGTTTTCGACCGTTAGTGGGGAGGTCTTGGGCTCTCATCGGAAGGGTGTCCGCGACCTTTAGCCATTTCCGATCAGCAATGAGATCCATCGCAACGCAACTTCAGCCGAGCGGCCGGGATGTTCACGCGCTGCGCGTCTGACGCCGCGCCGCCAACGCTGCGGCGCGTAGAGGAACCGCGGCCGCCGCCGCCGAGACCGATCGCGAGTTCTGGGTGAGCTGGACGCTGCAACGAAGCCGTCCCGGCCGCCTGCCCAGTGGCGAGACCGTGCCCGAGGCCTACGCCGCGTTGAGCAGCTGGGCGCCCACGCCTATCTAGTTAACTGCTGCGGTGCGAACCTCGTCACCGGGGTGATGGGGACGCTGCGCGGTCTGACGGACCTGCCCGTCGGTGGCTACGCCAACGCGGCCGATGTGATCCCCACAGAGGACACAGCCGTCACGACACCGGACGAGCGGCAGGGATGAGAAGACGAGGGTCGGGTCAGGACTCGGCGTCGCGGCGCGTGTACCAGTAGGCCCAAAGAACGAGGAGCGCCTGGAACGGCAGCCGCACCCAGTTGCCGAGCCCGCCGCCGCTCCCGGGACCCTCTGGTCCCAGGTTCACCTGCGCGACGTAGACGTTCGCCGGGAAGATCGCGATCAGCAGCGCGATGATCCCCCAGGCCGCGAACACCCGCACGCGTGGCTCCAGCACGAACACGCCGAGCACGATCTCCGCCAGCCCCGCCAGCAGGTTGAGCCACTCGGGATTCGGCAGCCCCGGGGGCATGATTGCCACGTAGAAGGAGGGGTTGAGGAGGTGGTTGAAACCGCCGAGCACGTAGGCGGCGGCCATTACCCAGAGCAGGATGCGTTTGGTTCGGCTCATCGGACTTGTGAGTATACCCGGGTCGCCGTTGTAAGCGGTCCCCTCTGCATGGTAAACACCCAAAGGTTTACAACGGTGCTGTGTTTGAAACCCCTGGCCCCCTCAATCACGTCCCCATGAGCGACCGCACTGAGTCGCGTGCGGCCCTCGGGGCTGTGCGGGTCCTCGATCTTGTAGACGAGCGCGGGATCTACGGCGTCAAGCTGCTTGCCGATCTCGGTGCCGACGTCGTTCGGGTAGAGCCTCCGGGCGGGGATCCGCTTCGGAAGCGAGGTCCATTCCATGCTGGCGCTGGAGGGGAGCGTCACTCGCTCTGGTACGCCTTTTTCGGGTCGAACCGCAGATTCGCCACGCTCGACCTTGCAACGAACACGGGTCGGCGTCAGCTCCGAAAGCTGACGCAGTGGGCCGACGTGATCGTGGACAGCGGTGGGCTGCTCGAGGGGGGCCTCGAGCCGGACTCATTGCTGGGGGAGAAGCCTGCGCTGGTGATCGTGGAGGTCTCGTCCTTCGGGCCGGAGGGTCCCTGGAAGGACTATCTTGCGCCCGATCTGGTGGCCGGGGCCCTCGGTGGGTTCTGCGCGACGACTGGTGACGTGGATACGCCGCCGCTCAAGGGATACGGCGAGCTCAACTTCGTCGTCTCCGGCAGCTACACGGCCATCGCCGCACTGAGCGCTCTGCGCCACGCGCGCGAGACTGGC
The DNA here is from genome assembly GCA_965226855.1 of Myxococcota bacterium. Classification (GTDB taxonomy): domain Bacteria; phylum Myxococcota_A; class UBA9160; order SZUA-336; family SZUA-336; genus JAUXJB01. Next base: position 164,325 of record CBDDEE010000024.1, on the reverse strand, counting down.
GAGGGCCAAGTCGTCGAGGTGCGAGTCCATGAGGCGATCGCATCGTGCCTCGAGCAGGTCTTCATGTGGCTCTGGTACCACGAGCACTTGCCGATGGCGGAGGGCCCGGTTCTCCAGCGACGGGGATCGCTGCACTGGACGAACGCGTTCCAGGTCGTGCCCGCGAAGGGCGGCTCGATCATGGTGACGCCGACTCCCAAGCCAGAGGCGCAGCTCGCCTGGTTGGCCGAGGAGGGAGCTCAGCAGGACCTGCTCGACCCGAAGTGGCAGCAGCCCGAGCAGGTGTTCCAGCTGCTGGAGGCGCTGCTGAACGCGATGCGCGAGTGGGTCGCCACGAAGCAGGTCGAGGAGTTCTTCTTTGCGGCGCAGGAGCGGCACTCGCCATACGGCTGGGTCTTACCGCTCGACAGGATCGCAACGAACCCGCAGCTCGAAGCTCGAGACTGGTGGACCGAGTACCGGCTGGGAGGCAACAGCGTCAGGGGGCCAGGCGCACCTTATCGTCTGAGCGAGACACCCTGGCGCGAGCCGCGCCCGCAGACGGAGCCCGGGAGCGACACCGCCACGGTGCTCTCCGAGATCGGCTGGGACGACGAATGACGCGCCCACTCGAAGGCCTTCGCGTCCTCGACTTCACCCACGTCCTCGCCGGGCCGTTCGCAACGCGCATCCTGGGAGATCTGGGAGCCGACGTGGTCAAGGTGAACTCGGCCACTCGCGATACCGGCAACAGCCCCTACTACATCATGTGGAATCGGAACAAGCGCGCGCTGTCCCTCGACATGACGCAGGCCCGCGCCGTCGAGATCTGCCGCGCGCTTTGCGACAAGGCCGACGTGGTTATCGACAACTTCTCCGTGGGAGTCCTGGATCGCTGGGGCGTCGGCTACGACACGGTCGTAGAGACCAACCCCGGTGTGATCTACCTCTCCATGTCGGGCATGGGCGAAGGCGGACCGTGGTCCAAGTTCGTGACCTTCGCGCCGACGATTCACGCACTTTCCGGACTCACCTATCTCACGGGCGTACCTGGCCGCGAAGACATCGGCATCGGTTTCTCATATAACGATCACGTGTCGGGGCTGCACGGTGCGGTGGTGCTACTCGCCGCCCTCGAGGCGCGGCGCTCGAGCGGCCGCGGACAGAGCATCGACCTGTCGCAGTTCGAGGTGGGGGTCAGCGTGTCGGGACCAGCGCTGCTCGACCTCTCTGCAAACGGCCGGGCCGCCCAGCCCTGCGGCAATCGCCTGCCCTACGACAACGCCGCGCCGCACGACTGCTACCCCTGCGCGGGCCAGGATCGCTGGGTGGCCATCGCGGTGATGAGCGAAGAGCAGTGGCGCGCCTTGCGGAGAGCCATGGGGGATCCGGACTGGGCGCACGACGCGCGCTTTGACAGCGTCGCAGGTCGCCTCGAGAACCTCGCGACCCTCGATGCCCAGGTGTCGGCCTGGACCCGGACCCAGAGCGCGGAGCGGGTGGAAGAGCTCTGCCAGGCCGCGGGTGTGCCGGCGGGTGTCGTCCAGAGCGGAGCCGACCTCGCGGAGCGCGATCCGCAGCTGCGCCTGTCGGGCTTCTTGCGCGAGCTCGACGATCCCCATCCCGAGTTCGGCACGACCCACGCCGACCGGCTGCCTCTCTACTTCCAGAAGACACCAGCGGACATCTACGAGCGCCCGCGCGCCGTGGGCGAGGACAACGCAGAGGTGCTTGGCGACTGGCTCGGCATGAGCGAGCCAGAAGTCCGCGCGAGAGAAGAAGACGGCACGCTCCACTGAGCAGAACACCACGTCTAGAGCGTGTTGAGCTCGATTCCGCTAGCGATGGGGTTAGGCCAGGGCCAAGAGCAGGCGGTACGGCTGCTCCAGGTTGCGTCGCACGGTCTGCAGGTACTGCGCTCCCGGTGCGCCGTCCAGCAGACGGTGATCGAAGGTCAGACTGAGCGTCAGGAACGAGCGCCGCTCGACCTCTGTCCCCGAGTCTCCCACGAAGGCGGGCCGGTCCACGAGACGACCGACGCCGAGAATGGCCGCCTGCGGCGGGTTGATGATCGGGGTGAACACGTCGATGTCGTACATCCCGAGCGACGTGACAGTGAAGGTCCCGCGGGTCAACTCGTCTGGAGTGAGATTTCCCGTGCGTGCCTTGCCCGCGAGCTCTGCTGTTTCACGCGCGACGTCCTTGAGCGGTTTCGCATCGGCGTCGAAGATCACCGGCACGATGAGCCCTTCCTCCAGTGCCACCGCGAAGCCGACATGTACCTGCGGCTGCACGCGGATGTTGCCGTCCTCGAGCCGGGAATTGAGCCGGGGGTGCTCGCGCAGCCCTAACGCCGCCGCCTTGATGAGCATGTCTGTGTAGCTGACTCGAAGGTCGTCTGCTTTCCAGGCAGCGACGAGATCTCCGCGCAGCTTGACCGCGTCGGTCATGTCGACTTCCATGGCCAGCGTGAGCGCGGCCATGCTCTGTACCGATTGCAGCATGCGCTCCCCTACGGTGCGACGGATGCCCCGGTAGGCGAGCTCGCCCGACAGCGGCTCCAGGCCAGGGGGCTGCGCCGCACCGGTCTCGCGTGCGGCGAGGGCCGCCTCGACATCGCTCCGCACGATGCGGCCGCCCGGCCCCGTCCCCGGGAGCCGGGCGAGATCGAGCCCGTGGTCCTCGGCCAGACGCTTCGCGGTGGGAGAGGCCCTGACGCGCCCGCCGGGCCTTGGGCGGGGAGACGCAAGTTCAGATCGAGGACCGTCCCCAGGTTCAGCGGGTGCGCTCGGGGATTGGGTGTAGGCCACGCTCGGGGTGGGGAGCTCGGCCGGCAGCTCCTCGCCCTCGGCCAGCACGTACGCGACCAAGGCCCCGGCCGGTACGGTAGCGTCGACGGGCTGGATGACGCGGATCGTGCCCGCGGTCTCTGAGCTCACCTCGGTGTCGATCTTGTCCGTCTCGAAGGAGTAGAGCGGCTGGTCCGCTGCCACGGTGTCCCCGTCCTGGACGAACCACTCCGTGATGGTGCCCTCGGTCATGGTGGCTCCCATCTTGGGCAGCACGACTCGCTCCGCCATGCGTGTCTCCCTTTGCTCCGAACCTTCTAGCGGAGGAATCCGCGATCGCGTGCGGCGGCCAGGCAGCGCGCAATGTCGACGACCGGAGGCCCCGACCGTGAGACGACCAGCGTCGCGCGCTCGTCTCGTTTCAGACTGAGTTCGCGCTCCCCGTCCAGCGCCAGGAGCGCCGGACCGCCGACCTGAATGCTATCACCAAACCGCAAGCGACGGACGCTCGCGAGCGGGACCCGGCGAACCAGCCCAGGGGCGATGGCAGCCGCGACGACGCGCTTGCCCTCCCCGATCAAGAGGTGGAGCCCGCAGTCGTCCTCAGGCGTCACCGAGGTGACCATGCCGCCGACGGCGGACATGCCGATCGCGTCTGGCTGCGCCCGTGTCAGCACGACCTCGCGGACGCCCTCCAGCTTCCAGATGGCGCGTGCGCCGACAAAGCGACCCTCCATCACCACCGCGTCGATCAGCGCGACGTCCCGGTGCCCGCCGTCGAGCAGGATCTCGATCCACTTGCAGCGGCGACTGACCTCGCTGGCGTCGACGCTGCCCGACGCGATCGCTCCTGCCGCGAGTCCCGCAACGGTGGCCTCCACCATCACCGGAAACACGTTGTTGGTGCCCGTAGAGATCGGGACCAGGGGCACGTCGCTCGTACCCTTGGCGAGCACTCGATTCGTGCCGTCGCCACCCAGGCTGACGATGACCCGCGCGCCGGCCGCCGCCATGCCTGCCGCGGCCGCGGTAGTGTCCTCCGCGCTGGCCCGCAGCGGCGCGCCCACCGGCAGGATCTCGGCCTTAAGGTCGAGCCCCTCGAGCGCGCGCGGGACGATCCGCGACGGGTCGGCCATGTACAGGATGCGTGTCACGCCCGCCGCCTCGAGGGCCAGGACCACGCGCCGCACGATGCTGATCTTCTCTGCGGTATCGAAGACGGACGCGTGCGCGACCAGGCGACGGATGTCCTTGCCAGAGGCGGGATTCGCGATGATCCCCGCCTGGGCCACCGTCGCTGACTCCATCCAGTCCCTCGGACGAGCTGCGCTACGCCACGATCTCTTCGACGGCCGCGACGACCTCCGCTTTGCCCGGCAGCCAGGCTTGCTCCAGGATCGGGCTGAACGGAACGGGACTGAACGGAGCCCCCACGCGCTTGACCGGCGCGTCCAGGTAGTCGAAGGCCCGCTCCTGGATCGAGGCCGCGATCTCCGCACCCAGACCGCAGAAGTTCACCGCTTCCTGCACGATCACTGCGCGACTCGTCTTCTGCACGGACTCCACGATCGTATCCATGTCGAGGGGCGAGAGCGTCCGCGGGTCGATGATCTCGACGCTGATGCCGCGTTCGGACAGCTCTTCAGCGGCATCGAGAGCGTCCTTCACCATCCAGCCCGTGGCGACGACGGTCACATCGGTGCCCTCACGCTTGACGTCAGCGACGCCGAGCGGGATCGCGTAGGGCTCGTCCGGCACCTCTGCGCGCAGCCTCCCAATCCGCTTGTTCTCGATGAAGATGACGGGGTTGTCCTCGCGGATGGAGGCGATCAGCAGGCCCTTAGCATCGTACGGTCCGGAGGGCATCACCACCTTGAGCCCGGGTATGTGACAGAACCACGCCTCGAGGCTCTGGCTGTGCTGCGCGGCCATGCTGAGTCCTGCCCCGGCCGCGGTGCGCACAACGATCGGCAGCTTCGCCTTGCCGCCGAACATGTACTTCATCTTGGCCATCTGGTTCAGGATCTGGTCGCCGCACACGCCCATAAAATCGATGAACATGATCTCGATGATGGGACGCAGACCGGCTGCCGCGGCTCCCACCGCCAAGCCAGCAATCCCGGTCTCCGAGATGGGAGTGGGGATTACGCGTTCCGGTCCGAACTTCTCCATCAATCCGCGAGACGCGCCGAAGATCCCGACGTGCACGTCGATGCCGGCGAGAAACACGTCGGGATCGCGGTCCATCTCCTGCACGTGAGCTTCCGATAGCGCCTGGCCCGTGTTCTTGACCGACATCAGAGCGTCGCCTCTGTGTAGACGTCTTCGAGCAGGGTGCTCGGGTCCGGGTCCGGACTCTCCTCCGCGAAGCGGACCGCCTCGTCCATCTCGGCCTTGGTTCTGGCAACGATGGCGTCAGCATCCTCTTCGCTGAGCACGCCCTGCTCCACGAGTTGCGCGCGCAGCTGAGGGATCGGGTCGCGGGCCCGCCACACCTTCTCTTCTTCTTCGGATCGCCCCGCCTCCATGCCAAGACGCACGCCGCTGTGCTCGTAGTAGCGGTAGGTCTTGCACTCGATCAGGGTCGGACCTTCGCCGCGCCGGGCGCGCGCGACGGCCTCGGAGGTCGTCTCGTACACGGCGACGACGTCCATCCCATCGACGATGACCCCGGGCATTGCGTAGCCCGGCGCGCGGTCGACGATGTCTTCGATGGCCTGGTGATCCTTTTGCGCGGTGAGCTCGCCGTACAGGTTATTCTCCGCGACAAAGACTAGCGGGACCCGGAAGAGCGAGGCCATGTTCGCGGCCTCGTGGAAGGCCCCCTCGTTCGAGGCTCCGTCGCCGAAGAAGCAGACCGCCACGTTGCCGTCCTTGCGGTACTTCGCGGCAAAGGCGGCGCCGAGCGCGATCGGTGCGCCCCCGCCGACGATGCCGTTGGCACCGAGCATGCCGATGTCGAGATCGGCGATGTGCATGGAGCCACCCTTCCCCTTGCAGTAGCCCGTGGACTTCGCGAAGAGCTCTGCGAACATGCGCTTGGGATCACCGCCCTTCGCGAGCACGTGCCCGTGCCCGCGGTGGGTCGAGGTGATGTAGTCGCTGTTCGTCAGGTTCGCGCAGACGCCGACCGCGACCGCCTCCTCGCCCACGTACAGGTGGACGAGCCCGGGCAAGCGGTTCTCGCGGTGCAGGTCGCCTGTCTTCTCTTCGAACTCGCGGATCAGCACCATCCGCTCGTACATCTCTATCAGCTTTTTCTCTGGAATATCCATTTCTACCCTCTCGCGCTCAGATCAGCTCAACCCGCACGCTGGGCTCCGCTAGGCTGCCCAGCCCTGCAGCTCGGCCGCCAGCTGCCGCAGGACCTCGGGGCCTCCCAGCAGCTGGCGATCGAGGCCAATTCGCTTGAACCACAGGTGCAGGTTCTGCTCGTCAGTGAATCCGATTCCCCCGTGCACCTTAGTCGAGGTCGTCGCAATGAACGACGAGATCTCCGAAAGGTGCGCCTTGCAGTGTGCGATCGCGAAGCGCGCATCGTCCGGCATCTCGCCCAGCGAGTGCGCCGCGTACCAGAACAGCGAGCGAGCCGGCTCGAGCTCCGCGGTCATCTCCGCACACATGTGCTTGACCGCCTGGAACGACCCGATCACACGCCCGAACTGTGTGCGCTGCAGCGAGTACTCGACCGCCTGGTTCAGCATCGCCTCGCAGGCACCGACCATGTCGCCCGCGAGGACCACGCGACCCGCGTCGAGCATCCGCTCGATCGCCGGACCGGCTTGCCCGGGCTCGCCGAGCAGCACGTCGGGGGAGACGCCGTCGAAAACGATCTCGGCGAGGCGGCGGGTCCCGTCGATGGTCGTCAGGCCCTCGACCGAGACTCCGCCAGCGTCGGTCCGCACCAGCGCGAGATCAGCGCTCGCCGTGCTCACCAGGATCAGGTCCGCGCCGGGCAGGTCGATCGCCATCAGCGCTTTGCCCTGCAGCCGGCCGTTGTCTAGCCGCACCTCCGCACCTTCGCGGCGGGAGAAGACCTCCGTTGTGGCGACACCCACGCGGACGTCGCCGGTCGCGATTCGCGGCAGAAACTCCCGCTGCGTCTCTGGTGTGCCTGCTTCGAGTAGTGCGATGGGCGCCATCACCGCGCTACCGAGGAAGGGCGCGGGTGTGACCCGTCGGCCCATCACCTGCGCGATCAGCGCGGCGTCGAGAAAGGTCAGCCCGCTGCCCCCGTGTTCCTCCGGGATGAGCACCCCCGCAGCGCCGAGCTTCGCGAGCTCGGACCAGAGCGCGGCGATCTCATTCGCGTCCGCCACCATGAGCTCGCGCACGCGCGAGACGGGGACGTTCTCATCGAGATATCCGTCGAATGTCGACTCGAGCAGGCGCTGCTCGTCGGAGAGCCCGAAGTCCATCAGTGCTTCCCCGCGCCGACCTTCGGCTCGCGGGGCATCCCGAGGCCGCGTTCGGAGATGATGTTCTTCTGGATCTGCTCGGTACCGCCACCGATGATCAATCCGACGGTGAACATGTACTGAAACTGCCAGATCCCTGCGGCACGCTCGTACTTGGATCTGTTGTAGAGCGCGCCGAGCTCTCCCATGACGTCCAGGGCCAGGGCCGCGATGTCGTGGTTGAGCTGGCAGCCCTGCAGCTTGACGACCAGACCGGCGACGCCTGGTGCTTCCTCGCGCAGCGTGCAGGTCAGGAGCCGCATGGAGTGGTACTTCATCGTCAGCGCGCGGGCCTGCAGGCGGAGCAGGCGGTCGCGGAACACGGGGCTGTCGATGGCCCGCACCTCGTTGCGGGACTCCTTCCGCATGAGTTCGATCAGCGAGCGGAGGAGGGATTCCGTCTGCGTCGCGCTGCCGAGCGAGTTCCGCTCGTGCTTGAGCGTGGTGTTCGCGATCTTCCAGCCCTCGCCGCGGGCACCTACCACGTTGGACCTGGGCACGCGCACGTCGGTGAAGAAGACCTGGTTGAACTCGGCCGCGCCGGTCATGGTGCGCAGCGGGCTCACCTCGATCCCCGGCGTGTCCATCGAGAGCAGGATGTAGCTGATGCCACCGTGCTTCGACTCATTGGGCTCGGTGCGGACGAGGACGAAGATCCAATCGGCAATCTGCGCCCCGCTCGTCCAGATCTTCTGGCCGTTGATCAGGAAGTCGTCGCCATCCTCCACGGCCGAGGTCTGCAGGCTGGCCAGGTCGCTTCCCGAGCCCGGCTCGGAGTAGCCCTGACACCACGACTCCTCACCCGTGAGGGCAGGGGGGATGAAACGCAGCCGCTGCTCCTCCGTGCCGTGCTCGAGCAAGGTCGGCGTGAGATAGGTGACGCCCATTCCTCCGTAGCCAGCCTGGACGCCGGCCTTCGAGAACTCCTCGTCCTGGATGATGGTCTTGAGCGGGTCGGGCTCGCCCCCGTGGCCGCCGTATGCCGAGGGAACCGTCCTGGCGTGATAGCCGCGCTCGATCAGCAGCTTCTGCCACGCCCTCTGCTCCGGGCCCGGTCGACCCCCCCCCATGCGTGCCTGGCGTCTAGGGGCGCTGTCCTTGTGCTCGTCGAGAAACTCGCGCACCTTGGCGCGAAAGCGCTCGTATTCCTTGCCGTAGGTCAGCTCCACGGGCGTCCTCTCTCGGCCGAATTGCCGGGTGGAGGGTGGGGTTCCTGGCTGGAAGTCTATACCGGCCGGGAAGCCCGTTGCCAGCAGCCCGCCGAGGCGTTCCCCCGGCGAAACCCGATCGTTCTACAATGACGGCGGAGGTAGAAGATGCCGACAGTCGAGGGAGTTCTCGGTCCCATAGACACGGATGAGCTGGGCTTCACCCTCATGCACGAGCACATCCTCGTGGCCAACAGCGCCATGCGGCAGGCTTTTGCGCGCTGGGTCGACGTGGACGAGGTAGTGCGCTTCGCGACGGAGGAGGCCCGGGCCGCCGCCGAGCGAGGCGTCAAGACCATGGTCGATCTGACCCCGATCAATCTGGGCCGCGACATCCACGTGATCCGCGAGGTGGCTGAGCGGGCCGAGCTGCAGATCATCGCCGCGACGGGGCTCTACTACCACCAGGAGCCCTGGATGGTCGGCTGGGAGGTCGACCGCCTGGTCGAGTTCCTGATCGACGATATCGAGAAGGGGATTCAGGGCACGGACAGCAAGGCCGGGATCATCAAGTGCGCGACCGATCACGACGGGGTGACCGAGAACAACGACAAGCTGCTCCGCGTCGCCGCCCGCCTGCATCGAGCGACGGGCGTCCCGATCTCGACACACACCGATGTCGCAGTCCGGGTCGGTCTCGCCCAGCAGGACGTCTTCGAGGACGAGGGCGTAGACCTGTCCAGGGTGGTGATCGGGTACTGCGGGGACAGCGACGACCTGGACTACCTGGAGTCGATCCTGCGCCGTGGGAGCTTCATCGGCATGGACCGCTTCGGGATCGACACGGTCCTCTCCACGGACCGGCGAATCGCGACGATCGCCTCGCTCTGCGATCACGGCTGGGCCGCTCGGATGGTCCTGTCGCACGACGCCTGCTGCCACCTGGACTTCATGCCCAAGGACGTGCTCGACGGCGGCATGCGGGTGCAGCTGCCGAACTGGAACTTCCGGCACATCCCGGACGATGTGATTCCCGCCCTGCGCAAGGCCGGGACGAGGGAGGAGGATCTGCGCCGACTCACGGTGGACAACCCGCGCAGCGTTTTCGCGACGCAGGGCTCGTACTGACCCCACACTTCCGAGCAGAGGAGGACAGCTTATGAAGTTCGGCGCGATGGTGGCGACCAAGATCGACGACTGGCAGCTCCTGCCCTACGTGGAGAGCCTGGGCTACGACAGCGGCTGGGTGCCCGACTCCCAGATGATCTGGTCGGACTGCTACGCCGTGCTCGCGCTCGCAGCCCAGCACACGTCAACACTGCGCCTGGGGACGGGGGTCGCCATTGCAGGAACACGCCCTGCCCCCGTCACGGCCCACTCGATCGCGTCCATCAACCGGCTCGCTCCGGGCCGCGTGTTTCTCGGCATCGGGACCGGGCACACGGCAGTTCGCGTGATGGGCTTTGATCCCGTCAAGCCGCGCGAGTTCCGCGAGTACCTGCGCGTTGTCCGCGGACTCCTGCGCGGCGAGGAGGTCGAGTACACACAAGCGGGCGAGACGCGGGAGATCCGCTTTCTGCACCGCGAGCTCGGCTTTATCGACGTGGAGCACGAGATCCCGATCTACGTCGCGGCGAACGGTCCGCTCGCGCTGCGCGTAGCGGGAGAGTTCGGCGACGGGCGAGTGTCCGCGGGCGGCGAGCCACCGGAGCGGCTCCGCGGCTGCATGGATCTGATTCAGGAGGGCGCGGCGCGCGGAGGCCGCGAGCTCACGCCGAACTACCACACTGCGGCGCTCAGCTTCTCGTGCGTGCTGGAGCCCGGCGAGAGCTCGAGCTCGGAGCGGGTGATCGACGAGGTCGGATCGATGGTCAGCGCCTCACTCCACTTCTGGTACGAGCTCAGCCGTCTTTCCGGAAGCGCCGCGTTCGTGCCAGAGGCGTGCGCCTCCGAGTGGGAGCAGTACCTGGACTACGTGACCAAGATGGATACGCCAGAGCACAAGCGCTACCTGCAGATTCACGAGGGCCACTGCACCTACCTGGTGCCGGCGGAGCGCCGCTTCGTGACCGCCAACACCATTCGCGCCTCTGGGGGGCTGGTCGGCGAGCCGGACGAGATCGTCCACACGCTGCACCAGGCGGAGAACGCGGGCCTGAGCGAGATCGCGCTGCTGCCGCCCATGGCCAGCGCGCGCAAGGTCTTCAAGGACTTCGCCGAGCAGGTGATCGAGCGCTACTGAGCGGAGACCGCTTGCGCTTGCAGCTACGCCGACGACCACCTGGTGTACACCGGCGGGAAGCTCGGGCGCGACTCGTACTTGGCGTGGAGCGCCCGCTCGAGCAGCAGCTCGAACAACGTGTCGTCGCTCGTGGTGGCGCCCGTTGCCGTGTACGTCTCATAGACCAGCTTGCGTACCGCCGTATCGGCCACTCGGGTCACGCAGCCGGACACGTAGAACTCGTCGTCGATGTCGGGGAGTGGGAACGTATGGAGTGCGTAGCGCCCGTCCCGTAGCAGGTCGTGCAGCTTCGGTGAGTGGTTGCCGACGAAGACGTAGAGCCCCTCGTTCTCGATGACCAGGCACACGGGATGCACGCGCGGGCCGCCGTCCTTGCGGACCGTCGCCAGATACCCGAGACCCACCCGGAACTGATAGATCATCGAGCGCCCCACCTCGGCCAGCTCGGGTCGCTCAACTGCAAACTCACCCCACCGCTTCACGCTCTCATCTTACCTGCGGAGCGTGGGAGCAACCTGCAAGCGCCCGAACGCGGCGCGCGCAGCGAAGGCCGTAGGCCTAAGCGGAGGTGGGTGGCCGCGGACATCGTGTAGTTGTGCAGCGGCCGTGGATGCCCGCGGCGCAGCGCACCAGGTTGCGACCCCCGCGGTCGTTCGTCCGCGTCGTGAACGTGTCCGCCAGCCAGCCGGTCGCATTATTCACGAGGATGTCGATGGCCGAACTCCGCCTCGGCAGCATCGAGCAGACGACCGGGCGTCTCCGGATCGGTGAGGTCCGCCTCGAGGGCAGTCGCCTGGCCGTTCGCCGCGCGGATGTCTGCGAGCACGTCCTCCGCGTCGGAAGCCCGGTTCTCGCGATAGAGCTCGGGAATGCCCGGATCCGGCGCGTCGTCGAGGCGGAGGTACGAGAGGGCAACGCGCGCCCCGCAGGCCGCCAGCGTACGTCCCGTTGCGGCGCCGATGCCGTGGTTCGCCCCGGTGACGAGCGCTACGTGGCCGGAAAGATCGAAGGGAGGTGGGGCGCTGGGAGACATGGCTCAGACTCTGGTGCGGCGTGTGGGGGTCGAACCCACGACCGACGGGTTAAAAGCCCGCTGCTCTACCACTGAGCTAACGCCGCTGTCCGAAGGTACCTACTCAGACGCGGCGTGCGAGCGAAGGGGGTGCGACGAAGGCTCCGTCTGCGCCTACCTCCAGGGGCTCAACGGACACGACGGCAGCTCGGTTGAGTGGCCCGTAGACGTGCGGGAAGAGCTCCGCACCCCCTTCGAGGTTCTCGTAGTGGATCTTGGCGTTCACTCGTTCCGCAGAGATCGTCAGCACGACAAGATCCGAGCGTCCGCTGAAGATGGCGTTCGCGACGGGCAATACCTGCTCCGCAGTGGAACAGTGGATGAAGCCTTCTGACTGAAGCGTGTCGCCGCTGTAGGTCGGACCTGTCTGCTCCCACATCTCTTTGGAGGTGACGTGGAAGATCTCCGCCGCGCTGGGTCGCTGAGCCACGCGCAGATCTTGTCACTCGATTAACCGACGAGCAACTGGCTCTAACTTCGCCATTTATTCGCTAAATCGCGGTTCTCACCCCTCCCTCGTCGCTCCGCGTGACGCTGTGCGCCTCGGAGTTCGTCCCGACGGACCGCCCCTTGCCGTCTACACGTCCGGCGATCGGCTGGTCACATCGAATGGGTTGGCACGCTCGATGGTGGCGTCGCGATCCGGGCCCACGCCGATCAGGTCAGCTGGGATCTCTAGGGCGTCCTCGATCCAGTGGATGTAGTCGCGTGCTTCCGGCGGTAGATCCTCGAGACAGCGCGCAGCTTCGATGGGCTGGCTCCAGCCGGGGAAGCTGCGATAGACGGGCTCGCAGCGCTCCAGCAGCTTGGCGCTGGCTGGAAAGTGCTCGATCTCTTTGCCATCGGCGCGGTAGCAAAGGCAAACCTTGATCTCGGGCAGGCCGGTCAGCACGTCGAGCTTGCCGAGCGCGAGACCCGTGAGCCCGTTCACTCGAACCGAGTGGCGCAGCACGACAAGGTCGAGCCAGCCGCAGCGTCGCTTGCGTCCTGTGGTTGCGCCGAACTCCTGTCCTACGCTGCCAAGGTGCTGGCCGGCTGCGCCGGTATCTTCCGTGGGGAAGGGACCGCCCCCGACGCGCGTGGTGTAAGCCTTGGTGATGCCGAGCACGTAGTCGAGCCGGGTCGGACCGATGCCAGCACCCGCGCAGGCGCCTCCCGCGAGCGTGGTCGACGACGTGACGTAGGGGTACGTCCCGTGGTCGATATCGAGCAGGGTGCCCTGGGCTCCCTCGAGCAGGGCGGATTTGCCGGCGCGTAGCGCGCGGTCGAGCGTGATGCCGGTATCGTCGATGTAGGGCGCGAGCTTCTCTCCCCACTCGAAGGCGCGCTCGGCCATCTCGCCCTCGTCGATCGGCGGCCAGCCATAGAGCTTTTCGAGCAGGAAGTTCCTCTCCGCGAGCGCTGCCTGAATACGCTCGGCGAGAGTCTCGGGCTCCAGCAGGTCCTGCACGCGGATACCCGTGCGGGCGACGCGGCTCTCGTAGGCGGGTCCGATGCCCCGACCCGTCGTGCCGATCGCGGTCGAGCGGATCTCCTCGCGGGCCTTGTCCAGTGCGGTGTGCACCGGGAGGATCACGTGCGCTCGATCGGAGACGCGCAGGCGCTCCCGGGAGATCGCGAGGCCTTTGGCGCGCAGCCCGTCGAGCTCCGCGAACAGCACATCGGGATCGACGACCACGCCGGGACCGATCAGGTTGAGCGTGCGCGGAACCAGAATTCCCGACGGGATCAGGTGGAGCACCGTGGTCTCTCCGTCGACGACGAGTGTGTGCCCGGCGTTGGGGCCGCCCTGGAAGCGGACCACCAGGTCCGCTCGCGCAGCCAGGCTGTCGACGACCTTTCCCTTGCCCTCATCGCCCCACTGGGCGCCAACGCACACGACGTTGGGCATGGCTCAGCTCACCCTCTCGCCCAGGTCAAGGAGCTGGGCGCTCTCGACGCCCTCGAGACGGTGCACAGCGTCGACCACCTCGTCCGAGGGGACGGGATCGACACTGAGCAGCTGCATTGCCTTGCCCGTCTCCGGATGCAGGCCGAGCTGCATGCGCTTGATGTTGATGTCCGCATCGCCGAGCAGGGTCCCCAACCTGCCGACGACGCCAGGTCGATCGATGTTGCGGACCAGGAACATGGCACCCTCTGGGATCGCCTCGAAGCGAAAGTCGTCCACGCGCACGATGCGCGGCTGCGTCCTGCCGAAGATCGCGCCGCTGATCAGGTGCTCGCGCTGGGGCGTGCGAACACGCACAGTGAGCAGACTCACGAAGTCCTCGGGTAGCGCAGCCTTGGACTCGATCACGCGGACACCGTGCTCCTGCGCGATATGGGACGCATTGACGAAGTTGACCCTGTCTCCGACCCACGGCGTGAGGAGACCCTTGAGGACGGCGACGGTGACGGCCTGCACGTTCTGCTCCGCGATCTGGCCCGCGTACTCCACATCGATCTCTTCGATGCCGTCGCGGCAGATCTGGCCCTGAAAGGAGCCGAGCTTCTCGCCTAGCGCGATGAACGGGCCGATCTCCTCCAGCTCCTCCACGGACAGGGAAGGGAGGTTCACCGCATTGCGCACCGCCCCGTTCTTCAAGTAGTCCCGCACCTGCGTGGCAATGTCGATCGCGACGTTGACCTGGGCCTGGCCGGTGGCAGCGCCGAGGTGGGGTGTGAGAACGACGTCATCCCGCTGCAGCAGAGGGTGATCCGGCGGGGGAGGTTCCGACTCGAACACGTCGATCGCCGCGCCCGCAACCTTGCCGCTGTCGAGTGCCTCTACCAGCGCCGACTCCGAGACAATCCCGCCGCGCGCAGCGTTCACCAGGAGAACGCCGTCCTTCATCTTGGCGAAGGCCTCCGCGTCGAGGAGTGCCGTGTTGTCGCGGGTCTTCGGAACGTGGACGGAGATGACGTCTGCACGCCGGTAAAGCTCGTCGAGACTCACGAGCTCGACGCCCAGGTGCTGGCCACGCTCCTCCGAGACCAGCGGATCGACGGCGATCACCTGCATGCGCAGGCCGCGGGCTCGATCGGCCACGATCGAGCCGATGGTGCCGAGGCCGATAATTCCGAGTACCTGGTTGAAGAGCTCCTTGCCCGAGAGCTCGGACCGCTCCCACTTGCCCGCGCGGACGCTGGCGGTGGCCTGCGGAACGCGGCGCGCTAGCGACGTCATGAGCGCGATGGCATGTTCGGCCGTCGTGATCGCATTTCCTTCGGGACTGTTCATCACGAGCACACCGCGGGCCGTCGCCGCACGCAGGTCGACGTTGTCGACGCCGATGCCCGCGCGACCGATGACGCGCAGCTTGTCTGCAGCCTCGAGCAAGTCGGCCGTCACCTTGGTGCCGCTGCGCACGATCAGGGCGTCGCAGTCGGGAATGATCCGCCGCAGCTCGTCTGGATCGATGCCAGGCCTGTGCTCGACCTCGATCTCCTCCTCGGCTTTGAGCAAGGCGAGCCCCTCGTCGGAGAGCTTGTCCGAGACCAGCACGCGAAACACGCCCTAGCCCTTGTCTCCGTGGAAGTCGCGCAGGATCTCCGTCGCTGCGCGCGTACCCTCTCCGAGCTTCACGGGATAGCCGAGATCGGCGAGCGTCATCTCCACCGCTGCGATGGCCGCCAGGGTATCGAAGCTGTCGACATCTCCCATGTGACCGACGCGGAAAATCTGGCCAGCGAGCTCGCCCTGCCCTCCCGCCAGGGTGAAGTTGTAGCGGTCGCGCAGATGCTTGATAAGTAGCTTGCCGTCGACACCATCCGGCACGCGCACCGCGGTGCACGCGAACGAAGGTGAATCGGGTGCGAGCAGCTCGAGGCCAAGCGCCGTCATGGCGGATCGCGTCGCCCGGGCCAAAGCCTCGTGTTTGGCGAACACCGCCGACAGCCCCTGCTCCAGCAGGATGTCGAGTGCCTCGCGCAGGCCCGCGATGAGCGACACCGCGGGCGTATAAGCGGTCTGATTCTCGGCCTGACTCGCGAGCTCAGAGCGCAGGTCGAAGTAGTAGCGCGCGTTCGTAGATGCATGCACCGCACGTTCGGCGCGCTCGGAGAGGGCGATAAACGCGAGACCGGGCGGCAACAGCCAGGATTTCTGACTGCCGGAGACCACGACGTCGAGTCCCCACTCGTCCATCGGGATGTCGTGGACGCCGATGGCGCTGATCCCGTCGACGATGATCATCCGCTCGGGCGCCTCGTGAACGAGCAGCGCCAGCTCTTTCACGGGATGGTAGACGCAGGTGGAAGTCTCGGAAGCCTGCACGAGCAACGCGCGCGCTTCGGGAGCACGCTCGAACGCAGCTCGGACGGCGGCGGGATCGACCGCCCGCCCGTACTCGACGTCCACGTTCTCCGTCTCGATGCCGAAGCCCGTGCACAGCTCTGACCAACGCTCGCCGAACTTGCCGGCCCGCACCACGACGGCCCTGTCCCCGGGGCTCAGGATGTTGGCGACTGCAGCCTCCATGCCGCCCGTGCCCGAGCAGGCGAGTACCAGGACGTTCCGCTCGGTCTGGAACACTGTCTTGAGCTCTCGGCGAACCTCTTCGAAGACCGGCACGAAGTCGGGCGCGCGGTGGTGGACGAGCGTCTGGGCCATGGCGAGCCGCACGCGTTCCGGAACTGCAACGGGCCCGGGCGTCAGCAGGCGGTATCTCGGCATCGGAGACGCTTCTCCACAGAGCGCAGGGGCCGGGGGGGCACCCAGAGGGGGTCGTCGCGAAGGTATCGCCTCGGCCCCTGGTGGTCAACGCGGGACGCGAGCGGCGCTTTTGGGGATTGCCTTTGCGTTTCAGCAGGTTAGAGGTGTGCTACGCTCGGCCGCCGATGTCGGAACTCGCGCTCCAATCGATCGCCGCGCCCGATGCGACGCTGTCCATGCCCGGCTCCAAGAGCTTCACGAACCGGGCTCTGATCTGTGCGTCCCTGGCCAATGGCGAGAGCCAGCTCGTGGGCTGGCTCGACTCGGAAGACACCCGCGTGATGATCGACTCCCTGGGTCGCCTGGGAGTCGAGGTCGAGGAGCGTGGCGGGACCCTGCTCGTGCGGGGGCTCGGGGGCAAGTTCGCTATCCCGCTCCACCCGCTCGACTGCGGCGCCTCAGGAACGACCATGCGCTTCCTCACCGCGCTGGCAGCGCTGGTGCCGGGCCGTGTAGTACTGGACGGCTCCGCGCGCATGCGAGAGCGCCCGATTCAGCCGCTAGCGGAGGCGCTCAGCGCGCTCGGTGGGTCCGTGCGCACGGTCGCCGGCTGCCCTCCGGTGACGGTCCAGGGCGGTTCCCTCCCTGGCCGTGAAGTCACGATCGACTCCAGCCAGTCGAGCCAGTTCCTCTCGGCGTTGCTCATGGTGGCGCCGATGTCAGAGAACGGTGTCAAGGTGACCTCCAAAGCGATCACGTCGCGGCCTTACGTCGACATGACGCTCGACACCATGAGCGCGTTTGGCATCGCGATCGAGACACCGACCGAGCAGACGTTCTGGGTTGCACCGAATCAGCGCTATCGACCACGAACCTACAAGATCGAGCCGGACGCCACAGCGGCCACCTATTTCTTCGCGGCCGCCGCAATGACCGGAGGTCGGGTCGAGGTCGAGGGGCTGACGGTGGCCTCGACCCAATCGGACGTGCGCTTTGTCGAGGTGCTCGAGCGAATGGGCTGCGCCGTCGATCGGGCACTCAATTCGATCTCCGTGCGTGGTCCCCGCTATCTGCACGGCATCGACGTGGACCTGAATGCGCTGCCCGACAGCGCGCCCACGTTGGCGGTCGTCGCCTGCCTGGCACGAGGCAAGACGCGCATCCGCAACATCTGGAACCTGCGCGTGAAAGAGACGGACCGAATGGCGGCACTCGAGCGCGAGCTGGAGAAGCTCGGGGCCAACGTGGAGACCACGAAGACCGACCTGATCATCGATCCGCCCGAGCGCATCAAGCCGGCCCGAATCGAGACTTACGGAGACCATCGAATGGCGATGAGCTTCGCCATTGCGGGACTCGCCGTGGACGGGATCGTGATCGCGGACCCGGACTGCGTAGCCAAGACGTTCCCGGACTTCTTCGAACGCTTGAGCCTGCTGTCCTGATGGACCGTCAGCGAGAGTTGGCCGGAATCTCCGCGTAGTAGGGACCCAGGTCGATCACCTCGAGGCTGCGGTTGCCCACGAGAAAGGCGAAGCGGCCCGCGCGTACAACGCCCCTGTCCGCCTCGACCTGGATCGCGTCCGAGATCCAGCTCCCACTCGGGCCAGTGATCTGCAGGCCGTGGCTCCCCAGCAGGTAGAGGTTCTGCCCGGAGGCCGCCATGTCGTTCACGTTGCCGAACTTGTCCGGCTCCAGCTTCGCGACCACCTGAGGGCGTGTCGGGTTCGCGACGCTCACCTCGACGACCGCCTTCTTGCCGAACACGAACAGTGACCGCCCGTGGAGGCGGGTCTTGTAGGCACCGAAGAGCTTGCCCAGGTACAGTCGTGAGCCGCTCAGGTGGCGGAGCAGGTGCTTGGCGGAGCTCACCTCGACACGACTTGGCCGCGCGAGGAAGATGAAGGGCTTGGCGAGCTCGAGCCCGACGAACTCGCCCTCGAGCAGGCGATGCGGGACGAGGGGTCTGCGCTGCAGCCGCATGGCGTACACGCCTTCGCTGCTCGCAAAGAGCAGCGTCTGGTCGTAGAGAGCGGCGGCACGCACCGCGCCCACCTCGTGGAGCTCCCAGCGACCCAGGCGCCGCGGGTGCGGCTGGGTCAGCTCGATCAGCTCGATGCCGTCCGGTCCGTACGCCAACACCAGATCCTGGCCGAGCAGCTTGATGCCCGTCCACCTGGACAGGTCCTGCTCGCGACGATAGCGGTCGACAACCTCGGGCTTCAGCGGGGAGGTGATATCCATCAGGTCGAAGCCGCCCCGCAGGTACAGCAGCACCGCTCGACTGCCCTGGATGTCGATCGCGGAGACCTCATCCAGATAATCGATCCGCTGCGCCCGGCTGTGCGAGGTCGCCCAGGTGGAGACGGGAACGAAGAAGCTGTTCCAGAAGCGGTACGCGGAGTTCCCGAACAACGTCTTGTCCCGGCCGTACGCTCCCTTCAGCTGGTGATCGGCAGGAGCGTCGAAGGTGCGGTCCCAGACCGGCTCTTCGCTGTCCCTGTGGTACAGGCGGATTCGGCAACGCGAAATCACGGTACGACCGCCGAAGACACCGGCCGCGGGCGGCTCCTCATAATCGATCCGCATCCAGGCGTCCATGCCCGGTGCGATGCCGTCACCCGGGGCGATCAGGCTGACGGCGACGCCGATCTCCTGATACTGGCGGGCGACCAGCGCAGCAAAGCCGCGGCGCACGCGGTTCGGCTGAGCCACGTTCGGGGCAACTTCGACACGAACGCCCAGAGTCCGGATCCGCGTTTCTTCGCAGAGCCGAAACAGGTCTAGCGTGTGATCCGCCTCGGCCACGAAGTCGCTGTCGGGGTACTGGTCGACGAACGCCTGGAGCGTTCCCAGTGTCGGCTCTTTGTTCACGACCTCGACATACATCAGGTTTCCCTCGGCCCTGGATGCAAGGCCACCGTCGGGGTAAGCGTCGAGGAAGTCCTGATACGCCCACGACGTGTTCGTCTTTCGGGCGTGCTCGAAGTACACCGGCTCCAGGGCCGCATCGAGATCGCGCAGCATCTTGCTGTTCGGATAGTCGCGGGCGAAGGCCTCGAACGCCTCGATCGACTTGTGGGACACCACCCGCAGGTAGGCGATTCGCTCGCGCGCGCGCTTCTCGAAGCGCGAGCCTGGGTTGTCTCGCAGGAAGCGGTAGTACGATGCAACGGAGTCGCGCTTCCGGGCTCCGTCCCAGCCGCCCCCGTCCACACAGCCGCCCGAGACGAGCCCTGCGATCGCCAGAGCGACCACACCGAGAACAGCAGCCGGAACTCTCGCGTGCACAGCTTCCTCCAGACCTCTACGGCACGTTCGGAGCCCTGCGCCCCTGACTTGAACCGCCGACGCAGAAAAGCGCTCAAGTCCGCGTTGTCGCGTCCGATGAGAAGCAGGAGCGACAGGAGGGACACGGATGGAGTGGGGCGTAGCGGCGCTGCTGGCGCTGACGGGAGTGTGGAGCTTGCGGTCGTTACGACGGAAGCGCCTGCGGACGATCGCGGGGATGCTCAATGGCAGGCCGCCGTGCGCCCAACGCAGAGAACCCCGCCCGGCCTGAGCCGAGCGGGGTTCCGACAGAGAAAACCCACCGTCGCGCTACTCTCCCACCGGGATGACCCGGCAGTACCATCGCCGAAGTGGGGCTTAACTTCCGAGTTCGGGACGGGATCGGGTGTGGCCCCCACTCTATAGACGGTGGGAAAACAGGAATCGCGGAACGCGTGTGCGAACGCTGAGCTTCGCCATGAAAGAGCGAACGAAGAGGGTCAAGCCTCACGACCGATTAGTACCGGTTAGCTCCACGCATTACTGCGCTTCCACACCCGGCCTATCAACCTCCTAGTCTCGAAGGGGTCTTCAGCAGACCGAAGCCTGAGGGAGATCTCATCTCGGGGCGGGCTTCCCGCTTAGATGCCTTCAGCGGTTATCCTTGCCGCACGTAGCTACCCGGCGGTGCCGCTGGCGCGACAACCGGTACACTAGAGGTGCGTCCATCCCGGTCCTCTCGTACTAGGGACAGCTCCCCTCAAATCTCCTGCGCCCACGACAGATAGGGACCGAACTGTCTCACGACGTTCTAAACCCAGCTCGCGTGCCACTTTAATCGGCGAACAGCCGAACCCTTGGGAGCTGCTTCACCCCCAGGATGTGACGAGCCGACATCGAGGTGCCAAACAGCGCCGTCGCTGTGAACGCTTGGGCGCTATAAGCCTGTTATCCCCGGCGTACCTTTTATCCGATGAGCGATGGCCCTTCCATGCGGAGCCACCGGATCACTAAGACCGACTCTCGTCCCTGCTCGACTTGTAAGTCTCACAGTCAAGCCCACTTATGCCTTTGCACTCTACGGCTGGTTTCCAATCAGCCTGAGTGGACCTTTGTGCGCCTCCGTTACTCTTTAGGAGGCGACCGCCCCAGTCAAACTACCCACCACACACTGTCCCGGACCCGGATTACGGGCCGCGGTTAGGATTCCAGACGCGTAAGGGTGGTATTTCAAGGTTGGCTCCACCGAGACTAGCGTCCCAGTTTCAAAGCCTCCCACCTATCCTACACATACGAGGCCGAAGCCCAGTGTGAAGTTGCAGTAAAGGTGCACGGGGTCTTTCCGTCTGATCGCGGGTAGACGGCATCTTCACCGTCATTTCAATTTCGCTGAGTCCCTGGTTGAGACAGTGGGGAAGTCGTTACGCCATTCGTGCAGGTCGGAACTTACCCGACAAGGAATTTCGCTACCTTAGGACCGTTATAGTTACGGCCGCCGTTTACTGGGGCTTCGGTTCACCGCTTCGCTCCCGAAGGAGCTAACAGGTTCCCTTAACCTTCCAGCACCGGGCAGGCGTCACACCCTATACGTCCTCTTACGAGTTCGCAGAGTGCTGTGTTTTTAGTAAACAGTCGCTACCCCCAGGTCACTGCAACCCCAGCCAGCTCGGAGAGCAAGTCTCTTCACCAGCCGAGGCACACCTTCTCCCGAAGTTACGGTGTCAATTTGCCGAGTTCCTTAACCAGGGTTCTCTCAAGCGCCTTGGGATTCTCTCCCCACCTACCTGTGTCGGTTTGCGGTACGGTCACCAGCACAACTCCCTACGAGGCTTTTCTTGGAAGCATGGGATCACCGGCTTTGTGAGACTAGGTCTCTCGACATCGCCTCTCAGCGTTTGGGATGGAGGAGCGGATTTGCCTACTCCTCCCGCCTACAGGCTTGAACCAGGATGTCCAACACCTGGCCCGGCTACCCTTCTCCGTCCCCCCTTCGGTCAAACGTCATGCTACTGGCACGGGAATTATTAACCCGTTTCCCATCACCTACGCCTTTCGGCCTCGGCTTAGGGGCCGGCTGACCCTGGGCAGATTAGCTTTACCCAGGAAACCTTAGGTTTACGGCGAGCAGGTTTCTCACCTGCTTTATCGCTACTCATGTCCGCATATGCACTTCCAGGACCTCCAGCCGTCCTCACGGTCGACCTTCACAGGCAACTGGAACGCTCCCCTACC
>CBDDEE010000024.1:0-140000 GCA_965226855.1 Myxococcota bacterium | reverse complement strand
CCCGACACCTAGTCCGCAACGTTTACAGCGTGGACTACCAGGGTATCTAATCCTGTTTGCTCCCCACGCTTTCGCGTCTGAGTGTCAGTCACCGTCCAGAAGGCCGCCTTCGCCACTGGTATTCCTCCCAATATCTACGGATTTCACCCCTACATTGGGAATTCTGCCTTCCTCTCCGGGACTCTAGCTCGAGAGTTTCGGATGCAGTTCCCGGGTTGAGCCCGGGGATTTCACACCCGACTTTCCGAACCACCTGCACGCGCTTTACGCCCAGTAATTCCGAACAACGCTTGCACCCTCCGTATTACCGCGGCTGCTGGCACGGAGTTAGCCGGTGCTTCCTTTGGAGGTACCGTCAGGTACCGAGGGTATTGGCCTCGGCACTGTTCTTCCCTCCTGACAGTGGTTTACGACCCGAGGGCCTTCATCCCACACGCGGCGTTGCTGGTTCAGGGTTTCCCCCATTGACCAAAATTCCCCACTGCTGCCTCCCGTAGGAGTCTGGACCGTGTCTCAGTTCCAGTGTGGCTGATCGTCCTCTCAGACCAGCTACCCATCTCGGCCTTGGTGAGCTTTTACCTCACCAACAAGCTAATGGGCCGCGGGCTCATCCTCGTGCGGTAGCTTTCATGAAGAGGCCACCTTTCTCCAAGAGATCCTAAGAGCTCCCGGCCGCATCCGGTATTAGCCCGGGTTTCCCCGAGTTATCCCAGACACAAGGGCAGATTACCCACGCGTTACTCACCCGTGCGCCACTCTACTCACTTCCCGAAGGAAGCTTTCTCGTTCGACTTGCATGTGTTAGGCACGCCGCCAGCGTTCGTTCTGAGCCAGGATCAAACTCTCCGATTGAATAAACCTGAAATGAATCAGGATTGAGCGAGAGATTAATCTGGGACCCGTTTCCATCTGTCCCCTCCGACTCGAAGACGGAAGAGACACAGAGGTCTGCGTACTATTCGCTTTTCAAAGACCGAGGTTCGGGGCCAAGCGCCCCCTGCGGCAGGTCGCGCGGTCACCCCCACGACGAGCGGAGGCGCACTTTAGTTCACCGGTCCGCCTGTGTCAATCGTTCGGGGCCCCTAGTAGGAGGAGCTCGGAAGGACCCGGATGCGGGCGAACCTGCGCTTCCCTACTTGCAAGAGATACTCGCCCGGGCGGACCCGCGCGGCCGGCTCCGACACCCGCTCCCGATCGACCCGAACACCTCCCTGGGCTACCAGCCGGCGTGCCTCCGAGCGGCTGCTGGCGAACGACGCAGTCACCATAATCTCAATAATCTCGGCGCCTTCCGCGTCTGGCGCGGTGATTTCCTGGACTTCGAGATGCTCCGGGGCCTCGCGCTGCCGGAAGATCCGATCGAAGTGCTGCTCCGCCCGCCCCGCAGCCTCGGCGCCATGAAAGCGTGCCACGAGCTGCCGCGCCAGCAGCGCCTTGGCGTCGCGTGGATTTCCACACGATGGAGCCGGATCGCCGGGGTCTCCCAGCAACTCCACCCAGTGAGGCAAGAGAGCGTCTGCGATCGACATCGTCTTGCCGTAGATCTCCTCCGGCGCTTCCCGTAGCCCGATGGCGTTGCCCAGCGACTTGGACATCTTCTCGCTGCCGTCGGTCCCCTTGATCAGTGGCAGGGTCATCACCACCTGCGCGGACTGTCCGTAGGCACGCTGGATCTCGCGCCCCAGCAGCAGGTTGAACAGCTGGTCGGTGCCGCCGAGCTCCACGTCCGCCTCGAGCGCAACCGAGTCGTAAGCTTGAACCAGCGGATACAGGAACTCGTGGATGGCGATCGACGTACCGCTTCGAAACCGCTTCTTGAAGTCATCGCGCTCGAGCATACGAGCCACGGGTTGATGTGCGGCGAGGCGGATCATGTCGGCGCTCGTGAGGCGGTCCATCCATTCGCTGTTGAAGCGGACCTCGATGCGCTCACGGTCGAGCACCAGGCCAACCTGATCGGTGTAGGTCTTGGCGTTCGCTTGCACGTCCTCCCGGCGGAGCGCGGGCCGCGTCTTGCTGCGCCCGGACGGGTCGCCGATCATGGCCGTGAAGTCGCCAATCAGGAAGATGATCGTGTGACCGAGCTCCTGCAGCTCGCGCAGCTTATCGAGCGGGACCACGTGACCGATGTGTAGATCCGGAGCAGACGGGTCGCAGCCTAGCTTGATGCGCAGGGGCCGCCCCTCTGCGAGCTTCGCCGCCAGGTCCTGCTCGGAGTGAAAGTCCACGGTATGGGCACGGAAGGTCTCGAGCTGGCTATCGACCGAGGGATTCACTCCGGATGACCTCTTGCTCCGTCACAACCATGTGCATGGGCACGTCCCAGCTCTCTGCTGGAAGACTCTCCACGATCCGATCGGCGTAGCTGCAGCCCGCGCGGTACGCGTCGGGGCGTACGGTCGCCAGCAATCGATCGAAGTGTCCCCCGCCGCGACCCAGTCGGTAGCAGCGCCGATCGAAGAGCATGCCCGGTACGCACAGGAAGTCCACACGCTCCGGGTCGACTCGGGGCGAGCCCAACGCGGGCTCGCGGATCCCGGCGAAACCGGGCTCGAGGCACTCCAGGCGCTCGACTTCGAAGAATGCGAGCTCGGCTCCCTCGACGCGCGGGAACACGGTGCACATCCCCCGTCCTCGGAGCCGCGACAGGGCGGCCTCGACGGGGACCTCGTCCTCGATGGCCGCGTACAGCGAGACGATTCGGCAACCGGCGAGCTCCGAGAGCTGCAGCAGCCGCTCGAGGATGGCCCGCCCCGCCACAGAGCGGCCCGCCGGCGCCCCTGTGCGAGACGCGGCCCGTAGCGCCTGCTTTCGAGCCTCTGCCGGCGATTCGGGCACCGCGCGTCAGGCCGAGTCGATCAGATCGATCAGCGCCTGGAGCCGTTCCTTCGGCACGGCCTCCAGGCGTCGCAGCTCGAGCAGCTCGCTGGCCATGTTCAGCGCCGCAAGCACGGCGGCGTTCTGCGTGTCCGGGGTCGACTGGGAGACCTCGCGCAGCACCTCGTCGACGTAGCTCGCCACCTGTTGCAGGTGCTCGGGGTCGGAGTCGCTGCGCACGCGGTACTCCTGCCCCATGATCTTGATGGTGTTGAGCTGCGTTTCGCCTTGCGGGCCGCTGCCGACAAGCGCCATCTACGCTCTCACTTCGCTGTCGAGGCCACGTTCGAGCCGGTCCACCTCGTCGATCAGCCGCTCGACCCTGTCGACCGCTTCGGCGCGGAGCTTCTCGAGCGAGGCGATGCGCGCATTTAGCTCGGCGATCACACCGTCTCGCTCCTGGAGCTCTCGACGCTGGTCGTCACATTCACGGAGAGAAGCTCGGTGCCGACCAAGCAAGAGCTTGAGGCGATCCTCCAGCACGTCGAGCAAGTCGCCCTCTCCAGGTGCGTCCAGGGACGGCCGGTGGTCTAGCTGCTCTGCGTACTCCGTCATCTGCGATTCTCCGAGGCGTGGAGGGGGCCTAGCAGGCTGCGGAGAAAGTGACTGGGTTGGGCGGGACGCCTCTGACGGGAGGCGTGCCGAGCAGGGAGAGGGATCGCCGTTCCCGGTACGAACCGGTTCGGTGTCGCACGGGTAGATCTTGCGGGATCATGAGCTATGTCGCCTCCAACAGGTTGCGGATACGGACCAGGTTGTAGGCCGCAGCAGTGAAGGTGAAGACCCAGCCGATCCGTGCCCCGGTGCCGGGTCTTGCGCATCAAGCCCACCGTCTTCATCCAGCCAAACACCTCCTCCACCCGTTTGCGGAAGCGCTGGCTCACCTCGTAGCCCGGGTGTCCTGTGGTCCTTCGATCGATCGCGCTTCGGCGGTTCGTCGTGTTCTGTGCCACGTGCGGGGTAACGCTCCAGGCCCGAAGCGCCTGCACAAAGCTCTTGGCGTCGTAGCCCTTGTCTCCAGCCAGGGTGATCCGGCGAGCGCCCCCCAGACCCAGCACCATCTCGAGAGCCGCTTCGCGCTCCGCATACCCCGACGCCTGAGTGAGCTTCGCCGCCACCACCAGGCCGTTGCGGTTCTCCGTCACGACGTGTCCCTGATACGCGAGCCGCGCGCCCTGGCCCCTCATCCCCGCCAGTCGGGCGTCCGGATCCGTCCTCGACGCATGCGTCTGGTTGCTCCGCTTCTCGCCCCGGAAGTTGACCGTCGGGTTGCCCGGGTCGTCATCGTCCCTGCGCTTCTCGTCCTTGCGCACGAAGCTCTTCTGGCTCGCCCACGCCTCGATCAGCGTCCCGTCCACCGTGAAGTGCTCCGATGACACCAACCCCTCCGACTCCGCCTGCGCCAGCACCGCCTCGAAGAAATGCTGAGCGATCTCGCCCTTCAGCAGCCGTTCCCGATTCTTGGTGAACACCGTCGCGCTGAACACCTCATCGTCCAGCTCCAGGCCCACGAACCAGCGGTAGAGCAGGTTGTAGTCGATCTGCTCGATCAGCTGGCGCTCGCTCCGGATCGTGTACAGCACCTGCAACAGCAGCGCCCGCAACAGCTGCTCCGGCGGGACCGACGGTCGGCCGACCCCTTTGGCGTAGATACCATCGAAGCGTCGCGACAGCTGCTCCAGCGCCGCGTCCACCAGTCGCCGGATCGCTCGAAGCGGATGGTCCTCGGGAATCCGGGACTCCAGCGATACGTAGCTGAAGATCCCACCCTGGAGCGTCTGCGGTCCTCTCACATCTCCCCCTTGGGGCTTCCCTCAAAGGTACCCTTCGATGAGGAGTTTTTCAGCAGCCTGCTAGGGATGGTTCAACGACTGCCGGCTCGCGTCAAGCCCGACGCGGTCGACTTCTTGACACTCTTTCTGAGCGTCCGTTAGGCTAGAAGAGGTTGGATTCGCGTCGAGCGAAGCCGCCCCTCGGGAGCAAGGCGTCTCGGCTCCTGGTTGCACTGGGAAGGCGGATGACCCTCCGGACCACGCCGACACGTCAGGGACTCTACGATCCCCGCTTCGAACACGACGCGTGCGGGATCGGCTTTGTCTGCAACATCGACGGTCGTCAGTCTCACGAGCTCATCCAGAAGGGCCTGCAGGTACTCGTCAACCTCACGCACCGCGGCGCTGCCGGAAGCGATCCGGAGACCGGCGATGGGGCCGGAATGCTCATCCAGATGCCCCACGGCTTCCTCCAGAAGGAGGGACAGCGGCTCGGGCTGCGGCTGCCCGTTCCGGGCGAGTACGGCGTGGGCATGCTCTTTCTGCCCCGCGAAGAAGAGAAGCGACGGCTCTGTGAGGAGCGCATCGAGGCGATCATCGTCGAGGAAGGCCAGCACCTGCTCGGCTGGCGCGACGTTCCGGTGCAGCCGGACGCGATCGGCAGCATGGCTCGCGCGACTCGCCCCGAGATCCGCCAGGTCTTCGTCCTGCGCGGAGCCGGGCTGGACGAGGATGCGTTCGAGCGAAAGCTCTTCGTCATCCGCAAGCTGATCGAGCAGACACTCGGGTCTGACTCAGGTCCACACTTTTACGTGTTGAGCTTCTCCTGCCGGACCCTCGTCTACAAAGGGCTCTTGCTGGCGTACCAGATCAAGGAGTTCTACCCGGACCTGGCCGACCCGGCGATGGAGACCGCGATTGCGGTCATCCACCAGCGCTACAGCACGAACACCTGGCCAACATGGGATCTCGCCCAGCCGTTCCGGTACCTGTGCCACAACGGCGAGATCAACACCATACGCGGTAACTACAACTGGATGCGCGCGCGGCAGTCGATCATGGAGTCCGAGCTATGGGGAGATGACCTCGCGAAGGTCTTCCCGATCATCCAGGGCGGGGCGTCGGACTCGGCCCAGATCGACAATGCGCTCGAGTTTCTGGTGCTGTCGGGGCGCACGCTGCCGCACGCCATGATGATGCTGATCCCAGAGGCGTGGGACCGTGATCCGCTCATGCCTGCCGAGAAGAAGGCCTTCTACCGCTACAACCAGTGTCTGATGGAGCCCTGGGATGGGCCCGCTTCGATGGCCTTTTCGGACGGGCGGCGCGTGGGCGGGGTGCTCGACCGCAACGGCCTGCGCCCGTCACGATACTGGGTGACCGAGGACAACTTTGTGGTGCTCGCCTCGGAGACGGGCGTACTCCCGATCGATCCCGAGGCGGTCATCTACAAGGGCCGGCTCCAGCCAGGGCGCATGCTGCTCATTGACACCGAAGAGGGTCGGATCATCCCCGACGAGGAGCTCAAGAGCGACTACGCCGGGCGGCGACCGTACGCCGAGTGGGTGAGCAGGAACCTGACCAAGCTTGATGACCTGCCGGAGCGACCAGAGCGACCGCTGCAGGACGGCGAGACGGACCTGCTCACGCGCCAGCGGATGTTCGGCTACACGTTCGAGGACGTGCGCATCCTGCTGGCGCCGATGATCGCCGAGGGCATGGAAGCGATGGGCTCCATGGGCAACGACACGCCCATCGCCGCGCTCTCTGATCAGCCCCAGCTGCTCTTCAACTACTTCAAGCAGATGTTTGCCCAGGTCACGAATCCCGCGATCGACTCGACGCGAGAGGACAGCGTCATGTCGCTCATCAGCACGCTCGGCAGGGAGAGGAACTGCCTGATCGAGACGCCCGAGCACGCCAGGGTGCTGGAGCTGGATCAGCCCATCCTGCTGGAAGCTGAGCTCGAACGAATCCGCCAGATCGACCACCCCCACTACAAGGCGGTCACTTTACCGATCGTCTTCGACGCTGGCGATGACTTGCCGGCGAGCTTGCGCAGGGCACTCGATCGCCTGCAGGAGCAGGCGCTGGAGGCCGTCCAGGCCGGTGCGAACATCCTGGTGCTCTCCGACCGCGGTGCCGGGCCCGAGCGCATCCCGATTCCGAGCTTGCTCGCGACGGGCGCGGTACATCACCACCTGATCCGCCTGGGCAAGCGGATGGAGTGCGGAATCGTGGTGGAGACAGGGGAGGCGCGGGAGGTCGCCCACTTCGCGCTCCTGATCGGGTACGGAGCGGCCGCGATCCACCCCTACGTGGCGCTCAGGACGCTCACCCAGATGGTGGAGGACGGCGCCTTCGTGGCCGCGGATCTCACGCACGAAGAGGCCGTCCAGAACTACCTCAAGGCGGTGGGAAAGGGCCTGCTCAAAATCTTCGCCAAGATGGGCATCTCGACGCTGGCCAGCTATCGCGGGGCACAGATCTTCGAGGCTGTGGGGGTGCGGCAGGACGTGGTCGACGAGTTCTTCTCCGAGACGGCGAGCCGGATCGGGGGGATCGGCCTCAAGACGATCGCCGAGGAGGCCCGGCGCAGGCACGAGCGCGCGTATCCCGTGACGGTGCAGAGCGAGAGCGGACTGGACGTGGGCGGGCAGTACCAGTGGCGGCGTAACGGAGAGCGGCATCTGCTCGATCCCAAGACGATCCACACGCTGCAACACGCGGTGAGAACGGACGACTACGAGCTCTACAGGCGCTATGCGCAGATCATCAACGATCAGAGCCGAAGCCAGTTCACCATCCGCGGCATGCTCCGCTTCAAAAAGGCAGACCCGATCCCGCTCGAAGAGGTCGAGTCGATCGAAGACATCGTGCGGCGCTTCTGCACCGGCGCCATGTCCTTCGGGTCGATCAGTGCCGAGGCGCACGAGACGCTCGCGATCGCCATGAACCGCATCGGCGGCAAGAGCAACAGCGGAGAGGGCGGAGAGGACCCCACGCGCTTCACTCCCGACCCGAACGGAGACTGGCGCCGCAGCGCGATCAAGCAGGTGGCCTCGGGGCGCTTCGGCGTCACCAGCTGGTACCTCACGAACGCAGACGAGCTCCAGATCAAGGTGGCCCAGGGTGCGAAACCCGGCGAGGGGGGACAGCTGCCAGGCCACAAGGTCAACCGCACGATCGCTCGCGTTCGCAGCTCGACGCCCGGGGTCGGGCTGATCTCGCCCCCCCCGCACCACGACATCTACTCGATCGAGGACCTGGCCCAGCTGATCCACGATCTCAAGAACTCGAACCCGGACGCGGACATCAGCGTCAAGCTCGTGTCCGTCTCTGGCGTGGGCACGATCGCTGCGGGCGTGTCGAAGGGCCACGCGGAGTCCGTCCAGATCGCCGGCGCCTCGGGCGGCACCGGTGCCTCGCCACAGACGTCGATCAAGCACGCCGGGGTGCCCTGGGAGATCGGGCTCTCGGAGACCCAGCAGGTCCTTGTGATGAACGATCTGCGCGGCCGGATCCGCGTCCACTCGGACGGGCAGCTGCGGACGGGCCGGGACGTGGTGATCGCGGCGATGCTCGGGGCCGACGAGTTCGGCTTCGGCACCATCGCGCTCGTCACGTTGGGCTGCATCATGATGCGGGTCTGCCACCTGAACACCTGTCCGGTCGGTGTCGCGACCCAGGAAGAGGCGCTGCGCAAGAAGTTCACCGGAGAGCCCCAGCACGCCATCAATTTCTTTCGCTTCGTCGCCACGGAGACGCGCGAGATCCTGGCGGGGCTCGGCTTCCGAAAGCTCGAGGACCTGATCGGCTGTCCCGACCTGCTCGAGCCCGACCCTTCGATCTCTCACTGGAAACTCGAGGAGGGTCTCGACTTCTCCGCGATCCTCCACCGCCCGACGCCGCCCCGGGAGGGGGTCGCGATCCGCCACGTCGAGGGGCAGAACCACTCACTCGAGGAGGCGCTCGACATCGAGCTGATCCGGCTCTGCAAGCCCGCAATCGAGCGCATGCAGCCCGTGGAGCTGAACCTCCCCATCAGCAACGTGAACAGGACCGTCGGAACGATGCTCGGCAACGCGGTCTCGAAGCGGCACGGGCTCGAGGGGCTACCCGACAACACGATCCGCATCCGCCTCACGGGCAGCGCGGGACAGAGCTTCGGCGCCTTCGTCCCTCACGGTATCACGCTCGTCCTCGTGGGCGACTCGAACGACTACACGGGGAAGGGGCTGTCGGGTGGGCGCCTGATCATCTATCCGAACCCGCTCTCCAGCTTCGACGCGTCGAGGAACATCGTGATCGGCAACGTCACCCTGTACGGCGCGACCTCCGGCGAGGCCTTCTTCCGCGGCGTGGCCGGTGAGCGCTTCATGGTCCGGAACAGCGGTGCCCACGGCGTGGTGGAAGGGGTCGGCGATCACGGCTGCGAGTACATGACGGGCGGGCGCGCCGCCATCCTTGGACCGGTCGGGCGCAACTTCGCGGCCGGTATGAGCGGCGGGATCGCCTACGTGCTCGACCCTGACAACAGGCTGCCCGAGCTGTACAACCCCGGTCTTGTCGATCTGGAACGAATCGAGAACGAGGACGACGAGGCCGAGCTGCGAGAGCTCATCGAGGCGCACTTCCGCCACACGCGAAGCGATCTCGCGGAGCGGATCCTCGAGAAGTGGGAGACCACGCTGCCCGACTTCGTGAAGGTCATGCCGCGCGACTACAAGCGCGCGCTCGCGGGAATCGAGTTCGGCGAGAGCGACTACTGATGGGCAAGGTGACGGGGTTTCTGGAGTACTCCCGCGAGACGCCCACCAAGCGGGACGTCGCGGTACGGGTCCGAGACTACCTCGAGATCTATACCGACCCGAGCGACGACGAGATCCGCGCCCAGGGCGCACGCTGCATGGACTGCGGCGTGCCCTTCTGCAACGACGCCTGCCCGCTCGGGAACATCATTCCCGACTGGAACGACCTGGTCTATCGGGGGCAGTGGCGAGACGCACTGCAGCGCCTGCACCGCACGAACAACTTTCCCGAGTTCACGGGGCGGATCTGCCCGGCGCCCTGCGAGTCGGCCTGCGTGCTCGGTATCAACGACCTGCCGGTCACGATCGAGTTCATCGAGAAGACGATCGTCGAGCGGGGCTTCGCCGAGGGCTGGATCGTGCCGGAGCCGCCCCGCTATCGAACCGGCAAGCGGGTCGCGGTCGTCGGCTCGGGACCCGCCGGAATGGCGGCCTCGCAGCAGCTCAATCGCGCAGGTCACCACGTGACGCTGTTTGAGCGCAAGGATCGCATCGGCGGTCTGCTCCGCTACGGGATTCCCGACTTCAAGCTCGAGAAGCACCTGATCGATCGGCGTGCGGAGATCATTCAGGCCGAGGGCGTGGAGTTCCGCACGGGCGTCCACGTCGGGATCGACGTAGCGGCCGGTGAGTTGCTGGCACAGTTCGACGCGGTGCTGCTCACTGGGGGAGCCGAAGCCCCGCGCGATCTCCCCGTGCCGGGTCGGGAGCTCAAGGGTGTCCACTTCGCGATGGAATTCCTGGAGCAGCAGAACCGGCGCGTCGCGGGGGATTCACTCGACCCGAGCGAGGACATACTGGCGAGCGGGGGGAACGTGTTCGTCCTCGGCGGCGGAGACACCGGCTCCGACTGCATCGGCACGAGCCATCGCCTCGGCGCGAGGCAGGTATACAACTTCGAGCTGCTCGAGAAGCCGCCGGAGGGGCGCACGGCGAACACTCCCTGGCCCATTCACCCGCTTCCCTCCCAGATCCTTCGCACCTCCACTTCTCACGAAGAGGGTGGCGAGCGCGACTGGGGAATTTCGACGACCTCGTGGTCCGGGTCGAACGGCGTGCTCGAGAAGCTGCACGCCGTGCGCGTGCGCTTCGGCGAACCCGATGCCAGCGGGCGCCGACCACTAGAGACGATCCCCGGCAGCGAGTTCACGCTCGACGCAGACCTCGTTCTTCTGGCCCTCGGCTTCCTAGGCCCGGTGCGTCAAGGGCTGCTCGAAGATCTCGGCGTAGAGCTGACAGAGCGCGGCAACGTCGCCACGCAGGGCTACGCTAGCAGCATTCCGGGTGTCTACGCAGCGGGTGACCTGCGGCGTGGTCAGTCGCTGGTGGTCTGGGCGATCGCGGAAGGGCGCGAGGCGGCGGCGCAGATCGACCGCGATCTCTCGCGCTGAGCGGCCTTCCTTTGCCTTGGAGTCGGGACTTTGCTTTGACACCGGAACCGCTAGCGGGCTAGTCTGCGCCTCCGAGGCAGCGACGGGGGAACGATTGCTCCGGAAGTACAGCGAGATCTTCCGAACGACGTGTGCGTTGGTCGACCTCGCGATCGTCGCTGCAGCCTGGCTCGGCGCGTACGCGCTTCGCTTTCAAAGCGGAGTGCTTCCGCCTCCGCCCGTGCAGACGCCCTTTGCAAACTACGCCTGGCTCCTCGTCGGGATCCTGCCCCTGTGGCACCTGCTGCTCCATCACCGCGGGCTTTACGAGCCCGAGGCACGCCGCTCCGTCTTTCGTGACAGCCGCGCGCTTGTAGAAGTGTCCCTGTTGGGGACCGTAATCCTCGTCATCGTTACGTTCTTTGCGCAGCAGTTCTGGGTCTCGCGGCTCACGGTGCTCGTCTTCCTCCTGATAAGCTCCACTGGCCTGGTGGTCGCGCGTACCGCGATGTATGTGGGGCGCGACGAGCTCCGACGCCGAGGCGCGAACACGCAAAGCCTGCTCATCGTAGGGACCGGTGCCCTCGCCCGGGAGGTGTACACGCGTTTCAACGAGCACACCGAGATGGGCTTTCGAGTCATCGGTTTCCTCGGTCCGTCAAGGGCGGGGCTTGGAGGGAGCTTGCCACCCCATCTCGGGACCTACGCGGACCTGCAGAAGATCGTCCTCGACCAGCAGATCGCGCAGGTCGCAATCGCTCTGGATCGAAGCGATCCCGCCGACCCGACCAAGATGATCTTCGAGCTGCACGACACGACGGCGGCGGTTCGGATCGTTCCCGACCTCCTCGGACTGAACACGGTTCAGGCCGGAATCGACGACCTGGATGGTCTTCCCATGCTGCGGATCGTCGAGTCTCCACTGCTCGGCTGGCCCCAGCTGGCCAAGCGGCTGATCGACATCGCGGTTTCCGCAACCGGACTCGTCTTCGGCGCTCCCGTGATCGCGACCATCGCCCTCGGCGTACGGCTCAGCTCACCGGGGCCCGTCTTCTACGGGCAGGAGCGGATGGGTCTGGACGGGCAGCTCTTCACCATGCTGAAGTTCCGCACCATGACCGCCAACGCTGAGGACGACACGGGACCGGTCTGGGCAACGAACGACGACCCACGACGCACGCGGCTCGGCCGCTTTTTGCGCCGTTTCAGCCTCGACGAGCTCCCTCAGCTCTGGAACGTGCTCGTGGGCGAGATGAGCCTGGTTGGGCCTCGACCGGAACGGCCGGAGTTCATCCACGAGTTCCGGAAGAAGTTCCCGGGCTACATGCTGCGCCACAAGATGAAGGGTGGCATGACGGGCTGGGCGCAGGTCAATGGCTGCCGCGGCAACACGCCGGTGGAGAACCGCCTCGAGAACGACATCGCCTACCTCCGGCGCTGGTCGCTGCTCTTCGATCTCAAGATCCTGGTACTGACCTTCGTCCGCGCCTTCAAAGATCCGAACGCCTACTGAGCCCGCTAGAACAGCAGCGCGCGCAGGCTCCCGGGCTCGTTCGTGAAGATCCCGTCGATGGAGAGATCGATGAGGCGCTGCTGCATCGCCGGATCGTCGACCGTGTAGACGCGTACCATGAGGCCGCGCGCGTGCAGCGCCTGAATCCGCTCGGGACTTACGAGGGACGCATGCAGGTGCACGGCCTCCGCCCGCAGCGAGTCTGCTCGCCGCTCGACACGCCTCGCGGACCGGGCGGATGCCAGGAGTCCGATCCGCGCGAGCGGCTCGAGCTCGCGGATCCGGCGCAGCACAGAATCGAAGAAAGACGAGAAGACCGTCTGCTCCAGCACAGCGTGGTCGCGCACCAGGTCGAGCGCGCGCTGCTCTAGCCCCGAATAGTCCGTCTCCCCGCGCTTGAGCTCGAGGTTCCACGGCACGCGCCGGGCGAAGGCGTCGAGGGTCTCACTCAAGGTCGGTGTGGCGGGACGGCGCTGCCGCAGCTCTTCGAGCGTCAGCCCACCAATGGCTAGGAGAGTGACCCAAGATTCGGGTGGGCGGAGGTGATTGTAGCGAGGGCCCCCAACTGGACGTGGAGCGATGTACGGGCCAACGGGGGTCCGAGGTAGCCGGTAGATGTCGATCTACACAGATATGCGTCAGATCCAGGGCCTGACGTGCGCGAAACGGGTCCGCACCCGCCCGATCACGCCATCTGCGCTCGGCAGAGCGCCATCACGTTGAAGCCCGAGCACACCAGGTCCCACTCTCCCGTCACCTTCTCCTGGCCGCGCAGCATGAAGCGCCGAAACCGCTGTCGTGCCTTGATCTCGGCAAACGGCCGCTCCGCCTGGGTCTTCCGCTGCGCGTAGCGTTGCTGGGCCCAGGGCAGTCGTAAGATCCGGTGCATCCGCTGCGCCCGGGCTCCCTTGGGCCAGCGGGACGACTTCCGCCCGCGGACCGCGATCAACGCCTGTTGTCCCCGCCGTTCCAACGCCTTCAGGTTCGACTCGCTCAGGTACCCGTTGTCGGCCAGCAGAATCTCCGCTCGCTGACTCGTGTTCGTCTCGATTGCCTCGACCATGGGCTCCAACTGCTCGTAGTCATTGGCCTTCTCTGTCAGCTCGTTCGCCACGATCAGGCCGTCCTCACTCGTCGCCAGCTGCGCGTTGTAGCAGTACTGCAAGGATCCCTCGGTCTTCATCATGTTCGCTTCGGGGTCCGCGAAGCTCTTCTGGTGCTTCGCTTCGAGCTTCTCCCCCTTCTCCCGCTCCAGCTGCTCCCGGGCCGCTCGGATCCGCTCCCGTCGTCGCTCGCGCAGCTGTAGCTCTTCTGGAAGCCCACCTCCGCCATCGTCGTCCCCGTGCTCTTGCTCTTCCGCAGCGTTGAGCTCGTCCATCTGCGCCACGATCTGCTCGATCTCGTCGCTCAGCTGATCCTCCGCCTCCAGCATCCGCGCGTGGCTCATCGCCTTGGACCGCGACGTGTTCGCCCGGATCTTCGTGCCGTCTACCGCCACCTGCCCGAGCTTCACAAGCCCCATCGCCTGCGCCACCTTCAGCGTCTGCAAGAACACCTCTCGGAAGTCCCTGTGGTGACGGTCCCGGAATCGGTTGATCGTCCGGAAGTTCGGTCGTAGCCCAGCCGCGAGGTAGCGAAACCGCAGGTCGTAGTGCAGCCGTCGCGCAAGCTCCCGCCCGCTGTACACGCCCACGACCGCCCCCAGAAGCCACAGCTTCAACAGCATCCGAGGCGGGAAGGCTCGCTCTCCACGCCGGCGATACCGCTTCTCGAACCGCCGCAGATCCAGCGACTCCACCAAATCGTCGATGAACAGCGCCGGATCCGATGGATCCAGAGCCTCCCCCACGTGCGCCGGTAGCAGCTCGCCCTGCTGCGGCACATACGCCTTGAACATGACCTCTTCCCCCACGCTCCCAAGTTAGCCAATAAGGGAATCTTGGGTCACTCTCCTAGTCCCCCCACCCTGCTGTCGTGGATGAGACCGATCGCACCATCGCGCAGCAGATGCAGATCGGTCTCGATCATGTCCGCGCCTTGCTCGATCGCGAGCTCGAAGGCAGCCGCCGAGTTTTCGGGTGCGTCCGCCGAGGCGCCTCGGTGTGCGATGACGAGCATGCTCAGCTTCGAGACCGCTCCACGGCGCGCTGCCAGCCGGCGAGGAGCTCGTCGCGGCTGGCGGGATCCAGCTGCGGCTCGAAGGAGCGATCCTCCTGCCAGTTTGCTCGGATCTGCCCCCGGTCAGTCCAGAACCCGACCGCCAGGCCCGCAAGGTACGCGGCGCCCAGGGCCGTCGTCTCCTGCACGACGGGACGGCGCACGGGAATCCCCAGAAGGTCGGCCTGGAACTGCATCAGGAAGTCGTTTGCAGCAGCGCCCCCGTCGACCTGGAGCTCGGGGATCGCGAGCTTCGTGTCCTGCTCGAAGCAGCGCAGCACGTCCACGCTCTGATAGGCGATGCACTCGAGCGCTGCGCGCACCAGGTGGGCACGACCCGAGCCGCGTGTGAGCCCGACCAGGGTTCCGCGTGCATCGGGGTCCCAGTACGGTGCGCCCAGGCCCGTGAAGGCGGGCACGAGGTAGACGCCGCCGGTGCCATCGATGGAGCGCGCGATCGCCTCGCTCTCTGCCGCGTCCTTGAGCAGACCCAGCTCGTCGCGCAGCCACTGGATCGCCGCGCCCGCCACGAAGACCGAGCCCTCGAGCGCATACTCGACCGTGCCGTCCACACCCCAGGCGATCGTCGTGAGCAGCCCGGACTCGGAGCGGTGCGGCACGGTCCCGGTGTTCATCAGCATGAAGCAGCCGGTACCGTATGTGTTCTTCGTCGCTCCAAGGTCGAAGCACGTCTGACCGAACAGCGCCGCCTGCTGATCGCCCGCCACGCCGGAGATCGGGATCCGCGCGCCGTCGAGGAGCTCTGGGTCGGTCCGGCCGAACTCGCCACTGGAGTCGCGAACCTCCGGAAGCAATGCCGCGGGAATCTCCAGCGCCTCGAGCAGCTCCGGATCCCAGCGCAGCGCGTGAATGTCGTAGATCAAGGTCCTGGACGCGTTGCTGGGCTCCGTCAGGTGGGCGCTTCCGCCCGTGAGCTTGTAGACGAGCCAGCTGTCGATCGTTCCGAAGGCCAGCTCCCCTCGCTCGGCGCCCTCGCGCGCGCCCGGGACACTGTCGAGGATCCACTTGATCTTGGTTCCGGAGAAGTACGGGTCCAGCAGAAGCCCGGTGCGCTCCTTGAAGAGCGGCTCGAGCCCACGAGCCTTGAGCTCAGCGCAGATTGCTGCCGTCTGCCGCGATTGCCACACGATGGCCGGACAGATCGGACGCCCGGTCGATCTCTCCCAGACGACGGTCGTCTCGCGCTGGTTCGTGATGCCGATTGCCACGATCTCGCTATAGCGAGCTCCCGCTCGACCGACGGCGCCCCGAAGCGCCCGCAGCTGGGTCTCCCAGATCTCGTTCGCATCGTGCTCAACCCAGCCCGGGCGGGGATAGTGCTGCCCGAACTCGTGCGCCTCGCTCGCAACGATGCGACCGGACTCATCGAAGAGGATCGCGCGCGAGCTCGTGGTGCCCTGGTCGAGGGCCAAGACGTACATGAGCCTCCCTAAGCTTCTACAGAGGAGGCTTCTAATGGGGAGAACAGAGCGCCCACGAACTCCTCCGGCACGAAGTCAGCCAGATCCTCGAGCCCCTCCCCGAGCCCCACGTAGCGCACGGCCAACCCGACCTCCTCGGCGATGCCCAGGACGACCCCACCCTTGGCCGTCCCGTCGAGCTTGCAGAGGATGATCCCCGAGACGGCCACTGCGTCGGCGAACTCACGCGCCTGGCGGATCGCGTTCTGTCCCGTATTCGCGTCGACGGCCAGCAGCACCTCGTGGGGCGCCTCCGGGACCTCCCTCTGCAGCACGCGGGAGATCTTGGCCAGCTCGTCCATCAGCCCGCGATCGGTCTGCAGCCGCCCGGCGGTATCGACGATGACCACGTCGAAGTCGCGGGCGCGCGCCGCCTTCACGGCGTCGTAAGCCACCGCGGCCGGGTCGCCTCCGGGGCGACCCTTGACGATCTCCGCGCCAGCGCGCTCCGCCCAGATGCCGAGCTGCTCGATCGCGGCAGCACGGAAGGTGTCGCTCGCAGCGATCAGCACCCTGTCGCCCTGCTGCGTAAAGCGGGCGGCGAGCTTGCCGATTGACGTTGTCTTTCCGGAGCCGTTCACACCAACCACGAGGACCACGTGCGGGCGGGCCCGCCGGGGCACGTCTGCAGAGGGCCGGGCACGCAGGATCTCCAACGCGCTCGACTGGAGACGGGTCTTGATCTCCGCGGGAGACGTAGCCTTGCGCGCGCTCTCGAGCAGACGCTCGGCCGTGCGCACGCCCAGGTCGGCGCCGAAGAGGAGCGCTTCGAGCTCGCTGAATGTGTCCGCGTCGAGCTCCGCCCGGCCCCGCAGCAGCCTTTCGAGCGATCCGACCAACGCCCGGCGGCTCTTCTCGAGTCCCGACCTGAGGTCCGGAGCCCGCCCTTGCGGGGGGGCGCGGCAAGCGGGAGCCGGCACCGTGCCCGCGGGCACGCGTCGGAGCTCGACGGTCTCGTCCCTGACCGAAGCGGCCCGGCGGTGCTCGCGCGCGGCTCTCGGGAACCCCACCGTGACGCTCGCGACCAGCAGCACCAGGCAGGCGCCGACCCACAGGAACAGGACCAGGTGCAGGGTCTCCAGACTCATGGCGGCGGGAGTCTACGGCAGAAGATCGACGGTGACGAGCTTGGAGAGACCCGGCTCTTGCATGGTAACGCCGAAGAGTGTGTCCGCGATCTCGATCGTGGCCTTGTTGTGCGTGATGAGCAGGAGCTGCGAGGACCTGACGCGTTCACGCAGCAGGTCGTTGAAGC
The DNA here is from genome assembly GCA_965226855.1 of Myxococcota bacterium. GTDB lineage: Bacteria > Myxococcota_A > UBA9160 > SZUA-336 > SZUA-336 > JAUXJB01. The sequence goes on along the minus strand of CBDDEE010000024.1, from coordinate 122,764 downwards.
GCCCGACGTTCGCGTCGTCGAGTGCGGCATCGACTTCGTCGAGCAGGAAGAAGGGCGAGGGTTTGACCGCGAAGACGGCGATGAGCAGGGCAAGCGCCGTGAGTGCCTTCTCACCGCCGGAGAGGAGGTTCACGTTCTGCAGTCGCTTGCCCGGCGGCTGTGCGGCGATCTCGATGCCTGCCTCGAGCACGTCCTCCGCCTCGGTGAGCGACAGGTGGGCGCGGCCACCGTTGAACATGCGCGGGAACATCTCCTGGAACTGTGCGTCGATGGCCTCGAACGTCGTGCGGAAGCGGGAGCGACTCGCGCGGTTGATGCGTGCGATCGCGTTGCGCAGGCGCTCGATCGAGGTCTCGAGGTCCGCCCTCTGCTCGGAGAGGTAACGGTTGCGCTCCGCTACCTCTTCGTACTCTTCGATCGCGCCAAGGTGCACCTCGCCGAGCGATCGCAAGCTCTCGCGATGCCGCTCGAGCTCCCGCTGTCGTTCCTCGGAGTCGCCGTGGAGGTGCTCGGGGTCGGGCGCGTACTCCGCCACCTCCACCTCGAAGCGTTCCCGGATTCGCGCGGAGAGCTGCTCGCACTGGAGGCGAGCCTCCTGCAGCGCGAGGTCGCAGCTCGCTACCCGCTCGCGGTGAGACTCACGCTCGCGAGTGGCCGTGCGCGATTCGTTCTCGGCGGCCGCGACATCGGCCGAACGATTCTCATAGGCAGTCCGCATGGATTCCATGGCAGCCCGCCGGGTCTCCTCTTCTCGGATCAGGCTCGCAAGCTGCTCCTCGTCGGCCGCGGTCGAGCGCGCGAGCGACTCCGCTCGTTCGCTCGCGCCCCGAACCTCCTCGGTCCAGCGCGCGATCCACTCGCGCCCCTCGTCCACGGCCGTCTGGAGGCGATTCCTGGCTTCCTGGGACTGGTCGCGACGGGCCCCTAGCTCGGCCAGCCCGATTCGGGCCTGCACCAGGCGTTGCTCTAGGCGCTCGCGTTCGCGGGACTGCACGGCGATCTGGGCGCGCAGCTCATCGGATTGGGACCCTACCAGCGCCCGCTCTCGCTCGATCGCAGTGAGGCGTTCCCCGTGCGTCGCGTGCTCCTCGTTCGCGCGGTCTAGCTGGGAGACCAGCGAGGCCTTGCCCGCCCGGTGCTCCTCCACCGACTCGAAAGCCTCCTTCGCGCGCTCGCGCATGCGTTCGAGATCCTTCTCCAAGTTCACGACCGCGAGCTCGGCCGTATGGACGCGGTTGCGCCCGTTCTCGAGCTCGCGACCGTGCGTCGCAACCCGGCGTGTGCCCTCGGCCGCCCGCGACTCCGCCGCCTCCCGGAGCGGCTCGAGCTCGCCCACGGCCAGCCGTAGCCGGCGGAGCTCGCTCGAGCGAACCAGGGCGCCCGGTGGCGCCCGCAGCCCACCCGTCAGGGCCCCGAGGCGATCGAGCACCTCGCCTGTGCGAGTCACGAAGACGGCAGGAGCTCCGGCGGGCGCGCGCGACACGGCCTCCCCGAGATTCCCGACCAGATAGACGTCGTGCAGCAGTCGCTCGACCAGAGGGCCATAGGGCTCGTCGACGCGGACCATCTCCAATATTCGGGTTCCGGGCGGTGTAGAGCCGGCGGCAAGGTCGGGCCTGGACCTGGCAACGTCGCCAAAGGGAAGAACGGTCAGCCGGGCGACCGAGGACGCGCGCAGCCAGATCAGAAGATCGAGCGCGGCCGCGGAGTCGTCCACGATGATGGCATCCAGGAGGTCGGCGAGTACGGCCTCGAGCGCGGCCTCGACGCCAGGTTCCGCGTGGATCACGGCGGACAGCAGACCTCGGATCCGCCGCCCCTGCTCCTCGGGCAGCTGTTCCAGGGTCTCTGCGACACGCCGTGTGGCGCCGCGCTCGAGCTCCTCGACCGAGCCGAGCTGGGCAGAAGCCTGCTCCGCCTGGCTGCGCGCAACGTCAAGCTCGGCGCGCGCGTCTACCAGCTCCGTCTCGGCAGTCTCGAGAGCGCGCAGCTGCTGGCTCAGCTGACGCCCCAATCCCTCCCGTTCGGCGAGGGAGCCACGCACCTGGCGCTCGAGCCCAAGCTCCTCTCCGCGCCGGCTCTCCGCGTGCACAGTGCTCGCCTCGAGCAGCTCATCGCTCTGGCGTACGCGCTGCTCGAGCTCGGCGCCCCGATCTTCCAGCGAGCGCGCCTCGCTCTCGAGTCCCGCCTCCTCGGCGGCGATCTCGACGAGCCGATTCAGGAGCGCCTCCCGGCGCCCCTGCAGAGACGAGAGTCGCTCGCTCAGCTCCCGAAGCTGGGCGTCTCGCTTCTCGAGCTCGGCCTCGTCGTTCGTGAGCGTCTGCTCCGCAAGAGCGAACTCGCTGATGACCCGGCTGAGCAAGCTCGTGTGGGCGCTCTGCTGCTCGCGCCGCTGCTCGACCTCCGCCGCGCGCTCTTCCGAGAGCTTGAGCAGGCTGGCGCGCTCTCGCCGCTGGTACTCGATGCGACTCTCGATCGACTGGATCTTGGAGCGCAGCGCGTAGAGAGCCTCGCTCGTCTGCTGTACTGCGCGCTCCCGTTCGAGGTACTCACGCCGATTGTCCTCCACCCGCGAGTCCGCCCGCGCGATGCGGGCATCGAAATCGAAGCCCTCGATCCGGAGCTGTCCGAGCTCTCGCTCCACTGCGCCGAGCTTGTCCGCATAGCGCCCGTACTCCTCGCTCGCCACGACCAGCTCCAGATCGCGCTCGCGGGCTTTCAGCTTCTTGTACTGACCGGCCCGGCGCGACATCCGCTCGAGCGACGCGATCTGGCGTCGGAGCTCGCTCAAGATGTCTGTCACGCGCAACAGGTTCTGCTCGGTCGCACGGAGCTTGCTCTCGGTCTCGCGCCGACGTTGTCGATACTTTCCGATGCCTGCCGCCTCCTCGAAGATGAAGCGGCGCTCCTCGGGCTTTGTAGAGACCACCTCGGCCACGCGGCCCTGCTCCACGACCGTGTAGCCACGCGTACCGACGCCGGTGTCCGTGAAGAAGTCGGTTATGTCGCGGAGTCGGCAGGCCGCCCGGTTGAGCAGGTACTCGCTCTCGCCGGACCGATACAGGCGGCGCGTGATCTGAATCTCGGAGAAGCCCTTGTAGATGCCCGGCGCGAGGCCGTCCGAGTTGTCGAGAGTCATCGTGACTTCGGCCATGCCGACCGCAGGCTTCGACTCGGTCCCTGCGAAGATGACGTCTTCCATCATCCGACCGCGGAGGCGACGCGGGTTCTGCTCGCCCATGACCCAGCGGATCGCGTCGACGACGTTCGACTTCCCACAGCCGTTCGGACCGACGATCGCCGAGATTCCTCCCTCGAACGCCAGCACGGTTCGCTCGGCGAACGATTTGAACCCGGTGATCTCTACGGATCGTATCCGCACCCGAGCGTCGTCCCCGCCACTCGTCCGGTCATGCTCTGGGGGGACCTGACCGACGGCTCACAAGAGAGAATTAGGCCATCTCGACCTGTGGAAGCTAGCACACACGAGACACGCAGCGCACCCCGGGAACACCCGCGCCGCGGACTCGTCAGGCCGCCCTCTCCTGCTCGGCGTACTGGAGCCGGTACAGTCGCCAGTAGAGGCCGCGCTGCGCGAGCAGCTCGTCGTGCGTCCCGACCTCGCGCAGCTCGCCGTGGTGCAGGACGTAGATGCGATCGACGTCGCGGATCGTGGAGAGCCGGTGCGCAACGACGATGGAGGTCTTGCCCTCGATCAGCCGGTGGAGCCCGTCCTGGACGAGCGCCTCCGTCTCCGTGTCGACGTTGGCGGTAGCCTCATCCAGCAAGAGGATCGTGGGCCGCTGTGCCAGGGCCCGCGCAAAGGAGATGAGCTGGCGCTCTCCCACCGAGAAATTCGTGCCCCGTTCGCTCACCTGCTCCGCGTAGCCAGACGGTAGACGCCGCACGAACTCGTCCAGGTGCACCGTCCGGGCGGCGGCCTCGATGGCGGACTCGGGAATGTCCTCCTGCCCGAGCCCGATGTTGTAGGCCAGGCTGCCCGTGAACAGGAACACGTCCTGGAGCACGAAGGCAATGTGACGCCGCAGCTCGTGCCGGCGGATCTCGCGAACGTCGATGCCGTCGACGAGGATCCGACCGGACTGGGGCTCGTACAGACGCAGAAGCAGCTTGAGCACGGTCGTCTTTCCGGCGCCTGTGTGGCCGACCAGCGCGACCCGCTCGCCGGGCTCGATCCGGATCGAGAAGTTGCGCAGAATCACCTCTTCGTCGTACGCGAAGGTGACGTTCTCGAACACCACCTCCCCCAGAACGGCCGCCGGCCCGCTGCCGCGCTGCTCCGGCTCGGGCTCGCTATCGAGCAGCTGGAAAGTCCTCTCCAGGCTCGCCATCGAGGACTGCATGACCGAGTACTTTGCCGACAGATCCTGGAGTGGCCGGTAGAAGCGCCGCATGTAGTCGACGAAGACGTAGAGCACGCCAAGGCTGAACTCGCCTATACCGATGCGAAGCGCGCCGTACCACAGGATGAAGGCCATCGTCAGGTTCACGGCCATCTCAATCGAGGCGGAGAGCAGCGCGTCGTAGTTGATCGACGTGAACCACGCGTTGCGGTGCTCCAAGTTGATCTGGGCGAAGTCGTCGAAGTTCCTGCGCTCCCGCGCAAAGAGCTGGACGACCTTCATTCCGGAGATCGTCTCCTGCAGGTGCGCGTTGATGCGCGCGATCTTGACGCGCACCAGGCGGTACGCCTGCCGCACCCTCCAGCGCATGATGACGGCGGCGATCGCGAGCAGGGGCACTACGCTCATCGCGACCAGGGCGAGGCGCCAGTCGATCCAGAAGAGCAGTCCGGCGAACACCACCATGACGAAGAGATCCGCGACGAGCTGGACAAGGCCGCTCGCGAACATCTCCCCGACCGCCTCGATGTCGTTGCCAATGCGAGTGACGAGGCGGCCAACGGGATAGCGGTCGAAGAACTTCATCGGCAGGCGCTGGACGTGATCGAAGAGGTCGCCGCGCAGCTCGCGCATGGCGCGCTGTCCCATCACTGTCATCGAGAGCATGCGCGCGAACTCGACCAGTGCCCCGAGGGCCATCGCCAGAAGCAGCACGAACGCAATCCAGGGGATCTGCGGCAGTTCGCCTGGTGGATCGGCCAGACGGCCAAGGAAGCCAAGGTCCTCGCTTGGCTCCGCACCTGCGAGCGCATCCAAACCACTCCCGATCAGGGGACCCGGCAGTGCCTCCACCAGAGAGCGCAGCGGGATGAGTAATAGGGCCGCGACGATCAGCCGCCGGTGCGAGCGCAGGTACGGCCAGAGGCGCCTGATCAGCACGGTGTCGTAGACCTTCCCGAGCACCTCCTCGTCGTGAAAGCCGGGGGTCACGGCAGATCTTCCTCGATCTCAGCTTCGAGCCGCTGTTGTCGAAACGTCCGGGCGTAGAAACCGTCGTTCTGGAGCAGCTCCTCGTGGGAGCCGAGCTCCTTCACCGCGCCCTCGTCGAGGACAACGGTGAAGTCGGCGTCGCGTACGGCGGACAGCCGATGGGCCACGATGAAGCACGTGCGCCCGGAGCGCGCGCTCCGGAGCTCCTTGAGAATCGCCTCCTCGGTGGCCGCGTCGACGCTCGAGAGGGCGTCGTCAAGGATCAAGATCGCGGGTTCGAGCATGAGCGCGCGAGCCAGCGAGATGCGTTGCCGCTGGCCCCCCGAGAGCGTGATGCCGCGCTCCCCGACCAGCGTATCGAAGCCCTGCGGGAATTCCTCGATTTCGGCTAGGACCTGCGCACGTCGGGCTGCCTCGCGCACCTCGTCGAGGCTCGCGTCGGGCAGTCCGAAGCGGACGTTCTCGAGAACCGTCGTCGAGAACAGGAAGCTGTCTTGGGGGACCATCGCGATGCTCGAGCGCAGGAGCTCGAGGGGCAGCCGGTTGACGTCCGCTCCGTCGATGAAGACGCTCTCGTCCCTGATCTCGAGCAGTCTCGGGATCGCCGAGAGCAGCGTGCTCTTGCCGGATCCGACGGGCCCGACGACCCCGACCGTCTGACCGGCCTCGACACGGAAGGTGACCTGCGCCAGGGCGGGCCGTCGCCCCCGGCCGGGGTAGGAGAAGTCGAGCTCGCGCACGGTCACCTGGCCGTCGATCTCGTCCCGGTCGATCAGGTCCGGGCGGTTCGCGATGCTGGGCTCCGTGTTCAAGATCTCGCCGATCCGGCGCAGTCCCACCAGACCGCGCTGAGTGATGTTGATCACCCAGCCAATGTTGAAGGTGGGGTAGGTGAGCTGGAACGTGTACATCAGGAAGAGCCACAGGTCGCGCTGCTCCAGGGTTCCCCCGAGGACGCGGGTTCCCCCTACCGCAAGCACGATGATCGCAGCGAGCGTCGGTAGCGGCGCGATCGTCGCGTGCATGCCCCCCGAGATCAATGCCAGCCGGATCTGGCGGCCGTAGAGCGACTGGTTCTCGCGACGGAAGCGCTCGCGCTCACGATCCTCCATCGTATAGGAGCGGACCACGAACACGCCCGCCGCGTTCTCCTGGACGGCTACAGAGAGTGACCCGAGCTGCTCCTGCGTCGCCAGGCTGGCGCCGTGCAGACGCGTCCCGAAGTAGCGAACGATCAGGATGAACAGGGGATAGGGCAACAGCACCATGAGCGTGAGCTGCAGGTCGACCCAGGCCATGACCGCAATAGCACCGAAGTACAGAATCGGCGTTTGCAGGATGTTCAGCACGCCCATGCCGAGGAACATCCGCACGTTGTTCACGTCGTTCACGGCCCGCGACATGAGATCGCCTGTGCGCTGGCGCGCAAAGTACGACTGCGGCAGGCGCTGCAGGTGTGCGAACAGGTCGTTGCGCAGCCGATACTCGAGCTCGCGACCGATGCGAAACAGCAGGAGCCGCGACCAGAGACGCAGGATCGCGAATACCGTACTAACCGCTATCAGCACCAGAACTCCGCGCGTGACCGACTGCAGCGGCAGCCCGTCCTCGATGCGACCGACCACATCGCGCACGGATACCGGCACCAACTGAAAGGCGATGGCGTAGCCAACGGTCAGGATTGCGCCGACGACGTAGTGCCCGCGCATCTGCCGCATATATGCGAAGACGCGCTGTCTCGGGGTCAAGCTAGCTCCGGCCGAGAGGCCGCAAGACTACCACAGAACCTGACGAGACCCGAGAGCCGTTGGACATTCAGCGCGCCGGCCTGCGCCAGTACCAGCTCGCCACCCGCTCCCTGTCCAGACCCAGGCCCCAGGCAAGCAGCGCGACCTGGTTGCGCAGTGTCTGGCGGAGCACGCCGTTTCGCTCGTAGCGTCGAGCGGAGGTCCAGGCAGACTCGCGCAGCAGAGCGAGGCGCCCGCTCTTTCGGATCAGCCGCACCATGTCGAGATCCTCGAAGATCGGGACCGCGCGGATACCACCCTGCGCATCGATCAGCTCTCGTCGGATGAAGAGGGCCTGGTCTCCAAAGGGGAGCAAAGCAAGCCGCGAGCGCAGGCTCACGAGCCACTCCGCCAGGCGGTAGATCCAGCGACGCGAATCGAAGCCGAGGCGGAAGGCACCGCCCGCCACCTCCGGATCGCGCAACGAGGCCCGGATCGCCTCGAGCCAGCCAGGCTCGAGGCGCGTATCGGCGTGCAGGAAGACGATCACCCCGGCCTTCGACTCTCGATATCCCACGTCGAGCTGCCGGGCCCGGCCCCTGCTCGAAAGGATCACTCTCTCGGCGCCTAGCGAGCGAGCCAGCTCCGCGGTTCCGTCGCTCGATCCGCCGTCGACGACGATCCGCTCGACTCCCGGGAGGCGGGTGGAATCGAGGGCGCGGGCGATGCTGTGACGCTCGTTGAGCGCCGGGATCACAACGCTGACCTCCGGCGCGAGCCTGACTGCCATGGGCGGACCTCCGGAGCCGATTCTAGGCTACGGAACCGCGCGGTTGAGCCCCCAGGCGGCATTTGGTACTCACGCTACGGGAGAAGCCTCATGGCAGCTCAGTGTGAGATCTGCGGCAAGGGACCGACGACCGGCAACAACGTCAGCCACGCCAACAACAAGACGCGGCGGCGCTTTCTGCCCAATCTCCAGCGGGTCCGCGCCCGAGTCGCAGGCACGGTGCGTCGGGTACGCGTCTGCACCCGCTGCCTGCGCTCGGGAAAGGTGACCAAGGTCGCCTGAGACAGCATCCGTGTCCTCTGCCCGGGAAGGCTCGCCTGCGCCGCTGCTGCGGCTCCTGCTCTACGCCCGACCCTACGTCGGGGTGGTGGCCATCACGCTCGTCTTCTCAATGCTCTACGCGGGCGGGCTGACCGGCCGCGCCTATCTCATAAAGCCGCTCCTGGACGACGTGCTGGCTCCGAAGATCTCCGCGGACTCCCTGGCTGAGCTGCGCGGCTCCGCGCAGGCCGCGCAGCTCGAACCGGAGCTGCAGGAGCAGCTGCGGGCGGAGCGCGAGGCCATGGAGGCGAGCGTGCGCGAGGGGTTCTGGACCATCATGCTGGCCGGGCTGGCCATCGTCCTGGGCATGCCGGTGGTGCGGCTGATCCGCGACTACTCGGGCGAGTGGGTGATGACTCGGATGGGGGTCGACCTGCAGCTCGACATTGGCAGCAAGCTCCTGCGGGTGCCGCTCCAGCACCTGCAGACCGACACGCGGGGGGGCTTCGTCACCCGCACCAGCAATGACACGCTGATCGCGAACCGCGCGCAGGCGCTGGTCTTTGGCGAGGCTCTGCAGGACGGCTTCCAGATCCTCGTGGCCATCGGAGCGGCGCTCTACCTCAACTGGCGGCTAGCGCTCGTGACCCTGCTCGTGGGACCACCCGTCGGCGTGGTGCTGCAGATCTTCGGGTCGCGCATCCGCCGCTCGAGCGGCAAACGCCAGCAGCAGGTCGCGGAGGTGATGGAGCGCCTGCTGCAGATCCTCTCGGGGATCAAGCTGATCAAGGCCTTCAACACAGAAGCGCTCGAGCGCGAGATGTATCGGGACGAGCTCATGCGCTACTTCCGGCGCTCCATGAAGGTGATCCGAAACCGCGTCTACTCCCGCTCCTCGGTCGAGCTGGTCAGCCAGGGTGCGTTCGTCGCCGTTCTGATCGTGGGCGTGTTCGGGATCATCAACGGCTTCTGGAACATCACGCAGGGCATCCTCGCCGCCTTCCTCGCGATCGCGGCGATGCTCTACCGCCCCACGAAGAACCTGTCGCGTCTGTACAACGGGATCCAGGACGCGCTGCCAGCGGCCAACCGCATCTTCGAGGTGCTGGACGCCGCGGAGGAGACCCCTGATCGCGACGACGCCGTCCGCGTAGAGCGGCTCTCGAAAGGTATCGTCTACCGTCGCGTGTCCTTCCACTACGGCCGGGAGGAGGTGCTCCGGGATCTGGATCTCGAGATCCGGTCCGGCGAGACCGTCGCCCTGATCGGCCGAAGCGGCGCTGGGAAGACCACCGTCGCCGACCTGCTGCTGCGCTTTCACGAGCCGGATCAGGGCAGCATCGAGCTCGACGGCGTGCCCCTATCGCGGATCGAGCGCCACTCGCTGCGCCGCCTGATCGCGCTCGTCAGCCAGGAGCCCTTCCTCTTCAACGTGACCATTCTCGACAACCTCCGCTACGGTCGGCCCGAGGCGGGCTTCGACGAGGTGGCGGCGGCCGCTCACGCCGCCCACGCGCACAGCTTCATCGAGGCCATGCCGGAGGGCTACCACACGCCGGTCGGAGAGCTGGGTGGGCAGCTTTCTGGCGGACAGCGGCAGCGGCTGACCATCGCGCGAGCCATCTTGCGGGATCCGCAGATCCTGATCTTCGACGAGGCCACCTCGGCGCTCGACGCGAAGGCCGAGAAACTGGTGCAGGAGGCGATCGGGAACCTGATGAAGAACCGCACCGTGCTGGTCATCGCGCACCGCCTCTCGACGGTTCAAGCCGCTGACAGGATCGCCGTGCTCGAGCAGGGACGGATCAGCATGATTGGCAGCCATGAGGAGCTGATGATACACGGGGGCCTCTACCGCGAGCTCGTCGACCTGCAGCTGAGCTCTTCGACGGCGTGAGGCCGAGCCAGGTAGGCTCGGGAGACGTGGCAGACGTCGAGATCAAGACCATCCCCGCCGGGGAGACCCGTCCGTTGCGGCAGCGCGTGCTCCGCCCCGGCCAGCGCCTGGAGGAACTCGACTACCCCGGCGACGCAGCTCCCGACACGCGACACCTGGGTGCGTACCTGAACGGCGAGCTGGTCGGCATCGCGTCCGTTTACCGGGAGCCCATGCCCGGAGCGGACGGGTCGCAGGCCTGGCGGCTGCGTGGGATGGCTACGCTCGCGTCCACGCGTCGGACGGGTGTCGGGCAGTCCCTTCTCGCTGCGTGCATCGCCCACGCCGTCGCGCACGGAGGCACACGCCTCTGGTGCAACGCCCGAACCTCCGCCTTCGCCTTCTACTACGCGCTGGGCTTTCAGACCGAGGGCGAAGAGTTCGAGCTCCCGGAGATCGGCCCACACTACCGCATGTGGCGATCGATCTAAATCTAGAGTCTCCCTCGGGAAACGCTCTCTGGACCCATTCCAAGTCCTTGGCTTCGACACACAGGCTCGGGAACCGGAAGACGGCGGGGGCTGAGCTAGAGAGACCTGACCGAGTGCTTCGTGCGGGCCGATCATCATTGTAGATGCGCCGGAACCCGTTGGAGCGGCGGGCGGACGCGTGGGGGCATGTCCTTCTCTCCCGTTCTGCTGCTGGTTCATACCCTTGACAGAATTTTTAGAAAGCCCTAATCTACACCAATTAGTGAAAGAATGAAGAAATCAGACTGGCAGCTCACGCTTGATCTACGCTCCCCGGCGCGTCGCGGCGGTCGGCGGCAGGGGGCCGGACGCAAGCCTGGGCCGAATCCCCTGGTTCGGCACCGGAGGCGGCCCAATCTCGCGTCGCGGCATCCGTGCCACGTGACGCTGCGGGTGCGCGAAGGTGTTCCATCGTTACGGGCTCCGGCCTTCGTGCGCGCGTTCGAGGGAACGCTGGCGAGAGGGTGCGACCGGGGCGAGTTTCGGCTGATTCACTACGCGCTCTTGCGCGACCACGCGCACTTCATCGTCGAGGCGAAGGACCGGCATGCGCTCGGTCGTGGGATGAAGTCGCTCAGCAGGAGGATGGCCTGGGCGATGCGGCGCGCATTCGGGTGGCGCGGCAGGCTGCTAGCGGATCGGTACCACATGCGGGTCCTGAAGACGCCGCGTGAGGTCTGGAACGCGATCCGGTACGTGCTGCTCAACGCGGCACGGCATCGCCGCGCGGCGCTCGAGACGCTGGATCCCGCTTCCTCGGGTCGCTGGTTTGACGGCTGGAGAAGAGGAAGAACGCGAGGGACGAGTGGGGGCGAGGCTCCGGTCGCGGCCGCACACACCTGGCTGCTCAGAGAAGGTTGGCGGCGCCTCGGGTTGCTCGATCCGTTGGATGTGCCTGGAGGAGCGCGGGCCTCGCCGTAGACTGAACTACGTCTCAGGCGACAGACTAGGCAGCGACGAGGGACGCGTAGAACTTGTCGAGGCGCTCCGCATGACGCTGTATGGTGTGACAGTCGAGCACCTCCCGGCGAGCGGCTTCGCCCAGTGCGCGCCAGCGGGGCGGGTCGTGCCACACGTTGAACATGGCCTCGGCGAGGGGCTCGGGCTCCTCGTCGGCGAGCACGCCCGTGCGGCCGTCGCGAACGATCTCTGGCAGGATGCCGCGACGGCTCGAGACGACCGGCACCTGCATCGACATCGCCTCGAGCACCGCGCGGCACGAGCCGTCGGAGCCGGGCACGAGAAACACGAGCGCATGGAAGAGCGAGAGCACGTCTCGATAGTCTTCTCCTCTGTAGCCCGCCCGAATCACCGCCTCTCCCAGCCCGAGCCTATGCACCGGCTCGTCCAGGACCTGAGCGGCGCGCGTGCCCCTGCCTACTACGAGCAGGCGCAGGCCTGGCGCGCGTCGCCGCGCCCGGGCGAAGGCCTCCAGCAACAGGTCGAAGCGCCGGTGCGGCTGGAGTCGCGCCACGACCCCGATCACGCGTTCCCCGGCGCGGAGTCCGAGCTCGCGCGTCAGCACAGCGGAGGGCGCGCGTCTCTGGTAGCGCTCGACGTCCACGCAGCCGGGGACCACCGCCACGCGCTCGGGCCCCCAACCGAATGTATTCCGGGCGTGGGTCGCGAGTGCTGGCGAGAGCACGACGAGCCCCGCGAGCACGCGCGGGCCGAAGCGCAGCCGGTTCCAGGGCCGATCCAAGATCGGATCCCCCGCGTGCCAGCTGGCCACGCGCCGGTAGGAGAGGCCGCGGGAGGCCAGGAACGCGAGCAGCTGATCCCGCGTGTGGTGCGTGTGCACGACGTCGTAGTCCCCGCGGCGGAGCACCTCACGCAGCCGCTGGACCTGCTCGCGATCGCGGAGCGGCCGGTAGCCCCTGGCCCTCTCCAACGCGTGCACCGGCGCGAGGCCACGCGCTCTCGCATGGCTCGCGAGCCCGCCCGGCTGACCGGGAGGCGAATCGGGGAACGCCAGGTCAACCTGGTGTCCGCGCTCGCGCAGGCCGAGCACCGCGTTCAGCATAGGGTCCGCCGGTCCGGTCCACTTCCAATCCGCGGTCATGTGCAGGATCTTCATCGCCTGCTCGCGCGTTCCAGCTCCCACAGCTTTGCGTACTTCATGAACACGTAGTACGCGGTCGACACAGACACGAGGAAGCCGGGCAGGCCCATCTGGAAGCCGCGCCGTAGCAGATAGCCCTTGAAGAAGCGGCCAACGGGCCGCAGCAGCAAATCGCGGAGTCGGAAGCGCACGCCCTCATCGTGCATCTCGCGCGCGAGACGCGCGCTGAAGCGATCGATGGTATCGAGATGATCAGAGAGGTCGCGGTAGTTGTAGTGGCGAAGCTGTCCCGAGAGCAGACGAACGCTGCCGGCGACCTCCACCCGATCATGGGGATCACGACCTGTCCAGCGGCCCCGTGAACGCGGAAACACGCGCAGCTGCCAATCGTCCGACCACTCGCCGTGGTTGTGCCACACGCCGAGGAAATGCGTGATGCGCTCGAGCCGATAGCCGGCCACATCTCCGTCGTTCTGCGCGACCGCAGCCTGGAGGCTCTGGGTGGCCTCCGGAGACAGCTCTTCATCTGCGTCGAGACATACGACCCAGTCGTGTGTAGCCTGTTCCAGTGCGAAGTTTTTCTGTTTGACGTAGCCGAGAAACTCCTGTTCGATTATGCGATCGGTGTAGCAGGCACAGAGGTCCAGCGTTCGGTCCGTCGAGCCAGAGTCCACCACCACGATTTCGTCGCAAAATGACAGTGACTTCAGGCAGCGTTCGATCGTGTCCTCTTCGTTAAAGCAGATCACGACCCCACTCAGCGGTGGCCGGTTCGCGTCGGTCAAGCGCGGACCCGTTCGACGGAGAGCACGCCGCGGATCTTCGTCAGCTGCTTGATAACCGAGTCGAGCTCGCGGCGGTTCTTGATAGATAGCTCGAAGGTCTGCACGGCTCGGTTGTTTCCGCTCGTCGTGATCTGCCCAGCATCGATGTTCACGCCCTGGTCGCTGATTTTGTTCGACACCGCGGCGAGCAGACCCGGGCGATCCTCGGAGACGACCCGCACCTTGACGCGACGAACGGTATCGGGCTCCCCTTCCCAGTCCACGGGTACGCGGCGCTCGGGGTCGAGGTGGAAGATCTTCGCGCAGTTCCTGGCGTGCACCGTAACGCCCCGACCCCGCGTGATGAAGCCCTCGACCGGATCTCCCGGGAGCGGTGAGCAGCACTTACCAAAACGCACCAGCACTTGATCCATCCCGCCAACCTTGACGTCAGCAGGTCCCCGGCTCGGACGGAAGACTCGCCGCAAGAGGTTCGGCTTGCCCGCGTCCTCGTCGCCACCGAGCTTGCGCGCCACCTGACGGCCCTGCAGACGACCGTACGCCACTGCTTGGAGCATCGCGTCGAGGTCCTTGTACGAGAGCTCCTTCGCTACCTTGCTGAGCTCGCCCGCCTTCCGCAGCTCGTCGTAGCTCATGCGACGCCGCTGCAGCTCACGCTGCAGGATCTCCCGTCCGAGCGCTCGCGCATCCTCCACCTGCTCAGTTCGGAGCACGTGACGGATGCGGTTTCGCGCACGCCCCGTCACCACGTTGTCGAGCCACTCCTGCCTAGGCTTCTGATGCGGCGAGGTGATGATCTCGATGGTGTCACCGGTCGTAAGACGATGGGTCAGGCGGACGAGCTGGGCATTGACCTTCGCGCCGGCGCAGTGGTGGCCCACTTCGGTATGCACCGCGTAGGCGAAGTCGATGGGGGAGGCGCCCGCCGGCAGCGCGACGACGTCCCCCCGCGGCGTGAACACGTAGACCTCGTCGGCGAACAGGTCGACACGGACGGTCTCGAGGAACTCGTTCGGGTCGCTCAGGTTCTGCTGCCATTCCAGAAGCTGCCGCAGCCACGCGAACTGCTTTTCGTCGGAGGGACGGGTCGATCCGTCCCCCTTGTACTTCCAGTGAGCCGCGATCCCGAGCTCCGCTACCCGGTGCATCTCCTGCGTCCTGATCTGCACCTCGACGCGTTCGCCGGAAGGGCCGATCACAGTTGTGTGTAGAGACTGGTAGCCGTTGGGTTTCGGCATCGCGACGTAGTCCTTGAAGCGACCCGGGACGGGACGCCACAGGCTGTGCACGATGCCCAGGGTCTCGTAGCACGTCGCCGTGGTCCCATCGACGATGATGCGGAAGGCAATCAGATCGTAGACCTCGTCCATCGACAGGTCCTGCTCGCGCGTCTTCTTGTAGATGCTGTACACCTCCTTCAAGCGACCCGTTACTTCCACCGAGAGACCCGACTCGCTCAGGACTCCGGACAACCGCGCTCCCATGTCCTTGATGTACCGCTCCCGCTCCGCTTGATTGCCCTGAATCAGCTCCTCGATGGACTTGAAGACCTCGGGGTAGACCTCCCGGAAAGCGCGTTGCTCGAGCTCCTCCTTCATCCAGTAGATGCCCAAGCGGTGAGCGAGGGGCGCGTAGATGTCGAGAGTCTCGGTCGAAATGCGGCGACGTGCGTCCTCGTCCATGTACTCGAGCGTCCGCATGTTGTGCAGCCGGTCGGCCAGCTTGATCAGGATGATGCGGATGTCCTTCGCCATCGCGAGCAGCATCTTTCGGAAGTTCTCGGCTTGCTGCTCCTCGCGGCTCTGAAACTCGACTTTGGATAGCTTCGTCAGACCGACCACGAGATCGGCGATCTCGTCGCCGAACTCCTCCTGGATCTCCTCCTCTGTCGCAAAGGTGTCCTCGATCGTGTCGTGAAGCAGGCCGACGGCCACGGTCACCGGATCCAGGCGCATGTCGGCCAGGATGCTGGCGACCGCAAGCGGATGGGTGAGGTAGGGCTCCCCGGAGAGCCGCATCTGGCCCTGGTGCACGCGCGCCGAGTACACGTACGCTCGCTGCAGAACGCCGAGGTCCGCGTTGGGAAGATTTTCCTCGACCTGATCTACGATCTCGTTGATTCGCGCCATTCGAACGAGTCCGCTCAGTCGAAGCCGAAGCGTCTGCGTTGGGAGTCGACGACCGGCTGTCGGCGGACCCGCGACGCCCCAACCACGTGCCTGAGATCGCTCACGGCCCCATCGATCTCGTCATTCACGATCAGGTAATCGTACGAGTCGGCGTCCTCGAATACGAGCCGGATCTCGTCTCGCGCGCGCGCCAGGCGCTTGCAGACCACGTCCTCGGGCTCCGTGCCCCGACCGCGCAAGCGTCGCTCGAGAACAGCCATGGACGGAGGGATGATGAACACGAACACGGCGTCGTCCAGGCGCTGGCGCAGCTGGGCGGCACCCTGGACCTCGACCTCGAGAATGACGTCCATCCCTGCCGCGGTCGGCCCCGCCACGGCCTCGCGGCTCGTCCCGTAGAGGTGGCCTCCATACTCCGCCCACTCGAGAAAATCGCCCTCGTCGATCAGCGCGCGGAAGCAGGACTGGTCCACGAACCGATAGTCGTGCCCATCGACCTCGCCTTCACGCGGCTCCCGAGTCGTGTGGGACACGGAGAAGCAAGCCCGCGGGTCCGCCGCGAGCAGGCGCCGCAGCAGCGTGGTCTTTCCGGAGCCCGAGGGACCGGAGACCACGAAGGTAACGCCGCCGGGCACGCCACTCACGTTTCCTCTCCCGCCGCAACTTCACCCAGGCGTTGGGCGATCGTATCTGTCTGGACCGCCGAGAGCACAACGTGGTCTGAGTCCGTCACGATCACGGAGCGGGTCTTGCGGCCCTGCGTCGCGTCCACGAGCTTGCCGCGCTCGCGCGCCTCCTCGCGCAGCCTGCGGATGGGCGCGGCGCCGGGACCGATCACGGCCACCACCCGATGCGCGGCCACGACGTTTCCGTATCCGATGTTGAGGAGTTTCACTCGACGTTCAGCACTTGCTCGCGCAGCTTCTCCAGCTCCGACTTGAGCTCGACAACGATCCGCGTGATGGGCGGATCCGCCGCCTTCGAGCCGATCGTGTTCGTCTCGCGACCGAGCTCCTGCAGCAGGAACTCGAGCTTTCGTCCGTGCGGTCCGTCGGCGGCGATGATGTCGCGGAGCTGCTCGCAGTGGCTCCGCGCACGCACGAGCTCTTCGGTGATGTCCATGCGATCGACGTAGAGCAAGAGCTCCTGCTCGAGTCGCCCGGGATCGATCTCGACGTCGGGCGCAAGGCTCGAGAGCCGCTTCTCGAGGCGTTCGCGCGCTCCCTGCCGCGTCTTCTGGCCGCGTGCCTCGATCGATGCGATGTGATCCTGCGCCAGAGCCAGGCGCTCGCGCAGCTCCTGCGCCAGCGTCTCGCCCTCGCGCTCCCGCATCGCCGCGGCCTCGCGACCGGCCCCCTCGATCGCCAGCAACAGTGCCGGGCCTGCTTCCTCCGGATCGAACTCTGGATCGCGCACGCGCGCGACGCCGGGGAGCGCCAGCAGCGCAGAGACCGGAATTCCGTCCTCGATCGCGAGACGCTCGCGCAGCTGCGACGCCGCCTCTGCATACTGGCGCGCCACCTCGAAGTCGACCTCGACCCGCGGGGCGAGCGCTCCCTCTCGCGAGAGTCGAATGGAGACCTCGACCTGACCGCGTCGGAAGAAGCGCGCCGCTCTCGACCGAGCTTCGGCTTCGAGGCTCACCAGCTCTCGTGGCAGACGGACCCGCACGTCCAGGTGTCGGGAGTTCAAGCAGCGAATCTCGGCCAGAATGGCGCCCTTCTCGACCTGCGCCTCCGCGCAACCGAAGCCCGTCATCGAGACGAGACCGCCTCGTGTAGCCGCTGCCTTGCTCAAGCAGTCGCTCCGACGGCGTCCAGCAGCTCCGCGGGGCTGCTCGTGGCGGTTCCGGGCACCTGCACGACGATGCCCGCGGCTGCGTTCGCGAGCCTCGCCGACTCCTGCCAGGTGGCGTCGGAGAGCCGCGCGAGCGCGAGCGCCGCGATCGCCGTGTCACCGGCGCCGGCCACGTCGGATACCTGGCGGAGCTGCGTCGGGATGTGACACATTTCGCCATCAGCCGCGAACAGAGTCATGCCCTGGCCACCGCGCGTCACCGCAACCGTCGCTCCGTCCACGAGCCCGAGCAGCTGCTTCCCGATACGTGCGAGATCGTCGTCTGCTCCCACGCGGATCCGGGTCAGTTGCTCGGCCTCGCGGAGGTTCGGCTTGATCAGCTCGGCCCCGCGATAGATCTCCCAGGGCGGCTCTTTCGGGTCGACGAAGACGCGCACGCCGCGCTCGCCGAGGATCGCCATGGCTTCCATTACCACCTCTGGTGTGAGCAGACCCTTTCCGTAGTTCTGGATGATCGCCCCGTCAGCCCGGGCGCCGCTCGCCCGCAGGCTGTCGAGCAGGCGCTCGACCAGCGCGTCACCGATCGGCTCCTCGCTCTCGCGGTCGTAGCGGACGACCTGCTGTCCACGAGAGATCACCCGGGTCTTTAGCGTGGTGGGTCGACCGGGCTCGCGGAGCAGCACGCCCGTGTCGATCTTCCAGCGTTCGAATAGTCCCTCGAGCTCGGCGGCCGTATCGTCGTCGCCGACGAGCCCCAGCACCTCGACCTGCGCGCCGAGGCTCGCCAGGTTGCGCGCGACATTCCCTGCGCCGCCAAGCATGATCGACTCGCGCTCCACGCGTACGACGGGGACCGGCGCCTCTGGCGAGATCCGGTCCGTGTTCCCCCACACGTAGCGGTCGAGAATCAGGTCTCCCAACACCAGTACCCGGTGCGCGGGGAAGCGCTGGATCAGCTCGAACGCCCGCTCCCGCGCGATCATTCCATCCATCCCCTCTCTCGGGCACCAGCGCGGCGCAGCCCGCCGAAACGCGTACGGGCTGCTCCGGAAGCGCAGATCAAGTTTACGCCAACGAGCCCCCGAGGTCCGCCGGCAGGAGCTCGAGCGCAGCTTCCACCACGTCAGGAGCGCTCACCGCCGCCATACAGGTCTGAACGGGGCAGCCCTCGCGACACGGATTGCAGCCCACGTCTCGCCGGAGCACGCGCTGGCGTGAGCCGGGGAACGGGGCGTTCTCGACGGGATCCGTCGGCCCGAAGATCGCCACCAACGGGAGACCCGCCAGCGAGGCCAGGTGCATGGGACCCGAGTCGCTCCCGATGAAGAGACGCATGGCCTGCATCAGCACGAGCAGCTCGCCAACCGAGCCCGTTTCGGCCGCGAGATGGGCCGCACCACGGGCGCCGGCCACGACGGCCTGGGCGGCCTCGAGCTCACCCGCGACCGGCCCCCAGGTCACGAGCGAGTGGATCCCGACTCGATCTCTGAGCTCGCGAGCCACCTCCGCATACCTCTCAGATGGCCAGCGCTTGTAAAGCGTGGTCGAGCTCGTTCCCGGGTGCATGAGCAACAGCTCGCGCGGCAGCTCGCCGAGCTCTGGGCGCGTTAGCTGCGAGAGCTGCAATGGGGGTACTGCGGTCGACGGCGTCCCGCCGAGGAAGCGCACCAGCGCGGCATTCCTGTCGTAGCGGGAGAGGTGTCCCGGCCTGATCCGGGCGCTGTGCGTGAGGAGCCAGGCGCTGCCCTCCCGCGCCAGCGGGGCGGCGTACCCGACCCGGAGCGGAATCCCGCTAGCCCGCGCCAGGAGCGCGCTCTTCAAGATGCAGTGGAAGTCGATGGAGAGCTCGTAGCGGCTGGCGCGCAGCTGCCGCACCAGGCGGGCGATATCTCGGAGGGCGGCTCCCGGCTGCCCGAAGCGCAGCTGACGACGCGGAACCGTGACGATCTCGTCCAGGTCCGCGACCCCGTCGAGGCCAGGTTTCGCGTGGTCCTCGACGAGCCAGCTGATGCGCGCGCGCGGGTATAGCTCCCGGACGGCAGCGAATGCGAAGCGGGTGCGCGCGACGTCCCCCAACGCACCGAGCCGGATGACCAGGATCCGCGTCACCGGGAGCGGGGTCGCAAGGGGATTCAGCACGCGTACGGACGCGGTCGCGCCCGGGTTGTCGCTGCTGACGGCTCCTTCACGGATGGGTAGCATCTGCGCCTCGATGGTCGCCCCCACCCTGATCTGGCGCTACATCCTCCGCGAGATCTTCGTCCACACCTGTCTCGGGCTGACGATCTTCACCCTGGTCCTCGTCGCCACCAACACGCTCCGCATCCTCGAGCAGCTGCTCACGGCCGGCATCGCGCTCGGTGATCTGGCGCGCGTCGTCGCGCTGATCCTGCCGAGCTACATGGCCTACGCGATCCCGACGTCGCTTCTCTTCGGCGTCCTCATCACCTTCGGCAGGCTCTCCGCGGATGCCGAGATCGTCGCGATCCGCGCGTCGGGAGTGAGCGTCGTGCGGCTGCTCCCGCCGGTACTGCTGCTCGGCGCCTTCGCCTCGCTCGTCACGGGCTACCTGCTCTTCGACCTGGAGCCGCGCAGTCGCATCGCGATGAAACAGCTCGTGCGCAAGATGGCCTCGTCGGTGCGCCTCGTAGAACCGCGTAGATTTCGCGACCTGGGAAGCCACGTGCTTTATGTTCACGAGCAGGGCGACGGGACATGTCCGCTGCGCGGCCTCCTGATCGGCGACTTCAGCGACGAGAACCGGCGAACCTACATCTCCGCCGCCTGCGGCAGCGTCGAGAGCAGCGAGGGAGCTGAGGGCATCACGCTCGAGCTGTCGGATGGATCGATCCACTTCTCTGACGCCTCCCTCGAACGCTACCGGCGCATCCGCTTCAGCACGATGGAGACCACGCTAGATGTCTCGGCGTATCTGGACCTGCGGAAGAAGGCCCGGGACTTCACGTTCATCGAGCTGCTCGCGCTCGAGGGCCTCTTCGCCCGTGGGGAGACCCCCGACATCCGGGGCGGAAGCCGAGAGGTCGTGCTGACACAGATCCATCGCCGCCTGGCCTTTCCCTTCGCCTCGATCCTGCTCGCGATCGTCTCGGTGCCGCTCGGAATCCGGCCGCTGCGCTCCGGAAAGTCCGCTGGAGCCCTGACCGCGATCGCGCTGATGGGGCTTTACTGGCTTCTCTTTACAGCGGGCGAGATCGCAGGCGAGAAGGCCTACGTTCCGGCCTGGCTCGGCGTCTGGACACCCAACCTGCTGGTCGCCAGCCTCGGCGCGCTCCTGCTACGCAGGACGGCTCGAGTGGATGCGTGACCAGAGACCCGATCGGCGAGCTTCCAGCGGGATACGTCATCCATCGGGTCGGCGACACCTGGCTCGTCTTCGACCGGGGGGCGGCTGCCGAGCTGACCCGGCTCCGGCTCGCAGATGCGTCCGTGCGCAGCGCGCTCTTCACGCGCGCTCCGCGGCGTGGTCGCGGTAGCGCCCCGAGCGTTCCGCTCGGTACGAGCGCGGTGGTGTTGCGCCGCTACCGCCACGGCGGGCTGCTCGGCTGGCTCACCGGCGCCCTCTACCTCGGACCGGAGCGCGCACTGTCCGAGCTTCGCGTCACGGCACGGGCCGAGGCCTCCGGTGCGCCCGTCCCCCACGTCGCGTGCCTGGCACTGTGGCCGGTCGCGGGGCCGCTCTGGTCCGCCCTGATCGGCACCCTCGAGGAGCCGGACGCCCATGATCTGCTCGAAGTGCTCGAAGCCACCGATGTGCCCCGGATCCGCTGCAGGCTCGCGCGTCAGGTCGGACGGGCTCTCCAAAGGCTCCACGACGCAGGACTGGAGCACCGGGATCTGCAGGTTCGGAACATCCTGGCCGTCGGCCCGGACCGGCGGATCGTGGTGGTAGACCTCGACAAGGCGACCTTTCAGCTGACCGGACCCATTCCTGCGGGTCGCAGGGCGGACAACCTCGGGCGCCTGTTCCGTTCCATCGTCAAGAACGGACTCTGGGGATCGCGGGTCGGAAGGCGCGAGCTGGCGGCCTTTCTCGGCGGGTACACCAAGGACCAACGAGCCCTGCGCCGCGAGCTGCGCAGCTGGCTGCCGCGCGAGCGGCTCAAGCTGGCAGTGCACCGGCTGCTCTATCGCTTCAGCCGGCCCCTCCCTCCGCGCCCAGCGGCCGGGCCTCCTCCACCAACATGACGGGGATGCCGTCCTCGACGGGGTAGGAGAGCCCGCACGCTGCACAGTCCAGCGACTGCTCGGCGCCGTCGGGCTCACGCTGTACCGCGAGCTCACCCTTGCACTTGGGACAGACGAGGATCGAAAGCAGCTCGGGATCGATGCGCGCGCTCATGCGTGGCCCTGCCTCCGCATCAGCTCCGCGAGCTCGCGCGTCTCGTAGATGAGCGCCTCCAAGCGATCCAGTGGAAACTGGCTGGCGGCATCGCACAGGGCTCGCGGCGGATCGGGATGCGTCTCGATGAAGACGGCGTTCGCGCCGGCGGCGACGCTCGCCCGCAACAGCGTGGGGATATACTCCTTGCGCCCCGCTCCGTTCGGGTCGGTGCTCGGGATGCCGTAGCGTCGAACCTGGTGACCCGCGTCGAAGACGACCGGATAACCGTGCTCCTGCATGAGCGGGATCGCGGTCATGTCCGCGACGAGGCTGTTGTACCCGAACTGGGCGCCGCGCTCCGTCAACAGGATACGCCTGTTGCCGGTCCGCTCGATCTTGCCGACGGAACTGAACATGCCCTCGGGCGACATGAACTGGCCCTTCTTCACGTTCACGGCCGTGCCGCTGCGGCCGGCGGCAACCAGCAAGCTCGTCTGCTGACACAGAAAGGCGGGGATCTGGATCACGTCGAGAACCTCGCGTGCAGAGGCGATGTCCTCCTCGCGGTGCACGTCGGAGAGCACGGGCAGCTCGAACTCCTGCTTGATCCACGCGAGAGTCTCGAGCCCTTCCTCGAGGCCCGGCCCCTGGTAGCTGAGCTCGGTGCTGCGGTTGTCCTTCTCGTAGGAAGACTTGAAGATGATCGGCACGTCGAGCTTCTCGGACAGCTTCTTGAGGCGCTCGGCGGTTCCGCCCATCACGCTTCGGTCCTCGATCACACAGGGACCGGCGATCCAGGCCAGCGGCAAGCCAGGGCCGATACGAACGGGCCGCGTGGCCCCGCCGCCGACCTCGACTGGCTGCATGGGCTTCACGGGCGAACTCCTGTGGCTGGGGACAGACGGGGCGAGCCGCACGAGGGTAGATGCGGGTAGGGCGCTGTCAATTGCTACCGGCGGCGCGCTTCAAGACGAAGTCTATCAGGGCGTTCCCGCCGAGGGGGCGGACCTCCTCTTCCAGGACCACGAGCTTCGCACCGAGGCTCCAGCCGGCGGGGATCTTGACAGCGTCCTTTTCGGTCGTCACCCAGAGCAGGCCTGGATCAAGCGCGGAGAGGTCGGAGCGGCAGTAGCGGTGGTGATCTGCGAAGGTGCACCGGGCGGCGACCTCCGCTCCTAGCTCGGTGAGCTCCGTGGCGAACCGGTCCGGTCGGGCGATCGCCGCGAGCAGGCCGACCTTGCGCCCGCGCAGGCTCTCCACGGGCTCGAGACCGCTGGCACCGAGCTGCCGTATTCCGCGTACAGTGATCTCGACACCGAAGCGTGGGATATCCTCGGCGAGCGCGACGCCCAGCTCCGGAAGCTCGGCCTCGGCATTTGTGAGTCGAGTCCACACGATCGCCGCCGCGCGGCGGAGCGCGCTCACGGGCTCGCGGAGCGGACCCCTGGGGAGCACGTGACCGTTGCCGAGACCGAGTCCCGCATCCACGCAGACCAGATCGGCCTCCCTGTGCAGGCGGTAATGCTGAAAGCCGTCGTCGATGATCAGGATCTCCGCCCCGAAGAGGGCGGCGGCGCGCAGTCCCAGGGCGACGCGATTGCGTCCCGCAAACACGGGAACCCCCGGCGCTCGTCCCGCCAGCAGCACCGGCTCATCGCCGACGTCCGCCGGACTCAGCAGCACGCGCTCGCCGTTGGACACGACGTTCACCTCGCGTTCGCGCCTGCCGCCCACGCCGCGGCTCAGGATCGCGACACGGTGCCCTCTAGCGTTGAGCTCGGAGGCCAGCCAGCCGACGAGTGGCGTCTTGCCGGAGCCCCCGACGCTCAGGTTGCCGACCGAGACGACCGCAGGATCCAGGCGCACCCTGGATCGCAATCCCGTATCGTACACCTTTCGGTGTAAGAAGGCACCAAGACGATACGGGCCCTCGAGCAGTACTAGCGGTGCCAGCGCGATTCGGCGCGCACGCGACTCGTCGGTCCGCCACAGGTAGTCAGGCACCACGACCCCGCGCCTCGAGCACCAGCTCGAGCGAACGGCCGAGCGCACCGCGATGCGCCTCGAGGGCCGCACGTCCCCTCGCGCCGAGCTCCGCGCGCTCGTCGTCAGCCCAGAGCCGACCGAGCGCAGGGCCGAGATCTCCGTCCCGCTCGACGCGGCGGAGCACCCCAAGTGGCCGGAGCAGTCGCACCTGGCTGCGCTGGTTCTCGATGTGCGGCCCGTGCACCACGAGCTTTCCAGCCTGGACGGGCTCGAGCAGGTTGTGGCCTCCGATCGGGGCCAGTGTCCCCCCCACGAAGACCAGCTCGGCCAGCGCGTAGAGCGAAGTGAGCTCCCCGATGCTGTCGACCAGCACGACGTCAGCCTTCGCCGCGCCCTCCGAGCGCAGCCCCACGCTGACAGCCTCGCGCCGCAGCATGCGCAGCAGACCCGGAACCCGCTCGGGGTGGCGCGGGACCAGCACGAGGCGCAGCGCAGGGGCCACGCGCTCGCGCAGCTCTCTCCAGGCCTCGAGCAACGCCTCCTCCTCCCCCGCATGCGTGCTGCCACCCACCAGGAACGGGCCCTCACCGATGGCAGCGCGCAGCTCGTCCGACGGAGGGGGCGGCGCCGGCCGGTCCAGCTTGAGATCCCCAACGACGTGCCCGCGCTCCGGGGCTACACCCAGCTGTAGGAAGCGCTCCCGGTCCTCCTTCGTTCGGGCGCCGAGCACGGAGAGCTCGCGAAAGACGGACGCGAGCAGAGGTCGGGCGCGGCAGTAGTGCGGGTAGCTCGCATCAGAGAGCCGCCCGCTCACTACCACCACCCGTCCCCCCCGACTTGCCACGGCGTGGATCAGGTTCGGCCAGAGCTCGGTCTCGACAAGCACGAGCACTCTGGCCCGCGCGCGCGTCACCGCCAGCGAGACCAGGCCCGGCAGATCGAGGGGCGCCAGGCGCACACACAGGTCGGGCAGCCGGGCGCGAAGCCGATCACGGCCCGATGCCGTCAGCGTGGTCGCACACGTCGGGATGCCGCGCTCGAGCAGCGCGCCGATCAGTGGCGCCGCGGCCTCCACCTCGCCGACGCTCGCCGCGTGCACCCAGACGCTGGGCTCGGGCATGCGGACGTGCGGCCAGAGGCGCTCGCCAAGACCGCGTCGCGCACGCGGGAAGCACAGCGCGGCGAGCAGAGCGAAGGGCGCCAGCAACACGACTGTCGGCACAAGGATCAGGTTATAGAGCCACAGCACGCCGGACTCCGGCGCCTACGCACGCCGCGCCCGGCGCGGTGTGCCGCCTCGTGCCGCGGCCAGGGCCAGGTCAGCGGCGTGTCTGGCCGAGTCCGGCCGTCCCAGCTGCTCGGCGACGCTCGCGAAGGCCTCGAACATCCCGGCCCGGGCTTCTGGCACGCGGATCAGCCGTGCAAGCAAGGCAGCCAGCGAGGCCGGCCGGGCCATCCCCTGTATCCGCTCGGGAACGATCCCCGCATCCGCGATCAGGTTTGTGATGCAGCTCGAGGGCACGTATGCAATGCGGCGCAGCAGCTCGAAAGAAAGCCGGTTTGCACGGCCAGTCACCACGAGTGGAACACCGAGAAGTGTCGCTTCCAACGTGACCGTGCCCGGAGCGGCGATCGCGCAGGTGGAGATGGCGAGCGCCTCGTGGGTGCGCCCGACGACCAGTTGCACGAAACTTGGGAGCCGCGGGGGGTCGCGCACCAGGGTGGGAGCGAGAGCGAGCTGGATCTGGAGCTGGGGAATCGCCTCGCGCAGCAGCGCCGCGGTCTCCAGCATCACGGGCAGGTTTCCGCGCAGCTCATTCCGGCGGCTCCCGGGCAGGAGCGCCAGAACGGGTCGCTCCAGGTCCAGATCGAGCTCCGCCGCGATCTGCTTCGGCTGGAGCTGCTCGCGGAGCTTGGCCATGCGATCCGCCAGCGGGTGCCCGACGAAGGTCGCATCGATGCCCGCCCGCCGCAGCAACGCCTCCTCGAACGGGAAGATCACGGCCATGCGGTCCGTGCGCCGTCTCAGCTGGCGCAGTCGGCCCGACCTCCACGCCCAGACCTGCGGAGCGATGTAGTAGAAGACGGGAACGCCCAGCCGCTTGGCCACCCCGGCAAAGCGCAGGTTCAGATCCGGAGAGTCCACCAGGATCGCGAGATCAGGCCGCCGGTCAATCAGGGACCGGCGCAAGGCGAGGTAGGCACGCAGCAGTTCGGGGACGCTGCCGAGCACTTCAAACAGGCCCCCGATGGCGACGTCGGACTGGGGGACAACCGACTCCAGGCCCGCCGCGAGAGAGGCGGCTCCGCCCAGCCCAAACACCTCGAGCGCTGGCTCGCGCTCTCGCAGCGCTTCGAGCAGCGGCGCGGCGTGCATGTCGCCGGAGGCATCTGCAGTGGAGAGGAAGACCTTCACAGGCTCTCCTCGAGTCGCTCGATGCTCTCCTCGATCCGCAGCGCGAGGTCGAGCGCCCGGTAGCCGTCCTCCCCGGTCACCTCCGGCTTGGTGCGTTCACGCACCGACACCGCGAACGCACGGTCCTGCGCGAGCAGCGCGTCGCCGGAGTCGAGCTCGAGCTTCTCGACGTGAATGCGCGGTGTCTCCCCGGCCCCGAGGCGACCCTCGCGGCGCACGATGGTAAGGCTGTTCTCGCCGAAGTCGATCGAGATGTAGGCGTCGCTCTGGAACAGACGCACCTTGCGCAGCGTCTCGAGCGAGACCCGGCTCGCCGTAAGGTTCAGGATGCAGCCGTTCACGAAGCGGACGCGTGCGTTCGCGATGTCCTCGCTGGTGGAGAGAACAGGCACTCCGACCGCCTCCACGCGCTCGACCTCGGCCCCGGCCAGGCTCGCGACGATGTCGAGATCGTGGATCATCACGTCCAGGATCACGCTCACGTCCGTCGCTCGGCCGGGATAGGGCCCGATCCGATGCGCCTCGATGAAGCGCGGCCTGTTCAGCACCGGCCGGATCGCTGCGAAGGCGCGGCTGAAGCGCTCGATGTGACCGACCTGCAGCACCCGCCCACGGCGCTGGGCCAGCTCGATCAGCTGCCTGGCGTCCTCGCGCGTCGTGGCGATGGGCTTCTCGACGAGCACGTCGAGCCCGGCCTCGAGCAGCTCGCGCGCCACCCGTGCGTGCTCCATGGTGGGAACCGCGATGCAGGCTGCGTCCGCGAACTCGCGCACCTGTCCGGGCTCGCGGAGCGCGCGCACACCGTACTTACCCGCCACCTCGGCTGCCCGAGCTGGATCCGCGTCACAGACGCAGGCGAGCCTAGCTTTGCCCTCGCGCTCGAGCTGCGCGAGCTTCTCGGCGTGGAAAGCGCCCATGTGCCCGGCGCCGATCACGGCGATGCGCGGTGGGTCTTGCGGGACCCGGCGCCTGTCTTGCGGGTCCCGCCGCGCGAGCGGTCGCGCGCCATCCGCTCTTCGTTCGGCTAGCACCTCACTGCGCGCCGCGCCTTCGGCGCGGCTTGCGGCCACGTTCCTTACCTCAGATCCGCCGCCGCTTTGCTGCGCTTGCACGGTCAACTCAGAGTGCAAGCCCACGAGGGCGATGCCCGCGGTGCGAAGGCGAGCGATCGTGCGCTCGCGCTCGAGAACGATCGTGCGACCCGCCTCGAGCCCGATGGCCGCCACACCTGCCTCTTCGGCTATTGAGGCGGTGCCCGGACCGATCGCGGGGATATCGAAGCGGAGGTCCTGGCCGGGTTTCGCGACCTTGACCACCACGCTGCCCGGCCCTGTAAGCTCGGCCGCGCGCCGGATCATCGCATCCGTTCCCTCGGCAGCCTCGACCGCCACGACGCTGCCGGCCCGCACAACGACGCCCTGCCCCACGTCATGGATGCCGAGGCTCCTCGCCACGGCGAGGCCCAGCGCCAGGTCCTGCTCCAGCCCCGGCGAGAGCGGCTGACCGACCAGGAGACCCTCGCGGACGAGTCGGTCGCGCAGGTGCTTGGTGGAGGAGACGACGGGCAGGCCTTCGGACTCGAGCTCGTCGGCGATCGCGCGCAGTAGCGCGTCGTCGCCGAGCTCCGGAAGCCGGCCGAGGAGCGCGATGGCACGCGCGTCCGGACGCAACGAGGCCGGATCTCGAAGCAGCTCGCGCTTGGCGACCGCCCCCGCCAGGATGACCTCGCTCGCCGCCGCGTCCTTGAGGAAGGTGATCACCCGGTCGAGCTCACCCGCGGCGAACCAGCCGAAGGCTCCCCGAGCGCGCGACTCGATCGCGGGATCGGTGTTCTGCTCGATCGCCGCGATCGCCACGCCCAGCCCGAGCTCCGCGGCCGCCTCGGCCACCTCGAACGGCAGGGGGCCGCTCCCCGCGATCAGCCCGAGCACCGACATGCTTGGGCGAGCCTAGCGGAACCGCGCGAAGCCGCGCTCGGATTTCTCGAGGAAGGCGATCATGTGTTCGGCTTCGCGCGAGTCAGGCAGCTGCTCTCGGACCGCTGCGAACGCTTCGACGGGGATCAGGTTCGAGCGGAAGATGATCCGATAGGCGAGCTCCACGGCCTCGATCCGCTGCTCTGAGAAGCCGCGCCGTTCCAGGTTGATCCGGTTTACACCGATCACGCGAGCCGGATAGCCGTGCAGCTTGAGGAACGGGGCCGCATCCATGACGATTCCGGACATCGCGCTCAGCATCGCGGATTCGCCAATGCGGAGGAACTGCAGCACGGCGCTGCGAGCGGCGAGGTACGCATGGTCCTCGACGCGCACGTGTCCGGCGAGCAAGACCTCGTTCGTCATGATCACGTGGCTGCCGATGTGGCAGTCGTGAGCGACATGGACGCCGATCATGATCAGGTTGTCGTCACCGATGGTCGTTAGGCCCCCGGCGACCTCCGTGCCTGGATGGATGGTGACGTGCTCTCGGATGGTGTTGCGTGCGCCGATCACGAGGCGCGTCGATTCACCCCGGTACTTCTGGTCTTGCGGGATCTCGCCGACCGACGCGAACGAGTAGATCACTGTTTCGGGGCCGATCTCCGTGCTTCCCGTGACGAGCGCGTGGGGTCGCAGCTCGACCCCGGGACCGAGCCGGACTCGCGGGCCGATCACCGCATAGGGGCCGATCGTCACGTCGGAGGCAAGCTCCGCGTTCGGGTCGACGATGGCCGTCGGGTGAATCCCACTCATCCGCCACTCTCCTCCAAGCTTACGAAGGCCGCCAGCAAGGTCGTCTCGGCGGCGATCTCGCCCTCGACCTTGGCCACGCCCTCGAAGCGAAACATGGATCCTCGCTCCCGCAGCACGCGCACGACCAGCTGCAGCACGTCCCCGGGTACGACAGGCCGCCGGAAGCGCGCCTTGTCGATCCCGACCAGCACCGGCTCGAGACCCTCGAAGCCACCCCGCATGCGCTTCGCCCAGACGCACGCGGTCTGGCTGAGCGCCTCGAGGATGAGGACACCGGGAAAGATCGGCCGGTCCGGGAAGTGTCCCTGCAGGACGGGCTCGTTCACGCTGATGAGCTTCTCTCCGAGGACCGAGCCATCATCCATCTCGAGGATCCGGTCGACCAGCAGGATCGGATAACGGTGGGGCAGAAACTCGCGGAGCTCCTCGATTCCGAGCAACGCCTTAGACACGCCGGCATACCTCGCGCCCGCGGCGCACTCCGCTCTAATCCTTCCCGTTCTCGTTCAGGCGCTCGACGATGAGCTCCGTGATGTCGAGCGCGTCCTCGAGGTAGAGCACCCCGGGGCTGGAGCGATCGAGGATGAGTGCGAAATCCTTGTCCTTGCCGATCGCCTGGATCGCCTCGGTGAATTCCCTTACCAGAGGAGTGAGCATCTTGCGCTCCTCGAGCTGCAGCGACTCCTGGGCCTCCTCTACCTCGCGCTCCAAGTCGCGCCCCCGCTTGACCAGCTCGAGCCGCCGCTCCTCAATGGCCTCGGGCGTGAGCACGTAACGCTGCGCCTCGAGCTCCGCACCCATACGGCGAAGGTCCTCCTGCTGCGGCTCCAGCTCACCCTGGATCTTCGCCGCCAGCTCCGCCAGGATCTTCTCCGCCTCGCGGCCCCGTGTCGAGCTGATGATGGCCTGGCGCTGATCGACGAACGCGATCCTCAGGTCGGCGGCCAGAGCCATCGAAGGCACGAGCAAGCTCGCGAGCGCTCCGAGCAAGAACCATGAGCAGAGTAATCGGATCCCCATGTGATCCTCCTTCTATTCGGTGCCTTACTGTCCCTTGGGGGATCGTCTCAGGTTCAGATCTGACTGCCACCCATAGAGAACTCGAAGACCGCCGCTTCTTCGTCATCCAGCGCATCGAGCGGGATCCCCAGAATGACCATAACGGGACCGAAGGGACTGAACCAGTTCACGCCGAAGCCGGCCGAGAAGCGGAAGTCCGCGGGGTTTAGGGCTTCATTCTCCGCAAACGCGTTTCCCATGTCGAAAAAGGTGATCCCTGTGAGCCCCAGCTCCTCCGAGATCGGGAACTGCAGCTCCAGATTCAGCAGGAACATCTTATTCCCGCCCATCACATCTGCAAGGTCCAGGTCCTCGAAGTCGTCGATGTCGTCATCGCCGATGCTGTTGCAACCGCCGGCTAGGGCGCAGGAGCCGGCGCCGGTATTGGGGTCGGCCGTGAATCCGAACGTGTTGAAGGCCGCTTCTCCAGCCGCAAAGAGGTTTCCGTTGCTGTCAACCCGCCGTCCCAGCAGTACGCTGCGGCGTGGGCCCACCGAGCGTTGCTTGAAGCCCCGGATCTGGAAGGCTCCAAGCCCGCCAAGGAAGTAACGCTCGGTGAGGTTGAGCTTGAGATCGTCATCGATCTGGGTGAGCGCTTGCGCCTCGGGGCCGAACGAGGTCGTGAACGCCCTGCAGCTCGTGGTGTTCCCATTGAGATCCGGCGGCCCCTGGGTGTCCGTGCAGACGGGCAGGTCGAAGTCCCCGATCGAGTTGAACGGGATGACCCAGCCGAAGTGGGTGTTGATGATGACCGTCGACTCGAAAGGCAGCCACTTCTTCCACGGGAAGTACCAGGTCGAGCGGCCCTCGAGCCGCAAGAACTCGTTGAGACCGCCCAACCCCGCGTACTCGACGAAGACAGTGAACATGTTCCCGGTCTTCGGGAAGCGCACGTCGTCCCGCGTGTCCCGCCGCAGCGAGAAGTTGATAAGGGAGGTCGAGGTCGAGCCCTGAAAGTCCTCTCTCTGCAGGAGCGAGGCGGCCTGCAGCGTGCCGAAGCCCGTCACGTCTCGCGTCGTCAACGAGTAGCCCGACCCGACGAAGGTGTCGCCCTCGTCCAGCGGGTAGCTGATGTTCGCCGAGAAGCCCGTGATCTCCTGATCGAAGTCGAGGAACTCCCGCTCGACGTTGGACACGGTTCCGGATAGCGTCGCCGCGCTGCCGAACGCGTACGGCTCGAGGTAGCGCAGGAACAGGTTCCGCGTTCGGCTGCCGACGTCTCCGCTTGCAGTGATGGCGCGCCCCTGGCCAAAGAGGTTCTCCTGCGAGATCGAGCCGTTGATGATGAAGCCGTCGGTGGACCCAACGCCGGCTCCAAAGCTGAAGCTTCCCGTCGGCCGTTCGACTACGTCGACAGCCAGGGCGAGACGCCCGGGCGTATCGAGCGGCTGCGCGGCCATCGTGACCTCCTCGAAGAAGCCCAGCCTGCGCACACGCGCCTCGCTGCGTCGTACGGACTGCGCGGCGTAGAGCTCGCCCTCGGACACACCGAGCTCGCGGCGAACGACGTGATCGCGGGTGCGCGTGTTGCCCCGGACCTCGATGCGATCGATGAAGAAGAGTGCCCCCTTCTCCACCTCGAAGGTGGAGGCGATCCGCAGCGCATCCGGATCGACGTCGGTGCGGGGGCTGATGTTGGCCTCGAAGAAGCCACGATCGGCGTAGTAGGAACGCAGCCGCTCGACGTCGTCCGAGAGCACGCTGCGGCTGAAGACCTCGCCCTCGCGGGTCTCGACCAGGCCAAGCAAGAGCTCGAGGTCCATGGTGTCATCGCCAATGACGTCGGTGGTTCCGTTGCGGAACTGCGGTCCTTCCGTGATGTCCACGCTCACATACAGGCCGTCCGCCCTGACCTCTACCTCGGGATCACCCACGGCGACGCGGATGTACCCGTCGTCCATGTATAGGCGGGCCACGGAGTCCAGGTCCTGATAGAAGATGGGCTCCGCGTAGAGGCCGGACTTGTCCCAGAAATGCGTGACCATCGAGAGCCAGCCCCAGGGCTTGATCTGCATCACGCGCCGCAGGTCTCCATCGTCGAAGGCGGTGTTGCCCTTGAAGGAGACCTCGCGCAAGGTGAGCTTCGCACCTTCGGAGATCTCGAAGTTCACGGACACGGCTCCACGCGCGATCTCTTCGATTTCGTACTCGACCCGCGCCAGGTAGTAGCCCTTGGTCTGGTAGAAGCTCTCCATGCGAGCCCGGTTCTCGATTAGGAGCGGGTAGTCGATCGTGGATCCGACCGTGAGCGTCAGCAGATCCTGGATCTCGTCGCTCTTGATGTGCTCGTTCCCGATCACGGTGATGCGGCGGATGATCGGCTGCTCCTGCACGATGTAGGTGAGCACCTGCCCGCCTTGCACACGATCGGCGGAGACGTCGACATCCCGGAAGAAGCCGAGCTCGTAGATGCGTCTCACGTCCTCCGCCACGCGGCTGAAGCTGAACACGGTGTCCACCTGCGTTACAAGCACGGCGCGGATGGCGTTCGCGTCGATGCGCCGATTTCCCTCGATCCGGATCTCGCGCACCACGATGCCCTCGCTGGGAGTGCCGGCGCCCGCCTGCTGAGCACCAGCCCCGAGCGGCGTGCCGAGCACGATCGCGGCCAGCAGAGCCCCGACGGCCGCGCGCAGCCAGGTATCAGGCTCGAGCGTTCTTTGGAGCATTTTTCCCTCGCTGGTCGCCTCGTAAAAATACGCTGAACGCGACACCTTACCCCGACCGTGCCGGCGCGGTCTACACTCCTTCGACCGCCTCAGGACTCCAGCCGGCCCTCCGTCAGATAGCACTTCTTCGCGAGTCGGTTGGCCAGCTTCTCGTTGTGTGTGACGAGAATGAGGGCCGTCTCGACCTCGGTGTTCAGCTTGAGGAAAAGGTCCTCCACCTCCAGGGCGGTGTGCGGATCCAGGTTCCCTGTCGGTTCGTCCGCCAGGATGACCTGGGGCTCGAGCACCATCGAGCGTGCCACCGCTACGCGCTGTCGCTCTCCGCCGGAGAGCTTGCCGGGGCTGTGCCGCCGCCGGTCCGCCAGCCCCACGGCCTCGAGCATCTCTCCCGCGCGCGCCCGCGCCTTCCGCTTGCTCCAGCCCGCAAGCAGGCAGGGCATCATGACGTTCTCCTCGGCGTCAAACTCGGGCAGGAGATGGTGCAGCTGGAAGACGAAGCCAAGCGTCTGATTACGAAACTGCGCGATCTCACCGCTCGAGAGCCCGTAGATGTCCACGCCGCTGTACAGGACGCGGCCGGCTGTCGGCCGCTCGAGGCCCCCGAGGATGTGCAGGAGGGTCGACTTGCCGGCCCCCGAGACGCCGAGAACCGCCATCGAATCCCCACGGCCAATGCGCAGGTCGATCCCGTTCAGGATCTCGAGCCTCAGCCCCCCGAGCTCGAAGTGCTTGACGATCCCTTCGGCGCAGAGGTCACTCATACCGGAGCGCCTCCGCGGGATCGAGACGGGCAGCCTGCCACGACGGTAGCAGGGTCGAGCCAATGGCGAGCACCATCGCGATCACCGCGATGGCGACCAGCTGGATCGGGACCACGTCGTAGGGCAGACCCTGCAGCTGGTACACGTTCGCCGGTAGCAGATCCAAGCCCAGCGTGCGCTCGATCACGAGCTGAATCCACTCCAGGTTCCAGGTGATCACCAGCCCCATGCCGAGCCCGAGGCAAAGACCGACGAGCCCGATCAGGATGCCCTCGAGCGCGAACACGCGCAGGATTCCGTCGTCGTCACAGCCCATGGCCTTGAGGATGGCGATGTCGCGGGACTTTTCCATGATCATCATGATCAGCGTCGCGATGATGATGAAGCCCGCCACGACCATGATGAAAGACAGCAGCACGAACATCATCACCCGCTCGGTCTTCAGCGCCTGGAAGAAGGACGGGTAGAAATCCTTCCAATCGCGCACGAAGTAGAGCCCACCGAGCTCGGCCTCGATGCGCTCGCCCACGCCGAAGGAGCGATAGGGGTCTCCGGTGCGCACCTCGATGCCGCTCACGACGTCGTCTAGCCGCATGAAGGCCTGCACCGCGCCGAGCTGTGCGTACAGCAGACCGTCGTCGAACTGGTAGAACTGCGTGCGGAAGAACCCGGCCACGCGAAAGCGCTCCATTCGGGGACTCGGTCCGATAGGAGTGGGTGCGCCGCCGAGCGGCGAGATCAGGACGATCGGATCTCCGAGCTGCAGGAAGAAACGGTCCGCGAGCTGAACGCCTACGATCACCCCGGGCAGCGCGGCGTCCCCCTCGGCCTCCGGACTCGGGGCGAGCTCCCCGAGCGAGCCCGCAACCAGGTGCTTGGGCAGCTGGGTCGCGTCGCCCACGGTCACGAGATCGACCCCCTTCAGCGTGACCGGCTGGATCCGCCCGTCCTCTCCGCGCACGATGACATCAGTCGCCAGGTAAGGAGTGGCGCCCAGCACCTCGGGCACCTTCAGGATCTCCTCCCGCAGGGCCATGTAGCGCGGGTACTCGCCAAGATGGGAGTGCACGACCATGTGGGCCTGCGAGCCGATGATCTTCTCCTCCCACATGCTCGAGAAGCCGTTCATCACGGAGATCACGACGGTGATGACCGCGACACCGAGCGCGACTCCCAGGATGCAGATGACGGAGATGATCGAGATGAAGGTCTGCCGGCGCTTCGCCACGAGGTAACGCATGGTCAGGAACCATTCGACGGGTCGCTCGCGCCGGTGCAGCACCAGACCGCCAAGAACAAGGGGCCATAGACCCAGCCCTGCCGATTGCAGCACGAAGCTCGCGGTGCCGAGGCCAATCTCGGCAGCGGCCTCGAAGCTCGGCAGCGCAAGGGAGGCAACGAAGAGCGCCGCGCAAGCACACAGCAGGCCGAACCCCCCGCGCACGAGCCAGCGATGCGAGGACTTCCAGCGCACGAGACCGTAGAAGAGCGCTGTCCAGAACAGCTGGCCAAGCGGGAGTGCCCACACAGGCTCGAGCCGGAGCGCAGCCGCCGTGGCAGCCATGCCAGCCACAGCCATGAGCGTCGCCACGAGCGCGGCGCGCGGCGCCTCGATGAAACGGAGGAACTGGCCGAGAACGAGGACCGCGGAGGCGGAGAAGAACGCGAAGAGCGCTAGAAAGCCGAGCGCGATCAGCCCGACCAGGCTGGCCGAGGCGAAGCCCAGCAACGCCGCCAGCCAATCAAGCATCGTGTGGCCGCAGGTGCGGAAAGATCTTCACCTCGCGCAGGTGGGACGCACCTGTGAGTATCATCGTGAGCCGCCCGATACCCATTCCCATGCCCCCTGTGGGCGGCATCCCGTGCTCGAGCGCGCGCAGGAACTCCTCGTCGATGGGATGCGCATCGAGGTCGCCCTGCCGCCCGGCTTCGGCTTGAGCTGCGAAGCGCTCACGCTGGTCGTCCGGGTCGTTCAGCTCCGAGAAGGCGTTCGCGATCTCCATCCCGCCAATGAACGCTTCGAAGCGCTCGACGAGCTGCGGGTTCTCCTCGGACTTCTTGGCGAGGGGAGAGAGGTCGACGGGGTAGTCGACCACGAAGCTCGGCGAGAACAGCTCCGGCTCGACGCTCTTCGAGAACAGCGCGTCGACGAGCGAGGCCCAGCTCGGAGCGTCGCCGGGCTCGAGCCCAGGCACTCCGGCCTGCTCCACGGCCGCGCGCAAGCTCTCCAGATCGGCTGCCAGCTCGATGTTCACTCCCGCGTGCTCCTCGATCAGCTCCGTCATCGAGCGTCTGGGCCACGGGGGCGCCAGGTCGAACGTCTTCCCTTCTCGTTCGATACGCGTGCTCCCGAGCACACGCGTGGCGGTCTCGGACACCAGGTACTCCGTCAGGTCCATCATGTCGCGATAGTCTGCGTACGCCTCGTAGATCTCGAGCATTGAGAACTCGGGGTTGTGCTTCTTCGAGATCCCCTCATTGCGGAAGTCGCGGCCAATCTCGTAGACGCGCTCGAGCCCTCCGATAATCAATCGCTTGAGGTAGAGCTCGAAAGAGATGCGCAAGTACAGGTTCTGACCGTAGGCGTGGTGGGTGGTCGTGAACGGACGAGCGTTCGCGCCGCCGTAGATCGGCTGCAGGATCGGCGTTTCGACCTCGAGGTAGCCCCGCTCGTCGAGCAAGCTTCGCAGCGACGAGACGATGCGGCTGCGCAGCACGGTGAGCTCGCGCGAGCGCGGGTTTGCCAGCAGGTCGAGGTAGCGCTGCCGGTAGCGCGTCTCCACATCGTGTAGGCCGCCGTGCTTGTCCGGCAGCGGCCGATATGCCTTGGACAGGAAGCCGAAGTCGGTGACGTCCAGCGTGAGCTCGCCCTTCTTGGTGCGGATCAGCGGACCTCGGGCCCACATGAAGTCACCCACCTCGTAGAGCTTGAACTCGCCGTAACGGTCAGCGCCCAGCTGGTCGCGCTTCATCCAGATCTGCAGGCGCGATCCGTCTGCCAGGAGCTCCACGAAGGCCGCCCGGCCAAAGGAGCGGAGGCTCATGAGTCGACCCGCGACCAGCGCCTGCGGAGCCTCGCGCTCGAGGGTCGCGTCGTCTTTTTGACCGTGGGCCTCGCGTAGCTCGCGAATCGGCTGCAGCGGCCTCGGGACCCGCGCGGGGTAGAGATCGACCTTGCGCGCGAGCAGCTGGCGCGCGCGTCTGCGGCGTGCGGCGATGATCTCGGCTTCCGTGGCCACGCGCTAGCCCTCCGCCGTGACCAACAGGTAGGCACGGATCATCGGATCGATCCCGCCATCCAGGACTTTGGTCGCGTTAGCAATCTCGACACCGGTGCGGTGGTCCTTCACCCGCTGGGAAGGATGTAGCGTATACGAGCGGATCTGGCTGCCAAAGTCGATCTTCTTTTTCTCTCCCGCCAGCCGCTCCTTCTCCGCTTCGCGCTCCAGGCGCGCCCGCTCGTACAGACGCGCGCGAAGGACCTTCATGGCCGAGGCCTTGTTCTTGTGCTGGCTGCGCTCGTTCTGGCATTGGACGACCACCCCGGTCGGGAGGTGCGTGATGCGCACCGCGGAGTCCGTTCGGTTCACGTGTTGACCCCCCGCGCCACCAGCCCGGTACGTATCGATCCTCAGGTCCTTCTCGTCGATGCTGACCTCCACCTCGCTGCCGATGTCGGGCATCATCGAGAACGAAGCGAAGCTCGTCTGGCGACGCTTTTGCGCATCGAAGGGCGAGATGCGAACGAGGCGGTGGATGCCGATCTCGCTCTTCAGGTGGCCGTAGGCGTAGTCGCCTTCGATCGTGATGGTGACACTCTTGAGACCCGCCTCTTCGCCTTCCTGAATGTCGAGGATCTCCGTCTTGAAGCCTCGCTCCTCGGACCAGCGCAGGTACATGCGTAGCAGCATCTCGGCCCAGTCACAGGAGTCCGTGCCGCCCGCCCCGGCGTTGATGGACACGATTGCCGAGTTGTGATCATGCTCGCCGCAGAGCAGGCGCAGAAGCTCCGCCTCCGCCAGGCGCTCGCCGAGCTGCTCGACGCTCTCGGCCGCCTCGGCGACGGTCTCGAGATCGCCTTCCTCCACGGCGAGCTCGAGCATCACGGAGGCGTCCGAGAGTAGGGCGTCGGTCTCGTCGAAGAAGTCCAGCTCCCGCGCGAGCTCGCTCTTCTCACGCAGGGTCCGCTCAGCCTGCTCCCGGTCGCTCCACAGCTCCGGGTCGGCGGCGATCCGCTCTAGCTCGTCCCTTCGGGTGCGCTTCGCAGCGAGGTCAAAGATGCCTCCGCAGCTCCGCGGCGCGTTCGCCCAGAGCTCGTAGCTCGTCCTGGATCTCCCTCGCTCGTGAGCTCGCGTCTTTTGACAACCCGAATTCCTCCGATGCCGATCAGCAATCCCCAGCAGGCCCAGACGACCCAGTCGCCGAGGCGCGTATAAAGAGTGGCTCCAGCCCGCGGACGGGGTAGCACCGTCAAGAGCGCTCTGCGCTCGAAGATTGGCGTCTCCTGCAACACAACGCCACCCGCATCCACTACGCCGCTCACCCCGGTGTTCGCGGCACGGAGCAGCGGCACGCCGTGCTCCGCCGAGCGCGTGGCCGCGATCGCCAGGAACTGATGCGGCGCACTGGTCCGGCCGTACCATGCATCGTTCGTGAGGTTCAGCAGAACGCGCGCTCCATCGCGCACGGCCTCTCGCACCAGGGCGGGGTAGATCACCTCGTAGCAGATGAGTGCAGCGGGGGCCGCGCTCGCCGCCCACGCCTCGGAGGTTCGCAGCACGCGGGGCGCCTGGCCCGGGCTGATGTCACCCTGGGCCAGTCCCGTCGCCAGACCGGAGAGGAAGCCCAGCAGGCTCCGCAAGGGGACGTACTCGCCAAACGGGACCAGGTGCGTCTTGTCGTAGCGATCGACAAGCTCGCCCGAGGAGCTGAAGACGAACACGCTGTTGAAGTAGCGTGGGCTGCTTCCGCCGAGCGGCCACTCGAAGCCGATGCCCCCCAGTACGACCGTCGCCGCCGTCTCGCGCGCAAGCTTCTGGACCGCGGCCCTGGCGGCGGGCTGCTGCTCTAGCAGGATGGGTACGGCGGACTCCGGCCACAGGATCAGGTCGGCCCCACTCGAAAGGTCCGGCTGCGACAGCTCGATGTGGACGCCGAAGTTCTGCATTGCGAGCTCCGGGTCCCACTTCTCCCCCTGCGAGATGTTTCCCTGGATGATGTGGACACGCAGCGGGTCGTCGGTCGCTGGCTGCGCCGCGGCGTAGAACAGGCGCGAGGAGAAGCCGACTGCGTGCACGATGGCCATCAGGATGATCGCCGCTCGAAAGAGGCGGAAACTCAGCAGCGAGGCGACGAGCGCCAGGAGGAAGCTCAGGCCCCAGACGCCACCCAGGCTGGCCAGCTCGAGCACGGGCCCGTCGCGGTGAACAGCGTAGCCCAGGTAGGCCCAGGGGAACCCCCCGAACAGGTCGAAGCTGCGCAGATGCTCCGCCGTGACCCAGGCGGCGGGCAGCACGAACACCGCCGCCCGCCCGGCGGCCGGCAGGAGCCAGCTCGTGAGCGCAGCCGCCAGCCCCGCGTGCAGCCCCATGTACGCGGCGAGGCCGAGCGTGGCGAGGATTCCGACCACCCCGTGGGCGTGACCGTGGACGACGACCACGACGAAGATCCAGAACAAAACGACGCCGTAGCCCGCCGTGGCAAAGCCGGTGGTCCAGAGGAACGCGCGCCGCGGCGACAGACCATCGAGCAACAGGGCCAGGGGCAGCAAGGCCAGCCAGCCGGCCAGGATCCCGACGTCGAAGCGCAGCTCTCCCGCGCGGAACGGAAAGGAGGCCGCCAGCAGCACCGCGAAGGCAACCCCCAGACTCGGGCGCGCTAGCCGAGGCGCGACAGCTCCCAACGCAGGTGGTCCTCGAGCTCTCGCATACGCCGGGTGTCGGCCGCGTTCTGGTGCTCCATCCCCACCAGGTGGAGTATCCCGTGGATCGCGAGGTCGCGCAGCTCAGAGTCGATCGGGACCCCGCGCGCGGCGGCCTGACGCGCCGCCGTCTCGACGGAGAGCACGACGTCCCCAAGGCAGTCACCGCGGAAGCGCGCGCCCGGTCCCTCGAGCAGAGAGAAGGCCAGGACGTCGGTCGGCTCCGCGTCGCGCCCGAAGCGCCCGGCCAGCTCGGCGATGTCGGCGTCGCTCACCAGGGAGACGGAGAGCTCAGCTTCCGAGTACCCCAAGGCGCCTAATACCGCCGTCAGTCTCCTCCGGAGGGCGCTCCGGTCGATCGATGTGCCCAGGCTCGAGCCGTTCAGCCAGACCTTCATCCGCACCCTCGTCGAGCTTCCTACCCTTGTTGTCCGTCGCCTCGGGATAGTCGATCCGCTCGTGCCGGATCGCACTGAGCGTGTCGATGAAGCTGCGGGCGATCGCATGAAGGTCGCGAAGCGTCAGGCTGCAGTCATCGAGCTGACCGTCGCGAAAATAGTTGTTGATGAGTCGCTGGACAAGCTGCTGGACACGCGCGCGCGAGGTGTCGGGCAGCGTACGCGAGGCGGCCTCGACCGAGTCCGCCAGCATCAGGATTCCGGCCTCGCGGGTCTGTGGCTTCGGGCCCGAGTAGCGATAGTCGTGCTCCGCGACGAGCTCGCCCTTCTCTGGATCGGCGGCCTCCTTCGCCTTCTCGAAGAAGAAGCGGATCACGCTCGTGCCGTGGTGCTCGCGAATCCCCTGCATGATGGGAGGGGCCAGCCCGTTCGCCTCGCCCATCTCGATCCCGTCCTTCACGTGCGCCTGGAGGATGCGTGCGGACATGGAAGGAGACAGCTTCTCGTGTCGGTCCTCGCCGCCGTGGAGCGAGTAGTTCTCGACGAAGAAGTGCGGCCTCCGCATCTTGCCAATGTCGTGGTAGTAGCCTGCAACCTTCGCGAGCAGCGCGTTCGCGCCGATGGCTTCCGCGGCCTTCTCCGCGAGGTGTCCAACCATCATACTGTGGTGGTAGGTGCCGGGCGCGCGCAGCTCGAGGTCGCGCAGCAGCGGCTGCTCACGGTTCGCCAGCTCGAGCAGCTTGACGTCAGTCGTGTAGGAGAAGACGGACTCGACAATCGGAGCCACGCCGGAAACGAGCACTCCCGAGAGCCCGCCAGCGACCCAGCCGAGCACGGCGGAGAGCAGCAGGGGCGCCAGCGAAGTGTTTCCGCTGAGCATGCTGAGCGCCAGGATGGCCATGACGTTCGCAAAGCCCACGCGCAAGCCGGCACGCAGGAGCGTGCCGCGCTGGGCGACCTGTGACGTGGCCACCGCCGCCGTAAGCGAGCCGGCCAGCGTGTATAGGGTGTAGGAGAGCTCGCCATTCACCTGCAGCCCCGCAAGCAGGGAGATCATGATGGCGAACAGCGCTGCGGTCTCGGCGTTGTGCACCATGCGCACCAGGAGCGTCGCTGCCGCGACGGGGATGGCGTAATAGAGCAGCCCGGGGTAGGCCTCCAGCAAGCCCGAGAGCCATGGCGTCTGCTCGACGGCCCTGGTCAGGAAGAGTGCGAAGCTCGTGAGGATGGCGGTCACGACCACGGCGCTGAGCAGGAAGGCCGCGTCTCGAGGAGCGCGCGGAAAGCGCGGCAGGCTGTTCTTTCCGAAGCGCCAGATCACCGCCATGAGCAGGAACAGCACGCCGGCGACGCCAAGGAACTCCTCGAAGCGGCTGAGCGCGAGCTGCTGGCGGCGAATCCCGTCCAGGATCAGCACGTGGCTCTCGCTGGTGGGATCGCCGTCGCGGACAATGATCTCGCCCTTGCGCAGCGAGATGGTCGCCTGCTTGACGCTTTCCTCGGCGGCCTTCCGTCCCTCTTCCGTCGCCCGCAGGTTGAAGCCGAGGTTCCGGCGCACCAGCTGCTTGGCCAGGGACAGGAGTGCGTTCCGCCTGCTGCGCGGCATCGCCTCGAGAACCGCGCGGGCGTGCTCCTCGACGAGCGCGCGGGCGCTCACCTGGGTGAGGACGGTCTGATCCGACGACAGCTTCTGCTCGTCGCCCGTTCCGAGCTTGCGCACCCGCACGTTGCGAGTCTCAACGTGACGCGCGAACTCCGAGGCGTCGTCTACGATCATCTCTCCGACGGGGGCGACGATCAGCCTGAGAAGATGTTCGTCTTCGGAGCTGAAGCCGGCCTCTGCCAGGTACGCCATGGCGGGGTCCGGGACCTTGACCTCCTCGCCCAGCGCCTCGCGGAACAGCTCCTGGGGGGACGGATCCGAGGGCTCCTCGCTGCCCTCCCGCTCCGCCAGTGCCTCACGGGCGGAGCGGAAGGCAGATCCCAGGCGCGCCTCCAGCGCCTCGAGCCTGCGCTCGTCGAAGTCGTAGACCACGGGAGCGTTCTCGACCGCGTCGCGGCGCAGCTGCTCAGTGGCCTGCTCGTCGACGATCGTGATCTCCGTCGGCGCCTTGTAGTCGCGGTCCGAGATGTCGCCCACCTGGAGCGTGCGCGCCGAAGATCCCAGACCGGGAGAGGGGAGCAGGTCGAGCGTCAACAGCGCCGAGAGCAGCAAGCTGGCGCCGACTCCCGCGGCGAGCAGCCCGAGATTTCCGCGGTCGAGGCGGAGTCGGTACGGCAGCCTGGTGTCTTGCTTCGACATCAACGACCCTAATCGGGCTCTACCCGCTCATAGGCCTTGATGATCTCCTGGACGAGCGGGTGGCGGACGACGTCCTTCTCGTTGAAGTGTACGAACGAGATGCCTGGGATATCGGCAAGGAAGCGCCGCGCCTCGATCAGTCCCGAGGCAACACCCTTGGGAAGGTCCGTTTGCGAGACGTCGCCGTTGATGACCGCCTTGGAGTCGAAGCCCATGCGAGTCAGGAACATCCGCATCTGCTCGCTTGTCGTGTTCTGCGCCTCGTCCAGGACGATGAACGCGTCATTCAACGTGCGACCTCTCATGTAAGCCAGCGGCGCGACCTCGATGATGCCACGCTCCATGCGCCGTGCGATCT
Organism: Myxococcota bacterium; assembly: GCA_965226855.1. GTDB lineage: Bacteria > Myxococcota_A > UBA9160 > SZUA-336 > SZUA-336 > JAUXJB01. The sequence continues at coordinate 80,510 of CBDDEE010000024.1, read as the reverse complement.
CGTCCGGCTCGAGCATATCGTGCAGCGCGTCGGACAGCGGACGCAGGTACGGATCGATCTTGTCGAGCAGCGTGCCGGGTAGGAAGCCGAGCTTCTCCCCGGCCTCGACCGCGGGACGCGTGAGGATGATGCGGGCGTACTCGCGACGTCGCAGCGCGGAGACGGCCATCGCCATCGCGAGGTAGGTCTTCCCGGTACCGGCCGGCCCCACCCCGAAGATCATGTCGTGGGAGCGGATGGCACTCACGTAGTTGCGCTGGTTCTCCGTGCGCGGAACGATGCGCTTGCGCCTGCCCACTTCCACGGCCTCGCCGTCGACGACGGCCTGCGCCGCCGGAGAGCCCGAGCCACCCTGCGCCAGACGGGTGACCTGGTGGACGTCGCTCTCGTCGATCGGCAGGCCAGAGGCCACCATGTCGTACAGGTCGCGCAAGACGCGGTGGGCGACCTTGCGCTCGAGCTTTCCGCCCTTCACTCGCAGGCGGTTACCCCGGGCCTGGATCTCGACACCGATCTCCGCCTCGATCGCTCGCAAGAAGCGATCGTTCTCCCCGAAGAGGAGCTGCGCAACTGCGTTGTCCTCTAGTACGAGCGGGTCGTCGTCCGCCAAAGGGCCCTCATGGCTGTTCAGAGCTGCCTCCGCAGGCCGAGCTGACCGCGCAGTGCTCCCGAGGCCCTAGGCCCCTAGTTGCTCAGTCCAAGCGCCGAGTCAGCCGGTAGCCGTCCTCGGTGCGCGCATAACTGTACTGATCCAGGGGAACGGTCGCCAAGAGACGCTGGCGGCCGTCTCCCAGCGCGTTCAGGGATTGGGGGTAGCCCCCTTCAGCCCAGCGGTGCGCCTCCAACGCGACCCGCAGCCGCTCCGTTGCAGCGGCCGCGCGTGCCTCTGCGAGGGATGTGATCGGCAGGGGATGGTCCACCAGGCGCGGCGGCCGGAGCTGCAGGAGCAGCACCGCGAAGGCGGCACAGACGCCCAGCACTGCGTACGCCAGCATGGGTCTCGAGGCGTGGACCCGGACTCGCAGGGCGGTAGAGTCCGTTCCCTTCCGCATCTCGCCGTACACGGCGCCGGCGTTGATCAGAGCCATCAACCCCCGGGCGCCCTCGAAGGTACCCAGCCGGGACAGGTCGATGACGCGGCGAGCGGTGGCCCTCCCGTTCGCGAGCGTAAAGAGCTTCTCCAGGCCCTTTTGCTCGAGGCCGTCCTTCTCGAGTTTCCCCCGCATGGCGCGGAAGCCCTCGAGGTCCACCTTTGGTGTGATGACGAGGGTCAGGTCCCGGAGCTGTCGTGTGATCGGTGCCCACTCGTCGCGCATGCGCAGGGCGTCGAGGAGCACCATCTCGGCCCGCACCGGAGTCTCGTTGCGGCCGGGCTCCACTGCGCAGGGCTCGAAGGCGAACTTGCCCTCGTCCCAGAGGAACAGCTCGAAGATCGTCTCATCGTTGATCAGGCTCGCGAGCTGATCGATGTCCTCCTCGGTGAGCAGGCCGCGGGAGACGAGCACCTGCGGCAGTGGCTCGAGGGTCTCGGCCTGGATGCGCCACGCCTCGTCCAGGGCTTGCTCGGAGATCGCACCAGAGCGCAGCAGGACGCTGGCGAGGGCGCCGTCGGGCCGGATCTCTGCCGGCCGCGCGCGCAGCACCGAGCCCTCGATGAAGAAGATCTCGAGGACCCGCCCAGCTCGCTCCACTTCGAGCCGACCCGTCTTGGTCTGCTGGGCGATCAGCTGGAAGACGTCGGCGGACCCGAAGTCGCTCAGGATACCGCGCAGGCTCATTTCACGACCCGCAGCTTGCCGAGCCGCTGGAACGACTCCCAGAGGCTCTTTGCGTAGAGCGGCGCCAGGAGAAGGATGGCGAACACGTTCGGCAGTGCAGCAGCCAGATCTCCGATCTCCCACGGTCCCGGCAGCCTCGTGGACACAAAGAGCAGGGCGAAGGCTATGCCTACGCCGGCAATGCGCAGGCACCCCGTCACGAGCTGGCGCTCGAAGAGCCCGGGCAGGCCCGGCATGACGATGCCCGCTCCGACCAGGCTGAGCTGAACACGCCTTCTCCGCGCACGGTCGAGCTCGAGCTGCGCGCGCCGCAGGCGCGGGTCGCTGGGACCAGCTGGAGTACGCAGCCGCTGACAGGTCACACAGGCATCCGTCGCCACGCCGGGAGAGCAGGCCTGGCAGATGACCTTGCCGCAGCCTCTGCAGCGACTGATGCGCTTGCGACGCGCCAGCGCGCCCGCGGCGCCCAGTACGGGGAGGAGCAGCCAGCTCCAGGCCGGCGCTCGCCGCCCCAGCGTCCAGCTCCGCACGTAGCGCGCCAGGTTGTCCGCTAGCGGCGTCGGCCTGAGGGCTTGCCGGAGAAAGTAGCTCAACGGGATCTGCGGCTGGATCAGGTAGGAGTGAAGCGTCGTCCCGCCGCGCTTCGTGTGCTCGCGAATCAGGGCGGGATCGCGCTCACGAGCGGCCACGAAGAGCGCCGAGTGGTCCTCCAGGCGCAGGGCCCGGCCGTAGGCCTGGGACAGGTTGTAGAGAACGGCCGCCGACTCCTCCGCCGCTCGGGCGTCCTCGAACCACTCGACCGATTCCTTCAGATCCCCCCACGCCAGGTGGACGCTCCCCAGAATGTTGAAGGCCTGGGAGCGCAGCCCGGCCGGTGCGGAGGTGGGAACCTCATCCAGAAGCGCTTTGGCGGCCTGGAGGTTGCCGCGGCGCTTGAGCTGCGCGGCGAGCCCGAGGCGCGCCAGGAGCTGCCCATTCCGCTCCGTGGCGAGCTCTAGCCGTTCCTCGTCACCGGGCAAGCCCTGTCCCCGATCCACGCGCCAGGCAGCCAGGAGCGTGTCGTCGTGGCCTTGCACGGCGGAGATACGCGCCCAGCCGTCGAGGAAGGGACCCACCATGAGGCCGAGGATGGCCATCCAGACGGCCACGCCGAAGGACTCGCGCGTCGGCAGCCGCAGCGTAGCCAGCAGCCCCCCCACCGCGAGGATGATCAACGGACCCATGCCTAACAAGGGCAGCAGGGTCAGGACCCCGATCCCCAGCAGCATGCCGGGCCAGCTCGGCGGATCGATGGAATCGGTGAAGTGGCCGAGCTCGTGGCCGTGAAGCGCGAGCGTGCGCACATACCCCACGGACACGACGAGCGTCGTGGCCAGCAATACTCCCAGCCCCAGCGCAACACCAAGGCTCGAGAGCAGCCAGAGCATCCCGGGAAAGCTGTCGAGCAGCGAGAAGGCCGCCTTCACGTAAGTCCAGCGGTCACGGCTCTGGCGGGCGGCATCGAACAGGATGCCCGGTGTTGTGGGAGCGAGTCGCAGCGCCTTCTCTACGAAGTTGGGCCGCGTGCCATCCTTCGCTGCGTCCAGGGCGGCCCAGGCCAGGACCGGCAGGTCGCGAAAGCCGCGCTCACGCAGCAGCACCTCCGCCTGCTCGAGTCTCAGGCCAAAGGGAAGCTCGGCGACGGCTTCAGGCTCGGGAAGCGGGGCGGTGGGGACCTCTAACGGATCGGCGCGGTCGAGCTCGGCAGACGCGCTGCCGCACACCAGCAGCGAGGCCAGCAGAGCCACACCAATGGCCGATCCCCGCACGCTCCTCGCAGGACGCACTCGTTCCCCTCAGCCGGCGCCAGCCGGCCCCTGGTCCTAGTTCGGACAGGCCCAGCGACCACTGAAGAGCTATCGGCCCACCGAATGGCCCCGCCCGCGGAGGAGATTCCGCAGTAGCGCCAGCTCGCCGCTGCGGAGAAGGTGCAGCGCGAGCCCGTAGGCCAGCAGACCTAGGGCCACGTGGAGGGCGAGGATCGCGAGCGCGGCCGGCGAGGCCTCAGAGGGAACGGGCAGGCTCGCGTCGAGGCCCCGCAGCAGGGCGACCATCGCTCCCGCGCCGACCAGGAGCTTCCCCCACCCAAGCAGCTTCCCTCTATCGATCTGGCTGCCGTAGCGCCGTCGCGCCGCGACGGTCACATACGCGCAATTTGCCGTCGCCGCGATGGTGCTGGCCAGCGCCAGACCCACGAAGCCCAGGTCGGCCACCACCGCGCGGTGCTGGACCTCGAGCAGCCAGCTCGGCAGCTGCCCTCCGGGCAGCGGGCCGATCAGGCACAGGGAGGCGAGCGTGTTCACCAGCACGCTCACGAGAGCACCGCGTGCCGCCGTCGCCGTGTTCTCGTGGGCGAAGCAGAGATTCGCGTAGATGCGGGTGAGCGCGATCGGCACCAGGCCGAAGGCGTAGAAGAACAGGGCCGCGGAGGAGGCCTCGATGGCGGGACGCCCGAAGACCGAGCTGTCGAGCCCGAACAGCACCGTGAAGATCGGCTCCGAGAGGAGCACGAGTCCCGCCGAGGCTGGCAGCGCGAGCGCGAGCAGGGTTCCGAGCGTCGTCGAGAAGGTGCTGCGGAGCCCCTCGTGGTCCCCGGCAGCAATCAGCCTGGAGAAGGAAGGCAGGCTTGCGGCACCGAGCGCGAACACGAAGACGCCGAGTGGCAGCTCGAGGAGGCGCGAAGCGTAGTAGAGATACGAGACCGCCCCGTCGCCGAGAAAGGAGGCGAGAAAGCGCGAGAGCAGCAGGTTGAGCTGGAACACTGAGGCGCCGAGCATGGCCGGGAGCAGGAGCTGCCCGAGGCGCCGAACCGCCGGGTGGCGGATGGCCCAGAGCACACGCGGCGCCATGGCCCGCGCGCGCAGCGGCGGCAGCACCACGAGCACCTGCAGGAGCCCCGCCAGCACCGCGGCCGCCGCCAGACCCTCGATGGGCTGGTCGAGCAGCACAACGCTCGCCATTGCCGCAGCAATCAAGCAGAGGTTCAGCAGAGCCGGAGCGAGGGCCGGGACCAGGAAGTGCCCAAGGCTGTTGAGCGCACCCATGGCTACGGAGAGCAGGATCATGGCCAGGATGTAGGGAAAACATAGCCTCAGCAGCGTCGCTGTGAGCTCGCGCTTACCCTCCACCAGCTCGAAGCCTGGTGCGAACACCCCCACGAGCGGATCGGCGGCGAGGATGCCGGCCAGAGCGATCGCCGCCCCGACGGCAAAGCCGAGCGTCCAGATGGCGCTGAAGACTTCGCGCGCGGCCTCTCGAGAACGTGACAGCCAGCTCGAGAATACTGGGACGAACGCGATCGTGAGCGACCCCTCCCCGACCAGCCGACGCAGCAGGTTGGGAATCATGAAGGCGACGAAGAACGCGTCCGTGGCGGCGGCGGGGAACAGGTTGGCCACCACAACATCCCGCACCAGGCCGAGGACGCGGCTCACCAGGGTCGCGCCGCCCACGACTCCCGCAGAGCGGACGACTTCGTCTCCGCCGGTTGACACCTCGCGGGGACCGGGGTACCTACCGTCCCGCCCGGAGGAACTCATGGCCCAACACGCTTCCGCCGAGAAGCGCCACCGCCAGTCACTGAAGCGCTATGCCCGTAACCGCCACTACCGGTCGACTGTGCGCTCCGCAGTGCGCAAGGCGCGGCAGACCGCGGCCGACAGCTCGGAGGATGCAGTGCGGTACGTCCACGAGGCCGAGCGGCTGCTGCGCAGGGCCCTGACAAAGGGCTCCATGCACCAGCGCACGGTGTCGCGTACCGTCTCGCGGCTGCGGCGGCTGCTGAAGAGCGACGGATAGCCTCCGCCCGGCTAGCCTCCACTCGGCTAGCCTGCCCGGTCAGGTGCAGACCGTCAGCACCAGACGCTCGATCGCCAGCTGCGCGGGCAGCGGTGTAGCGCCCTTGAGCACCTCGTCGGTCCTCCGTACCGCGTCCAGGCACGCGCGCAGGCGCGGCAGATCGAAGCGGCGGACCTGCTCGACCAGCTTCTTGGCGGCGTAAGGGTGCAGGCCGAGGCGCTGCTGCACCTCGCTCGCCTCCAGCGGACGGCACTCCCGGGCGCGCAGCAGACGCCGAAAGTGGTTCGCCAGCGCTGCCAGCACCACAAGCGGCACGTCCCCCTGGTCGATCAGCCGGTTCGTGAGCCTGAGCGATGCCGCGAGCTGTCGGGCGCCAATCGCGTCGGTCAGCTCGTAGAGCGCCCGCGGTCGCAGGTCTCCCGTCACGGCGGCCACGTCCTCGCCGCTCACCTCCCCTCGCTCCCCGACGAACAAGCATACCTTGTCGAGCTCCATCGCCAGGCGATCCAGGTCGGGGCCGACCCGCTCCAGCAGCGCGGAAGCCACCCCGCTCCCGGCGCGCTTCCCCAGGCTCTCGAGCCGGGACCCGATCCAGCTGCGCAGCTCCGCAGGGCGGCTCGGGCCCTTGCACTCGCGCAGCTCCCCCACCTTTGCCACCAGCTTGACCCATTTCTGGCGCCTGTCCACGCGCTCGGCTTCCAGCACGAGACACGTCGTGACCAGCGGGCTCTCCAGGTAGTGCAGAAGCAAATCTTCGAGGAACTTCGTCGCCCTTCGGGCCCCCAGGCCGCGCACCAGCACGAGGCGACCTGGCGACATGACCGGGACGGTACGCGCGGCCACCAGGATCTCGCCGGGGTCCGTGCCAGCGGCCGCCAGATCGAAACGATCCTCGTTGAAGTCGGCCGGGCCCCCTGCGAGCACCTGCTCGCGCAGCTCGAGCAGTGCGGCGTCGCGCAGCGTGGCCTCCGGACCCACCAGGAGCGCGACCGGAGGATGGGCCGACTCAGTTCGAGAAGAGGTCATTGTGGATGTCCTCGGCGATCAAGGTCGCGACCCGGAGCATGGCCATCTGCTTGTTGCTCTCGTACACGAGCGGGTCGGCACTGGACAGAAAGTTCTGGCGCGCAGACACCCCGAAGCTCTCCCACAGGATCTCCCCGGTGTCGACGCGCTGCACGCTCGCGTTGACCATCACCTCGAGCGAGTCCTCGACTGAGATCGCGACGGACGAGAAGGAGTTGGGGCGCACGTACACGCGTTGGATGACGCCCCTGAGGACGGCCTGAGAGCGGCCGGACCCGCCAGGCGGAACGGCGCGGAGCCGGCCGCCGCGCATGAACTCCTCCATCAGGGCCTCTCCGAGCGTCAGCTCCAGACCCGGCTCGTCGGTAGGGTTCTCGAACATACGGATCTCGAGCTGCTGGACGTCAGCTCCGAGCACCCGCGTCCCGCCGACCGGGCGGTAGCCGCAGCCGAGCACGAGCGCCACTCCGACCACTACACCAACACGTGTCAGCGACGAATGGCCCATTCTAGAAGTATCGCAGCTGGACCATCATCTGTCGTTCGAGTCGCGGGATGGCCGCCTTGAGCGCAAAGATCACCACATGATCGCCCGCCTCGATCACGTCGTCACCATAGGGGATCCGCACCTCGTCGCCCCGAACGATCGCGCCCACGATCGCGCCCTCGAAATCCGCTTCGCTGAGGGGCTTGCCGACCAGCTCCGAGGTCTCGAGCGCGATGATCTCAAGCGCCTCGGCTCCGGACTCTCCCACGCTCGTGACAGAGACGACCTTGCCCTTCCGAATGAAGTGCAAAATCGCCGACACCGCCGCAAGGTGCGGGCTGACGACCGCGTCGATCCCGATGTGCTCGACGAGCCCGGCATAGGAGGGCTTGTTCACCAGCGCCATCACGCGGCCCGCTCCCGAGCGCTTCGCGAGCAGGGAGGCGAGGATGTTGTCCTCCTCGTCGCGGGTCAGCGCGAGGAAGGCGTCCGTCGTCTCGATGCTCTCCTCGCGCAGCAGCTCCGGATCCGTGCCTGAGCCCTGCAGGATGACGCTGCGCTCGAGTCTCTCCGCGAGATACTTGCACCGCTGCGGGTCCGACTCGATGATCTTCGGCACGATGTCTTCGGCTTCGAGCATCCGCGCGAGGTAGTAGCTGATGTTTCCGCCGCCGCTGATCACGATGCGGCGCACGTCGACGTCGGGCTTGCCAAGAAGCTCCGCGAGCTTACCGAGTGCCGCTGGGCTGCCGGCGGCGTACAGCTGATCGCCCAGGCAGATCCGCGTCTTCCCCTCCGGAATGAGCATCTGGCCGTCGCGCAGGATCGCCACGACGTTGCAGTCGATCCCGAGGCGCGTCTTGACGTCGTAGAGCGGGGTGTCCACGACCTCGCTCTCCGCGTCCAGGGCAAAGGCGACCACCTGAACGCGCCCCTCGACAAACTCGAACACGCGGACCGCCCCCGGGACACGCAGTGTCTTCAGAACGATCTGTGCGGCTTCTTCCTCGGGATTGATGTTCAGGTCCAGCGGGTCGTCGCCGAAGATAGCGGGCACCGCCTGCGCCAGGTCCGGATCGCGCACCCGGGCGATTTTCGTCGGAATCACGGTCTCGTGCGACGCGACCATGCACGAGACAATGTTGATCTCGTCGGAGTTCGTCACAGCGATGATCATCTCGGCGTCTTCCAGACCGGCCGAGCGCAGCACCGAGGGGTTAGAGCCGTTTCCATGCACGACCTGGACGTCTGCGACGTCACGCAGCTGCGGCACGCGCTCCACGTCGCTCTCGATGATGACGACGTCCTTGCGCTCGGACGACAGGCGCCGCGCGAGCGTAGCCCCGATGTCCCCGCCCCCGATGATCAGGATGCCCACGGGGCGGGAGTATAGTCTTGTGGGTCTGGTCTTGCGGGACCCGGCGCGCGAGCGGTCGCGCGCCGGGTTCGCGGCGCTCGCATGTTGCCTGCAAGTCCCAAAGGGCACGGAACTTGGGGACGGTCCTCAATCGGAACTAACTCCTCGAGCGGACCAAGAAGTTCCGATTAAGGACCGTCCCCAAGTTCCGACTTCCGCGCGGTGAGCCTTAGGCAAACGGAGAGCGGGTGGCGCGCGACCGCTCGCGCGCCGGGACCCGCAAGTCAGGCGGACCTGGCGGCGACGCGGCGTTCGAGCTCTTCGACCAGGAAGTCGCGCAGGTTGCGGATCTCCTCCGGAATGCGCTGCTCGAAGAGATGGCGCGCCTCCGCGAGCTCGGGCTCGAGACTGGCTGCCACGTTTCCCTCGCTCACGCCCTTTGCGAACTTCTCCTCGTTGTAGAGGATGATGTCGGACACCGCGATGCGGGCGAGGCGCTCTGCGGAAACGATCGCCGGGTCGTCGGAGGCGGAGGCGTTTGCCTGCTTTCGCGGCTTGCGCGCAGCGGGCTGCGGCAGGTCCGGCTCGGCGTCCGCAGGTCTGGGGGGCCCGGGATCGGGTGCGGCGGTCTCCGGCGTCGGCAAGGGGGTCGGCGGCGGCAGGGGCGGCGCGGCTGCGGACTCGGCGACTGCAGGTTGCTGCGGGAGCTCCACGGGCAGCTTGTCGGTATCTGCCTCGGGGACGGAGACTGGCCGATGGCGAGACGGCGCAGCACCGCACCAAGGCGCTCCCCGACCTCCCCGGGCTCGAGCACCTCGTTCGCCTCGAACTCCGGCGCGCCCGCGGGCTCGTCCATCGGAGCAATGCGGATCAGCGGGATGACCCGCAGATTCTCTGCGCGCCGGGCGATCTCGGCAATGACCGGGGCGCTCACGCCGGGCAGGTGCCCGCCGAGAATAGCGAGGTCGGGAGTCTTGCGGAACAGCCGCAGCAGCGCCTGCCCCCCGTCGGCGACTACCTCGGCCTGGACCTTCCAACGGCGCAGAGTGCTCGCGATTCGCTTCGCCACCTCGGCATCGGCCTCGGCCACGAGCGCATGTGCGACGTACCTGTCTGCGGGGGCGCTCGGCGCGGGCTGCGGGCTAGGCTGCGCTTGCTGGCCGGCTGCGGGCTCAGCACGCTTCGGCGCCTGCACGCGGAACACGGTCTTGCACTTGGAGCAGCGGATGCGCACACCCTGCGGACCCACCTTCTCAGGGGCGAGTCGATAGCGGGTCTTGCACTTCGGGCACAGGGCGATCATCGCGCCTCCTGCTCGCGTCGGAGCGAAGCACCGGAGTTATCGGTCCATACAGGGGGCCCCTTTACGCGACGACAGCGGTCGGGTTCACTGGCTGCCGCTTCTGTGGAGAGCTGTCGTATGACGTCGCGCGCCGGAGAAGACAGGTCTGCTCAGAGCCGGGCCGCTGCGCGCTCGCGCCCGAGCACGTCGAGCACGCCGTTCACGAACGCCGGTGACGTCTCGCTGGCAAAGCGCCTCGCGATCTCGACCGCCTCGTCGATAATCACTTCGGTCGGCGTCTCGTCTCGTAGCAGCTCGTATGTGGCGACCCGGAGGATGTTGCGGTCCACGTTGGCGATGCGGTGGACCTGCCAGTTCGTGCTGGCGCGGCCGATGTTCTCGTCGATCTGCTTCAGATGCTCGGCCACGCCTCGCGCGAGCTCCTGGGCCCATTGCCGTGCCCGGCCGGGCAACGAGAACTCTCGCGCGACCTCCTCGAAGCAGGTCTCGACGCTCGCCAGGTTCACCTCGCCGGACAGGTCAGCGGCAAACAGCACCTGGAGTGCCGTCTCGCGTGCCATCCTGCGCGGGCCGTGACTTCCCACGGTCAAGCTCCTTTCTCCAGGGCTCTCAGCAAGCTCGTCATCTCGACCGCGACCTCGGCCGCCTCGACGCCCTTGTTCACGCCATGCTCGCCGGGTGCGGCCGCCCGCGCCAGCGCCTGCTGCACCGTCTCGGTGGTGAGCACACAGAACGCCACCGGGATGGCGTGCTCCATGCCGACCTGTCGAACGCCGTCCGTGATTCCCCGGCAGACGTAATCGAAGTGCGGGGTATCGCCCCGCACGATCACGGCGATAGCGATGAGCGCATCGTAGCGTCCACTCCGGGCAGCCTGCTGTGCGCCGAGCGGCACCTCGAAAGCCCCGGGCACCCACATCACCTCCGTCTCCTCACAGCCGAGCTCGCGCAGGCGTAGCTCGCAGCCCTCGAGCAGGCGACGCGTGATCATGTGATTGAAGCGGGCGACGACCACGCCGATGCGCATGCCCTCACCGGCAAGCTTCGTCTCGATGGTTCGCATCGCCTTACCACTCTGCCGTCACGAGAAGGTCGTCTCCAAGCTTACGGCTAGCAACTGTGCGCGGGTGGAGCGCTTGTTTCAAGCGCTCCACTCCGAGCTCACCGATCAGTGGCTTTCCGTCGGAGCCGATGAAGAGCGGAGCGAGAAAGAGATGCATCCGGTCGACGAGGCCAGCGCGCAGCAACGCGGCAGCGAGCCCGCCTCCCCCCTCGACCAGCAGGTCGTTCACGCCGAGGCGTCCGAGCTTGCGCCAGGCGTCGCGCAGGTCGAGTGACCGCCCCCGGGCGCGCACGTTGACGAGCCTCGCACCCGCCCGTTCGAGCTGCCGGCGCTTCCGCGGGGCGGCGTCGCTCGCGGTGAGGATCCAGGCGCTCCCCGGGTGCTCGGGATCGATGAGGCGCGCGTTGGCGGGAGTGCGCAGCCTCGAGTCGACGACGATCCGGGTCGGGCGGTGCAGGACCCGCGCGCCGCTCCGCTGGGTGAGCGAGGGGTCATCGGCGACCACGGTCCCGGAGCCGACCGCGATGGCGTCCACCCTTCCGCGCAGCTGCTGGACGAACGCGCGGGAGCGGGGTCCGCTGATCCAGCGCGACTCGCCGCGCGCCGTCGCGATCCGCCCGTCGAAACTGGCCGCGAGCTTCAGCGTGGTGAAGGGGCGCCCCCGCTCGATGCGCGACACGAAGCCGGCGTTTAGACGCCTGCACTCCTCCGCAAGCGCGCCCACCTCGACCGTTAAGCCGGCCCGGCGCAGCTTGCGGATGCTCTTGCCCGAGGTTCGCGGATCCGGATCTCTCATGCCGACGACCACCCTGCGGACGCCCGACGCCAGCACCGCATCGACACAAGGAGGTGTACTACCGGTGTGCGCACAGGGCTCCAGCGTCACATAGAGCGTGGCTCCCCGCGCGGCCCCCCCGGCTCGCGCAAGCGCCACGGCCTCGGCATGCGGATGACCGGCGCGGGTGTGGTAGCCGCGCGCGATGCGCCGTCCGCCCCGGGCGACCACGCTGCCCACGAGCGGATTCGGAGCCGTCCTCCCGCTGGCGCGTGCAGCCAGCCGTAGCGCCTCACGCATGAAGACCCGGTCTGCTTCGCGCGTCGACCCCGTCCTACCCACTTTGCGCGGGGTCGATGTCGTCGAGCGCGTCCCGGAACTCCTCGATCGTGCGAAAGCCGAGGTAGACGGAGGTGAAGCGCAGCCAGGCGACCGGATCCAGCGCGCGCAGCTCGAGCTGCGCCTCGTCCCCGATGCGCGTGGTCGGCACCTCGCGCTCGCCGAGGTCCAGGATCACACGCTCGATGCGCTGGACCGCCTCCTGGACCGCATTCGCACTGACCGGTCGTTTCTCGCAGGCCCTCTGCAGACCCTGGACGATCTTCAGCCGATCAAAAGCCTCCCTGCGGCCGTCGCGCTTGGCGACGAGAGGTAGTAGATCCTCGATGCGCTCGTACGTCGTAAAGCGCCTACCGCACTCCGAGCACTCGCGGCGGCGCCGCTTGACCGGGGCGTCGCGCTGATTCCGGGCGTCGATCACCTTGGTGTCGGGGTGATCACAGAACGGGCAACGCAAGTCCCTCGGCTCCTCTATTCGGGCGGGGTGTACGGGAGGGGAAAGCGCTCGCAGACCTCCGCGACCGAGGCCTTGACGCGCACCTGGAGTTGCTCGTCGTCGGGGCTCTCGAGGACGTCCGCCATCCAGTCGGCGATCTGCAGCATCTCCGCCACACCCATATTACGGGTGGTGATGGCGGGGGTCCCCACGCGCAGCCCGCTCGTGACCCACGGAGAACGCTCCTCGCCGGGAACGGTGCTCTTGGACGCGGTAATCCCGGCCCGGTCGAGACGTCTCTGGGCTTTGAGCCCCGACAGATCCCGGTCGCGAAAGTCGAGAACGAACAGGTGGTTGTCGGTCCCGCCGGAGACGACCCGGAAGCCGCGCTCGAGCATGCGCCCCGCCAGGGCTCGGGCGTTGCCGACGATCTGCTCGGCGTAGGCCTTGAAGTCGGGCTGGCTCGCCTCCTCCAGGGCCACTGCCTTGGCTGCGATCACGTGCTCGAGCGGGCCGCCCTGAGTCAGCGGGAACACTGCCCGGTCGATCGCGTCGGCGTGCTCTGCGTCGCACAGGATCAGGCCCCCCCTGGGTCCGCGCAGGGTCTTGTGCGTGGTCGTGGTTACCACACCGGCCTGCCCGGTGGGCGAGGGGTGCACGCCAGCCGCGACCAGTCCAGCGATGTGCGCGATGTCGGCGAACAGTACGGCGCCCACGTCTCGCGCGATCTCACCGAAAGCCTCGAAGTCGATGGTCCGTGAGTAGGCGCTGTAGCCGCACTGGATCATCTTGGGGCGGTGCCGCCGCGCCAGGTCGCGTACCTGGTCGTAATCGATGCGCTGGTCACCCTCCGCCACGCCGTAGCGCATGAACTCGAACAGCTGGCCCGAGAAGTTCACGGGCGAGCCGTGTGTCAAGTGGCCGCCGTGGCTGAGCTCCATGCCGAGGATCGTGTCGCCGGGCTTTAGCAGCGCGAAGTAAGCGGCCATGTTCGCTGCCGAGCCTGAGTGCGGCTGCACGTTCGCGTGGTCCGAGCCGAACAGCCGCTTGGCTCGCTCGATCGCAAGATTCTCCGCGACGTCGACGAACTCGCAGCCGCCGTAATAGCGCTTGCCGGGGTAGCCCTCGGCGTACTTGTTCGTGAGCGGCGTTCCCATCGCCGCGAGCACCGCCGGCGAGGTGAAGTTCTCGCTCGCGATCAGCTCGATGCTCGACTGCTGCCGCTCGATCTCACCCTCGATCGCCGCCGCGATCTCCGGATCCGCGTCTCGCAGGCTCACCCCGTCACCCCCCGAGTGCCCGATAACGTAGCACTACTCCTCATCGTAGCGAGCGATCGCCAGCGCTCCGTTCGTGCCGCCGAACCCGAAGGAGTTCGACAGCGCCACCCGTACTGGGATCTCGCGCATCACGTTCGGCACGTAGTCGAGATCGCAGTCCGGATCCGGGTCGGTGTAGTTGATGGTCGGGGCGATCTTACCTTCTCGAACCGTCAGGATCGTGAAGATGGCCTCCATGCCGCCGGCGCCTCCGAGCGCGTGGCCGGTCATCGACTTGGTCGACGAGACCGCGAGCTCGTCTGCATGCTCTCCGAAGACCTGGCGGATCGCGTAGGTCTCGATCTTGTCGTTGTACTGGGTGCTGGTCCCGTGAGCGTTGATGTAGTCGACGTCCCCAGGAGCGAGGTCCCCATCCGCGAGCGCCTTGCGCATCGCGAGCTGTGCGCCCACGCCGTTCTCGGGCGGGGCGGTCATGTGGTGGGCATCTGCGGACATCCCGTAGCCCACGATCTCGGCGTGGATCCGAGCCCCACGCCGCAGCGCGTGCTCCAGGCTCTCGAGCACTACCACTCCGGCGCCTTCGGCACAGACGAAGCCGTCCCGACCCAGGTCGAAGGGCCGACTGGCACGCTCCGGATCGTCGTTGCGCGTCGACAGCGCCCGCATCGTGCCGAAGCCGCCGAGCCCGAGCCGGTTCACGGGCGCCTCGCCACCGCCCGCGATCATCACGTCCGCTTCGCCGCGCTGGATGATGCGCGCGGCGTCCCCGATGGCATGGGTGCCCGTCGTGCATGCCGTGACGACGCAGGAGTTGGGTCCGCGCGCCCCGTAGCGTATGGAGATCAGGCCCGAGGCCATGTTCGCGATCGCACTGGGAACGAAGAAGGGTGAGATCTTCATCGGTCCGCGAGTGAGCAGCGTCTCGCAGTTGTCCAGCATGGTCATCAGTCCCGCGATGCCGGAACCGACGAGAACACCCGTCCTGTCGGCCTCGTCCTCAGTCACCTCGAAGCCCGAGTCCCGAATCGCCTCGACCGCCGCCGCCATCGAGAACTGCAGGTAGGGGTCGAGGCGTCGCACCTCTTTCTTGTCCATCACTGTGAGCGGGTCGAAGCCCTTGAGCTGGCCCGCGATCTTCGCGCTGCAGTCGTCTGTCGAGAAGCCCTCGACCCGCGCGATGCCCGAGCTCCCCTTGAGCAACGCGTTCCAGGTCGTTGCCACATCGTTGCCGAGCGGGTTCACGGTTCCCATCCCCGTGACCACCACGCGACGCAGCTCGATCGTCCGGGTCGTCAGGCGGGGAGGCACCGCTCAGGCTTTCGTCTTTTCATCGACGCACGTGATGGCGTCCCCGATCGTCTGCATCCTCTCCGCGTCGTCGTCGGAGATCTCGAGGTCGAACTCCTCCTCGATCGCCATCACCAGCTCTACGATGTCCAGCGAGTCCGCGCCGAGATCGTCGATCAAGGACGCCTCCGGAACGACCTCGCCGGGAGCCACTCCGAGCTGCTCCACGATAATGTCTCGAACCTTCTCCTCGACACCCATCGTGCCCCTCCGGTCAGGTCAACCCACCGTTCACGTGTATCACCTGCCCGGTGATATATCTCGCATCGTCGGAGGCGAGAAAGCGTACCGCGCGCGCGACATCTTCGACAGTACCGAGCTCGCCCAGCGGAATGCGTGCTAGCAGTGCTCTCTGAGCGTCCTCGGGCAGCGCCGCCGTCATGTCCGTCTGGATGAAGCCCGGCGCGATGGCGTTCACCGTGATCCCCCGGCTGCCGAGCTCGCGTGAGAGCGAGCGGGTCAGGGCCTCGATGCCGCCCTTGCTGGCCGCATAGCTCGACTGGCCAGGGTTTCCCATCTCCGCGACCACGGATGAGAGGTTGATGATGCGACCGGCCCGCGCGCGGAGCATGGGCCGGCTCGCTGCCCGACACAGGTTCCAGGTGCCACGCAAGTTCGTTGCAATCACGGCATCGAAGTCCTCGGGCTTCATGCGCATGATGACCTGGTCTCGGGTGATCCCCGCGTTGTTCACGAGGATGTCGACGCGCCCCTCCTCCTTGACGACTCCCGCGACCAGCGCGTCGACTGCCTCACCATCGGCCACGTCGCAGCGTGCCGCGCGGCTGCGGCCTCCGTCCTCGAGGATGCGCTTCTCTGTTACGCGCGCCCCGTCCGGACTGCTCTTGTAGGTGAAGACGACGCTGGCGCCGGCGCGCGCTAGCTCGAGGCAGATCGCCTGGCCGATGCCGCGAGAGCCCCCAGTGACGAGCGCGATCCGCTCGTCCAGCACGCCGCTCATGCCAGCGCCTCCCCGACCTTCTCCATGGCCGCTTCCACGTCGTCCACTTTCTCCACGTTGGCGCACGCCAGGTCGGAGTCAATGCGCGCCGCGAGCCCCGAGAGCACCTTGCCCGGGCCCACCTCGAGCTGGATGCGCACGCCCGACGCGACCAGCTGCTGGACGCAGTCGACCCAGCGGACCGGTGCGCAAACCTGGTCGCGCAACAGGGCGCGCGCAAGGTCGGCGGTCTGGTAGGCCCGCCCAGTGACGTTCGAGATCACGGGTACCCGCGGGTCCACGAAGCGGGCGTCCGCCAGCGCGGGACGCAGCTTCTCCATGGCCGGCGCCATCAGCGCGGAGTGGAAGGGGGCGGAGACTGCCAGCGCGACCACCCGGCGAGCACCGGCGGCCTTCAGCTTCTCCGAGGCGGCGCGGACCGGGTCGCGCGCTCCGCCGATCACCGTCTGGAGGGGGGAGTTGAAGTTCGTCGGCGCGACCACGCCCTCGACCTCGTCACAGATCCGCGACACAAGATCGCTCGAGAGCCCGATCACCGCAGCCATCTCTCCCTCGCCCCTCGGCACCGCGTCCTGCATCAGCGCGCCCCGGTGACGCACGAGCTTGACTGCCTCGGTCAGCGACAGGCTCCCTGCCGCCACCAGGGCCGAGTACTCACCGAGGCTGTGTCCGGCAAAGAACGCGGGAGGTGCAGGAAGGCGCGGCTCGAGTGCGCGGTAGATCGCGATCGACGCGGTAAGCAGCGCCGGCTGCGTGACCTCGGTCTGCTGGAGCTCGGATTCCGGACCTTCGCTGATCAGCTTGGAAAGCGGAGCGCCGTAGGCAAGGTCGGCCTCTTCGAACACCTGACGCGCGGCGGGCTCCGCGCGCACGAAGTCGGCGGCCATTCCGACCGCCTGGGAGCCTTGACCAGGAAAAACGACGCCGAGCATGAGGTGGGGGGAGTGCAGGCCCGGCGACCTACACCTCTTCCTCCTTCTCGACCTCGAAGATCTGGCGCCCACGGTAGTGGCCGCACTCCGGGCAGACATGGTGCGGCAGCTTGTTCGCGCCACATTGCGGACAGGCGGAAAGGGAGACGCTGCGCAGCGCATGATGCGCGCGCCCCATGCGCGTCCTCGACTTCGACTTCTTCTTCTTCGGTTCTGCCATCGCTACGCGCGCCTCCGGCTCAGGAGCTTTGCGAGCTGCGCAAAGGGCCGATTTGTCGGCTCGGCACGGCAAGCACAGCTCTCTCTGTTCAGATTCAGCCCGCACACCTGACACAGACCCGCGCAGTCCTCGCGGCAGAGCGGCTGCATGGGCCATACCAGGGCCAGGATCTCCAGCACGACCGACTCGAAGTTTAGCTCGTCGCCTGCGTAGCGCCCGAGCTCCGGATCCTGCGCGTCGAGCTCAATCCCGCCTTCTGGGACAGCGCTCGGATCCGTTGCCGGCTCGAGCAGGAGCTCGAGCGGCTCCGCGAAGGCGTGCGGGTAGGACTCGGCGCAGCGACCACAGGGGAGCTCCACCATGCCGGCGAGCCCGCCACGAAACAGCAGCCGCTGCCCGATGCGGTAGGCCTCCATGTCAACTCGGAACGGCTCCCGCGCTCGGGCCTCGGGCTCCCGGAAGATCTCGCGCGCCCCCTCCCACCAATCACGAGAAGTCTGCAGCAGGATCTGCCGCGGCGCTTCCACGACGCTCTCAACGCGAATGCAAAGCTCGTCCATCGGACTCTCGATGCCAAGAAAAGCCTTTTGGCACGCGGACTTGAATGGCCTGTCTGTTTAGGGCGCAAGGCTTCCGTTGTCAAGCCGGCGCCTTGGGAGGGCCACGCTAGAATGCGGCGCGATGACGGTCATCGCGCGCTACGCACCCAGCCCGAGTGGCGCGCTCCACATTGGCGGCGCGCGCACGGCGCTCTTCAACTGGGGGTTTGCGCGCCACCACAACGGCCGCTTCCTGCTGCGCTTCGAGGACACGGACCGCGAGCGCTCGTCGCGCGAGTCGGAAGAGGCCATTCTGGAGGCGCTCGCCTGGCTCGGCATCGACCACGATCCGGTGCCGGGCGAAGACGCAATCCCGCGTCAGAGCGAGCGCGTGCAGCACTACCGCAAGGCACTGTCCCGCTTGCTCGAGCTGGGCCACTCCTACCGCTGCACGTGCTCACCAGAGCGCCTGAAGGCGATGCGCGAGCGCGCCCGGGCGGAGGGCCGAAGCCCGGGCTATGACGGAACCTGTCGCGAGCGTTCGATCGGAGCGGACAGCGCCGACCCGTTCTGCGTCCGGTTGAAGGTCCCAGTCCAGGGGGGGCGCACCCGCTGGAACGACCTCGTTGGCGGTCCGACGGGCGAGGACGCCTCACAGCTCGACGACTTCGTGATCGCCCGCACGGATGGGAGCGCGATCTACCACCTGGCGGTGGTGGTCGACGACCACGGGATGGGGGTGACCCATGTGATTCGGGGGCGCGAGCACATGTCGAGCACGCCGAGGCAGCTGCTGCTGTACCAGGCGCTCGACCTCGCGCCGCCCGAGTTCGCACACGTACCACTCCTGGTCGAGCCCGATGGCAAGAAGCTCTCCAAGCGCATGGACGCGGCCTCGGTCCTGCACTACCGGGACCGGGGCTTCACGCCCGAGGCGGTCTTCAACTACCTCGCGCGCCTGGGCTGGGGACACGGCGACCGCGAGATTCTGAGTCGGGGAGAGCTCGTAGAGCTCTTCGGCCTGAACGGCGTCGGGCGCAGCCCCTCGCAGGTGCACGACGACAAGCTCACCTGGCTCAACCAGCACTACCTGAAGACACTGCCGCTCGCGGTCCTGCTCCGCTACCTCGAGCCCTTCATGCAGGCGGAGGTCGGCTCCATGCCGAAGGAGGACGAAGGCTTCCGCGCTCTCGTCGAGCTCCTGCGCGAGCGCAGCCGCAACCTGGAGGAGATGGCGCGCCTGGCGGGTTTCTTCTGCGTCGAGCAGATCGAGTACGAGCCCAAGCCGGCGCGGAAGTTCCTGAAGCCGGAGATCGCCGTCCCGCTTCGAGACCTGCACCGCGCCTTCTCGGAGCTGTCCGTATGGGACGTTGACACCCTGCGTCAGGCCTTCGACGCGGTGCTCCCGGAGTCTGGGCTCGCGCTCGGCGCTCTAGCCCAGCCCGTTCGCGTGGCAATCACCGGAAGCTCTGCCAGCCCTGGCATCTTCGAGACCCTGGAGTTGCTGGGCCGCGAGCGCAGTCTGACCCGGATCGAGGCGGCGCTTTCGCACATTGCCAACTCGTCGGCGGCCTGATTGAAGATCCCCTTGGGGCGCCTATATTGGCGCATCTGCTGGCGGGTCGTCTAACGGTAGGACTCAGGATTCTGGTTCCTGCTATCGGGGTTCGAATCCCTGCCCGCCAGCCAACCGAAATTCCGGTCTCCCATTGAACATTTGCACCGCGGGCTGCGTCTTACTTTCCGAACAATAAGCACCCCAGCTGGGGCCCGCGATGTGAAGGAGGCGAATCCCTCTGAGCATCAGAGTCTTCCAGAGATCTTGTCTCCCTCCCTCTGATGCTCCCCTCCCGACTCGCGGGCCCCTTTCTCGTCCCGGCCGCGCAAATCGGGCCTGGCGAGGAGTCAGCCGGACCTGGGTGACGCTCTAGTAGTCGGTGGTGCCTGAACACTCGCCAAGGCGGCGCTTGAACGTGAAGCGCGCGGGCTTGTAGACGAGGCTCTCCGTCACGGAGCGGAAGTCCTTCTTCACCGTCACATAGGCGAAGGGTGCTACGGCCACGTAGAGTCCCGTGCCGATGGCGAGGGAGATGAGCGAGAGAGGCCGAAGGACGATCAGGTCGAAGGTCTTCGGGTAGTCGCAAGTCTCGAACGAGTTGTCCAACCCTGCCTGCGCCGCTCCCGGGCTAACCCCGAGTACCGCAACCAGTGCGAGGCTGGCAGTCAGAGTACGAGCGAATCTCCGCATGGGCTCCTCCCTTCCCGGGCCGTCGCTGGGACTGGCATAGCCATCGGGACCTGGCGAGGCGAACTTGACGGGGAAGGCTTGCGACTCGAGGGTCAGGCGACGGGGACCGCCTCCCCCGCCCAGTAGACCTGCACGGGGCGCAGATCGCCGTCGAGCACCAGGAGGTCCGCATCGAAGCCCGGCTCGATCCGGCCCTTGCGAGCCCCGAGCCCAATCACATCAGCAGGAGTCGCCGTCGCCATGCAGACCGCGTCCGCAAGCGAGAGCCTGGCGGAGGAGACCGCTTCCCGGACTGCAGTGACCAGAGGAATCACGCTCCCCGCCAGGCTGCCGTTTGCCGTGGCGTAGCCACCGGCATGGATCTCCGCGTGGAGCCCGCCCAGCTGATACCGGCCTGGCGCCAGCCCGGCGGCCGGTGTCGCATCGCTAATCAGCACCACGGACTCGGAGCCGCGCAGCTCCACGAGCGCCCGGACCAGCTCTGGATGGAGGTGGTGGCCATCCATGATGACGCTGCCGCGCAGCTCCGGATCGCACAGGAAGGTCCCCACCATGCCGGGCTCGCTGCGTCGGTAGCCCCGCTCCGGGTCGTCGGGTCGATCCGGCCAGTCGCTGGCATTACCCACGTGGGTCATGAACGACAGACCACAGCCGATGGCATCCCGCAGCTGGCTGCGCGTCGCCCGCGAGTGCCCGGCGGAGACGACCGCACCGGCGCGGTGAAAGCGCGCGATCGCGTCAAGCGCCCCCTCGCGCTCGGGCGCGAGCGTGACCATACGCAGTCCCGAGCCGGCCTTCGCGAGCAGTCGGTCCACCCGTTCGGGTGTCGGGTCACAGAGGTGTTCGCGGGCGTGCGCGCCGCACTTCTCCTCGGCCAGAAAGGGCCCCTCCAGGTGAATGCCCACGAGCGGGCCCCCTTCGTCCAGATCCCCGGCGAGCTGAGCGAGCGCGGACTCCAGGCGCTCGAGCGGAGCACTGACCAACGTGGCCAGCAGGCTGGTGGTGCCGCGGCGCAGGTGGAAGCTCGTGGCGCGTTCGCGTGTGGCTCGATCGGCATCCGAGTAGGCGGCTCCAGCACCGCCGTTCACCTGCAGATCGACCAGCCCGGGCACCAGCGTCGCGTCCTCGTAGCGCACGTCACCGGACTGCGGGGCGACATCGGCAGAGACCTGGGTGATGCGTCCGTTGCCGAAGCGCACGCGCACACGCTCCATGCTGCGCGCGGGAGTGACGGCCCGCGCAACCCAAAGCGCCGAGTCACTCACCGCGCTGCGAGGGTGAGCATCGCGTCCCTTGCGACCGCAATGGCGACGTCCATGTTCTTGTCGATGTCCAGCTCGGCAGGGCCGGGCCAGGGGGCGCGATCCGATACCACGCAGATGCAGCCTGCCCGCAGGCCGAACAGGTTGGCGAGGGTGAGCAGGATGCCGCTCTCCATCTCGCAGTTCTGAACGCGCGCCGCCTGCATCTGCACGAGCCGCTGCTCGAGCTCGGGCGGCCGGTAGCCAGCGAAGCTCATCGTCTCCAGCGCGCCATCTGCTCCCAGGATGGCGTTCCGGGCGTAGAACGCATCCATGGCCCAGGTCACACCGATGCGGTGGCGCACGCCGTGAGCACGCGCAGCGGACACCAGCGCCGAGACCACTTCGTAGTCCGCCACCGCCGGATAGCTCAACGTCACGTAGCTCGTCGACGTGCCGTCATCGCGTACCGCGCCGGTGGTGATCACGAGGTCGCCCACCTCCACGGCGGGATCGAGGCCTCCGCTGTTGCCTATGCGAATGAAGGTCGTCACCCCGACCTTCGCGAGCTCCTCGATCAAGATCGCCGTGCTAGGAGCGCCGATTCCGGTAGAGGCTGCGGCAAGCTGCACTCCGTCGAGCTCGCCGAGGTGGATTCTGTACTCGCGAACGTTGCAGATCTCACGCACGTCAGACCAGCCGGCTGAAATTCGCTCGACGCGCGCAGGGTCGCCACACAGAAAGACGTTCTCGCCAGCCTCGCCACTGCGCAGGCCGCTGATGGGTTGCCCTAACTCCTCACTCATAGGCGCGTTCCATTGCTTCTCGTGAACCTTCGCGCGCAAGTCTAGAGGAATCGCTAACGCTCTAGCCAGTTTCGTCCGAAGAGGGGCGGCAGTAGAAACTGTGGGGAGTACCACCACGTGAAGATCAACGTCTCCGCCAAGAAGTGGCAGACCGCGACCAGCAAGCGGAGCTGGACAAAGCTCGCGAGTCACATTTCGAGTCACTACCCGAAGGACTCCGCGCTGCACACCGCGCTGCGCGGGATGTTCAAGAGCACGGACGCCGCCGTGATGCGGTACGGCATAGGCATGAAGAAGAAGCCGTCCGCAGCAAAGCGCCGACCGGCCAAGCGGCGGAGTGCGCCCAAGCGTCGAGCGGCTGCGAAGCGTCGCGCACCGGCCAAGCGCCGCAGCGCGCGTCGCACCACGGCTCGTCGCAAGCGAGCCTAAACCGGGCACTCCCGGCTAGTTAGACCCCCGGCGGCAAGCCCGTCGTCGGGGGTCTAGCGCCCGCCCTCTCCCTAACGCTTCCGGATCTCTGGGAACGTCCACGGGAGAGCACCCAACCTTGCCCCGCGTTGACGGAAGGCGCGCTGGTCACTACCCTGCGCGCCTCTCGGTCCCATCGTCTAGGGGTTTAGGATACCAGGTTCTCACCCTGGAGACACGGGTTCAAATCCCGTTGGGACCACCAAGGATCGCGGGGACCTACCGCGACATTCTCATCGTCGCAGACCGAAGCCTTGGGACTTCCTTGGGACTCGGGAAGACAGGCGAGCAGATCGGCCGTTCGGACGATCACTAGCGCCGGCGCATGGTCATCAGCACCATGTAGCCGTGCGCCGCAAGGTCTGGAGACGCGAGGTCTGTTGTGCGGATCTCAGCCCCTGAAGCCGTTTTGCGCTCCATTACGTATCCGTTGGCTTGGTAGGACGGCACCTGGCCCGGAAAGACCCAGATCACACGCACGGCGTCGGCCACCTGGTCCCGCAGCCACTGCTGCCAGTCCTGCTGCTGCCGAGTCACCAGGAAGGGGGGGATTCCCGGTTTCGGTCGGCGGAGCAATCGCACGAATGCGACAAGAGCCGTCACGATCGCGGCTGCGCTCGCCAGCAACGCAACGACCGAGAGGAGGATAGATCCAATCTCCGCCATGCCCAGGAAGGTAGCTGATCGCAGATAAACAGAAGACAGAGGAACAGCTGAGTTATTCCTGCGTGGGCCTCGAACGAGACTCCTTGCGGGCGATTTTCGGGACCGCACCCCTCGGGGACTTCACAATCGGAACGTCACCGATCACCGCAACATTCAGCGACGGAGACGTGATGATTGTGGGGATCGGAGAGTACTACCGCTCGGGCACACACTCCTGGCACGTGGGACCAGGCGTCACGGCGACCATCAGTTTCGAGAGTCCCCCCGACGATATAGAGCTCTTCTTTCGGGAAACGCAGGGCGGCGTCCCCAGCCACGTATCCGTGGTCTTGACTGGTGAGGCCAAGTTTACTTTCCCCGGTAGTGAAACCTTCCAGCTGGTGGGTATCGGGGGCGGAAACATCGTCCTCATCGAAGTGGTAAACGAGAGCAGTGTCGCTGATGTGGTGGTTGACGACTTCTCATTTGTGCCCAAATCATCGCCTCAGTTACTCCAGTTGACGGGGATTGCCGGTGTCGCCCTCCTGGCTCGGTGGCGATCTCGTTCGAAGCGGCGCGATACACACAGAGCCTCCGCCATCCCGACTCCTTAAGCAGGGCCTGCCGGCTCAAACTAAGACGGCCAGCTCCTTCCCCACCCGCTCCGCGTGCCCGGTTGCCGCCCCCATCTACGGCTAGCGCCGACAGGAAACGCGAGGCGAGGGGGCGATCCTGGCGCGGCGCCGCGCCGGTGTCCGCCAAGGACTGTCATGGGACACGGGCGCCAAGTGCCCCATTTGACGCTTTTTTTTCGCGTTCACACCCCTGGAGACACAGATTCATGTCCTGTTGGAACCACCGACAGTGGCCGGTCTGCCCGTCAAGGTCGAGCGCCGCAAGGCCGATGTCGCTCGCGTATGTCCGTACCCGAGGGCACTGACGGCGACCTCCAGGCAGTGAAGAGAGCCATCGATACGCTCGTTCGAACCGAGCGGATGGTGCGCACCTACCCCGTCGGCAATCAGCTCAGCCAGAATCTACTGGCCGATCTTCTCGGCAAGCTGCCAGGGGTGCTACCTCTCGATCTGCGCGTCGCGCGTGACCAGCTCATCTGGAACGACGTCCCGCTCCTGGAGGCGGATAGAGACCGTTCCGACATCGCGGGCCGGCTCTACAAGGATGGCGTGCGGATACTGCGCCTGGGAGCACAGATTGACGCCGCCGAGCTCGAGCGTTTCATCGTCTCGCTCGCCACACCGCTTCATCCCGACGACCTGTCCGAGGACTACGTCACTCGCCTCTGGGAGGCAGACCTCCCGAACGTCAGGGTGGTCGCCATCGATCCCTATCTCGATCTCGACGTTCCCGACGAGGTCCTCGAGGGCAAGTACGTCCCGACGGCCGAGGTCGAGGACGTCGGCCCGCCGCGGGAGAGAGATGAAACGGAGCTGGACATCCCTCCGCCGCCAGAGGAGGCGTTTCGCATCCCGGAAGAAGATGCCGAGCGAATCGCGCAAGAGATCGAGCGCGCCACGACGACTCCACCCTGGTCGACCTTCATGATCGCGCTGTTCGACCTGATGGGCGACGAGAACAAGGCGGATCGGTTGGAGGATCTGGTATCGCTCCTGGAAGCGACGTTCCAACGCACCCTGCGCGACGGACAGATCGAGGTGGCCACAGAGCTCCTGCTGCGGATCCGGGCCGACGTTCCCGCCGTGGCGGACCAGGCCGTCCGCGAGGCGCTGTTTCGAATGGGGCACGCCGAACGACTGCAGCCGCTGCACGAGGCGCTCGAGAATGGAGCGTGCGATCCTGAGGCAGCCGAGCGCGTGTTCGTACTGCTCGGCGAGTGGATCCCTGAATCCCCCTGCTCCCTGCTCACCGCGGCCAAGCACGACCGTTCCCGCCGCTTCTACGCCGACGTCCTCGCGAAAATCGGCCAGCCTGCGTTCGAGCCGGTCCTGCAGCACATCCACACTGCGGCCGATGCAACCAAGCCATACTTCGTACGCGTGCTCGGAAAATTGCGTAATGAAAGCGCGATCGAGCCGTTGACCTCGCTCACTCGAAGTGCCAACCCCGCCCTGCGCCGGGAGGCGCTGCGCGGTCTGGCAGCGATGCAAAGAAACCGAGCCGAGCCGCAGCTGACACGTGCAGCGCTGTCCGATCCGGACGCTAGCGTCCGATTGGTGGCACTCAAGTGCCTGGCAAGCCTCCGCTCTGAGCTCGACCCTGCCCCGCTGATCGCGCGTGTTTCGTCCTCCGAGGCACGGACGCTGGCGGGCGAGGAGCTCGATCTCCTCTACCTGACCATCGGCGCGACCAACCGACCCGAGGCCCTCCAGTTCCTGAGCGAGCGCATGCGGCCAGGCTGGCTGCGGGGGCGATCCGACGTACGGACCTGGACGCGTGCCGCTCGCGCGCTGGCAAGCATGCGTCTACCAGAGGCGCGACAGGCGCTCGAGACTGGCGCACGGAGCGGCAAGAAAGAGCTGGCCGAGATCTGCGCAAGCGCTCTCCAGCAGGCGAGCGCCACATGAGCGGGACGCCTGAGCAGCTCGAGCGCGACAGGCTCGTGCACGGCCGAGAGTTCGTCGCTCGCTGGACCGGCCTATTCAAGGCTCTTGGCCTGTACGACTGGCGGCACGCCGCCGTTCGGGCCGCGGCCGAACGGGTTCTCCACTCCGTTCGCGAGCTGAGCGACGGCTGCCCGGTCGAGCTCGCGATCCGCAAGGATCTGATCTACCTCGACGGCACACGCCTCAAGGAGGGCGGTTCCAGCGCAACGGCGTTCCAGCGACTGACAGGCGTGCTGCGAACGGCGCGCATCAAAGGCTTTACCACCGACGCGAGCGCCGATCCCTTTGACCTGCAGATCTTCGGCCACTTGCTGCTCGGGGTACACCAGCGGGGTCTCACATCGGAAGAGCTGCTGCGAGAGCTCAAGGTGCACAACGCAACCTCGCTAGAGGTGGTCATCGACGACTCCGACGAAGAGGAGGACGCTGCGCTGCTCGAAGGCCACCAGCTGCAGAAGCGGGTCTACGTTTGCTCCATCGGCGTGCTCAAGGCGGTGTTCCACGAGACTCGCGAGAAGGACCGCATGAACTCGCGACGCGTGAAGCGAATCGTGCAGCAGATGATGGAGTCCGTCGACCAGGACTCCGGCTACGCGCTCAGTCTCACCAGCGTCAAGAACTACGACGAGTATACCTTCAACCATAGTGTGAACGTCGGCGTTCTGGCGATCGCCCTGGGGCGCGCGGTCGGACTGCCCCGCCAGCAGCTCTACATCGTGGGCCAGGCCGGGATGCTCCACGACATCGGCAAGCTCTGCGTTCCGAAGGAGATCCTGAACAAGCCCGGGCCGCTCACAGCCGAGGAGCGCCAAGTCATTCAAAAACATCCCGCCGAGGGCTTTCTCACGATCGCGTCCAATCAGGGGGTGACGGCCGAGACGGTCGGGGTCGCCCTCGCTGCCTACGAGCACCACCTGAACGTGAATGGATCAGGGTACCCCGACCGCAGTGTGGTCCGGCCAGTGACACTGCTGAGCCGCATCGTGGCGATCGTGGACCGCTACGACGCGATGACCAGCGTGCGCGTCTACCACAACGGCATGACGCCTCCCAAGGCGCTCGCGCTTCTTCACTACCGCTGGGTCGACCAGGTCGACCAGACGCTCTTGCGCTACTTCATGAACATGCTGGGCACCCTGCCCGTGGGCACCGTGGTTCGCCTCTCGGACGACTCGGTCGGAATCGTGATCGGCGAGGGCTCCATCGCGGAGATGCGTCAGCTCCCAAAGGTCCGCCTGATCCTCGACAACCAGGGTCACGAGTGCCCACCGAACACCATCGACCTGTCGCTGCGTGCCAAGGAGCCCGACGCCGTCCAGATCACCGAGACCCTCAAGCCGACGGACTTCGGCATCGAAGTCATCAACTACCTCGAGTAGCTCGATCTGGTTCGGATCGAAGGTCTCCTCTTGCAGAGCGACCGGCTGATATGCTGTGTGTGCACACTCTTGAGGAGCTTCGAGCATGGCCGAGATCAAGTACGACCCAGAGGTCTGTATCCACGCGGGGAACTGCGTGCGCACGTTGCCCGCCGTCTTCCAGGTCAAAGACAAGAAGTTCGTGATCGTACAGGACGGCGCACCGTTGGAGGAGATCGAGAAGACGGTTCAGGCCTGCCCGTCTGGAGCCCTCACTCTCGAGGAGAGCTAGCGCGTGCCGATCGACTCGCACTCGCTCGCGAAGGAGCTGAACGAGCTCCGAGCGCTGGCTGCCAAGAAGCTCGCCGACGATTCCCTGCCGATCGGCAAGGAGGCCACGGTTCGGCTTCAAGCTCAGATCGAGGAGCACGAGCTCCAGGCCAACATCACCGAGTTCGAGACGCAGGGCTACACCGTGTTGCCGCCGGGGAAGGCGCTTCGCTCGAGTTCGTGGACAGGCTGCGCGAGACGGTGCTCCGTCTTGCTGCTGATGACCGTAGTGCCGAGAAGTTCGCGGGACGGGAGCGAGGTCTGGGGCAGACCGTGTTCCACCTGTTGCCCCGTGACAGCATCTTCGAGGAGGCGCTCATGGCGCCCGCACCCGGCACGCTCGTCACGTACCTGCTCGGGCACCGCGCGAAGCTCAGCCAGTCGACGGCACTGATCAAGAACCGCGGAGGGCAGGCGCTTGGCTTCCACGCCGATCACAGCGCCAAGCTGCCCGCACCCTGGCCCAGGGTCTCTCAGTACAGCGTCGTGACCTGGGTGCTCACGGACTACACGCGGGAGAACGGCGCGGTCTGCGTGTGGCCCGGCAGCCACCGGTTCTGCCAGCCGGTTCCCGAGCACCTGACAATGGCCCACGATCACGAGGACATAAGGGTCCTCGAGATCCCGGTCGGATCAGTGATCGTGTGGCACGGCAGCCTCTGGCACGGGGCGGTGCCGCGGACGGCGGATGGACAGCGCGTGACCCTCGTCTTGCCCCACTGTCGGGACCACATGCAAGCGCAGGAGCTGTACTGGGCGACAACCACGCCCGAGATGATCGAACGCAACCCCCGACGGTTCTCCACCTTGATGGGGCTGCACTCCGTCAATCCCTGGATTCACGACGGGCCCGACTCGTCGCGACTCGCCATGGCGCCACGCACCGGCTCTCACTTCGAGTGAACTCGAAGAACCGAGCTAGCCAGGCGTCTCGTACGACTTGAGCGACGTCACCATCCGGCGGCTCGTCGAGACGGACGCTGCTGCGCTCGTCGGCTGCTTCGAGCGCTGTTACGGAGACACCTACCCATCCGACCATTTCCACGATCCGGAGCTACTGAGCCAACGCATTGCAGAGGGCACGCTGCGATCCGTAGGGGCGATCGCGCGGAGCGGGCAGCTCGTCGGTCACATGGGGCTCACCGTTCACCATCTACGACCGCGGGCGAGCGAGGCAGGCAACACCGTGGTGGACCCGGCCTATCGGGGCCGCGGGCTGCTCGGCCGCCTCGGTCGAGCGCTCGCCGACTTGTGCCGCGGCGAGGGCTTCGTTGGCTATGTCCACTATCCCACTACCGCGCACGACATCATGCAGAGGACTTCGGTTCGCGGCGATGGCGTCGAAACGGGACTGATGCTCGACTACATCCCGGCAGAGACCGACTATCGAGGCATCGATCGCAGCGCTGGACGACTCGCCGCCACTGTGGTGTACCTGCCGTTCTCCCCTGCGCCCGAACGTCAGGTGTTCGTGCCCACCATCTACCGTGGTGTGGTCGCAGACCTCTGTCGCGAGGCGATGTTACGGCGGGTCGTAGCTCCACCGAGGGATACGTCGACTCAGGCTGTCAGTCGCGCCCTCCGGACCATGCACGCTCGTCGCAGCTTGCAACACGTACACATAGAGCGAGCCGGACGCGACCTCGCGAAATGGATCGACTCCGCGGCAGCCCTAACCCACGTCGATCTCTGTCTCGACGACCCAGGAGTGGAAGCGGCTGTGTCAGTGCTTCGGGATCAGGGCTTCTTCTTCTGCGCGGTCCTGCCCGAGTTCGCGCATACCGATCTTCTGCGCTTGCAGCGGCTCGAGTCTCCATCGTCCGAGTCCTTCGCACCAAGGCTGGCCAACGAAGGCGCCCGACACCTGCTGGCTTTCATCGCCGAGGACGCGCAGCGCTAGCCCTATTGTGGATCCCGGATAGAATGAGGCCATGACTGACGTGGTGCAGTACGAGCTGTCCGAGGACGTCGCGGTCCTGCGGATCGACGACGGCAAGGTGAACGCGCTCGCTCCACAGGTCATCGCGGCGCTGAATGCCGGACTCGATCGAGCAGAGAAGGAGTCGAAGGCGGTGCTGATCGCCGGGCGACCAGGACGCTTTTCGGCTGGGTTCGATCTGGGGGTGCTCCGCTCCGGTGGCGCCAAGGTCGCCACCGAGCTCGTTACCTCCGGTGCCAAGCTCGCGGTCCGGATCGCGCGACATCCAGGGCCGATCATCATCGCCTGCACTGGACACGCGCTGGCGATGGGCGCGGTCCTACTCGTGGCCGCCGACCTTCGCCTCGGTGCGACCGGCGACTTCAAGATCGGCTTCAACGAGGTCGCCATCGGCATGACGACGCCGGTCTTCCTGATGGAGCTCGCGCGCGATCGGCTGTCCAAGCGGCACTTCCTCCGCGCGACGGCGCAAGCCGAGATCTACACACCGGAGGCGGCCGTCGACGCGGGCTTCCTGGACCGTGTGACAGCGCCCGACGACGTGGTGGGAGCAGCTCAGCGAGAGGCCCAGCGCCTGACGGAGCTCCCGGGACCCATCTTCTGCGCCACGCGTGCGCGCGCACGAAGCGCAGTACTCGACCAGATCGAAGCGTCGCTGGCCCAGGACATGGCCGCGTCCTTCCCTACCTCGTCATAGGAACGAAGCGACCTAGGATGCCGAGGCTGTAAGCTTCGAAGTAGTGCGCTAGCCAGCGCGCTCCTCCCACCACGCAAGGTAGTCGTCGATTCCCTTGCGCACGGAGGATGCGAGCGCCCAGATTCCCGGGTCCGCCGCCTCGAGCTTTCTCAGGTTGTTGTCCGAGAAGTAGCGCTCCCGGTATTCCTCCGGCTTGATCCAACGGAACCCTGTGTGCTCCGAGCTCAGGCGAACCTCACCCTGCGCGCAGTCGCAGGCGTAGGCGACAAGGAAGGTGTCAGCGCCGTACACGTGCGTGGGAATGAGCCCGACCAGGAAGAGTGAGCCGGTCGGCACGAGCCCCGTCTCCTCCTCGAGCTCGCGCAGCGCACCCTGCTCGGGCGTCTCTCCTCGGTCCAGCACTCCCCCGGGGGTGTACCAGGCTCCCGGTGCCGCGCCTCCGGCTCGCTTCAGGATCAGGATCTCGTCGCCGCGCCGGGCGTACACCGAGGTGCCGATTCCGAAGAGTGCGGGTCCCTCGGCGTCGCTGTCATCTGGCTCTGCCATCCGACTATTCTAGCCGCCCGAGACCTGCTGGTTCCGCGTACCATCGCAGTGCCGACAGCTGGAAGGAAGAACGCCATGGCAAGATTGACCGAGCTCAGCCGCTCCATCGCGGGTAAGGTGGCCCTGGTGACGGGAGCCGCGAGTGGCATGGGGCGGGCGACTGCCCACCTCTTCGCCGACGAGGGAGCCCTGGTCGCTGTCAGTGACGTCGTCGCGGACGGCGTCAAGCAGGTGGTCGAGGAGATCGAGGGGGCCGGAGGCACGGTCTCTGGCTGGGTGCTGGACGTCAGCGATCGCGCGGCGGTCGAGTCCGTCGTCGACGAGATCGTCGAGCGCTTCGGTGGCCTGGACATTCTGGTGAACAACGCGGGCACGAGCCAGGGAGGGCCGATCGATGCAGAGGAGTTCGAGGACAGGTGGGAGAAGACCTTCGCCGTCAACCTGACCGCACACACCCGCACAATTCGTGCCTGCCTGCCCCACCTCAAGCGCAGCGGCGCGGGGCGTATCGTGAACATCGCCTCGACCGAGGGGTTCGGGGCGACCGCGTTCGGTAGCGCGTACACCGCGAGCAAGCACGGCGTGATCGGACTCACGCGCTCGCTCGCGGTCGAGCTCGGCTCGCAGGGCGTCACGGTCAACTGCATTTGCCCTGGTCCGATTCGCACGGGCATGACAGCTGCGATCCCAGACGAGGCCAAGGATCTCTTTGCCCGGCGCAAAGTGCCTCTGCGACGCTACGGCAAGCCGGAGGAAGTCGCACAAGGCACGCTGAACTTCGTGCTGCCCGCCTCCTCATTCATGAACGGAGCGATCCTTGTCGTGGACGGCGGCATGCTCGCCCAGAATCACCTCGCCTCGTTGCGGGACACCGCATAGGCCCCGCCCAAGGAAACACCAGATGGACGACCTCGCATACGAGAGCGCTCGCTCGATTTCCGCCGCGATCCGCGACGGCAGGCTCAAGAGCCGCGATCACCTCGAAGCCATGCTCGATCGGATCGAGCGGCTGAACGGCCCTCTAAACGCAGTAGTTACGCTCGATGCTGAGCGGGCGCGGCGCGAGGCCGACGCTGCGGATGCCGCGCTGAGCCGCGGAGTCAAGCTCGGTCCGCTGCACGGTGTGTGCATGACCATCAAGGATTCGTTCGAGACGCAGGGCATGCGCACCACCTCCGGGGCACCGGAGCTCTCGGACTACGTTGCCGAAACGGACGCGGTGCCCGTAGCGCGCCTGCGCGAGGCCGGAGCGGTGATCGTAGGCAAGACGAATCTGCCGATCTACGCCGGGGACGCGCAGAGCTACAACGAGGTGTTCGGCCA
The DNA here is from genome assembly GCA_965226855.1 of Myxococcota bacterium. Taxonomy (GTDB): domain Bacteria; phylum Myxococcota_A; class UBA9160; order SZUA-336; family SZUA-336; genus JAUXJB01. Next base: position 48,647 of record CBDDEE010000024.1, on the reverse strand, counting down.
GACGAACAACCCGTGGAACGTCGAGCGGACACCAGGCGGCTCCTCCGGCGGCGCGGCGGCGGCCCTGGCTGCGGGCTTCACGCCGCTCGAGCTCGGGAGCGACATCGGCGGGTCCATTCGCGGGCCGGCGCACACCTGCGGTGTCACGGGCCACAAGCCGAGCTTCGGCATCGTACCGGCGCTCGGCCAGATCCCGGGCCCCCCCGGAACACTGACCCAGGCGGACCTCGCCGTCGCGGGTCCCATGGCGCGGGATGTCGACGACCTGGAGCTCGCGCTGGACGTGCTCGCCGGTCCCGACGACTGGCACCGCGTAGGGTACCGACTGGAGCTCCCCCCTCCGCGCCACACCGAGCTGCGCGACTATCGCATCGCGGTCTGGCTCGACGAGCCGAGCTGCCCGCTGGATGCATCAGTACGCGCCTTGCTCGGCGAAGCCGCCAAGTCGCTGGAGTCCGCGGGCGCTCGCGTCGACTACAAGGCCAGACCGGACTTCGAGTTTGACTACGCGACCCGCGTCTTCAGCGATCTCATCGCGGCCGCCATGTGTGGTGGGTACACCCGCGAGGAGATCGAGAAGAAGGCGGAGCGGGCGAGTGGCGACGGTCCGCACGCGCTCGCCGCAGCGCGGGCCTCGCAGCGCCATCGCGCCTGGCTCTCCGCGAACGAGCGGCGGCTGCAGATGCGGCAGAAGTGGCACACCTTCTTCTCGGAGTGGGACGCAGTGCTGCTTCCGACGCTGTCGACCGGAGCGATCTCGCACGACCACTCTGAGCCCGCCTCCGAGCGCACCATCCGCGTGAACGGAGAGGTGCGGCCATACTCGGACCTCACGCTGTGGGTGGGGCTCACCGGGGTCGTCTATCTGCCCTCGACGGTCGTCCCCATCGGGCTGTGCAGTGAGCAGCTCCCTGTGGGCATCCAGATCGCCGGACCGTTCCTGGAGGACCGCACCACGCTCGACCTGGCGCGACGACTCTCCGAGCGAAACGGAGGCTTCCAGCGACCGCCCGGCTACTGATTCCGCGAGTCGCCCGCTCGACCAGCCGATCTTGCGGACGGCAGTCCGCTGGCCAGCTCTTCTGCTCGATGTCAAACTGGGCACATGCCTTACGTTCAAGACCGGATCGTCCACGACGCCGACGCGCACATCATGGAAACAAGGGAGCTGCTCGCGGAGTTCGCTGTCGGTCGGGTTCGCGATCACATACTGGGGATCGACGCGAGCGGCTCCGTCGCGACGAGTGCTGCGGAGATTCGCGCCACCCTCGACAAGCACCGCGATCCGGAGTATCGGGCCCGGGATGAAGAGCAGATCATGCTCCGAAAGAACTGGGACGCAACAGGGGCGTTGCTCAAAGAGGACCGTCCTCAGGCACTCGATCATCTGGGCTTTGCGAGCCAGCTGGTCTTCAACACCTTCTTCAACGGGCACATGTCGCAGCTGGAACGCAGCTCCGACGACCTGGAGCTCATCTACGGTCTTGCCGAGGTACACAACCGCACCATGCTCGATTTCTGCGGCGTGGACTCGCGCCTGTTGCCGACTGCCTACGTTCCGCTCGCGGACTTCGAGCGCACGCTGCGGATCAGCCAGGCAGCCATACGTGACGGATTCGCCGGGCTGCTGATCCCGTCAGCCTGCCCGCGCACTCATTCCCCGAGCCACGTCGGGCTGTTCCCGCTGTGGCGGACGGCGGAGGAGGCTGGCATCCCGATTCTGTTTCACGTGGGTGGCGGCGGCCAGCTGCTTGACCCGCACTACTTCATGAACGGACTGCCTGTCCCGCCCGACTTCCACGGAGGGGCCGAGAACTTCCGCTCGGTGGACTACATGGCCATTCCCACGCCCGTGATGCAGACCCTGGCAACACTCATCATCGACGGCATCTTCGAAGACCATCCCGCACTCATGTTCGGTGTGATCGAGCAGGGCGCCGGCTGGTTGCCGAGCTGGATGCGCTATCTCGACAGCGCCTACGATGCCTTCCGGCGTCACGAGGAGCGCCTTCAGAGGCTGAGCATGCGCCCGACGGAGTACGTCCGGCGACAACTGCGCGCAACTCCCTACCCCACCGAGGACGTCGGCTGGATCGCGAGTGAAGCGGGCTCCGAAATCCCGCTCTTCTCCTCCGACTACCCGCACGTGGAGGGTGGACGCAATCCCATAAAGCGCTTCGAGGAGAGCTTGTCCCGTTCCGGCGCGGGAACCCTCTCCCGCTTCTATCGCGACAACTTCGTGGAGCTGATGGGCGCAACACTCGGGACCCGCGGCCTCGCTTGATGCCAGCGTGACCCCTGTAGTCCGAACTTTAGTTCAGACTACGCGACGGGTTGGGGGGGGACGCTTCGTCGGCTCGGAGCAGCGCCATGCCGGCGCTCGCAGCCAGGATCACGACACAGCCAGCGACGGCCCATGCACCAAGAGCCTCGGCGTGGATCGCCCACGCCCAGCAGGCATTGAGGACGGGCTCCAGCAGGAGCAGCAGGGAGACCTCGAGGGCGCGGACCTCGCGCACGCCGTGGGTCATGCAGACGTAGGCGAGTCCGATCTGGAAGAGACCCAGGTAGGCGATCACTGTCCAATCCGTGGTCGTACTCGGAGCGACTGGCAGCGCGAAGGGTAGACACACGAGCAACGCGATCAGGTTGCCCGCGACCACGGACGCGCCCACCGTCGAAGTCCCGCGCTGCCCATCGTCGCGGGCAAGCTTGCGCAGTCCGAGCAGCGTCAGCCCCCAGACGACGCCGCTCCCGGCTGCTATCAGGTCGCCGAGGAGAGGATCTGGTGCGCTCGCCAGCGGCCGACCTGTGCCCGCGAAGAACAACCCCATCCCGACGAGGAACGCAACCATCCAACCGAAGTCCGTAGGCCGCGCCCTCTCGCCGAGGAGCCGCGGTCCGAGCAGCAACACCCAGAGCGGCGCGCTGGACTGGAGGAAGATCGCGTTCGCGGCCGTCGTGAGCTTGTTCGCCGTGACGTACAGGATGAGTGTCGCCGCATAGGCGCCTCCCACCAGCAGCGTGCGCGGTTGCCAGAAGCGTCGCCACGCCGGAAAGAGCAGCCAGAGAGCCAGCGCTGCCACGCCCGAGCGAAAGCCCGCGACCTGCCAATTGTCGAGGCTGGTCGCCTTGATGGCCGCGCCGCCGGTGGAGAACAGGAATGCCGAGATCAGAATCAACGATCGCGCGCGGACTCCAGGACGCATCGTGCTGATGAAGACTACAGCAGACCGTAGGGGCGCCTCCGACGTGCGAGCAGGACTCTACGTGGCCAGCTCGTGCCGGAATTGATAATCGTTATCATTAGAGATGGTCCCGATGGTGGCGAGATGGGCGATGGCGTTGGTCCTGACCTCAGGGGTACTCCTGGGGGCGGCAGGCCCCGCCCGGGCTGTGGGAGAGGAAGAGTCCGCCCGCCGGGCGAGCCACCTGCTCGACTACATCGCCATCGACTACCCCGAGGCAGTGCGGGATGGGGATGTGATCAGCGACCTCGAGTACCGGGAGCAGCTCGAGTTCGCGGGCACCGTCGGCGAGCAGCTCGCGCGATTGGGCCTCGTCGAGAGCGATCCGCTGCGCGAGCAGCTGGCTAGCCTTCTCGATGCCATCCGCAAGCGCCAGCCCGCCCCGGAGATCGCAACCCACTCGCGCGCGCTTTCCCGAGCCATTCGGGAGCGCTTTGCAGTTCGGGCGCTTCCGCCGCGTACGCCGGACCTGGAGCGGGGTGCACATCTCTACACACAGATATGTGGATCCTGTCACGGGCCGCTGGGTCGCGGTGACGGACCGGCAGGGCTCGGTCTGGAGCCGCCACCCACGGACTTCACCGATCTCGACCGCGCGCTCCTGCTGAGCCCACTCGCGCTGTACAGTACGATCAGCTTCGGGATCGCGGGAACCGGGATGGTCAGCTATGCCGATGCCTTCGACGAGGCCGGCCGACACGACCTGGCCTTCTACGTGGGCTCCCTAGCCTTCGATCCGGCGCTCGTGGAACGGGGTCGGGCACTGGCGGAACGGGAGCCCCAACGCGTGTCGGATCGGGTGCCGGACCTGGCGTCCCTCGTGCAGACGCCCGCGGGCGAGCTCGCGCAAGACAAGGACGGCCGCGCAGTCGTCGCCTTCGTGCGCGTCCATCCAGAGTTTCTGCAGCACGCCAGCGGGCCAGTGCAGCGCGCAAAGCGTCGACTCGACGAGTCCTGGGGCGCCTACACAAACGGCGATTCGCGGCTGGCGATCGATCTCGCGGTAGCCGGATACATCGAAGACTTCGAGCCGCTCGAGCCCAGCCTCAACGCGCTGGACCGCGAGCTCCGCATCTCCGTGGAGCAGGACTTCATGCGCTATCGCGCTCTGATCCGGGCGGGCGCGTCGCGGGCCGAGCTGGAGCCCGTCTACGCTGCACTTAGTGGACTGCTCGACGCCGTCGAGAGGCGTCTTGCGAAGGGCGACCTCGGCCCGGCAGCGATCTTCACGGGCGCGCTCGCGATCGTGGCCCGCGAAGGCCTCGAAGCCGTGCTCGTCGTCGTCGCGCTCATCGGCGTGCTGGTGCGGGCAAACCGCCGCGACGCGCTGCGCTGGGTCCATCGCGGCTGGGTGGCTGCGCTCGTCGCCGGGGCCGCGACCTGGTACGCGGCTCAGGGGCTGGTGCGCGTAACTGGCGCGCAGCGCGAGGTGATCGAGGGCATCAGCTCCTTGATCGCAACCGCTATCCTTTTCTACGTCAGCTACTGGTTCGTCTCCAACCTGGCGACGGAGCGATGGCAGACGTTCCTCCACGACAGGCTCTCGACCGCTCTCGGACGCGGCAACTTCTGGGCGCTAACCGCAGTCAGTTTCGTCGCGGTCTATCGCGAGCTGCTCGAGACGGTGCTCTTCTTCCAGGCGCTGTCCGCACAAGCGGGACCAGGTGGGCTGCGACCCCTGCTGCTCGGGATCGTCGCGGGTGCAGCGCTGCTCGCGCTGCTGGCCACACTAATCCTCCGTTTTGGCCTGCGACTGCCGATGCGCGCGTTCTTCGGGCTGAGCTCGGCCCTGCTGTATACCCTGGCCGTCGTGCTGGCCGGACAGGGCGTCGCCGCGCTTCAAGAGGTCGACTGGCTGCCGGCCACCGTCATCACGGACCTGAGAGTGGAATGGCTCGGCATCCACGGGACACTCGAAGGTCTTGCGCTGCAGGGCGTGCTCGTGGCCGCGGCACTGGCGACAATACCGCGGCTGCTCTCGGTGCACCGCGAGCGAATTCCCGCCGAGTAGCAACCGCCTCAGCCGTTCTGGTCGGATTCGGCCTGCCGCACGAGCTCCCGTTCCAGAAAGTCGAGTCGATCCTTCCCCCAGAACAGCTCGTCGCCAACGCAAAAGGTCGGCGCTCCGAAGACGCCGCGCTCGAGGCCCTCGCTCGTGGCGCGGATGAGCTCCTGACGCGCCGGCTCACTCTCGCTCTCTTTCTCGAACTCGTCGGGATCCACGCCGAGCTCCGCCGCGATCGGTCGCAGCGCGTCGTAGTCGGCGACGTTCACGCCGCGCTCCCAGTAGGAGCGGAAGATGGCGCGGATGTAGGACTCTTCCTGACCCCAGCGGCGCATGGCGATCGCACCACGCAGGGCACGGCTCGTCTTGATGGGGAACTGCGCGGGAACGCGGAAGGGCAAGCCGGTGTACTCCGCCCAGCGCTCCAAGTCGCGACGGCGCTGCCGCATCTTCGTGCGGGACTCCTGCCCGAGCGCGTAGCCGTGCTTGCGGAACACGTAGCCGAGATTGAACGGCACGAAGTTCGCCCGCCCGCCCGTGCGCTCGAGGACAGCGGGAAGCAGGAACACCGCGAAGTAGGTGTTCGTGCTGCCCACGTCCCAGTAAAAGTCGACGGTGAGGTCGCTCAGAGAACGCGATCAAACCACGTTCTCCTCAGTACAACAAGAGCGGGACGCTCGGTTCACTCGAACGGACTCGCAAAACGCGTGTCCCGGACGAAGCTCTGGTCGGTCAGGCTATGCAAGAAATGGACGAGGTCGGCTCGCTCCTGCTCGTTCGCCACGAAGCGGCGGATGAGCGGGCTCGTGTACGGTTTCGGCGTCCCCCGAGCTGCACCGGTTCCCCGGCCTCCCGCCGCGTAGTGGTCGATCACCTCTTCTAGCGTCGCGATGCTGCCGTCGTGCATGTAGGGAGCCGTGAGCCCGACGTTGCGGAGCGTCGGCGCACGAAAGCGGCCCGTGTCCGCGGGCTGTCCGCTGAACGCCCGCAGACCGGGATTGAGAGGGGGATAGAGCCCCCGCCCCGCCAGGTTGTACAGGCCGGTGTTGTGGAAGGCGCCGGGTGTGGCGGCTCCGCGGTACCGCACCGGCCCCGAGAAATTGAAGCCCTCGTGGCACTTCGAGCACCCCGTCCGCTCGGAGAAAAACAGACGCATGCCACGCCGGGCGGGTGCCGAGAGACCCTCGCTCTCGTCGAAGTACACGAGGCGATCGTACGCCGAGTTGCCCGAGATCAGGATACGGGAGAAGCTCGCGAGCGCCTTGATGACGTTGTCGATTGCGATCGGATCGGCGACCTCCGAAAAAGCAGCGCGAAAGAGTTCCTCGTAGCCAGGCGCATCCCGCAGCTGGGCCAGCACGAGGTGCTCGTTCCCCGCAACTCCGAGCTCGATCGGATTCTCGTTCAGAAGGGGGATGCGGATCTGATCCTCGAGGCTCTCGAGGTTCGGGTTGCCCACGTAAAGGTCGCGTTGTAGGCGACATTGGTCAGTGTCATCGAGCTGCGCGGATGCAGCTCGCCGGTTGACCCGAGAGCGCGCGGTAGCCCGTCGGTAAAGGCGAGCTCCTGTCGGTGGCATGACGCGCAGGAGACGCTCGCATTGCCCGACAGCCGGAGCTCGTAGAAGAGGTGTCGCCCCAGCTCGACCTTTGCAGCCGACATGGGATTCCCCGAGGGCACGGCCGGCGTCGGGAAGCCAGGAGGCAGCGACCACTCGAACGCTTCAGGAGCCGGCGGCTCATGCGGCGCAGCGCGCTGCCCGCACGCGAAGAGGCTGGCCCCGGACAGTGCGCAGCAGGCGAGGAGAGCGCGCGCTCCTACCAGCGGCCGGCTTCCGCCTCCGAGAGACGTGCGGTCTGCTGAGCGATCTCGCGACGTTCTCGGACCCAGGTGGCGAACTCCGCCAGAGTCTCGCGCGCCAGTCCATCCTGCTCGCGCTCTCGCTGCTCCAGGAAGGCTTGCATTGCCGGCATCAGCTCGTCGGCGCGGGCGCGATCCAGGCCGAACAGCTGCACGTAAGCCGCCTTCACCTGATCGAGCCGGTTCAGGCCGAGGTAGGCTTCGGCGCGGTATTCGATCGCCTCCGCGTAGGCCGGCTGCAGTCGCAGCGCCTCGTCGTAAGCTTGGAGGGCCGCCTCGTACTCTCCGGTGCGGCGGAGCGCGTAGCCCAGACTGCTGTGGGCCTGATAGAGGAGCGGGTTCTTCTCCACGGCGCGCCGAAAGTTCTTGATCGCCTTTCTGTACTGCTTCTGTGCCTTGGCCTCGAGCTTGCCTCGTTTCTTCTCGGAATCGGCTTTCGCGCCTTTGGCCTCGTATCTCCAAGCCTTGTCGCGCTTCTTCAGTCCAGCGTTGTAGCGGGACTGCGCGATCTCCTCGGGCGTGCGGCGAGGCGAGGGGTCGCGCATCGACGACCCGCCCATGCCGCCACCGCCCATGCCGCCGCCGCCCGCCGCGAGCGCAAAGCCCGGTAGGAGAACGAACATTGCCAACACTGCTCCGAGTCTCTTCGTCACGTCTACCCTCTCCAATCTTCCCTGGCGCACGCGTACCGTCTCCGGCCTATGCCAGTATAGTGTGTGGTCCGGAGGGAAGAAACATGAGCGATTCGAGGGTGGCATTCGTGACTGGCGGCGCGGGCGGGATCGGAGGCGCGATCTGCCGCGCTCTCGCTGCGGACGGCACACGAGTGGCAGTCGCGGACCTGTCGTCGGCGGCCGGCGAAGTAATGGCCAAAGAGATCGACGGTCTCGCGATAGTGCTCGACGTCACGGACCCCGCCTCCGTGGTTGCCGCCGTACAGGAGACCGAGGAGCGCCTCGGCCAGGTAGACGTCTGCGTCAACTGCGCGGGCTGGGACGAGCTCAAGCCCTTCGTTGAGACGGATGAGGAGTTCACGCGTCGCGTGCTCGGGATCAACCTCGAGGGCCCGATCCGCGTGACACGCCAGGTGCTCCCCGGCATGCTCGGGCGCGGTCGTGGCCGCATCGTGAACATCGCGTCGGACGCTGGGCGCGTGGGCTCGTCGCTCGAGGCGGTCTACTCCGCAGCGAAAGGCGGGCTGATCGCCTTCACCAAAACGATCGCCCGCGAGTCTGCACGCCGCGGTGTCACTGCGAACTCGGTCTGTCCCGGTCCGACCCAGACGCCGCTGCTCGACCAGATCATTCAGGCCAACCCGGACTCCGACCGCGTGATCGCCGCAATGGAGCGCAGCGTCCCGATGAAGCGGCTCGGCACCGCAGACGACATCGCGCCCGCCGTTGCCTTTCTGGCCTCAGAGGCCGCCGGCTTCATCACGGGACAGACCTTGTCCGTGAGCGGCGGCCTGACCATGGCCTGAGCCTGGCATACGATCAGGCGCCATGAAAACGTCCCTCTTCTACCTGCCGATCGTCGGCAATCGCGCAGAGATCGAGTCCGGCATGGCCGGTACACGGGGCGAGCTCTACGACCGAATGCTCGCCGAGATCAGCGAGCAGGCCGTGCTCGCGGACGAGCTCGGCTACGACTCCATCAGCTTTACGGAGCACCACTTCCACATCGAGGGCTTCGAGCTCTCGAACAACCCAGTCATGCTCGACCTCTTCATCGGCATGCAGACGAAGCGTCTGCGTGTTGGGCAGCTGGGGATCGTTCTCCCTGCCAACAACCCGATCCGTGTTGCGGAGGACATCGCCATGCTGGACCGGATGACGGGCGGACGGGCCTGCGCGGGCTTCGCGCGCGGCTACCAGCGTCGCTGGGTGGACATCATGGCGCAGCAGATGCACGGCATTCACGGCGCCCTCCCCCACGAGCACGATGAGATCGACGCGGCGAACCGCGCGGCCTTCGAAGAGAGCTTCCGCATCATCAAGCAGGCCTGGACGGACGAGCTGCTCGAGTTCCAGGGAAAGTACTGGCGCGTGCCTGCGGGCGACACCCCCTGGGACATGGAGTCCACGCGGCGCCACGGCGCCGGCGTCGAGGGCAACCTACTGAAGGCGGTCGGGGTCGTGCCGAAGCCCGTTCAAAAGCCGCACCCGCCGCTGTTCCAGCCCTTCGCCTCCTCGGAGCGGAGCATCCGCTGGTGCGCCGAGGAGGGCGTCACCGCGATCCTGCCCCCCCTCCACCCGAGCCTGGAGCGTCACCTGTTCGAGCTCTACGCCGAGGCGTCCGGGCGTGCCATCGGAGAGGGCGTGGGGGTGCTCCGCGACGTCATCGTGGCCGACAGCGACGAGGAGGCGCAGCGCCTCTGGTCGAACAGCGCCGCCTTCGTGGGAGCAGCGTGGTTCGAGCCCTTCGGCTTCTCGCGCGGGCTCGTGGATCCCGCAACGGGCGAGCGTCCCGACCTGTTCCGGGAAGGGCTCGCGCTGGTCGGCTCCGCAGACACCGTGACCCGCCAGCTCGAGCGACTGCTCGAGCGTCTCCCGGCCAAGTGGCTCTTCGCGTGGCAGTACAACTCCTGCATACCGCACGCGGACCTGATGCACTCTATCGAGAGCTTCTACTCGAAGGTGCTGCCTCGCGTCGCAGAGCCATGATGCGAATCCTCCTCTCTCTCGTCGTCCTCCTTGCGGCCGGCGTTGGGGCCTGCAATGTGCTCTTGCCCGAGCGCTACGCGGTGAACGCCCCGATCCTACAGATGCTGCGGGGCGCGGCCCCACCCGAGGCCGACGTCATCCAGAGCCGGCTCGTGGTGCCGGAGGGCTTCTCCGTTGCCGAGTATGCGAGCGGGCTTCCGAACGCCCGCTTCCTGCGTTTCACACCGACGGGGGACTTGCTCGTGAGCCAGCCCCGCGCAGGTCACGTCTCGTTGCTCGAGCGCGACGCGAACGCCGACGGTCGCGCGGATGGGACGCGAGTCCTGATCGGCGATTTGAACCGGCCCCACGGCCTGGAGCTCCACGACGGCTGGCTCTACATCGCGGAGATGGACGCGATCGGCCGGGTCCGTTTCGATGCCGCCGCGCGCCGCCTCCTTGGAGAGTACGAGCGGATCGCTACCGGGCTTCCCTCCGGCGGAAACCACTGGTCGCGCACCGTCCGCATTGGACCCGACGGCATGCTCTACGTCTCCGTCGGATCGAGCTGCAACGTGTGCGAGGAGCGCGACCCCCGGCGTGCGGCGATCCTCCGCTTCCAGGCCGACGGCAGCGAGCCGGAGCTCTACGCCACGGGACTTCGCAACGCCGTGGGCTTCGACTGGCGCCCCGGCACAGGAGAGCTCTTCGCGACCGATAACGGCCGCGATCTGCTCGGTGACAACTTCCCGCCCTGCGAGCTCAATCGGGTCGAGCGTGGCGGCTTCTACGGCTGGCCCTTCGCCAACGGCGACCGCGTGCCGGACCCCGACCTGGGGGCGGGAAACGAGGAACGGATCGAGGGCTCCATTCCTCCCGTGCACGGGTTCGCGGCGCATACCGCACCGCTAGGGATCGCCTTCCTGCGCGAGGAATCCACACCGCCCGAGCTGGTCGGCTCAGCGCTGGTGGCGCTGCACGGCTCGTGGAACCGCACCGAGAAGGACGGCTACAAGGTCGTCTCGCTCCACTGGGCAGAGGACGGATCGATCCGTGAGCGCGACTTCCTCGTCGGCTTCGAGGTAGACGAAGACGTGATCGGTCGCCCCGTCGACGTGGCGCAAGGACCGGACGGCATGATCTACGTGTCCGACGACTTCGCCGGGATGGTTTACCGGGTCGCGTTCCGGGAGTGAGGGGTCACTCCGGACGCAGCTCAAGGAAGAGCGTCCGGGCCACCTCTCCGGGACCGCGCCCCCGCTCGTCCACCTCGAGGTTCAGCCGCTGGATCGCGCTCTCGTCGAGGCTGCCTTCCAGCCGCTGCAGCGCCCGGACGACGTCTGGCGCTTCCCGCGCCAGGCGCGGTCCGACGAGCACGATCGCATCGTAGGGAGGAATGACGCCTCGATCGTCCTCGAGCAGGCGCAGCTCAAAGGCGGCGATGCGACCGTCCGTCGAGAACGCACTGATCACGTCGACCTCTCCGGAGGCCGCGGCCTGGTACATCAGCGAGGAGTCCATGCTGCGCTGTACACGAAAGCCGAGCCCGTACGTGTCCCGCAGGGCCTTCCACTCGGGGCGCACGAAGAACTCGTAATCGCCTCCAATCTCGAGCGATCCGGCGACTGCGACCAGGTCGCTGATGCTACGCACGCCGAGCTCGAGTGCGAGATCCTCGCGCATGGCCAAGGCATACGTGTTCTCGAAGCCAAACGCGGCGGCGACGACGACACCGTACTCCTCGGGCAGCGCCTCCCGCACCTCCTGCAGAACGGAGGCACGGCTGCGGGCGAGGCCGTCGCGCTCCAGGATCGTGGCCCAAATGGTCCCGGAATAGTCGACGTAGAGATCAACGTCGCCGGCTCTGAGCGCGTCGAAGAGCACCGTGGAGCCGAGCGACTGCACGGCGCGCGTCGGTCTTCCGGTCTCATTCTCGATCCAGAGCGAGAGGAACTCGCTCAGGATGTACTGCTCGGTGAAGGTTTTCGATCCTATCGCGACGCGCCGAACGGGCTCTCCCATGCGCTCCCAGACGAAGGAGCCCGCGGTAAACACGTAGAGCGCGCCCATGACGCTTGCAGCCAGCGCGAGCAATCCACGCCGGCGCGCCCGCACGCCGAGCTCGAGCGTGCGGATGACCTGGTCGAGCAGAACCGCCAGGCCCGCGGCCGCTACGCAGCCGACCAGCACCGCGCTCAGGTTGCGAGTCTGCAGCCCGCTGAAGATGTAGTTGCCAAGGCTGGTCGCGCCCACGGTAGTCGAGAGCGTCGCCGTTCCGACGACCCACACCGTCGCCGTGCGAACTCCCGCCACCATGACCGGCAGGGCGAGTGGAAGCTCGACGCGCAAGAGCTTCTGCCGCTCCGTCATCCCCACGCCGAGCGCGGCTTCTGAGAGCGCCGGATCCACCCCGTTGATCCCCGCCACGGTCGTTTGGACGATCGGCAGCATGCTGTAGAGGGTGAGCGCGATCAGTGCGGGCAGGAAGCCGATGCTCCGGAGCTCGAAGCCGAACGACGACGTCGTGAGAGCGCTGAGCGCGGCGAGGGCGGGGACCATGAGCGCGAGCAGGGCGAGGCTGGGAATCGTCTGGACCACGCCCACGGTCGCGAGGACGCCCTGGGCGAGCGATGGTCGCCGAGTGATCCAGATCCCGAGCGGCATGCTGATCAGCGTTCCGAAGAGCAGTGCGAGCAGCGAGAGCTGCAGGTGCGCCGTGAGGTAGCCCGGGAGCAGGGCGAGCTGCTCGCTCATGCCGGTCCGCTTCGTGGACCGACGCCGAGCAGAGCTTCTACCTGCTCGACCTGGCGGCGTGGAGTCTCCATGAGCGCGACCACGATGGGGCCGTCGGGAGCCAGCAGCAGCTCCTGCGGCGAGCCGACCTGCACGAGGCGCCCCGCATCCATCACAGCGATTCGATCACCGAGCACGAGCGCCTCGACCATGTCGTGCGTGACGAAGACGATGCTGATCGCAAGCTCACGCTGGATCGCCTTCAGGCGCTGTTGCAGCCGATCCCGCGTGAGCGGATCGAGCGAGCCGAAAGGCTCGTCCATCAGCAGGACCTCGGGACGCGCGGCCAGGGCTCGGGCGATGCCGACGCGCTGCTGCTGGCCACCGGAGAGCTCGTTGGGCATGCGTTCCCGAAAGCTCTCAGCCTCGAGCTCCACCAGGGCGAGGAGCTCATCGACCCGGACCCCGCGCTCCTCTTCGGACCAACCGAGCAGACGAGGCGTGACCTCTATGTTCTCCGTCACGGAGAGGTGCGGGAACAGCCCGATCTGCTGAAAGCAGTAACCGATCTGTCGGCGCAGCAGGTGCGGCTCCAGGCTGCTCGCAGCCTGGCCGCCGATCCAGACCCGACCGCTCGTGGGCTCGATCAGACGATTGATCATTTTGAGCGTCGTGGTCTTGCCGCAGCCCGAGCTCCCGAGGAGGACCAGGAGCTCCCCCCGACCCACCTCCAGTGACAGGCCGTCGACCGCCAGGGTTGTGCCGTAGCGCTTCGTCAGATCCTCGAGCCGGATCACGGCGAACAGCGTACCGCCCCGCGACAGGAGGTGCCGGTTCGCAAAGCCCGTGCTCAAGTTCGCCAATCGACAACCGATGAAGGAGCGACACTGCCGCTACGGAGGCGAGGTGATGCCCATCTACACACCCAAGGCCGGACCCGAGCTCTCCAGGGGATTGGAACGCCTGATCTTCGACGATAGCCAGCCCAAGAAGACCCAGATCGCACGCAAAGTAAGGGAAGCGACGCCCGGGGAGACGCAAGAGCTCGAGATCTCCGCCCGCGGAAACAGGCTGCGGCTCGAGGCCGAGCTGCTGCGTGCAACCTTCGGTGGCGTCGAGGAAGGGATCTTCGGCCTGGACTACCCGGTCTACGAGCAGGCGGGACGCAGCGAGTATCTCGAATCGATCGAGATCCCGGACGACTTCTCGGCGGCCGCCACGGCGGAGCGCATTCTGGGGGGCATCACCGGCTACATCACCCGGGCGTTTCGGATGAGCAATCCCGACGCAGACCTGGAGGACTTCGCCCGGTTCAAGCAGGAAGTACAGCGCGGCTTCGAGCAAGGCCTGGCGGAGGGCCGCGGCTACATCGAGGCTATGGGGGATATGAGCGACGAGCTGTCGGAGCAGATCTCCGAGACCGAGGACCTGGTGCGCGAGGGCCTCGAGGCGTTCTTCGATCGCGAAGAGGAGCGCCTCAGCGCTTGAGCGAAGCCAGCTCCTGGAGCAGGTGAACGGAGGCTCGCGCCGCGCGACGGAAGTCCGCCGTGTCGAGGCTCTCGTTCTCTCCGTGCGCGTTGCAGATCGGGTCCTCGAGTCCGAGGAGCAAGGCCGGCACCCCGCCGAGCACCTCGCTGAATGGGCCCACGAAGGGGATCGTGCCCCCGCAGCCGATCTCGACGGGCTCGCGGCCGAAGCCGGCAGCTAGCGCCCGCCGGGCCGCGTCGAACGCCGGACCCCGCGGCTGCGTTCGCCACCCGCCAGCTACAGCCTCGACCTGCGTCTCCACCTGCACCCCTCCGGGCGGGTCACGTTCGAGGAACTCGCGGAGCAGCCCTGCGGCGCGGGTCGGGTCCTGACCGGGGGCAAGGCGCAGCCCGACTCGGGCGCGCGCAACGTCCATGAGCTGGTTCGCAGCGCCCTGCAACGACACGCCCTCCAGGGCGGTGATCGCGAGACTGGGCCGCCACCAGAGACGCTCCCACACCGAGTACTCGCTCTCGCCAGTGAAATCTCCAGTCGCGACCAGTCCGGCTTCGTCTCTGAAGCGCGCTGCGTCGAACGGCAGGCGGGCGATCCGCTCGCGTTCGGGCCCGTCCAACACGTCGACGTCGTCGTAGATCCCGGGCACCTGAATCACACCGCGGTCGTCCACCAGACGCGCCAACACGCGAACCAGACAGGTTGCCGTGTCTGCAACCGGACCACCCCACATGCCGCTGTGGATCGCGTGGTCCAGGGCACGCACGGTCACGTCCACCGCAACGAGACCGCGCAGGCTCGTCGTGAGCGAGGGCAGGCCCGTCTCCAGGTTCGCAGTGTCCGAGAGGATGATCACGTCGGCGGAGAGACGTTCGCGGTGAGCGTGCAGAAACTCCGCGAGGTGCGGAGAGCCGATCTCCTCTTCGCCCTCGACGATCAGCTTGACGTTCGTCGGAAGCTCGGAGCTCGACTCGAGCCACGCGCGCAGCGCCGCCAGGTGCAGCATCAGCCCCGCCTTGTCGTCCACCACTCCGCGCCCGTACAGGCGACCGTCCCCGCGGTAGGTAGGCTCGAAGGGCGGCGATTCCCACAGCTCAGGACGCCCCGGGGGCTGAACGTCGTGATGCGCGTAGATCAGCACGGTCGTCGCATCGGGTCCGTGGTCCGCGCGCTCTCCGACGACGTAGGGGTGGGCGCCGCGGAGCCGCAGGAGCTCCACCTTCGAAAGCCCCGTCTCCTTCAGCAGCTCAGCTACTGCGTCCGCAGAACGCGCCACCTGCGACGGGTCGAAGCCCGCTGCGGACACACCCGGAATGCGAGCAAGCTCGCACAGCTGCGCGAACGCTCGATCGAAGCCCTGCTCCAGCGCCTCGTGGGCCTGCTCGAGCTGCGCCATCATGCTTCCCCCGACGGCAGAGTAGCAGAGCCGTTAGTATCCCCCCGCATGAGCTGGAAGCCCGAGGTGGACGGAATCGAGCAACGCCGTCGGCTCGCTCTTCTGCAGGGCGGGGACGAGGCGGTCGCAGCCCAGCACGAGCGGGGCAAGCTGACGATTCGCGAGCGCATCGATGGCCTGCTCGACCCCGGCACGTTCCAGGAGCAGGGGCCGATCGCGGGCGTGCCCGAGCTCGATGACGGGGGTGAGCTGATCGACTTCAGTCCGGCGAACTACGTACTCGGCCTCGGGCGTATCGATCGACGCCTCGTCGCCGTGGGCGGCGAAGACTTCACACTGCGCGGGGGCTCGCCCTCTCCCGCGGGCTTCCGCAAGTCCGTGATGGCGGAAGAGCTCGCCTGCCGCTACCGCGTGCCGCTGGTTCGGTTCCTCGAGGGAGGTGGCGGCAGCGTGGCCCCGGCACGGGGACCGACCTCCGCGGCTACCGTCGAATCGCCAGCGACACCGCCGCGGTTCATGAGCGTGATGCGTGCGATGGGGATGGTGCCCGTGGTCTCCGGTGCCATGGGGGCCGTCGCGGGTCTTCCAGCCGCGCGGCTTGTTGCCTCCCATCTCTCCATCATGGCCAGGGACACGGCCCAGGTGATGGTTGGCGGCCCTGCGCTCGTCGAGCGCGCTACGGGACACTCGCTCTCCAAGGGAGAGCTCGGCGGCCCGCAGGTGCACCTGAAGAGCGGCGTGGTCGACAACGTGGCTCCCGACGAGCGCGGCGTCTTCGAGCAGGCCCGGCGCTTTCTGAGCTATCTGCCGACAAACATCTGGGAACGTGCTCCCGTTTTGAGCTGCGACGACCCGTCGGACCGCTGCGAGGAAGAGCTCCTGTCCATCGTCCCCCGGGAGCGCCGCAAGCCCCACAAGATGCGCAGGATCATCGAGCTCCTCGTCGACCGAGGCAGCTTCTTCGAGATGTCGGCAGGCTACGGCCAGAGCCAGATCACCGGCCTGGCGCGCATGAACGGCCAGCCGGTCGGGGTGCTCGCGAACGACCCCTACTTCTACGCGGGTGCCATGACGGCGGCGGGCTCTCAGAAGGTGACGCGCTTCGTCGACCTGTGCGACACGTTCCACCTGCCGATCGTGAGCCTTGCCGACGAGCCCGGCTTCATGATCGGCCCGGAGGCCGAGCGCTCGGCCACGATTCGCTACGGGACCGCCACCCTGTTCGCGATCATGCAGTCGACCATCCCCTGGGCCACGGTCATGGTGCGCAAGACCTTCGGCGTGGCCGGCGGCGCACACTTCGGACCGTACGGACACACGCTGGCCTGGCCGTCTGCCGAGTCCGGCGCGTTACCGCTCGAGGGTGGAGTCGCCGTCGCCTTCCGCCGCGAGATCGCCGCCGCCCCCGATCCCGAAGCCAAGCGCCGCGAGCTCGAAGAGCAGCTCGCGAGCCGCCGCTCCCCCTACGCGCGTGCCGAGGGCTTCGGCGTCTCGGACCTGATCGACCCCCGCACCACCCGCCCGGCCCTTTGCAACTGGATCGAATGGATCCAGCCCCACCTGGAACAACACCTCGGCCCCCGCTCTTACACCGTCCGCCCGTAGAACTTGGGGACCGTTCCCAAGTTCTACGGCTCGCGTTCGGCTCGGAAGATCGAATAGCATGGGGTAAGGGCCCGGGACGGGGTCGGGGAGTGTTGATGGGCCTCAAGGTTCGGATCGGGGTGGGGACGGCGACGTTTCCCTTCTCGAGCGCCGGCGCGTACTGGCGCTGGGTCGACATGCTGGAATCGAGCAACGTCGACTCGTTGTGGCAAACAGACCGGCTGACGGGGACGCAGCCCTTCCTCGAGGCCATGAGCGCGATGGCGGCGCTGGCCGGGGCGACGGACAGGCTCAAGTTCGGGATGAACGCGGTGGTCGTGAGCCTTCGTGACCCGCTGCTGCTCGCGAAGCAGTGCGCGACCATCGACTACCTGAGTGACGGGCGGCTTCTGCCTGTGTTCGGAGTCGGTGGGGACAACGCCCCGGAGTGGAAGGCGACGGGCAGGAGCCCGAGACGACGTGGACGCATGGCAGACGAGGCCCTGGAGATCATGCGCCGACTCTGGACCGAGGAGCGTGTCAGCTTCGAGGGTGAGCACTTCCACTACGACGAGGCCAGCATCGCGCCGCAGCCTGTCCAGAAGCCGCTGCCGCTGTGGATCGGCGGCAGCAGCAAGGCTGCGATCCGCCGCACGGCTCGACTCGGCACGGGCTGGCTCGCCGGCATTCAGTCTCCAGCGCAGGTCAAGCCCGTGGTCGCAGCGATCAAGAAGGCTGCCGACGAGACGGGGCGCAAGATCGACGCGGATCACTACGGTGCCGGCGTCCCGTTCTTCTTCGGGAGCTGGGACGACCCGGAGGTCGAAAAAAATCGCGCGGGCGCGGGGCAGACTCCCGGGCGGAGCCGATCCCCGCAGCTACTTCGCGGTCGGCGACGCCGCGGCCATTCTCGACCGCATCCGCGAGTACCGAGAGGCCGGCGCTTTCAAGTTCGTGCTGATTCCGATCGCGCGGGGAGACCGGGCGATCAGCGAGCAGACACAGCGCCTCGTCGAGGAGGTCCTGCCCGTCGCGCACGCCTGGACCTGAGCTCGGGCCGCAGCCTCAGGTCCAGGCACGACGGGCCGATCCGGTACGGATGGGCGCGTCCGAGGAGTCTCATCCCGAGCTCGTCGTAAAGGGCTCGTGCAGCGAGTGCGGCGGTCCGTTTCGCGCTGGCATCTGGGACCACTCGTTCCACTGCGAGTACTGCGGGTCTCTCCTGCTTTCGAAGCGCGAGCTGGGCGGCGAGGTGTTCGTCGTCAGCTCCGGACGGAACCTCCCGGTGCTCGACGTGATCATCGCGAGGGAGTCGGACGAGCTGCGCTCCCGCCTGCGCGGACGTTACAGGCTCGAGGATGGCGTGAGCCTGGAGCTCCCCGCGCTCGTCGAGGCCAAGGTGAAGGCGTTCCAGGCGGAGCTGCGTGCCTCGCTCGAGCTCGTGGAGACGATCGACTTCTTCGCCCCGTACGAGGTTCGCGAGCAGACCGTCATGCAGGGAATCCTGGGCAGGCGACGCGGCCGGAAGGAGTCGTTCCTCCAGGCCTTCCTCGTGGAGGAGCTGGCCCGCCTTTACGATACCTCCGACTTCAACCTGCGGGACCGCGGGCTCAAGATCCGGGGCCTGGAGCTGCAGCTCATGCGCGACGCTCACTTCGGCGGAAGCGAGCCCCGCTTCCTCGATGCCTACACGGCTGCGGACTTCGACTCTCGTCCGGATCGCACGGCGTTTCGCGTTCGGGCCGACACGCAGATCATCAGTCGCATTCACGACGCGACGCGCGAGCGCCGGCTCCGGGTCTACAAGCACATGAGCTATGCCTGCGTGAGGCGGAACGCTGCTCCCGAGCACTACCTGATCGATCGCCAGTTCGACGGGATCGCGGGCAGGCCTTCGTCGGAAGAGGCCAAGCGATTTCGAGCGCTGCCGCCGCGCCCGATCTCCCAGGTGCTGGTGCCGCCGGACATCCGGGCGATCGCGTCGCAGTGTCCAAACTGCGGCTGGGAGCTGGAGCTGCCGTCAAGAGAGAGCATTGTCTTCTGTCCCACCTGCTGGCTCGGCGTATCGGTGACTCCGGAGGGTCTTCAGGCACGTGCCTACCGGGCCGAGCGGGCGCAGGCTCCGGGCCGAGATCGGCGCCTGCTCTACTTCCCGTTCTGGGCGTTTCCGTTCCGTGTGCGGGTCGAGAACGCGCTCTACACGCGCGTCTGGGACTGGCTGACCGCGGTCTCCCCCCAGCCGCTGGCAGAGCAGTTCCGGGAGACGGACCCGCCGGAGAGCACGTTCTTCCTGCCGGCGCGCCAGGTGTTCGGCAGCCCCGAGCTGGACGACGTGTTTGCCCAGCTCACGGGCTGGGTGAACTGGCGCCAGCCCGAGCTCTACCCGGATCGCCTGCAGCCGCCGAGCGGACGAGCGCGCTGGGGGTGGAGCTCTCGGCTGCCGAGGCGTGGAAGCTCGCCCGCTTTGCCCTCCTCGCACTGCACGATGACCAGAGCACGCGCCGCCTGAACGGCCGCAGCTTCGGCAGCTACCTGGCGGAGGCCGAGCCCCTGCTGGGCTCGCCGTTTCTGGCTCTCGTCGCGCTCGTCGGGAGGGGCGAGGACTGGGACCCGGGTCGGAAACTACTGGGCTCCAGCGTGCGGGGGTTCCCCCTGGCTCGGGTCGAGAGCAGCGCCGCCACGGCGCGACTGACCAAGAGCTTCAACCTCGCCTGAGGGCTCCTCAAGCTGGACCCGCGGCTCGCCGAACCACCTCTTTGCACCTGGCGCTGCTGACCTGCGCTGACGGACGGGGAGCACAGCTTTGGTAGATCTCGATCGAGTGATTCGCGAGCAGAGAAACGCCCTCGAAGCGCTGGTCCAGCACGTCCCCGGTTTTCGCGGCTACTTCGATCGGGAGAACCGTCGCGAGGCGGATCGTCTGATCCGCGACTTCGGCGTGACCCGGCTCGAGCGCCTCTGCTCGGAGCTCAACCACGCCACCAAGCAGGCGCCGCTCCCCCAGATGGACACCTATCAAGAGACCATCAACCAGGCGGAGAAGCTGCGCAACGCCTTGCGCCACGCCGATCAGGGCTACGCGGGCTTCTTCGCGGAGATCAAGTGGGACGACGAGGACGCCCTGCAAGCGGTCTATTGCCTGGACCTGGAGCTGGTCCTCGATATCGAAGCGCTCGTCTCGGATTTCGATCGGGAAGCATCCGCCCCCGAGCAACTTCGCGGCGAGCTCGTAGGGCTGCAGCACAGGCTCGAAGATCGCCGCGCCGCGATCCTCGGCCTGGTCGGAGAGTGAGCGGTATGTCGCAGTTCATCGAGGTCATCGAGAGTCTGGATACGACGGGCGACACCATCGTGTCGCGCTATCCGGCGGACGGTTCCGCCGAGATCAAGATGGGGGCGCAGCTCGTCGTCCGTGAGAGCCAGGCCGCGGTCTTCTTCCGAGACGGACGGGCTCTGGACACCTTCGGGCCGGGACGTCACACGCTGTCGACGCTGAACGTGCCCATCCTAACCAAGGTGCTGTCGCTGCCGACCGGGCTGACGAGCCCCTTCCGCTCCGAGGTTTACTTCCTGAACCTCAAGACCTTCACAAACCAGAAGTGGGGAACCACCGAGCCCATCCTGTTTCGGGACGAAGAGCTGTCGATGGTTCGGCTGCGCTCCTTCGGCATGTTCTCGTTCCGGATCACGAACCCCCAGGTGTTTCTCAATACGCTCTCCGGTACCGTCGGGCGCTTGTATACCGACTGCATCGCCTCGTTCTTTCGCAGCTTCATTATCACGCACGTGGCCGACTTCCTCGGCGAGCACCTGCGCAGCGTGCTCGACCTCGCGCAGTACTACAACGAGCTCAGCGCGGGCATCAAAGCGCACCTGATCTCAGATTTCGAGAAGTACGGCGTCACCGTCAGCGACTTCAAGATCGTGTCGATCTCGCCGCCCGATCACGTGCAGGAGATGATCGACAAGCGGGCGGGCATCGCGGCCGTGGGCAGCATGGACAACTTCCTGCGCTATCAGGCCGGACACGCACTGGGCGTGGCCGGCGAGGCGGAGGGCGGAGAGGGCAGCTCCCTGCTAGGAGCCGGGGTCGGTCTCGGCGCCGGTGTGGGGATGGGCGCCGGCGTGGCCGGCATGGTCTCGCAGGCCCTCCGCGGTGCGACGGCCGGCGCGCAGCCCCGGGCAGCGCGGCCTGTGCCCGATGTGCCGGTCAGATTCCGCCGGGTGCGGGCTTCTGCCCGGGCTGCGGCAGCCCGGTTGCGACCGCGACCAGCTGTACGGGCTGCCAGGCGAACGTCCCCGCCGGGGCGAACTTCTGCCCGCGGTGCGGAGCCGGTCAGGGCACCACGGCCTGCCCCAGCTGCGAGGCGCATGTCGCACCGGGCGCCCGTTTCTGCCCGAGCTGCGGGCACGCGCTCGAGGAGCCGGGCGCCTAGCAGCAATCCGGGGCCGACCCGCATAGACTTGGCTTCGAGATGGGCCAGGGCCTTCTTACCGATCTGTACCAGATCACCATGGCCAACGCGTACTGGGAGACCGGGTTGGGCGAGCGTGAGGCGGTCTTCCACCTCTACTTCCGTAGGAACCCGTTCGGCGGCGGCTATGCGGTGGCCGCGGGGCTGGCCGCGGTGATCGACTTCCTCGAGTCCATGTCTTTCGATGACGAGGACCTGGCCTACCTCGCCGAGCTCCCGGGGAACGACGGCCGGCCACTCTTGGACCGGAAGTTCCTGGAAGGGCTGCGAACCCTGCGCTTCGACTCCAACCTCGATGCGGTGCCCGAAGGGACCGTGGTATTTGAGGGTGAGCCGCTGCTGCGTGTACGCGGCCCCATCCTTCAGTGCCAGCTGGTCGAGACGGCTCTCCTGAACCTGCTGAACTTCCAGACCCTGGTGGCGACGAAGGCTGCCCGCGTTTGCCTGGCGGCCGGCGGAGATCCGGTGCTCGAGTTCGGGCTGCGCCGGGCGCAGGGGCCGGACGGAGGCGTGTCGGCCAGTCGCGCCGCGTACCTCGGAGGCTGCGCCGCGACCTCGAATGTGCTGGCCGGCAAGCGCTTCGGCATCCCAGTACGCGGCACGCACGCGCACAGCTGGATCATGGCCTTCGACAGCGAGCAGGCTGCCTTCGAGGCGTGGGCCGAGGCTATGCCGAACAACTGCGTCTTTCTCGTCGACACCTACGACACGCTGGAGGGCGTGCGCCTGGCCGCGAAGGTGGGCAAGCGTCTGCGCGAGCGCGGATACGAGCTCGCTGGCGTCCGGCTCGATTCGGGAGACCTAGCAGAGCTCAGCGTGGCGGCGCGCCAGCTGCTCGACGCGAGTGGCTTCCCAAAGGCGGAGATCGTGGCCAGCAACGATCTCGACGAGCACGCGATCGAACAGCTCAGGCAGCGCGGCGCCGCCATCAGCGTCTGGGGAGTCGGCACTCGCCTCGCCACCGCGCACGGCGATCCCGCCCTTGGCGGGGTGTTCAAGCTCGGCGCGTTCCGGGATGCGACGGGCCGTTGGAGCTATCCGGTCAAGCACTCTGCGGACCCGGAGAAGTCGACCCTGCCGGGCATCCAGCAGACGCGCCGCTTTCTCCGCGGACGCGGGTTCCTCCGGGATCTGATTTTCGACGTGGAGCTCGGCACGGACCAGACAGACGAGCCACATCAGGATCTCCTCGCCCCGGTTCTGCGCTCGGGACGCCCTGTCGAAGAGCCCCCTACCCTCCACGAGTCTCGCGCACGCGCGCTCGATCAGCTCGCCCGACTTCCCGCCGGAACGAGGCGCCTCGTGGACCCCGACCCCTATCCGGTAGAGATCGACGCACGCCTCGCAGCTCGGGCCCGGACGTGAGAGCCCTCATCCTCGTCGACCTGCAGAACGACTTCCTGCCCGGAGGCTCGCTCGCGGTTCCTGACGGGAATGCCGTGATCGACGTTGCCAACGCAGTCCAACCCCGCTTCCCCCTCGTCGTCTGCACGCAGGACTGGCACCCGGCCGATCACCTGAGCTTCGCAAGCCAGCATCCGGGCAAGCGGCCAGGCAACCAGATCGACCTCTACGGACTGCCGCAGACGCTTTGGCCGGACCATTGCGTGCAGGACACTCGAGGGGCGGAGTTCGCCACCGGTCTCGACGAGCAGCGCGTGGAGGCCGTCTTTCAGAAGGGGACCGATCGCCACGTCGACAGCTACAGCACGTTCTTCGACAACGCCCACCGGCGGGACACAGGGCTCGGCGGCTTCCTCAAGGGTCGGGGTGTCGACGAGGTCTGGCTGCTCGGGCTAGCGACCGACTACTGCGTTCGCTTCTCCGCCCAGGACGCGCTGTCGCTCGGCTTCCGCACGCACGTGATCGAGGACGGCTGTCGCGCGGTCGACCTGGGGGCGGGCGATGGCGATCGCGCCCTGGCCGCCATGGCCAAAGCAGGGGCAAAGATCGTCCACGCCGACCTCGTTTAAGCGCGGCGAGATCGCAACCTACACCGTCGGTCTTGTGGGACCCGGCGCGCGAGCGGTCGCGCGCCACCCACTCTCCGTTCGGCTTCGCCTCACTGCGCGTCCCGCCTAGCAGGCTGCTGAAAAACTCCTCATCGAAGGGTACCTTTGAGGGAAGCCCCAAGGGGGAGATGTGAGAGGACCGCAGACGCTCCAGGGTGGGATCTTCAGCTACGTATCGCTGGAGTCCCGGATTCCCGAGGACCATCCGCTTCGAGCGATCCGGCGACTGGTGGACGCGGCGCTGGAGCAGCTGTCGCGACGCTTCGATGGTATCTACGCCAAAGGGGTCGGCCGACCGTCGGTCCCGCCGGAGCAGCTGTTGCGGGCGCTGCTGTTGCAGGTGCTGTACACGATCCGGAGCGAGCGCCAGCTGATCGAGCAGATCGACTACAACCTGCTCTACCGCTGGTTCGTGGGCCTGGAGCTGGACGATGAGGTGTTCAGCGCGACGGTGTTCACCAAGAATCGGGAACGGCTGCTGAAGGGCGAGATCGCTCAGCATTTCTTCGAGGCGGTGCTGGCGCAGGCGGAGTCGGAGGGGTTGGTGTCATCGGAGCACTTCACGGTGGACGGGACGCTGATCGAGGCGTGGGCGAGCCAGAAGAGCTTCGTGCGCAAGGACGAGAAGCGCAGGGACGATGACGACCCGGGCAACCCGACGGTCAACTTCCGGGGCGAGAAGCGGAGCAACCAGACGCATGCGTCGAGGACGGATCCGGACGCCCGACTGGCGGGGATGAGGGGCCAGGGCGCGCGGCTCGCGTATCAGGGACACGTCGTGACGGAGAACCGCAACGGCCTGGTGGTGGCGGCGAAGCTCACTCAGGCGTCGGGGTATGCGGAGCGCGAAGCGGCTCTCGAGATGGTGCTGGGTCTGGGGGGCGCTCGCCGGATCACCCTGGCTGGAGACAAGGGCTACGACGCCAAGAGCTTTGTGCAGGCGCTTCGGGCCTGGAGCGTTACCCCGCACGTGGCACAGAACACGACGAACCGCCGAAGCGCGATCGATCGAAGGACCACAGGACACCCGGGCTACGAGGTGAGCCAGCGCTTCCGCAAACGGGTGGAGGAGGTGTTTGGCTGGATGAAGACGGTGGGCTTGATGCGCAAGACCCGGCACCGGGGCACGGATCGGGTCGGCTGGGTCTTCACCTTCACTGCTGCGGCCTACAACCTGGTCCGTATCCGCAACCTGTTGGAGGCGACATAGCTCATGATCCCGCAAGATCTACCCGTGCGACACCGAACCGGTTCGTACCGGGAACGGCGATCCCTCTCCCTGCTCGGCACGCCTCCCGTCAGAGGCGTCCCGCCCAACCCAGTCACTTTCTCCGCAGCCTGCTAGGCGGGACTTGCAGGCAACCTGCAAGCGCCGCGAAGCGGTGCGCGCAGCGAAGGCCTTAGACCTGAGCGAAGGTGGGTGGCGCGCGACCGCTCGCGCGCCGGGTCCCACAAGAGTGGCAACCCTGCAAGCACCGCGAAGCGGTGCGCGCAGCGAAGGCCCTAGACTGAGCGGAGGTGGGAAGGGCGCGGGCGCCCGCGCCCTGGGTCCCACAAGTCAGGGAGCGATCAGCCGCGAGAGCGTCTGCAGCGCGCGCTCCATGCGTGGGCCGTACCAGCTGAGCAGCTCGCCCTCGATCACGTGGACCCTGCCGCTGCGAGCTGCGGCGCAATCGAGCTGCAGGAGCTCGTCTCGATCGAACTCGCCGAAGCAGTACGGCTCCGTGGGCAGCAGGATCACTTCCGGAGCTGCTTCCTCGAGCGCATGCGCGTCGATGCGCGGGTAGCGCTCCCTGCCGGCAAAGCAGTTCACCCCACCGCAGACCCGCATGAGATCGTGCGCAAAGGTATCCCCGCCAACCGCCATGTAGGGCCGCTTCCAGATGAGGGCCGCCACGCGGTCCCCGTGCTCGCGCGGGGTGATCGCTGCTCGCGCGCGCTCGACTCGAGTGGCGATCTCCTCCGCGACCGGGTCGGTTCCCGTCACCACGCCAAGGGTTCGGATGTCCGTAATGGCTTCTGCGAGCGTACGCGCGTAGGTCACCAAGACCCGTACCCCCGCGGCTTCCAGGCGCTCGACGTCGCGCCGGCGGTTCTCCTCCTTGTTCGCGATGACCAGGTCGGGCTCGAGGCCCAGGATCGCGTCGAGCGAGGGATTCTTCGTTCCTCCAACGCGGACCTTCGAGCGCACGCGCTCTGCAGGGTGAACACAAAAGTCTGTAACTCCCGCGATCTCGGTATCCAGACCGAGCCCGAAGAGCGTCTCGGTGATCGACGGGACGAGCGACACGATTCGCTGCGGGTTGCGCTGGAAGTCGTGGCTCCTGCCCAGCGCGTCCAGGATTCGCGGCATCTCAGCTCGGCGCGGCCCACGGATCGGGATCGAGGTCGAGGAAGCTCAGCGTCTCGGCCCCGAGGGCCGCGAGCGCAACGTACAGGCGCTCGAGTCCGGGGCGCTCCGTAGGGACGTGTCCAGCATCGAGAAGGCACAGGCCCCGATCATTGGCCGCTCGCGCAACGTGGTGGCCCAGATCGCCCGTCACGACAGCGTCCGCTCCCGCCGCCGCAGCCAGGTCCAGCAACGGAGAGCCCGAGCCGGGGATCACGGCGACGCGGTCGAGAATTCGTTCGGGATCGCCAGCGAGCCGCAGCGTCTTCGTCCGCAGCTCCTCCGCCGCGCGCTGCGCCAGCCCCTGGAGCGTGGTCCCCGCGGCGGGAGTCCCGATCCGTCCGAGCATTCCGGCGTTGCCACGCCGCTCGTACACGTCGTAGGCCGGCTCCTCGTAGGGATGCGCCGCCACGAGCGCTCCGAGCGCCTCAGCCTCCCTGGAACGCGGCACCACGAATTCGAGCCGCACCTCGCGTTCCTCGTTCAGCTGTCCCTGCGAGCCCATGCTCGGCTGCGTTCCGGCTCCGGCGAAGAACGTTCCGACCCCCTCGGAGCGATAGGAGCAGCTCGAGTAGTTTCCGATCCGTCCCGCGCCGGCTGCGGAGACCGCCTGCAGCACCGGCGGCGCGGCTTCGGCGGGCAGGAAGGTGACGACCTTCAGAACGTCTGGACCGTACAGGGGGGCAAAGCCGGAGAGCTCCACCAGACCGAGCACCTCCGCCAGCGCGTCGGAGGTTCCGCCTTCGGCGATGTCGAAGCTCGTATGGACCACGGCGAGCGCGGTGCCGCGGCGCGCCAGCCGCAACGTCCTGCCCTCTGGCGTCGCTCCACTGAGGAGCGTGTTCGTGGCTCGGAACAGCAACGGGTGGTAGCTGACGAGCAAGTCCACGGGAGCCTGCTCCAGACGCGCGACGACGTCCTCGGTCACTTCGTGACACAACGCGACCCGCTCCACGCGCGCGGAGGCATCGCCGAGCTGCAGGCCGACGGGATCCCAGGCCGCCGCCTTCTCGAGCGGCGCACGCCGACCGAGTGCGTCGAGAAAGTCGGCTACCGTCAGCACACGTCGGATGGTAGCGCCTTTGCCGGTGCTGCCGACTCGGGGTACGATCTGGCGATGCACATCTCCATCACCTACTGCGGCGCCTGAAACTACCTCCCACAGGCCACCAGTCTGGCGGCCACGATCAAGGAGAAAGTCGGCGTCGAGACCGAGCTGATTCGCGGGGGCAACGGCGTGTTCGACGTCGTCGTCGACGGACGCACGATCTACTCGAAGTCGGAGACCGGCCGCTTCCCCGAACCGGACGAGATTCTCCCGGAACTCAAAGGCTAGCCCGCTTCCCCGGACCACCAGAAAAAGTTCTGATTAAGGACCGTCCCCAAGTTCCGGTCTCGCAAAGACGAAGGTCGGACGTGACAGCGCTGCCGCGCCGGCCTACGCTCGGTAGGGTGAGGCGTCCGATTCTGAGCATCGCCGCAGCCGCTATCTTCGGCGCGGGTTGTCTGGGGGGAACGTCAGGTCCCGAGGCCTGCAAGATCGAGATCGTCGGGGTCGAGAGCAGCGTCTCCAACAGCCGGGGCTTCGACATCTCCTACCGCGTGAAGGGGTACGCGGGCACGTCAGCCGTCGTTTCTCTGGTCGCGCGACGACACGATGGCGGCTACCTGTCGGGAAAGGGCAAAGATGTCGGACCCGGACCGTTCGTCGCGATCATCGAGCAGAAGCTCACGGGTCCCGCGGCGGGCTACGTCGCCCTCCTCGAGATCGCCGGTGGACGCTGCCGCGCCAACGCGAAGCCGCCGGAAGCGTAAGAGTCGAAGGATCGTCTACTAATCCCGGGAGACGGTCCAGCGATCGCCGGAGAACAGGAGGTCGCCCAGGCCGGTGTCGCTACGAGCGAGCTCGACCTGGCCCTGCTCGTACGTCTCGCCGTCGAAGGTCGGCTCGTCGACGGCCCGCAGCACGCCGATCGGCGTGGGGAAGTCGGGCGCGTCACAGCGGGCCAGCAACATAGAGAGCGTCGGATCGCGGTTCGTCTCGTCATGCAAGACCTCGACTCCGTCGTCCGCGGCGCCGACGTGGCCGGCGTAAAGACGCAGGTGGGTCGGGTTCAGCTTGAGCACGCGATCGTGATCGTTGCCGTAGACGAGCGGCTGACCCTGCTCGAGGACGAGCAGGTGGTCGGACTTGATCTTTCTGTCCTTGACTTCGTCGAACGCCCCGTCGTTGTAGACGGGACAGTTCTGGTAGATCTCGAGGAAGGCAGAGCCTTTGTGCTCCGCCATCCGGCGGATCATGTCCTGCAGGTGACGGGTCTCCGTGTCGACCGTCCGCGCGACGAAGGTCGCCTCGGCTCCGAGCGCGAGCGAGAGCGTGCGGAAAGGACGGGCCACCGATCCGTTCGGTGAGGACTTCGTCTTCATGCCCGTATTGGAGGTGGGCGAGAACTGTCCCTTCGTCAGTCCGTAGACCCTGTTGTTGAACAGCAGGATCTTCAGATCGACGTTGCGACGCAGCATCTGGATCAGGTGGTTTCCACCGATCGACAGCCCGTCGCCGTCGCCCGTCACCACCCACACGGACAGGTCGGGCCGCGCGATCTTCAGCCCCGTTGCGATGGCCGGCGCGCGCCCGTGGATGGTGTGAAACCCGAATGTGTTCATGTAGTACGGAAAGCGCGAGCTGCAGCCGATTCCAGAAACGAAAACGATGTTCTCGCGCGGGACTCCCAGCTCGGGCATGACCTTCTGCATCTGCGCGAGGATCGCGTAGTCTCCGCAGCCCGGGCACCAGCGCACGTCCTCATCCGCGATGAAGTCCTTCTTCGTCAGCTTCGGGGCATCTGCCGTCTGAACGCTCATAGCCTCGCCTCACTAAGCGCCCGAGTGGGAAGCAGCGGGCGAACGGTGTTGATGATCTCCTGAACCTTGAAGGGTTGGCCCTGCACTTTGTTCAGGCCCTTTGCGTCGACCAGGAAGCGGTCGCGCAGGATCGAGAGGAGCTGGCCCATGTTGAGCTCCGCGACGATGACGTGGCGGTAGCGGGACAGGAGCTCGCCCACGTTGGTTTGGAGGGGATTCAGGTAGCGGAGGTGGAGGTGTCCCACGTCCGCGCCCTCGCTGCGCAGCGCCACCGCGGCCTGGTGCAGCGCTCCGAAGGTCCCGCCCCAGCCAACCAGCAGCACATCGCCCCGCTCCGGACCGTCGATCTCGGCGAGCGGAATGCCGTTCGCTATGCGCTCGAGCTTCGCGTAGCGGACGCGGTTCATGTGCTCGTGGTTCAGCGGGTCGTAGGAGACGTTTCCGGTCACGTCCTCCTTCTCCAGACCCCCGATGCGGTGCTCGAGGCCCGGCGTCCCCGGCACCGCCCACGGCCGCACGAAGTCGTCATTGCGGAGGAACGGCTGGAAGCCCTCGGGATCCGTGCAGTACTCGGCGCGGATCGGTGCGAGCTGGTCGGGGTCAGGCAAGAGCCAGGGCTCCGAGCCGTTGGCAAGCGAGGCGTCCGAGAGGTAGACGACCGGCGTCATGTGCTCGATGGCGAAGCGAGCCGCCTCGATCATGACCTCGAAGCAGTCGGCCGGCGTCGCGGGAGCCACCACCGCAACCGGGCAGTCGCTGTTCCGCCCGACCAGGGCCTGCATCAGATCGCCCTGCTCCGGCTTGGTCGGCATCCCGGTCGAGGGTCCGGCCCGCTGCACGTTCACGATCAGGAGCGGGAGCTCCGTCACGACCGCGAGCGCGATCCCCTCCTGCTTGAGCGTGAACCCTGGCCCGGACGTTCCGGTCACCCCCAGCACGCCTCCAAACGAGGCGCCGACGGCTGCCGTCACCGCCGCGAGCTCGTCCTCGGCCTGGAACGCCGTCACTCCGTAGCGGCTGTAGCCCGAGAGGTGGTGCAAGATGTCGGAGGCCGGGGTGATCGGGTAGCTCGCGTAGAAGACCTTAATCCCGGCGAGCTTGCCCGCCGCCACGATGCCGAGCGCGGCGGCCTCGTTTCCCGTCACGTGGCGGTAGAGTCCGGGCTCGAGCTTGGCCGGGGGAACCCGATACGTGGCGTCCACGAGCTCCGCCGTCTCACCAAAGTGGAACCCGGTCATGAAGACCTTGGCGTTCGACTCGGCGATCTCCGGTCTACGAGCGAACTTGGCTCGAATCGCCTCGACCTCGGGCTCGGGATCGCGGTTGTAGAGCCAGAACACGATGCCCAACGCGAACATGTTTCGCGTCCGCTGCGTGTCCTTGGTCGAGAGACCACTGCCCTTGAGGGCCGCGGTCACGTGCTTGGAGAAGTCGATCTCGATCACCCGGAAGTCGGCGAGGCTCCCGTCCTCGAGCGGGTTTTTCTCGTAGCCTGCCAACTCGAGGTTGCGCTTCTTGAAGGACGAGACGTCAACCAGGAGCATGCCCCCAGGGATCAGGTCTGCAACGTTCGTCTTGAGCGCCGCGGGATTCATGACCACGAGCACGTCGGGTGCGTCGCCAGCAGTGAAGATGTCCATGCTCGAGAACTGCAGCTGGAAGCCGGACACGCCAGCGAGACTTCCCGCGGGGGCGCGGATCTCCGCGGGGAAGTCCGGGAACGTGGCGATGTCGTTGCCGAACAACGCCGCCGCGCGAGTGAACTCCGTCCCCGTTAGCTGCATTCCGTCGCCCGAGTCGCCAGCAAAGCGGACGATTACGGAGTCGAGCTCCAGGACGCGCGGATCGCCGTCCTCGTCCGGGCCGTTCGGTTTTGCCATCGCCTCTCTCAGCCGCCGTACTTCTTCGGGATCTTGGCGGGATCAGGGGGTACGTTCAGGACCGCGTCCGGAAACATCGAGACGATGAACCGAACGATGTCTCGCATGGCGACGATGCCCACCGGTCGACGCTGGCCGTCTACCAAAGGGATGTGCCGGAAGCCACCCTCCGCCATCTCGTTCAATGCCAGTGCGAGCCTGTGCTCGGGCCGGAGCACGTCAGGATCCGGCGTCATGACCTCGCTCACGGTAACCGCGGACGTGTCGATTTCCTCCTGTACGATCCGGAGCAGATCGCGCTCGGTGAAGATACCCGCCAGCTTCCCGCCCTCAACTACCAGGACGCAGCCGGTGTGGTGCTCGTTCATCAGGCCGATCGCCTCTCGAACCGAGATTTGGCCCGAGATCTCGACGTGCTTCCTCCGGTCAAGCACCGAGATCGGCTCGTTCATGATCGCACCCCGGAGCGACGTGGAATCCTCGTCGTACGCTTCGGAAAACTCGCTCTCTACCATGAAAGCCTCCCCCGAGCCCCTCCTGGCAGTGCGGGAGCCGCCGGGCTCTCCCCTGGCACTGGGCTTCGGCCAAGGGCGTCAGCACATGCTGGGAGGGGTCGTTTGCGCCTCCTCAGTCTACAGCATCAGCTGGAAACGCAAGCTCCAGTCTCGCGGGACCCGCAAGACTTATCAGAGCCGGAGCACAGCGGACCCGACCACGTCCCCTCGCTTCAGACGCTGCAGCGCGACGTTCGCCTGCTCTAGCTCGAAGCTGGTCGTGACGGGTCGGATGGGGATCTCGGAGGCGACGGCGAGCAGCTCCTCGCCGTCCTGGCGGGTGTTCGCCGTCACGCTCGTCAGGGTTCGCTCCTGAAACAGCTCTCCCTGGTAGCGGAGCACCGGCACATCGCTCATGTGGATACCAGCACAGGCCAGGGTTCCCCCGGGTCCCAGCGCCCGGAGCGCCAGCGGGACCAGCTCACCAACTGGGGCGAAGTTGATGGCCGAGTCGAGAGCGGACGGGGGCTCCTCTTTCACGCCACCAGCCCAGATCGCACCGAGCGAAAGCGCCAGCTCGCGGTGTGACGCCTCTCTCGTCACGACGTAGACCTCGCAGCCCCAGTGCCGAGCCACTTGGAGCGACAGGTGCGCCGAGGAGCCGAACCCGTACAGGCCGAGCTTGCAGCCGGGCCGCACCGCGGCGCGTCGCAGCGCGCGGTAGCCGATGATGCCCGCGCACAGCAGAGGGGCAGCCTCTTCGGAGCTGAAGATCTCCGGAATGGCGTACGCGTACGCGGCCGGAACCGTCAGCCGCTCCGCGTACCCACCGTCGACGTGCCAGCCGGTAAAGGTCGGCGCCTGGCACAGGTTCTCGCGCCCGCTCTGGCAGTAGGGGCAGACACGGCACGTGTCGTGGAGCCAGGCAACGCCCACTCGTGCCCCGATCGGGAAGCGCGTGGCGGCCGAGCCGCGAGCGGCCACCGTTCCCACGACTTGATGGCCCGGTACGACACGAGACCGTGCCGGGTCGAGCTCGCCCTCGATCAAGTGCAGGTCGGTGCGACAGACGCCGCAGGTGGACACCTCGACCAGGATCTCGGCCGGACCCGGCTCCGGATCCGGAAGGGACTCGAGGACGAGCGGCGATCGCTCGATCGGGGCGGGGCCATGCAACACCATCGCTCGCATCTGCGCCCGCCAGCTTGCCACATGAGCCCGCCATGGGAACACTCGGCCGCGTGAATCTCATCCTGCTCGATCGCGAGGACTTCGTGTCCCGAGACCGTGTGCGACTCACGGGTCGACGCCTCGAGCACGTGCGCGACGTGTGTCGTGCCCGCGTCGGTGAGCATCTGCGGGTGGGCGAGGTCGGCGGCATGCTCGGCTCCGGTCGTGTCCTCTGCCTGGATGAGCGTGCCCTCGAGCTCGAAGTCCGGCTCGACCGGGCCCCCCCGGCGCCGCTCGCGGTCACCCTCGCAGTGGCGTTGCCGCGGCCGCCGGCTCTGCGGAGGGTCCTGCAGCAGGCGACCGCGCTCGGGGTGAAACGCATCCTGCTCTTTCACAGCAGGCGGGTGGAGAAGAGCTACTGGCAGAGCCATGGGCTCGATAGCGCGTCCATCGAGGCGCAGCTGCGCCTCGGCCTGGAGCAAGCGCGCGACACGATCCTGCCGGAGGTCTGGACCCGGCCCCGTTTCCGGCCCTTCGCCGAGGACGAGGTTCCGAGACTGGCGAAGGAGGGCGTCGTCCTCGTAGCCGACCCCGGTGCCGCGCCGCTCGCCGCTCCGGCCGATGTCGGCCAACCCTGGACGCTGATCGTGGGGCCGGAGGGGGGACTCGTCCCCTTCGAGCTCGAGCTCCTGATGGCGAGTGGCGCGCGGCGGCTTGGACTGGGTGAGCGCGTGCTTCGTGTGGAGACCGCGGTCGTGGCACTCCTCGCGCGCCTCGCGCTATAGAGAGGGACCATGAACACGATGGAGAAGCTCGTCGCTCTCTGCCTGAACCGAGGGTTCATCTACCCCTCGAGCGAGATCTACGGGGGAATCGCGGGATTCTGGGACTACGGTCCCCTGGGAACGGAGCTGCGGAACAACCTCAAGGTCGCCTGGTGGCAGCGCATGGTGCGCGAGCGCGACGACGTTGTGGGCCTCGACTCCTCCATCATCGCGAACCCCGAAGCCTGGGTCGCCTCCGGTCATGTCGCAAACTTCAACGACCCGATGGTCGATTGCAGGAGCTGCAAGCGACGCTTCCGCGCCGACCAAATCGACGCGAACGACCGCTGCAGCGCATCAGACGACGGCGAGCACGACTTGACCGAGCCCCGGCAGTTCAACTTGATGCTCAGCACGCACATCGGGGCCTCGGAGGACTCGTCCTCACAAGCCTACCTGCGCGGCGAGACCTGCCAATCGATCTTTCTCGACTTCAAACGCGTCATGCAATCCAGCCGGCTCAAACCGCCCTTCGGTATCGCACAGATCGGAAAGGCGTTCCGCAACGAGATCACGCCCAGGAACTTCATCTTCCGCTCTCGCGAGTTCGAGCAGATGGAGCTGGAGTTCTTCACGCCTCCGGCAGACGCACTCTCCTGGTTCGAACGCTGGCGCGAGGAGCGCTGGCAGTGGCACCTGGAGATCGGGCTCCCGGAGAGCATGCTGCACTGGCGTGAGCACGGCCCTGACGAGCTCGCCCACTACGCAAAGCTCGCCTTCGACATCGAGTTCGACTTCCCCTTTGGCCGCCACGAGCTGGAGGGCACGCACTACAGAGGCGACTACGATTTGGCCGCACACGGCAACCACTCGGGCAAGGACCAGTCGTACACAGATCCCGAGACCCGAGAGCGCTACCTGCCTCACGTCGTGGAGACATCCCTCGGTGTCGACCGCTGCATGCTGGCGTTGCTCACGAGCGCGTACGCGGAGGACGAGATCGCCGGCGAGAAGCGCGTGGTCTTGCGGCTCTCGCCGCAGATTGCCCCCGTCAAGGCAGGCCTGCTGCCGCTCTCGAAGAAGCTGTCGGAGCCGGTCCACAAGCTCGCCGCAGAGCTGCGCAGACGCTTTCACGTCGCCTTCGACGCCACGGCCAGCATCGGCAAGCGCTACCGTCGGCAAGACGAGATCGGGACGCCGTACTGCGTCACCTACGACTTTGAGTCGGAGACCGACCAGATGGTCACCGTGCGTGAACGGGACACGACAGAGCAAGAGCGCATCGGGCTGAGCCAGGTGGCAACCTACCTGAGCGACAAGATCTTGGGAACCTGAGTCCGGTGAGGCGCGCCTTCGCCAGCCTCGTCTTCCTCTGTACGCTTCAGTGCGGGATCCCGGAGGAGGAGAGCTACCGGGTCCGCGGCACGGTCGAAGCCGTCGACGTGGACGCGCGCACCGTCAAGATCGCCCACGACGCCATCCCGGGCTTCATGCCCGCCATGACGATGAGCTTCGACGTCGCGGCTGCAGAGCTCCTCGAGGGGCTGCGTCCAGGAGCCTCGGTGCTCTTCACGGTGCGACGCAGCGCCACCGTGCTGACCATCACTACGCTGCGGATCACGGTTCCCCCGCCTGCGGGGAGCGGACCGGGGGTCGGCATGGGAGGAGACATCGATCGCGCGCCGCCGTTCGCCCTCGTGAATCAGGATGGCGCGCAGGTGGCCCTGGCCGACTTCAAGGGACGGGCCGTGCTGCTCGACTTCATCTTCACGCGCTGCCCCGGACCGTGCCCCATCCTCACCTCCGCGCACGCGCGTCTACAGCGCGAGCTTCCCGACGAGCTTCGCAGCCGGACGGTGCTGCTGTCGATCTCGCTCGACCCGGCGCACGACACTCCCGAGCGCCTGCGGGAGTACGCGTCCCGGCGCGGTGCAGACCTGTCGAACTGGTCGTTCCTTACCGGCGATCCGACGGTCGTTGCAGAGGTCGTAGCCTCCTATTACGTCGGTTCGATCCGCAGACCCGACGGACAGATCGACCACACCATCGCCACCTTCCTGATCGACTCGAACGGCCGCATCGTAGAGCGCTATCTCGGCTTGCAGCACACGCCCGAGGAGATCATTGCCGATCTCCAACGCGCACTCTCCTCAGCGGACCGCTCAGTAGTGGATCACGCTGCGGATGGCCTCGCCGCCGTGCATCAGCTCGAAGGCGTCGTTGATCTTCTCTAGGGGCAGCGTCGTTGTGATCAGCTCGTCGATCTTGATGCGGCCGCTCATGTAGCGATCGACGAACCCGGGCAGCTGAGTGCGCCCCCGGGTCCCGCCGAAGGCGCTGCCGCGCCAGGAGCGGCCCGTGACGAGGAGGAAGGGCCGCGCCCTGATCTCCTCGCCGGCCCCCGCCACGCCGATGATGATCGCTTCTCCCCAGCCGCGGTGCGTACAGGCCAGCGCGACGCTCATCACGTCGGTACGACCGATGCACTCGAAGGAGTAGTCGACCCCGCCTTCGGTCATGTCGACGATCGTGCCCGCGACGTCCTCCACTTCACTCGGGTTCAAGAAGTCCGTCGCCCCTAGCTTCTCCGCCAGCTCGAACTTTCTCGGGTTAGTGTCCACGCCGATGATCCGCTCCGCTCCGGCGAGCACGGAGCCCTGCACCACGGAGAGGCCCACCCCGCCCAGCCCAAACACCGCCACACTGGACCCGGGCTCCACCTTGGCAGTGTGCAGGACCGCGCCGATGCCGGTGGTGATCCCGCAACCGAGCAGACAGATCTTCTCGAGCGGGGCGTCCTTGCGCACCCTGGCGAGCGCGATCTCAGGCACGACGCAGTACTCGCCGAACGTGGAGGTGCCCATGAAGTGGTGGATCATCTTTCCCGATTGGGACAACCGACTCGTCCCGTCGGGCATCAAGCCCTGACCCTGGGTAGCGCGAATCCGGCCGCACAGATTCGTCCTGCCCGAGAGACAGAACTTGCATTCCCGACACTCCGGAATGTAGAGCGGGATGACGTGATCGCCGACCTCGACGTGGCGCACCCCCGCTCCCAACTCCTCGACCACGCCTGCTCCCTCGTGGCCCAGAACAGCGGGAAACACGCCCTCGGGATCGGCGCCACTCAGGGTGTAGGCATCCGTGTGGCAGACGCCCGTCGCCGCCAGGCGCACCAGGCATTCGGTATCACGGGGGCCTTCCAGCTCGACCTCCTCGACCTCGAGTGGGCGTCCCGCCTCCCAGGCAACCGCAGCCCTGATCCTCACGTCGCTGGCCCTCCCTGAAGCACGGCCCAGGGCAGTATAACCGCTGCCAGATCGGCCGCTTTGACCGAAGTTTCACACTCGATGGGGACGGCGGGGTGCGGGGCGGGTCAGCGAGCGGCTATCATGCCGCGCATGGTCGAGAAGCGTGCACTCGGCGACGCGATCGACGTTCTCCCAACGGACTGCTACGCAAATCCGACCTGGAAGGGCGCGGCCTGGCTTCTGCGCGACCTCGGTATTTACGCGACAGTCGTGGTCGCGCTGGTGGCAGCCGATTCGCTCTTCACGGTCATTCCGCTCTGGCTGCTCGCCTCGCTGAGCATCGCTGCGCTCTTCGTCCTGGGGCACGACGCTGCCCACGGTGCGCTGTTCCAGAGCGGGCGACTCAACTACGTGGTCGGTCAGCTCGCCATGCTGCCGTCGCTGCATCTCTACGAGGCATGGTGCTTCGGCCACAACCGGATCCACCACGGCCACACCACGCGCGAGAGCATGGACTACGTCTGGCACCCGGTAACGCCGCAGGAGTTCGCGGAGATGCCCACCCTGCAACGTCTGGTACACCGCGTGATGTGGTCCTGGATCGGCGGGGGCCTCTATTACCTGCGCGATATCTGGTGGCGGAGCATGGTGCAGTTCTCACCCCCAGACCGGATCAAGGGGAGGGTGCACCGCGATCGGATCGTCGTGGGGACGTATTTCGCCGTCGTGACCGCCGCCCTGCTCGGACTCGGCGCGTCGCTCTCCGGAACACTCGGCGGCGCGCTCTGGATGTGGGTCAAGGTCTTTGGCGTGCCGTTCCTGCTCTGGAACTACTGCATCGGGATCACCGTCTACGTCCACCACATCGCACAGGACATCCCTTGGAAGAAGCGCCGCAGTTGGACCAAGTTCACCGGGCAGGTCGAGGGCACGACCGTCCTCCACGTCCCGCGCTTTATCAACTTCTTCTTCCACAACATCTTCCTACACGTCCCCCACCACGTGGATATGCGGATCCCCTTTTACGGCCTTCCTAAGGCCGTGGACGCCTTGCGCGAGCACTTCGGCGATGTCCTGCGCGAGCGCAAGTACCGCATCCGCGATTACATCAAGACCACCCGCGCCTGCAAGCTCTACGACTTCGAAGCCGGCGTCTGGCGCAACTACGCCGGCCAACCCGCAGACCCCGCCGCTGCCCGAACCTAGGTTCGAATCCTAGTCCGCCAGCCAGTAGCGGCGTCGACCCCGACTACGCTGAGGCGCTAGGATCGCGCGCGTGGCGACGATCATCCGACTCGCGGAAGCAGCCGGGCACGGTCTGGACGAGATCGGGGGCAAGGCGGCCTCGCTGGCTCGCCTGCGGGCTGCGGGCTTTCGCGTGCCGGAGGCGCTGGTGCTGCCCGTCGACTGGTTCTCGGACTGGTGGCGCGCGCTCGAGTCGACCGATACGTGAGCGCGCTCTGCGCGGACCACCAACGGGCAGTGGCGAGAGCCGTGTGAGGCGTTGCAGTCCGCCGCCACGACGCTGCCCTTCTCGGATACCATGCGTGCAGAGCTCGACGAGGTGCGGCGCCAGATGGCGTCCTGGGGCGAAGACGCAACGTGCGCCGTGCGCTCGTCGTCGCCCGAAGAGGACCTCGAGACCGCGTCATTCGCGGGCTGCTACGAGACTGTGCTCGGCGTGAAGCCCGCGGATCTAGAGGAGGCCGTGCGCGCCTGCTTCGTCTCGTGTCTCGACGAGCGCGTGGCGCTCTACAAGATGCGGCACGGACTCGAGACACACCGTCCTCGCATCGCCGTGCTGGTCCAGCGGCAGGTCGAGAGCGACGTGTCCGGCGTCGGGTTCTCGCTCAACCCCGTGACGAACGACTACGACGAGGCAGTGATCGACGCGAGCTTCGGGCTCGGTGAGACGGTCGTCTCGGGCGAGGTCTCGCCCGATCACTTCGTCGTCGACAAGCCTGGCCGCAACATCCTCGAGCGCGACCTCGGCAGCAAGAGCGTCTCTCGTTGGATCCGGCCGGAGGGCGGGGTCGAGCTGCGCGAGGAGACGCGGGGCGAGCAGGCCTCGCTCGAGGACGAGCAGGTCCTCGAGCTGACCGATGCTCTCGGTCGACTCGAGGAGGTGTACGGGCATCCCGTCGACATCGAGTGGGCCTACGCCGGTGGCGAGCTGTACCTCCTGCAAGCGCGCCCGATCACCACCTACTTTCCCCTCTCGGCCGACATGCAAACGGAGCCCGGCGCTCCGCGCCGGCTCTACATGGACGGAAACCTGTCAGACGGCATCACGAGCAACGCACCCATCTCGAGGCTGACTCTCGACGGGTACAAGGTCATGTTCGAGCGCTTGTGCGAGAGCTATGGGATCTCGCTCAACCGCGAAGAGAAGCCGCTCCAGGATCTTGTCGTCTTCCGCGGGGCACGCATATACACAGCGTTCTCGGACGTTCTCTGGTTCGTCAGCCCACGGAAGATTGCCGCCAGCGGCCGGACCCTAGACGCCCTGCTCGTCCGGACGCTCGAGAACCTGGACCGCGAGCGCTATCGGCCGACGGACAAGCCCGGCTGGCTCGCGTGGGGAGGCCTCGCACGCGCGATCTTCGGGATTCTCTGGAGCAACAGGCGCATGTGGTGGAACAGCGCGCTCGCGCTCTGCGCCCCTGCGCGGTACTTGAAGCGATACCGCGAGGCTGTCGAGCGGTTCGAGCGCGAGGCACGATCCACGGGCGTCGACGCCTCGGTCGCCGAGCTCCATGACCTTCACACGCGATCGCTCGAAGTGATCACGGCCATCGTCCTGCCGACGATCTACGCGTGGACGGCAGCGATCGGCATCCTCGGAGCGCTGGCGAGGCGCGCCGACCCGCAGACACGAAAGCTTCTTGACCGGATGAGCCGGGGCATCGAGGGCGAACTGGTCATCGAGATGGGGCTCGAGATGTTCGCGACGAGCCGCCTGCTCGAACCCGGCGAATTCGACGACCTGGACCGCCTCGCGAAACGGATCGAGAGCCGGGAGCTGCCCGCGGCGTTCCTCGCGACCTGGGATGCGCTCCTCTACCGCTTCGGAACGCGTGGGCCAAACGAGATGGATCTCGCGAGCCCGCGCTACGGAGAGGACCCGGTTCTGCTGCTTCGGCAGCTGTCGTTCATGGCCAGGGCCGCGCCCGAGAACGATCCGAGGCCGGCGCACGAGCGCCACGTCATCGAACGGCGGCAGGCATTCGCGGAGCTCAGCGGGCGGTTCGGGTGGTTCCAGCGCGCGCTCCTGCGCCTGGCTCACCGCTGGACCGAGGCCTTTGCTGGCGAACGCGACACGGCGAAGTTCCACTGGATCCTCGCTACCTACGCCATGCGACGCGGGGCGCTCGCCCGGGCCGACCTGCTCGTGGCCGCGGGCCGCCTCGACTCCCCGAACGACGTGTTCCACCTTACCTTCGAGGAGCTAGAAGCGGCCGCACGCGACGCCACGTTTGACGTTCGAACTCCGGCACTCGAGCGGCGGCGCTTCTTCCGCAGGCTCGAGCGACAAGTGAAGGAGTTCCCCCACCTGATCGATTCGCGCGGGAGGATCCTGCGGCCGGCGCCGACGGACGAGGAGGGCGCGCTCTCTGGACTGGGAATCTCCCCGGGTGTAGCCCGCGGCCCGATCAAGGTGCTCGAGAACCCCTACGACAAGGAGATCGAGCCGGGCGACGTGCTGGTGGCGTACACGACCGACCCGGGCTGGACTCCGCTCTTCATCAACGCGTCGGCCATCATCCTGCAGATTGGCGGCATGATGCAGCATGGCGGCGTGGTGGCGCGCGAGTACGGCAAGCCCTGCGTCGCCGGCATCGAGCACGTGCTCACGCGCTTCGAGGACGGCCAGATCGTCGAGGTCGACGGTTCGTCAGGTCGAGTACGGCTCGACCCCTGACGAGCACGCGGACTTCACGCGCCGGATCCGGGGGAGGTGCGCCGTTGGAGTGAGGGGACTCTGGGGGGACTTCTGCCCAAAATTTACCGCCCTGGTCCAGAACGTGGGACATCTCTCCTCTGGCCATATATGGTGTCACAAGCGAACTGGACAGGAGCATTCCCATGGGTCTCCCAAACGGCCTCCACCACCTGGCGCTCAACGTGTACGACGTCGACGGTCCGCTCGAGTTCTTCACCCAGGTCTGCGGCATGGAGATGGTCGCCTTCTATTGGATGCACGGAGTGAAGGACGCGTACCACATCTTTCTGAGGCTGAACGACCACTCGTCGGTTGCGCTGGTGCGTGACCCCGCAGACGACGGCGTCGAGCCCGCGCCCGACCACGTGAACGGCCTGGGCATGAGCCGGCTTCGCGGCGCCATGCAGCACGTCGCCTTCAACGTCGATACTGTCGAGCAGCTGCTCGCCATGCGCGATCGCGTACGGTCGAACGGCTATCAGACCTTCGGTCCGGTTGATCACGGCTTCTGCCAGTCGATCTACATCCCGGGGGCGCCCGAGCAGATGATGATCGAGTTCTCGACCTCGGCAGAGGGGATCGATCCGAAGGCGTGGATCGACCCCACGACGACGGAGCACGCCGGGATCACGAGCGAACGGATCGAGCGCTACTGCAACCCGCCGCGATTCGAAGACCGGAACGGCGCCGCCCCGCAGCCGACCTACGACCCGAAGAAGCAGATCGTGGAGCAGCGGATGGTCGACATCCTGAGCGACCCCGAGAAGCTAGAGCGGCTGGAGCAGTCTCTGACGCAGCCCCTCGACTGACTCGGTCGCTACCAGATGGTGCCCCTGGCGCGGAGGGCGACGCAGCTCCGAGGCGAGCGCCGCGGAAGCGGCGCGCGCAGCGAAGGCCAAAGGCGTTAGCGGAGGTGGGTGGCCGTCAGCGACCGCGGGTCGCTGACCCGCGGGAGGACCGCTCGCGCACCGGATCTCACGTGACTAGCGGGGGGCGCCGGAGGTGTGGTGGGCCTCGCGGCGGGCGGGTTCGTCGACGTGGATGGGGATCTGGAGGACCTGGGTCGGATAGATGCGGGAGGGATCCTTGATCTGGTCGCGGTTGAACTTGTAGATGACGGGCCAGAGGTAGGGGTCGGCGTAGATGTCCGGCTGGCCGGCGATCGACCAGAGGGATTCGCCGCTCTCCACCGTGTGCTCGATGGTCTCGGCGGCGCTCGCAGGCAGCGTCGTCAACGCCAGCAGTCCGATGGTCGCAGCGAAGCTCCTCACTCGTCAACGCTCTCCGGGGCCGACCCACGCAGCCGAAGGCCGAGCTCGCGCAGCTGCTCGCCGGCCACCTTGCCGGGCGACTCCATGAACAGGTCCTGCCCGCGCTGCGTCTTCGGGAAGGCGATAACGTCGCGGAGGCTTTCGCCCCCGGCGAGCAGCAGGCAGAGCCGGTCGAGGCCGAACGCAAACCCCCCGTGAGGAGGGGCGCCGGTCTCGAGCGCTTCGAGCATGAAGCCAAAGCGCTTGCGGGCCTCCTCTTCGGGATAACCGAGCAGCTCGAGGATCTTCAGCTGCACGTCGAAGCGGTGGTTCCGCAGGCTGCCGGATCCCAGCTCGACGCCGTTCAGTACCAAGTCGTAGTGCGTCGTCTTGACCCGAAGCGGCTCGGTGTCGAGCAGCGCTAGGTCCTCCTCTTCGGGTGCGACGAAGGGCATGTGCATGGGTGCGAGACTGCCGTCCTCCGCCTGCTCGAAGAGGGGGAACCCGAGCACGAAGTGCGCGTCCCACTCACGGCCGTCGGTGCGCCCAAGGCGCTCACCGAGCTCGACGCGCAGCCTTCCCAATACATCGCTCACCAGGGCCGGTCGGTCCGCGCAGAACAGGAGCACGTGCCCTGGCTCTAGGCCAGCACGTCGTGCGATCGCGCTGCGCTCGTCCTCGGTCAGGAATTTCGCAATCGGAGAGGCCCAGGAGCCGTCCTCCTTGACCCGCAGCCAGGCCAGCCCGCGCGCTCCCCACTTGCGAGCCTGCTCGCCGAGCCTGTCCAGGTCGCTCCGCGTCACCTCGTCGGCGCGCGGGAGCGGGAGCCCTCGGACCACGCCGCCTCGCTCGACGGCCGAGGCGAACACCTCGAAGCCGCTCTCTGCGACGACGTCGGAGAAGTCGACGAGTTCGAGCTGGATGCGACGATCCGGTCGGTCCGAACCGTAGCGCGACATGGCCTCTTCGTAGCTGATTCGGTCGAAGGGACGCGGCAGCTCGACCCCAACCACGTCACGGAGCGCGCAGGCTGTGATCTCTTCCAGGACCTCGAGTACCTCCGCAACACCGACAAAGGACAGCTCGATGTCAAGCTGCGTGAACTCGAGCTGTCGGTCCGCGCGCTGATCCTCGTCACGAAAGCAACGCGCAATCTGAAAGTAGCTGTCGAATCCGGCGACCATCAGCATTTGCTTCATGATCTGCGGAGACTGCGGCAGCGCGTAGAAGCTGCCGTGCTGGAGCCGGCTCGGAACCAGGAAGTCCCTTGCACCCTCAGGCGTCGAGCGCGTTAGCAGCGGCGTCTCGACCTCGTACATGCCGAGACGCGTGCACGTGCGCCGGAGTGATTGGAGCAGCCGGTGCCGCAGCTCGAGCCGATGCTGCATGACGGGGCGCCGCAGGTCGTGGATCCGATGCCGCAGCCTCAAGGCCTCATCCACCACCGTGTCGTCCTCGACCGTGAACGGCGGCGTGGTGGCCGTGTTGAGGATGCGCACCTCGTCCGCAATCAGTTCGACCTCGCCAGTCGGTAGCCTGGTGTTGATCGCGTCCTCGGCTCGCCGCTCGAGACGTCCCCGTACGGCCAGGACCCACTCGGAGCGGATCTGCTGCGCCCGCCCGTGCGCCTCAGGCGCGTTGTCGGGTTTGAACACCACCTGGGCGATGCCAGTGCGATCGCGCAGGTCAATGAACACGACTCCGCCATGATCTCTGCGGCGTCGCACCCAGCCACACAGGGTGACTTGCTGCCCGACCTGCTCCGGGCGCACCTCGCCACAGAATTGTGTGCGACGCATGGTTCCTAAGGGATCGAGCTGCTCCACGGCAGGCGGAGCCTACCAACCGCCCCCGACGCGGTCAAAACAGATTTGCCAGCGGTCCGGCGTCGCTGAGCTCGTTGGCCGAGCAGACTTTGTTCCTGCCCAGCGCCTTGCCCAGGTACATCGCCTTGTCGGCAAGATCGAGGACCATCTCGGACGTTTCGCCGTTGCCGGGGAAGCTGGCGACGCCGATGCTGAGCGTCAGGCTGAGCTGCAGCCCCCGCTCGGCCCCGAACCGAGCCTCCTCGACGCTCCGGCGGATGCGCTCGGCGACCTCCAGCGCCTTGTCCTGGTCCGTGTCGGCCAGCAGAATCGTGAACTCGTCCCCGCCGTAGCGCCCGACAGTATCGATCGCCCGAATCTGCTTGTGAAGGAGCTGACCGAGCTCCATCAGCACCCTCGAGCCGACCAGGTGTCCGAACTGGTCATTGACGTTCTTGAAGCGGTCCAGGTCCAGGAAGAGCACGCTCAGCTGAGAGCCCGCGCGGGCTGCCCTGCTGACCTCTCGATCGAGGGCGGAGAGCAAGTAGCGCGCGTTGTAGAGCCCGGTCACGTCGTCCACGAACGCGCGCTCGCGCGCCTGGACGAAGCGGTCGGCGTTGATGAGGGCGAGCTCGGACTGGGTGGCCACGAGCTCGGCTCGGCGGATCTCGTCTGGGGTGAAGGGCCGGCCCCCGGGAAGCACCCAGATGCCCCCCGCTACGCGGCCGTCGAGCCGCACGGGTAGCCCCAGGATCTCCTCCCCCTCGGCCAGGCAGCCGAGCTGGGACAGAAGCGCGTGGCTGGCTAGGTCGCGGGCGGCCTCGGACTCGAGCGAGCCGAGATCGAACAGCTTCTCGCGCTGGATGGATTCGCGCAGCTCCGGGACCATCTCGACGGGGAAGCCCCTGAGGTGAACACCCTCCGAGGGTCGAGCCTGCTCGCCGTACGCGAGTCTCCCGACGGCCATGGTGCGGTTCACGACCCGGAAGACGATGTCCAGAGCCAGGGGCAGCACGTCGGCCGTCTCGAGGCAGGAGGTAAGGCTCCGTGTGGCCTCGAAGGCCTGGATGCAGCCCCGCAGGGCCTCGTTCTCCGAGAGGAGATGGCGCCGCAGCAAGGTGCGCTTGACGCAATAGACGATCTCGGGCGCGGTAACGGGCTTGCGCAGGTAGTCTGCAGCTCCCAGCCGCATGGCCTCTAGGGCGCTCTCCAGCGAGGCGCTAGCCCGGATTCCCGAGGACCATCAGCGATCCGGCGACCACGACTTCTGTAGACGGCCACGCCTGTCGAGGTGCCTGCTCGAGCATACAGCTCGAAGGTGTCCATCTGCGCATGGAGAGGTCCGTCAGGAGAGGCGGTGCTGGCGCTCGGAGGGGTTGGTGTCATCGGAGCACTTCCGACGGACGATGCCAGAGTTCCGGGGCCCAACCACTCCAGGGCCTCGTTCCCGGAAGTCGCGAGGTGCACGCGAAAGCCTCTCGTGATGGTGCTGCGCAAGGCCTGGAGCAAGTCCCGCGTCAGGCGCTCTCGTTACGAATCAATTGATCGATCGAAGGACCGGACACCCGGGCACGAGGTGAGCAGAACTCGGCTGGGTCCTGCGGCCTACACCTGGTCCGTATCTGTTGGAGGCGACATAGCTCATGTCCCGCA
Organism: Myxococcota bacterium; assembly: GCA_965226855.1. Taxonomy (GTDB): domain Bacteria; phylum Myxococcota_A; class UBA9160; order SZUA-336; family SZUA-336; genus JAUXJB01. The sequence goes on along the minus strand of CBDDEE010000024.1, from coordinate 3,746 downwards.
AGATCTACCCGCGACACCGCTTCGTACCGGGAACGGCGATCGCTCGGCATGGAGGCGTCCCGCCCAACCCAGTCACTTTCTCCGCAGCCTGCTAGGGCGCTCTCCAGCGAGGCGTAGCCCGTCAGCACCACGACTTCTGTAGACGGCCACGCCTGTCGAACCTGCTCCATCAGCTCGAAGCCGTCCATCTCGCGCATGGAGAGGTCCGTGAGGAGCAGCTCGACGGGGCCGTTCCGGCCCAACCACTCCAGGGCCTCGTTCCCGGAAGTCGCGAGGTGCACGCGAAAGCCCTCCTGCGCAAGAGCGTCCCGCGTCATCTCGCGAATCAATTGATCATCATCGACGACCAGAACTCGCCTGCTCACCGGATGGGCCCCTCGACACTCCGTCCCATCGCGCTGAATCGGCGAGCGCTGCCTATTCCCTTAGGGGAGCCTTACTTGCGGAGCTTGAGTCGCAGGGCGTTCAGGCGGATGAAGCCGGTGGCGTCGCGCTGGTCGTAGCTGTCGTCGGCCTCGAAGGTCGCGATGTCCTCTCGGTAGAGGGTGTTCGGCGACTTGCGTCCCAGAATCGAGACGGCGCCCTTGTACAGGCGCACACGCACCGTGCCGGTGACGAACTCCTGGCTCTGCGCGACGGCAGCGCGCAAGAAGTCCATCTCCGGAGAGAACCAGAAGCCGTTGTAGATCAGCTGCGCGATGCGCGGGATGAGGCGATCCCGCTCCAGCAGGACCTCGCGATCGACTGTGATCGACTCGAGCGCCCTGTGCGCGGCGTGAAGGGCGGTCCCGCCGGGCGTCTCGTAGACACCCCTACACTTCATGCCTACCGCCCGGCTCTCGACGATATCCACGCGACCGACTCCGTGCGAGGCCGCCAGCAAGTTGACCCTCTCGAGCAGCTCGACGGGCTCCAGACGCTCGCCGTCGACCGCCACCGGAGCTCCCGCCTCGAAGTCGACCTCGAGCTCACCCGGCAGCTCTGGCGCGTCCAGGGGAGACGTCGTCCACTCGAACATGGCCTCGTCGGGCGGGCGCCAGGGATCCTCGAGGACGCCACCTTCGTAGCTGATGTGGAAAAGGTTGCGGTCGATCGAGTACGGCTTCTCGAGCGACGCCTCGATAGGGATGTCGAACTTGTCCGCGTAGCTCATCAGCTCCGTTCGCCCGCGCAGGTCCCACTCGCGCCAGGGGGCGATGATCTTGAGCTCCGGAGCGAGCGCCTGGAACGCCAGTTCAAAGCGCAGCTGGTCGTTCCCCTTCCCCGTGCAGCCGTGCGAGAGGGCGTCCGCCCCGCACTGCCGCGCTACCCGCACCATCTCCTTGGCCAGGACGGGTCGCGCGAGCGAGGTCCCCAGCAGGTAGCTGCCCTCGTAGACGGCGCCGGACTGGATCGCGAAGTAGCAGAAGTTGCGTACGAACTCCTCGCGCAGGTCTGAAACGACACACTCCACCGCGCCCGTGTTGAGGGCCTTCTTGCGGACAGCGTCTAGGTCTTCGCCCTGGCCCACGTTCCCGCACCAGGCGATCACTTCGGCGTCGTAGGTCTCGCTGAGCCACGTAAGGATCACCGAGGTATCGAGCCCGCCCGAGTAGGCCAGCAGGATGCGCTTCACGTCCGACATCGTGGCGCATGATAGCCGGCCCGCTGAGCCTACGCGACGCTGCGTCGCGTAGGCTCAGCGAACGATCTTCTCGCGGATCAGGCGAGCCAGCACCTCGAGCGTACGATTCCGGCTACAGCTCGACAGGCTGATGAGGTCGGCGATCGACACCTTGCCGTCGATCTGCGAGAGCATAAAGCCCTCCTCCCGATCGAGCTTCAGCTTCAGCATCTGCTCGGTCGTGCAGTTCTGGTGCAGCGCCCGTCCCTGGTCCCCGACCTGCTTCGACCACTTCTCGGCGCGCGCATTGCCGACCAGCTGCAGGTAGCCCTGTACGTCGAGGCGCTCCGAATCGGCCTTGGAGACCTTTTCGAGATTCTTCCAGGCGTGATCCAGCTCACCAAGCTTGTACGCGGCGAGCGCATCCGCGATCAACTCCTCGTGGTCCTCTGACTTCACCACGATGACGTCGCCAATCGCCCGCGTCAGCGAGGTTTCGTTTGGGTCCGGCGCATCCTCCGTCAGCTCGAGCTCGGAGACGGGAGTACGGTCGTCGTCGTCCTCCGCAACCTCCTCGACCTCCACCAGCTCCAGACCCTAGTCTCGTTCCTGGTACGCGTTCGCGAGGTAATCGTGGACGGCATGGTTCTCCGGATCGATCGCCCGCGCCCGCTCCCAGCACTCGATCGCAGCCTCGAGATCGCTCAACCCGTAGTGATTGAGACCCCGCTTGAGCAGGCGCGTGATCTCTTTGTTGCGATCGGCGGCCAAGCTCTCAGCCCTTGACTTGAACCGCGTACTCGGACGAGAGCTTCTCGACCTCCTCCTCGCTGAGCGCGCCGCGTGGGTTGACCTGAATCGATTGGGCCTGGTTCGTTGCGAGATCCTTCGCCGAGACGCTCACAATCCCATTCGAATCGATGTCGAAGCTCACTGCAACCTCGCACTCTCCCTTGGGAGCCGGGAGGATTCCCGAGAGGATGAACTCGCCCAGCAGGTCGTTCTCGTCGGCCAGATCATTTTCACCCTGGAGCACCCGAACCTTTACCGCGGTTTGATCGTCCCGGGTCGTGGTGAAGATCTCCTTTCGCGACGTCGGCACCTTGGTGTTTCGCTCGATCAGCCGGGCGAAGTGGCCACCGAAGGTCGCGATCCCGAGCGAGAGCGGCGTCACGTCGACCAGGAGTGGGCTCTCGCTCCCCTCGCTCAGCATCGCGGCCTGGATGGCGGCCCCGATCCCTACGACCTCGTCGGCGTTCACCCCCTTGTGCGGCGGCTTTCCGAAGAACTCGGTGACGAGTTTCTGCACGAGCGGCGTGCGGGTCTGTCCACCAACGAGCAGCACCTGATCGATGTCCTCCACTCTCACGTTCGCGTCTTCCAGCACCCTCTCGCAGATGGTCTGCGTGCGGGCGACGATGTCGGTGATCAACTCCTCGAACTTGCTGCGGTCCAACAGCATGCTCATGTGAAGGGGCTCCTCGTCGTCGTTCGCCGCAATGAACGGTAGGTTGATCTCCGTCGACTGGACCTGCGACAGATCGCACTTGGCCTTTTCCGCCGCGTCCTTCAAGCGCTGCAAGGCCATGATGTCGTCGCTGAGATCGACGCCCTCTTTGTCTGCGAAGACGTCGATGAAGTGCTGGACCAGCCGCAGGTCGAAGTCCTCTCCGTCCAGGCTCGTGTCGCCGGAGGTCGCGAGCACCTCGATCAGCCCGGAGCCGAGCTGCAGGATCGAGATATCGAAGGTGCCCCCGCCGAGGTCGAACACGGCGATGTGCTCGTTCTGGTCGCGCCCCAGCCCGTAGGCGAGGGCCGCTGCGGTCGGCTCGTTGATGATGCGCAGCACTTCCAGCCCCGCGACGCGGCCCGAATCCCGGGTCATCTGGCGCTGGGAGTCGTTGAAGTAGGCGGGCACCGTGATGACCGCCTCCTGGACGCTGTCTCCGAGATACTCCTCCGCCACGCGCTTCATCTCCCGGAGCACGATCCCGGAGATCTCGGACGTTGTGTAGACGCGCCCGGCAATCTGAATACGGGTGTCCCCGTTCGGTCCCTCGACCACGTCGTAGGGAAGGAGCTCCCTGGCACGCGTCACCTCGTCCGAGTCGAAGCTGCGGCCGATCAGTCGTTTGGCTGCGTA
>CBDDEE010000023.1:0-191066 GCA_965226855.1 Myxococcota bacterium | reverse complement strand
TCGTGTCCTCCTCCCCAAGTCTGAGGGTGTCCACGAAACCGGGCAACTCCAGCGCTGGGGAAATAACCCCCCCTACCTTAGAGGGGGTGCCGCGCGCGCAGCCGCACGGGCCCTGCCGCGAGGCGCGCAGGAGGGAAACGAGGCGGCGTCCCTACACCCGCTAGATCTAGTGCTCGAGGCTTGTGCCACGTAGTGCCACGTAGTGCCGCGTAGTGCCAATTGCGGCCGGCTAATTCCGCCTAGTGCCGCGTTTTGACCCGTTTTTGGCGGCGCTTTTACCGTCCGATTCGTGACATTTTCAGCGTCCTCCCAGAACTCGGACCCGATCAATTGGTAGCTGCCCACGTGCTTCGCGCTCGAGAAACGGACGTTACGGGTACGCGCCCCTAACGGGCGATGGTTGGGTCGGATGCTGGCGCGGTACACCCAATGTCAGGCGGTCCTCAGCGCCCGCCGGTTGCATGTGCATCGTTTGAGATAGCGGTGCGCCTGCACGACTTGTTTGAGCGTCGACAGGCCATGGACCGTTGCCGCGGTTCGTTGATCCGGGGACCGCGGTTGTTGTGGCACCTCGCTCGGTTGCAGGCGGGGCTCGTTGGGTCGACCAAGGCTTCGCTACGCGGCGGGAGTGGGAGATGACGCAGTTCCGGTGGTCCCGCGGCAATCAACGGGTTCCTCTATCAGATCTTCATGCACCTTGATTGGCTGACGGATGTCAGTATGAGCGGCACTCTGGACGGGCATGAGGTGAAGAACGGGCTACCGGGGCACCTCCAACATCTCGTCGCTGGGAGCGGACCATCCACTTATTCCTCCGTAGAACCGTTCTAGCCACTTCAATGTTGACTGGATCTTCTTCTTTTTGACGTCATTGAGCGCGCCGGCTTGCCGGCGAGAGGCGCATCGGGCACAGGTGGCTGCAGAAGACCTTGCCGAGGACCAACGCCAGCCCGAGCGGCACCAACAGCGAGAGCCTACGGCCGTAACTGGCACTAGCAGGCTGCTGAAAAACTCCTCATCGAAGGGTACCTTTGAGGGAAGCCCCAAGGGGGAGATGTGAGAGGACCGCAGACGCTCCAGGGTGGGATCTTCAGCTACGTATCGCTGGAGTCCCGGATTCCCGAGGACCATCCGCTTCGAGCGATCCGGCGACTGGTGGACGCGGCGCTGGAGCAGCTGTCGCGACGCTTCGATGGTATCTACGCCAAAGGGGTCGGCCGACCGTCGGTCCCGCCGGAGCAGCTGTTGCGGGCGCTGCTGTTGCAGGTGCTGTACACGATCCGGAGCGAGCGCCAGCTGATCGAGCAGATCGACTACAACCTGCTCTACCGCTGGTTCGTGGGCCTGGAGCTGGACGATGAGGTGTTCAGCGCGACGGTGTTCACCAAGAATCGGGAACGGCTGCTGAAGGGCGAGATCGCTCAGCATTTCTTCGAGGCGGTGCTGGCGCAGGCGGAGTCGGAGGGGTTGGTGTCATCGGAGCACTTCACGGTGGACGGGACGCTGATCGAGGCGTGGGCGAGCCAGAAGAGCTTCGTGCGCAAGGACGAGAAGCGCAGGGACGATGACGACCCGGGCAACCCGACGGTCAACTTCCGGGGCGAGAAGCGGAGCAACCAGACGCATGCGTCGAGGACGGATCCGGACGCCCGACTGGCGGGGATGAGGGGCCAGGGCGCGCGGCTCGCGTATCAGGGACACGTCGTGACGGAGAACCGCAACGGCCTGGTGGTGGCGGCGAAGCTCACTCAGGCGTCGGGGTATGCGGAGCGCGAAGCGGCTCTCGAGATGGTGCTGGGTCTGGGGGGCGCTCGCCGGATCACCCTGGCTGGAGACAAGGGCTACGACGCCAAGAGCTTTGTGCAGGCGCTTCGGGCCTGGAGCGTTACCCCGCACGTGGCACAGAACACGACGAACCGCCGAAGCGCGATCGATCGAAGGACCACAGGACACCCGGGCTACGAGGTGAGCCAGCGCTTCCGCAAACGGGTGGAGGAGGTGTTTGGCTGGATGAAGACGGTGGGCTTGATGCGCAAGACCCGGCACCGGGGCACGGATCGGGTCGGCTGGGTCTTCACCTTCACTGCTGCGGCCTACAACCTGGTCCGTATCCGCAACCTGTTGGAGGCGACATAGCTCATGATCCCGCAAGATCTACCCGTGCGACACCGAACCGGTTCGTACCGGGAACGGCGATCCCTCTCCCTGCTCGGCACGCCTCCCGTCAGAGGCGTCCCGCCCAACCCAGTCACTTTCTCCGCAGCCTGCTAGGCGGCACTACGTGGCACCTCGCGGCACAAGAGAGACCACTAGATTAAACAGATGCCGGGGGTGGGATGAAAGCGCTGGGAAACTAATCCCCCTACCTCAAAGGGGGTGCCGCGCGCGCAGCCGCACGGGCCCTGCCGCGAGGCGCGCAGGAGGGAAACGAGGCGGCGTCCCTACACCCACTAGATCTAGTGCTCGAGGCCTTGTGCCACGTAGTGCCAATTGCGGCCGGCTAATGCCGCCTAGTGCCGCGTTTTGTCCCGTTTTTGGCGGCGCTGACGGGCGCCCCGGCACGCGCCCTCAAGGAACAATGACCGGCACAGAAGCGCGCTTTCACCGGTCTCCGCTGCGCGCGGTACGTGCGCGGTCGAGGTTCGGGAAGGAGGCAGACGCTTTCGCTGGATGGGGCCTCGTATTCAAGGATCGCGAGTCGTCACCGGCCGCAACCTTGGTCGGTGTGCAGAGTCTCTTCCAGCCGCACATCCTGATCGAGGTCGAGGCCGTAGCGGTCGTCCCCGTATAGCCCGGAACAGCTGCGGGAATCGAACCCAGCCTCAACCGCTCAAACTGCTGGATTTTACTATTTCGTTTAGCCACCCTACCCTGCGCCCTACTTACGTAACCATCCGGCGCTATGGGGCCGGGGCGTACCAAAGCCCCGCATCACAGCGAAGAAAAAGCCAGTCCATCATTCTGGCAGGTCTCGCTGATCGATGACTGACCAAAATTGACCTTCTCGACAGGAACACAAACTCGGATTGCTCCATTGCAAAAGGCGCCGAATTCCTCCTCGGCCGCAAAGCTGACTTCATAAAGCCGTCCGTTGCCGGGGTCTTCCTCGACCTGACGGAGTTCGAGGCGGGCGCGCCGCCCAGCGACCCGTCGGGCCCGCTCGCGAGCGGCGACCTCGGCTTGGTTCGCCTGTGCCTGCTCACCCGCGACCTGCGCGGAGCCTACGACGCGCTCTGCGCGGAGGGGCGTCGAGTTCCTCTCCCCGCCCGCCCAAGGCGAGGCGGGGATGGTGACGATCGCTACCTGCAAAGACTCCGACGGCACCCTGATCGAGCTCCTCGAGATCCACCCTGCGAAGTGGCCGGCGAGGCCCGAGGCCTAGCGGTCGGCGGTCATGCGGAGCTCGACGCGCAGGTGCTGGTACTTCCACTCGCCATTGATCTTCACGTAGTCGTCGTCGTAGCGCAGCGCCATCCACTTCTCTTCGCCGTTCTCGGCGGTGGTCCACGGGCCCGAGAGGTACCAGATGCCGGTGGCGCGGTCGCCGTCGACCTCGATGATGGGGTTCGTGATGTTGTGCTGCGAGAAGCTGAAGTTGTTGCGAAAGCCGGCGAAGAGTTCGCGGATCGCCGCGTGCCCCTTGGCCTGACCGAAGTCGGCCCCCTCCCAGATGCCGTCTTCGGCGAAGACCGAAGTCACCCGGTCGGGGTTGTGGAGGTCGTCGCAGATCTCGCAGTAGCGCGCCTTGAGCTGTTTGATCGCCTCGATGTCTTCGATGCGGGTGATGCGTTTTTCGAGCTCGGTCAGGTCCATCGTGGGGTCTCCTCTGCGGTGCTCTACAGGCTTGGGGCGGCGGGCCGCGCCGACCCGACCCTCATCCTAGCGCCGCCGCCCGCGCGGCCGCGGGGCGGAAGTGCTACCGGTGGGGCCGAGCCCCGCCGGCCGCTCCGCGATCTAGGCGAGACCTCCCGGGGGACGAAGAGGAGCAAACGACCATGAGTGACCCGATCATCGAGGCCAGCGAGAGGGGCTGGATTGCAAACCACCGAAAGCTCTATCTCGAGGATGGCAACGCCGCCCACCTCTGGGACTCCACCGTCGGCGGAGGGCCCGGGCCGCTGCCGACCCTACTGCTCTTCACGACGGGCCGCAAGTCCGGCAAGGAGAGCATCATGCCGCTCCTCTACGGCAAGGTCGACACGTACAGAACACGTGCCGACGACCGTCGAGCTCCATCTCGCGTAATATGATTTCTAGTTGCTGTCTCCACGGCGTTAGTGCGGCAGATCGTCGGCGACTTCGAACCATGCAATCCCGAGTTTATGATACCAATGTCGATCCGGAACATAGTCGTCGGGATTATCGAGCGTGCTGATGTACAAGAGGATGAACGGGAGGCCGTCCCATTCTTCCTCTACTAGTTCACATGTCAGCGGAGTTCCACATTTCCCGCAAAAAAGCACGAGCTACGCCAGGAGAGGAATTGTAAATCTTGCAGTCACCCTTTGTGAACGTAACCCGATCTCATTCGAAAGCCGGGTCCCCACACCCACTAATCTCTAGTGGTCTCCCTTGTGCCACGAGGTGCCGCGTAGTGCCGCCTAGTGCCACCTACGGCCGTCTGATGCCGCGTGGTGCCTGTTTTTGCCACGTTTTTTGCGGCGCTTTCACCGTCCGATTCACGGCACTTTCACCGTCCTCCCAGAGAAACGACCCTTCACGGTACAGCGGAATGCGTCGTCTTGAGCACTAGATGACCGACACGTATTCCGGACCAATGCCGGACGGTCAAGACGGTGCTGGACGTGCGCCGCAAACCCAACTGAAACGGTCAAACGGCCCAACCCGCAGACAGCACTTCGGCCTGTTCAATCACGGTTCTGGTGGCGGTCTCCTGCTTGTCCGGCGGATAGCCGTACTTGCGCAGGATGCGCTTGACCAGACGGCGGAGATCGGCGCGCACGTTCTCGCGTAGCGTCCAGTCGATGGTGACGTTGGCGCGCACGGCGCCGACAAGCTCGCGGGCAATCACGCACAGCAGCCGGGTGCACCACGAGACGCGCACGACGGGCGGAACGAGCCACATTATCGGTCCTAGTCTCGTCTCTCGATTTCCAGGGGGAGCGGTTGCGCCAACGGCTTCCTAGTGGGTGTTCCGTTTACGCTACAGTGGCCACCGACGGTCGTTTGCGAAGCGCTCTACGGCCCCACGCCCCTAGAATATGGTGGCTCGGGGCGGGCGCTGCCAGTGCCACGTAGTGCCAGTTTTAGTGACCAGTATTCGCCGGAATTTGCCTTCCGCCGATCGCCGAAAGAGCACCAGACTGGATGGCTTTGCCACCTCCTTCCGAGGCAGCGGCACCGACCCACGGTGTGACGAAGCCGTAGCGCTTCGGTAGACGGTAGCGGATCGCCGCATCGACGACCCAGAAGTTGTCGTCATCGCTAATGAAGCGGGGGATGAACGGGAAGGTCCGGTTCTCGAAGTCGCCGTCCTGATCCTGGTAGGTCGCCTTCAGCGAAGCGCTGACCCCACTCGGATGGAAGAATCGGATTCCCAGCGGAACGCGGTGGGTCTTGACCTCCTCGAACGCGAACGGGATGTCAGGCGTTCGTTCGAACTTCTCGTACGTGTATTCGAGGCTGAGGGCGACCCAGTCATGCGGCGTCCAGAAGAGATAGGCGCGGCCCGTGTATTCGTCCCAGTCTTCCTTCAGGGTGGTGAACCCCATCACGCCGAAGGCCCGGAACGGAACATCCAGATCCCTCCCGGAGTACTCGAGGCCTCCGTACAGACTCTCGCTGAACTTCTGATCGACCGCCACGCCCCAGCTCTTGGCCTTGGTGGCGTTGGCGTCATCGTAGAGCTGGTTGAAACCGGCGACCTGTGTCGGCTCCAGGGTCTGTGCCGTCACCAGAGATCTCTTCAACACCTTGAAGGCCGCCGCGCGAACGGTCATGCCCGGTACCGCGCTCGGATTCCAAGTGAGACCAAACTTGTAGTTCACCTCGTTCTCATCATCCACACCGTCGTCCTGCTCGAAGTAGTCTGCGCTCACCCCCAGTGTGAGGGTGATGTTCCGGGCCATGGACACGTTCGAGTAGACGTACCAGTTGGTGTGTTCTACGTCGGGCTTCAGCGGTGTGATCACCGTGATAGGCGGGAACGGTGGCGGAAGCAGGATAATCTGCTGGATCGTGGTCTCATCCACGTCGACGTCGAAGTACCCCGCGCCACTCGTTACGTTGACGCTCTTGATCAGGCCGTTGAGCCAGCCCAGTGGATCCGACCGGTAAATGAACTGAGCCTCGCTGCTCTGGGCTTTTTCGTCGCGATCCACCTTGATCAGGGGAACACCGAAGGCAGGGAGGGCGTCTTCGAGCTCGGAATCCTTCTTCTGATAGATGTACGACGCCAGCACCGTGGCGTTGGGCGAGAACGCGTGGCGGAGACCTCCGCGGATGCTGCGCTGTCGCACCTGCTCATCGGCGAAGGGTCGAAAGTCGCCCTCGAAGAACCGGGTCTCCCAGATCGCCGTTCTCGCGGTACCTGTATCTGTACTCGGTCTGGAGGCTCGTCTGGGGACCGACCTCTACCTGCGCGAACGCGTTTGCAATCTGGTCCTTCTGTTCGTTGTTGTCCCGGTAGCCGTCCGTGGTGAAGCTGCTGTAGCCGCCACTGAACGAGAGGTTCCGGTAGACGCCCGAAACGATTCCCTCACCGGACTGCGTGTCGTCCTCCGCGACCCCCCCGCTAGCCTGAACCGCGACGCGATCTCGGTTGAACAGCGGATTGAACTCGGTGAACGAGAGGCTTGCCGGGCCTTGCGCGGCGATCTGGAACAGGCTGCTCTCCGCGAGCCGGGGCTGGATGGGCGTGAGGTTGCTCGGCTGTAGTAGCTGGGACTGGAGCAGCTCGCTCACCCTGGCGATCCCATGGCGAGAGGCCGGGCTGCGTAGGAGTCGGCCAGCAATCTGTGGGCGGAGAAGTTGGTGGGATCCGTGTTGACCGAGTGCCAGCCTTCCACCAGGGCCAGATGCTGGAAGCCGAGGTCACTGTAGATCCGAGCCTGGCTCGAGCTCCGCGCGGCGAGGTCCGAGTCCAGCAGGAGCTGTGACCGGTACACTGCGCGGTTGTCGTTCAGCTCGACGGCATTCTGGATGTCGCGCAGGGCCTCGACGGGGCGGTTCGTGGTCTGTTTGGCGATCGCGCTGTAGAACCAGGGGGTGGGGTCGTTGGGGTCGAGCTGCTTGGCCATGGCGTATTCGCGGTCGTCCTGGCCTTCGCGCTTCTCTTCGTAGTAGGTCTTGCCGAGGTAGCTGCGGATGAGGGAGTTGCTGGAGTCGAGGCTGGCGGCGACTTCGATGTCGCGGCCGCCGGCCTCGAGGTCGCCCTCGCGGATCTTGGCGAGGCCGAGGCCGAGCCGGGAGAGGGGGTCCGCCTGGTCGAGGGTGATGGCCCTCTCGAAGGCTGCCTTGGCCTGGTCGGTCTTCACCTGGGTCAAGTAGGCGAAGCCGAGGACCGTCTGGGTGCGTGAGAGGTTCGGCTGCAGGCGAGCCGCTTCCTGGGCCGCGGCGAGGGCATCGCTCAGGTTGCCGAAGGAGGAACGGATTTCGGCGAGACGCGCCCAGGCCAGGGCGTTCTCGGGCTCCTGCTGCACTGCCCGTTCGAGGCTGCCTCGCGCTCCGTCCAGATCGAAGCTCGACTGCTGGGCGTAGGAGAGTGCGATCAGCGCCGACGCCGAGTCGGGGTCGGCCTGTACGGCTCTCCGTGCGACTTCGAGCGCCCTCTCGTTCTCGTTCCGAGCGATGGCGATGATCGTCTGGAGCGCGAGCGCGTTGCTGTCGTTGGCGGACCGCGCCAGCGCTCGCTCGATGTCGGCCTGGGCCTCGTCCACGCTCCCCACGGCGAGGAGCAGCGTGGCTCGGTAGGTCAGGAAGCGCGGGTCGTCCCCGTCCGGAACGCCCTCGAGGCTGTCGAAGGCCCGCTGGAGATCCCCTTGCAGGTAGTACTGGGCGGACTCACGGACCCTCCCCTGGAACGCATCCGGCCGGACGTCGACGACCGGCAGGTAGTAGATCGCCCACTGGACGGCGTCCCGTGGTCGTGCCACGACGCGCAGCTGGGGCGCGCTTCCGCGCGCGGCCACGGCCGACTGGCCGTCGCGTAGAGTGAGGCTCCCGGCGGCATTCGAAGCCAGCACCCGGCCCTCGAAGACCGTGAGCAGTGTCCGGTCCGCCTCGACGGCCACGTAGAACTCGGTGCCGCGCACACCGGCGACGGTGAACGGTGTATTCACCTCCAGGTTGCGGTCTCCCTGCCGGCTGAAGAAGTGCACGGCCCCCTGGAGCAGATCTGCGAAGTAGCTCTGCTCGTCGCGAATGCCTTCGAGGGTCAGCGTAGTGTTCGCGCGGATCCGGAGGACCGACTGGCTCAGCAGCATCACGTCTGCGCGGCTGCGCTCTAGCGCGCGGATCGTGTCACCGGGGCAGAGCTCGTCATTGAGCGCGACTGGCTGCCACTGCGTCGTGCCCGCCCTTCGCAGCTCTACGGTCCCCTGGACCGATGCAGCTCTGCCCGCGGGTGGATCGCATCGCTGAGCTTTAGCAGCCCACGGCAACCCCAAGGCGATTGCGAGGGCAAGATAGGTTATGCGAACGAGAACGCTGGAATACACGGTAACTCGTTTCCCTAAGGGCCTGCGAAAAGGAAGCTTATGCCGTCCGCCGATCGCGAGACGAAGGTCGATTCTACGCAGGTACGATTCAAGAAACAGCAGCGAAACTGGCTCGACAGGGAGCAAGCAACACTGCGCGGTGACCAACCTACTACGGCGGGGAAGCCCAGATCAACTCGGGTTCTCGGTCGTCCTGTAAGACTTCCCAGGTTAGCGGTGGGAAATTACCAAGAAGGCAATTTGGTTCTCTGCTCTCAACGGCGACGGAGTGATGATTCGGCTGGGACGCCGCGGGCTGGTTCGATGCGGGCCTCATCGAGCTCCGGATTATGAGGTTGGGCCGAACTGAGCGCCTATTCTACACGCCGATGACTCGGACTATGAGGAGACTCATGACGCGGCTCGGAAGGTAGGCCGCGCGCCGTGCTCGAGATGTTTCGGCAGCCGATCGACGCGGGGCGTGAGTATTCGACTGCCAAGCTGAGGAGGGATCTCGTCGCGGGGCTGACGGTGGCGGTGGTCGCCGTGCCGCAGGCGATGGCCCCGGCGCTGGTCGCGGGTGTGCCGCCGGAGTACGGGCTCTACACGCTGGTCGTGCAGTGCCTGATCGGGTCGTTGTTGAACTCACAGCCGTTTCTGTCGGTGGGGCCGGTCAACACGCAGGCGCTGCTCGTCGCCGCAGTCGTGACGCGCGTGATGGGGCAGCTCGGGGACCTCGCGCCCGGTGAGCAGGAGGCGCGGTATCTGCAGCTCGTGGTGCTGCTGACCCTGCTCAAGGGGCTGATGCAGGTCGGCCTGGCCGGAATCGGACTCGGGACTGCGGTCCGCTTCGTCAGCCAGTCGGTGATCGTGGGCTTTACCGCGGGCGCGGGGGTCTTGATTGCAGCGGGGCAGGTTCCCGGCTTTCTCGGCTTCGCGGCCCTGCGCGGTGGAGCGGACTGGCCGGGCCTGGTTGGAGCCTTTCAGCGTGCGGCTCCCCATCTCTCCGAGATCAGTGGGGAGTCACTCGGTGTAGGCGTCCTCTCGCTTGCGATCGTGCTGCTCGGCCGCCGGTTCTCGCGTCGCTTTCCTGCGGCGCTCGCGGCGATCGGTGCCGGTGCTGGGGCGGTGGCCCTCGCGGGCTGGACAGGGGGGAACCTGCCGTTGATCCAGCCACTCCCGTACGGCCTCCCGTCGTTCCAGCTCCCCGTATTCAGCTGGAGCGCGGCCGAGGCCCTGCTCGGCGGAGCCCTCGCCCTGAGCCTGCTCGGATTGCTCGAGGTCTTCTCGATCGGGAAGACGATCTCGCGGCAGACGGGGCACAGGATCAGCCCGAACCAGGAGCTAATGAGTCAGGGGGTGACGAACGCCCTCTCGAGCTTCTTTCAGTGCATTCCAGGCTCGGGGAGCTTCTCGCGCTCCGCGCTCAACTTCCAGGCCGGAGCCGCCACGCGCTACTCCGGTGTCTTCAACAGCCTGTTCGTTGCTGCGATCCTGCTCGTGTTCTCGCCGCTGGCGACCTACATCCCGCTGGCCAGCCTGGCCGCCATCCTGTTCGTAATTGCCTACGAGCTCGTGGACTGGCGTGCGATCGTGCGCATGTCCCGGGCGAGTCCACCCGACACGTTCGTGTGTCTTACGACCCTGGGGGCGACGCTCTTCCTGCCGCTCACCTACGCGGTCTTCGTCGGTATCCTGTTGAACATCTCGCTCTACCTCCAGCGGTCGAGCCAGCTGCAGCTGGTCGAGATGGTCCAGGCGTCCGACGGGTCCTTTGCGGAGCGGGCACCGGGGATCGGCATACCCGCTCCGCCCGTCGTGTTTCTTCAGCTCGAGGGGAACCTCTTTTTTGGGGTTGCCGACGCGTTGCAAGATCAGCTGACGAGCGGCAGCGCTGGTGCCAGGGCGATCGTGCTGCGCCTCAAGCGCACGCTCTCGATGGACTCTACGGTGCTCTCGGTCCTCGAGGAGTTCTGCCAGGAGGCTCGGGACAGGGGGGCACACGTGCTGCTCTGCGGGGTTCGGCCTGAGCTGGCCGAGATCATGCGGGCCTACGGGATCATCGACCTGATCGGCGAGGACTGCCTCTTCGAGTCTGAGCCGGGTATCTTCGTGAGCGCCCGCCGAGCGCTGACCCGCGCCCGGGAGCTCGTCGGGCAGCAATCGGGCCCCCCCGGTGAAACCGGGCAGGGGTCCGGAGCGTAGGGGGATGAGACCAGGGCTGTTCGAAGGCCTATTGGAGGTTTGGCCGATGAGAAAGCGTGCGTTCAGGATGATGGCTCCACTCTTCGGCCTGTTGCTGGCGGGGGCTCCGGTCGGGGCTGACGAGGAGGTCGGCCTCGCTGCGGGCCAGTCGGCACCCACCTTCTCGCTGGAAGACCAGTGGGGCGAAACGCAGTCGCTGAACGCGCTGCTCACGGATGGTCCGGTCGCGATCGTCTTCTTTCGGTCGGCAGACTGGTGACCGTACTGCAAGGGGCAGTTAGTTGAACTGCAGGAAAATCTCTCCGCGATCGATGCGAGTGGAGTGCGGCTCATCGGGATCAGCTACGACCGCACGAGCGTGCTAGCCAAGTTCTCTCGGGAGCGTGGTATCGAGTACATCCTGCTCTCGGATCCCGGCAGCAAGACGATCGATGCCTACAGCGTGCGGAACAAGGAGGCGACGGGCCGGACCGCCGGGATCCCGCATCCTACGATCTTCATCGTGGACAGAGACGCCGTCATCCGTTTCAAGCTGCGCCACGATGGCTATAAGGAACGGCCCGCACCCGCGGAGATCATCGCTGCAGCCGAGAAGCTCGGCTGAGATCTCGGTTAGGGAGTCTCCGGCTGACGCCAGGCCGGGCGGAGCCTGACGCCCATGGGACCGGGTGTGACTTGCACCGTCGTGGCGGCGCCAGCGCGCTCCACACCGACGTCGACGGGCGTCTGTTGGTCCCCCTGGGCGATGAGATAGCGCAGCTCCTGCATGCCGAACACGGGCTGGTCGTCGTAGCTGCGAATGAGGTCGCCTTCTTGCAGACCCCCAACCTCCGCGTTCGAGCCCGGGAGGATGTCTCGCACGACCAGGCGGTTCGGCTGGCCCGCCCCGTAGAGCATGAGGTCGTACATCTCGAGGCCCAGCTCTTCCTGCAGGGCTGCTGTCTGCTGGGCCCTCGCCTCGAAGACCTGAGCGAAGCCGCCACCACCCCAACCGTCGCGGATTGCCTGGTCGCGCAAATTGATGAAGTCGAGCTGGCTCCTCTCGTACACCTCGCGGAGCTGCTCCGCGCGTCCCCGACTGAGCCCGGCTTCCAGCAAGCGCTCCTCGTCGAACCGCCTTTGGCGGGAGAAGCCGCCTCCACGGGCGACCCGTTCGGCGACCGAGCGTTCGCGTTCGCTGCGCAGGCTCGCGAGCTCGTCCCGTAGATCGTCCACCTCGATCGCGAGCTCCTCGCGCGCCGCAACCTCGGCGGCGAGGACCTCCCGAAGCAGATCCATGTCCTCCGAAGCGGTGCTGGCGACCGGCGGAAGATCCCGCACCACGGGCGCTTGTGAGGGCAGGGAAGGAGCTGGCTCGGGTGCGACTTCCGAGCGCACGTCGCGCCACAACAGTAGAGCGAGCACTCCCGCAATCAGACCGACTGCAAGGGCTCCGAGCCCGGTCTTAGCTCTCAGGCGCATGGCGCTCCGGATGTTACAGCACGGATCACGAGGTCCAACCGCGGAGCGGCCCGGTGGTTGCGTCGCACGCAACGGCCGGGCGCCCCGACGGTTCAAGGAACGAAGGAGGAGAGCGCGTGAAGACACGCGGCGATCCGCGTGCCGCCATCGCGGCGAACCGCTTCGGTCTGGGTGCGCGCCCCGGCGAGCTCGCGGCCATCGGGTCCGATCCGACGGGCTGGCTCGAGGCTCAGCTCGGACGCCGACGGCCGCTTCCGGCGGAGCTAGCGAGCATCGCGCCAGCGCACGAGCAGCTCGTTGCCGCCCAGGAGCTTCGCTCGGAGCGGCGGCAGATGCGTGGCAAGAGCCGCCTGCGGAGCGAGTCCCCACCCTCGGTCGCGTTCCGTTCGAAGATGCGCGACTTCCGCATGGCCCAGCAGCGCGGCTACCTCGAGCAAGCCGCTGCGCGGACGCTGGCCGCGATCAACAGCCGAGAGCCCTTTCGCGAGCGGCTCGTGCACTTCTGGTCGAACCACTTCACCGTCTCCATGCTCGGTAAGCCCCTGCTCTCGAGCGTGGCCGTGAGCTTCGAGAACGAGGCAATCCGCCCGTACGTCACCGGCCGGTTCGTCGATCTGCTGCTCGCGGTCGAGACGCACCCCGCCATGCTCATCTACCTCGACAACCAGTCGTCCATCGGTCCGCACTCCAGAGCCGCACGGCGCGCCCGCGGGCGCAAGCGCGGCCTGAACGAGAACCTCGCGCGCGAGATCCTCGAGCTGCACACGCTCGGCGTGGCCGGGGGCTACACGCAGCAAGACGTGACCACCTTCGCGGAAGTGATTACGGGCTGGAGCGTGGGAAGGGAAGGCCGGAGGTTCTCGACGGGACGCGCCGGGCGCTTCGCGTTCCTTGCACCCGCGCACGAGCCCGGCCGCAAGACGCTGCTGGGGCGGAGCTATCCCGATACCGGCTTCGACCAGGGCGTCTCGGTGCTGCGCGACCTTGCGGCCCACCCCGCAACCGCGCGCTCGCTCGCAGTCAAGCTGGTGCGACACTTCGTGGCCGACGATCCTCCGCTCTCTGCGGTCGAGCGCGTCGCGCGCGTGTTTCGACAGACTGAGGGCGATCTCGCGCGGGTCTCGGCCGCGCTGGTGGCGAGCCCGGAAGCCTGGCAGCTCTCCGCCACCAAGCTCAAGAGCCCCCAGGAGTTCGTGGTCTCGGCCTATCGCGCCACCGGTGCCGAGGTTCCGCGCCAGCGCCAGCTGATCGGCTCACTCCGCGTGCTCAGTCAGCCACCATTCGCTGCGCCTTCACCGGCAGGCTGGGGGGACAGGGCCGCGAGCTGGGATGGGGCAGACGCGCTGCTGAAAAGGCTCGAGTGGGCGGCCGTGTTCGGACGCCGAGCGAGCGCGAGTCCGGCGCGGGTAGCCGAGACTGCTCTCGGGCCGCTGCTCAGTAGCGCGACGTCTCGCGCGCTCGAGGGCGCTAGAGATCGACGGCAGGCGATGGCGCTGCTGCTGGGCAGCCCGGAGTTTCAGCGCAGATGATGTCGATCACGCGACGTCGCTTCCTCGAAGCCGCCGGGTCCCTGGCGGCGGTTGGACTGCTGCCCGGGCTCTCGTTAGCTCGCTCGGACTCGGAGGCTCGGCTGGTGCTGGTGATCCTGCGCGGGGGAATGGATGGGCTCGCCGCAGTGCCACCGTACGGTGAGTCGAGCTACGAGCGAACCCGCGCGGGGCTCGCACTGGCTGCTCCAGGAGCGGCGGGCGGCGTGCTGAAGCTCGACGGGACCTTCGGGCTACATCCCGCCCTAAGGACCTTCTCTGCCCTCTATCAGGCGGGCGAGCTCGTGGTGCTTCAGGCGATCGCGACCTCGTATCGCGAGCGCTCCCACTTCGATGGCCAGGACATCCTCGAGAACGGCACTGCCGTCCCGCACGCGGGCAGCGGCTGGCTCAACCGCGCGCTCCTCGCGCCTTCGGACGCAGTCGTCATCGGGACTCCTGCACCGGCCCTGGCTCTGGCACAGAGCGTGCCCATGGTGCTGCGGGGCGACGCGCCTGTCGAGTCGTGGGCTCCTTCACCGTTGCCGTCGCTGGATCCCGACACGCTTGCGCGTATGGCCGATCTCTACCGCGATGACGCATTCTTCGCCGCTCGGTTGCGCCAGGCGCTGGCTACCGACGAGATGGCGGAGCGGGCGCTGGGTGCGGCACCTGCGCACGGACGCCGCGCGGGCAGGGCCGCCTTCGCAGCGCTCGCTCGGGCGGCGGCAGCCTTTCTCCGTGCGCCCGACGGTCCGCGGATCGCGGTGCTCGAGTTTGGCGGCTGGGACACGCACGCAAACCAGGGGGCCGGACAGGGCAGGCTGGCGACGCAGCTCGCGACCCTGGACCGCGGGGTGGAGCTGCTTCGACAGGGTCTGGGATCCACGTGGTCGCAAACCGCCGTGATCGTGATCTCGGAGTTCGGTCGGACGGTGGCGGAGAACGGCACCCGGGGTACCGACCACGGTACGGCGGGCGCGGCCTTTCTGCTGGGCGGCGCCGTCCGCGGCGGACGGGTCGTGTCGGACTGGCCCGGGCTCCGCAAGAGAGCGCTATACGAAGGACGCGATCTCATGCCCACCCTCGACGCGCGCTCCCTGTTCAAGGGCGTCCTGCGCGATCACCTCGGGGTGCCGGTCGGCACGCTCGAGCAACGGGTGTTTCCGCGCAGCGCGAAGGCAGCGCCCCTCGATCAGCTCATCCTCACGCCAGCATCCCGTGAGCGGAGCGTGTGAGCTCCGCGATCGCCAGACCGTGGGGACAGGATCCGAGGCACGCCTGGTGCGCGCAGCTCACACACGCGCTCGCGCCGCCTCCGAGCTTCGCGTAGTCCTCGCGAGCGTAGGCGAGGTCCTCGTAGTCCGTCGCGTACATGCGCGTGCGCAGGACCTCCGGGATCGCGACGTCGTGCGGGCAGGCCTCCGCGCAGGCGTTGCAGCCCTGGCGGCAGTGCGCCGCGCCGTTTCGCGAGACGTAGCGTTCGAGCAGCTCCAGATCCGTCGACTGCACCGGACCGCTGCCGGACGCTCCGAGGTACTCGTCGATCTGCTCGATGCTCTTCATCGAGACGATCAGCGCGTCCACGTTGGGGTTCGCGAGCACCCAGCGGAACGCCGCCTGGGCAAAGGTCCCGCCGCTGGTCTCGTAGGGCCGCATGTCGTTCAGCCGCGCCCCCATCAGCGTCTTCATGGCGACGACGCCTACGTCCAGCGCACGCGCTCTCTCGAGCAGGGCTGGCAGCTCCGGCTGGTTCGCAACGAAGTCAAAGCGGCGCGTAAAACCCTCGTAGAACTTCGGGTCCTGTCCAAAGTTGTACGCGACGAGAATGACGTCGACCAGGTCGCTGTCGAAGGCGTGGTCGAGGCACTCTGCGAGTCGGCCGCCGTGTCCCGACATTCCACTGAAGCGGATCTTGCCAGCCTTCTTGGCTCGCTCGACGAACTCGTACCACTCCGCGTTGTCGAGTCGCCGCGGGTCGTTGACCGCGTGGTTGAAGTAGACCTCGATCCGATCCGTCTGCAGGCTGCGTAAACTGCCATCGAGCGCACGCATCAGCTCGTCTGCGCGCTCGTTGCGTCCCGCCGATGTTTTCGAGGCCAGGGTGACGCTCTCGCGCTTGCGGCCGCGGAGAGCCTGTCCAATCGCGGCCTCCGACGCGCCGCCCCGATAGGATTCGGCCGTGTCGAAGTAGTTGATCCCGCGCTCGAACGCGTGCTCGACGAGTCGGGGGTCGCCGGTGCGGCTGGAGCCGAAGGAGATGTCCGAGATCTCCAGGCCCGTGCGGCCAAGGCGCCGGAACCCCCGCGCCACGGGGTCGCTGGCCGCCCGACCCACGAGCGGCAGCGCCGCTGCCCCTAACGTTGCGGCCACTCCAACCTGAAGAAACTCCCGTCGCCGGATCCCGCCGCCACGTCGTTCGCTCATGGGCGGTACCTTACCCCGTGACCCGTCGGCTCGGTAGGGCTGGTGGCCTTGGCGGTATACTCGGATTCTGTTCCAACGAGGAGGATCCCGATGGCTATCCGTACGAGCAAGATCGAGATCACGACGCCGGACGGCGTCATGCCCGCTCACCTCGCCGAGCCAGAAGGCGCGGGGCCCCACCCGGCCGTCGTCGTGCTGATCGAGGCCTTCGGTCTGGTGCCACACATCGAGAGCGTGGCAGACCGGCTGGCGGGAGAGGGCTACGTTGCCGTTGCGCCGGACGTCTACTACCGAGAGCTGCCGAACAACAAGGTGGGCTACGACCAGCTCGACCTGGCGATCGGCCTGATGCAGAAGCTCGACGACGGGCGCTTCGTCGAGGACATGCGCGCGACGCTCGACGATCTGGCGGGAAGAGACAACGTGGACGGCGCGAAGCTCGGCTGCACCGGCTTCTGCATGGGGGGTCGGCTTGCGTTCCTCTCGGCCTGCGCCCTCCCGGATCGCATCTCCGCCGCGGCGCCCTTCTACGGCGGCGGGATCGCGGGGCTGCTGGACCAGGCTGACAAGATCCGCGCGGCCCTCTACCTGTTCTTTGGCGAGAAGGACGCCTTCATCCCGCGCGAGCAGGTCGACCAGGTGGACGCCAAGCTTCGTGAGCTGGGGACGAACTACAAGCTCAAGAACTACCCGGATGCCGAGCACGGGTTCTTCTGCGACCAGCGCGTTTCGTACGCGCAGAAGGCCGCGGAGGACGCCTGGGAGGAGCTGAAGAAGTTCTTCGGCGAGCAGCTGCGGGTCTAAGGAGGCGAAGGTGCCCGCACCCGCGAGGGTGGACCGCCGACGTCTGCTACGGAACATCACCATTTTCGAGGGGATCGACGGCAGCGATCTCGACGCGCTGGTCGAGATCGCAACGACCAAGCGACTTCGCGCAAGAGAGGTCCTGATCCGCAAGGGAGCCGAGAACCGGCAGCTCTACGGGGTCATGAGCGGCAGGCTGCGGATCCTCGGGGAGAGTGAGGAAGGCAAGGAGATCGTCTTCTCGATCACGAATCCGGGCGAGGTGATCGGCGAGATCTCCGTGCTGGACTCGTACCCCGTTTCGGCGACGGCGGAAGCCATCGAGCCGTGCGAGCTGCTGACCCTGCACCGGCGCGACCTGAACCCCTTTCTAGCGAACCACCCCAAGGTGGCCATCAAGCTGGCGCAGCTGCTCGCCGGACGGGTCCGCCGACTCAGCGAGCTCGTAGAGGACACGCTCTTCCTGACGCTCCCCTCCCGCCTGGCGAAGAAGCTGATCGGTCTTGCGCAGATGTACGGAAAGGAGACGCCCACGGGCGTGCTGATCGAGCTGCGACTCTCGCAGCACGAGCTCGGGGAGCTGGTCGGTGCGACTCGGGAGAGCATCAACAAGCAGATGCGCGCCTGGGCGAGCGAGGGTCTGGTTCGCTTCAACCATGGGTACATCACCATCTCGGAGAGCGAAGGGCTCGAGTCGCTCGCCCGCTACCTGATTCCGTAGCGCGCGCTACGAACGCGCGGGGTTCGGCTTGACGGCGATGCAGTCGATCTCGATCTTCGCGTCGAGCGCCAGCGCCGCACAGCCGACGGTGATCCGCGCAGGCGGATCTCGCGGGAAGAACTCCAGGTACGCCTTGTTCATCTCCTGGAACGCGCTCATGTCGGTCACGAAGACGTTCATCTTTACGATGTCGTCCAGGCTCGCGCCGGCACCCTGCAGGATGGCGCGAATATTCTCCAGGGTCTGCGTCGTCTCCGGCCCCATGCCTCCTTCGACCAGCTCGAAGGATGCCGACCTGGTTCCGAGCGTTCCCGAGACGAAGATGAGATCGCCAGCGATCGAGGCGTGGGAGAATGCGGGCAGCTTCCCCAACCCGTCCACATTGATCCGCTCCGGCTTGCTCATGGCAGCTCCTCCTGGGCCGGCATGGTAGCAGCGGGAGCGCTCGGGTCGGTGGACGCCCTCAGTCCTTCCGGACGCTCTCGAGGACCTTCTGCAGCTCGGCCTCGCTGGTCGGGAGCTTCAACACGTGGCTCGCGCCGCACTCCATGGTCCGGATCACGCGCGCTCGCGTGGGCTCGCTCATGCACAGAATCAACGGTGTCCTCCAGGTGGGGGCCGCCTTCCGCAGCCTGCAGAGCAGTTCGAGCGCATCGTCCCGATCGTCCGAGAGCACGATCACATCGGTCCTCTCGTAGCTCGCTGCGGCGTCCTCGGCGTCGGGGTCGGCGAGCGCGACGTTCAGGCCCGCAGCTTCCAGGATGGGCTGCAGGGTCTTTACGAGTTCGGTGCCGAGTCCCGCGAGCAGCACCTCGTCGCGAGCGGCCGCGAACTGCGCTCCCTGGGTCTGCTCGAGGACGCTATGCGGGAGTCTCAGCGTGAGCTCCACGGCGGTCCCGCCGGGTACGTCGACTGTGGTCTTCCCGCACACATGCGATCCGTCCGGAAAGACGGCGTCTCCGGGATCCTCTGTGGACCACCAGGCTCCCGGCTCCAGCTCCAGGCCCCCGAGCTCCTCTCGGAACGAATCGGCGATCGCACCGCCCATCACCGTCAGGACTTCTTTACACGCGCCGAGGTCCTCCCCGGACAGCTCCCGCTCCTTGTCCGGCTCCTCATCGCCGGCCAGACGGCGACCGAGGGTGGCGAGCCGCTCCTTGTCCGGCTCCTCATCGCCGGCCAGACGGCGACCGAGGGTGGCGAGCTGATCAATGGGCACGCTCAACGTGAGCGCGGCGAGCTGATCCTCGTCGATACGCAGCGAGAGCGGCAGCACCGCCAGATCGCCCTCCGGAATCGCAGCGCTCGTCTCTGTCGTGATCTCGCCGATCTCTAGATCCACACCGATCAACGGGCCGACGTTCGCGGCGCAGCTCTTCAGCGCGGCTAGAATGGCGGGGTGCGGGTCGGGCAAGGCGTCGCATTCCTCGGCGGAGATGGGCTCGCAAGAGGACTATCGACCGCTGAGACCCGAATCTTTCCCAGCGTACCTGAAGTTCCCCAGGCGGCGGCCCGATAGCCCTAGGGAGGACACGACTCTCCAGGGGCAGATGGACGTCTTCATCGCGCGACAGCCGATTCTCGACGCGGAGCAGAAGGTGTTCGGCTACGAGCTCCTCTACCGTTCGGGCCCGGAGAACATCTTCCCCGGCATCGATGCGGATGCCGCGTCGTCGCAGACGATCCACGACAGCCTCGCGACCTTCGGCCTGGACTTGCTTGCTCCCAGGAAACTCGCGTTCGTCAACGTCGCGCGCCGGGTGCTGACCGAGCACCTCTACTCGATCCTGCCAAAGCAGCGGGTGGTGCTCGAGCTCCTGGAGACAGTGAAGCCCGATGCCGAAGTGGTCGAGGCGTGCCAGGAGCTGAAGAGGTCCGGCTACCTGCTCGCACTGGACGACTACGTCGAAGATGCAGCCTACGCGCCGCTGATCGAGCTCGCGGACTTCATCAAGGTGGACTTCCTCACGACGTCCTCCACGAAGCGACAAGATCTGATGACACGGTACGGCTCGCGCCTGCACCTTCTGGCCGAGAAGGTGGAGACCGCAGAGGACTTCCGCGAGGGCCTGCGGCTGGGGTTCGAGTACTTCCAGGGCTTCTACTTCTGCGCCCCCGAGATGATCTCGCGCAAGAAGATTCCCGCCTTCAAACTGAACTACCTGCAGCTCATCCAGGCGGTCTCGCGACCGGAGCTCGACTTCGACCGCCTGGAGCAGATCATCAAGGGCGACGTGTCCCTCTCCGTGCGGCTGCTGCGCCTGCTGAACTCGGCAGCCTTCGGCTACAAGGGACGCGTACGCTCGGTCAAGGGCGCGCTCACGCTGCTCGGCGAGGAGCCGGTAAAGAAGTGGGCCACCATGCTCGCGATCGGCGAGCTCGGAGAGGACAAGCCGGCGGAGCTCGTCGTTACGTGTCTGGTGCGGGCCCGCATGTGCGAGCTTCTGGCTCCGAGCGCGTCGCTTGCCGGCCACGCGCACGACCTGTTCCTGGTAGGACTCCTCTCCCTCGTGGACGCGCTCGTCGGCCGCCCTCTCGCCGAGCTGGTGCGGGAGATGGCGTTGTCCGAGGAGATCCAGGCGGGGATCCTGGACGACGAGTCCCGGCTCGGACGCGTCCGCGCCCTGGTACTTGCCCAGGAGCAGGGAGACTGGCAGCAAACATCAGCGCTCGCCACGAAACTCGGCGTGCCCGAGACCTCGCTCCCAGACCACTACCGCGTCGCCCTGGAGTGGCACCAGCAGGTCTCCCAGAGTTAGACCTACCCCGTGCCCTGTTCCTAAGCAGGAGACGCGTGCGCGCTCCCAGGCAGGTCCAGCGGATCGATCAACCCGTGGCGCCTCCAGCCCTCCCTAAGAAGCCACGTATGCGCCACTGCGACTGCTCGGAGTCCGGTGCCACGCTCGAGTCGCGCTGTCCCTCTTCTCCACCCGTCGAACCAGCGGCCCGATGAGGCGGGGTCAGCTCGAGCCCCGACATTCCGGCGCCAGGCGTGCCGCGCCGCGTTGAGGAGCACGTAGCGGATCGCGTTGCGAACCTCCCGCGGCGTCTTCAACACGCGCACGTGGTAGCGGTCCGGGAGATTGGTCGGACCGGACCCCAGGTCTCGAGGGGCGGACCTCGGGGCCAACATCTAGAGGTCGCGCAGTTCCTCTTCGAGGCGGGTGGAGCGGGTGGTGGCACCCATTTCGGCGAAGACGCGGCGGGCGATGCGGAGCTCTCGCTGGCGTATGCCGCGGTCGCCCGTCGCGTGGGCGAGGTTGGCTCGCTCGAGGTGAACGAAGGGCTCGAGGGTTCGCGCTCCCGTGTGGTCGATCAGCGACTGGGCTGCACGTAGCGCACCGAGAACTCTGCCGCGGGCGCTGCCAGCTCGCGTGCGCGTTAGGAGGCGAGCCTCTACGAGCAAGGCCATGCTCTCGGCCACGCGCGTGCCGCGGCGTCTCGCCACGGCTACGGCCTCACGAACACTCGATCGCGCGAGCGCCCACTCTCCGGAGCCGAGCTGTCCCTCTGCCAGGTGGACGAGCAGCTCAGCCTCCAGGAACAGGCCGGTCCGGGTTCTTCGCGCCAGCTCGAGGCCGATTCGACTCATGTCGATCACCTCGGTCCACTCCTGTCGCAACAGGTGCGCGGAGCCGAGCGCGTGATAGGCCTGTACGGCACCAAAGCCGCTGCCCGTTCGCTCGGCGGCCTCCAGCCCGGCGCGGCTGTGCGCGAGCGCGAGGTCCGCGTCTCCGCAATAGTAGGCCAGCTTTCCCTGGTGGAGACGCACCCAGCCCGGAAGCTCGACCTCGCCCGCGTCCTCGGCGCTTCGCAGGGCTCGTTGCAGCCAGGCGTCCGCCTCCTCCAGACGTCCCATGAGCAAGAGGTGCATGCCGCGATACATCCGGAGCCCGATGATCGGCCTGTAGCCGAGGAACTCCGTTCCGACATCGAGATCGTCGGGTGCGTCGGCGAGCGCGCGGTCGATCACCAGCAACCCCTCGCGAAGCCGCCCGAGGTAGTGCGACCAGTGCGCGACGCCCACACGTGCGGCCCATAGGAGGGCGGGGTCTCGCGTCCGGACGCCGAGATTCAACACCTGGCGGCTGAACTCGAGCGCCTCCTCGATCGCTCCCTCCGTCCCGCGCAGTGCTCCGTAGCGGTAGAGCAGCCCGGCCAGCAGATGCGGATCGTCGGCGCGCGACGCCAGCACCCGGCCCTCGTCGAAGATCTCCGCCGCCTCCTCCTCCGACATGCCGAGGCGCAGGCCCAGGAGCAGGATGCGCACGTAGGCCTCTACACCGAGCGTGTTCGTCTCCGCGGACTCGGGCAGCGTTCTGAGGAGCTCCGGAACCCGCTGCCAGTGGTTGAGTGCCTCCGCCGGGTGGCGGACTCCCGCCCACTCCGCTGCGCGCTGATGCGAGCGTGCCGCCAGCAGAGCCTCGCCCGCCGCTTCCCAGTGGTGAGCGATGAGGGCGGACTGCTCGTCTGTCTTCGCCGGATCAGCCGCTTCGATGGCTCGGGCGACAGCGGCGTGTGCACGCGTGCGGCCAGAACGGAGCTGGGTTCCGTAGGTCACTTCTTGTGTCAGGGGGTGCTTGAAGGAGTACTCCGGCTCGGGATACAGGGCCTCTTCGTAAATGAACTCCCCCGCCAGCAGGCGCTGAAGCAGGACTGCGAGCTCCAGGCGTGGCAGCTCGGCGACGGTCTCGAGCAGGGCCTCGCCGAACTGCTTGCCGATGACGGACGCGGTCTGCAGCAGGCGCTTCTCGGCCTCTGGAAGCCGGTCGATCCGCGCGGCGAGCAGAGCCTGGACGCTGTCGGGGACGCGGAGCTCCTCCAGCGGCAAGGCCAGACGGCGTGCTCCCCGCGGCCCGACAAGCGCCCCCGAGTCCACGAGCGCCTGGACGACCTCCTCGATGAAGAACGGGTTCCCCCCGGTCCTCTGCTCGATCAGGTCCGGCAGCTTGCGCACGCTGGGGTCCGCTCCCAGCAGCTCTGCCAGCAGCTCCGCCGTGGCTGCGGGGGCTAGCGGGGCGAGCGAGAGCTCTCGGTAGTACGGCTTGCCTGCCCACGGGGCTCGGTACTCCGGACGAGTGATCAGCAGCAGGAGCGTGCGTGTCTGCGGCAGCGAGTCGACCAGGTGCCCGATGAAGCGCTCGCTCCCGCTGTCGATCCAGTGCAGATCGTCGATCATCAGGACTGTGGGCTCGCGCGCGCTGCGCGCCTGCAGCAGTCGACTCACGACCTCGAAGAGCCGCGACTCGCGCGCTGCCAGATCTGTCAGGGGCGCGGGCCGTGACGGGTCCGGTACGCCGAGAAAGTCGAACAGGAGCGGGAGCGCGTCCGTGCTGCTCTCGTCGAGCCGCACGGCTCGCCCGGCGATCTTGTCGCGCGCGGTCTCGTCGCCGTCCTGCTCCGAGATCCCGAAGTAGTCTCGCATGAGCTCGAGGACCGGCAGAAACGGCACGGAGCGCGTGTGCGAGAGGGCGTGACCCCGGTATAGGAGCAGACCCCGTTCACGGCAGCGTTCTAGGAACTCGAAGCCCACCCGGCTCTTGCCCACGCCTGGCTCGCCGACCAGCGCCACGACCCCGCCCTCGCTGTCGATTGCATGCTCCAGGGCGACATGGAGCTGCGCCATCTCGTCTTCGCGACCCACGAACCTGGAGAAGCCCCGGCTGCGCGACACGTCGAGTCGCGTGCGCAGCTGACCGACGCCCTCCAGCTCGTAGATACGTACGGGCTCCTCCGCACCCCTGACCGACGCCTTACCCAGGTCCCGGAGCTCGAAGAAGCCTTTGACCAGCTCCGCGGTGTGCCGGGTCAGGAAGACCTTGCCGGGCTCCGCGAGATGCTCCATGCGCGCGGCCAGCCCAACCGTCTGTCCCTGTGCAGTGTAGTCCATACGCAGGTCGTCCCCGATGCGGCCGACGACGACCTCGCCCGAGTTCAGACCCATGCGCACCGAGAAGTTCAGCTCCTCTTGCAGACGCAGCTCGTCCGCGTAGCGGCGCAGCTTGTCGGTCAGGTGAAGCGCCGCGTAGCAGGCGCGGCTGGCGTGATCCTCGTGGGCGATCGGCGCACCGAACAAGGCCATGATCCCGTCGCCGGTGTACTGATTGACAGTCCCCTCGAAGCGGTGAACGCCACTCGCCAGAATCTGGAAGAAGCGGTCCATGATCCGGTGCCACTCCTCCGGGTCGAGCTGCGCCGCCAGGTCGAGCGAGCCCTTCACGTCGGCGAATAGCACGGTGACCTGCTTGCGCTCGCCCTCGAGTGCGGACCTGGTGGTCAGGATCTTGTCGGCGAGATGGCGCGGCGTGTAGCGGCGGGGTGAGTCTTGCGGAGCGGAGCGAGCTGTCCCGAGCTCCGCGCCACAGCGGTTGCAGTAGCTCGATCCAACGGGATTCGAATGCTCGCAGGCCGGGCAGCGCATGGGCTAACGCCCCAGTCTTTTGCCTGCGTAGCGGAGGACCTGGTGGCGGGGCGGGGGATACGCTGCGACGACTGCGGCCAGGATCTCCTTCCGCCGCCGTTCGCGGACCCCGCGGGGTAGCTCCAGCTCCACATCCGTCACGTCGAAGGGCTTGAAGCCCCAGTGGCCGCGGACGGCGCCCACGAGGTCGCCATCGATCAGCAAGAACTGCAGGATGTCGCGTGCCCCGAAGCGCCGCTTGAGCTCGCTCTCCCGCGCGCGCACCAGAAGGTCGCCCTTGTTGAGGACGAACAGGCTTTCGGGGAGAGACCTGTCCCGAAGCCTGTCGTCCCCGTTGCGGCAGAAGCCCTCGCCCAGCCCGTCGACCTTGCGGACGAGGATCTGGCCCGTTCGCTCGAGCTCGCTCAGCAGCGGCTGGAGCGTGCGCAGAGGGAGCTGCGTCCAGTCGCGGACCTGCTCCGGCGTGGCAAAGACGTGGGCGTGCAGGAAGCGCAGCAGGACCTCGGCCAGACAAGCCTCGCGCAGCGCCGGGTCGATCTTCACGTCTGGCCACTCCGTCTCGAAGTCGAACCAGGGCCGCTCCCAGTCGTCGTCGAGCTGCTCCTCGTAGACCAGGAAGGCGGTCTGGAGTCGGTGGAGCGCGGGCATGATCTGTTTGTTCAGCAGGCCGGTCTCCGCCTTGAGCTGCTTTGGCGTGATCGGGCCGGCGCTCTGTACGACGTCCAGAACCTCGGCCTGGGTATGGCTCGGCCGCTCGAGCGGCTTGCAGAAGGCGTTCGCGTAGAGCTCCAGGTCCTCGGCAAGGACGTACCCGACCCCTCCGGCGCGGAAGCGGCCCTTTACCAGCACACGCTCCTGCCGCAGCCGATCCGTCGCGGCCTCGTCGTCGAAGCGGGTCCTGTGCAGCAGGCGGGGTGGGCTCCCGGGCCGCGCCTGGGGCCCGGTGGAGAGCGGCTGCAGCGCGCGAATCAGCTCGACGAGGCCCTTTCGCGATGGGAGGGGTGCAGCGAGGCGCTGGCGCACGAGCCGCTCGGTGCGGATCGAGTTGCCGTTGAGTTCCGACCGAGCCGGCATCGGGCTATGGTCGCATTTCCTCGGTGAACCCGCTGAACGCATAATGGGCGCCTTGGGCTCGTTGGCGTTGCACATTACGCACAAGACGGTGGAGTCGAGAGACGAGCCGTCTCCGACCGGTTTCGTGCTTATCGAACACGGCGAAGCGCGAGCCGTCTTGCTGACGCCCGACGAGATTGACGCCGAGCGCGCTTATCCGCTCGTCACGGTGCTGCACGGAGCGGGCCGTCAGGACGAGCAGCTGGCCGTGGCATTTCGCGACGAGCCAGAGCGGCGGGATGCGCTGTTTCTCATTCCCCGCTCGTTTCTGCAGACTTGGGATCTGATCGCGAGCCGCGAGCGCCACGATCTGGACTTTCTCGAGTGGGTGTACGACCTGGTCTACCGCCGCTACCCCATCGACCCGCTGCGCCAGGCGCTGCTCGGCTACTCGGATGGTGCGAGCTACGCCCTCTCGGTGGGCCTGTCCAACCCGCACGTCTTCTCCGCCGTCATGGGCTGGGCCGCGGGCTTTCGCGTGATCGACGAGAGCCTCCTGGACCCGCTCGCGCGCAAGCCCCGGATCCTGCTCGAGTACGGCACCCACGACCAGCTGTTTCCGTTCGAGCAGGTCGCGCTACCCATGCGGCAGGGACTGGAGCGCGAGGGCTACGAAGTGGAGTTCCGCGTGGACCAGGGCGGGAAGCACTGGCCGTCGGGAGAATTTCAGCACGAAGCACTGGACTGGTTCTTCGAGGGGGAAACATGAGCACCGTCGTCTACGAGACTGATGGATCGGTGGCGATCGTCACCATCAATCGCCCAAAGGTGAGGAACTGCGTCGATGCACCGACGGCCGCCCTGCTGGCGGATGCGTTTCGGACCTTCGAGGCGGACGAGGACATGGCTGTGGCCGTGCTGACTGGCGCGGAGGGCTGCTTCTGCGCGGGAGCAGACCTGAAGGCCGTCTCAGAAAGACGCGGCAACCGCGTGGGCACGGAGGGCGACGGTCCGATGGGCCCGTCTCGGATGCTGCTGGGAAAGCCCGTGATCGCGGCAGTGGAAGGCTACGCCGTCGCCGGTGGGCTGGAGCTCGCGATCTGGTGCGATCTGCGCGTGGCCGCGCGCGACGCCGTCTTCGGGGTGTTCTGCCGCCGCTGGGGCGTGCCTCTGGTCGACGGTGGGACCGTGCGCCTGTCGCGGAAGCTCGGCCACAGCCACGCGCTGGATCTCATCCTGACGGGCCGGGGTGTGTCCGGAGAAGAAGCGCGCCTGATGGGGCTGGCGAACCGCCTGGTGGAGCCGGGACGAGCACTCCCGGAGGCTGTCGCGATGGCCAAGCAGCTGGCCGCCTTTCCGCAGCGCTGTCTGCGGAGCGACCGCCTGTCGTCCTACGCGCAGTGGGACCTGAATTTCAACTCTGCCATGCTCGAAGAGACTCGGCTAGGCCGCCGGGTGATCGACTCGGGCGAGACGCGGGAAGGTGCGCGGCGCTTCGCAGACGGCGCGGGCCGCCACGGCTCCTTCGACGGCTGAGGACGTCAGCCGCGCTCGGCCTCCTTCTTCTTCCTCCGCGACTCGATGAACCCCAAGAGCGAGACCACGTCGCCGGGGTCGGTGCGGGCGAGCGGGCTGCTGCTGTAGGACGAGCACACGATCTTACCGTTCTGGGAGAAGAGGAACTCCGAGGGCTGGATGAAGTCCCGCCTCTCGTCCCACCAGGAGCCGAGCTTTTCCCCGACCTCGCGCGTAACGCCATAGGCGAGCGGAAAGCTGATGCCGGAGTCCGCGACCTCTTTGGACTTCTCCTCGGAGTCGACGGCCGCTGCATAGACGCTCACGCCGAGGGCCGCGAGCTCATCCTTCTTCTCTTCGAATGAAGACAACTGCCTTCGGCAGTATGGTCACCAGTGACCGCGGTAGAAGAGCACCACCCCGTACTGGGTCGCGAGATCGTCCGGGAGAGTGACGGTCCCCCCACCCACGAGCTTCATGGTCACGCTCGGAAGGGTCTCGCCTGCTTCGAGTTTCTGTCCCATTGGTCGGATTTCCTTTCGCCGGCCGAGCTGGATCTTGCCATTCTATCCCGAGCCCGGCGTACAATGCTCGCCATGGCGCTCTCGCGTGAAGACTTCGCCGACGAGCTCCGCACCACCATCGACGCGGGGAGGAGCTTCGGCGGCCATCCACTCTGGCTGCGGATCCAGGGGGGGGAGGAGCCGAGCTCGTCGCTCCGCAGCTTCGCCGTTCAGTTCTTCCTGCAGGTGCGCGAGTTCCCGCGCGCGATCAGTGCGCTGCACGCGAACTGTCCCGACCCCGAGCAGCGCAGCGAGCTCGCCGAGAGTCTCTACGAGGAGGAGACCGGACGCATCTCGGGCTGCGGTCTGCCACACCCGGAGCTCTTCATTCAGTTTGGGCTCGGGCTCGGGATGGAGCGCGAGGAGCTCGTCCTGGGCGATCCACTCCCTTCCACCGCGGCGCTGATCGACTGGTTCGAGCTCTCGAGCAAGCAGCGCTCCTTCGTCGAGGGCTCGGCTGCCATGAACCTGGCGGCCGAGGGCCAGGTTCCCGGCAACTTCGCTCGCTTTGCTCGCGGGCTCGAGAAGCACTACGGGTTGACGCCCGAGGCTGTCGCCTTCTGGGACGTACACGAGACCGCCGACGCCGACCACAGCGACGTCGGCAAGCACATCGTGCTGAGCTTTGCGACGTCGGACGACTGGCAGAACCGCGTGCGCCGCGCCGTGAAGCAATCGCTCGCGATGTGGTGGCAGTTCTTCGACGGGATCGAGCGGAGCGTCAGCTCGACTTCGACCGGCTGAACGCCCGCTCTCGGTAGGCTCTGGCCGCGTCGCGAGACTCCTGTGCGGCCGATGTCCCCTGCAGGACGTCCCCGTCGGCGTAGGCTGTGGTCCCTGCGATCTGACGCGTAACTGCGTTCACGTGCTCTTTCGTGATGATGACGGGGACGACGGGCTTGTCGGCAATCTCCTGTGCCAGGGCTTCGACCTCTGCGTCGAGCTCGGCCTCGGGAACCACGCGGTTCACGAAGCCGGCGGCCTTGGCCTCGGCCGGCGAGAAGCGCCGGCAGGTCATGACGAGCTCCTTGGTGAGCGCGGGACCGATCTCGCGCACGAGCCGTGGGATGCCTCCCCATGCGAGCGGCAGGCCCAGGTCCACCTCGGGGATGAAGAAGACCGCGTCCTCGGCGGCAACCCGCAGATCGCAGACCGCCGCCAGGACGACGCCGCCGCCGACGGCGTAGCCCTGGATGCGCGCGATGGTGACGGCGTGCATCTGCTCGAGCGCGTCGGCCATGCGCAGCCCGATCTGCCCACCCTCGCGGCGCTCCTGCCAGGTTGGCGCGGTCGGGATGGCTGCGCTGTCCTTGAGATCAGCGCCGGCGCTGAACGCGCGGCCCGCCCCGCTCACGATCACGACGCGTACTTCTGGCTGGCGGTCGAACCAGTGCGCCGCTTCGGTGAGCTCGCGCATGATCGTGGGGCCGAGAGCGTTCAGGCGCTCGGGGCGGTTCAGGATCAACCGCCCGATCGGGCCGTCCGTCTTGACGATGACAGTCTCGAACTCCATCGCGGCGCTACGCGCGGTCACCGATGTCGCTGGTCACGCCGCCACAGGCATGAAGCTGCTTCAGCAGCTCGTGCTGTCGTTGCATGCGCCGCTCGCGCTTCCCGTCCGTGTTGCACAGCGTATCGACTACCTCGTTGCCCCACGAGATGTGACGCCGCGTCTTGCGCACGATGTCGTCCAGGATCTCGATCGTCGGGGCATCGGAGATCTGATCGGTCTCACGCATGGTGCGCTCGTAAATCTCCACCAGGTGCGGCTTCAGCACATCGAACACCCCCACCAGCTTCTCGATGCTGAGGTCGGGGGCCTCGGGCTCGGCGATCGCCTGGATGGAGTCCGCGAAGCCTTGGTTCGAGGACTCCGAGGCGTCGACGGATCTGCGACCGCAGCGCAGCTCGGGCAGGCGCTTGCCGAGCTCGTCGGCGGCCTTGGCGCCCTCCCAGATGATCTTGCCGAGGCCGGTCTTCACCGGCAACTCCGGGATCGTCGCCAACCAGCCGCCCAGCATCATCATCGTCCACTCTTCTGCGTAGCGGAAGTTTCGCACGCGCCGCGCCGTGGACTCCACGTCGTAGCGGCCGTGCAGCTCGCGCAGGTCTGCCGGAACCTCGAACGCGGAGTAGGGCTCGAACGTCGTGCGCTCGTTCTCACCCTTGCCCGGATAGAGTCTCGTCGTCGTCGTGGTCTCGCTCACCCCGCTGCCTCCTGCATCCCCCGCTTTCGCTCCTCGTAGCGCTGCTTCAGAAGCTCGGTCGCCTTGCGAATGGTTGCGCGCTGCGGACCCTCGCTCGTTAGCGCCGCCAGTTCCTCGAGCTCCTCCTCGCTGAAGCCCGCCTCGCGGCGGTCCTCCCAGGCGATCGGGATGGCCGCGCCCTTCTCGGCCGAGCGGGCACCGCCAAAGTTGAAGCGCTTGTCGACCTCGCGCCGGAAGTCCTGGGCGCGCTGGAGGCGGTCCGGGTCCTTCCGGGTGAACTCCCGCACCCACTCGCTGCCGAAGCGCACGTGCGTCAGCTCGTCCGCCAGCACGTAGTCCACGGCCTGGTGCGTGACCTCGTCGCCGGTCAGCTCCGCGAAGCGCAGGAGCTCGCGGAAGACGTCGCAGGCTAGCCCTTCGAGCCCGCGGTTGACGCCGGCGACCCGCAGCGCGGGGTCGTCGGCGCAGCAGCACTCGAAGAGGAACGTGCTCTCCGCGTACATACCGACCTCGCCGCCCACGTGTTCGAGGAGCTTCTCGTAGATCTGCACGTGACGGGCCTCGTCCCAGCACTGGCGTGCCATGTTCATCTTGAAGTCCCACGGTGCCTCCGGGAAGTCCCAAAGCGAGCGGCCAGCGCCCTCGAGTGCCTGCATCTCCCCGACCAGGATGCCGTGCATACGCATCCTGAGGCGATCCTCGACCACGGGATCGTCCGGCATGAGCGCCGTGTTGTTCGTGATCAGTGGAAAGGCGGGCCCGTACTCCTCGAAGAGGGGCTCTGCGGCCGTTCCGAGCACACTCTGCTCGATCATCGGCTCCATCTTCTCGAAGGCCTCGACGACGGCGTCCACGTCATCCGGCAGGCTCGCCATGATGGTGCCGATCACGTTGTCCTGTCGGATGAATCGACTGTCTCGAGCCAGCTCGTCGTGATGGATCAGGCGCTTCATCGTGCTGCTCCTACGGGGCTGAGTTCGCGTCGAGGGCGATGCTATTGACGTAGCGAGCCGCTTGCAAGTGCCCGGCCCAAGGGGCTTTCAGCCCGCTCTCGGGCGCGTGTAGAATATTGCCATGCCTACATCGGATCTCGTGCGGCAACGCGCCAAGAACATCTGGGATGCGTTCCTGCGCAAGTCCCCCAACATCGCGAAAGCGGCACGCCTCGATGCCGACCCGAAGCTCGGCTTCGGAGACATCGGCGGGCTCGAGTCTGCGAAGGAGGAGGTGCTGACGTACGCCTGTGCCGTGACGGACCCCGAGGTGTACGAGCGCTGGGGTACCTTCCCGCCTCCCGCCCTGCTGCTCGTGGGGCCTTCGAGCTGCGGCAAGACGCTTCTGGCCGAGGGGCTATCGAACCACACCGGGATGCCCTTTCTGGAGATCACGGTGCCTCGCCTGGTGCTGCAGATGGTGCACGCATCCCAGGCGGTCGGCGAGTTCCTCGCGGCCTGGGGGGCCACGCTCGAGGAGATGCCGCCCACGACGATCTTCTTCGAGGAGCTGGAGTTCATGCAGGCCGTGGCGCTCGGCGGGAGTCGTGTCGACCTGCCTCTGGGGCCGGTCATGGAGTTCCTGCTCGAGCTCGTCGACCGAGCGATCGCGGCGGATGGCATGCTGGTCGTCGGTTCGACGAGCCAGCCCGACGCGATCCGCCCGGCCTTGCTCGCGACGGGTCGCTTCGAGCGCGTCGTCGAAGTGACACCGCTCGTCCCGGATGACATCGCGGCGGCCCTGTCGATCCATGCACAGGCGGCGGAACGCCGGGCCGGACGGCAGCTGTTCCTCGGCGTCGACTGGGTCGAGGTGGCGCGTCAGCACAAGGACGGCTCCATCGGCGACTGGATCCGGCTCTTGCACGCGGTTCTGCGCGCAAAGGCCCGTTGCGAGGCGACGGACCGAGAGAGCGAGTCCGTCGTCACGTCAGATCTGCTCGTGGAGGTGGAGCGCGCCAAGCGCGTGACGAACCGCCTGCCCACCCCCTCGGGTCGTTACCTGTAGTCGCACTCTTCTCGGCCCTGTACGGCGCATTGGCTACTCTCGGTCGGGGGAGGTACCGGCATGGCCGAGTTCTGTAGGGTCGTGGAGCTCCTGGCGCGCCAGGAGCCGGGCGAGTCCGTGGCGGTACGCGGCTGGCTCCGCACGGCGCGACGCTCCAAGGACGTCACGTTTCTGGACCTGTCTGACGGTTCCTGCCTAACGGGGCTCCAGGTCGTGGTTTCCCAGGAGCTCGAGAGGGCGACCGAGGGACTTGCGAAGCTCGGGACCGGGAGCGCCGTCGAGGTGAGGGGAGACCTGGTGCCATCGCCCGCCAAGGGCCAGAAGCTCGAGCTGCGCGCGAGCCGCGTCGAAATCGTCTCCGCCGCAGACGAGGACTATCCGCTCCAGAAGAAGCGGCACAGCTTCGAGTTCCTGCGCACCATCGCGCACCTGCGGCCGCGCACGAACACGATCGGCGCGATCCTGCGCGTGCGGAATTGCGCCGCGCGGGCCATCCACGACTTCTTTCAGGAGCGGGGCTTCATCTACCTGCAGACGCCGATCATCACTGATTCGGACTGCGAGGGCGCGGGCGAGCTGTTTCGGGTCTCCACGCTCGATCCCGCCGCGCCGCCACGAGACCCCGCCGGGGCCGTCGACTTCTCGCAGGACTTCTTCGGCAAGCCCGCCTACCTCACGGTGTCGGGACAGCTCGAGGCGGAGATCGCCGCCCTCGCGCTGACGAACGTCTACACCTTCGGTCCGACCTTCCGCGCAGAGAACTCGAACACGAGCCGGCACCTGGCGGAGTTCTGGATGATCGAGCCCGAGATGGCCTTCATGGATCTCCGGGGTCAGATGGAGCTGGCCGAGGAGTTCCTGAAGCAAACGTTCCGGGTCCTCCTCAACGACTGCGCGGAGGACATGGAGTTCTTCAACCAGCGCATCGACAAGACGGTCCTGGCAACGCTCGAGCACATCATCGAGAGCCCGTTCGAGCATATCGACTACACGGAAGCCATCGCCGTGCTCGAGAAGAGCGGCAACGAGTTCGAGTTTCCCGTGCGCTGGGGCCTGCACCTCCAGAGCGAGCATGAGCGCTACCTGACCGAGGTGCACGTCGGCCGCCCCGTGATCGTGACCGACTATCCGCGCGCCATCAAGCCGTTCTACATGTACGTGAACGATGACGAGCGAACGGTGCGCGCCATGGACGTGCTCGTGCCGAAGATCGGCGAGATCGTCGGCGGCTCACAGCGCGAGCACCGCCTGGAGCAGCTCGACGCCCGCATCGCGGAGTGCGGCCTCCGCACAGAGGACTACTGGTGGTACCGCGACCTTCGCCGCTACGGCACGGTCCCCCATTCCGGCTTCGGCCTGGGCTTCGAACGTCTCGTCCAGTTCGCCACCGGCATGGAAAACATCCGCGACGTCATCCCCTTCCCCAGAGTCCCCGGCTCTGCGGATTTCTAACAGCCCACGCCCTCCCGTGGACCGTCCCCAAGTTCCGGTCGCTACTCGAGGGTTAGGAGGGGGTCGGGGCGGGACTCGGTGAGGTTTGCATAGAAGTCGTTGCCCTCTTTGTCGATGATGATGAAGGCGGGGAACTCGGCGACTTCGATGCGCCAGATCGCCTCCATGCCCAGGTCTTCGTACTCGAGGACCTCGACCTTCTTGATGCTGTGCTCGGTCAGGCGGGCGGCGGGGCCGCCGATGGAGCCGAGGTAGAAGCCGCCGTACTTGCGGCAGGCTTCGCGGACCTGCTTCGAGCGGTTGCCCTTGGCGAGCATCACCATGCTGGCGCCGTGCTGCTGGAAGAGGTCGACGTAGGAGTCCATCCGGCCGGCGGTGGTCGGGCCGAAGGAGCCCGAGGCGTAACCCTCCGGGCGTTTCGCGGGCCCGGCGTAGTAGACCATGTGGTCCTTGAAGTACTCGGGAAGGTCACCTTCGCGCTCGAGTCGCTCCTTGAGCCGAGCGTGTGCGATGTCGCGCGCCACGACCATCGGGCCGGTGAGCGAGAGCCGCGTGGCTACGGGGTGTCGGCCGAGCTCCTCGAGGATCTCGCTCATGGCGCGGTTGAGGTCGATCTCGACCACCTCGTCGCCGAGCTCGGAAGGCATGACCTCGGGCAGGTACTTCGCAGGGTTGGTCTCGAGCTGCTCCAAGAACAGACCTTCGGCGTTGATCTTCCCAAGGATCTGCCGATCTGCCGAGCAGGACACCCCCAGACCGACGGGTAACGAGGCGCCATGGCGGGGGAGGCGGATCACGCGCACGTCGTGTGCGAAGTACTTGCCGCCGAACTGGGCGCCGATCCCCGTCTCGTTGCACAGCTTGTGAACCTTCTCCTCGAGGTCGGGATCCCGAAACGCGCGACCGAGCTCGTTGCCGGAGGTCGGGAGTCCGTCGAGCGAATGGGTGCTCGCCAGCTTCATGGTCTTGATGGTCATCTCCGCGGAGGTGCCCCCGATCACCAGCGCGATGTGGTACGGCGGGCAGGCCGAGGTGCCGAGCGTTTTTAGCTTTTCGTTGACGAAGCGGAGGAGAGACTCCGGATCCAAGAGAGCGCGGGTCTCCTGGTACAGAAAGGCCTTGTTCGCGGATCCGCCGCCCTTGGCGATGAACAAGAAGCGGTATTCGCGGCCGGGCTCGGCGTGAATGTCGATCTGCGCTGGTAGGTTGGTCCCGGTGTTCTTCTCGGTGAACATGTCGAGGGCCGCCATCTGGGAGAAGCGCAGGTTCTTCTCCTGGTAGGCCTGATAGATCCCCCGCGACAGCGACTCCTCGTCGTCGCTGAACGTGAAGACGTTCTCGCCCTTGTGCGCGAAGACGATGGCCGTGCCCGTGTCCTGGCAGCCCGGCAGGACACCGGCGGCGGCGATGTTCGCGTTCTTGAGCAGCTCGACCGCGACGAAGCGGTCGTTCCTCGAGGCCTCCGGGTCCTCCAGGATCTTGGCGAGCTGCGAGAGGTGGCTCGCACGCAGCAGGTGAGCCATGTCCACCATCGCGTCCCGCGCCAGCAAGGTGAGGGCCTCCGGCTCGACCTTCAGGATCTGGTGCCCCTCGAACTCCGCAGTCGAGACGTGGTCCGAGCTCAGCTTGCGGTACTCGACCTGCTCGGGTTCCAGCTCGAAGATCGGCTGGTATTCGAACTCCGCCATCGAGCCGGAATATAGCAATTCGGTCGAGCAAACCCGTGCGACCCTGGACCCGTACTTTTGGTCCTGGGGAGTGGGCTATAGGACTCGATTTGGGGCTCGAAGGCCCTAGTTTCAGGGTGCGTGTGCCCCTTCCGTCCGAGTTTCGGATTTTCCACAGTGGTTTGGAGCTGCCGTGTCAGAGAATGTCCTGATCTTCTCGAAATGGTGGCCACTTCGCCTTGGAATTGCCCTAAAGGCCGGGTAGAATCGGGCTCCTTTTGACCTGAATGGCCCTGATCCGGGCCTCGGAGGGATTCGTGGATTCGAAGGTGCCGACAGGAGCCGAGAGACTCGTCCAGTGCCTGGAGCGAGAGGGTGTGGAGTACATCTTCGGCCTCTCGGGCGGGGCGGCCATGCCCATCTTCGACGCTCTGGTCGACTCCAAGATCCGACTCATCCTGACTCGCCACGAGCAGGGAGCCACCCACATGGCGGACGGCTATGCCCGCGCCACGGGCAAGCCCGGGGTTGTGCTGGTGACCTCGGGCCCGGGCGCGACCAACACGGTGACGGGGCTCTTGACGGCCCTCATGGACTCCGCCCCCATCATCGTGATCTGCGGGCAGGTGATCAGCCCGGCCCTGGGCACCGACGCGTTCCAGGAGGCCGACGTCACCGGGATCACCTACCCCGTTGTGAAGCACTCGTACCTCGTCCGGGACGCGGCAGAGATCCCGCGGATCATGCGCGAGGCCTTCCACCTGGCCACCACGGGTCGTCCGGGTCCGGTCGTTCTCGACTTCCCCAAGGACCTGAGCCAGGGTCCCTGCGACGCGCCGTTTACGGACGAGGTCGACCTGCCGGGCTACAGCGTCCCGACGCGAGGCAACCCCGTGGCGATCGCCGAGGCCGCCGGCCTTTTGATGAAATCGGTACGGCCCGTCCTGTACGTGGGTCGTGGTGCAGTGATCTCGGATGCCGGCAAGGCCGTCATGACGCTCGCCGAGAAGCTCCGCGCGCCTCTGGTGAACACCCTGCTCGGCAAGGGCGCGGCCGACGAGACCCACCCGCTGCACCTCGGCATGCTCGGCATGCACGGCACCGCCTACGCGAACAAGGCGGTGACCCATTGCGATCTGATCATGTCGATCGGAGCCCGCTGGGACGACCG
This sequence comes from Myxococcota bacterium, assembly GCA_965226855.1. Taxonomy (GTDB): domain Bacteria; phylum Myxococcota_A; class UBA9160; order SZUA-336; family SZUA-336; genus JAUXJB01. Next base: position 155,215 of record CBDDEE010000023.1, on the reverse strand, counting down.
CGTCACGGGCAAGGTAGACGCGTTCTGCCCCGACGCCGTCAAGATCCACGTAGACATCGACCCGGCGGAGTTCAACAAGGTCCTCCGCCCTGACGTCTGCATCGAGGGGGATGCGCGGCTCGTGATCGAGGACCTGATCCCGCAGATCGACGTGCTCGATACGGCGGGGTGGCTCGAGCAATGCAACAAGTGGCGCAAGCAGTACCCGCTCAAGTACCCCAAGCAGGGAGGCTTGCGTGCACAGCACGTGCTGGATCGCCTGAACACCATCACGAAGGGGGACTCGATCATCGTGGCCGACGTGGGCCAGCATCAGATGTGGGCCGCGCAGTTCTGCAGAACCCGCTCGAACCGCTACTGGCTAACGAGTGGCGGCGCAGGAACCATGGGCTACGGCTTCCCCGCCGCCATTGGCGCGAAGTTCGGCTCGCCGGACAAGAAGGTCTGGGCGGTTGTGGGAGACGGCGGCTTTCAGATGACACAGGCAGAGCTGGCAACGGCGCAGATCCACAGCCTCGGCCTGAAGTGCCTTGTCATCAACAACAACTTCCTCGGGATGGTGCGGCAGTGGCAGGAGCTGTTCTTCGAAAACCGCCTGTCAGGCGTGGATCTCGAGGGCAACCCGGACTTCGTCAAGCTGGCGCGTGCCTACGGGATGAAGGCGCTCCGGATCCGGCGCCCTGCTGACATCGACCGCATCCTCACGGAAGCCCACGAGTACGACGAAGGCCCGGTGCTCGTCGTTGCGGAAGTCGTCAAGGAAGACAACGTGTTTCCCATGATTCCCGGTGGGGCGGCGATCTCGGACATGCTGATCGAGGCTCCCAAGCGAAAGCTCGAAAAGCCCGTAGGAAGTGCCTGAGATGCAGCAGCCGGTCGCCGTGCCTCCGCCCGTGCACACCATCTCCTTGTTCGTGAACAACAAGCCTGGAGTGCTCGTCCGCGTGGCCCTCACCTTCGCCCGCCGCGCCTTCAACATCGAGAGCCTCGTCGTCAGCCCGGCCGTAGAAGGCCGCTACTCGCGGATGACGATCACCTCGTCTGGCTCTGCAGAGAGCCTGGAACAGGTGGTCAAGCAGCTGGCGAAGCTCGTCGACGTGGTCCACGCGATCGACCACACCGGGGAAGAGGCGTACGAGACGGAGATCGGGCTCGTCAAGATCGAGTGCGCTCTCGACCGCCGCACGGAGATCCTGCAGGTCGCGGAGCATTACAAGGCCAAGGTGGTCGACTACGGCACAGACTCGCTGATCCTTCAGGTCTACGGCTCGAGCGAGAAGATCGACACGTTCGTCGACCTGCTCCGGCCCTTCGGGATTACCGAGCTCGTTCGATCGGGGAAGCTGCTCATGGCACGGGGCCGGCAGATCACCTAGGAACGCGACTAGAGGCCGTAGAGCTCCCGGTACTCCGGATCGCGTTCTGCGATCAGACGCGCCAGCTCGACCATTACCACACACTGCTTGAACGTGGCGTCGTCCTGCATCTTGCCGTCGAGCATGATCGTTCCGCTGCCGTCGGGCATCGCATCGATCACCTTTCGGGCCCAGGCGACCTCGTCCGGCGGCGGGCTGAAGACGCGCTTGGCGATGGAGATCTGGTTCGGGTGCAGGGACCAGGCGCCGACGCATCCCATCAGAAAAGCGTTGCGGAACTGGTCCTCGCAGGCCACGGGGTCGCCAATGTCGCCAAAGGGGCCATAGAAGGGCAGGGCCCCGGCGGAGTTACAAGCGTCCACCATACGCGCCATGGTGTAGTGCCACAGATCCTGCTGCGCTGTCGGCCGCGGGGCGTCGGGGTCGTCTGGGTCGGGGTCCGTGCGGACCAGGTAGCCGGGATGCCCGCCACCGACGCGTGTCGTCTTCATGCGCCGCGACGCGGCGAGGTCTGCCGGCCCCAGGCTCAGTCCCTGCATGCGCGGGCTCGCGTGGATGATCTCTTCCACGTTCGACACGCCAAGGGCGGTCTCGAGGATCGCGTGCACGAGCAGCGGCCGCTCCAGCCTGTGCCTGGCCTCGAGCTGGGCCAGTAGCTGATCGACGAAGTGGATATCCCAGGGCCCTTCGACCTTCGGGATCATGATCACCTCGAGCCGATCTCCGATCTCGCCCACAAGTCGCATCATGTCGTCGAGGAACCACGGGCTGTCCAGGCTGTTGACGCGGGTCCAGAGCTGCGTCGTGCCGAAGTCCGTGTTCCTGGCGATCTTGACGAGCCCCTCTCGGGCCTCGACCTTGCGTTCGGTTGGGATCGCGTCTTCCAGGTTGCCCAGCAGGATGTCTGTTTGACCCGCGATGTCGGGCACCTTGGCGGCCATCCGCTCGTTGCTCGGGTCGAAGAAGTGGATCATGCGCGATGGCCTGGCCGGGATTTCGCGCGGCGGCTGTGGCGCTCCGATCGCCTTTGGCTTGAAGAAATCTCGCGGGCTCCGCATCTCGACCTCTCTCGGATAGCCTGGCGGAGTTTAGCCGACAGGTGGGCGCTTGCTCAACGGACATCTGGTACAGTTCGACGAGTCGTCGCGAGAGGGTCGATGCCCGGAAAGTACTTCGAGGAGTTCGAGGTCGGACACGTCTTCGAGCACCAGCCCGGACGCACGGTGACAGAGACCGACAACCTCCTGTTCACGACCCTCACGATGAATCCCCAACCGCTCCACCTCGATGCGGAGTTCGCGAAGGGCGCTCCTTTCGGCGAGCGCCTCGTCAACAGCATCTTCACGCTCGGGCTCATCGTCGGCCTCTCGGTCGGCGATACGACCCTGGGAACGACGGTGGGGAACCTCGGGTTCGAACGGGTCGAGTTCCCCAAGCCGGTCTTCATCGGCGACACCATCCGCGCGGTCACCGAGGTCGTGGGCAAGCGCGAGTCTAAGTCGCACCCCGAGTGGGGGATCGTCACGTTCGAGCATCGCGGGCTGAACCAGCGCGACGAAGTGGTCGCCCGCTGCTCGCGCGCCGCGATGATGCTCCGCAAGGCGTAGGCCGTGGGACTGCGTCGCGCGGTCCACTTTGTTCCCGGCGCCAACGAGAAGATGTTCCGCGAGCTGCTGGCCGCTTTCGAGGAGCGCAAGCACTCCTGAGACTCAGGCCTCGGAGGATGGCTCCGGCTCGGGCTTGCGAGGCGGGCTGCGGCGTTCGAGGCCGCGTTTCTTGATCATCTCGAGCAGCGTGGTGCGGTTCAGATCCAGGAGCTGCGCCGCCTTGCTCTTGTTCCAGCGCGTGTGCTCGAGCGCCTGCCGGATGATGTCCGACTCGAAACGTCCCACGACCTGCTGGAAGCAGAGGCCGGACTCGGGCACGCGCGGTGCCTGGACCAGGTCTGCGCTCGACGCGCTGTGGAACGGTTGGGGCAGATCGTCTAGCTCGACCCACTCGCCGTTGCAGAGGATGGTCATACGCTCGACCAGGCTCTCGAGCTCGCGCACGTTTCCTGGCCAGTTGTAGGCGCACAGCTTCTGCATCGCCTCACGCGTGAAGCCCTGCAGATGGCCGGCCGTCCGCTGCAGGAAGTGCTCGACGAGCAGCGGGATGTCATCGTGTCGTTCGCGCAGCGGTGGGAGCTCGACCGGCACGACGTTCAGCCGGTAGAAGAGGTCGTCGCGGAAACGACCCGTGCGCATCGCCTCCTGCAGGTTCTGATTGGTGGCGGCAATGGTCCGTACATCACAGGTCTCCGTGACGGAAGACCCGACCGGATCGTAGGTCCCGTCCTGCAGAACGCGCAGGAGCTTCACCTGCAGGTTGGGACTCATCTGAGCAATCTCATCCAGGAAGATCGTGCCCTCGTTCGCCACGGCGAAGCGGCCGTCGCGCTGGCGGTCTGCGCTGGTAAAGGCGCCGCGCACGTGGCCGAAGAGCTCCGACTCGAGCAGCGTCTCCGGGATCGCGCCGCAGTTCACGGCAACGAAGCTCGCGTTCGCCCGCTGGCTGTGGAAGTGGATCGCGCGCGCGACAAGCTCCTTGCCGGTGCCGCTCTCGCCGAGGATGAGGACCGTCGCCTCCGTGTCGGCCACGCGCTGCACCAGCTCCAGGGAGCGACACAACGAGTCGCTCTTGCCGACGATGCTCTCGATCCCCCGGATCTTCCCCCCAGCGGCGCGACGGGAGGCGGGAGCGGAGGTCCCCCGTCGGCCTCGCTGGAGCACCTCCGCGATCAAGCGCTCCAGCAGCGGAAGACTAGCTTCGACGGGCTTCTCGACGAACCAGAACGCCCCGGCTCGAAGCGCCTCGATCGACCGTTCGGGGCCGGCGAAGTACGACATCGCCACACAGGGTACGTGGGGGTCGAGGCTGACAATGCGACGGATCAGCTCGAGCCCGTCCATCCCCGGCAGCTTGAGGTCGGCGAGGACGACATCGACGCCTCCGCCAGCCACGACCTCGAGCGCCTCGGTTGCAGTGGCGACAGCCGAGGCTGCACAGCCCATCTTCTTCAGGGACCGTTCGATCGAGCGGCGGCTGAGCGCTTCGTTCTCGACCAGCAGAACATGCGCCGAGAGGACTGCGGGGTCTTCACTCCTCATTCGGCGGCGAGGGTAGGGAGGCTGTGGAGCGCGCTCAACAAGGGCGTCGGAAATGAGGCGGTCTCTTCGTCAGGACGCCGCTCGTTTCAGCATGTGAGCGGCGCGCTCGGGCGTCGCAGGCGAGCGCTCGGATCAATCAAAATAGGGCAACGCCGAAGGATCCTCCGCCACCCGCTTCGCCTCCCGGATGTGAAGGGGAAGTGTACGACCGAGCGACAGCTCTGGGAGTGCGTCGAGCGGACAGAACTGTGCAGCTGTGGTTTCATCCCCCGGCACCGGTCTCGCCTCCGGGTCCCGCGGCTCCCCAGTGAAGATGAGCTTGTGGATGTGAAACAGATGAGCCGGAGCATTCGGTTGCAGCCGACCGTCAAACACCCCCACCAGGCCGCGCGCGAGGACCTCCAGGCCCGCCTCTTCGGCGGTCTCGCGGACGGCCGCCTCCGACGGGCTGTCGCCCACGTCGACGTAGCCGCCGGGCATCGCCCAGCGTCCGTCGGCGCGCTCGCGGACCAGCAGGATGGTGTCCCCGCGGAAGATAGCCATCCGCACGTCAATCTTCGGGGTGACATAGCCGTCATCGATCCTGCGGTAGATCCGCTCGACCTGCGCGGGATCGCTGCCTTCCCCGACTGCGGCCAGGCGAGCCGCGAGCCTCATCAGCTGCTGGTAGCGCTCGCGATCGAATTCGCTCTCCGCGTAGTGGAGGCCGGTCGTGGCGAGAGCTCGCATGAGGTCCGCAATCTCGAGCAGGTCCCCGACCACGCTCAGAAGTGTAAGAGCTCTGTCGCCAGGTTGGCTAGATCGAGGACCCCAACCGTGTTGTGGCCCTCGAGCGTGCCCGCGCACTCGCCCGGGTTGAAGTAGAGACGCCCGTTCTCGCGCTCGATCAGCCGGCGATGCGTGTGACCCTGCAACACGACATCGCTTCCCGCCTGCACGGCAGCCGTGATCGTCTCCGGATCGTGTACGACCGCTAGCTCGCGCTCGTACCACGACAGGCGCAGCGGTGGATCGACCAGATGCATGCCGAGGTGGGCGGCGGTACGCTCGAGCGATTCCCGCTCCACGTCGTTGTTTCCGTATACGCCGTAGAGGGGCGCACGGATTCGCGCCAACAACTCGAGCGTGCGCGCACTGGTGATGTCTCCCGTGTGCACGACCCGCTCAACGTTTGCGGCATTGAACAGGTCCACGATCTTCGCGACGTTCGCGAGCTTGTCGTGCGTACAGCCGAGGACACCAATTCGCATCGTGCGAGAGATTACCACGCGCCGCTGGCCTCGCCCGGCCCCTTCACAGACGGTACTCTCCCTCGCGTGACGCATCCCCTGGAGACCAGGCCCCGGGTCCACTTTCGCAGCCTCGGCTGCGCCAAGAACCAGGTGGACAGCGAGGTCATGCTCGGCGCGCTCGCGCTCGGCGGCTACCTCATTGCCGAGGAGCTCGACGATGCGGACGTCGCGGTGGTCAACACCTGCTCCTTCATCCAGCCGGCCAGAGAGGAGTCGATCGAGACGATCCTGGCGCTCGCCGACCTGAGGAAGGAAGGTCGGCTCAGAGCCCTGGTCGTCGCGGGCTGCCTGCCGCAGCGCTACGGCCGCGAGCTGGCGAAGGAGCTGCCCGAGGTCGACGCCTTCGTGGGGACCGGGGACTTTCCGCACATCGTAAGCATCCTGGACCGGGCGCTCGCGGGCGGTGAACGGGGGGTGTACGTCGATGCTGGCCGCACCCACCTCTACGACGAGAACAGCCCGAGGCTGCTGATCGGCCCGCGGCACAGCGCCTACGTCAAGATCGCGGAGGGCTGCGATCGGATCTGCGCCTTCTGCGCGATTCCCGGCATTCGCGGCCGCTTCCAGAGCCGTCCGTTCGACTCGATCGTGGCAGAGGCCGCGGCGCTGGGAGGCGAGGGTGTCCGCGAGATCAACGTCGTGTCGCAGGACACCTGCTCGTGGGGCAAGGACCTCCCGGATCGTCCCCGTCTCCCGGCGCTTGCACGCGCGCTGGACGCTGTCGAGTCCCTCGACTGGGTTCGCCTCCTCTATCTCTACCCGACGGCCGTATCGGAAGAGCTCATTGACGTGCTTGCGAGCGGAACCCGCCTCTTGCCGTACATCGACGTGCCACTCCAGCACGCGAGCGATCGGATCCTGAAGGCGATGCGGCGCGGAATCACTGCCGAGCGCCAGCGACGCCTGGTCGCGAGGCTGCGCGAGCGCATCCCGAACGCGGTCCTGCGCACCACATTCATCGTCGGCTTCCCCGGCGAGACGGACGCGGACTTCGAGCTACTCTGCGACTTCGTCCGCGAGGCACGCTTCGATCGGGTGGGCGTGTTCCGCTATTCCGACGAAGAAGACACGCGCGCGCAGACGCTGCCCGGAAAGGTACCCAGCCGCATCGCACGCGAGCGCCACCGCCACCTGATGGACCTGCAGAAGTCCCACATGCACGCAGCGCTGGACGCCCTGCTCGGACGCCGCGTCCGCGTCCTGGTGGAGAGCAGCAAGAACGCCCGCTCGACCGGCCGCCTCTGGTCCCAAGCCCCCGAGGTGGACGGCATGGTCCTCCTGAAAGGCACCGCCCAGGTCGGCGACATGGTCGACGCCACCCTCACCGGAGTCCGCCCTCCGGATCTGGAAGGCGAAATCCTGTCCCCGGAATCGGCCCGAGCCCGCTGATACGACCGCGACCTCGCGAAGTGCCGGCAGCTCACCGGCAACTCCGGGGATAAGCGCCAAACCACGCGAACGGGCCGGAAGCGACTTACACCTTCGCGCGCCCAAGGCGTGTCAGATGGTCAGGAATCTCGACAAAAAAACTTATAATTCGGCCTCCGAAGCTTCCAGAATACCGGACTAGAGAACTTGGAGGGAGTTACGATGATGCTGAACCAATGCCTAAAGCTCGCCCTTGTTTGGGTGATCGTCGGTGCGCTGGGGCTGCCGGCGACGAGTGCGATGGCGGACGAGGTCGAAGAGGAAGCGGTCGCTGGCTCGGAGGCGGCCGTCGCAACTGAGGAACCACAGCGGCGCGGCCTCCCATCCGGCCTGGAGGAGATCACGGTCACTGGGCGCAAGAAGGAGAGTGTGGAAGCCCTGCAGGAAGTTCCGATCTCGGTGAGCGCGTTCACGGGGAACTACCTCGAGCAGAACTTCGTCGAGAGTCTGGAAGACTTGAGTCGCAGCGCTCCGAACGTGCAGCTGTCCGCCGTCGGGACGTTCCCGGGGACGGCGAACTTCTCGATCCGAGGGAATGCCATCTTCTCGAGCATCATCTCGGACGAGCCACTCGTCGGGATCTTCGTGGACGGCGTCTACGCCGGCATGAACGTCGCGGCCATCCACGACCTGTTCGAGATCCAGACGGTGGAGATCTACCGCGGCCCGCAGGGGACCCTGTTCGGCCGCAACGTGACCGGAGGTTCACTCAACGTCCGGACCCGGCGGCCCTCGGGTGAGTTCGGCGTCCGGGGACGGTTTACGGTCGGCAGCTTCTCCCGCTCGGATGCCGCTTTATCGGTTGAGGCGCCGATCAACGAGGAGCTGGCCTGGAAGATCGACATGCTCAGCAAGGACCGGAACGGCATGTGGGACAATAACAACACAGGGGGAGAGCACGGCAACGCCCGCAGCTGGACGTTCCGCCCCATGGTCAGCTGGTCGCCGACCGAAGACCTCCAGATCGAGGCCCTTTATGAGGTGATCCAGAGCAAGTCCGATGGCAATGCCGTGCGCTATCACGAATGCACGGCCCCGACCAAATGCGTTCCCAACGGTGCGTTGCCTAATTCGGCGCGGGACACCGGGCCCTTCGACCTTCATATGAGCAATCCGGGCGACTTCGGCTTCAAGGTGCAGCGCGCAACGGTCGAGGGAGTCTGGGACGTCGGCCCCGGCACTCTGACCTCCATCACCGGCTGGCGCAACGTGTCAACAACCAACCAGTTCGATGTCGATGGAATCCCGGAGGACTATTTCCAGGGAGGTCCCACGGAACTGACGGGAGTGGATCAACGCGCCATCGTGAGTACCTACCAGTGGCAGATCAGTAGCGAGCTCCGCTATGCGATGCAGATCGGAGAGCGGGCCGACCTGACCACGGGTCTGTTTTACTTCAAGCAGGACATGGACTACCGAGAGCCCCGACGCCTGTTCGTCGAGGTGATCCCGCCTGACATTGCGAATGGTATTGGTTCTGGGGGGATCGGAGAACCGAATGGGTCCTTCCCCCTGGGGGGGACCTTTGCGGCCAACAAGGGTGAGCTGGATCACCAGTCGGCGGCGTGGTTTGTTCAGGGTGACTACGACCTGACCGACCAGCTGACCATGACCCTCGGCACGCGCTATACCTGGGAGGAGAAGGTAGGCAACGTCTATCCGTCGACCCTCGGCGATTCGCTCTGCAACCAGGAGTTCACCGAGTGCTTGTACGGTGATCCTCGCCGGCGACAGGATCAGGACACCTGGGACTACTGGAGCCACCACGCCGGACTCCGCTATCAGGTGAACGACGATCTCATGGTCTACGGGAGCTACACCCGCAGCTTCCGCGCGGGAGGCTACAATCTCCGGGCGAGCTCCGAGATCCCGTTCTCTCCGTATGACGAGGAGCGAATCGACGCCTATGAGGTCGGCCTCAAGGGCGACTGGCTGAACAACACGCTGCGCACGAACCTGACCGGCTTTTACAACCGGGGCAAGGACATCCAGCGCACGATCCTGACCGGGGTGATTCAGGATCAGAGTAACGCGGCCAAGGGGCACGTCGCCGGCTTCGAAGGCGAGGTCTGGTGGCTGCCGATCGAGGGGTTGACGCTCAACACGACGGTCGGCTGGGTCGACGCGGAGTACGACAACTTCGCGGGCGTGTGCAGCGAGCAAACGATCGGAGCGTGCGCCAAAGGCACCGCGCTTATAGCGGATCTCAACGTGACCAACCCCGGGGAAGGAAGCGGAGAAGATGGGCTATGGGTTAATAGCGACGTACCCGCGGGAGTCGGGCGAGGGCTCGATTACGCCTACGTTCCAGAGTGGACGTGGAGCGCGATGGGAAGGTACGAGTTCCCGGTTCCCGTGCTCCTGGACGGGACGGTGGCGGTACAGGCCTCGGTATACTGGCGGGACGACACCTGGGGGAACGACCAGAACACGGTTCCGGTCGACAGCTACACGATCTGGGATGCGTCGATCACGTACTTCTCCCCGGACGACCGGTACCAGATCTCGGTCTTCGGAAAAAACCTGACCCAGGACCCGTATCACAACTTCGGCATATATTTCAACAACAACCTCGACTGGAACGCCGGACCGCCGCGGAGATTCGGCGTAGAGGTGAGCTTCAACTACTAGCGGCTAAACAGCGTCGCGCCCCCTTTTGGGGGCGCGACGCCTCGGCTCTACGGGTTGCTTGCAGCGTACAAGCGGTCCGCTGCCATAAGACCGCCGTGGTCCCGACCCGCCGTCCGGATTGCGGCAACCGCACCGCTCCGACCCTAGCGTCGTCTTGTGCCGAAGGGATGGGAGTGCGGAACGACCGGCCGGCGTTCGGGGCCGGCAACTACCGACCGAGGGGGTTGCCCTCTGAAAGGCCTCTGAGACCGATAGAGGACTGCGGAGTGTTGGGTTGCTTCGCGTCCGGGACCGACCAGCGCTCGCCGATGGCGAGGATTGGGGTTCGGGATGGGTCGCCTCCGGCGGCGGCTACTACCTGTTCGAATACACGGGGGGCGAGGTCCACGGGCTCGTCGGTGAGGTCGAAGGTGCCCCAGTGCATGGGGAGCATGTAGCGGGCGCCGAGGTCGAGGAAGGCCCGGTAGGCTTCCTCGGGGTTCAGGTGCTGGTAGCGCATGAACCAGCGCGGCTCGTATGCTCCGATCGGCAGGAGCGCTACGTCGATGGGGGGGAAGTGGCGGCCGAACTCCCTGAAGCCGTGGAAGTAGCCGGTATCCCCGGCGAAGTAGTAGCGGTAGTCGCCGGAGTCCAGCAGCCAGGAGCACCAGAGGGTCGAGTTGGTGGGCTGATCGGTGCGGCGCGACCAGTGCTGTGAGGGGAGACAGGTGATCGTCCAGCGTCCCCGGCGCGCGCTCTCCCACCAGTCCAGCTCGGTGACGCGCGTACGGCCCCGAGCCCGAAACCAGCGAGCGAGGTCCAGCGGCACGTACCAGTGCACGGTATCGGGCAGGGTATCGACCGTATACGCGTCGAGGTGGTCGTAGTGATTGTGCGAGATCACGGCAAAGGCGTGGGGTGGCACGGATTCGATCGGGATCCCCGGCTCCGATTCGCGCGTGGGCAGCAGCGCGCGGGGACCGAAGTGGGGATCCGTGAGTGCGACGTCTTTCCCGTCGTGGATGGCGAAGGTCGAGTGACCCACCCAGGTGATCGCGGACGACCGCTCGACCCCGGCCAGGCTGGCTCCGCTGTTCGGAACGCGCGGGACCACGATCGGAGCGCTCTTATCGTAGAGGTTGCGCGAGAAGGTCCAGCGGAGCATGTCGAGGGGGCCCGTATCGAACCGGCCCCAGGGATTGAAGAACTCGCCTCGCTCCGCATGCGACGCGTAGAGCGTGGCGACGACAGACTGGGTCCGAGGGGGATCGACGTCGGCCGGCGGGGCACACGCCAGCAGCGCAACGAGCGCAAAGCCGGCGTAAAGGACTCTCATTCCAGACGCGGAGGCGCCCGCAGTCCCAGAACGCTCACGAGGCCGACACCGAACAGGAAACCTCCGGCGTGTGCCCACCAGGCGACGCCTCCTGTCGGCGCTTTGCCATCGAGGGCCAGGCTGCCCAGCAGCAGCTGCAACGCCAGCCACGCGATCAGGTACACGATCGCCGGCACGGAGAGCCAGCGCAGCGACAACCCGAACAGGACGAGCGATTCGATCCTGGCCCGCGGGTAAAGGATCAAGTAGGCGCCCATCACGGCTGCGATCGCTCCGCTCGCGCCGATTGTCGGCACGACCGAGGCCGGGTTCGCCACCACGTGGGCCGCGCCCGCGAACGCGCCACCAGTCAGGAAGAAGAGCACATAGCCGGTGTGCCCCATCCGATCCTCCACGTTGTCCCCGAAGATCCACAGGAAGAGCATGTTCAAGAGCAGGTGCAGGTAGCCCCCGTGGAGGAAGATGGAGGTCACGAACGGGACGTAGAGAGAGGGCTGCAGGAAGCCGAAGCGCTCGCCAAGCGTGAGGAACCGCTCCGGGATCAGGCCGTTCTCTTCGATCAGCCGATCGATCCCGGGCCCGAGCGCGACCTCCGTCCCGAATCCGAGCACGCAGAGCGCGATCAGGGCGTAGTTCGTGAACGGGATCACGCGAGCCGGAATGTCGTCGCGTATCGGGATCAACGGGTGGCCTCTTGCATCTCTTCGCCCAACCCGACTGCCGGCTCACGACCTCTCGTGGGGTAAGTCGTCGATGTCCCCCCACTCTGCCCAGGAGCCGTCGTAGAGCCGTACGTCCGGGTGGCCGAGCAGCGTGAGCGCGAACGCGTTGAGAGACGCGGTGACGCCGGAACCGCAAGTGGTGATGACGGGACGATCGAAGCGCACGCCCGCCTCACAGTAGAGTGCGCGGAGCTCGTCTGCGGAGCGGAACGCGAGCTCGGCGTCGAGATTGCGGTCGTGCGGGAGGCAGACAGAGCCCGGAATGTGGCCCTTGTGGCGGGTCGGCTCCTCCCCGGCGCCGTGAAAGCGGTCGAGCGGGCGGGCGTCGACAATCGCGATCCCTCCCTCGGAGAGTGCGCGCAGGACGTCGTTCTTGCTAGCCAGGAGCTCGGGGCGGGGCGCGGCCTGGAAGCGCGCTGCCGGGAAGCGCTGCAGTTCCGACGTCACCGGCCGGCCTTCCGCGACCCAGCGCGTGAAGCCTCCGTTGAGCAGTGACGCGCGCGAGTGGCCCGCGTAGCGAAGAGCCCACCAGATGCGACCAGCCGAGAAGCCACCGAGCCTGTCGTACACCACGACATGGTGCTCGGTCCCGATTCCCGCCCGGCCAAAGCTCTTCGCGAGCTCTTCCGGCGCCGCGATCGTGTTCCGGACGGAAGCTTCGGCGTCTGCCAGGTCGGTCGAGAGATCCAGGTGGATGGCGCCGGGCAGGTGCTCCCGGGCGAACTCCTCTGCCGCGTTCCGACCCTGCGCCGGCAAGTACCAGGTCGCGTCGACCACGCGCAGGTCAGGGGCGCCCAGGCGGCTCTCGAGCGCCTCCGGCTCGACCAGCATCAGCGGCGCTCGGCGGTGGACAGCTTCTCCAGAATCTTTCCGTTCCACGAGAACACGAGCCGCGTGCGGCCTTCGGCGAGCCGCTCCTGCAGGGCGGCGGTGACGAGCAAGGGCAGCGAGACCGTGGGCTCGACCCAGGCCATGGCGCGCTGGGCGGTCTTCTTGATCTTGCCCCAGCTCTTCGCCTCGTCGAGCGTGGAGCTCGACAGCCCCCCGTCTGCGGTCACGGCCGTCGTGACCTGTAGCGCGTAGCGGTGGCCCTCGGAGGGGTGGTCGAAGATGTAACTCATGACCACCGAGTCGTTGATGTAGTTCTTCGGGACGCCACCCGCGACGTAGATCGCGGCCGTCGCCGGCGACTGCGCGACGATCTGCGTGAGCTCGTAGTTGTCCTGGATGGAGTCGATGTGGATGCCCTCACGCTCGAATTTCACGCACCGATGGTGGTGCTCCGTGAGGCCGATGCCGATGGAGCTGTCGTTAAGGGCGGGCACGAACATCGGCACCCCGAGACGCCGACACGCGGCAACGATCGAGGTCGGGTCATCCACGGCGTCGGCGAGCACGTCCATGAACTGGCGGCTCGAGTAGATCCCGGGCTCGAGCTCGTCTGCCAGCAGCCCGATCCAGGAGTCCGTCTTTCCAAACCCCACCTCGTCCACGTACGTGTCGTAGATGCGATCGATGTATAGGTCTCGTAGGGCGCCGTCGTCCGCAGCGGGGGACCCCCGGAAGTGGCCCCAGCCTCGGGCCTGATAGACGTCCTGGTAGAGGATGGCTCCCGTGGAGACGACGACGTCGACGAGTCCGCCCTCGATCATCTCGCGGATGACCTGACGCAGACCGCCGGCGATCAACGGTCCCGCGAGGCCGAGCAGAACGGTCGGGCGATCGGGGTCGCGGAGCATCCCCCGGAGTACCTCGTAGCACTGCCCCACGCAGCGAGCTTGCACGCTCATTCCCGACATGGCCCGCACCAGGTCGGCAACAGTGTGTGTCCTGGACGGCTGCAAGGACTCGATCGGCTGCTGGAGCAAGTCGTCCTTACGACGCTGCTCGGCCGGCCCGAGCTCGGGATAGGTCCACGCGAAGCCTAGCTCCTCGCTCTTCTGGTCGGGCATCGGGGTGCCTCCGGAACCGGGTGTTGCGGCCCGTTTTAGTCTAGTCGGAATGCTGCGCTGCGAAAAGCCGGCCTCGCGGCTAACTTCCCCGCATGCCATACGCACCGCGAGACATCGAGCTCAAGTGGCAGAAGCATTGGCTCGAGAACAGCACCTTCAAGGCCGAGATCGATACTACGCGCCCAAAGTTCTACATCCTCGATATGTTTCCGTATCCGTCTGCAGAGGGCCTCCACGTCGGGCATCCGAAGGGCTACGTCGCCACAGACGTATACGCGCGCTACAAGCGCATGCGTGGCTTCAATGTCCTGCACCCCATGGGGTGGGACGCGTTCGGTCTGCCCGCGGAGCAGCACGCCGTGCGGACGGGCCAGCATCCACGTGTGACCACGGCCACGAACGTAGCCAACTACAAGCAGCAGCTGCAGGCGATCGGCCTCTCGTACGACTGGGACCGGGAGGTCGACACGACGGATCCGGGCTACGTGCGCTGGACGCAGTGGATCTTCTGCAAGCTGTACGAGCGCGGGCTCGCCTACCAGGAGGAGGTGCCCGTCAACTGGTGTCCTGAGCTGGGGACCGTGCTGGCCAACGAGGAGGTGCGGGACGGCAAGAGCGACATCGGAGGCTTCCCCGTCGTACGGCTACCGCTCAAGCAGTGGGTGCTCAGGATCACGGCCTACGCGGATCGGCTGATCGACGACCTGGCCGAGGTCGACTGGCCGGAATCGATCCGCAAGATGCAGATCGACTGGATCGGACGCTCCGAGGGGGCCCGCGTCGATTTCCCGCTGGTGGACGTCGACGAGGCTCCCATCGACATCTTCACGACCCGGCCGGACACTTTGTTTGGCGCAACCTACATGGTCCTCGCGCCCGAGCACCCGCTGGTCGACGCGATCACCACCGACGACAAGCGCGACGCTGTTCGCGACTACGTGGACGCCTCTGCCCGCAGGAGCGAGCGCTCGCGCATCGCGGAGGCGCGAGCGAAGACCGGCGTGTTCACGGGGGGACACGCGATCAATCCGGTGAACGACGCGAAGATCCCGGTGTGGATCGCGGACTACGTGCTCATCTCTTACGGCTCGGGTGCGATCATGGCCGTCCCGGGCCATGACACGAGGGACTACGAGTTCGCGAAAGAGTTCGATCTTCCCATCGTCGAGGTAGTCTCCGGCGGCGAGATCTCGCGCGAGGCCTTCGTGGGCGAGGGTGTGGCGCTGAACTCGGGCTTCCTGGACGGGCTCGAGACGAGCCGTGCAAAGGTCGCGATGATCGAGTGGCTCGAGGAGCGGGGCAAGGGCCAGCGCGCCATCAACTACAAGCTCCGCGATTGGATCTTCAGCAGGCAGCGCTACTGGGGCGAGCCTTTCCCGGTCCTCCACCTGGAGGACGGCACGACCAAGCTCGTGCCCGAGGACCAGCTACCCGTGCTGCTACCGGAGCTCGAGGACTTCCATCCCTCGGGGAACTTCGAGCCGCCGCTCGCGCGGGTCGGGGAGTGGGTCGAGACCACGGACCCGGACACGGGCGCGCCCGCCAAGCGCGATGCGAACACCATGCCCCAGTGGGCAGGGAGCTGCTGGTACTACCTGCGCTTCTGCGATCCGAACAACGACCAGGCGCCGTGGTCGAGCGAGGCCGAGAAGTACTGGATGAACGTCGACCTGTACGTGGGCGGTGCCGAGCACGCCGTGCTGCACCTGCTCTACGCCCGCTTCTGGCACAAGGCCCTCTACGACCTGGGACTGGTCTCGACGGTGGAGCCGTTCCAGAAGCTGCTCAGCCCCGGAATGATCCAGGGGAAGAGCTACCGATACTTCGGCGAAGAGACCGACGAGGGTCCCAAGTACTATTCCTCTGCCGACGTGCGGTACGAGGGCGAGAGCCCCGTTCACGTGGGCTCGGGACGGGAGCTGCGCGAGCTCTGGGTGAACCCAAAGGAAGTGCGCTGGGCAGATTCGGAGCGGCCGCTCGCGCCCGACATGGACATCGACCTGGAAGAGGTCATCGAGCGGATGGCCAAGAGCCGGGGCAACGTCGTGAACCCCAACGAGGTGATCGAGGAGTTCGGCGCAGACTCCCTGCGGCTCTTCGAGATGTTCATTGGCCCGCTCGCGAAGGCGGCACCCTGGTCGACCGAGGGGATTCCGGGAGTGGCGCGCTTTTTACATCGTGTGTACAGGCTCTTCATCGACGACGCGGAAGTGGTGCGCGAGCTGCCAGAGGTAGAGGGCAGCGAGGCGCAGCGGAAGCTGCTCGCGAGGACCGTGCACAAGCTGACCGAGGACTTCGAGAAGCTCAGCTTCAACACCGCGATCTCGGCGCTCATGGTGTTCGTGCGCGACATCGAGAGGGATGCGCCGCTAGCGCGCGGCATTGGAGAGGCGTTTTTGCGCCTGCTGGGCCCGATGGCACCGCACCTGTGCGAGGAGCTCTGGGAGCGGCTCGGGCACACGACGTCGATCGCGCACGCGGAGTGGCCGGAGGCGGACGCTCGACTGCTCGTAGAGGAAGAGGTCGAGATCAGTGTTCAGGTTCAGGGCAAGATGCGAGCCCGCGTGTGCGTCCCCGCCGATGCCGACGAGAACGACGCCTACGCACTGGCGCTCGAGAACGAAAACGTTGCCAGGCACATCGACTCCAAGGAGCCGCGCCGTTTGGTATACGTCCCCGGGCGGCTGCTGAACATCGTGCTCTAAGGGGTGTGAGCGTGGCGAAGGCCTGGGAAGCGGTGATCGGCCTCGAGGTTCACGCGCAGCTGAAGACGAGTGCAAAGCTCTTCAGCTCCGCGCCGAACGAGTTCGGGGGCGAGCCAAACACGCGTACCACCGAGGTGGACGTTGGCATGCCCGGCGTGCTGCCCGTGATCAACGAACGCGCCGTCGAGCTCGCGGTCCGCTCCGCGCTGGCGTTGGGCTGCGAGATCCAGCCCGTCTCGATCTTTGCCCGCAAGCATTACTTCTACCCGGATCTGCCAAAGGGCTACCAGATCTCGCAGTTCGAGCAGCCCTTTGCGAGGCGCGGCGCCGTTCCGATCGAGATCGATGGAGAGAGCTACGCGGTGCCGCTGGAACGGATCCACATGGAGGAGGATGCGGCTAAGAACATCCACGACGACGCCGGAGCTGCTGGGGCGACGTTTGTCGATCTGAACCGCGCCGGTGTTCCTCTGATCGAGATCGTCTCAGAGCCGGTCATGAAGACCCCCGCGGAGGCGGGCGCCTACCTGCGCAGCCTTCGCAGCATACTCCGCTACCTCGGCGTGTCCGACGCAGACATGGAGAAGGCTAACTTTCGCTGCGATGCGAACGTGTCCGTGCGCCCCCGCGGCCAGCGGGAGCTCGGCACGAAGGTCGAGCTCAAGAACTTGAACTCATTCAAGTTCGTCGAGAAGGCCCTCGCTCACGAGATCGAACGTCAGACCGACTTGCTCGAGGAAGGCGGCAAGG
Source organism: Myxococcota bacterium (assembly GCA_965226855.1). Taxonomy (GTDB): domain Bacteria; phylum Myxococcota_A; class UBA9160; order SZUA-336; family SZUA-336; genus JAUXJB01. The sequence continues at coordinate 137,895 of CBDDEE010000023.1, read as the reverse complement.
TCCTGCAGGAGACGCGCAGCTGGGACGAGAGCGCTGGCGAGTCGCGAACGCAGCGAAGCAAAGAAGAGGCCGACGACTACCGCTACTTCCCGGATCCAGACCTGCCCCCGCTGGAGCTCGCAGACGAGTGGGTCGAGGCCCTGCGCCGTGACCTGCCAGAGCTGCCGCAAGAGAAGCGGGCTCGCTACGCGCATGAGTACCGACTAGCTCCTGCCGATGCACAGCTCCTAACCGAGGATCGAGAAGTGGCCGAGTTCTTCGAGAGCGCCGTTGCGCTCGGGGGAGACCCCAAGCTCGTCTCCCACTGGATCATGCAAAGCCTCCTCGCCCTGCTCGGCGAGTCTGGGGCGTCGCTCGGGGGGCTCCCGATCACGCCCCGGCACCTGGTAGAGCTGCTCGGTCTGCTCGAAGCGGGTCAGGTGACGGCCACGAGCGCGCGCGAGATCTTCTTCGAAATGGCACGGTCCGGCGAGCGGCCCGGGGCGGTCATGCGTGCGTCGGGTCTCGAGGCAGTCTCCGACGTGGAGGAGCTGAAGCGCATCGCCAGGGCCGTGATCGAGGAGCATCCCGGTCAGGTCGAGAAGTATCGCGGCGGCCAGCAGAAGCTCTTCAACTTCTTTGTGGGCCAGGTCATGAAGGCCACGCGGGGCAAGGCGAGCCCGGACGGAGTGCGAGAGATCCTGTCGCAGCTGCTCGCCTCGTGACGGGCTTTCTCGCCTCGCGACCCTTTCTCCGCGGCTACGGCGCGGAGGTGGAGCGCGTCGAGTCGGAGACGGGCCAGTTGCTCGAGCGCATCCTGCTGCCGAGCGAGCCCGACGCGCGCGTGGATCCCGCTGAGCTCGCGCGTGTGGAGATCGCCCACTTCTCCGCAGACATGTTCCCGGACTTCTCGCCGGCCTTCTTCTCCGCGGCAAACAGCTCGCCGCAGCTGCGCTGGCTTCACGTGTTCAACGTGGGGACGGATGATGCCGTCTTCCAACGCTTCATCGAGCGCGGAATCCTGCTCACGAACTCGGCGGGGGCCAGTGCGGCGCCGATCGCCCAGACGCTGATCGGAGGGCTGTTGATGCTGGCGCGCGGCTTCCCGCGCTGGCAACGCGCACAGAGCCGGCGTGAGTGGCCGCCGTTCTCTGCTCGCGAGGTGCCGGTCGACCTGGCCGACCAGACGCTCGTCGTCGTGGGTCTGGGCTCGATCGGCTCCGAGATCGCTCGCCTTGGGCGCAGCCTCGGGCTCCACGTGATCGGGGTCCGCAGGAGTCCGCAGGGTCCCGACGACCCGGTCGACGAGTTCGTACCCCCGAGTCGGCTGCACCAGGTGCTGCCGCGCGCGGACTGGCTCGCTCTGGCGTGCTCTCTCAACGACGAGACCCGCCACCTGATCGACGCCGCTGCGATCGCGCAGCTCCCGCCCGGGGCGCACGTGCTCAACATCGCTCGGGGCGAGGTGCTCGAGGAGGCTGCGCTGATCGATGCATTGCGCTCCGGTCACATCGCTGGCGCCTACCTCGACGTGTTCGAGGTCGAGCCGCTACCAAAGGGCTCCCCGCTCTGGCAGCTGCCGAACGTGATCCTGTCGCCCCACAGCGCGGGCAGTGCGCGCGGCAACGGCGCTCGTCAAGCGGCCTGCTTCCTGCGCAACCTCGAGCGCTGGGCTCGCAAGCAGCCGCTCCAAAACATCGTCTCAGGCATGCCGCCGACCTAGCCGTAAGTCCAAGTTCGGAAGAAGTTCCGATTAAGGACCGTCCCCAAGTTCCGAACGCCTCGCGGCGGATCAGTCGCTTCGCGAGCGGAGCGAGACGGGAAAGGTCAGATCGAGGACCGTTCCCATCTGAACTCTTCCTGGCTGCTCAGCTGGGATCTTTGAAGTTCGGGTCGCGGCTGGCCAGGTTTGCTTTTACGGCCTCGGTCTGATTCGGCCGGCCGATGAGGGAGGCCTGCAGCTTGGCCTCGAGCCCGAGGCCGTCTGCGAGTGTCGACTGTACGGAGTCGTTCAGTAGACGCTTCAAGGCGCGGATGGCGTCGGGGGACTTGGATGCGATCTCACGCGCGGTCGTCATGGCCTCCTCGTGGGGGTTCTCTGCGACGCGCGTTGCGAGGCCGAGCTCCACGGCCTCCTCGCCGTTGATGATCTTGCCGGTGAAGGCCAGCTCTTTCACCACGTCGAGTGAGGTCAGGTGTCGTAGGGTCTGCGTGCCGCTCATGTCTGGCACGAGCCCCCACTTGATCTCCATGACCGAGAGCTGAGCATCCGGCCGCACGTAGCGGATGTCCGCGCCCAGCGCGATCTGCAGCCCGCCGCCGAAGGCCGCCCCGTGAACCGCGGCAATCACAGGCATCGGCAGCTCCTGCCAGATGAAGGCGGCGCGCTGCCCCGCGTTCGCGGGACTCGCGCCGTCGCGCTCGAAGGCGCTCTCGATGTTCTCGTCGCGCCTGGAGCCCTGCATGGCCTGGAAGCTCGAGAAGTCCAGCCCCGCGCAGAAAGCGCGACCCTCTCCGGAGAGGACGACGGCCCGCACCGACGTGTCTTCGGCGAGCTCTCGGCCCGCGGCGACCAGCCCGTTGAACATGGCGGCGTCGATCGCGTTCATCTTCTCCGGTCGGTTCAGGCGAACGTCGGCAATCCCGTCCTTGATCTCGATCGATACGCGCTCGGACATGCTCGTCTCTCCCCTCGTCGTGTTGAGACGCTTGCCATCTTACCAAGTCCCCGGGGAGCCATGCGAATCGGGGCGCAGCGAGCTACGGACTCGGCAGGACCTTCAGGCTGACGCCGATCGGCTGGCCGCTGACCGATGCGTCGTGGCGCGCAAAGCTCGAGTCGGCCGCGCTGGCCGAGACGTCCAGCTGCAGGGCCAGCGTCTGTTCGGCGATGTAGTCGCCAAAGCGGCTCGTCGCGTCCTCCCAGCCCTCGGGGACGTCGAGCACCAGGTGGATCCGATCGGTGACGTGCAAGTCCGCCTCGCGGCGCACCTGCTGAACGACACGCACGATGTCGCGCGCCTTTCCTTCCTGCTCGAGAGCTTCGTCTAGCTCCAGATCCAAGATCACGATCGCGTCGTTCGAGCCCAGCGCCTGGCAGGGGACCTCTTCCCCTGCGACGAGCTTGAGGCTGAAGTCGCCCACCTGCAGGACTTCTCCGGCGACCTCGACGAGCCCGCTATCGAGCCGCGTCCATTCTCCCGCCTTCGCGCACCTGATCACGTCTTGCATCTTCTTGCCGAGCCGGCTGCCGAGCGCCCGCGCGTTCACCTGCAACCGGAAGCTCGCGTAGCGGTCGATCTCCGCCGTGAGGACGACCTCTTTCACGTTGACCTCGTCGCGGATCAGGTCGGTGAGCGACGCCAGTTCCTCTACATCGGCGCCCGCGACTGTGAGACTGCGCAGAGGTTGGCGCACCCGAACGTCGTGCGCGCGGCGCAATGCCAGCGCGGTGGAGCAGATCTCGCGAACGCGGTCCATCGACGCCACGAGCTCCGGATCGCGAGGCAGCTCGGTGGCGTCTGGCCAATCGCACAGGTGGACGCTGCGTTCCCCGGTGAGCCCCGTGAAGATCTCCTCGCTCATTAGCGGGAGCAGCGGGCTCGCGGCGCGCAGCAGCACGTGCATTACCGTGTAGAGGGTGTTGTACGCGTCGACCTTGTCCGGCGACTTCTCCTGACTCCAGAAACGGGGTCGGCTGCGGCGGATGTACCAGTTGTTCAGGGCGTCGATGAAGCCCGTGATCCGCTGGCAGGCCGCAGGGATGTCGTACGCGTCGAGGTCCTCGCCGACGCCGTCCACAAGGTCCCGCGTCTTGGCCATGATGTAGCGGTCAAGCAGCTGCTCGGAGTCGGTGCCGAACGCAGCGCGAATATTCTCCGCGTTCGCGTACAGGCAGAAGAAGCTGTAGGAGTTCCAGATGGGCTTGAGGACGAGGCGCACGACCTCGCGGATCGCCTGCCCCTCGCGGTCAATCTGCAGATCGCCTCCGCGCAGGATCGGCGAGGCGACGAGAAACCAGCGCAGCGCCTCCGCGCCGTAGGTCTCGAACATCTCGTCGGGGTTGGCGTAGTTGCGCAGCTTCTTGCTGAGCTTCTTGGCATCCTCGTCGAGCACCACGCCGTGGCAGATGCAGTTGAGAAAGGGCGGCTTGTCGAACAGCGCAGTTCCCAGCACCATCAGCGTGTAGAACCAGCCGCGCGTCTGCGCGATGTACTCGGTGATGAAGTCCGCGGGGAAGTGGTTCTCGAACCAGTCGCGGTTCTCGAAGGGATAGTGGACCTGGGCGTAGGGCATGGAGCCCGACTCGAACCAGCAGTCGAGCACCTCCGGGATCCTGCGCATCATGCTGCGTCCGCTTGGATCGTCCGGATTCGGGCGCACGAGCTCGTCGATCCCCGGTCGGTGCAGATCGTGGAGGCGGACGCCGAAGTTGGCCTCGAGCTCGTCCAGGCTGCCGTAGACGTCAATCCGCGGATACGCGGGGTCGTCGCTGCGCCAGACGGGGATGGGCGAGCCCCAGAAGCGGTTCCGGCTGATCGACCAGTCGCGCGCTCCCTCGAGCCACTTACCGAACTGCCCGTCACGGATGTGCTCGGGCACCCAGCGGATCTCTTGGTTGAGCTCGAGCATCCGCTCGCGGAGAGCCGTGACTTTGACGAACCAGGAGCTCATGGCTCTGTAGATCAGCGGTTCGCCCGTGCGCCAGCAGTGCGGGTAGTTGTGCACGTAGCTGTCTTCGCTGAAGAGCGCGCCGCGCTGCTGCAGCTCGCGAATGATGGGCCGATTCGCCTCGAAGACCAGCTGGCCCTCGTACGGTGGCACCTCGCTCGTGAACTTCCCGTCGATGTCGACGGGGCACACCACGGGGATCTCGGCTGCGTTGCAGACCTCGAGGTCCTCCTCGCCAAAGCCAGGCGCCAGGTGCACGACCCCTGTGCCCTCGTCGGTGTCGACGAACTCCGCCGAAAGGATCCGGAAGCTGCGCGGGTTGCTCTCGAACCAGGGATAGAGCGGTACGTAGCGACGGCCGACCAGCTCGCTCCCGCGGACGCTCCCGACCCGCCGCGCGTCCGGGAGTCGGGCTTCGTACTTGGCGACCGTGCCCTCGCCCAGGATCAGGCGACGTCCGTCGAGCTCGAACACGGCGTACTCGATCTCCGGCCCCACCGCGATCGCGAGGTTCGACGGGAGGGTCCAAGGGGTCGTCGTCCACACCAGGAGGTCGGTGGGTCCCCTGTCTCCCGAGTCTGGCACGAGGGCAACGCGAACGGTGATGGCAGGATCCTGGCGCTCTCTATACGAGTCGTCGAGGCGGGTCTCGAAGTTCGAGAGCGGGGTCTGCGCTGCCCACGAGTAGGGCATGACGCGATAGCCCTCGTAGACCAGGCCCTTGTCCCAGAGCTGTTTGAACGCCCAGATGATGCTCTCCATGTACGAGAGGTCCATCGTCTTGTAGTCGTTCTTGAAGTCGACCCAGCGAGCCTGCCGCGTGACGGACTCCTGCCACGCCTCCGTGTACCGCAGCACCGACGTGCGACAGTAGTCGTTGAAGCGCTCGACACCGTACTCGATGATCGCTGCCCGACCCGAGATGCCGAGCTCCTGCTCCGCTTCCAGCTCGGCGGGAAGACCGTGGCAATCCCAGCCGAAGCGACGCTCCACCCTGCGTCCGCGCAGCGTCTGGTAGCGCGGGATGATGTCCTTCACGTACCCCGTGAGCAGATGGCCGTAATGCGGCAGCCCGTTCGCGAACGGGGGGCCATCGTAAAAGACGTACTCGTTGGCTCCGCTCTCTCCTGCAGCGCGAGCCTGCACCGACGCGGCGAAGGTCTTGTCCCGCCGCCAGCGCTCGAGCACCCGTTGCTCGATCTCGGGGAAGCTCGGTTGAGCAGCCACGTTCGGATAGGAACGGCGTTCGCCCGGATTGGACACGCATAGTTCATACCTGTTGTCGCGGGATCGCGCCCGTCCGCCGATGCTTGCTTTGCACGGAGGAGACCGTGTTGGTACAAACTGGTCGGTGATTAGGCACGGCGCGAACTTCTCTTCAGCGGCCGGCCCCGGGCGCGTTAGAGCCCGGCGGGGTCGCCGACGGGAGTTTCGAGGGAGCGGCGCGCTGAGTCGGTGGCTCCTGCTTCTGGTCCCCCTCTTCGCCCTCCCAGCGAGCGGCGAGGAGCCCTTCGACGCGGCCGAGATCGTGCGGCGGGCGGAGGACATCCTGCGGGGAGACACGTCCGAGATGCGCGCCACCATGGTCATCACCACCCCGCGCTGGACGCGGAAGGTAAAGTTCCACTCCTGGGATGACAGGCTGGGAGACCGCAGCTTCATCCGCATTCTCGAGCCGAGCAAGGACCGCGGAATTGGCTTTCTGCGGCTCGAAGAGACCTTCTGGACCTATCTCCCGAGGGTGGAGCGGACCATGCGCATCCCGCCCTCGATGATGCTGCAACCCTGGATGGGCAGCGACTTCACGAACGACGACCTGGCCCGCGAGTCCTCGATGGTCGACGACTACATCCCGAAGGCGATCGGCGAGAAGCTCATCGATGGCGTGCCTGCGCTCGGGGTGGACCTCATTCCGAGGGAAGAGGCACCGGTCGTCTGGGCTCGGGTCGAGCTGTGGCTCGAGAAGGAGCGGCTCGCTCCGCTCCTGTTCCTGTACTACGACGAGCCCGAGCCGGGCGAGTACGAGCTGCTGCGGCGTATGACCTACTCGGACATCCGCGAGGTCCAGGGGCGTCCGGTGCCCCATTCCTATGAGATCGTTCCCACAGACAAGCCGGGCCAGAGTACGCGCATGACGATCGAGTCCGTCGTGATGGACCAGCCCTTGGAGGACGGGATCTTTACGCAGCAGAACCTCCGACGGGCGGAGCGGGCGCGGTGATCGCGCTGCTCCAGCTCGCCTGGCGGAACCTGGGCCGCAACCGCCGCCGCAGCGCGCTCACGATGGCCGCCGCGATGTTCGCAAGCGCCCTGACCCTCTTCACTCTCGCGATCGCGAAGGGAAGTCACGAGCGCTGGATCGAGAACACGGTGCGGGTCTATCCCGGGCACTACGAGGTCAGCCTTGCGGGCTATCGGGAGCACCGCACGCTGGACTACGGCATGACACTCGATGCCGACTCGCGAAGGGAGCTCGACGAGCTGCCGCTGGTCGAGGGCTGGGCGCCGCGGCTCGAGTCCTGGGCGTTGGCCATGCCCGATCGCGAGGGCTCCCGGGGCCGGCCTGCCTGGCTGATCGGAGTGGATCTGAACAGGGAGAGCGGGCTCACGAAGCTGGGGAGCTCACTGAAGGATGCTCGGGGGCTTGCCGCACAGGAGCGCGGTCTCGTGCTCGGCGAGGTGCTCGCTCGAAATCTCGGCGTGGCGACCGGGGACACCATGATCTTGATTGCGCCCGACTACTACGGCTCCCAGTCCGCCGATCGCTTCCCGGTGGTCGGTACCATGGAGGTCGGCGTCGGGGATTTTGACGGGTACGCCGCGCTGATCGACCTGCAAACGCTCCAGGAGTTCCTGGAAGTCGGCCAGGCTGTCTCCCACGTCGCCTTCTTCGTGGCGGACAGCGAGGCGATCGCGCCCCTCGGCCCCCAGCTGCTGGCCATGTTCCCGGATACGAACTATGAGGTCGTGTCCTGGGAGCAGCTCATTCCCGGTGTGATTCAGATGATGTTGCTGGACGACATCGGCGCCTGGCTGTCGCTCGCCGTGATCATCCTGGTGGTCGGCTTTGGTCTCCTAAACACCGTCCTGATGTCGGTCTTCGAGCGCGTGCACGAGTTCGGGGTGCTCAGGGCGCTCGGCTTGAAGCCCCGAGGCGTGTTCGGGCTCGTCATGATCGAGTCGCTCCAGCTCTCGCTGCTCGGCATCGCGCTTGGCTTTGCGGTCGCAGTGCCGCTGCTGCTCTGGCTCACCGAGCACCCGCTTCCCATCGCGACCGGGGATCTTGCGCAGATGGCGGAGGTCTTCGAAATCGACGCGGTGATGGAGGTCTCGCTCACTGCCCGTCAGCTGATCGGCACACCCCTGCTGCTGATGGTGGTAGCTCTGCTCGCCGCGTTGCCACCGGCCGTGCGCGCGGCACGCGGCCGGCCGGTCGACGCGCTCCGGGAGAGCTGAAGTGGGTGTCCTCATGCAGATCGCCTGGCGCAACCTGTGGCGTGGCTGGCGACGCAGTGCGGTCGTTGTGACCGCGATCACCATCGGTCTGTGGGGAATGCTCGTGTTGGTGGCTTGGTCGGTGGGAATGATGAAGCAGATGACGGACGTAGCGGTGCGGACCCAGCTGGGCCACCTCGCGGTCCACGCAGAGGGTTACAATGCGAGTCCGGATCCGGAGCGCAGCATCCCGGACTCTGGCCGCCGGATCGTCGAGGAGCTCTCGGCACGTGGCGGGGTGCATGCCGCGCCGCGTCTGCAGGGGGGCGGCTTGATTCAGAGCGCCCGCCGCAGCTCACGTGCCGCACTGGTGGGTGTGGTGCCGGCTCTCGAGCGCGATGTCTCGAGCGTTGCGGACTCGCTGATCGCGGGGTCCTATCTGGATCCACCCTCCGGTCGCACGAACCGCCCAATTCTGATCGGCGCCGAGCTCGCGGAGCGACTTCGCGTAGGCCTGGGCGACAAGGTCGTGATGCGCGTTCCTGGCGACTATGGACTGGAGGCCTTCCGTGTCGCCGGCATCTACCGCACGGTGTCTGACGCCTTCGATGAAGTGTTCGTGTTCGTCGCGCTCGAGGATGCGCAGCGGCTTCTCGACGTCGGTGACAGGGTCACGGCTGTGGTCGCGGCCCTCGACGACCCGGACGCCGGGCCCATGGTGCAGTCCTGGGCGCAAACGCGCCTGGGCGAGGTCCTGCCCGAGCAGCGATTGGAGGTGCTGACCTGGCAGGATCGCGAGCCGCGCCTCGCGACCATGCTCGACGTGATGGACAACCTTCGCTGGATCTTCTATGCCGTGGTGTTCGTTGCCATGGCCTTCGGCATCGCCAACGTGCTCCTGATGTCGGTTTACGAGCGAATCCGCGAGTTCGGTGTGATGCGTTCCCTCGGCTTACAGGCGCGTCGCCTGATCGCGCTCGTGCTGCTGGAAGCGCTGCTTCTGACCGGGGCCGGGACGCTGGTCGGACTGGGGATCGGCATTCCCGTCGTGCTCTGGGTGGGCGAAGTGGGGGTGGAGCTGACGCTCTTCTCCGATGCCTTGCGGGACTACGGGATCGGAGTGCGGATGTATCCGGCTGTCGAGCTTGCGGACGTACTGATTCCCGTCACCCTCGCGATCGTGACGGCCGTGCTCTCGGCATTGTGGCCAGCACTCAAAGCAGCCCGCCTTCGCCCCGCTGAGGCGCTGCGGCACGTCTAGGTAGAGTCAAATGGCGAAGACGATTCTCAAAGCAGAGAGCGTGACGAAGGTCTACCGGGATGGTGAGGTCGAGACGCGCGCCGTCGTCGACGTCTCCCTTTGCATAGAGCACGGGGAGTTCTCGACGTTGTGCGGGCCGTCGGGCTCCGGCAAGACCACGCTCCTGAACCAGCTCGGAACCCTCGACCGACCTACGGAGGGACGCGTCCTCGTCGACGGGATCGACACCACGGAGATGTCCGAAGCAGAGCGCGCAGACCTGCGCCTGAGAAAGCTCGGCTTCGTGTTTCAAGCCTACAACCTGGTGCCAGTGCTCTCGGCGGTGGAGAACGTGGAGTTCGTTCTGCTGCTCCAGGGAGTGTCGAGAGGCGAGCGGCGGCGCCGCTCGCGCGGCTTGCTGGAGGAGCTCGGGCTTGCCGAGCTCTCGGACAAGCGACCGGGTGAGATGAGCGGTGGCCAGCAGCAGCGCGTCGCCGTCGCGCGCGCGATCGTATCGGATCCCGAGATCGTACTTGCAGACGAGCCGACCGCGAACCTGGACTCGAAGACGGCGGAGTCGCTGCTCGACCTGATGGTGCGGATGAACCAGGAGCGCGGCGTGACCTTCCTGTTCAGCACGCACGATCCCCGCGTCATGCGGAGAGCGCGCCGTATCGTGAGCCTGTCGGACGGTCAGATCGAGAGCGACGAACGTCCCGACCCGTGACGCGTCTGCTGCTGTGCCTGGGCGCGCTCTCGCTCCTGACTGCGAGCCCAACACGTGCGGCCGAGTTCAATAGCGGGGAGCTCCACGTCGAGCTCTCTGGCAGCCTGTTCACGCTCTTCACCCACACGCGCCGGATCGACGCGGAAGGGCTGCTCGTCGACGGGTCTACGCGGCGCAGGGACAGCGGGCGTCTGCTCGGGCGAGTGCGCGTGAGCCTCGAAGGCACCTACGGCAATCGGATCTCCGGGCGCATCACCTACGACAACGAGTTCTTCACGGGCTCGGAGCTCGACTCCCTTGCCTTCCAGCTGGGCAAGGAGATCGGGTTCGCGACGTGGTTCGACTGGGATCGCGTGATCTCGGATCGCAGCGACGGCCTCTGGCGCCATCTTCTGTACCGAGCATGGCTGCGTTACGAGGGCGATGCCTTGGAGGTGACGCTGGGCCGCCAGAGAATTGCGCTCGGCCGTGGTCGAATCTGGAACCCCACGGACCTGTTCAATCCGATTCCGCCGCTGGCCATCGAGCCGAACCAGCGCATCGGCCAGGACTCCGCGCTGGTGCGCCTGCGTCTGAGCCCGGCTCTCTGGGCCGTGGGTATCTGGTCGCCACAGGACGACCCCGACCAGCACCGCGCCGTCGCACGTCTCGAGCTCAGCACCATCGAGCTCGACGCTGCGGTCATGGCCGGGCGCGTGGCAAAGGACTGGGTGTTCGGCGCGGACTTCGCGCTCAACGTCGCCGGTGCTGCCGTGCGGGGGGAAGCCACCTTCACGGACGTCGCGTCCGGCGGACGCATCTGGCAGGTCGTCGGCTCGGCCGACTATACGTTCCGAGTGGGCAGCGGGGTCTACGCGCTCGTCGAGCACTCGTACAACGAGGACCTGATCGATGCGGATGACTTCGGGGCGTTCTCGAGGCTCGGTAGCCTGGCGCAGCTCCTTGCTCGGCTCGAGGAGCAGGGTCTTGCCGCCGTTTCCCGCATTCCCTCTCGCGTGCTCCACACGACGGCCTTCATGACCAGCTACGAGCTCACGCCGTTCCTGAGCGCGAGCCTGCTCTGGCTACACGACTGGAACGGAGCGAGCGAGGCACTGGTCCCCTCGCTGGTTTACAGCCCTCGCTCCGATCTCGAGATCTCGTGTGGCGCGCAGCTCTTCATCGGGAGCGACAAGGACTCCGCGTATGCGGACGTGCCCGGCCTGGTCTACGTCCAGGTCGAGTGGTTCTTCTAGGGCGTCGCTCGCGTCGCCTCCTGTCTCTCCTGTGCACTCCTGCTCCGGGCTTCCGGAGGGGTGACTCCCAGCCGCTCAAGTCGCGGACCTGGTAGGCCGATTCCAGCCCCCTGGAGGGGCTGCTCGGATCGTACTGCTAGATGTGAGGGCTCTGAGAATGCGCGGCCTCGGGATTGTGGTAGCTCTGGTTGGACTGGCTTCTCTCTCATGTGCAGCGAAGGTGCCTTTTCTGCCCGCTGTCGAGATGACCTTCTTCGTGCCCGCGCCGCCGGACAATCCGTGGACCCAGAAGATTCAGAACTGGCAGGCGCGACACCACCTGGATCCGGTCCGCCGCGGCGAGGAGCCGCGGACCTACTCGCGGCTCGGCGAGCAGTACAACACGTTCTCGACGGAGCTGCGTCGAGACGTCGCGTCCCGGACGATCGAGTGGGTACAAGAGAACAGCCGCGAGCACTATCGACCTGATGGCGACCGCGACCACTGGGCCACGTTGAGCGAGGTCGTGGAGAGCGGCGGAGATGATTGCGACGGCCTGGATCTGCTGACGTTCGAGCTGCTGCGAAAACTAGGCTTCGGCAAGAACGAGATCTACCGCGCCATCGTCGTCGAGCGCAGCAGCGGCCAGCATCACATGGTTACCCTGTGGTTCGAGGGCGAGTCACGAGACGATCCTTTCGTGCTCGATCCGACGGGGGTCGTGACGAACACCATGACGCGGCTCTCGGAGATCCCGGGCTGGGAGCCCATCGAGATCTTCGACGAGCAAGCCCACTTCCGGGTCGAGCACCGCCCGGTCGTCGCGACCATGGCAGAGTGAAGCTGCGCGATCCGCTGCTTTTCTAGCCAAGCTAGTAGAGAATCCTACAATCGAAGGATGTCGCTCGACTCGCTGCCGCCGGACCTCGGCGCGTCCGAAGATCCGGCCTACCCCAGGACGACGCCTCCGGACGCGGTGTATCCGGGACAGACGCGCGCTCCGCTCGGCAGCCCGCTGGACGAGATCGCCACTCCGTCGATGTGGTCCCGCCTCTCGAGCCCATTGGAACACGCACTTCGTGAGCTGTGGGAGGGCCTCGGGTTGCTGGAACGCAGCGCTCCTGCACAGTGGGTCGCTCTCCACTACGGACGCATCGCGATCAATGCCCACGCGTGGGAGCGTCTGCAGGCGCGCTACTCGGGAGTCGAGCCCGACCCTTCTCTCGTGCCCCCGGCGCGGAGCGTGCTCGAGCGAATGCCCGAGCGCTACGAGCGGCTGCGGGCGCGCTTTCGTCGTCGTCGGCTGCAGAAGCGGGTAGAGCGAGCGGGGGAGCTCCGCGAGGAACGTCTGGCGCGAGCCAGGGCGGTGCAGCTGGAGGATCTCGACACCGGGGAGCTCGCACGCGGGTTGTTGGACGATCCGGCGTGGACGGAGATCATGTTGCCCTGGCTAGCACGACGCCTGGAAGATGGGGCTCGCGATCTGCCCGATCCCGCGCTGCGAGCCGCGATCGCGCTCGAGCAGCGCAGTGGTGCGGAGCTGGGTCGCAGGCTCGAGACGCGCACTGTGCTCGAGAGCCCTGCGCAGATCGCGTACCTGACGGTCGAGGAGCGGATTCGAGCGGTCCACGACGAGTCGAGCTACTGGGCCACGCTGGCGAACTGGCGCGCGGCCAGAGTCGAGGAGTTCAAGAAGATCGAGATCCCCTTGCAGTTCTGGGGCCGGCCCCGGACGAAAGGGGAGGATCCTGGTGAGCTGGGCTATTAAGTGAGTGCACAGTCACGGAGGAGCGATGAGCAAGCCGAACGGGGAGCTGCCGCAGATCCAAGGGACGTCCCTCGAGCTGCCGATGCTCGAGCTGCCGACCGCCCATCCCTGCGCCGGGTGCGGCAAGTGCTGCCACTACATCGCCATCGAGATCGACAACCCGAGCTCCTTCAAGGACTACGACGAGCTCTACTGGTATCTCACGCACAAGGCCGTGTGCGTGTACATCGACTGGGAGGGCGACTGGTTCATCGAGTTCGAGACCGTCTGTGAGCACCTGACCGAGACTCACACCTGCGGTGTCTACGAAGAGCGCCCCCGCATCTGCTCGGACTTCTCCTGGAACGAGTGTGAGGTCACGACGGCCGAGAACGCCTGGAAGACTCGTTTCGACACGTACGAGGACCTGACGCAATGGATGCAGAATAGGCGCCCGCGTGCGTGGGAGAACTACGTGAAGATGCGCGGCAAGCTGCTGGCGAAGCGCGCCACGAACCGTCGCACGGTGTTGCGCAAGTCGAAGCGCGAGGCTCAAAGGGCGCAGCCCGGACTCTGACGGAGCGCAGCCCTGGGCTCTAGTTCTCGCGGTCCTCGACGCGGATCTCGAGCTTCTTGCGCTGATCCTCGGCGAGCCTGCGCGCGTCTTCGCGCTCCTGCTCGATCTCCACGGAGAGCGCCTGGCGCACCTCGTCGTCGCGCTCCGTTTCGATCTGGAGCCGGCGCCGCTGCAGGTCTAGTAGCTGGTTCTCCAGCAGCCGGTTGCGCTGGGCCACGAGGCGAGGAGAGAGCTCCTGGACCTTGGCGTTGGGCAGGAATACGACCCGGATCGACTGGCGCGCCTCCGTGTCGTTCGTCGAGCGAGCATAAACCTCGAGCACGTTCTCGCCCTCCTCCATCGGGAGCAGCGCGGAGAACGTGCCGTCGGCGTACTTGCTGAGATAGTCCGCAACCTTGCCGTTCGTCTTGTTCCGGACCTGCAGGTCCCGGATCTCCGCAAAGGTAACGTTCTCGAAGACCGCACGGAGGTCGCCCGGATTGCGGACGGGCGTGAAGACTCCGCCCGTGACCCGCGCCATCTCGACCACGACGACCGGCTCGGAGAGCGCGTCCTCTCCGATCGCGAACGTGTCGATCCGGATCTGCAGCCTGGACGCCCGCACGGCCTGCTGGATCGCCATACGCGCGTTCTGCATCTTGGAGCTGTCGATGGGGAGCGTGGGGATCCCATCGGTCAGAAACATCATGATGCGCTTGGAGCCGTAACGTCTCTCGCTGTACGCGGTCTGGGTGACCATGAGCTCGACCGCCGCCAGGTTCACCGCGGTGACCATGTTTGTCATTCCGCGCGGACCCTCGCTCATGATTTCGTCCAGTCCCTTTCGTGCTCGGCCGTAGTCGGTTGTCAGCGGTACCACCGTATATGCGTCCGGCGTCATGGGATCCTGGTCTCCACCGAACGCGACGATTCCCACGCGTGTGGTGCGAGGGTCGAGCTGTTCGAGGAGCACCCGCACGCCCGCGACCTCTGCAGCCAGGACGCTGTCGCCCATGTCGGTAGTCGGAAGTGGAAGCACCTTGCCGAAGATCCCGAGGAACTTCCCGCCGCGACGCACGCCGACCTTACCGTCACCATCGACGTCGGCTCCGGACGGGGCCGATGTGCTCTCCGAGGTGTCGATCACGAAGACGATGTCGAAGGTCTGGAACTCGCCGTAAAGAGCGAGCGCCTTGCCGGAGACGAAGGTCATGCCCCCCGGATCTCCGATGACCGCGCCGTTCGCGGGCGAGGTGATCGACAGCGTGAGATCGGGCCGCTCCGCCTCGTCCGCCGCGACGACTCCGGCGCCGAGCGCGCAGACGCTGGCCAATGCAGCGAGCATTCTGCGCATCAAGTCGCCTCGCTCACGGAGTTGGCGCCGGACTCGCGGGCAGCACGCTCGACGGCCTCCGCTACCGCATGATGGACGTCGGGGTCGAGCAGGTTCGGAACGAGCTCGCCAGCCGGCGCGAACTCCGCGATCGTCTCGGCCGCTGCGATCTTCATGGAGTCGTTGATGCGCCGGGCCCGCTCGGGGCGGATCTCGGGCTTCGGGTTCGAGAGCGCGAGAATGATCCGGCCCTCGCGGACCTGTTCGGGCCTGATCAAGTCGGGCTTCCCGCTGGTCGCGATCACGACCTGGCTCTCTTCCATGACGCGATCGAGCCCGGCCCCCGCGCCGCCGAGAGCCTCGAAGCGAAGCACGACCTCGGGGTTGATGTCCGAGCCCATCAGGCCTTTGACGCCGTATGCGCGTAGCAGTTTCGCGATTCCGATCCCTGCAGCTCCCAAGCCTACAATACCGACCAGCATCAGGTCGAGCCGCGCGTCGGTGGCGCGCATGGCATTCTGCAGGGCCGCCAGCACCACCACCCCGGTGCCGTGCTGGTCGTCGTGCATCACAGGAATCGGCAGCTCCGCGCTCAAACGCTGCTCGATCTCGATCTTGCCTCCGCGGTGGGCATCGAGAACCGGGTCAAAGATCTCCTCCAGCGAGATCCCGTCCGCGAACTCGATCTCCCGCTGCAGCGCCTCGAGCTGTCGCTCGTCTTCGTAGGTGATCTCGATCTCGCGAACGTTGTACTCGCCCGCAGCTCGGACCTTGAGGATGTCCCCGATGCTGGCGCCGAAGTCACCGATCAGCTTGGCGAGAACACCCAGGTGTCCGGGCTGATCGCGGATCGCGACGCGTAAGATCCGCACCTTCCTCTCGACGCTTCTTACGACCATGAACGTCTCGTTAGAGGGGGAATCCGAGGCCGAATATCTCAAACTAGAGGATCCGGGGGGAGGCTGCTACGGTGACCTTGGAGGGGGCGAAGTGGACGACACGGCGACCGGAAGTGGCCGTCAGCAAAGGCGCTAGCGTGTCCTCGCGGCGCCCCCTCGAGGTGCGCGGCCGTATCGTGTGGGTTGCCCTCGTCGCGCTGCTGGCGCTCGCGGTCAGCGTCGCCGGCCGCTCGTCCGGGCTCGGGAGCACCGAGCGAAGGCCCGTCGTGGTGATCGACCCAGGCCATGGCGGCGCGGACTTCGGTGCGCGCGGTGAGGCGGGTGTGTTGGAGAAGGATGTGGTGTTGCAAGTCGCAAGACGTATCGGCACTCAGCTCGCCCGGTCGGGGTTCCGTGTCGTCCTCACGCGCGATCGCGACGAGTTCGTCTCGCTGTCGGACCGGACAGATATCGCCAACCGAGCCGGCGGGGACCTGTTCCTCTCCATCCACGCCAACTCGGCGGCGAGCGCGAAGGTCGAGGGCCCGGAAACCTACTTTCTCTCGATCGAGGCGAGCGATGCGGAGGCCATGCGTGTGGCCATGGCCGAGAACAATGTCTTTCGACAGGAGGGGACCTCGCCAGACGACAGCTACCTGGTCGGCTCGATCCTGGGGGACCTGATCCGTACCGAGCACCTGCGGGTCTCCAGCGAGATCGCGGCCGCGGTGCAGCGCCGCCTGGCACGCTCCGGGCTGAGCCGCGGCGTGAAGCAGGCCCCGTTCGTGGTGCTCATCGGAGTGAACATGCCAGCCGCCCTGATCGAGATCGGGTTCTTGACGCATCCGGACGAGGAGCGGAGGCTTGGCCAGCGCGATGTTCAGTACGGGCTGGGTGATGCCGTTGCGGGTGCCGTGGCAACGTACTACGGGGTCGGGCGAGGAGCACATCCGTGAAGCGACTCGACGGTCGAGCGGCCGACGAGCTCAGGCCCATCGAGATGGATCTGGGCTTCGTAGAGAATCCGACGGGGTCCTGCCTCATCCGTATGGGGCGCACGATGGTCCTCTGCACCGTCCACCTGGCCGAGCAGGTGCCGGGCTGGCTGCGAGGGCGCGGTCGTGGCTGGGTGACGGCCGAGTACTCGCTCTTGCCGGGCTCGACCGACACCCGCAGCGATCGCGAGGCCGTGCGCGGCCGGCTCTCCGGGAGAACCATGGAGATCCAGCGCTTGATCGGCCGCTCGCTGCGAGCCGTGACGGACCTGGAAGCCCTCGGCGAGCGGGCCCTCCTCGTCGACTGCGACGTCCTGCAGGCGGACGGGGGAACCCGCACCGCAGCGATCACCGGCGCCTACGTCGCGCTGGCCGCAGCTTGCCGGCGGCTGCGCGAGAACGATCTGATCACCCGCGACCCGTTGCGGGACTCGGTCGCCGCTATCTCGGTCGGCATCGTTGGTGGAGCCGTGCTCCTGGACCTTCCGTACGAAGAGGACGCCCGCGCCGAGGTGGACCTGAACCTCGTGCGAACGGGAAATGACCGGTTCGTGGAGATTCAGGGCACAGGGGAGAGCGCTACCTTCGACCAGGCACAGCTGGACGCCATGCTAGAGGTCGGGGCCAAGGGGATCGCCGAGCTCACCCGCATACAGCACAAGGTGCTCTCCGGATGAAGCGCCTGCTCCTGGCGACTCGAAACGAAGGGAAGGCGCGCGAGCTGCGGGAGCTCTTGGCTGGCGTGGAGTTTCTCATCGAGAGTCTCGCCAGCCACCCGGAAGCGCCGGACGTCGAGGAGGCGGGCGGCAGCTTCGAGGCGAACGCCAGGCTCAAGGCGACGCAGGCCGCTACGTCGACGGGGATCTGGTCGATTGCGGAGGACAGCGGCCTGGCGGTCGATAAGCTCGGCGGCGAGCCAGGGGTGCGCTCGGCCCGATACGCGGGGGTGCACGGGGACGTCGCGGCAAACAATGCGAAGCTGCTGCGCGAGCTCGACGGTGAGTCGCAACGAACCGCACGCTTCGTCTGTGTGGTAGCGCTGGCCCGACCCGACGGCGAGATCGTCGCCATCGGACACGGTACCTGTGAGGGCGTGATCGCCGAGCAGCCGCGCGGGAGCCACGGCTTCGGCTACGATCCGCTCTTCATCCCAGAGCGCGCTCCCCACTGCACCATGGCGGAGATCGAGCCCCAGGAGAAGATGCTCATCAGCCACCGGGGCCAGGCCATGCGCTCGTTCCTCCCGCTACTGCGCGTCTACCTCGATGAGCAGTCCTGAAGCCCCCGATTTGTTAGCCTCGCAGTCCGTCGGGGCGTAGCGCAGCTTGGTAGCGCACCTGCTTTGGGAGCAGGAGGTCGTCGGTTCGAATCCGACCGCCCCGACCAACAGTTTCGGGGGGTTACGCGATTCGCGAACCCGAAACACTCGCGTCTGGTGTGCGAGCAGTGTGCGAACGTCTGTTGGCTCCCCTGTCCTCTTAGCGTTCAGCGTTCGCTTCGTGGGCTGGGCTTACGAGCGCGGCCCAGGCGGAGTCTGGTCTACGCGCCATTCGCCACTTTCGTGACACTTTCACAGAGCTATGAGTTGTGTCAGTGCCACAAAGGGTTGACACCACCCGTTGCGCGGCGGATCTTAGTGCCTCATGGCTCGAGACGATTACCAGGAGACACGGGAACTGATCCAACGGCGGATCGAGGAACTCGAAGCGCTCGCGAAGTCCGTGGATACGTTCGAGCGAATGGGCATCTCTCCGGTCTCGATCATGGAGGCCCTGACGGCCTCGACGGCGACGGCGAAGACTGCCCCGAAGGTAGCGTCTCTGAGCGCGAGTCTTAGTCGAAAGCCGAACGAACCCGTGAACGAGGATG
Source organism: Myxococcota bacterium (assembly GCA_965226855.1). Lineage (GTDB taxonomy): Bacteria > Myxococcota_A > UBA9160 > SZUA-336 > SZUA-336 > JAUXJB01. Next base: position 119,251 of record CBDDEE010000023.1, on the reverse strand, counting down.
GCCTCACCTGGCCGGAAGCGGTCGATCTGGTCTTGGATGAGGCGCCGAAGGCCCTGACGGTGAGTCAAATCGTGGATGAGCTAACGGCGCGTGGGCGACGCTTTGGTGAGCGCTCGCGGCCAGACACTGTCGTGCGCTCCACCCTGAAACGATGCAAGGATCGATACGGCTGGAAGGGACGGGGGCAACCCCGTAAGTGGTTGAAAACTAAAGAGTTTCTAGGAGCCGAGGCTAGCGCGTAGTTACGAGATGGCGGAGAGATGCCCATTGTCTGGTCGACGATAACGGGGCTTTAGATCCCTAGGGGGACCCGATAACGGCGGGTCTGGGTTCCGATTCCCCCTCTCTCCGCCCATCTCGTATCGTTGGGAGTGTAGCAGAAGTTGACGCTCTGGATCTGAGAAAAACCCCATCTAGCTGAACAGGAGCTCGCCGAGTCGCTGGGTCGCCTCCTCCTGCATCCCCGGCAGGACGTGCCCGTAGACATCGAGCGTCATCGCTGCTGAGGCGTGACCGAGCCGCTCACTGACCACCTTCACGTTGACGCCGGAAGCGAGGAGCAGCGTGCAGCAGGTGTGGCGGAGGTCGTAGAGTCGAAGACTCGAGGGAAGCTCTGCGGCCTTCACGATCTTCTTGAAGTGCCGCTGCACCAAGTTCCGTCGATCCAACGGCTCGCCTACCTCGCTTGCGAAGACGAGATCGAGCTCGCGATTGTACGCAGGCCCGAGCTTCAGCGCCGCCTCCGCCTGGGTGCGCCTGTGCTTCTTCATGTTTGCGACCAGAGGCTGGGGTAGGGGGATGCTCCGGCGACTCCCCTTCGTCTTCGGCTCCTTGAACTCCCAGCCGCCTCGAATCTTGGCGAGCGAGCGGCGCACGGTTGCAGTGCCCGCCTCCAGGTTGAGGTCTTGCCAAGCCAGGGCCAGGTACTCCGAGGGCCGCATCCCGGTCGCGAGTGCGAAGTCGAAGAGCACCCGCCACCGCTCCCCCTCCGCCTTCTCGCGAAAGTTCTTGACCTCCTCCTGCGAGAGGGCGCGCATCTCCTGGCGTTGCCCCTTCGGGAGCTTCACCCGTGCTGCGGGGTTGCTCGCCAGCATCCCCCAATCGATGGCCTGCTCGAGCGCCGATTTCAAGATGCGGTGCGCGATCCGCACCGTTCGCGGGGACAGCTTCTTTCCCTCGAGTTCCCCGATCAAGCCTTGGATGTCGAGAGGGCGAAGCGCGTCGAGTCGCATTCCGCCGAGGCTCGGTCGAACATACCGCGCCAGCATGTCCTGGTAGTCCTCGTAGGTCCGGGTCGCGACATTCGGCCGAGAGGCGGTCTCGAGCCACTTGTCGAGATAGGCATCGAGAGAGACTCGCGCGGGCTCGACGTACTGCCCGAGGTCCTGACTCCGTAGCTTCAAGTTCAGATACTTCTGCGCGTCGCGCTTCGTTCCGTGGACGATCTTTGATGAGTACCGGCGCTTTCCCTTCGCATCGACGCTGACGTACCAGCGCACGAGCCACTTCCGTTCCCCCCGAGCTGCGATCTGTCCTGATCTCCGTGCTGCCATGGTCACTTCCTCCTGGCGGCAGACCGCGAGAGCGATGCAGCCACGATCCGGTAGGCGACGGTGCCAAGCGGCTCGCCGCTTCTCTCGGCACGCCGCACGAGTTCGGCGAGCTCGGCGTCGGTCAGCATCATCGCGACGCGATTTCGCCTGACTAGCTCGGGCGGCCCAGGCTTTCTGCCTGCGCCGCGTCGTGCTCCGCCTGGTCCACGCTTCTGCCGTTTTGCCATGCCCGCATCGTAGTCCGACCTGAATTACTCGGCAACTAATTCATTTAGAGGAGCCCGGCAGGGCGATGACCTCCGCGCCCTCGTCATCGTCCAAGCCGCAACCGCCTGACTCGATGAAGCGAAGGATGGCACTCTCGTCGAAGCGCACCTGCCGTCCCAGGCGAACGTGAGGGAGGACGTTCTGCCGCACAAGCTCGTATACGCGGCTCTTGCTCGTGTTCAGAACGGTGGCTGCCCAGGCGGCATCGCGCAGAGGCTGGATCTCGAGCGGTGGGGTCACCTCTTCGTTCATCCCTCGTCTCCCGTTTCCGGCTGCTCCGACTCAATGCGAAGTCCGATCCCGGTGAATCCTTCAACCCCGCGCTTCGCGGCGACGACCTTGCCTCGGTAGCCCTGGCGCAGCTTCTCGTAGAAGCTGTGGGCCGAGACGGGCTGGCGGCCGCTACGAGCGCACCAATCGCGGTAGGCTTTGTACAGGGCGCTCCGTTTCATCCATGCTTCCCGCTCGAGCACGCACTCCTCGGCGACGAACGCCTGCGCCGTGTCGAGTCGCTCGCGATAGCTCGTGTGGGCTTCCCTGACCGAGGCGGGGTACTCGAAGTGGCCGCGTTTCATGAGGCGGCGCAGTCCGGCGACCGCCTCGACGAGGAGCCCCTCCAACTCTGGACCAGTAGTGAGCTTTTCGTCGAGCTTCGGGTCGGCCATGCTGGGCTCGAAGCGGCGCTCCATCGGGACCACGATCCAGCGGTCGAACCAGGCATGCGTCTGGTCCGAGCTGATGGGAGGCTCGTTCGCCGAGAAGAGCGGGAGCGCGTAGCAGCGGAACTCGAACGGATCGCGATTCTTGCGCTCCGCGTAGAGCGGGTCGCCGCCCGTGAGCATCTTGAACATGTCGGTCTGCTTGACGGCGCGGGCGTCGAGGTCGCCGCAGATGTTCGCGAGCTTCCCGTAGAGTCCAGCCGATGCAAAGCGGTTGTCTGACAACACCTGGAGCGGGACGCTCGATACGTTCGCCTTGCCGAGTAGCGCGGTCACCAGGCGCAGCAGCACGCTCTTGCCGTTGCTCCCAGGTCCGAGCAGGAGCACCGCCTTGCGGTAGGGGTTGCCCGCGTAGAGCGCGTAGCCGACCAGCTCGTTCACGAAGTTGTTGCAGCCCTTCGGGAGCACCTCGTCGAGGAAGCAAGCGATCTGCGGGCACGTGGCCTCGGGCTGCCACTCGACGGGGAGCTGGTTCAGGCTCACATGCTCGGGGGTGTGCGGGGTGAGCGTGCCGGTCCGCCAGTCGAGCAGCCCGTTCACGACGTTGAGCAAGTCAGGATGGGACTCTGCACGCACCGTGGCAGGGAAGGAGCGAACCCACGCGGACACCTCCTCGACGTGGCGCTTCTTGAACTTGTCTCCCAGCCGGATGCGCACGCGCTCACGGAGGAAGGCGTCCCCGTCAGGGACGTAGACGCCGCCGTGATATCGGTAGAGCAGGTGATCCACCCCGAGGCGGAGATGCCCTTCGTCCCGAACCGGACCGGCGAGCGTCGGCACGATGAGTGCGTTGTTGTTGAAGTAGTCGCTGGGATCGAGCAGCGGCTCAGCGCGTTCCTGTTCGGCCTCGGGCTCGTGTTCGCCGTGCGCGTTTTCCTCGCGTTTCGATTGCCCCAGCCCGAGCGCATGCTCGACCGTCCGCCGGTAGTAGTCCTCGGCTTTGTGCGCGTCGGGAACGCCCGCCTGGGCTCGTGACGCACGGAGGGCCGCTTCGATCTCCGATCCCGCAAGGCCGCGACGAGCCAGCATCATCGCGAGCGAGGCGTCGATCCCGGACTCGCTCTGGTCGGGGTGATCGCCCGGTATGCGATCGAATCGCTCGCGCACTCTGCGATCGTCGGGGAGGATGTGCTCAACACCCTTGGGCAGATCGCCGTCCCACTCCTGATGCTCATAGGCTTTACGGGTGCTACTCGCGCTGAGCGTCTGCCCGCGCAGCTCGAACGGCTCGAAGTCGTCGAAGCTGTAGAGCTTGTCGGTGTGCTCGGCGATCCGGGAGGGAGCCGTCTCCCGACCCTTCGCGCTCTTCTTCTTGTCGGGATAGTTCACCGTTCCCGGAATGCGCAGCACACGGCTGGCATCCGTGGCGGATTGATCGCCCCCCAGCGCGTCGGCGAGCCCCTTCAGCACATGCTCGAACCGCGTGATCTGCTCCTCGCTGAGCAGCGCGAACGGTTCGCAGAGGAGCCAGTAAGCGTGCGCGCCTCCGCCGGAATGCACAATCAGCGAGGGCGGGAGCGAGAATGCGCCGAGCTTACAGCGCAGCTCAGCCGGATTGCCGTCGTAGTCGAGCCAGAGGACCCGCGCGTCGGCGAGGTTCGCCTTGCTACCGTCCTTCGCAGAGCGTCGGGTCGCGACGCCGACATACACGTTGATGGTGCGCTCGACCATGGGCTCGATCTTGTGCAAGACCGAGTCGACGGAGGTATGGAAGGTCCGTCTGGCTCCCTGAGCGTCCGGCACGATCAGCCGCAGCTCGATCAGCCCCGACAGCTCGTCGGGGAAGAGGAGCTGGAGGTGCTGCTCCGCCTGGGCACGATCGAAGTCCGGCCGCGCGCCCCCATCTTCCGTCACAACAGCCTCGACCCCAAACACCGCTCCGCCGCCTGGCGAGCGGTCACCCGACGCAACGCCAGGAACTCTTCGAGTTCGGCAAGCTCGACTAGGATCCGGGAACCGACGCGGACGTGCGGCAGACGCCCCTTCGCGATCAACTCGTAGATGGCCGAACGACTGAGGCCCAATCGTTCGGCGACCTCACGCGGTGTGATCGCCAGCGGGCTCCTGGGTTCACTGGGCAGATTCGACATGCCTGGAACGATCAGGCATCGGTGGACGGAGAAGAAGCCCCCCTAATTTGGGAACTAGGTGTGATTCCCAAGGAGGTTGTTCATCCAGGGCTCCTCTGAGAAAAGGGTTTGTACCACCAACCCCCAGCCTCAGAGGAAAGCACCTGAATGAAGCTCCATCCTAACGCGAGGACGACGCCCTCCGGTCGTTGGCTGCTCGTGCAGCGCGTCCGCGAACAGCATTGGACGGTCTCGGAAGCCGCAGAGGCGGCAGGTGTCAGTTTACGGACGGCCTACAAGTGGCTGGCCCGGTATCGCGACGAAGGCCGACCGGGCCTGGCGGACCGGCGCTCGAGGCCCCGGAGGATCCCGCGGCGCACGCCCGCCCGCGTCGTCCGACGTGTCGAGCGGCTACGTCGTCGCCGCTGGACGGCCTCTGAGATCGCCTCCCGGACCTCCATCCCGCTCTCGACCGTCTCTCTGATCCTCCGACGTCTGGGACTCCACAAGCTCTCGCGCCTGGAACCCGAGGAGCCGGTGCGGCGCTACGAGCGAGCGTCCCCCGGCGAGCTCCTCCACCTGGACACCAAGAAACTGGCTCGGATCCGCGGGGTTGGGCATCGCATCCACGGCGATCGCTCCAAGCGGGTCTACGGCATCGGCTGGGAGTTCGCCCACGTCTGCATCGATGACCATACGCGGCTGGCCTACGTCGAAGTGCTTTCCGACGAACGGGCCAACACCGCTACGGCCTTCCTGCGTCGGGCCCTGGCCTGGTACCGGGCACGCGGCATCGGGGTCCAGCGGGTCATGACCGACAACGCGCCCTGCTACAGGTCCAAGCGCTTCGCGGCTCTCTGTTGCGAGCGCGAGATCAATCAAATCTTCACCAAGCCCTACACACCCAAGACCAACGGCAAGGCCGAGCGCTTCATCCAGACCCTGACCCAGAGGTGGGCGTACAAACGTCCCTATAGGACCTCAGCTCTCAGAACCTCTGCACTCCGGCCTTGGCTTAAGCACTACAATCACAAGAGACCCCACAGAGCCCTCGGAATGAAACCCCCGATCAGCCGGCTCAGAGAAGCCCGTGAACAACGTGCTTAGCAGGCTGCTGAAAAACTCCTCATCGAAGGGTACCTTTGAGGGAAGCCCCAAGGGGGAGATGTGAGAGGACCGCAGACGCTCCAGGGTGGGATCTTCAGCTACGTATCGCTGGAGTCCCGGATTCCCGAGGACCATCCGCTTCGAGCGATCCGGCGACTGGTGGACGCGGCGCTGGAGCAGCTGTCGCGACGCTTCGATGGTATCTACGCCAAAGGGGTCGGCCGACCGTCGGTCCCGCCGGAGCAGCTGTTGCGGGCGCTGCTGTTGCAGGTGCTGTACACGATCCGGAGCGAGCGCCAGCTGATCGAGCAGATCGACTACAACCTGCTCTACCGCTGGTTCGTGGGCCTGGAGCTGGACGATGAGGTGTTCAGCGCGACGGTGTTCACCAAGAATCGGGAACGGCTGCTGAAGGGCGAGATCGCTCAGCATTTCTTCGAGGCGGTGCTGGCGCAGGCGGAGTCGGAGGGGTTGGTGTCATCGGAGCACTTCACGGTGGACGGGACGCTGATCGAGGCGTGGGCGAGCCAGAAGAGCTTCGTGCGCAAGGACGAGAAGCGCAGGGACGATGACGACCCGGGCAACCCGACGGTCAACTTCCGGGGCGAGAAGCGGAGCAACCAGACGCATGCGTCGAGGACGGATCCGGACGCCCGACTGGCGGGGATGAGGGGCCAGGGCGCGCGGCTCGCGTATCAGGGACACGTCGTGACGGAGAACCGCAACGGCCTGGTGGTGGCGGCGAAGCTCACTCAGGCGTCGGGGTATGCGGAGCGCGAAGCGGCTCTCGAGATGGTGCTGGGTCTGGGGGGCGCTCGCCGGATCACCCTGGCTGGAGACAAGGGCTACGACGCCAAGAGCTTTGTGCAGGCGCTTCGGGCCTGGAGCGTTACCCCGCACGTGGCACAGAACACGACGAACCGCCGAAGCGCGATCGATCGAAGGACCACAGGACACCCGGGCTACGAGGTGAGCCAGCGCTTCCGCAAACGGGTGGAGGAGGTGTTTGGCTGGATGAAGACGGTGGGCTTGATGCGCAAGACCCGGCACCGGGGCACGGATCGGGTCGGCTGGGTCTTCACCTTCACTGCTGCGGCCTACAACCTGGTCCGTATCCGCAACCTGTTGGAGGCGACATAGCTCATGATCCCGCAAGATCTACCCGTGCGACACCGAACCGGTTCGTACCGGGAACGGCGATCCCTCTCCCTGCTCGGCACGCCTCCCGTCAGAGGCGTCCCGCCCAACCCAGTCACTTTCTCCGCAGCCTGCTAGGAACCACAACTAGGGGGGTCGCTTCAGCTACGCGATTCCCTCCGCGCGGCTTCGAGTGCCCGCTTCACTTGGCTCGAGGTCACTTCGTACCTCTCGGCGAGGATCTCGTGCGCGGTCCCGGCGGGAGTCTTGTCGATCCAATCGCTTGGCTCATGCCAATTCAGCTCCGGGTAGAGCTTCTGGATGCGCGCCAACGATTCTTGGGAGATGGCCCGACCCCGGCGAGGGAGAAGCTCCTTCAGCGTGTCGTGAAGGTACTCGTAAATTGCCAGGAGCTGTGGACCCAAAGGCAGCCGGCGGCGTCTGCGCCGACCATCTCGGGGTGGCCGCTTCTCGAGGCGGGACCTGTGGATGCGGGTCTTGATCCACTCGGTGACTGCTGGCAGTGGAACGTCCGTGCCGATCGCGAGTCTTGCATCGCTGATGAACTCGTGAACCCGCTCCTCCATGTCGTGCTGGGCATCCAGCCTCAGTGGCTCGGGGACATACGCGGGGAGCAGCTTCCCCACCACGAACTCGTAGACAAGTGGGAGGATGTGCCCGTAGATGCGACGCGCATCCTCCGAAACGGATTCGCGGGGATCGTACCCCCACAGCGATCCAGACGGCTGCGCATCCAGCTTGCGCTGGCTGTGTTCCTTCTCCATCCGCCACACCTCGCGGTACACCTTGGAAGCGTCGAGGGGCGGAGGTTGGTCGCGGTGTTGACGACCCCCGTTGCAACGAGTTACCCCCGCCCATCACGAAGAGTAGCGCGGTGTGATCCCCTCATCAGAGTGAGCAAAGAGGGCAGTTAGGGCAGTTCACCTCTAATACCTCCCTCTATGGTCAATGTTGGCCGGGAAGAGAGGAAGTCTGCCCTGATTGCCCTCCCAACCCCCGCACAGAGCCGGACAGGGGGCCTCGATCTAGGCTTCTAAGCCGGCGTGCCGGTCGTCGCTTGCTCCCCTGTTACGTTGCCGCCACGATCTTTGCCTGCAAGCGGAACAACAGAAACGAGCCGTGCTCCGGGCAGCCTCGAGCGAACCCCCGCACATCGCACACCGACGCCTTGGCTCCAAGGGCAACTGGGGCTCGTTGGCAGGCGGCTCCTCGACCCGCTCTACCAGCGGTTCCCGCTGGAGTCTGACCGCGGCCTCGAACCAGCAGGCGGCCGAGCAATACGGCGGGGTTGCGTTCCAGCTCGCAGCGAGAAGCGCCCTACCGCAGCCTCGACACGACCTCTCCACCACGCGGAGCTCCGTAGGCTCGAGACAGCGACTCGCGTACACGACCGGCCTACCTAGCTCGTCTGCTCCGACGTGGACCGCCGGCACGCCCGGCGGGATCGTCTCGCCGCAGTGAGAGCACCGAGGACTGGGCATTTGTAACACCCCCCGCTGCCGTAAACGCAGCAGCCCAAGCGTAGCGCGGGCGTGTGGCGATAACACCGCAAAGAGAACACGGCCGGATGCCGTCTGTTACGGCAGGTCGGCTTGGTTGGGATGGTGAAGAGACCGGAAAGACCCGTCACGGGGGCACGTTCACCCAGCTACAACGGCCGGAGTAGGGATCAACCCCCACCCGTCCATACAGGCCGGCATTGCGAGCGGTTCCGCACAGTTAGTGGACATTCCCGGCGGTCCCCCTGTCCTGGAGAGCGGTGTCGAATAGTTTGAGGCGTCTATGCCACCAGGAGTGGGCTGACCGGGCTGGGCGAGCCGAGGGAGCGGAGCCTGGATGGCGATCGCGCCGCGACGCGCTGGGAGCAGCGCCCTGATCGGACCCCACCGGGCGGGTCCCCGCAGTCGCACCACCGCGGAGATGAACGTCGCAGCCTTCGTCGATCCGGCGGACCAGGCGCGGAACAGGAGGCCCTTTCACTAGGGAGGTAGAATCGCTGATGCGCTTGGAGGTTCTACAGAGCCGCAATCCGGGTAGAGCCATGTCGCACTTCGCCGTTGCCGTTGTTCTCCCAATGCTGCTTGCGCCGAGCAGTACTTTCGCGCAGCCACTCGAGGAAGAGGAGGCGAAGTTGGTCGCCTCCGATGGCGCAGCGGAGGACAACTTTGGCTTCTCGGTCGCAATCTCCGGCAACGTGGCGGTAGTTGGCGCCTCAGGAAGCGACGACCAAGGGAGTAACTCAGGAGCGGCCTACGTCTACCGCTACAACGGCACTGTCTGGGCGGAGGAGAAGAAGCTGCTGGCGTCGGACGTCAAAGGGTTCGACAATTTTGGAGCCTCGGTTGCAGTCTCCAGCTCCAGCGATGTGGTCGTGGTTGGCGCACCGGAGGGCCTTCGTCCTGGCTCGGCCTACGTCTACCGTTATGACGGGAAAGCCTGGAGAGAAGAGGCCAAGCTCGTGGGCCTGGACAGCCCAGGGTTTCGCTCCTTCGGCAGCTCCGTTGCCATCTCCGGGGACGTTGTCGCTGTCGGCGATGAGGACCGCACTAACGAGATCCTGATTGGGGCCGGAGCGGTCTACGTCTATCGCTACGATGGGAGCGGCTGGGTGCTCGAGGCAGAGCTGCTGCCTTCCGGCGTAGCGGCCGCCTTAGGCCGATCCGTTGCTGTCTCAGATGGGGTCCTAATCGCTGGGGCGCCGCGAAGTCTGTTCAACGGCTCAAGCTCTGGCGCAGTTGTTCTCTACCGATACGACGGGAGCGGTTGGGTGGAGGAGGCGACTCTGACAATTACCGGGGGCCACCAGTTCGACAACTTCGGCCACTCGGTCGCGATCTCCGGCGATTCTGCCATTGCTGGCGCGTGGGGGCGGGATGTCGAGAATGGAGAAGATGCCGGCGCCGCCTACATCATCCGATACGATGGAACATCCTGGGTTGGAGAAGGGGAGCTGCTGGCCTCGGACGGCTCAAACGATGACCGCTTCGGCTATTCGGTTGCCATCTCTGGGGACGTCGCGGTAGTCGGCGCCTGGCAGGACAACGACAACGGGTTTCTCTCCGGCTCGGCCTATCTCTTCCGGCGAGAAGGAACCGCCTGGGTTGAGGAGGCGAAGCTGCCGGCTTCCGATGGGGCTCCCTCTGACGGTTTCGGCGTCTCGATCGCGATGTCTGACGACGTCGCCGTAGTCGGAGCCGTCGATAGGCTCACGGCGCCCCCCGATTCGGCCTACGTCTACCGTCTACCGGAACCCAGCCCCCGATCGCTCCAGCTTGTCGCTTTCGGTCTACTCGCGCTTCTCTCAGGCCGGCGGTGTGAACGTGCCTGGGCTAAGAGGCTTCTGTCCCACTAGGCTTAGCTTTCGGGTCAGCTCGAGGATGAGCGCCAGGCCCAGGCGGATCAGAGGCTTGCGAGCCTGGCCGAGTCGCTTGCGCAGGGGAGTTTTGGGACAGCCTGGTTGTCGGCCCTGAGTGCCCGAGCCACCACGCTCCGGCTCGCGTTGACGGTGCTCGCGATGACCCGGACGCTCAGGCCGCGAGCTCGCAGCCGAATGATTCGAGCTCGCTGCTGATCGGTCAGTGCGCAGGGTCGGCCGAACTTCTTGCCGTTGCGCCTCGCCGCCGCGACTCCCGCCCTGGTGCGCTCCGCGATCTGCGCGAGCTCGTACTCCGCGAAGGCGCCGCGCATCTGCATGAAGAGACGCCCAGCCGCTGTAGATGTGTCGATCGCATCGTCGAGACTCACGAAGCGCACGCCCAGCTCCTCGAGCTCGCCCAGGAGCGTGAGCAGGTGTCGAAGGTTGCGGCCGAGCCTGTCGAGCTTCCAGACCAGGACGCCATCGAAACGCCGACGGCGGGCATCGGCCAGGAGCCGATCGAGGCCGGGACGCTTGGCACGAGCTCCGCTGACACCCCGGTCCACGTACTCGGCGACGACCTCGAGCTCCCGCAGGGCAGCGTACTCGTGCAGTCCGTCGATCTGTAGGTCGGTGCTCTGCTCAGCCGTGGAGCATCTAGCGTAGAGAGCGACTCGCATTGTGGCTTCCTCCGTGCAGAGCTATCCTACTGATTGGCACTTCTTGATTCAAGGTGGGGATATGGCAACACGGAAGACCAAGGGCACCTATGGGGGGTGGCGGCCAGGTGCGGGACGCAAGCCGATCCTCGAACAGCCGGTCAAGCTGTCACTGACGCTGGAACAGACGACGCACGACGGACTGGTAGGGCTCGCCGCTCGTGAGGACCTACCGCTCGCGGTGTATGTGAGGCGCACGCTCGCTCAACATGTAGCGCGTCGTCAGCGAGCTCGACGCAGCCGGTGACGAGGTGCTCTGAAAGGCAAGGGTTTGAGGTGGGTGGGGCATCGGGTACGGGTCCCATCTCCCGGTCACGCCCACGGTTTCAAAGGGATTGATGCGGCAGCTCGGGACCTTTCGGTGCCCAGGCTCAGCGGCTCTAATAGGAGTCCCGCCCCGCTTTCCTGAAAAGGAAAAAGCCGGTGTTCCGCGCACCGGACACCAACCCCTGCCCGCGTGACGTAGACGGTGACGAAACCTCCGCAGCTCGCGGGTCACGTCCTCTTTCCGCCAACGGCGCGCAGGGAGTAGACTGATCGTTGGAAGTTCGGTCGGAGAGAAGGACGAAACCCTGGAAGGACTTCAACTTCCAGACCCCGCAGGACGTTGTGTGGGCACGCCATTGTAGGTGTATTCCGGTGTACAAGAGGGCTTGATTGCAACGATGGCAGCAGGCGGACAGAAGAGATGACCCAGTTCGAGTTCATCTCTGTGGCGGTCTCCATTGTCTTGGCTCTCAGCATGGCCCGCCTGCTTACAGCCGTGCCGCATTTCCTCGCTACGGGTCGGCGGTACTGGGTGCATGGGCTCTGGGCAGCGGTTCTGCTGTCGATGCACCTAGGCTTCTGGTGGAATATGTGGGCATATCGAGAGGTCGATACCTGGACCTTTCGCGGCTTCGTGGCCGTGATGCTGAGCCCCGCACTCATGTTTCTGACGGTCACGATCCTCGTCTCGGACCGCCCTCTCGAGATCGCAGGCTGCCGATCAGCCGGGTCCGGGTCACCGCTGGACCAACGCGGTTGCTTCGACGGAAAGGAGCAGACCTCCCAGGTTCCTGGGGGACCTTCGCACACGTGCCCCGCTCTCAGACCCCGGCGGGTCCGCCTCTCCCTGGCCCGTTCGAAGAGGCGATGCTGCCTTCCGCCATGTCAACGACGTCGGCACCCGCGAGTTGACTTTCGGGGCTCTATCACGCGGCCCATGCGCTCACTGTCTACGCTTCACGACGACGGTCACCCGGCGCCGCGCAAGACTCGCTTCCGGCTGGGGGCCAGCCTTGGCCGGACAGGACTTCACCTGCAAGGTCCCTTGCAAGGTTTCTGCGCTGATGGCTACATCGCTTCCCCCTCACCCAGGCTTGGCCTGGCGCACTGACATAACGCCCCTACTCGGACCTCGGGCCAGAACGCAGCCTGTTTATCCTATGCCCGGAGGCGGACTACGTCGGCTACATCAACTACGACGATCACGTGTGGCGCTCCGTCAAGGACCGGCGTCCACTGGTGCTCGGCTACCCCCGCTCCGACGGGGCCCTGTACCCCGAGGTGATGACTGCGAGTCCCTGGACGGCGGATCCGGACACGACGCTGCGCGAGGCCGCCGAGCGCATGCTCAGCTTCAAGATCGGCTGCCTCCCCGTCGTCGAGCGCAGCCGGGACCGGCTTCACATGGTCGGACTGGTCACCGAGAGCGACCTCCTGCGCGCAGCCCTACGCCCCCGAGTTCCAGGCCGCCTTGGACAGACCCGCTTGGACGTGGTGACTGGGATCAGTCGCCGCGGCCCAGGTCGACCATGAAGGCTTCCCGGACCAGCTCGTTCTCGTCGTCCTCGTGAGCCGTTAGCCTTCGCAGGAACCGCTCGATGCCGGTCGTCACCCGTTCCCAACCGTCCCGTACGTCGATGGCGTACTGCACGAGCGCGAGCAGGGCCTCGAGGTGCTCGCTGAACTCTTTGTGGTTCTGCTCGAGGCGTGCAGCCCGGCGGCTCAGGCGGGGTGCGACCTTGAGAACGTCGGCGAAGTAGCCGCCTTCCTCCTCGACCGCGAAGTGCTCGCGGAGCGCGGAGTCGAAGCCCTCGAGCAGCGTCAGGGTCTTGCGCGCGTATTCCTCGGCCGCGTCGGGCTCCGCGAACACCTCTTCGAGCGCGCGGATCCGCTGACGCAGCGCGAGTTGCTGCGAGCGGATCGTCTCGACGGGTGTCCGTTCTGCACCCATCCGGTGTCCTCCGAAGGGCCAGCCAGGTAGCCGGCGTCGGAACCAGGTAGTGCAAGAACCGCGCCCTGCCCTACGGGCGCGTTCTGCTGTGGATCGTTGCCCGACGGCTGCAGGCTGTCACGATCGGCTGTGCTCCATTGCCACAGACAGCGTGACGGAACGCCTCGCTCAGACGCCGCAGTCGGAACGCCCGCGCTCTCGCTTGACCCCGCGAAGTCGAAGGGGAGAGACTGCGAACCGAGATTAAGCAGGAGCGCGGCCTCTCGCGCATGGGGAACGGTAACGCTGTGGCTGGAAGGTGGGTGTGTGAGGAGCGTGGCTATCGCCTGACCCCAGCGCTCCTAGCAGCCCGGAAGAGCGGACGTTGCGTCGTAGCAGTTCTGGCGCTGTTCCTCACTGCGGCGCTCGGCGGGGCGGCTCGTGCGGCTTCGGCCCCGGCCTTCACCGGATCGCCCGCAGCCTGTGCGAACGTGGAGTACGGGCGAGCAAATCTCGGCGGTGGAGCCGATCCGTTGACATCACCCAACCCGAACGGCGCCACCTTGGTCGGGGCCGGGGTCTTCGTCACGCAGCTGGGCTCGCTCGACCCGGTTCGGGAGGAGTACTCCTTCCGGGGCCACGTGAGGGCGACCTGGTGCGATCCGCGACTTGCCTACGACCCGGACGAGGTCGGTACGCTGGAGCGCGTCTACATCGGTGGGGCCGAAGAGCGCGAGAGAGAACGCATCTGGTTGCCCGCCGGATTCCCCGTCAACCGCGCGGCCCCGTTCGAGGTCACGGAGCGCGTGATGCGGGTTGCCCCGGACGGCACCGTGCACAACGACCTCAACATAAGCGTACAGGTGCACGCTGACTTGGACCTGCGCCGCTTCCCCTTCGACCACCAGCGCCTCGAGCTGGAACTCGAGTCGTTTCGCTGGCAGGTCGACGATATGGTGTTCGTGGCAGACCCGACGGCGACGGGCTTCGCACAGGACTTCACCATGCAGGAGTGGGAGCTTCTCGGCGTGAGCAGCCGCGTCGAGGAGGTCGCTTCGGTCCGAGGCGCAAGACCCTTTTCCCACTTCGTTTTTGAAATCGATGTGGAGCGCAAGGCAGGCTTCTACCTGTGGAAGGTGATGCTCCCGATCCTCATCATCGTGGCCATTTCGTGGTCGGTCTTCTGGATGACCGACGAAAGACTTGCCGGTCGGAGCCGCATCACCGCCAGCGGCGTCCTGACCGTGGTCGCCTACCAGTTCGTGATTGCCGACGGCCTGCCACGGATCGCCTACCTCACGGTGCTCGACAAGATGATGCTGGTGTCGTTCGCCCTGCTGTCGGTGACGGTGCTGCAGAGCATGGCGGTCGCGCACTACAACAAATCCGCGCCCGAGACCGCTCTGCTCATCGACCGGACGTCGCGTTGGCTGTTTCCCCTGGTGTACGCGCTACTGCTCGCTGCGTACGTGTTCAGCGGCGGATAGACGCAGCTGAGACGGAGCCGAAGCGTCTTGACAGGAGCGTGTCGTGCATCCGCACTCGGAATATTACGAGCGCGCAGATTGCGATGGCTGCTACGGCGATCGCGATGGGGAGGACGCTCGGGATCGGATCGCTCGGGTCGCCGGGATGTATGAACAGCGCACCGAACTCTTCCATAAGGCTACGCGTTATATCACATTCCCCGAATGGGAAGAGGAGGGGAAGGAATGCGGACAAGCTGGATCTGGGTTGCGACTCTCGCGCTCGCCCTTCCGGCGGTCGTTCCCGCTGCGGGACACCTGGATGGGGCGGCCCTCTACAAGGCGAACTGCGCGAGCTGTCATGGCGACGACGGGATGGCCGACACGCCGGTTGGCAAGGCGATGAACGTGCCAGGGCTCAAGGGTACGTCGATGTCTCCGGCGGATATCGCGAAGTTCGTGACCGAAAGCAACAAGCATACGGCGCAAGCCGGCATGCTCAGCGCCGAGGAGCTCGAGGCGATTGGGCAGGCGATAGCGGGGCTGTAGAACCTCGTACGCTCAGTTGAGCTTGATCTCCTCGCGCAGCGCACGGCGCGAGAGCGCGGCCTGAACGACCCTACGGACGCCTACGACGAACGCCGCCGTGCGCAGATCGAGCGACCTCTCCTTCGCAACGGCGAGAACGTTGGCATAGGCCTTCACCATCGTCTTCTCGAGCTCGGACGTCACTCGCTCGTACTCCCAACGAAACTGCTGGATGTTCTGCGCCCATTCGAAGTAGCTCACCGTGACGCCGCCGGCGTTGGCCAGGATGTCGGGCACGACCAGGATCCCGCGCTTGTTCAGGATCTCGTTGGCCTCGGGCGTGGTGGGTCCGTTCGCGGCCTCCACGACCAGGGAGGCGCGCACGTCGCTGGCGTTGTCCGCATCAATCGCGTCTTCGAGGGCCGCGGGGATGAGGACGTCGGCGGGCCACGTGATCACCTCCGAAGAGTCGAACGAGTTCCCGCCAGGAAAATCGTTGACGGTGTGGTGCTCGGCGGTCCAGGCCACGAGCGCCGGGACATCCAGACCCTCTGAGTTCTCCACCCCACCCAGATGATCGGCGACAGCGACGATGCGAGAGCCCTGCTCGGCGAGGAGCCGGGCGCCATGGCTTCCGACGTTGCCGAAGCCCTGGAGCGCCACCGTCACGTCCGACAGGCTCCGGCCCTGCGTGCGCAGCGCCTCGCGCGTCGCGTACATGACGCCCCGCCCGGTGGCCTCCTCGCGGCCGACCGAGCCGAACAGATGCTCCGGCTTACCCGTGACGACTCCGGGCGAGAAGCCGAACCGTCGGGAGTACTGGTCCATGATCCAGCCCATCACATCCGCGTTCGTGTTCACGTCGGGCGCTGGTATGTCGAGGGTGGGTCCGATCACCTCCCCCATCTGATCGACGAACGCGCGGGTTAGCCTGTCCAGCTCGCTCCGGGTCATCTCCTGGGGATCGCAATCGATGCCGCCCTTTGCGCCACCAAAGGGGATGTCGACGACCGCTGTCTTCCACGTCATCAGGTTCGCGAGCGCGGAAGCGTGCTCCTCGTCCATGCTCGGGTGGTAGCGGAGACCCCCTTTGTAGGGTCCGCGCACGTCATTGTGTTGCACCCGGAAGCCGAGGTGGTGCAATATCTGGCCTCGATCGCCCTCGATGACGAGCTCGACCTTGACGACGCGGCGTGGCGTAATAAAGATCTCCCGGACCCGATCGGAGAGACCGAGTACGTCGGCAGCGTCGTGGAAGTAGCGATGACAAGCTTCGAGCATTTTGGGGCCTCGCGGAGTAGTCTCGCCTCATCCTACAGTCAATCTCGACACGGGAGCAATAGAGCCCGCAAAATCAACGGAGCGGCACTGTTCTCGCTCCACGCGAAGGAGACGCCATGAAGGGTGCAGAGCTGTTCGTCCGCTGCCTCGAGAACGAGGGCGTGGACAGGATCTTCGGCATCCCAGGGGAAGAGAACATCGACGTCATGGACGTGCTGCTCGGGAGCCCGATCCTGAAGGAGATGGAAGACGCGGGAAAGATCAAGATGGTGGGTGCCATGTATGACATGAAAACCGGCGAGGTCGAATTTCTCGAATGACCGTAGGCGGTCTCCGAGACGCCCCGGATGCGCGCGCCAGCCGAACCCCTACTATTGATGTCGCCGGAGAGGTGGCCGAGTGGTCGAAGGCGGCGGTCTGGAAAACCGCAGACGACTACACCCCGATCCGCGACTACACGGACCTGATCATGGCCGGCAAGTGGGAGGAGGGGCTCAAGAAGTACGATGAGATCGAGCCGGGCAGACAGCTCCTCAACAACTTCTTCTGGCACAACTACCGCACGGGCGTCTACGTCGTGGGCTTCTGGAAGTACTGGATGGAGCTCAAGGGCAGCAGCCACAGAGTGAGGACGCCACTGGTAAATATGACTGCGGAAGAGGAAGAGTGGCTCCGCAACCGCTTCAAGCTGCTGCAGGAAGGAAAGCACCCGCGAAGCAAGGGCGAGCTGTCTCCCTATCCTCTGCAGCGGGGGGCCGCCGCCTCCGCGGCAAGACTGTCGATCTAGGACGACGATCGTCAGAAGTCGCGGACGGCAGATCCACAGACTTAGTCTGCCAAAGAGCCGCGGGGGCCTGAGTGCCCCCGCGGCTGGGACCGATCGGCAAGTCGTGTAGGCGGAGGAGCGGATTCGATGGAACTTGGAATACCAGATATCCTGATGATCTTTCTCGTCACCATCGGGCCGCTGAAGGCGACGATCGTTTACGCGTCGCTCACAGCAACCGCCGATGCTGCCTTCAAGCGCGAAGTTGCTGTCAAGACGGTTCTGACGGCGACGATCGTGTGTCTCCTCTTCGTGTTGGCAGGCGAGTTCCTGATGGCGGCGTTCAAGGTGTCGCTGCCCGCGTTAAAGATCGCTGGCGGCGTGATCCTACTGCTGTACGCCCTCGGCATGGTGATGGGCGAAGGCCCGAGCGGAGAAGGCGGCACCGCACAATCGACCGACATCGGGATTACCCCGCTGGCGATGCCGCTGATGGCCACGCCGCAGGGAATCATCTTGATCACCACGATCACGGCCACGACCACGACCATCGGCGAGGTGTTGATAATCATCGGGCTGATCCTCGGGCTCATGACATTCAATTTCTTCTTCCTGCTCGGGGCTGACCGCATCATCCGCCTGCTCGGGGTCAACGCCCTCCAGATCATCGAACGCATCGTTGGGCTCATGCTGGCGGCTCTTGCAGTTCAGCTCATGATGTGGGGCCTGGTCGATCTCGACCTCTTGAAGCCGACCATCTGAGCACGGCCGGGCGAAAGTAAAGAGCGGCGTGACGACACCAAAGAGGAACCGATCCGATCCGAGGGAGCTGATGGGGTCGATGCTCCCGATCCTCGCCTGGTTGCCGAGCTACAAGCTTGCGTGGCTGCGGGGAGATCTCCTGGCCGGACTAGCGGTCTGGGCGACCAATCGGGAGCTCAGTTGAGCCCCAGCTCCCTCCCCACCCGCTCCGCGTGCCCCGCAGCGCCCATCTCGGTGTAGAGGCGGTGGGCTTCGCGGAGTTCACGCTCATGGGCGACGTCGTCGCCGAGCAGGTGCGCCATGCGGGCGCGCTCCTCGCGCTCGAAACCGGCGAAGCTCCTGAAGCCGTGCTGGCGGATGAGCTGGGCGACGCTGTCGAGGGCTCGTTCGATCTCGGCCCGCGGACGCGCGCTAGCGTGCAGTGGCTGTCGATGCTCGACCAGACAGGGGCTCCGCGCAGTTGCGCAGCCTCACGGGCAAGGGCGACCGCGCGCTCCGGCTCCTGCGCGCCGTGGAGGGCGCAGGCGAGGTAGCGTAGGGTATCGCTCTCCTGCCAGAGGCTCACGCCGGTGTCCCGCCTGAAGGCGAGACACTCCTCGAGGACGGAGCGCGCCTGATACCACTCGCGCCGCAGTACGTGTGCGAGCCCGAGGTAGAGTCTCGCGCTCGTTTGCTGACCGACATCGCCACTCAGGCGTTCGGCAGCCTCGACACTTGTCCGCGCGTCGTCGAGGACGCTATCGCGCTCGCCGCGAAGGTCGCCGAAGACCACGAGGTAGGCAGCGCACGTGCTCTCGGCCCAGTGATCCCCCACTTCGCGGGCGAGTTCGATTCCTCGGCGGATGTCGGCCTCGCCACCATCGAAGTCACCCTGGTAGAAGCGGACGTGCCCGCGCACTTGCAGGCCAGCGAGACGCGGGTCGTAGGCAGTTCCGCCGGCCGCGCGCTCCGCAGCAGTGAGGATCGGCCCGCCGATCAGCTCCTCCGCGAGGTGACGGGGCTCCGCCGTTTCCCCGGCGAACCAGGTCGCGTACATGAGGTACGACTTCATCGCCCTGACGAGCTGGAGGTTGCCCGTCTGCTCGGCGAAGCGCACGGCCTCGCGGCTGTGTCGCACATAGGCGTCAAAGTCGGATTCGTTCAGGAGCCCAACGATCGCCCCGAAGCCTCCGTGCAGAAGGGCGAGGAGGCGCGTGTCTCCGGTCTGCTCGGCGAAGCGGAGACCTTCGCGGAACTGGGCTTGCGCCTCCTCCTTTCCGCCGACGCGCCAACCCAGGTTGACGAGCGCAGCGCACGCCTCTCCACCCAGAGCGGCCCGCTCCGGTGAGTCCGAGAGCTCGCGCGCCAGTTCCGGTACGCGCTGCCAGTGCCTGAGCGCAGCTCCGATATCCCGTTGGGCGGCCCACTCCGCTGCGCGTCGGTGCCAGCGGGCGGCTTCGAGCGCGTCCCGCGCCTGCTCCCAGTGGTGGGCAATCAGGGCGGCGTTCTCGTCGAGCTTGTCCGCGTGCGCGGCTTCGATATGCCGGGCCACGGTCGCGTGAATGCGACTGCGTCGCTCCTTGAGCTGCGACTCTCGGGCCACCTGCTCCGTGAGCGGGTGCTTGAACGTGTACTCAGCCACCGGGTAGATGGCCTGTTCCAGAATGAACTCAGCGAATTGGAGGCGGCTGAGTGACGATGCGAGCTCCACATCCGGTAGATCGACCACGGCCGCGAGAAGCGGCTCGCTGAACTCCCTACCAACGACGGCGGCGGTGTGAAGCACCTGCTTGTCCTGTTCAGGCAGACGGTCGATTCTAGCCTCGAGCAGCGCCCTCACTGTTGAGGGGATCTCCAGATCCTCAATCGATCGAGTTAGTCGATAGGCGCCTCGTTCACCCTCCAGAGCGTCCGACTCCACAAGAGTCCGGACAAGTTCCTCGGTGAAGAAGGGATTCCCGGCGGTCTTCTCTATAATCAGATCCGGGAGAGGCCCCACCGCATCGCTGCCCAGCAGGTCAGCGACCATTGCCGCCACGTCTTCGGCTCCGAGCGGTGCCAGTGGAAGTCGCTGGTAGTACGACTTATGGAACCACTCGGCCGTGTATTCCGGTCGGAAGTTCACGAGCACCAGCGTCCGCGTACTGCCCGTCGCCTCGACGAGCTGAGCCAGGAACCCATCGCTCCCCTCGTCGATCCAGTGGACGTCGTCGATCAGAATCACCGCGGGTTCTTGCTGACTCCTCGCCTGCACGATCTGCCGAACGAAAGCGTAGAGCTGGCGCTGACGCCGTTCGGGAGCGATTTGTGGCGCGGGTCGCTCGGGGTCGGCTACGCCGAGAAAGTCGAAGACCAGCGGCAGCATCTCCTGGAACGCCTCATCCAAGAGCACCAGGGAGCCGGAGATCTTCCTCCGGGCTTCCGGATCAGAATCCCGATCCGCGATCTCGAAGAAGTCGCGGAATAGCCCGAGCACCATCGGGAAAGGGATCGCCTTCCCATCGGCCGGACAGTGAGCCTCGGTGACGCGAATACCTTCCGCCCTGCGGCGCTTCACGAACTCATCGCAGAGCCTGCTCTTGCCGACCCCGGCCTCGGCGACTACCCCGATCACCTAGCCGCGACCCTCCTGTGCCCGGTGTAGTGCGAGCTCCAGTGTCGCCATCTCGTCTGCACGACCCACGAAGTGTGAGAAGCCATGGGCGCGCGACAGATCGAGTCGCGTCCGCAGCTCGCCGAGGCCGCCGAGCTCGTAGACGCCCAAGGGGGAGTCGATTCCCTTCACCGCGACGTGGCCGAGCTCTTCCAGCTCGAAGTAGCCGCTCACGAGCGCGGCCGTGTGGTCGGTGAGGTAGACCTTGCCGGGCTCGGCGATCTCTTCCATCCGCGACGCCAGCCCGACGGTGAGCCCGCGCGCGGTGTAGTCCATGCGCAGGTCGTCCCCGATCTTGCCGACCACCACCTCGCCGGAGTTGAGCCCCGTGCGCACCGCGAAGCTGAGGCCGCGTTCGAGCCTCAGGTCGCGCGCGTAGCCGCGCAGCTTGTCTTGCAGGTGCAGCGCGGCGTAGCAGGCTCGCTGTGCATGGTCCTCGTGAGCAATGGGCGCGCCGAATAGCGCCATGACTCCATCGCCCGTGTACTGGTTCACCGTTCCATCGAACCTATGCACTCCGTCCGTCAGGATCTCGAGGAAGCGGTCCATGATCCGATGCCACTCCTCGGGATCGACTTGGCTGGAGAGCGCCACCGAGCCCTTCACGTCCGCAAACAGCACTGTCACCTGCTTGCGCTCGCCCTCCAGGGCGGACTTCGACTGGAGGATCTTGTCGGCCAGGTGCTTGGGCGTGTAGGCGCGGGGGTCGCGCTCGGGCTGGGACTCGCCAGAGGCCACGGGCTGAGCGCACTCCAGGCAGAACTTCGCACTGGGTGGCAGCTCCGTGCCGCAACTCGCGCAGCGGATCGGGAAGGGGCTCGCGCACTCCAGGCAGAACTTGGCGTGGTCAGGGTTCTCGTGGCCGCAGCTCGGGCAGTTCACTTCTGGGGCCTCCGTCGCCACTCTACCTCGCCAGTTCCTCCCTCTGGAAGGCAGACCCGAGTCCCTCCAGTCTCACCTCACCAACATTGATTGGCCGACGCGGCATTGACTTGACTCGCTTGCGAAGCGGGCGTCACCCTCTACCAGCAGTGGAATCTGACCTTGCAGCCCTGCTCAAGAGCTTAGACTCCGATCAGCGCCGACGCGGACGGCAGTTTGAGGAGCTCTGCCGCTGGTATCTACTGAACTACCGGGTCTACCAGATAGCGCAGGTCTGGCTCTGGAATGATTGGCCGGGGCGCTGGGGTGAAGACGCTGGTATCGACCTCGTCGCCGAGACGAGAGACGGCCATCTTTGGGCCATCCAGGCGAAGGCGTACAACCCCGACTACTCGATCAAGAAGGCCGACATCGACAGCTTCCTCTCGGAATCAGCCCGGAGCGAGTTCTCCTATCGGCTGCTCATCGCCACCACGGACAAGGTGGCTCGCCTCGCGGAGAGGACGATGCGGGCACAGGAGAAGCCCGTCGGCCAGGTACTTCTCCACGACCTGGAGCGGATGGAGGTCTGCTGGCCGTCTACGATCGCCGATCTCCGGCCTGAACCGCCGAAACGCAAGAGCCCTCGACTCCACCAGCAAGAAGCCATCAATGCGGTCTTGAAAGGGTTCGCTGAGGCCGATCGTGGGCAGCTCATAATGGCGTGCGGCACCGGGAAGACGCTGGCGTCTCTTTGGATTCGTGAGGCTATGGAAGCCGAGAGGACATTAGTCCTTGTCCCCTCGCTCTCGCTCCTGAAACAAACGATCGGGGAGTGGCTCCTCAACAGCACCCAGGAGTTCGAGTTCCTCCCGGTCTGCTCGGACGATACTGTGCGAGACCAAGATCAGATGGTTTCCTCGGTAGCCGAACTCGGGCTTCCGGCGACGGGCGAGTCAGATGAGGTGGCAGCCTTCCTCGACCGTCCCGGCTCTCGCGTCGTATTCGCGACCTACCATTCCTCGCCCGTCGTGGCCTCCGCGATGGCAAAGAACGACAGGTTCTTCGACCTGACGATCGCGGATGAGGCACACCGCTGCGCGGGGCCTGTATCAAGCGGCTTCGCCACAATCCTCGACAAGGATCAGATCCGGGCCACGAAGCGGCTCTTCATGACTGCGACGCCTCGGTACTTCACCGGCCGGATCAAGAAGGCAGGCATCGAGGCAGACTTCGAGATCGCCTCGATGGACGATGACGCACGGTTTGGCTCAGTGTTCCACCGCCTGACCTTTAGCGAGGCAATCGATCGCGATCTCCTTTCCGACTACCAAGTCCTCGTGATCGGCGTGGACGACGATACATACCGAGAGTACGCCGAGAAGGGTCGATTCGTAACTCGGGATGGCACGGAAGTTACAGATGCTCGCTCCCTCGCGTCGCAGATAGGACTGGCAAGGGCAATGCGCCGATACAATCTTCGACGCACGATTACTTTCCATGGGCGAGTGAAGGCCGCAAAGAACTTTGCGGACTCGTTGCCTGATGTGATCGCGTGGATGCCCGCCGAGGAACGTCCTCACGGCGCGGTGTGGGCAGATCACGTCTCGGGAGCGATGAACAGCAGCCAGCGGGAGGTACGGCTCCGCCGTCTGAGGAACCTCGACGGCGACGAACACGGCGTTCTTGCCAACGCTCGGTGCCTTGGGGAAGGCGTGGACGCCCCCACGCTCGATGCCGTCGCGTTCATCGATCCCAAGCGATCGGAAGTGGACATCGCTCAGGCGGTGGGGCGTGCAATTCGCAAGGCGGAGAACAAGCTCGTCGGCACGGTAGTTATCCCAGTGTTCGTCGGATCAGATGCAGACGCCGGTACTGCCCTGGAAGCCTCAGCCTTCAAGCCAGTGTGGGATGTAATACGCGCTCTCCGAGATCACGACGAGGAGTTGGCGGAAGCTCTCGACGAGCTGCGCCGAGCGTTGGGGCGTCGCTACGCGCCCCGCGTTCGCGTGCCAACGAAGATCGTAATAGAGCTGCCCGCCAGGATCGGAGATGATTTCATCCGCGCCTTCGAGACTGTCCTCGTAGAGCAGACGACATTGAGCTGGGAGTTCCGCTACGGACTCCTCGAGGACTTTGTCGAGCGCGAGGGGCACGCGCGTGTTCCCCGATTCCACGTCGAGAACGGCTACAAGCTCGGGACATGGATTCACTCACAACGGCAGGTCTACGGCCGGGACAGGCTGGACTCTGAGAGGATTCGTCGCCTCGAAGCCTTGCCGCGCTGGACATGGGACCCCTTGGAGGCCGCGTGGGAGGAGGCGTTCGGACGCCTACAGCGGTTTGTTGAGCGCGCGGGAGACGCGCGTGTTCCCCAATCGCAGGTCGAGGATGGCTTCAATCTAGGGACATGGGTGAGTTCCCAGCGGAGTCGCCGGGACAAGCTGGACACGGAGCGGGTTCGCCGCCTCGAAGCTCTGCCGCGCTGGACGTGGAACGTAGACGCGGCCGCCTGGGAAGAGGGCTTTGCGCATGTTCAGCGATTTGTCGAGCGCGAGGAAAATGCGCGTGTTCCCCGATCCCAGATCGAGAACGGCTTCAAGCTGGGTGTATGGGTCCACGCGCAGCGGCGGTCGTACGAGAAGGACAAGCTCGACGCCGACCAGATTCGCCGCCTCGAGGCTCTACCAGGTTGGGAGTGGAATGTGTTTGAGGCCGCATGGGAGGAGGCGTTTGCGCACCTCGAGCGGTTCGTCGAGCGCGAGGGAAGCGCCCGTGTTCAAACTCACTACGCGGAGAACGGCTTCAAGCTAGGGATGTGGTGCAGCACCCAGCGGAGGGATCGGAAGGACCTGCCCATCGAGCGGATTCGCCGCCTCGAGGCCCTACCAGATTGGGAATGGGATCGGTTCGCCGGTAAATGGGAGGAGGCGTTCGCGCACCTTGAGCGATTTGTCGAGCGCGAGGGAAATGCGCGTGTCCCACAGTCGCACGTCGAGAACGGCTTCAAGCTGGGTGCATGGTCCAACCGCCAGCGGCAGCTCTACCGGAAGGAGAAGCTGAACGCCGGCAGGGTTCGTCGCCTCGAGGCTTTACCAGGGTGGAAGTGGCGAGCTCGGTGACCCTCCGAGTTCCGCAGGCTCGTGGAGGAGCAGACCCGGCTGCGGCGTCAGATGCGGAAGTCGAAGGGGCTGCGGGACTTCGGCGAGTAGGCGCGCATCCTCGGGGGCCACTGCCGCCGGGACCAGATTTCTCTTCCACCTAAGCTGGCGCAGGTGTTTACTGCCAGCCGGGGGGCAAAGGAGAAGAAAGTGGCCGTTGTACAGGTCAGCGTCTTTCGCCCACTTCCGGGGCGATTTCCAGAGTTTCTATCGCGGGTAGCCGAGGGCAAGAAGATCATCGAGCGGCTGGGGGGACGATCCCGTTTGATCGGAACCCAATTCGGTGCCAGGCCGCAGAGTGTGACCCTTGTCGCGGAGTATGATGACTTGGCCCAGTTCGCTGAGGTCACAGCCAAGCTCCAATCAGATCAAGCGTTCCAAGCACTAACCGCGAAGATTCAGACGGACCCCACCGCCGAACTGCTTGATCAAAGCCTTGGGGCAGACATCGACCTTCCGTAGTAGTCGAGGCTTAGCACTTAGACCCCGGAAAGGGGGTGCCACCGTGGTGCCCCTTTTCTTATTGACGGCGACGAAGTGCTCGTCGATCGCGATTCCCTGGGTTGGCTGCGTTAGGAGAATCGCAGGCGGTTGACCCTGGCTTCGCCCTGTTTGCGTCGTGGCGCTCCGTTCGCAAGATGCGGAAGTCGAAGGGGCTGCGGGACTTTCAAGAGTGAGGTTGTGCCTTCCGTGGCCCGGCGCTCATCCGGTCGGAAACGACGCCCGGAGCCGGAAATCCAGTGTGCGAAACGGTGTGCGAACTGGTCGCATCAGGCGCAAACAGGGCGAAACCAGGAATACCGTAACCCCGCGATTTACCGAACCTAGGCAACCAGACCCCAACGCAATACAACGCCAGGATCTGCTTTGGGAGCAGGAGGTCGTCGGTTCGAATCCGACCGCCCCGACCAACGGATTGCAGGCTCTAACTCGCGCTAGCCTCCCGCTCCTTCGCCAGCCGCTCTGCGTATCCGGTCGCTGCCCGTCTCGGTGTAAGGGGGTGGGCTTCGCGCAGGTGCACGGCCCGACGGGCTACGCGCCTCCTCCCATCACCATTCCGCGTAGGCTCCCCGTATGGTCTTGGACCGGTTCTCGTGGCCGCAGCTCGGGCAGTTCATTCCTCGCTCTCCAGAACCACGTCAGCCGAGCTCTGAGCGGACGATCTGGGCGCCGGCCGAGAGTGCGCAAAGCTTGCCGAAGGAGGTCTCGCGCGGCAGATACTTCATCCCGCAGTCCGGAGCGGGGATGAGCCGCTCGGCTGGCAAGTACTCGAGCCCGTGGCGGATGCGTGCGGCGATAGTCTCGGGCGTCTCCACTTCGGGGTCCGCGAGGTTGATGACGCCGAGCAGGATCGATTTCTCCGAGAGATCAGCCAGGATCCCGAGGTCCACGTTCGGTTCGGCGCATTCGATCGAGATCTGCTGCGCGGTGCTGTCGGCCAGCTGGGGCAGGAACGTGTACCCGGTCGGCTTTTGACGGTGGAGGACCGCCGCGTAGCCGAAGCAAAGATGCACCACGGTCGTAACGCTCAAGCCCTCGAGAGCTCGGTTGATCGCTTTGATCGCGTAGCGTTCCGCGGCTTCCGGGTTGTTGCGAAGCCAAGGCTCGTCGAGCTGGATGACGTCGGCGCCGGCCGCCTGCAAGGCATGCGCCTCTTCGTTGACCGCGGCTGCGAACGCCATGGCCAGCGCTTCCTCGTCGCCGTAGAACTCGTCCACCGCCTGCTGCTCCATTGTAAACGGGCCAGGCAGGGTGATCTTGGCGCGCCGCTCGGTGTAGAGGCGCAGGAACTCCATGTCCCTTACCTCGACTGGGGCGGTGCGCTGAATCTGGCCGACCACGCGCGGTACCTGGACTACATGGCCAGTGCGGATCTTGATCGTCGCAGGGGTGTCCGCGTCAACTCCGTCGAGCGCGGTGGCAAAGCGGTTCGAATAGCTCTCGCGCCTCATCTCGCCATCGGTGATGATGTCGATGCCGGCGCGTTCCATATCAGCGATGGCGAGCCGGGTCGCATCGTCCTGGGCCTGTTGCAAGTAGGGCTCCGCGACTCGCCACATCTCCTTCATGCGGATGCGTGGCACGCCGGTCGCCAGCAGCTCGCGGTCGACCAGCCAGTCGGGTTGCGGGTAGCTGCCGACTACAGTGGTGGGCAATAGATGATTGTCCATAGCTGTCTCTCCTCAGGATCGAGTAACGGCGACAACGATTGCGCGAAGCATACCTGGCACGGCTACTCGACCCGGAGCGCGATCATGGGATCGACCCGCGTCGCCCGGCGCGCGGGGACCGCGCTCGCGACAAGCGCCACTGCGGCCAGCAGCAGTGCCACCGTGAGGAAGGTCAGGGGCCGCCAGGGCGAGATCTCGTAAAGCAGCGCCTGGAGCACGCGCGCCATGCCGGCGCCGAGGAGGGCCCCGAGGGCTAGGCCGAGCCCGGCCAGTACGAGGGCCTCGCGCAGCACGAGGCCAGCGATCCCGGAGGGCGCTGCCCCGAGCGCCGAGCGGATCCCGAACTCGCGCGTGCGGCGCGCGGTCGAGTAGCTCACCACGCCGTAGACGCCCACGCTCGCGAGCACCAGCGCCAGCATTCCCAGGGCGACCATGAGCACGGCAAAGAGCCGCTGCTGCCATTTGGAGCGCTGCATGCGGTCGGTCATGGACTCGAACTGGAAGAGGGCGAGGTTAGGATCGATTGACGCGAACTCGGCCCGCAGCGAGGGGACCTCCTTGAGCGGCGCGCCGCGCGTGCGCACGATCACGTTCATGAAGGCAGTCGGCGCTTGGACGAACGGTGCGTAGATGAGCGGCCACTTCTCCTCGTTGAACCCCCAGTTGATGATGTCGCGCGCGACGCCCACGACCTCGTGCTCGATCTCCTCGCCGTCGTCCAGCTTGAAGATCAAGTGCTCGCCGATGGGGTCCTCGTCGACGAAGTAGCGACGTGCGAGCGTCTCGTTGATCACGATCACGGGCCGCGCGTCCTCGCCATCGCCACGCTCGAGAGCCCGGCCGCGCACGAGCAGAATCCCCATCAGCGCGTGGTAGTTCGGGGAGACGTTGGCCCAGTTGGCGAGCGGGATCTCCGCCTCGGTGGGCTGCGCGCGCCCGCGTACGTGGAACTCCACCCCCCGGCCGCCGAAGCCAAAGGGCGCGTTCTGCGCCGTGCCCACGTCTACCACTCCGGGGAGCCGACCGATTCGCTGCAGCACGTCGCGCTGGAACGCGCGGTGGTGATCCGGTTCGTTGTAGCGCGCCTCTGGCAGGTTGAGCTGCGTGACCACGAGGTTTTTGGTCTCAAAGCCCGGGTCGGCGGTCTGCAGGTTCATAAAGCTCTCGATCATGAGCCCGGAGCTAACGAGCAGCGCGAGGGCGATCTGCCCCACCACGAGCCCGAAGCGCAGCCGCCGCCGGCCGTGGCTTGAGCCGCGCTCGCCGCCCTCTTTCAGCGACGTGCTTAGATCCGGCCCCGATGCCTGTAGCGCAGGCGCCAGCCCGAAGAAGACCACCGTCGATAGCGTGATGACCGCGCAGAAGATCCACACTGGCGGATCGAAGCGGAAGAACTGCTCCATGTAGGTGACGCTCGGCGGCACTTGCGAGAGCAGCCCCTGGATCGTCCAGTTCGCCGTGAGCAACGCGAACGGCAGTGCGACCAGGGCCAGCATCGCAGCCTCGGTCAGGAGCTGCAGTACGATCTGCGGGCGGGTCGCGCCGAGCGCCGAGCGGATCGCCATCTCCTTCTGGCGGGTGGCCGCGCGCGCTAGCAGCAGGTTCGCCACGTTCGCGCACGCGATCAGCAGCACGAAGCCGACGGCGCCCATCATGATCCAGATGCCGGTCCGAGTTGGCCCCTCTACGATCTGGTCGCGCATCAGCACGACCTGACTGCCCCAGTCGCGGTCGCTCTCCGGGTACTGCTGTGCCATGGCTGCGGAGATTACGTCCATCTCGGCCTGCGCCTGCTGTAGGGTCACGCGGTCGGGCAGCCGCCCGAACACGGTCAGGTAGTGATCCGTGCGCGAAACCTTGGCAGGGTCGAAGCGCAGCGGGGTGATGATCTGGATCCAGGGCCAGGGGAACCACTGGGCAGCGGCTTGGATGCCCACGACCGTCACTGGCACGTCGTCGATCTCAATTGTGCGGCCGATGATCGCCGGATCGGACGCGTAGCGGCGCTTCCAGAGCCCCTCGGTGAGAATGGCGACAGGCGGCGCGTCCGGAGCCGCATCGGCGTCGATCAGGTAACGACCCCGCAGAGCGGGCGCGTCCCCACGACTCGAAACGCGCTCGGGGTCACGTGGGCCGACTCCACGTGGTCGAGCTGGTTGTCGTCTGTCAGGTTGACGCCGCCCATGTGCGCGGCCCCGAGCTCTGTGAAGGACCGAACCTGCTCCCGCCACTCGATGTATTTGCTGCTGGCCACCCCGCGCGCGTTGTCGGGGGAGAGGCGATGGTGTTCGAGAATTGCGACGACCGTCTCCGGGTCCTTCCACGGGATCGAGTTCAGCAGCGTGCCGCTCACGATGCTGAACTGGGCGCTCGTCACGCCGATCCCGAGAGCCAGAGTCACCACCGACACCAGTGTGAGGCCAGGCGAGCGGGTCAGCGCCTGAAGCCCGAACCGAACGTCGCGCCGCACCGCGCTCATGGGGCCGTCCCCTTGACCATCTGCACGGCGATACGGCCGTCGACCCAGTCCGCGTAGCGCGGGCCCTGCGCTACCATGCAGATAGCGAGACGCTGGCCGCACTCGCCGCAGAAGGTGCGCCGTCTCGGTTCGCAAAGCCGCCGCTCGGGCAGATCACACGCCCATTCTACCTGCTGGAGTGGGCCCTCAGGCGGTACATTCGGAGCGTGCCGTATCCCTTCGCTGCTGGCATTTGGCCGACATAGTCACAGGCGAAACGATCGGGCGCTTCGAGGGCGAGCACGGCCGCGAAGGATTCCGTGACGTATACCTGCCCCGGCGGCGTGATCGGCTCGATCCTTGCCGTGCGCGACACCGTGGTGCCGTAGTACGTGGCGGTCTCCGCCACCGGGTCCCAGCCGTCGAAGACGGGGCCGTAGTGCACAGCCAGGCGCATCGCGAGGTCGGCTGGAAGCCCCAAACTGGCTAGGTCTGCCCGACGCAGGTACTGCTGGAGCTGCATCGCGCACTCGGCCGCACTCTCCGCATCCGCCAGGACCACGTAGAGGGCGTCGCCCCACGTGTTCTTGGCCAAGATGCGCGACCCGGCGGAGTCGAGCACGCGGGCGATGTTCGGCATGAACGACAACCAGTATGCACGCACCTGCGACTCCGTCAGCTTCGAGAAGCCCGTGAGGTCGGAGAACAAGACGGCTACCAGCCTCCGCCGGCCCGCGGCCTCGTCTCGCGCCGGGTCGGGTCGCAGCAGGCTCCCGGCTGAAGGCTCGAACGGCACGCGCACCTGGGGCAAGCCCAAGGACTGCCAATGATCCACACTATCCTGCGTATGAGAACCGGGCTCCGCTTCGTTCTCCACGGCGAGCTGAGTGAGCGGAGCGGAGAGGCTGCGCGAGCGTAGGGCGGCTAGGCCCATGGCCACCCGGCTCCCAAACGAAAACATCAGCTCGTCACCCTCGTGCGCCCCCTCCGAGACGCAGGTGACGGCACGCGCTCGCGCGAGGCAAGCGCGGTAGCGCTCGACCCAGCGGGCACCAGCCGGTGCAACCGAGACTCTCGCAAACTCCGCCTCGGAGAGCGGGAGCACGGCGAAGAGCTCACCGCCGCGGTTCAGAAGCTCTTCGGCGACGAGAAGGTCTGCACCCGCGGCAAGCGCGCCAAAGGCGATCCCGACCCGCAGCCGTGCAAGTTCCCGTGCGACGGCCGCGCGCACACGCTCCTCGCTGCCTGCCGGCAGTCGGCCTCGCGCCTCTCCCGACGCGCTCATCGGGCCGCAGTAGTGAATCACGCAGGGAGGCGCGAGTGGCTCGAGGAGCGAGGGGTCGATCCCCTTCACGCGGCAGATCTCGATGAGTTGCCGG
Organism: Myxococcota bacterium; assembly: GCA_965226855.1. Taxonomy (GTDB): domain Bacteria; phylum Myxococcota_A; class UBA9160; order SZUA-336; family SZUA-336; genus JAUXJB01. Next base: position 88,642 of record CBDDEE010000023.1, on the reverse strand, counting down.
CGCGTGCTCGCGAGGCCCATCAGGTTGCCGCCCGCCTGCTCCGCCGCGGTCGCGATGGCAGCCGACGCGGCCGGCAGGTCGCCCACGAGGAGTAGAGCCTCTGCCCGAGTCGCAGCGCTGTAGTACCCCTCTTCTGGTGGGAGTTCCGTGAGGAGCTTTCGCGCGAGCTCCACCGCTGCCTCGGCATTTCCGGCGAAGAGGGACATGGTGGCGGCGTTGATGCCCGGGTAGTAGCCGCGTGTCCGTTTGTAGACCCGCGCGTACGCCCCCGCGGAGCGCTGGGCGTGTCGCGCCCGCTCGTCCCCGTTCGCCTCGTTGAAGCGCAGCTTGGCGAACCGCCCTGGGAGCGACGCGAGATCCTCGTCCGCTACATCGTCCAGACGCCACGTCCTGTAGAGTTCTTCCGCGGCATCGGTCGCGCCGCTGTTGAGCAGAGCGAGGAGCGCCTGGTAGCGCAGCGCCTGCTGATCGGGATCCCCCTGCTCGAGCGCGCGCATGGCCAGGTCGTACGCGAGTAGCGCGTCGCCGCGCCCCTGCGCCTCGCGCACATCCCGGAGTCCATCCGCGGCCTGGGCCATCTTTCAGGACTATAAGCGGTTTCGGCGGCTTCGCTCTCCGGTGGCAGCAGTCGGCCAATTCCGGTCCTTGCTGTGACAGGCTAGACTCTTGGACATGCGCTTAGCAGGCTGCGGAGAAAGTGACTGGGTTGGGCGGGACGCCTCTGACGGGAGGCGTGCCGAGCAGGGAGAGGGATCGCCGTTCCCGGTACGAACCGGTTCGGTGTCGCACGGGTAGATCTTGCGGGATCATGAGCTATGTCGCCTCCAACAGGTTGCGGATACGGACCAGGTTGTAGGCCGCAGCAGTGAAGGTGAAGACCCAGCCGACCCGATCCGTGCCCCGGTGCCGGGTCTTGCGCATCAAGCCCACCGTCTTCATCCAGCCAAACACCTCCTCCACCCGTTTGCGGAAGCGCTGGCTCACCTCGTAGCCCGGGTGTCCTGTGGTCCTTCGATCGATCGCGCTTCGGCGGTTCGTCGTGTTCTGTGCCACGTGCGGGGTAACGCTCCAGGCCCGAAGCGCCTGCACAAAGCTCTTGGCGTCGTAGCCCTTGTCTCCAGCCAGGGTGATCCGGCGAGCGCCCCCCAGACCCAGCACCATCTCGAGAGCCGCTTCGCGCTCCGCATACCCCGACGCCTGAGTGAGCTTCGCCGCCACCACCAGGCCGTTGCGTTCTCCGTCACGACGTGTCCCTGATACGCGAGCCGCGCGCCCTGGCCCCTCATCCCCGCCAGTCGGGCGTCCGGATCCGTCCTCGACGCATGCGTCTGGTTGCTCCGCTTCTCGCCCCGGAAGTTGACCGTCGGGTTGCCCGGGTCGTCATCGTCCCTGCGCTTCTCGTCCTTGCGCACGAAGCTCTTCTGGCTCGCCCACGCCTCGATCAGCGTCCCGTCCACCGTGAAGTGCTCCGATGACACCAACCCCTCCGACTCCGCCTGCGCCAGCACCGCCTCGAAGAAATGCTGAGCGATCTCGCCCTTCAGCAGCCGTTCCCGATTCTTGGTGAACACCGTCGCGCTGAACACCTCGAATCGTCCAGCTCCAGGCCCACGAACCAGCGGTAGAGCAGGTTGTAGTCGATCTGCTCGATCAGCTGGCGCTCGCTCCGGATCGTGTACAGCACCTGCAACAGCAGCGCCCGCAACAGCTGCTCCGGCGGGACCGACGGTCGGCCGACCCCTTTGGCGTAGATACCATCGAAGCGTCGCGACAGCTGCTCCAGCGCCGCGTCCACCAGTCGCCGGATCGCTCGAAGCGGATGGTCCTCGGGAATCCGGGACTCCAGCGATACGTAGCTGAAGATCCCACCCTGGAGCGTCTGCGGTCCTCTCACATCTCCCCCTTGGGGCTTCCCTCAAAGGCGTTACCCTTCGATGAGGAGTTTTTCAGCAGCCTGTTAGGAGGGAGTGCGTGGAGAAGCCGTTTCCAGCGTACAAAGGCGACGATCCTTACATCTTTGTGAGCTACGCCCACGATGACGCGGCACTCGTGTATCCCGAAATCACGCGCCTAACGGGCCACGGCTCCAACATATGGTATGACGAAGGCATCGCGCCCGGTCTTACCTGGCGGGATGAAGTGGCGCTCGCCCTAACCCGATGCAAGGTATTCCTGTATTTCGTTACGCCTCGATCGGTCGCTTCCTCTAACTGCCTGAAGGAGGTGAACTTCTGTCTATCGAGAGAGCGGAAGATTCTCTCCGTCCACCTGGAGAAAACTGAGCTTCCTGCAGGTCTAGAGCTCAGCCTGAGCGATACGCAGGCGATTATCCGTAACGATCATTCGGATCAAGCTTATCAACAGAAGCTGTCGGAAGGTTTGACATCGTTACTGCCACGCAGCGTGGAACCGCTAGCCATTCCCCGTATGCAACGACTTGCTGATACGAGATCTGATGAGAAGTCAATTGCGGTACTGCCGTTGGTCAACCGGAGCAATGATCCTGATAACGAATACCTGTGCGATGGCATTTCTGAAGAACTTATTGGCGGCTTCTCGAGTGTCGAGGGACTGAGAGTCGCTTCGCAGCTGTCCTCCTTTGCATTCAAGAATCAGAATATTGATGTACGAGTGATGGGAGAGAGACTCAAAGTCGAGCATATACTCGGTGGCAGCGTGCAGAAGGCTGGCAATCGCGTTCGTATCAGCCTGCTGTTGAGTCAGGTCAAGGATGGTTCGAGTCTCTGGTCAAACCGCTATGACCGCGAGCTGGAGGATATTTTCCAGCTGCAGGAGGACATAGCCAGACAGGTGATTGACGCGCTCAAGGTCGAGTTAGGTGCGGATCAGCACGTGCAACTCGTCGATGTGGGCACACAGAGTGCGAAAGCTTACGAGCTCTTCCTCTTGGGTTTGCATGAGGCGCGAAAAGGCTATCGCCGATTTATTGAAACAGCAGTCACGCACTTTCAGCAAGCTGTTGAACTGGATCCCGAATTCAGTCGTATCCATTGGTGGTTGTATTTTTGTTATTGGCGACTCATCGGTGTTGGGTTAGCCAGGGGGGAGATGACACCAAAGGCGGAGGAAGCGCTGAACAGTGCCAGGGCAGCGGGATTTGTACCGCCGGTTCCCTGGATCCAAGCACGAAGAGATCTCTTTCCAGAAACTCGACCCGATCAAAGGACGTTGGCGTTAGAAGCCAGTGAGAAGATTCGCCGGCCTGATCCCGAGTGGCAGTCGTTTGAGTACATCCAATTGGGGAATTGCTTTATTGCCTCAGGCCTCGTCCATGCTGCTTGTGACTACTATGAATACTATCTTGAGCGCGCCCGGCACGATCTCAGTGCTACATGGATTTTGCAGCGGTATCGATCGCTATTGGGTCAATTGGGGCGTTTCGATAAAGCGATCGACCTTTGGACAGAGTTCATTGCGGCACAGCCAGATGACCTATTGGCTATCGGCGCTCGGGCACTTCTATACAGCCGTACCGGGCAGTATGAGAAGGCGGAGAAGGATCTGGCAGCGATGCGCGTGGTCTTTAGGGTTAGTTTCGCCGAGTTGTGTCATCTCTACTGGCGGCGGGAGTTGCACGCAGCAAAAAAAACTATTACAGCCAGCACGAATTTGGCGAACCACTCTATAACTACTGGAGCTGTTTTCTGCTAGGTGACATTGAAGGTGGTTTGAACTACTTGGAAGACGACGTTGGCCGAGGAGCGCATCCAGCCGTGTTTCGCTCAAACATCGGTGAGATCCTGCCGCAGTCCATCTTGCGAGCAGTAGAGCAGCATCCCCGTTTCCAGGCACTCCTGAAGCAATTTGGGATTGACGATACCTGGCGCGAGGAGCTGATGGTGATGGCTAACGATCTCAGCGCTGTCACCGGGATCCATGTGCAGCCTGATGACGACTACTGAGGAGTAGGAATGTACGAGCTGTTCTACTATCCGCGCAATGCCAGCCTGGCACCTCACTTTGTCCTCGAAGAAGTCGGTGCGCCGTTCAAACTCAGGCTGGTTGACCGAAAGGTCAACGGACAAAAAGACCCGGAGTACATGAAGGTCAACCCCTTGGGTCGCATACCGACCCTGGTGGATGGTGACCTGGTGTTGTTCGAATCGGCAGCCATTTGTCTGCATCTGGCCGACAGACATCCGGAGGCCGGGTTGGTGCCCGCAGTGGGAAGTGACGAGCGGGCCCATCTCTATAAGTGGCTGATGTTCCTGACCAACACCATCCAGCCCGACTTCATGGCATTCTACTACCCGGAAAAGCACACCACCGACACCGAGGGAATCGCCGCGGCCAAGGCGGCGGCCGAGGGACGGCTCGACACCGCCTATGCGGTGGTGAATAAAGCTCTGGGCCAAGGCGGCCCCTATCTGCTGGGCGAGACCCTTTCGGTGGCGGATTTCTATCTGCTGATGGTGGTCAGTTGGGGCGGGGCGCAGAAAAATCAACCGAAGGAGTTGCCCAATGTCCGCCGGTGCGCTGACTTGGTTTCCGAGCGCCCTTCGGTTCAGCGAGCGGCAGCCACGGAAGGACTCGATCCCCTTTATTGACCGCTGCGTTAGTAGAGCTGTCACGGCAGAGCGGCGCGAGCGAGAGCGGCGCGTTTTCCGTCAGCGTAGCGGGCCGCCGTAGAGGTAGCGGGTGTTGACCTCGGCCTCGTTGCCGTCGGCATCGAAGATGAAGAGGGCGCGGCCTTTCCCCGGCGTCTGACGCTCGATGGGGCCTCGCGTCTGGAACTCGGAGGGCACAAAACGCGCAACGACCTCGTCGAAGGTGTCCTCCGTCACGGTGAAGGCGAAGTGCATGGGGCCGCCTCCCCGGTGCCGCCCGGTGTGGTTCTCGACCTGCAACACAACGTGACCCCTCTCGCACTGGAGATAGGCGCGCTCCTCGTCGTGGCGCTCGAGCGGGATACCGAGCTTGTGGTGGTAGAAGTCGATTGCCTTCTCCAGGTCCTTCACCTGCAGAAAGATCTCCTCGATGCCCAGGAACCCCATGGGACCCTCCTCGCCTCTATCCTAAGCGCCCGGGCGAGATTTCCGCGGCGCAAAGAAGCTCCCGCAGGGTGACGCGACCGGGAGCCTCGCTCAGGACAACCGCGCGTCGGCTCCGCCGCTCCTGGTCGAGTTGCTCAGCTCTCCGAAGGAGGAGCCGCCGGCGATGCTCGAGTAGGCGGCCTCGGAGTGGATCGAGAGATCGAGCCCCACCTCTTCGTCTTCCTCGTGGATTCGCAACCCCACGGTGTACCGAACGGCGCCAAGGATCACGAAGGTGCCAACCCCGCACAGCGCGTAGGTTGCAACGATCGCGATCAGCTGGGTGATCACCTGCCCCCCGTTGCCCTCGAGCAGGCCCGACGTTCCTCCGATTGCCTCGACGGCGAAGATACCCGTCGCGAGCGCGCCCCAGGTGCCGCCCACCCCGTGGACGCCGACCACGTCGAGTGCGTCGTCGTAGCCGAGCCGCCTCTTCAGGTTGCACGCGTTGTAGCAGAGGAAACCCGCGACCGCGCCGATGATGATCGCGGCGCCTGGCGTGACGAAGCCGGCCGCGGGAGTGATCGCGACCAGTCCGGCGACGGCGCCTGATGCCGCTCCCACCGCCGTGGGAGACCCCTTTCCGATCCACTCGCTGAACATCCAGCCGAGCACCGCTGCGCCCGTGGCCGTGTTCGTGTTCACGAAGGCGATGGTTGCAATTCCATCGGCCGCGAGAGCGCTTCCGGCGTTGAACCCGAACCACCCCACCCAGAGGAGCGCCGCTCCGATGACCACGAAGGGGACGTTGTGGGGGGGCATGGGCTCTCGGCCGTAGCCGCGCCGCCGCCCCAGCATGAAGGCCGCGACGAGCGCCGACGTGCCGGAGGAGATGTGCACGACCGTGCCGCCCGCAAAGTCGAGGGCGCCGAGCGAGGCGAGCCAGCCGCCGTCACCCCAGACCCAGTGGGCCAGGGGCGAGTAGATGAGCGTGGACCAGAGCACCACAAAGAGCAGGAAGGCGGAGAACTTCATGCGCTCCGCGACCGCTCCTACGATCAGCGCCGGTGTGATGATGGCGAACATCAGCTGGAAGACCATGAACGTCTGCTCTGGGATGTTCTCGTCGGGTCCGGCCAGGTGGCTTACGCCGCTCAGGGCCCATTTGCTCAGGTCGCCGAAGAGCCCGCCGATGTCGGGACCGAAAGCGATCGAATAGCCCCACAGCACCCAGGTCACGCTCACGACTGCGGCCGTCACGAAGCACTGCATGAAGATGGAGAGCACGTTCTTGCCGCGGACAAGCCCACCGTAAAATAGGGCGAGGCCGGGAATCGTCATCATGAGGACGATCGCGGAGCTGGTCAGGATCCAGGCGACGTCGCCGCTGTTCAAGCCGCTCACCTCGACGAGTTCCATCTCCTGGCCGAGCGCGAAGCCGGCCGAGAGAACGATGGCGAGCGACATGAAGCCGCCCAGTACGAGATGGAGCTTTGTCCGCACGGTTCCCTCCTATACCACAGATGAGTGGTCGCCAGGTGCCGAGAGCAAGACGTGTACCGGCGGGCGGACGGCGCCTCCAAAGCCGGCGGGCGGGGGCGTCTGCTCAGGTGCTGGGCAAGAGCTGCCCAGCGCCTGAGCAGGGATCCGGAGTGTATAGTTGGACAGGATGAGCCTGCCGCGATCCTGGGAGCTGCTCGAGACCGAGGACCTGCAAGACTGCCGCGTGTTCCGCGTGGCGCGCTCGCTGGCTCGGTCTCCCCGCACCGGCCGGGAGCACAGCTTCTATCGGATCGACGCCGAAGACTGGGTGAACATCATCCCGCTCACCGCCCGTGACGAGATCGTGATGATCCGGCAGTTCCGCCACGGCTCCCGCGAAGTCACGCTCGAGGTCCCTGGCGGCATCATCGATCCGGGTGAGGACCCGTTAGGCGCGGCGTTGCGCGAGCTGCGCGAAGAAACGGGCTACGCGGCGGATACGGCCGAACCCATCGGCTTCGTGAATCCCAACCCAGCCCTGTTCGGAAATCGAGTCCACTCGTTCGTCGCTCGGGACGCGCGGCTCGTGGGCAGCATCAAGAACGACGGCACTGAAGAGACCGCGGTAGAGCTCGTTCCGCGTTCGGAGCTTCCTCGATTGCTCGCGGAAGGACAGATCACCCACGCGTTGGTCATCGCTGCGCTGTTCTGGTTCGACCTGCACGAGCGCACCCGGACCGGACCCTAGCGCCGGACTCGGTGCGTCCGATCCTCGCTCTTCCGGCCGCGTGTCTGCTGCTCGTGGCCACGTCTCTGGTCAGCTGTCCGTCGGAGCCGGAAGTGCTCCGGATCGGGACGAGCGGCGACTACGCACCCTTCTCGCTCGACGGTACAGGCTTTGACGTCGACGTGGCGGAGCTTCTGTCCGCGGAGCTGGGGATGCCCATCGAGTGGCGGCGCTTCCGCTGGCCGGAGCTGGCTCGCGACGTACGCGAGAATCGGTTCGATGTCGCCATGAGCGGCGTCACGTGGCGACCCGAGCGGGCCGTCCTTGGGCGCATGAGCCTGGCGGTCGCAAGCGGCGGACCGTGCGTGCTCGGCGACCCGGACCCGCGCCGCCTGGCCGTGAACCGGGGTGGAATCCTGGAGCGCTGGGCGCGTCGCCGTTTCCCGGAAGCGGAAATCGACGCGGTTGACGACAACCTCTCGCTGCCCGCGCGACTCGAGAGCCGCGACGTCGATGCCATCGTCACGGACAGCTTCGAGCTGGCACACTTCCGCCGCCCCAACTTGGCGGCGCGCTGTGAGCCGCCCCGGGACCGCAAGGTCTATTGGATCACGCCGGCTGCTGCAGCGACGCTCGGACCCGCGATCGATCGCTTCCTTCGCGAGCATGAGCCGGAGCTCGCGCTGCTGCGCGCCCGTCATTTTGGTGACGGCCGCGCTCGCGCGGAGTCCGACCACCTGATCGACCTGATTGCGCGACGCCTTGCCCTCATGCCCGCGGTAGCCGCCTGGAAGCTACGCAACGACCGTCCGATCGGCGACCAGGCTCGCGAAGAGCTCGTGCTGACCCGCGTCGCGGAGCAGGTGAGGGCGGTCGGGCTAGAGGCCGGCGCCGCACTGCGGCTCTTCGAGCTCCAGATCGAGCTCGCCAGGACAATCCAGGCTCGCGCGCCAGCAGTCGAGCCGCTGGACCTGGAGGGCGAGCTGCGGCCTACACTGCTGCAGCTCGGCGAGCGCATCGTGGACTCACTTTCGCGCGCTGCGCCAGTGGATCCGAGGGCCCTCGACGCGAGCCGGCTAGCTCCCCTGTCCCCGCTGCTCGAGCCGAACGAGATCGAGCAGCTGCGGGCCGCCATCCTGGGCGTGCGCAAGCGAGGGCCGGTTAGCCCCCCTGCGCAGCTACGACCCTGAGCAGGTCGTGGCCATACTTCTTTGCCTTTGCTGGACCGATACCGTGGGCGAGCTGAAGCTCCGCCAGGGTCGTCGGCCGCAGCTGCGCGAGCTCGCGTAGTGCGCGGTCGCTGGCGATGACGTAGGGCGGGACGCCCTGCACGCGCGAGAGCTCGAGTCGATAGCGCCGCAGCGCCTCGAACAGCAACGCCCCCGCCTGGTCGAGCCCCTCCGCCTCCGGCTTTGCCTGGCGTCTCTTCCGGGGTGTAGGAGATGCGGTTGGTGGGCTAGGTACGGACCTGGAGGGAAGGAGTAGGCGGGCCGGGTGCTCGCCTCGCATCACCGGGCGTCCCGACTCGGTCAGCCCGACGACGGGTCGCGTGCCACCGCTCAGGTCGACCCAGCCGGCCGTGATGCAGCGGCGCAACAGACGCAGCAGCCAGTCGAAGGAGTGGTCGCTAAGGCAGCCGAAGGTCGGCGTCTGATCGAGACGAGTTCGGCTCAGGCGCTCGTCCGCGTCTCCGCGCAGGAGCTTTGCGGCCAGCTGGAGTCCGAAGCGGCCGTTCACCCGAGCCACCGCACTCAGCGCCTTGCGAACCATGCTGGAGACCTCGTCCGAGTCGGGAGGCTCTTCGTTCAGGGCCTGACAGGCGTCGCAACGACCGCACCCGTCCAGCGTCTCGGCCTCGTCGCCGAAGTAGCGCAGCACGGCGTCGTGGCGACAGCTCCCGCCCTCGGCCCAGCGCATGAGCTCCAGGAACAGGTGCCACTTGTGCTCGACCAGCTCCGGGTCGACCGGGCCGTCGGCGCTCCCCCGCTCGATCAGGCTGCGCCGCAGCCCCAGGTCGCCGGGAGAGATCAACAGCAGACCCAGTGCGTCTGTCCCGTCGCGCCCTGCCCGACCGACCTCCTGGTAGTAGGCCTCGAGCGAGCTCGGGGGCGCGAGGTGGATCACGCACCGGACGTCGGGCCTGTCGATCCCCATCCCGAAGGCATTCGTGGCGACCACGAGCTCGAGCTGCCCGCTGGAGAAGGCATGGTGGACGCTGGTCCGAACCCGCCCTCCGAGCCCCGCATGGTACACGGCGGCGCGCCAGCCCGCGGCGTGAAGTCGAGCGCTCTCCTGCTCCGATGACCTGCGGGTCGGCGCGTAGATGATCGCCGTTCCCCGCTGCGAGCCCGGGTGCCCGAGCGCCTCTCCAAGCATCGCATCGACGCGGCGCTCGCGGTCGCGCTTGCTCACGACCTCGGCCACCCGCAAGCCGAGGTTTGGTCGCGCGAAGCCCTGCACGATCTGTGGCGTCGCGCTGCCGAGCTCCAGGCGCGCGAGGATCTCGTCGCGGACGACGGGGGTCGCCGTTGCGGTGCACGCGAGCACGCGCGCGTCGGGGTGCTCCCGCAACAGCTCTCCGATCTGGAGGTATTCCGGGCGGAAGTCGTGTCCCCACTCGCTGATGCAGTGCGCCTCGTCCACCGCGATGAGCGGCGTGCCGAGATCCGTGACCAGCGCTCGGAAGCCCGGAAAGGTGAGCCGCTCGGGTGCGACGTAGACCAGCTTGTACTCGCCGCGTGCCAGCCTGGCCAAGCGCTGGCGCATCTCGGAGGCCTCTAGCGTCGAGGCCAGGAAAGTTGCAGCGATGCCTCGCGCCGCGAGCGCCTGGACCTGATCGTGCATGAGCGAGATCAGCGGGGAGATGACCAGGGTGGTCCCCGGTAGCAGGATGCCGGGTAGCTGGTAGACCAGGCTCTTGCCGCCCCCCGTCGGAGCCACGAGCAGGAGCCTGCCGTGCTCGAGCAGCGTCTCGACCGCTTCCCGCTGACCCGCGCGGAAGCTCTGGTGGCCCAGTCTGCTCAGTCCCCCCGCCATCTCGCTGCCCGAGATCGGCGAAGCATCGAAAGCGCGCATTCTGTTTCTTCCGAGGCTGGGGGAGGCGAGGGCTGGGTTCGATCCTAGCGGCAACTCCCGAGCCAAGCACGCGCAGCTCCGACCGGCCGCGATTTCTGGTTGAAAGCGGGCGGATAGCGGAGCAAGCTTCTCTCCTAGCTAGAACCCGGAGGTAGCGAGGCATGGGACTACTTGCCCAGATCCTCCAGCGCCGCTCACCCGTGGTGCACACGCTCGGGCCGGATCAGGTCGTTGCAGATGCGGTGGCCCTGATGGCCTCATTCGAGGTCGGCGCCATCCTCATCGTCGAGCAGGACCGTCTGGTCGGTATCTTAAGCGAGCGAGATTTGCTGCGCCGGGTCTGCGCTGTGGGCCGTCCGCTCGACAAGACCCCGCTCCGCGAGGTCATGACGCCCGATCCGGTGGTCGCGTCGCCCGGAGAGAGCCGCCTGATCGCGGTAGCGAAGATGCAGCGCGCCGGCTGCCGGCACCTGCCGATCGTTGTGGACGAGGCGATCATCGACATGATCTCGATGCGCGATCTGCTCTTCGTCGAGCTCGAGGAGCGCGAGGCGGAGATCGAGTCGCTCCGAAAGTACATCGGCGGGAGCATCTAGCCCCGACGGCGACGCCGCATTGGACCCATGTGCCCCCCAGGTGGAGGCGCTATGGTGAGAACGACGCGGTGGGCGGGGGAGCGATGCGGATCGCAGTCGCACAGGTCAATCTCACGATCGGGGACTTCGACGGCAACTTGAGCCGGATCCGCCGCTCGATCGCCCGGGCGCGCGAAGCGTCGGCGGACCTGGTCGTGGTCCCGGAGCTCGGCATCTGCGGCTATCCGCCCATGGACCTGCTCGAGCGGCCGACCTTCCTGCGCGACCAGACGGCGGCGCTCGACGCGCTCCTGCCCGATACCGAGAGCATGGCGCTCGTCGCCGGCGCAATCATGCCCGCGCCAGGCGGGCGCCCGAAGCGGATCACGAACGCCGCCGTGGTGCTCGAGCACGCCCGGATCGCCCACGTCCAGGCCAAGACGCTGCTTCCCACCTACGACGTGTTCGACGAGTCCCGGTACTTCGAGCCCGCGGACGTGCGCCGGCTCTGGAACTTCCGCGGCCGGAAGATCGGACTCACCATCTGCGAGGACGTCTGGAGCGGCGAGTTCTGGGGCGAGAGTCGACCGTATCCCATCGACCCCGTCGACGAGCTCGTTACGCAGGGCGCCGAGCTCATACTCACGATCTCGGCCTCGCCGTGGGAGCAGGGCAAGATCCAGCTGCGCGAGTCCATGCTCCGCGATGCGGCGCGTCGGCATCACGTCCCGATCGTGTTCGTGAATCTGGTCGGCGGGAACGACGAGCTGATCTTCGACGGTACGAGCTTCGTGGTCGACGCAGCCGGGACCGTCGTCGAGCGGTTGGCGCGCTTTGGCGAGGACTTTGCGGTCGTCGACCCCTTCGAGAGCGGTCGCCCGGAGGTCACCCAGCTCGAGCCAGATCTCGAGCTGCTCGAGCGCGCTCTGGTACTGGGCGTGAGCGACTACTTGCACAAGCTCGGGTTGAGTACGGCGGTGATCGGGCTGTCGGGCGGCATCGATTCTGCGGTCACGGCCCACATCGCCGAGCGCGCCCTTGGCGCAGAGAACGTGCTCGGGATCCTGATGCCGGGTCCCTTCTCCTCCGAGCACAGCATTCGCGACGCCGAGATTCTCGGACGAAACCTGGGCATCGACGTACGGCTCGTGCGGATCGATTCGATCTACAAGGCGTATCTCGAGCAGTTTAGCGGGTTGTTCGGTCCGAGAGAGAGCTACGGGCTCACGCAGGAGAACATCCAGGCGCGCATTCGCGGCGCGCTCCTGATGGCGGAGAGCAACCACGAGGGTCGGATCGTGCTGGCAACGGGAAACAAGAGCGAGCTCTCGGTCGGCTACACGACACTTTACGGTGATCTCGTGGGTGGGCTGGCGGTGATCGGAGACGTGCTCAAGCGCGACGTATACGGGCTGGCGCGCCACTCGAATCTCGGCGCGCCGCGCGTGCCGCAGGGTACGCTCAGCAAACCTCCCTCGGCCGAGCTTGCACCCGATCAGCGCGACACGGACTCGCTCCCTCCCTATGACGTGCTGGATGAGATCTTGGCCCAGGCCATTGAGCAGGGCCTGCCGGGCGATGCGATCAGGCCGCCGAAGGGCGCGACACAGGAGACCGTCGCTTGGGTCTTGCGGCAAATCGATCAGAACGAGTACAAGCGGCGCCAGGCCCCGATTGTGCTCCGCGTGAGCACGAAAGCATATGGGACGGGTCGGCGCTTTCCGATCGTGCATCGCAGCGGGTGGGGAATCTGACGCCCGCACGCCTGGCGCTGGTGGTCGCGCTGAGTGCCAGCACGCTGGCCGTTGCGTGTGCGGGCGTCCCCGAGCAACGCGACGATCCCGTCATCGCGAGCTGGAAAGCCGAGGCTGCGCGACTGCGCGGGTTGAAGTTCGTGGAGCCTGTCCGCTTTCGCTGGGTGCGTCCTGGAGAGACCGCCGGCATCATCCGTGAGGAGCTCGAGTCCGCGTACGACGGGGACCAGGAGCGCTATCGCGATGCCTACGTCGCGCTCGGAACGCTCCCGCCGGGGATAGATCTCCTCGAGACCCTGCTCGGCCTGTACGAGGAGCAGCTGCTGGGGCTGTACAGTCCCCGGAAGCGCACCATGTACGTCGTGGCGGATCCCGCAGCAGAGTACGTCGCTCCCATCGTCGTGCACGAGTTCGTCCACGCCCTGCACCATCAGCACTTTGGGCGCACGCTCGCGGTCGCTCTGCAGCTGAGGCGAAACGATGACTTGGTGAGCGCGCTCGGCGCCGCCATGGAGGGGGACGCGTCTCTGACCATGCTCGGAGTGGGGAGCGGGGGGATGCGGCGCGACATCCCGAGCGCCGAACGCGTGCGCGCGCTCTTTCGCGAAAGCTTGAAGGATCCACGCGGAGCCATGGCACAGGTCCCGCTCCTGCTTCAGGTGGGACTGGTCTTCCCTTACGCGGAAGGGACCGTCTTTGCGGCGCGGCACTACAGCAATGGCGGAAACTCCGCGCTTGATCGAGTGCTCGAGAATGCCCCGCTATCCAGCGCGGCGGTCGCTCTTCCCGATCACCACGTACCCGTCGAGTTCGTGTCGTTTCCGCAGCGGCAGCTTTCCGAACGTCTCGCCAGTCGCGGCTGCGAGCTCGGAGCTGACAACGTCGCCGGAGCCGTCACGATCGACATCCTGTTCGAGCAGTACCAGGCCGTTGCAGATCGTGAGAGCGTGGCACGCACGTGGCGCGGCGATCGATTTCTTCAAATTACCTGTGGTGCAACCTGGGAGTTCGTCTGGCTGACGCGCTGGTCTTCACGCGTAGCCGCTCAGGACTTCGCGTCGCGTTACGGCTCGATCGCCCGACAGATCGCGGAGCAAGCACCGCTCTCGGGCACGCCCACCGTCATCCTCGACGACCGCACGGCCCTCGTCGTCACGCCGGGAATGATCGACCAGGCCGGATCTCTGCTCGAAGCAACGGAGATCCGCTCATACGATGACTTCGACGCGTGGTTCTCGGACGCCTGCTTCCCCGAATCGCCCTGTCCCGAAGTGGACTCGCGCTGAAGAAGACGCGCATGAGGAGCCGTCAGGCTCTGGCGACAATGCATCTCGGCGCATCTCCTCGAGGTCTCTGCGTTCATTGCGACTCGAGCTCCCCGAGCAAGGCCTCGAGCTCCTTCTCCCGATCGAAGATGCGGAAGTACTCGCGGTCTCTCGAGGTCGACGTCGTGGGCGGCCTTCAACAGGCGAGCGATGTCGGCTATGTCGATCCGCAGGCGCGCCGGGTTGTTGAACGAAGCCTGGACTTTGAGGCCGATCAGGTCCTCCACCTGCGCCTCCCGCAGGGCTCTCGTGAGCTGCTCGAGCACTGCGCGTACATCCACGCAGCGGAGGATACTCCAAGCTCGGATCAGAGCATGAGCTCAGCGGATAGAGCTGCTCGCGCGTTAGACCCTGCCGGTGCAACTCGCCCCGGACCCTTTTGGATCCGCACCCTGGGCGGGTGATCCTGCTAGCAGAGGCACCTGCTTTGCCGTTAAACTGAACGAAACTCAGAGACCCGGGAGGGGACGATGCACGACCTTTCTATTCGCGGCGGTCTGGTAGTCGACGGTACGGGGGAGCCGGGCTTCCAGGGCGACGTGGCGATCGACGGGGGGAGGATCAGCGCTGTTGGCGAGGTAGCAGGCGAGGCGCGCGAGACGATCGACGCTACGGGACTTCTTGTGACGCCAGGCTTCGTCGATATCCACACCCACTACGACGGTCAGGTGACCTGGGATCCGCGCCTCACCCCGACATGCTGGCACGGCGTGACGACCGCCGTCATCGGAAACTGCGGTGTGGGCTTCGCGCCCGTCGCGCCCGATCGGCACCGTTGGCTCATCGGTCTGATGGAGGGGGTGGAGGACATTCCTGGAACCGCCCTTCACGAGGGCATCCGCTGGGGCTGGGAGACCTTCCCGGAGTACCTCGACGTCCTCGACGCGCTGCCGCTGGCGCTCGACGTCGGCACGCAGGTCCCTCACGGGGCTGTGCGCGCGTACGTGATGGGCGAGCGGGGCGCCGAGAACGAGCCCGCGACGGCCGAAGACATCGCCCGCATGGCCGAGATTGTCCGGGAGGGGCTAGCGGCCGGCGCGCTCGGTTTCTCGACCTCGCGCACCATCGCTCACCGCGCGATCGACGGCCGCAACGTGCCCGGGACGTTCGCCGCCGAAGACGAGCTCTTTGGCATTGGACGGGCGATGCCCTCGGGCGTATTCGAGCTTGCGCCCGCTGGCGTGACCGGCGACGACCTCGCGCTTCCCGAGAAGGAGGTCGACTGGATGCGCCGGCTCTCGGCCGAGGTAGGGCGACCCGTGACCTTCGCGCTCGTGCAACACGCCACCGACCCCAAGCACTGGAAGCGCATCCTGAAGCTCTCAGCCGAGGCCGCACGCGAGGGCGCCCAGCTCTTCCCGCAGGCGCACGGCCGCTCGGTTGGCGGGCTCCTCGGACTGGAGGCCCGGCACCTGTTCCTCGGCTGCCCCTCCTTTGCACCGCTGCGCGACCTGCCGCTCGAGGAGAAAGTGGTGCGGCTACGCGATCCGGCTCTGCGCGAGCGTCTCCTCGAGGAGGCGGGCGCGGCCACCGGCGGCTTCGCGGCGATGATGGACTTCGACACGATGTTCGAGCTCTCCGACCCGCCCGACTACGAGCCGCCGCCTGAGCAGAGCCTGCGGGCGCGCGCCCGGCGCGAGGGCGTGAGTGAGCTCGGATTGATGTACGACCTGATGCTCCAGAAGGGCGGCCGCCAGCTCATCCTCGTCGGCTTCTTCAACTACGCGGACGGCAACCTGGACGCGGTACGCGAGATGCTGGAGCACCCCGTGAGCGTGATAGGTCTGTCCGATGGGGGCGCGCACTGCGGCGCGATCTGCGATGCGAGCGTGCCGACGTTCATGCTCTCCCATTGGGCTCGCGATCGGAACCGGGGCACGCTGCCACTCGAGTGGGTAGTCAGAAAGCAAACCGCGGACACCGCGCGACTGTTTGGGCTGCACGACAGGGGCGTGATCCGACCGGGCTTCCGCGCGGACCTGAACCTGATCGACTTCGACGAACTCTCCCTCGAGCTCCCCGAGCTGGTCCACGACCTGCCGGCTGGGGGCAGCCGCTTCATTCAGCGCGCGCGCGGATATCGCGCGACGCTCGTGGGGGGTGAGGTCGTCTCCCGCGACGGCGAGGACACGGGCGCACGGCCCGGGCACCTGATCCGCGGAGAGCAGGCCGCGCCCGAAGTGGGCGCGTGACCTTGTGTCAGGGTGGAGGCCCCGTCACCCCAACAACCCAAACGCGAGCCCCATCAACGTGAAGCGGACCACGTGGTAGCCGCCGTTGATGAGGAAGAGCCGGAATGAGCTGCGCTCGAACACGTAGTTTGTGCCGATCGAGAAGGCGACCCAGAATAGCCCCACGCTAAAGCCGAAGCCCACGGCGAAGAGGGCCGGACGCTCGCCGAGCAGCGCGAGGAAGACCCCGAATACGAGCGCCGAGACGGCCGCCAGTAGGGCGGTCGTCGCATACATCTTCACGGGGTTGAAGTCCCGTCTGAGGTCTTCCTCCGTAAAGCCGTGCTCGGCCATCCAGTGCTTGCCGAGCAGCGGCCCGTACCAGAGGGCGCCGAGCGCGAACGCAAGCACTGTGGCGACGGCCGTGGCAAGCCAGGAGATCTCGGGCATGTGGTCAGCCTCGGTGTACCAGACCATCATGCGCGCGAACTCACTGCAAGATCAAGCGCGATCGTGCCGAGACCGTCGTCCCCGGGAAGAAACCGAAGGATGCGATCGTGAAGCTAACTACAGAAGACCGACTGGACATTCGAGGCCGCCTTGGCCCAAGGCCACCCCGGCCTACGCCGGCGGACCTCAGAAGACCGAGATGCCGAACAACGGGCTGTTACAGGGGCCGACCTGCTTCGTCATCGGCACGTTCGCCCCGCTGGTGGTCGATTGCTCGACGTTCAACACCGTGTTACAGCCCTGGGTCGCGGCGATCGTGAACTGACCACTCGTGCTTGGCTTCTGGTAGCCCCAGAGGTTCAGGGTCCCGTCTCCATCGATGTCCGACTCGCCAACGGCGAAGAACTGGCTGCTCGGACGCGCCGAGTCCGTGGCGACGATGTAGCTGTAGTACACGTCGCCCTCGGGCTCCCAGCCGATGAAGCAGTGCCCGGGGTCCCCTGCCTGGGGGGGAACGTTGGGACACGGTGTCCACGCCCGCTTCTGGGAGCTCGGGGCGGCGGCGGGGTTCAGCGGCCAGGTCAGGTAGGTCCCGATCTCGGAGAAGTAGGCCTCCTCTGCGGTGCGTATCGCAGAGAGGTTAACCTTCCCTTCGCCGACCTTTGAGCGCATTTGGAACTTCAGGAAGTTCGGGATTGCGATGCCGGCGAGGACTCCGATGATCGCGACGACGATCATCAGCTCGATCAGGGTGAATCCTTGTTGCCACAGGAATCTACCCGTGTGCGTCTCGCGTTCGACCGCCTGCTCCGCACTATCCAACTTTGCCGTGCTTCCGCACTGGCCCGCCTCTTCGGCTACGATTTTCGCGTCAACACTCTCTTGCATACTGAACCTCGCGTCCCTGCTTGAGCCATCCCGTTTGTGGGAATATTTCCCACTTATCGGTGCGATCTGACCGGGTCTTGAGCCGCAAATTTCGCCGTGCCTGATCTGTCTGTGTGCACGCCTGCTTGGACCGGGTGTTGCGGGCAAAAGGGGCTGCGGACGCTTGACCTCGGGGCAGCGGCTGCATCAGGGCGTGCCGGATGGGTGGACGGCTGGCGCTGAGTATCAAGCGAGCTGTTGCTCCGTGTTGGCCGCTGCAGCTCCACCATCTCCGGGAAAGCACCAAGTCGAGTAGGTGGCCTACGTCGGCGGTCGCTGGTCCATGCGAAAGAACCAGATCTCTTCGGGATCGGTCTGCACATCCAACAGGGGCGAGGAGAAAGATGCGTAGCCGGGACAGGACTAGGCGTTGTTCAGGAACCCTGCGCGCGATGAAGCCAAGGTCACGACGGCGAAGCTGGGAGAGGTGCTCTTCGGTGACTGAGTGCCTCTCCTAGGACGGTCCGTGCACTGAGTGCAGACAGTGTATTGAGTGCAGGGATAACGCCCAGTTTGTTACGCGGCGCTCTATCCAGCTGAGCTACGGGGGCGCGGACGGAAAATGCCGGCGGGACAGGGTGCGGGGGTCGTCCGCTGTGATTATTCGAGCTAAGGAGGGATTACTCGCAACGAGCGTGTTGATGCCAATAGATCCAGATGCGACCGCATACTCCGTAGATTCCTCGATGCCCCCGTTGTTCTGACGAATCGGGATCGCCAGGTTATCAAGGTCACGCCCGCTAGCAGCATGCCTCCTCACGGTCCCCGACCTCACCGAGTTCACTTTCATGACCTGCGCCACACCGCGGCGAGCCGCATCGTCATGGGGGGCGGGACGCTCTACGACGTGACGAAGCACCGTGGGCATCAAAGCTCGGCAATGGCAGAGAGCTACGCTCACCTGAGCGCCGACCACATGAGGAAGGTCGCCGAACTCACGATCCCGCCCGTTTCTGTCACGCGTTTGTCACGCGGGCGGTCCGCGGCTGCCGCAAAGGACACCACAGATGGCGGCTAACTCCCTGCGTCTGCTATAGGTTCCAAGTCGTGCCCCCGTAGCTCAGCTGGATAGAGCACCTGACTTCTAATCAGGATGTCGCACGTTCGAGTCGTGCCGGGGGCGCCAGTGTTTCCGGTGCGTTAGCTCTGTGATCGGGTCGAGACTCGACACAGGAGCGAGCACCGGCACGGAGTCGGCATTGCCCCGCTTAGAGCCTGGTGGAGCGGAGCGCACGGGCGGCGACGACAACGCCGTGCCCAGGAATTCTGCAGGCTCGATCGGTTGCCATCACGGACAGGCCCTGTTGCCGCAGCCGTTTGGTCTGGAACCGTTCGCCGCGAGCGCCGCGCAAGCAATGCTGGATGAGGTGAGCGACGTCGTGACGAACGATCCGGAGATCATGTCCGGAAAGTCGTGCTTCGCCGGGACGCGCGTGCCCGTCAAGAACCTGATCGACTACCTGGCCGCGGGCGATAGCCTGGACAAGTTCCTGGATTCTTTCCCCACGGTCTCATTCGTTCCTTATCAACCAGAGTGGGGCGAGTCTGTATGTATCGAGATCGACAGCTACCTGCACGCCCTCCGCGACTGAGCGCGCGGCCAGTCAAGGCCGCTAGCGGACGGGGGCTGTCAAACCCTGATCGATCATCTGGGCCGTCACCTCGGGCGTCCGGGTCAGGGCTCGCTTGGTGAAGGGGCTCCAGAGCAGCCGCAGGATGTCCGCCCACTTCATGTGCCGGCTGAACTGGCGCAGCAGCCGGAACGTCTGGAGCGGTCTCAGCGTGAGCCGCTTCGCGAACAGCAGCATGTAGCCCTTTTGGCGCGCCCGGTTGATGACCTCGCTCGGCAGCACCGTCGGGTCGATGTCGGAGCACTTGAACCACTTGCTCCAGTCGCGCTCGTCGTCGATGAGCCCCCGTCTGATGTACTCGCCCCAGAGCGGCGTCCCCCGGTAGACGCAGAGCCGGTTGAAGCCGAACGTGTCTAGCTTGAGCTTGGCCGCGAAGCGGAAGCTCTGCACGATCTCGGCTTCGGTCTCGTCGGGCGTGCCGATCAGAAAGAAGCCGTGCGCGGTCGCGATCCCGCTGCGCTTCGCCTCAGCCACGGCGTTCTCGATCTGCTCAAGGCTCTGCATCTTCTTCAGTCGGTCGAGCACCTTCTGGGAGCCAGACTCCACGCCGAAGGCCAGGAAGCCGCAGTTGGCCTGCGCCATCAGCGGGAACTGATCGATGGCCACGGAGTCTACGCGGCCCTCGCAGCCCCAGCGGAACTCCAGCTTGCGGTCGATGATGCCCTGGCAGATCTCCTCGATGCGCTTCCGCTTCAGCAGGAAGTGATCGTCGGTCAGGTAGATGGAGCGGTAGCCTTCGTCGCTCAGCTGCTGCATCTCGCCCAGCACGTGTGCGGGCGAGCGGTGGCGCCACTTGCCGTCGGCCAGGGCGGGGATGTCGCAGTAGACACAGGGGAAGGGACACCCCCGCGACGTCTGCATCGTGCAGAAGCGGTCGAGCGAGAGCACGGCCGGGACGTCGAGGGGCATCGACTCGATGTAGTCGATCGGCAGGCTCTTGCGATCTGCGTAGGGAAAACGGTCCAGGTCGCGGAGGATCGGCCTGGCCGGATTCTCGACGATCTCATCGCCGCGGCGCCAGACCAGGCCCGCGACGGCGCCCGGATCGTGCACGTGATCCAGGTAATCGGGCAGCAGGTCCTCGCCCTCTCCGCGCCCCACGCAGTCGGCGTACTGACAATCCGCCAGCATCTGCCGGGCGTTCATCGTCGCGTACACGCCGCCGAGGATGATCGGGATGTCCGGGGCGGTCTCCTTGAGCCGGCGCGCCATGCTGCAGGTGGCGGGATAGGAGGTTGTGGACAGGAAGGACAGCGCGATGACGTCGGGCCGCTCGGCGGCCACCGCCTCCGCGATGTCGGCCTCGCGCATCCGCGGGTGGCAGGTGTCGAACATACGGACCTCGTGACCGTGCTCGCGCGCGACCGGAGCCAGCGTCTCGATTCCGATCGGCGGGAACGCCATCACCTTGACGCGGCCGTCGACCTCGCCGCCGCCAAGCTCCTGGGGCAGGAGCGAGTAGTAGTCTTCGTCCCGAACGTAGATCAGGAAAAGCTTCACGATGCCTCCTCTCCGGTTGAAGATACCCTACGCTATGGGCGTCTGGTGGGCAAAGGAAGGCGCTAACGGCGGCCACTGCGCCCGCCTGATACGATGCTCACTTTCCGGACGCGGGCGATCTGCCGGACGTCCGTCCGATCTGCGAGGGAGCTAGTAAGTATCTCAGTGAAACGGCGCCGAGTTCTGGTCACGGGAGCTAGTGGAATGCTGGGGAGTCTGGCGGCCAGCCAGCCTCCTGCCGGAGTGGAGACCATCCGAACCGATCATGATGACACGGACCTTACCGACGCCGACCGG
The DNA here is from genome assembly GCA_965226855.1 of Myxococcota bacterium. Lineage (GTDB taxonomy): Bacteria > Myxococcota_A > UBA9160 > SZUA-336 > SZUA-336 > JAUXJB01. Next base: position 67,734 of record CBDDEE010000023.1, on the reverse strand, counting down.
GTGGCATACCTGTTCGAGCACGGCGGGCCCTTCGACGCCGTCCTTCACACCGCGACCTACACCGACGTCGACCTGGCCGAGGAGCGAGAGGAAGAGGCCCGCCGCGGGTCCCCGTAGGGCTTGACAGAATGCCTTACTCGGACCTCGGGTCAGAACCCAGCCTGTTTATCCTATGCCCGGAGGCCGGAGTACAGCCGGCTTTCCCCTCCCTTGGAGTGATCCAGGGCTCGGGAGCTTCTGTCCTGCAAGGCGTCCGGTAGCGGAGAACGTACGCCTTGGCGCCTGAGGGATAGACGCGCAGTCGGAAGCCCGCGAGCTCCGTGTCCCAGAGGATGCTCGGACGGCCGTCGCCTCCCTCGTAGCGCGCAGCGTCCACCCGACGCTTGGTCAGCTTCACCCCGACTCGGCGGCTCATCAACCCCCCCCGGGTTGTCCGACGCTCGCCTCGAGCGAGCACTGAGCGAGCACGCTATGTGCTGTCTGGTGCGATTTGAGCGTAGGTAGCCATGCAAGGTGTCGTCACGCGAACATAGCCCGGGCGCCAGGTGCACCCTGCGCAGGAAGCTGGTCCGTCGAGGCGGGTCCAGCGCAAGGCAAACCAATGGAGGGGTCGCCACACGACCCGCGAGAGCCGATTCGGCTGGATCAGCCCTTTAGGAGCCCTCCGAGGGCCTGAACGATCGCCTGGTACTCCGCCGACTGGCGAAGCAATCGGCCTGCGATCTCGCGCAAGCGGTCGATATCCTCGTCCGGAAGCACGAAGCTCGTAGGCATGTTCATGAAGATCGCACGCTCGTCGGGATCGGGAATCGAGTCGAAGGTGACGTCGAGCACCCGCAAGGTGACCTTGGGTACGCTTGCCTCGGCCTGCTCCTCGCTCGCGCCTGCGAGGCGAGCGCGCGCGACGAACAGCTCGCGCCGCCACTTCGTGATCTCCGCGCGATCCTTCATAGTCTCGACGGTCTCGAACGAATAGCGCTCGATCGGAACGCCCGACGACTGCAGCAACTGGACGACGATGCCCGAGGGCGACTTCTTCCGGTCCCAGTCAGTGCTCGGTGACGAATGGGAGTTGACGATGATCAAGACGATGTTGTGGACGACGCCGAATCCGATCTCGCCGCGGAACGCCGTGGATCAAGACATTGAATAGGAGTTAGGAGTGTCGCCTGGTGCCACCCCGTTGCCGCGAGCCCGCTGAGCCTCGAATAACATAAACGGCCGCCAGCCATGGTAAGTTATTGGATTCCACTATTCGCCGGGTCCCCGCCATGTATGCCGCGTCACTTCTTCTTTTGTCGCTCCTATTCCTGGTCGTCACGTCCGCCGCTCACGCCCAGGAGCCGGTCGATCTAACCGACATGGGGGACCGGAGCATCGGGATCGAGGTCGTCTCCAACGGCTGCCCGGAAATCGATCTCCTTTGCGACGCGCCAGGGGTCTACGCCAGCGATCCCGAGGCTGAGTTCACTCTCCTTGGCGAGGTCCCACTCACGTTCGCGTCGAGTGTCGGCACGATGACGATCTCAAAGGCGATCTGGAAGGACGTGCTCTTTAGCCTCTTCGGCGAGTCGACTGATGGCGAAACGGACCCGGGCATCGTCGGCGACACTGTGACCGACTACATCCTCACGATCGACACTACGACGCTGGGGCCTGGGCCGGAGCAGAGCTGGGAAGCGAACCTCATCATCGAAACCATGGGCTTTGGGACGGTCACCGCTGCGCTGACATTCCGGCCCACCGACACTACGCGTGCCTCCGGTTTCCTGGCACCCGTCGGAACCGACTATTTCTTCTATGATCCCGAGGGTCTTCAGACCTCCTGCGTCGAGTTCGCGAGTGCGCCACCGATGGGCGAGTGCTCTCCAGGGGACTTCCGTGGCGACGAGCTCTACGACCCGGCGACAGGAACGTTCACGTTCCTCGGGGTCGTCACCAACCAATTCGTCGCAGTGGGACTCGCCAGTCCCATCTACGCGCCATCCAACTTCCGAATCACAGAGGTTCCGGAGCCTTCGATGGTTGTGTTGACTCTCGTCGCGCTCGCAACGCTTACCCTTCTGCGCCGAACGACAGGACGTCTCTCAGGCGGAAGAGGAAAGGGAGTTTAATCGTCTCTCTAGAGGGCGTCGACAAAAAGCTCGGGCGGGCCGATTTCACCGGTCCCAGTGGGTCGTCGTCCGCACTTCTCTATCGCAGAAGCGCTATTCAGAGCAGCGACTGTACTTCCAGAGCTTTCCCCGTCGGTGGCCGGTAAAGCTCGGGCGGTGAAGGGGGGCCCGCGTTTCCACCATCTTCTTGTCCGTGAGGCTGTGGCCTTCGACCAGATGGAACTTGGCGACAAACATCATGCGGCCGGAGTGGGTGTGGAAATACGCCACAGCCTGCGGCGGGATCGTGAACCGAACATGCGAAACCCCGTTGCTCCCCACTGGCTCCGTATACGCAAATTCTCCCGTGAGTACGGGAAGGATCACGCCGCCGCTCTCATAACGCCGATTGGAGCTGTGTGCGTACTGGAGTGCTGCCGCGGCAGCCTCCTCGCAGCTAGATCCGTCCATCTCAAAACGCTGTGAACCCCGTCACAGTTGGCGAAGAGGTCATTGACCCAGGCGTAGGCGAGCTGACCGATCCCGACGACCCGTTCCAGAGAAGTCGGGTCACCACCGCCGTGATTTGGCTCTCGCAAGGCTTCGGCAGCTTAGCTGTCCGGTTCCTGAGCCTGAAGGAGCACTGGGACTCCGCCAGTATGCTGAGGCAGTTCGGAGTCTCCCTCCCCTGTCCCACGATGGGCTGACCTTCGAGATCTAGAACCGGTAGGTCCAGAGGAGCTTTAGCACGAGCTCTGTCGTCGTCGACGTGAACCTGAGTCGATCCTTGCGAAAGAAGAACGGGTCGAGGATTACGAAGAACTCGCGGCCCGGCTGGATGATCCAGCGAAAGCGGCTGTTGATCGTCAGCTCGTCCGTCTCGTTGTCCCACTGGATCAGGTTGCGCCACGACACAGAGGCGGTGAAGGCAACGTCGAGCCCGAGGCGCGCGATGCGGGTCGTGAAGTTCCCTTCCGGCAAGCGTACCTGGAACTGCTCGTACTCGGCGAGCAGCTCGAAGTGCCGGCTCGGCCGGTACTCGAAGCTCGACAGGATGTCAAAGCGGGTGCCGGTAAAGAAATCGCCGTACTCGAGCTCGACGGTGATCTCGGCGCGCCGGTGGCGCGACGTGTCGATCCTCAGGTTGTAACGGTCGAAGCGGTAGTGCTCTTTGGGGATGATGATCCCCTCGCGGATTTCGAAGTCCTCGAGCAGGTCCTCTCGCCGGTAGATCGCGCGCACGCGGAGCTCGTCGCCGATCTCTGTCTCGAGGGAGACGAGGTCAAGGTTGACGATGAGCGACTCGAAGTCGTTGTCGGTCCCGGTGACGAGCTTGGCATCGCCCCCCACGTTAACGAGGCGGATCGCGCCGCCGGGACGGAAGCGCCGCCTCCCCAGGGCGCGGTAGTCTCGGATGCCGCGGCGGTTGGCGAAGCCGAGCTCAGGGGTGAAGTTCTCCTGAATCTCGACCGCGCTCACCTCCCAGTTCCACCGATCGTTCGGATACGAGAGGGACGCGCCGAGCGCGGCGTCGCGGTCGTTCGCGTCGGGCGACGATGTCTTCTGCGCCCAGAGACTGCCCTCCAGGATCCTATTTTCCAGGAACGTGCTGCTCCGGTAGTTGAAGTCCGCGCCGAAGAGCTTGTTGTGCTCGTTCGAATCCGGCGACCCGTACGTCGTGATGAAGCCGAGGCGCGACTCCTCGAGTACGTTGAGGTAGCCGCGTGCGACGGACAGCCACTTCCCGTCCACGTCGTCGTGACTCTCCACTCGGGTCGAGAGCAGACCTATGTTGAGCGGCCCGATCCGCCCGGTGGTCTTGCCGCCGACGCGGATGGACAGGGGGCCGTCCTCGTCGAGGCCGATGCGCCGGGAGAAGAAGGGCTGACCGTTGATCTTGGGCTCGGAGTCCGGCGTCCGGAAGCCGAAGTTGGCGAAGTTGAAGATCCCGGCGTCCTGCAGGAAAAAATCGCGCTGCTCCGGAAAGAAGAGCGAGAAGCGCGTCAGGTTTGCCAGGCGCTCATCGGGCTCGGCCTCGGAGAAGTCGGTGTTCACCGTGAGGACCGAGGTCAGCGACGGCGTGATCTTGTAGAACGCGTCGAGGGACAGGTCGCCTTCTTCGTTCACCCGGCTCTCGGTGTTGTCGCGGCGCTGGCGCACCGCGAGTGACGGCACCGCGTCGATGCCGAGCCCCTGCTCGAGGCCCTCGAGGCCGCCGAGGTCCCCGAAGTACCCCGGGTCGAAGAGGAACGCGTGCTGGAGCGGGAAGGCCCAGCGGCCGAACTGGTTGTAGCGGGAGATCCCTCGGGCGATGTTGAACCCCCAGGTCTCCCGGCCCTCCGGGAAGTTGAGCGACTTGAAAGGGATGGCCATCTCCAAGACCCACCCCTCGTGGTTCTGGCGCGCCTGGGCGTACCAAATGCCGTCCCACTGCTGATTGACGCGGCCGGCTTCCTCGAGGAGCGCGTCCCATTTGGTGGACACCGGATTCACTGCGAACACGTAGCCCGACCGCCGCTCGGCGAACGGGTCGAACAGGACCATGATGTAGTCCTGGTTGCGGACGCTCGCGTCCCGCCGCATCACGGACGCGGTGATCCGGTCCGGCTCGGTGTCGTAGCACCACGCGGCGATGTACAGCGCCTGCTCGTCGTAGAGAATACGGATCTCCGTTCTCTGCGGCAGAGGATCCCCCTGGACCGGTTCGTCGACGCGCAGGTCGGGGATGGGCGTTCCGCGAGCCCAGACCTCGTCCGTGAGGCGGCCATCGATGACCGGGGCCACGTCGGTGTACGTGGCGCGGAGGAACGGGCGCCTCAAATCTCCCCCTTCGGGAGTAACCGGCGGCGCTACCTCACTCGGCGAAACCGGAGCGGGTGGGTCCACCCCCGGAGTTTCGGCGCTCGTCGGTTCCGCCGCCGGCGTGGTTCCAGCCAATCCCGCAGTGAGCGCGGCACAGAGAAGACGGTAGAGCAAACGCATAGTGGAAACGACGCACCGACGGAGCGATTCAAGTGAGCGCCGCCACCCATCTTACTAAATCGGCCAGTCTGGGCGCCGCGGGGAACGTGGGGGCGCCACTCTCCCGGGGAGACGCTGGAGCTGCGGTGGTTCTCGTCTGAAAGACCCGAGTCTTCTCCGGCGGCGGCTGGAGTCCGGCTAGCCCTCGATCTGCGATAATCGGAGCGCGCAGCCGCCAGAAGACCGCTGCAAGCTGCGGCAATCATTTCCTGGGACTGAATTCACGGCTGGTGGGAGGCCGGATGGCCCTTCCGACGCGATACAAGATGATCGGCCTTCTCACCATGGGGACGATGATCAACTACATCGATCGGGTGAATATCTCGGTCGCGGCTCCCGACATCATGCAGGAGACGGGCTGGGATCAGGAGCGCTTTGGGCTGGTCCTGTCTTCGTTCCTCGTCGGCTATGCCCTCTTTCAGTATCCCGGCGGCGTCATCGCCGACCGCTGGAGCCCTCGCAGGCTGCTTGCGCTCTCATGCCTCGGGTTTTCCTTCTTCACCGCGCTCACCCCGCTCGGGCAGAGCGGCTTTCTGCTTCTCATGCTGCTGCGCTTCCTCGTCGGCGCCTGCGAGTCGGTCAGCTTCCCGACAGCGGCGTCCCTCAACTCGAGGTGGATCCCGCGCTCGGAGTTCGGCCGCGCCCAGACGGTGACGATCTCCGGCGCGGCCCTTGGGCAGCTGGTGGCCTACCCGTCGACCGCCTGGATCATCGAGAACTTCTCGTGGCAAACCGTCTTTTACTTCAACGCCGCGCTCGGCTTCGCCTGGATGGCGCTCTGGCTCTGGTACGCCACCGACACCCCGCGTGAGCACGCCTCGGTCAGCCAGGCAGAGCTGCGAGAGATAGAGGCGGGACTGGCCTCAACGGCCGAACCTGCTTCTGTCCCCCTATGGTCGATCGTCAGGACTTCGTCCGTGATCTCGCTGTGTTCGAGCTACATGCTGTTTGGCTTCATCGTCTGGATCTTCATCCTGTGGTTCCCCAGTTATCTCGTCCAGGCGCGAGGCTTCTCGATGATGCAGATGGGATTGGTGGGCATGATCCCGCATGGGGCGGGCTTCGTCGGTCAGATAACGGGTGGTGTCATCTCCGATGCCCTGCTCAGACAGGGCTACAGCGCCCGATTCGCGAGGGCGCGCGTTCCCGGCATCTGGATAGGGCTCTCGGCGCCGTTGCTCATCGCTGCGGTCGTCGTGTCATCGGCAGCGCTCTCCGTAGGGTTGTTCGGGTTGTTCTTCTTCACGCTTTCGATGGCGGTCTCCGGCTACTGGTCGCTCCCGCTCGAGCTCAATCCCCGGCTGGTCGGCAGGATCTCCGGCGTGATGAATACCTCCGGCAACATGGCCGGCATCTTTGGTCCCATCACGGCGGGCATGATCGTGGCCCGCACGGGCAACTGGGACTTGCCGTTCTTCCTGGCGGCGGGGCTAGCGGTTCTGAGCAGCCTGATCTTCGTCTTCCTGGTCTCCACCAAGCCCGTCGTCATCCCCGGGCTCGATTCGGTCACGCCTCGAGCACCGGAAGCCGATCGGCCGGCGCGCGAAGCCGGTAGATGAGGAGGAACTGACCATGAACGACCGACGGCCTACGGGCCTCATTTCGGTCTCGACTCTCCTGGTTCTGCTATCTGCGAACGTGGCTGCGAATGCGCAGCAGCAAGAGACCGAAGGAGCCGCGATGCCCCGGATCTCATACAGACCCCATGACGACGCTGGAGCTGAAGAGATCGTTGCACCGATCCGAGCGCGCCGCGGCGGAACGCTGCTAAATCTTGATCGTATGCTCCTGCACAGCCCCGCCTTTGCGATCGGCTGGAACGACTTCTTGGGGACAGTGCGGACTGAGCTGAGTCTCGCGCCCAAGCTGCGAGAACTCGCGGTACTGGGCGTTGTGGTGCTGAACGGTGCGGAGTATGGGGTTCATCATCACACGCCGCAATTCTTGAAGTCGGGCGGAACAGACGCGCAGGCCCGGGCTCTGCGCGATCCCGAAGCGGCAGCCAAGAACACGACGCTGTTCAGCGCAACCGAGCGCGCGGTGATTCAGCTCACGGTCGAGATGACTCGCAATGTTCAGGCAAGCGACGCGGCGTTTGGTTCTCTGAAGAACGTTTTGGCGGATGAGCAGCAGGTCGTCGAGCTCGTGGGCGTGATTGCGACGTACAACATGGTGTCCCGTTTTCTCGTCGCGCTAGACGTGAAACCCGAATAGACCGGCGCATCCAATCACGGACAATCTCAACCATCCCACAGCAGAAGAGGAGAACGCAGCATGATCACTGGGATGCCACGCATAGCAATTGCCGTCCGCGACCTTCCGACGACCGTTGCCACGTTCAGGGACAAGCTGGGAATGCCCGTCATCGACATGTCTGAAGGGAGTGTCGAAAGCCTTGGGGCGAAATTGGCGATGTGTGTTCCTAAGGGCGGAAGCAACATCGAGCTCATGTCACCCGCGGACCCAGCCGCACCTCTCAGTCAGAGCCTGAAGAGTTTTTTGGACCGCCGCGGGGAGGGCCTGTTCGCGCTCATGCTGGAAGCCCCGGATCCTGACGCCGAGGCCTACGATCTTTCCCGCCGCGGACTTAACGTTCTTCCACTCATGGCCGGTGCCAGTGGTCGAGACGTTCACCCCAACTCGACACACGGTGTCTTGATCCGAGTGTACCCGGTGGACTCCTTCCAGGGGCAACAGGACGCAGGCGATGCAGATGACTCCGACTCTCCCGGCTTGTCTGGGATCGCCCGCGTAATCATCGCGGTCCACGATCTGGATGACGCGGTGACCGTGTATGGAAACAAGTTCGCCATGCTCATCGACGAACCGTCGGTCGACGTCAAGCGAGGCGTACGATCGGCGATCTGCAGGCCGCCAGCTGGAGGGGCGATTGAATTGGTGTCGGTAGACGACCAGAGCCGATCGTTTGCGAAGTCGATCATGGAATTCCTAGACAGCTACCGCGAGGGCATGTTCGCCCTGGTCCTGCAGTCTCGTGACCTCCGGGCATCGGAAAAGACACTGGCGGCCCGGGGACTCAAGGTCAGCGTATCCGCCGATTCACAAGAAGTCCTGGAAGTTGAGCGGACAGCCATGTTCGGGGCGCTCGTTCGGATTGAACTGGCTGACTAACTATTTCGGGACCGCCACGAGACGTGCGATAGGACCTCGGGCGCGTCTGCTAGCCAGGTGTTGAGGCGCTCGGTGAGAAGACGGCGGTGTTCCTCAGCGGCCTTCACGATGGCGCTGGCCAGTCGCGCGGAGCGCTGGTTGGGAAACTCACGCTCGCTCAGTAGCAGGATTACCTGGTCGAGCCAGGGAACGTGGTCCAGACGGCCGCGCAAGACCTGAGTCTGGAGCACATGCAGCTCTTGCCAGGTCACGAGCCCGTTCCAGAGTGCTCTTCGGTCCTCGAGGGCGGAACGCCACAGCGCGGCGGCACGAGTCGGGCTCGAAAGGCTAGCGAGTCCGCTTCCGAGGACTTTGGGCGCGACACGGTCGAGGGTGGCGAAGACCTGGCGGACGGAGGGGCTGAAGTCCCGCGACGCCGGCGAGAACTCGACAGCGGGGATCGAAGCGATGATCGGGATCAGCTCCGGCGCGATCAGGACCACTCTTGCGAGGCCCGCGCTGTCGTAGGCTCTGGCGTGACTCTCGAACGCAGCCTGTCGCAGCTCGGGCTCCGTCAAGGACCCGATGGTTCCCGCTCGAACTCTCTCGACCACGTAGTCTCGGAGCGCCTCCTGCAGCAGGATTGTCGTTCTCCAGACCCACTTTCGCGTGACGGACCTCATCCTCAGGAGCGGGTTGCTGTTGAACGCGACGTTGTAGGCTTTGCCGTAGCCGATCAGATAGCCGCGCCGGCCCCACGGCCCGAGCCAGGCGTCGAGCTCCTCGTAGAAGTGATAGGTCGTCGTGGCTCGCGGATGGCCGGCGATCACGGACGTGAGCTCCGCGTGGACGAGCTGCACCGTGTCTGCATCCGCCTGGATGCTGGACTTGGGAGGTAGGGCGAGGGATGTGCGCGTCAAGAACTGAAGATATCCGATGAAGGAAAGGGATGGGGAGGTGGTAGACTCGCCGTGTGCGTGAAGTGTATCCCGGGATCTGGACATGGGACTGGTTCTCCGAGCCTCATGGCTATGACTTCCACGGCACCCTGGTCGTGCACGAAGAGGGCAACCTCTGCATCGATCCGGTCGAGCTCGGTGACGACAATCTCGAGGAGCTAACGAAAGAGGGAGTGGCGAGGATCCTGATCACGAATCGCAACCACGCGCGTGCGGCGAACCTCGTGCGGGAGCGCACCGGAGCTCGCGTCGCGATCCATCCGGCGGACGCCGCTTACGCGCGGGATCAAGACTTGCAGATTGATGACGAGCTAGAGACAGGACAGCGCGTGGGGCCCTTCGAAATCGTCGCCGTTCCGGGCAAGTCCCCTGGGGAGATTGCCTTGCACGATCCGGCGCGGCGTCTGCTCGTCGTGGGGGATGCGGTGATCGGGAACCCTCCAGGGGAGCTCTCGCTGCTTCGGGCGCGCGTGATGGACGATCCGCCGCTTTTGCGGCACAGCGTCCGCCAGCTGCTCGAGCTCGACTTCGACACGGTCCTCGTCGGCGACGGAGTGCCCGTGCTCGAGGGGGCCCGCGAGCGGCTGCGCGCGCTCGTTGCCAGCTTCCCCGTCGACTGAGCTGGTCCCGAGCGATGTCTGCTCAGAATCGTGATGTCCGAGCGGCCCTCGCGTACCACGACGCGACCAAACACAGCCTGCAGAGCCTGCAGGCGAATCGCCACGCCCTTGACTGGGAGAACGAGCCTCTTTCCTTCAAGATCTACCGAGACCTCGAGCCGATACCGCTGGTGCGGAGCGCCCCGGCGAGCGATCACGCCGCGCTCGAGGCGATCGCGGTGACACCGCGATCGCCTCCGATCGCGGACGGAGAGAAAAGAGAGCCGGATTTCGCCACGCTGTCGCGCCTCCTCTACCTGTCAGCAGGCATCACCAAGCGCAAGCGCTATCCGGGTCGGGAGGTCAACTTTCGCGCCTACCCGAACACCGGCGCGCTCTACCACATCGACCTCTATCTGATTGCGGGGGAGCTCCCGGGCCTACCTGCCGGCGTGTACCACTTCGACCCGCACGACTTCGCGCTGCGCCTTCTTCGCGACGGCGATCACCGCGGGGTGCTGGTCGAGGCATCCGGCGGCAACGCGGACCTCGCTCGTGCCCCTGTGGTGGTCGCGAGTGCCTCCACGTACTGGAGGAACGCCTGGAAGTACCAGGCTCGTGCCTATCGCCACTGCTTCTGGGATGCTGGAACCTTGCACGCCAACCTGCTGGCGGTCGCCGAGACGCAAACTCTCGAGCCCCGCGTGATCATGGGGTTCGCCGACGGGCCCGTGGAGGCGTTGCTCGGTCTCGACCCGTTTCGAGAGGGCGCGCTCACTCTGGTTCCGTTGGGACGATCGGATCGCTCCCCGCCCGCCGCCCCAGCGCTGCCCAAGCTCACGCTCGAGACCGAGCCGCTATCACGCTCGGAAGTTGACTACGCGACGATCCGCGAGCTGCACGAGGCCTCCTCGCTCCGCGACGCTGATGAAGTCCGTTCCTGGGGCAGTGCCGCGCGCCCGGTCCGAGAGCACGCCGAGACCGGCTCTCTGTACGGGCTCGAGCTGCTTTCCGAGTCAGAGCTCCCACGCGAGTCGCTAGACCACTTGATTCGCCGGCGTGGCTCGACGCGTGCCTTCGATCCGAAGCGTTCGATCTCGTTTGCCGAGCTCTCCACCGTCCTGGAGCGCTCGACCCGCGGAGTGCCCGCCGACTTCCTCGATCCCCCGGGCTCGACCTTGCTCGACCTATACGTGATCGCGCACTTCGTCGAGGGCCTTCCAGCGGGGGCGTATCACTATCGGCGCAACGACCGCTCGCTGGATCTGCTGCGCGAGGGAGACCTACGCAGCGCGGCCGGCCGACTCGGGCTGATGCAGGATCTTCCCGCTAACGCGGCGGCGAACGTCTACTGCCTCGCCGATCTCTCGTCGGTTCTCGCGCAGCTCGGCAATCGCGGCTACCGGGCCGCACAGCTCGAGGGCGGCATCACGGGCGGCCGGATGTACCTTGCGAGCTATGCCCAGCGCTTCGGGGCCACCGGGCTCACCTTCCTGGACGACGAGGTGATCGAGTTCTTCTCGCCGCACGCGGCCGGCAAGAGTGTCATGTTTCTCGTTGCCCTCGGCCATTCCGGCCAGGCACTCTTGCAGGTCCAGAGCTGAGCGCGATGAGGGCCTGGACGTGTCCGACCGGCCGTACGTAGAGATCGAGTACTGTCGCCGCTGCCGCTGGCTGCTGCGATCCGCCTGGATGGCCCAGGAGCTGCTCGCGACGTTCGAGGAGGAGCTCGGCGGGGTGACGCTCGTACCCAACGCGGAAGGGGGTGTGTTCGAGGTGCGCCTCGCTGGCGAGCGGATCTTCTCGCGCGAGCAGGCGGGCCGCTTCCCCGACATCAAGGAGCTCAAGCAGCTGGTCCGCGATCGGGTGGCACCCGGCCGGGACCTAGGGCACGTCGACGGCTGAAGGCGCATGTCGTCGCCGCCATCCATCCAGCTGACGCCCAAGCAGTTCGGTGCGGGCAACGCCGTCGTGACGCTGGCCGCGATGAGCTTCCTCGTCTGGCTGATCTACTTCCACGAGGGGGACGGCGTGGTGTCACGGGGGACATCGCTGCCCTTGATCAACGCGGTGCTCAACGGCACGAGCGCGGCGCTGATCTCCTGCGGGCTCTGGGCGATCCGGAGGCGGAAGCGAAGGCTGCATATGCGGTTCATGCTCACAGCCTTTGCCTCGTCAGCGTTGTTTCTCGCGAACTACATCTACTACCATTTTTCTCACGGTGATACGCGCTTCTTGGGCCAGGGCGTTGTGCGCCCAATCTACTTCTCTGTGCTCATCAGCCACATCACTCTTTCCGTCGTTACGTTCCCGATGATCCTGACCTCCCTCTACCTGGCGTTCAGTAACCGTCTCGCGACCCACAGGCGCCTCTCCAGGTGGACGTGGGCCGGCTGGATGTACGTCTCCCTCTCGGGAGTTTCGGTCTACTTTATGCTCCACGTAGTGCGCTGGTAGCTTGAGCCGGACGAGCACGTATAATCGGCGGGAACCAGGTAGAGATCCTCATGCGCCCACTCTCGCTGCTCGTCGTGGTTGCTCTTCTCACTCCAGCCTGTGCCCAGGCACCTCCGGAGCCCGGAACCTGGGGCTACTCTCTGCCTGCACGCCAGCTCGCCAGGGTCGCGTACGACGAGGGCCCCTACGGACGTAACGCGATCGTCTGCGTACCGACGACCGCAGGTGGAGGACTCGCAGCCGTGGTCGCGGCCCCCATCCTGGTGGTCGGGTACATCATCGTCTTTCCGCTCGATCTCGTCGCTTACGGCGTGGGCTGGGCGGACGACCAGGGCGACGTGTGGCCGTTGATGGCGGTCCTGACCGACGTCGGCTGGCTCGCTGCAAACATCGTGGGCTTCGCCACCGGCACTGCCTTCCTCCCGTTCTCTTACATCGCTGACGAGAGCCGAGCGTGCGCGTCAAGCGATGGCGTGCCGGCGGACGCGCAGCAGTAGCCTCGGGCGTGATGCGCGCTGCCGCCACCATCGTGGGACTTGCACTCTTTGCGGCGCTGCTCTGGTACGGGCTGAGCCAAGAGGTCCGAGTGGAGTGCGACGCGTGCTTCACGTTCAAGGGCCGTACAGAGTGTCGGGTCGGAGGGGGAGACAGCGAGGACTCGGCGATCGCGAGTGCCAACACCGCCGCCTGCGCTGCGCTCGGGAGTGGCGTTACGGACGCCTTGCAGTGCGGAGTCACGCCGCCGACAACCGTGCGCTGTCAGGCGCTCTGAGCCTCCCGAAGGGTTTCGCGAATTCGCTTGGGTATGTGGTCTTCGATCAAAGAGGTGAACGGTTGAGTCTGACAGAAATCAGTCGGGCTGCGCGAAGATGGTCTCGCCGGGCGCGCCGAGTCTCGCGAGGCGTTCGATTGCGAGCTGCGGAGCCGGGCGAGTCCCCTCGAGGACGTGCCGAGCCACGAGCTCGCCAAGGGCGGGTCCGAGCTTGAAGCCGTGGCCCGAGCCACCGCCGACCAGCCACAGGTTCTCCGCCTCCGGGTGCGTGTCGATGACGAGATGGTTGTCTGGGGTGTTCGTGTACTGGCAGACGCGCGCCTCCAGCAGCGGCGCATCCCGCAGCCCGGGGAAGCGCTGCGCGACGAACTCGCGCGCAGCCGCGATCCCCTGGCTGGTGGGTAGTCGATCGCCACTCGTCGGATCGAACGGGGGCCCACGGCGGTCGTCGGCAACCTTGAAGCCGCGATGCTCGCTCGCAGGCAGTCCGTAGTAGCCGAGCTCCATGTCGATCCAGATCGGGAGCTGTGCCGCGGAGAAAGCCGTTCCGGGCGGCGTGCCGAAGTAGTGCACCTCCTGCCGTGAGATGCGCAACGAGTGGCCGAGGAGTTGCGGGAAGAGCTCGGGCAGCCACGGGCCGCAGGCGAACACGAAGGCGTCGGCCTCGAGCCGGGAGCCGTCGGAGAGCTCGACGGACTGTAGGGAGCCGCCGCGGACCTTGCTCGGGCGCGCTGCGAGCGTCACGCAGTCGCCGCCCTCCTCGGAGAACCTGCGCGCCACTGCCTGGCAGGCCTGTCGGGCGAAGAGCGTGCCGGCGTCCTCCTCGATGCGAACGCTCTTGATGCCGTCGAACGCAAGCTGCGGGTAGCGCGCCTGCGCGTCGGCTGGGTCGAGCGTCTCGACGGCGAGGCCGAGCTCTGCGAGGTGCGGCAACGCCGCACGTACGTAGCTGTCGTCTTTGCCGCACATCCACAGCGCCCCCATCTTGCGATAGAGGCGCGTCCCCCAGCTCGCGTCGGCCTCCCGCCAGAGCTCGAGGGCGCGTGCAACCCAGGTCGTATAGATGCGATCGCGCCCGTAAATGGCGCGGATGGCGCGGGTCTCGCCTCCGGAGCTAGCGCGCGAGTTTCCCGGTCCCCACGCGTCGAGCAACGTGACCCGAGCACCAGCACGGCGCAGCCAGAGCGCTGTCCAGCCCCCGAAGGCTCCCGCGCCCACGACCGCCACTCGTCGGGACTCCGCCATGGGTCAGTCCTCAGCCACGATTACTCGTCCAGGAAGTTGGGGCGTCTCTTCTCGGAGAACGCGAGTGGACCCTCGACGCTGTCCTTCATGCCACGCAGGTTCTGCTCGAGTGCGGACCCGAAGCGCATCGAGATCGCGGGGTCCATGGTCGCGCCGCGATAGACCATCTCCTTGTTGTTGCGCACGGCACGTGGACCCATGTCCAGCATCCGGTCGGCGAACTGCAAGGCCAGCTTCTGGAGCTCCTCCTTCGGGGCAATGGCCTGCGCCCAGCCGATCTGGTAGCAGCGCTGAGCGTCGTACTGGGTGTCTCCCCAGAGTGTCAGCTCCAGGGCACAGCCAAGCGGCATCTGCCTGCAAAGCGGCGCCATCCACGCGGCGCCTGCCATGTTCCAGCGCGTCTCGGCGATCCCGATGCGCGCGTGCTCCGCCATCAAGCGTATGTCGCACTGCATGGCGAGCATGAAGCCGCCCGCGACGGCAAAGCCGTTGATCGCGGCGATGGTCGGCTTCCACAGGCCGAGCGATTCGGACATGTTGATGATGCCGAGGCGACCCATGCCGCGGGTGGGCGGCGCCTTTCCGGCGGCCTGGGCCTGACGGATCTCCGCGGTCTCGATCAGATCTGCGCCGGCGCAGAAGGCGCGGTCTCCCGCGCCCGTCAGAATCGCCACCCGCGCCTCCTTGTCGTCGCGATAGGCCTGGAAGGCGTCGGTCAGCGCCGCCGCCATGCCGTCACCCAGTGCGTTCATGCGGTGGGGGCGGTTCATGGTGATCACCCAGATCCTTCCGCCCGCGCGAACGTCGATCAGAACGACATCGCCCTCTTGCTTCAGATCGCGCCCCGTCTCCGTTGCCATCTCAGTCCCTTCTTCAGGCAGAGGTACCCTGATGGATTCTATCCGAATCTGGAGGCCGAGCTCTACCGGCTTCGTTGGCGGCTGCCGAGCAGGCTGCGGATGCTGTTCGCGACCACATCGGGGAGGCGATTCAGGCGGTGCTCGGTCAACGTGTCCGGGCCGCCCCAGATCGGAACGGCGCGCCCGATGGCGGCGAAGGCGTCGTAAACGATGAAGCGTGCCAGGATGCGGGCGTCGCCCCGGCTGCAGGCGACGAGCTCCGCTGGGAACGCTGTGTTCCCCGCCACCGGGAGCGCGCCTATCCCCAGCGCAATCACGGGCAGCCGCTCGCCGCTGAGCGCGGACTGGACCAGGCGACCCAGCGTGTAGGCCGTGCGAGCCACGGCTCCTCCGCTCACGAGCACGAGCGCCACGGTCCACTCGTCGAGCGTTCCGAAGAGGAAGAGAGCCGGGACGACCCACCACTGCAGCACCTTCACGAACGGTTTGAGCATGAGGTGTACGCCAAAATCGGCGATGTACGCGCTCGATGCGTCGCGACCGAGCTCCCCGTGAAGCTGCTCGACCAGCGGTGGCTCGAGAAAGCCGCGTGCTTCCCAGGCAGCGATCCGACGGGAGACATAGCCCCGCGACAGTTCTGTGCGGTAAGACTGAGAGGTCATGAAGCTCCAACCGCTGGCGAGCGCACGCTGCACGTCGAGGCGTCTCAACCGCAGCCAGGCACCATGGAGTGTCGTGCCCAGTCGCACGGCCGTTGCTGTGCCTCCAACCCGGATCAGGTGCGCGGTCCAGCGCGCGCGGTGCTCGATGTACCAGAGTGCTTCGGCCTCCGTGAGGCGCCCCTGCGTGCGGTGCGACAGGATCCCGCGCTCGTGACGCGCGAGCGACTTCCAGAGGACCTGCCGATGGTCCAGCTCCTCCACGGCGGCGAACACCTCCTCGACGTGCTTGCGCCCGAGCTCGTTCTCGAGGTCCTCTCTGCGCTCCTCGAGGTAGCTGCGGAGGTGGTGCGTATTCGTGTCGTCGAACAAGAGGCGGCGATAGTGCCAGCAGCGCGGCACGTAGAAGCGCAGCTGCGCACGCGGACTGCAGGAGAAGAGCGCTGGCACCCCCGACTCGAGATCGATCCACACCCAGTGAGCCGGGTCGTCTCCGTCGCGCAGCATGAAGTTGCTGGCTGCGACGGGATTTCCACGTCCCGCCTGCCATACCATGCCGTCGAAGCCCGCCTGCTCCAGGTGGCGCTGCAATGGCGTCATGATGCCGGCCGTCAGATCCTCGAGCCGGTCCTCGGAGCCGTCGGGACCGCGTAGCGCGAGGTGCCGGCCGTCGATGAACTCGCAGCGCAGCTCGTAGGCGCGCGCCTGCTCGTTCCAGGCAGTGCCATAAGTCACTGGCAAGGAGAGCCTTGCTCCGAACCAAAACTCCACCAGGTGCCCCAGGATCTGGCGTCTCGCGAGCGCAGCCGCGATTGCGTGCTCGTTCCAACCGTAAGGGTTAGGAGCGCCGTCGAGCGCGTAGAACACGAAACGGCTGAGCGAGTCGGGTGTAAAGACCTTGTGTGCGACGCGAAGCCCGTCTTCGTCGCGTTCGACGTAGACGTTGGCGGAGCGTCCGCGGCCGATCCACTGCAACGAGCGCTACCTGTGGATCAGACCCGGATACGGGAGCTCACCGGTCCGTATGTACGTGGCGGCGATCCCCGCATTCTCTTGACATTGCCGCTTTTCCCAGCGATCCCTGCGAAGGCACTTGACGGTGAACGTCACCCCGCTGCGCGCGGGACGACGCGTGACCTTGTACCCGAAGCGGCTCTCGTCGCTCGGCGGGTGGTAGGTCTGTAGAACGGAGTCCGTCGCGTTCTTGACCTTCATCGAGCTGAAGCGAGTCACGAAGCTGCGTGCTCGTTTCCAGGCCGTCTGGTCCAGGGCACGAGCGATCCGGAACGTCGTGGGCGCGGAGCGCATTTCGCGCAGATAGCCGGCTTGGTCGGGAGGGGCAGAGGCACACGCGGACGCGACAACAACGAGCGCCAGCGCGATCCACGAAACCTGCATGTGCTCGCGCGCTATCGACGCCCCGTTCGTGGATCTTTAGAGGGCGGTCAGTAGCCGTACGAGACGCCTGTGAAGAACCTGTGGGTATCGTAGTCGCGGTAAGAGGTTCCCGTGCTGCGGTTCGAATCTCGTTCCGAGAAGCTGTAGTTGGCAAACAGGGACAGCTGGCTGGAGACCACGTACCGGGCCAGGAAACTGGCGCTCAGCTTGTCGTACTCGAGCTCCTCGGTGGGCAGGTCGCCCAGGCGCTTGTCGTAGTCGCGCTGGCCATAGGAGAGCTTCGCCCGGAGCGCCCACTCGCGTCGAGGAGTCGCGGCGAGTCCGAGCTCCCACCTGCGATCGTCGTACGATTCGAAGCCCTCGAAGCGATCGTCCTTGCTCTTCAAGCGATACCCCCCGAACAGCTCGAGATTGTCGCTTACCCGCCATCCGAGCTCGAGCGCGAGCTTGTGGTAGCGGTGTTCTTCTTCCGGATTCGTCGCGAGCAGAGTCCCGTCTGCGAGACTCGCCAATTCTTCGTCGTAGTTTCGAACGACGAACGCGTAGCCCAATTCGACGGACGCGCGGCGCCAGCTCCCCTTGTAGGTGAGAGCGGACCCGGCCTCCCACCAATCGAGCGAGCTGTTGAGGGTCGTTTCCTTGTAGTCCTTCCTCTTGACAGGAAAGGACAGCCGCAAGGACTGGCCCTTGCCCAGTCGGTAACGCACGGAAGGGGAGACTCGATACGCGAAGTTCTCGTAGTCTCGCGAGAGGCTCCCCCCGAAGGCGTCCACCTCGCTGTCGTTGTCGTGCTTGACCGAGCCCGAGACAGAGAAGCGAAGCCGCTTCGACATGCGCGCTGTGTAGCGGGCGCGCAGCACCTGCCTGTACTCCGTGATATCGCTATCTTCGAGATTCGGCGAGCCGGTAGTGGCAAACGACAGGCGGAGCTGGTCGCGGTCGCTGAAGTATCGGAGTGCGGTAACCTTCACGCCAAGGTCATACACGCCCGAACTCTCCTCGCCCGGGCTCCCGATTGGTGTCGGCCCGCTGCCGGGTGTCTCGTAGATGTTGGAGTCGTAGCCCGCTGCGAACATCCCGAGAAACGTCCAGGCCCAACGACCCTCCTTTGCGCGCTCACGCTTGTGCTTGTGGAGCTCCGCAGACGGTTTCAAGCCAATTCTTGCACGCTCGACTGGGCTCTCATCCTGAGCTCGCTCCTGGGTTCGTGCTTCGGGTGCTATCAGGACGAATCCCAAGCCTGCGCACACTAGTGCTCGCGAGATGCGCATCGCAGTTGCCTCCTGGGCCTGGCGCCGGGAGCGGCGCTGGGGGTTCAGGTCGCCAGATCGGCGTTCGCGAGCAGGAAGTTAATGGGGAGCGAGTGCCTTGCGCCGGCCAGGGGAGGGCGTGGGAAAATCTCCCTCAAGTTCTCATCGGGGTCTGCCGAGAGAGAGTGCAACAGGCGTTCTCGGCCCACGTTCAAGTGGCCACGGCGCCGCGAGAGGAGACCCCCGAATGGTGTATCTCAGCCTTTTGCAGCGCGTTGCAGTGACTCTTGCCATGGCCTTGTGGCTCTTCGTACCGCTCTCGGCCGGCAACTCTCATGCAACGGAGATCGGCGACCTGGACCTCATCGCCGCGGTCGATGCCACCGATGAGGTCGATGCCACCGACGACAGCGATTCCGAGGACTCGGAGGATTACGACTCGGACTCCGAGGATTACGACTCGGACTCGGAGGATTACGACTCGGACTCCGAAGACTCGGAAGACAGTGACTACGACTCCGATGCCGAAGAGGACTCGGACTCGGCCGAGGTGCCTGCCTGACTCCCCACTGATCCAGGGGCCCCGCAAGCTGCTCGGATCGATAACCTCACACTACGGAAGTCGAGGAGCGGAGCGTGGCCTGGGCTGTGCTTGCCAACCTGTTGCTCGTCGGAACGGCAGTCACAGCGACGACCGTTGCTCGCGGGGCCCCGGATCAGTTCTACCGGCTCGTCCAGGAGGACGGAGTACTCGAGTGGTGCACCTTCTGGGCTTTCTTTCTGGGAGCGGGCGTCGGCTTTTCACACGCGTTTCGGGAGCGAACACGATGGCCATGGTGCATCTCGGGTCTGGCCCTCTTCTGCCTTCTGATTGCGATGGAGGAGATCTCGTGGGGCCAGCGACTGTTTGCGTACCGCCCGCCCACATACTTCCTGGAGCACAACTTTCAGCAGGAGCTCAACCTTCACAACGTGGTGTCGACGGCTTCGCGCAAGCTCGCCCTCACGACGATCATTGCCGGCTACGGCATTGTCTTACCTCTGCTCCTGTGGATTCCCACGCTCCGTGCCCTTGCCTCGCGTGCGGGACTCGTGACCGCGCCGCTTGCGCTGCTCCCGTCGTTCGTCACGACCCTTGTGCTGTACCTCTGGTACCCCGTACGGTTTACGGGCGAGGTTGTGGAGCTCCTGCTCGGCGGCTGCCTTCTGGCCACCCTGCTTGCCGTCCGGAGCCGCCCCGTTCTGCACGGGTCGCCACCCAGGCTCTCCCCAGTCGTTCCGATGCTGGCGACAAGCGTCGTCATCGGCCTGGGTCTCGCCAGCACGGGCCTGGTCCTTCCGCGCGCAACTCCGGAGCTCATCGAGCAGACGCGGAGCGAGCTCCAGTCCCTGGACCTCGATCTCCGCGAGATCGCGGGGCGACGGGAGCGCTCCTTCGTGACGAAGTGTGGCACCCACAAGCGCCTGTACAGCTTCGTGCGTAAATACGACGTCGACGCCCTGCACCGCCTGCAGTTCGGCTCGCTAGCAGGGCCCGGGGTCGAGCCCGAGCGAATCGAGTACTTCCTCGATCCGTGGAACTCGCCGTACTGGGTCCGGGACAAGTGCTCAAAGGACCGCAGCCGCCGCACGGTATTCGTCTACTCCTTCGGTCCCAATCGCCGGCGCGATTCGTCTCACTGGGAGATCGCTGGCGACGATCTCGGTACCCACATCCCTGCCGTCCCGAACGCGCATGAGTGAGCCGCGAGCGGCGGCGCAACCGCTCGGCACAGCGCCTCTTGCGCTTGTGGGAGCGCTTCGGCGTCTGCTCCGGCCGCTGGTTCACCTGCTTCTGTCTCACCAGGTCCAGTACCCACAGCTCGCAAAGCTGCTCAAGGCGATTTACGTGGAAGTGGCGGTCGACGACTTTCGGATCGATGGAATACCGCCCACAGACAGTCGCGTGACACTGCTCACCGGGATCCATCGCAAAGAGAGCAAGCGCCTGCGTGAGACGGTCCCAGACGCCGAGTGCGCTCCGTCGGCCGTGACGCTCGGTGGGCAGCTGGTGGCGCGCTGGATCGGATCTGCTGAGTTCCAGGATGCTGCTGGAGAGCCTCTGCCGCTTCCTCGCACGTCCGCGAAGACCACGGCTCCGTCGTTCGAAAAGCTCGTCGCTTCGGTCAGCAAGGACATTCGCTCCCGCTCCGTGCTCGATGAGTGGGTGCAGCTCGGCGTGGTGCACCTGGACGACGAGAATCGTATCTGCCTGAACGTCGATGCCTTCGTCCCCGAGAAAGGGTTCGATGAGAAGGCCTTCTACTTCGGTCGCAACCTGCGCGATCACCTGGCGGCGGCCGCCGCGAATCTGAGGGGCGAGGACGCTCCGCTGCTGGAGCGGGCCGTTTACTACGGAGGACTGACCGACGACTCCATTTGCGAGCTCCAGACGCTTTCCAGCGAGCTCGGCATGAAGGCACTCCGGGCCGTGAACGAGCGGGCTCTGGAGCTCAAGCGACGTGACGCCGGTTGCCTGCACGCGTCTCGGCGCATGACGCTAGGCGTCTATTTCTACCAGGGCTGCGTCGAGGATCTCGATGAGAGCCCGAGCTAAGTCGCGCGAAGCGGCCGCGGCGCGCTGGTGTCGGCTCGCCGTTCAGCTGTGTGCCGGAGTGCTCAGCGCTCTCGTCGCGGGCCATGCAGTGGCGGCGGACCTTCGCGAGGAGGGCCTGGGAGGGACTGGGGTCGTACCGACGGACGAAGGCGTCGGAGGCACGGGGATTTTGGCCGGCGGCGACGACGACGGGATCGGTGGTACCAGGGTGGGATCGGCATTCTGGGAACCATCACCGGCTTCGGGAGTATCCTGGCGAATGGCCTAAAGGTCGAATACGACGATGGGACGCCGCTCGAAATCGCTGGCCAGCCCGCCAGTGCAGGGGAGCTCGCGATCGGTCAGGTCGTGACGATCGAGGCGGAACGGATCGGGACGCAGCTGCGGGCGCGCCGCATCTCGGTTCAATTCGAAGTGACAGGTCCGCTCGGCAGCTTCGATCTCGCACGCGGCGAGCTCTCGCTGCTGGGCCAGACCGTGAAGCTCGGCACTGGCGCTCACGTGTACGACCGGGCCCGCGGCCAACGCGTCAGCGTGTCCGCCCTCCGTACCGGTGACTTCATCCGCGTGAGCGGACTGCGCAGGGGCGACGGTGTGATCGTCGCGTCGCTGCTCGAGCGCGGCCCGCCGGGGCGCGAGGTCCAGCTCGCAGGACCGCTTTCGCAGGTCGAGTCAGGAGCATTCCGGGTGGCCGGCCTGCGTCTCGGTTTTCTGCCTGACATGGTAGTCAGCGTGGGCAAGCGGGTGGTCGTGTCCGGGCGCTGGGAGCGGGGCAAGCTGCGCTCGGTCCGCGTTCTGCCCGAATCCGAAGAATTCTTCTCGGAGCGCTTCGAGGAGGTCTCCGTCGAGGGTTACGCCACGATCGAGGCCGGGAATCGCTCGCTCCGACTCCAAGGGCTCGAGGTGGACCTCTCACAGCTCGACAGGGTGGCTAGGCGAGACCTGCCTCGGGTCGACACGGGATTCCGTGTGAGAGTGCGCGGTCGGCTCCATGGTGACGGCCGCGTGTCGGCTCTGCGCCTCGACATCGAGGACGCGGAGCAAGGTGGCTGGACGTCTGTCCGTGCCAGATCCGAAGAACGAGAAGAGCATCGCGAGCCGGCCGAGGGTCCCTCGCCGAGCGAGCTCGTCCACGACGACTCGGTGAGTCCCGCGAAAGCGCTGGCTTCGGATGAGGATTCTGATGCCGACTCCGACTCCGACAGCGACTCGGGAGACGAGACTGACACCGCTCTTGACGGGGTCGACTCGGACGAATCAGACGGCAGAGAGGACTCCGACAACGACTCTGACGGCGATTCGGACCGCGACTCCGACGACCTCTCGGAAGATGACTCGGACGACGAGTAGTTCTCGTCGTTTACAATGGGCGTGGGCGTCGAACTGCCCTCGAGGGGCGAGGAGGCCATGGCCGAACAGATCGGACGGGACGAGCGGATCCTCTGGGGAAGCGGGACCTCGCGCACGCTGCGAGCTCACTGGATGTTGCACGAGCTCGGTCTCGACTATCAGTCGCGGCCGCTCGGGCCGCGCACGGGGGAGACGCAGACACCCGAGTTCACCAGGCTCAACCCCAGACAGAAGATCCCGGTGCTTCAGGACGGCTCGCTCACACTCGTCGAGAGCGCCGCGATCATCACCTACCTGGCGGAGAGCTACGGAGAGGGTACGGGGCTGATTCCGCCGCCGCGCACGCCGGAGCGGGCCACCTACTACCAGTGGTGCTTCTTCATCATGACCGAGCTGGACGCGCACACGCTTTACGTGATGCGCAAGCACGACGATCTCTCGAACCTGTACGGGGAAGCGCCCAACGCGGTCAAGGCGGCCGAGGAGGGCTTCCAGAAGCAGGTGCGTGCCGCGGAGCTCACCCTGGGCGACGCGCGAGCGTTCCTGCTGGGTGAGGAATTCACGGGCGCGGATATGCTACTCGCGAGCTGCCTGGCCTGGGCGAAGCTCTGCAAGCTTCCGCTCTCCGAGAGCCTGGAGGCCTACCTGGAGCGAGCGACGTCGCGCAAGGCCTACACGACCGCAACGGCCGCCAACGCCCTGCCCCCGCCCTAGAATTCGGACAGTGGTGCAGTCACTGCGGTAAAGTGCTGCGCGCGATGGCCGAGCTGACACTGCTCCTGGGTGGACTCACCTTCCCAGAGGGTCCGCGCTGGCGCGCCGGACGTCTCTGGTTCTCGGACTTCTACGCGCACGAGGTGGTGGCTGTCGATCTCGAAGGCAAGCGTGAGCGCATCGTGAACGTTCCGGGGCAGCCATCCGGACTCGGCTGGCTGCCGGACAGTAGGCTGCTGGTGGTCTCGATGCTGGACCGCCGACTGCTGCGCCTGGACGACGAGGGCCTGGTCGAGGTGGCAGACCTATCGGCGCTGGCGACGGGTCCGTGCAACGACATGGTCGTCGACGCGGAGGGGCGGGCGTACGTCGGTAACTTTGGCTTCGATCGGCATCAGGGCGAAGAGCCCCGGACCGCCGTACTCGTGCGGGTCGATCCGGACGGCCGCGTGACCGTAGCGGACGAAGAGCTCTGGTTTCCCAACGGGTCCGTCATCACACCGGACGGACGGACACTCATCGTGGGTGAGACGCGAGCGGCCCGGCTCACGGCCTGGGATCGGGCCCCCGACGGGAGCCTCTCGCGGCGGCGCGTGTTCGCGGAGCTGGGGCAGAACGTGCCCGATGGAATCTGCCTGGATGCGGAGGGAGCGGTCTGGTGCGCAGATCCGCGCAACAACGAGATCATACGCGTGGTCGAGGGAGGAGAGGTCGTGCAGCGCATCTCGTCGGGACGGCTCGGCGCCTATGCCTGCATGCTGGGCGGCGAGGACCGACGCACGCTGTTCGTCTGCACGAACGCAACCTCCGGTCCTGCCGCAGCCGAGGCGCGGGCCGGACGCGTCGAGTACGCCCGCGTCGACGTCCCCGGCGCCGGACTCCCGTAGCACCCAGGAATGGCGAGCGCACCGGATGAGTCGGGCCTCGAGGGCAAGGTCGCCATCGTTACGGGCGGGGGCGCGCGGGGCGACGGGATCGGGAACGGACGAGCGGCTGCGATCCTGCTCGCGCGCGCGGGCGCGTACGTTCTCGTGGTCGACCGCGACCTGAAAGCCGCCCAGCGCACGGTCTCCTTGATCGCGGAGCACGACGGCGCTGCGGCCGCAGCGTTCGAGGCCGACGTAGCGACCGATGAGTCCTGCGCGGCCATGGTGAGCGCGGCCCTCGAGCGCTGGGGTCGCGTCGACGTGCTGGACAACAACGTGGGGATCGGAAGTCGGGGCTCGGTGGTCGAAGAAACGCAGGAGCGCTGGGACCGCGTCATGCGGACCAATGTGGCAACCATGTTCCTGGCCTCCAAGCACGCGGTTCCGGCGATGATCTCGAGTGGCAACGGCGGTGCGATCGTGAACGTCTCCTCGATCTCGGCCTTGCGACCCCGTGGGCTCACCGCGTACTCGGCTTCGAAGGGGGCGGTGATCGCGCTCACCCGCGCCATGGCCGTCGATCACGCTCCCGATGGTATCCGCGTGAACTGCGTTGCCCCGGGTCCGGTCTACACGCCCATGGTCACGGCTGGAGGCATGAGCGAGAAAGCCCGGGAGCGTCGGCGCAAGGCCTCCCTGCTCGGTATCGAGGGGACCGGCTGGGACATCGGCAACGCTGTTTGCTTCCTGGCGTCGGCCCGCGCGCGCTACATCACCGGCCAGGTGCTCGTGGTCGACGGCGGCGTGACGGTGGCGGCTCCGGCGCGCGGTACCTGACCCCCACGACGCGCATGCCTATCAGCCGCGGCCCCGGGCCCCGGCTGCGCTGACGATGACATCCACCACCTGGTCGATGCTCAGCGCGTCGGTGTTGATGACCAGATCGTAGTGCGTGGGCTCCTCGTGGCTGATCCGGTAGAAGCGCTTGAAGTAGTCCGCGCGCGCACGGTCCGTCTCCCGCACCAGCTTGGCGGCCTCGGCGTCACTCAAGCCTCCCGCAGTCGCGAGGCGCTCTGCCCTTGTCTCGGCAGACGCGGTGACGAGGATGCGCAGCAGTGAGTCGTGGCCTGCGAGGGCCATCGAGGCGGCGTGGGCGACGATGACGACCTCGCCCCGATCCGCCGTCTCGGCGATGACCTCTCGAATCAGGCCGCGATAGTCCTGCCTGGTCAGGTCCAGCGCAGCCTCCACGATGTCGGGGTGAGGCAACCCGTCGGGATTCATCGCGTCGAGGGCCGCGCCGCGCTCGAGCGACTCGAGCAGGCGGCTCATGAAGGACTGACGTCTCTCGACGTCCTCGATCACCTGCGGATCGACGTTCTCCCTTGCGGCGGCCCGCACGACGATCTCCTCGTCGATATAGTGGTAGTTAAGGCGGGCGGAGACGGCGCGTCCGACGTTCTCGCCCCCCGCTCCGGTTGCGTGCGAGATGCATATGACTGCTTTTGTCGGCTGCATTGCGCGTTGCTCAGATTACGATCTCGTAGCCTTCGAACTTCGGGTGGCCTTCGAGTGTGCCCGTGGGTGACTGTGCTCGCGCGTGCGACTTCCGGAACGACTCGGAGCGGGTCCACGCCCGGAAGCTCTCGGGGGACTCCCAGACGGAGTGCGAGACGTAGGTCGTGATCTCGTCCACCGTCTCACCACGCAGCAGGCGGAACTCTCGGAAGCCGGGCACCTCGTCTAGGTAGGAATCCCGCTCCGACCAGATCTTCTCGAAGTCTGCCTCATGACCTGCGTGGATGCGGAATCGGTTCATGGCGATGTACACGACGCAGCACTCCTTGTGTGACCGTGACAGCCTACGGCATCTGCAGGAACGCGAAAAGTCGCCTCTGACCGGCTTTGACGGTCATGCTATCGTTTGTGCATGCAGAACCGCGGCTCGACGAGGCGAGCAGTTCTGGGCAGGTGGGTCGGAGGCGTGGCCCTGGCAGTCGCGGTCCTGGTGGCAGCCCTCGTTGTCTACCTCTATACCTGGCGCGCCGCTCCGATCCCGTCGCCGGCCCCCAGCGCTGCGGCTCCCCCGGAGCCGCAGCCTCCGCAGGTGAGCGCGCGCCCGCTGGAGGAGCTGCCAGCCGCTCCGGTGCCGCTGCCGCTCATCGACGAGAGCGATCCCTTCGTGCGCGGCCTCGTCAGTGGAATCTCCGCCAACCCGCAGCTCTCGCGCTGGCTCGTGACGGAGGATCTGATCCGCAGGTTCGCGGCGGTCGTCGCCAACATCTCGCTGGGAGACAACCCCTCTCCGCACCTCGGGTTCCTGGCTCCGGACGAGCGCTTTTCGGTGAGCGAGACGGAGACCGGGCTCTACGTCGCCCCGCAGAGCTACTCTCGGTACGATCTCCAGGCGGACGTCTTTGCGTCGCTCGACACGCGTGGGACGGTGCAGCTCTACGAGACCCTGGATCCGCTGATCGCGCAGGCGTATCGAGATCTCGGCTATGACGACGACTTCGACGACACTCTCGCGCTGGCGGTCGAGCGCTTGCTGGAGGTCCCGGTCGTCCAGGCTCGAGCCCCCCTGAATCGGGCGGTCGTGACGTACGAGTGGAGCGACCCGGAGCTGGAGGGCCTGGATGCGGCCCAGCGCCAGTTCCTCCGCATGGGCCCCAGAAACGTGGGCATGGTCCAGAGAAAGCTGCGCGAGCTGGCTCTCGCACTGGGGATCCCCTCAGAGTTGCACTGATCAGGCTAGCTCTTCTCGAGCACCTCGGGATTGATGCACGCCGGCGGGGTCTCCCCGCCCAGGATCGCGAGCAGGTTCTCCACCGCGAGCTCTCGCATCGCGAGGCGCGTCTCGATCGTGGCGGTTGCGATGTGCGGGAACGTGAGGACATTTGGCAGCGTTACGATCGGATCCTCCGGGTCCGGCGGCTCCTTCTCGAGCACGTCGAGAGCCGCGCCCGCGATCGCGCCGCTGCGCAGCGCCGCCGTGAGCGCCGGTTGGTCGACCACGGGTCCGCGAGAAGTGTTGACCAGGTAGGCGCTCGGCTTCATCAGCGCCAGCTCGCGCTCGCCGATCAAGTGGTGGGAGGTCGGGTTGAGGTCCACGTGCAGGGAGACGATGTCCGCCTCGTGCAGCAGAGCGTCGAGCGGCCGGTAAGTGCTCTCGGGCGCACCCGCGGGCAGCTCCGTGAACACGTCGGTGAAGATGCTCCGGGTCCCGAACACCTTCATGCGGCGCGTGACCTCCTGGCCGATGCGGCCGAACCCGACGATGCCCAGCGTCTTGCCGTTGACGTCGAAGCCCAGCGCCGGGAGCGGCTTGCGTGCGGCCCACGCACCGCTGCGCGAGTGGGCTTCGTTCTCGAACAGGCGCTTCGAAAGCGAGAGGACGAGTCCGATCGTGAGGTCAGCGACGGCTGCTGTGAGCACGTCCGGTGTGTTGCAGATGGCTATGCCCCGCTTCGTCCCCTCCGCGATATCGAAGTTGTTGTAGCCTACGCCAAGGCCAGCGACCACGCGCAGAGCCGGAGCAGCGTCGAAGAGCTCAGCGTCGACGCGGACGCCGTTGCTGAGGAGCACGCCTTCAACGTCGGCCAGCTTCGCGAGGAGCTCGTCGCGGGGCGCGCGCATCTCTACCCTAGTCGCCTTGCAGACGGAGTCGATCTTCTCGCTCAAGTGATCGTCCAATGCCAGCGCGATGCAGACCTTTGGGAACGAGGCCGCAGCTCGAGACATTCCTCTCCTCCTAGCCGAGCTCGTGGCGGACGCCCAGCTCGAGCGCCGTCTTCTTGAACCACTCGACGACTTGCGGGTGATAGGGGATTCCCCGCGCTCTGCGTTCCAGCTCCGCCTCGTGCTCCGGGAGGCCGGCGTAGAGCACCCGCTCGTGCCCCGGCGCGGGGGGCGTCTCGCGCAGAGCCTTCATGAAGGCGTCCATGTCGTCTTTGAACGAGTCGAGCTCCGTGAAGGCGTCGATCCGATAGGCGAGGAAGTGGTGGGAGTGGCCTTGCCGATGCAAAAAGCCCGGGCCCGTGCCCGAGAGGAGGCCTGACAGGATGTCGACCACGACGGCCAGGCCGTAGCCCTTGTGCGAGCCGATCTCGCGCGTCGCTCCGAGCGGGAGCATCAGGAACTCCTCCGGGACCGGAGCCTCCTCCATGATCGGCGTTCCGTCGGGCTTCGCGATCCAGCCGGGCGCCACCGGAACTCCCAGCCGCCGGGCGATCCGTATCTTGTTGCCCGCGACGGAGCTCATGGAGGCGTCGAAGAGAAACGGGGCCTCGTTGCGCGTGGGAGCGGCGACCGCGATCGGGTTGAGGCCGACCATTGCCTTGGCTCCGAAGGTCGGAGCGACCTGGAGTCCTCCCACGGTCATGGCCACGCCGATCATGTCGCGTTCGAGCGCCATGTGCGCGTGGTACGCGGCCGCGCCGAAGTGCTGGCCGTTCGTGACCGCGACCGCTCCCACACCGCAGGCCTCGGCCTTGTCCAGTGCGAGGTCCATGGCCTGCGGCCCCACGGTGAGTCCCAGGCCCTGGTCGCTGTCGATGGTAGCCACGGCGGCAGCGTCTCGAAGGATCTTCCAGGCAGGGGCCGGGTTGATCCGGCCCTCCTTTATCCCGGTCACGTAGAAGGGCATCATGTTGCTCACGCCGTGCGAGTCGATGCCACGCAGATCTGCGTAGATCAGTGCATCGGCGCAGCGCGCCGCGTCGTCCGCCGGCGAACCCAGGCTCTCGAACATCCGCTCGACCGTCGCGCGCATGTCTTCCGCGTCGACGCGAACCGCGATCTTGTCGGGAACACAGAAGCGGTCGAGCATTCGGTTCTCTCCTTCAAAAGCTGTTGTCGAGGCGGAGCCTAGCGGAACACCGAGTATTCGATCTCTTTGCCGGTAATGAACTCGAGCAAGGCCGGCGTACCGTCTTGTGTCTGCTGGACGCCGCGCTTGATGGCGTCCGCGATCTCCGCGGGCTCGGTGATGCGCTCGCCGTAGCCCCCGAATGCCACTGCCATGTCCGCGTAGTTTCCCGAGATGTCGGTACTGCGGTACTTCTCCGTCGCGGTGCGCATGATCGGTAGCTCGATCGCCATGGAGAAGTTGTTGAACAGGATCGACAGGATGGGGATGCGCTCTCGCACGGCCGTCTCGAAGTCCATGCCCGTGAACCCGATCGCGGCATCCCCCCACACGTTGATGCAGAGCTTGTCGGGCTGCGCGAGCTTGGCTCCCATGGCAAAGCCCAGACCCGTGCCGAGCTGCGTGGTCTTGCCCCAGCCGATGTAGCTGAGCGGGGTGACGGCCGGCCAGAAGGGGGAGAGCTGGTCGCGCGGGCTACCCGCATCGTGCGTGATAATGGTGTTTGCCACGTCGACGGTCTGCATGAGCTCCGAGATGACGCGGTACGGCGAGAGCGGGACCTCCTCCGAGCGAAGCTTTGGCAGCCAGTCCGCGAGCCACTCTTCGCGCGTCGACCGGATCGCATCGGGCACACTCGCGGCGCGCCGCTCCGCGTGCTTGCCTGTGCTCTCGCCGAGCTCGGCGAGCAGCGCCTGGAGCACGAGCTGCGCGTCGCCTACGAGCGGGTGCTGGATGCGGATGTCCTTGTTCAGATCGCCCGCGTCGAGGGTGGCGTGGATGAAGACCTTGTCCTTCGGCATCTGGATCCCAAAGCTCGTGAGGGCGAAGCTGCAGCCGATCCCGAAGATCACGTCCGCCTCGTGCAGGAACTGGTGCACGGGCTTCGGCATCGACCTCCCGCCCGAGCCGAGCGAGAGCGGGTGGTCTTCTGGAAAGGCGCTCTTGCCCTGCAGGCTGGTGGTAACTGGAATGCTGAGCCGCTCTGCAAGCTCGCGCAGCTCTTGCCAGGCGCGCGCGTAGTGGACGCCCTGCCCCGCGTAGATCACGGGTCGTTCGGCCTCGCGCAGTACGCGGGCCGCCGTTGCGACGTCGGCCGGATCGGGCCCCGAGCGCGTGGCGAAGCTCGGCTCGTAGTCGAGGGGATCCGGGACGTCCTCGCGGAACACGTCGGCGGGGATCTCGATGAGCACCGGACGCGGCCTGCCGTTCCGGAGCTGCGCGAAGGCGCGCCGCATGACCTCGGGCACCGCTTTTCCCATCGGAAGCTGGTCGCACCACTTCGTCACGTTCCGGAAGTTCAGAAGCGAGCTGAAGTTCGGGGCCACGTTCGTCAGACGCCGTGGGTACCCCGCCGGAAGCACCAGGATCGGGACCGAATCGGCGTATGCCTGCGCCACACCACCGAACGCGTTCTCCGAGCCCGGACCGTTCTGCATGACGAACACGCCGATTCGATCGCCGGAGGTCACCCTGCTGAACGCATCGGCCATGTGCAGGCCGGTGCGTTCCTGGCGGACGATGATGGTCCGAATGTCCGCTTCGGCCGCAGCCTCGATGATGGGGTTCACTGGGTAGCCGACGATGAACTCGACCCCCTCGCGCTTGAGCACCTCCGCTATCGCGTTCGCAACCTTCATTGCGTCCTCCCGGGTTCTGGCAGCCTGAACGCCCAACCGTATCATGCCGAGGCTGCGCGGGGTCGCACGGCTAGTCTGATAGCCTGGCGAGATCTCGACGTGTTAAGGAGAAACCATGCGCCTTTACTGGCGAGCCTGCGCGCTGCTTCTCTCTTGCACGGCCATTGCCGCATGTGCGCCGCGCGAGCACGAAATCACGAGCGCAACGATCGTCGACCTCTCCCACGCCTACGACGCCGACACGATCTTCTGGCCGACCGATAGCGAGGGCTTCGTGCTCGAGGAAGTCGCGGCTGGTCTGACCGAGCAAGGCTACTACTATGCAGCTAACCGCTTCCGAGCGGCGGAGCACGGCGGGACGCATCTCGACGCCCCGATCCACTTTGCCGAAGGTCACCTCTCGGTCGACGAGATTCCGCTCGAGCGCCTGATTGGCGACGCCATCATCGTCGACGTGTCCGCGCCGTGCGCGGCCGATCCCGACTACCGGATCGCCGTCTCCGATCTGCAAATGTGGGAGGCGGCCAACGGGCGGATCGCGGACGGGTCGATCGTGCTGCTTCGAACGGGCTACGGCAAGCACTGGGGAGACCGGGCCCGCTACCTAGGCACTGCTGCCGTCGGGCCCGAAGCCGTGCCGCTGCTGCACTTCCCCGGGCTCGATCCCGAGACGGCGCGCTGGCTCATAGAGGAGCGGGCGATCAAGGCGATCGGTCTGGACACGGCGAGCATAGACACGGGGCAGTCCAGCCGCTTCGAGAGCCATCAGATCCTGACCGCACACGACGTTCCGGTGTTCGAAAACCTGGCGCAGCTGCACGAGCTACCGAACGTGGGATTCACCGTAGTGGCGCTGCCCATGAAGATCCGCGGCGGGAGCGGCGCTCCCCTCCGCGCAATCGCTCTCATTCCCTGATCGCCCCGCACCTGCGCTCGGCGGTGTGAGGGATCCACGTGACGGAGACCACCGATCGAGCCGGGCGGGTTGCTCGATCCGTTGGAAGCACCGGGAGGGCCGCGGGCGTCCCCGGCTTAGACGGCGCCTGCCTCTCGGAGCCAGCTCACCGTGTCCGCGAGCGTCTCTTGCGCGTCTCGCGAGATGTAGTCCAGGTCGTCGGCCGCGTAGAGCGAGCGCGTGTTCCAGTAGCGCGCTGCCATCTCCACAACGACGGGATCGGGCAAGAGTGTCAGGGGCTCGCCCCGCAGCAGCACGCCGAGGCGCTGCGTCGCC
Source organism: Myxococcota bacterium (assembly GCA_965226855.1). Classification (GTDB taxonomy): domain Bacteria; phylum Myxococcota_A; class UBA9160; order SZUA-336; family SZUA-336; genus JAUXJB01. Next base: position 36,049 of record CBDDEE010000023.1, on the reverse strand, counting down.
CACGCGAGCAGCCAGGCCGGGCGGAAGGGCAGGACGATGCGCGGCGCCGGGACGCCCGCGACCTGCTCGAGCATCGCGAAGAAGGACTGGATGCTGCACGCGGTTCCGCAGAGGTGATAGACGGGGCGCGGGCGCGCTCGCGTCATGGCTTGCAGGACCGCGGCAGCGACGTCCCGGATGTCGGCGAAGTGAATACCGCCGCGGATCAGAAAGGGAAGCCTCCTCTGAAGAAAGCGCAGCACGTTCGACGACGAGCGCAGGCGGTGGTCTCTCGGTCCCAACAGTACGGGCGGTCGGAGAATCACGAGCTCGACGCCGAGCTCCTCTGCAAGCCGGCGCGCCTGGCGCTCCGCCAGGAGCTTCGAGTGGTAGTAGGGCCACGAAGACACCTCTCCTTCGCAGTAGGGAGAATGCTCGTCTGCGTACTCCAAAGCGGAACGGAAGCAGCCCACGGTGCCCGACGTCGACAGGAACACCAGGCGACAGCCGTGCGCTGCGGCCAGGCGCACCATGTGGAGGGTCCCTTCGACGTTGGTCTCGTAGACGTCGCCGCTCTGCCAGCGGCTGTGCTTGATCACGGCCGCCAGGTGATAGATGCCCGAGAGGCCCTTCAAGCGTTCATCGCCCGACCAGCGCGCCGGCTCGGTCACGGACCCCTCGATGCACTCGACGTTCTCGAGGGCTCCGGTCCAGTCCTCTTGTTGCCACGCCTCGGCATCGCGGAGCAGCGCCAGGACTGGCGCTGATGTGTCCCGCTGCCGGTAGGTCTCCAGCAGGTGACGGCCGAGAAAGCCGCTGGCTCCGGAGACGAGTATCGGCCCGTCCACTAGCGCTGCCGCGCCGAGCCTTCCACCGCTTCCGCCGAAAGCCCGGGCCAGGCGCACGCCTTGCTGTAGTCCGCCAGGTCGAAAGCCCGCGGCCCCCAGACGTAGCCCACGCCCCCGTCGCGCTGCACGATCTGGCGCTCCACCAGGTCCTCGAAGGCTTCTTCCAGCGAGGGTAGGTGTGCGTCTGGAGACTGGCGGACGAGCTCCCGTGCGGAGGGGACGGCGGGCGCATCGGGAGGCGACCCGAGCGACTCCACGACGGTGAGGTAGTCGCGGCAGAGCGGCTCGAGGAGCTCGAGCAGCAGCTGCCGGAGCCTGGGATCGCCCGCCTCGACGTGCGCGTCGCTGGTTTGCTCGGGGAGGGGGCCGTTCCTTCGCACGTGATAACGCACCACCGGGTGCTCCGGAAACGCAGCCACGAGGTCGGGGTAGAACACGTGCATCCAGTCGTGGCGCATGCAGCGCTCGATCAGGGGACTGACCTGCTCCTCGTTCTTGAGGTCGCTCGTGAGCACCCGAGATCCGCGTGCGAGAACGCTGTTCTGCAGCCAGGGTAGGTCGACGCCATCGATCGGATTGTGGGCGAGGAAGCAGCGCAGCTGGTGTGTCGTGGTCGCCGTCTCGCTTCGCAGCGCGACGATCACCTGGCGGCTCACCGCGTGCACGTCGCTCGCCTTGTCGATCAGGACGGGTTTGGCGCAGCTCATGTGGATACGGCCCAGGTCGATTCCCCTCCCGGCCAGGCGCAGCACCCAACCGAGCAGAGGGAGCAGACGCATCTGCGGCTTGGGAGCGCCCTCGAGCTCCTCCACGAAGGCGCCCTCTTCGGGGACGTGGTCGTAGGTGAACGCCACAGGCAGGATCGCGTAGGCGTCTCCCGTATCCTGCAGGCAGCGCAGCAGGCCCCGTCGCGGCGGCAGGAACTGCCTGGAGCGGCTGCGGCTGCCCTCGATGAAGAACTGGAGCGTCTCCCCTCTGCTGGCGAGCGCACGCACCTTGCGCGTTAGCTCCTTGTCTTCCGTGCCGCGCCCGCGCGTCACGTAGAACGCCCCGAGCTTGGTGAGCAGCCGACCCAGAACGGGGATGCGCGCGAAGTCATCCGTCGCGGCGATGGAGGGGATCGAGATCTCGAGATCGGGTCGCGCAAAGAACAGGAACGAGCAGAGCACGAAGTCCATGTAGCTGCGGTGCGACGGGATGATCACCAGCGGGCGATCTCCCGCCTCTGCGCGCGCGGCCTCGAAGGCCGGCAGGTCGAGCGTGAAGCGATCCGAACACCTTCGCAGTGCCTTGGCGACCAGGTACGCCGCCGCGCGCATCACCCGGTTGCCGTGCGGCTGCTCGACCACCCAGCGCAGGTCGCTGCGAACACCCTGGTGGAGACGGCCGGCAAAGCTCGTCTCGCTCTCGTCTCGCCGCATCAGGTGGCGATTCACGCCCCGACACACGGCCCGCAGATAGGTCGTCGCGTCGAACGACGCGCGGTCCAGCGGCGCCGATGAGTGGAAGTCGAAGGTCCGCTCGGTGAAATACGGGAACACGCGGTTCAGGTAGTCCAGCCGCTCCATCAGACTGCGGACCCGTCGGCGCAGGTGCAGCTGCCCGGTCAGCCCGTACCAGAGCTTGGCAATCGCTCCGCGCAGGCGGTGGTGAAACCAGTCGCGCAGCCGGAACCGCAGGCCCTGCGGGCCGAGGTAGGTGATCTTTGGCCGGCGTGCGACCCATTGGGGCGCGAAGAAGTCCGTGATCACGTCGCGGCAGGTGTCGATGCGGGCACAGTTCTCGATGCCCGCGGTGGCGTGAATGATCCGGGGCTTCGCGCCGACAGCGTCGTTCGACACGCTCCCATCGATGATGCGCGCGGCCACCTCGTCGCACGGCACGATATCGAGGCGCGCCGCCGGCTTGGCCACGACAGCCCGCAGCTGGCCCGCTCCTACCATCGTCACGAAGCCCGCGAACGCCGCGTTGCTGTCGATCCAGCCCGGGAAAGGGTGGCGCCAGCAGGCGGAGATGATGCTGGGCCGCACGATCGTGAGTCGCACGTCTCCGCGCCGCTCCCACAGCAGGTGCTCCGCCAGACACTTGGTGAGCGTGTAGGAGTTCGGCTGGTCGGTCTCGTCGAGCAGCTCCTCCTGGCTGACCTTGTCGTTCAGGATGTCCTCGTAGATCGACGCCGCGGGCCGGGGGAGGCGCGCCAGCCGCTCGTGCACGGTCCCCACGTCCCGCGTCATCGGGCTCACGTACGCGGTCGACACGGCAAGCATCGATGCCAGGCGCTCGCAGGCTCGCGCAAGCCGGAGCACGTTCAGGCTGCTGCTGATGTTTGCCTCGGCCGCCTCGACGATCGGCAGATCGAAGTCGATGGAGGCCGCGCAGTGGATCAAGTGGGTCACGCGGTTCAGCAGTTTGGCGCGCTGCTCGTCCTCTAGCCCGCAGCCCTCGAGCGACAGGTCGCCGGACACGACCCGAACCTGCTCCTGCCAGCCGAGGGGCAGCTCGGAGAAGCAGGGCGAGGTCAGGACTCGACGCTGAAAGCGCTTCTCTGCGGAGGTCCCACGTCTCGGGCGGATAAGCAGGTGAACGGTCCCGAGGTTGAGCTCTTCGCGGCGGCGCAGCAGCTCGGACAGCACGACCTTGCCCACGAACCCGGTGGCACCGGTGAGCAGGAACTCCCTGGCTTGCGTCCTTGGGCTCACGGCAGGCTCGGGCTCAAGGCTCGATTCGGCCTGCGGCGGGAGGCTGTTGGTTCGCACATCCGAAGATGTTCTGCGGGTCGATTGCTCGCTTCATCTCCTGTGTCCACTCCAGTGCGGCCGGGGACATGATCTCTGGCAGGAATCCCTGGCGCAGCTTGCCCACCCCGTGATGGTGAGAGAGAGAGCCGCCGGAGCGGAGGATCTCGTCTCGGGCCGCCCGTTCCAGCTCGGCGTAGACCGCACTCGGATGGTCCACGCCCTTGTGGTAGTAGGCGAAGTAGAAGTACACGCACACGCCAGTCTCGTAGACCTGCGTGATCCGACAGGTCACGAAGGGTTTGCCTGGGAGTCCTCTGTGCTCGTGCTCGTCGCGCAGGCGCCGCTTCACGTTTTCGCAGAGGGAGGCGACCTGGCTCCAGGGGACCGAGGTCTCGAACGACTCGCCGAGGATGTGGTGGTTCATCACGAAGTCGCGGATGTAGGCGATGCCGAAGGTCAGCTGGTAGCCGCGCTCGCCGTTCTCGCCCCCTGCCTTCATACCCCCGTGGCGGGACGCGATCTGGTAGACGCTCTTCTCCTCCGCGCGGACGTTGCTCGCGTTCCCTTCGAAGACGAGCGTGCAGGCAACCATCGAGTCCGGATCAAAGCCGCGCAGGCGCGTCACGTACCAACGTTCTGCAACGCTCCGGAGCGCGCGCCAGCTCTCGGCTCTCGGCTTGAGCGCCTGGCCGAACTGGAACTGCAGGTTGTCCACCAGGCGAACGCTGGCGGGGGCCGAGCCTTCGCGCGTCAGCTCGTACATGAATGCGATGCCCGCTGCGAAGCTCGGGAACAAGATGGAGCCGTAGCGCTGCAGCTCGGGCAAGGGGAAGAGCTTGACCGCCGCGCTCGTGATGATGCCCAGGGTTCCTTCCGAGCCGAGCAGCCAGCGGCGCGGGTCGGCTCCGACCGATTCTCGGGGCGCCACGGCGGAGCGTGAGAGCAGACCGCGGGACGTGACCGCGTTCACGTCCAGCACGAGCTCCTCGATGTTCCCGTAGCGGTTCTTCTTCATCCCGCTGGCGTGCGTTGCTACCCAGCCACCGAGCGTGGAGAGCTCGATGGAGTCGGGCTCGTGTCCCATCGTGAAGCCGAAGCTCTCGAGCTGGGCGACGATGTCGCGCCCGACGGCCCCTGCCTCGATGCGCGCAACGTGGTTCTCGGGATCGATCCACAGGATCCTGTTCATCCGCCGCATGTCGACCGAGACGATCGTGCGTTCGTCAGACGCGGGGCAGCGCAGCGCCTCCGTCACGTTCGTTCCACCCCCGTAGGGGATGAGGCAGATGTCGTGCGCTGCAGCTGCCTCCACGAGCGCAGCCACCTGCTCCTCGTGGCGGGGGAAGACGACCAGATCGGGGACGCGCTCCAGCGTGCCGTATTTGATCGCGTACATCTCCTGCTGCGTGTGTCCGTGTCCGTGGCGGAGTCGGAGCAGCGGCTCGACGGAGACCGCGTCGTCACCGAGGAGCTTTCGCAGCTCCTCGAGGAGCTCGGGCTTCGCGCGTGAGGTCGGTACCGACGGCGGGTACCGTGAAGGATGGGTGTCGTGGGGATCGAGATCCACCCCGAGAGTCTTGGCCACCCAGGGCAGCAGCTCGGGTAGCTCGTGGCCGGAGAGCGCATAGCGCGTGCCGGTGAGCTCGACGTGACCCCGCGTGTTGATCCGGAAGGTGCTGTCGCGAAAGCCCCACACATCCAGACTCTCGACGTCCTGCTCCGGGCTCGGGTTCGGGCCTGGAACGATGCGCCCGGCTCCCTCCGAAGGACCTGCGACCTCGAGCTTTCCCATGCTGCGGCGACGCCCTGCTCTTACCTTGCGACCATGATGCGGCCAGCGTCCAGCTGAGTTCAACTGGACTCGCGGCAGTATAGTCGGCGCGCTCCCGCTCCGATGGGGGAATAGGCTGACGCGCCGGGGCTAGCGCGCGAGCGCTGACCCTCCGACGAGCATGGGCTGGCCGCCGATGTCGGTAACGCGAGCGACGAGGTTGCCCTGGTCGTCCCAGGCGGTGAGCGACCTCGCTTCCTTGCGGAGCGTCAAGTGGAGCGGCTCCGCTGCCGCGCCCTCGACGACGACGTCCATCGTTCCCTCTCTTACCCAGGTGAACGTGGCGACCTGGCCCATCGGTCCTTTCACCACTTTCACGTTTCCAGCGTCGGCCGAGATGGGGTTCTTTCCGCTCCAGAACTCCATGGAGTTCGCGAACACCGCGTCGATCACGAAGGCCAGCCCGTAGCTGATGCTGAGCAGCAGGAACACCGACCACTGGATCCACTTGTCGGGATCCACCTCGCTGTTGAAATTGTAAAGCTTCTTCGTGAGCTGGAACGTTCCGAAGCAGCCCGTCGTGGCGACCGGAACGAAGCCCACGAGAACCAGAACCGCCGAGAAGCGACGTAGCCAGCGAAGCATCTGCTCTCCCCCCACGCACGCACTATGACCCGAGTTCCGCTGACCGTAGCAGACGCTTGGCGGCCTCGCCGAGACGTGAGGCCCGAGCTTACTCGGAGGCGGGTCCCGTGAAGCGCGGCGGGCGCTTCTCCTGGATCGCGGCCATCCCCTCCTTCGCGTCGGGCCCACTGAAGCCCAGCATCTCGAGGGCCACCGAGGCGTCAAAGGTCGGTCCCGCCGAGCGCAGCCAGTTGTTCAGCGCGTACTTCGTCCAGCGCAGCGCGCTCTGGCTGCCCTCTGCGAGCTTGCCGGCGATCGCGAGTGCCTCGTCGTGGAGCGACTCGTCAGCCACGCAGCGCGAGACCAGGCCGATGCGCTCCGCCTCCTCGCCGGAGAGCGGCTCGCAGGTCAGCAAGTAGTACTTCGCCTTTGCCATGCCGCACAGGAGGGGCCAGATGATCGCCGCATGGTCTCCGGCAGCGACGCCGAGGCGCGTGTGTCCGTCGAGGATGCGCGCGGAGCGCGCCACGATGGAGATGTCCGCGAGCAGGGCGACGGCGAGTCCCGCCCCGACGGCGTAGCCGTCGATCGCGGAGACCACGAGCTTGGAGCAGTTGATCACGTTGTAGACGAGCTCGCGCGCCTCCTTCATGACACGGATGCGTGTCTCGAAGTTCTCGGTGATCTCCTTGATCATGTCGAGGTCGCCGCCCGCAGAGAATACCCCGCCGGCTCCTCGCACCAGCACTACGTGCGTCTCGGCGTCCCGGTCCACCGCCTGCCAGACGGTGGAGAGCTGTTCGTGCTTGGCGCGATCCACCGCGTTCATCTTGCCGGGAGTGTCGATCACGATGCGCAGGACTCCGCGCATCGGTCGATCGAACGCGAGCTGGTCGAAGCCCGAGTAGAGATTCTCCGCCATGGCTAACAGGTCCCCGTGACGCGCCAGCTGCCGTCCTCGAGGCACTCCCGGAACGTTCCCTCGTCGCACCGCCTGGTGCGCACGTTGTACGCGCGGCCCTCCCAATTGCAGGGGCCCGGGCTCTCGACGACCTCGATCTCTTCGCCGCTGCTGAACAGGACCGTTCGTTTGAGCGGCTCCTCCTCGTCTCCTCCCCAGAGGAAGCAGCCTGTGAGCAAGATCACACTCGCGAGCGCAAGACGGGGCAGCACGCAGCGAATGATACCGGGTTCAGCGCGAAGTCGACTCGGTTTCATGACCAGCGCCGCGAGATGATGCAGGCGTTGATCCCGCCGATCCCCATCGAGAGCTTTCCGGCGATGCCGCGGGACTCCGGCAGCGAGGCGTTGAGCACGTAGCGGAAGGGCAGGGCGCCGATCTCGTCATGGAGCGTCTCCTGGGTGAGCGGCGAGGGGAAGAGCCGTCCGTGGACGAGCCCCAGGTACTGGGCCGTGAGCTCCCAGCCCCCTCCCACCGCCATGCCGTGCCCGAAGGTGCCCTTGCGCGCCGTGACGGCGACCGCCTCCGGGAGGAGCTCCTTGAGGTTCGCGACCTCGCGGAAATCGCCCGGAGTGCCAGTGGCGTGCAGGTCCCAGGTGCCGAGCTCCGAGATGTCAGCCACGCCGGCCCTCGAGAGCGCGATCCGGATGGCCTGCTGTGGACCCTCCTCGGAAGGCGTGATGATGTGGTCGGCGTCGGAGGTGATACCAGTCGAGAGGATCTCCAGGCCGAGCGGCTCGTAGCCGCGTGCGCTCATGTACTCTCGATCGCCGAGGATCCAGACGCAGGCACCCCCCGCGACGTGCGTGCCCCGCAGATCGGTCATCGGGACTGAGGCGCTGCTGTTCGCGGCCAGAACGTTCGCACGGTAGAACGCGCCCACGGCCAGGGGGTGAGGCGGGGGCTCCGTCGCGCCCACCACGACTGCCTTTGCGGCCCCGGACTGGATCGCCTGCAGGCCCAGGTCCAGGCCCACGCCGAAGCTCGAGCAGGCGGCGACGGGCGCGTAGGCCGGGCCCGTGAGGCGTCCGATCATCGAAATCTGCGCAGCCGGGATGTTGGAGATGTTCCAGAGCAGCTCAGGGGAGACGGACAGCCACGGAGGCGTTGGACAGCTCCACTTGCTCTGCAGGCGGTCGAGCGAGGCGCGCTTGCGGCGGATCACCCCGAGCTTGCCGCGCTCGACCTCGCCAAGGACGCCCTCCGACTCGATCTCGTCGAAGGCCTGCAGGTACTCGGCGAGCCCGTCGGAGCGGCGCGTCCAGAATACGTTCCACAGCGTCGCCAGATCCTCGCGCTCCTCTACGTCGAGCGCGGCCGCTTCGGAGCTGGCTGGATCCCGCGGGATGTTCCATTCCTCCTGCAGGCCACGCCGGCCCCTGGGGTCGAGTCCCTCGTAGCGGTTCCTGTCCGAGTTGCGCGAGGCGTCGGCCCAGAAGCGATCCCAGCGGCGCTGCGCACGGTAGAGCTCGATGCTGCAGTCGTATTGCGTCGGAAGCTGGCCCAGGCCCGTTCCGATCAGGATCTGCGTCTCCGCGCCGAGCTCCTGCAGTGTTTGCTCGAGTCCGGGATTCTGCCCGAGTCCCTGGATGAACGCGCCCAGCGCGTACTGGATCATCATCCCCATCTTCTGCTCGAGCTGGGGGAACTTGCTGGCGGGGAAGCGCTCCTCGATCCAGGGCCGGTAGGTCGCGAAGTCGAACTCCGGCTCGCCCGCGAGGAAGGTGCTCGGGCCGAAGCCGTCGAAGGGGGACAGCCAGGTCTCGGCGCTCTCCAGGTTCGCGGCAAAGGCCTCCACGTTCGGCGAGCGTGGCGCCACGATTCCCCAGCCGTAGATCCCGACCCTCGTCATCCACTCCCCCCCTCGCACCAACCCAGCACCCGCGCGTGCGCCACGATCAGGTCCGCCGCGCCCTGGAACCCGAGCAGACCCGTGTTGAGAACCATGTGATAGATCGCCGGGTCGTTCCAGTCCCTATCGTAGTACTCACGGTAGTAGCGCTCGCGGTTCCGGTCCCACTCGTCCACGATGCGCGGCGCCTCGGTAGGGTCGTGGCCCGCGCGCTCGATCGCGCGCTGGATCCGCACCTCGCGGGCTGCCACGAGGCGTGTGTGCACGACGTCCTCCATCGACTCCAGCACAGCCGCACCAGCCCTCCCGACGATGACGACGCGTCCCTCGACGGCGAGCTCTGCCACGAGGCTGCGCGTGATCTTGATCAGCTTGTCCTCTCCGAACTCCTCGATCGCCCCGGTGGCGGGGAGGAAGAGCTCCGGGGACGCCAGGGCGGTGGAGCGCGCGAAGCGCTCGACAAAGGTCGGCGCGCGCTCCTCATGGAGCGCGACCTCTTCGGGCGGGAGGTCCGCGCGCGCGGCGATCTCCGCTATGAAGCGGTTGTCGACGACAGTCCAGCCGAGCGCGTCGGCTACCAACCGCGCGATCTCCGTGCTCCCGCACGCGTACTGACGCGAGATGGTGATGATCACGTCCCCTCCTCCAGCGCCCGGCGCACCCCTATGTCCAGGTTCCGGAGTGCGGGGCTCATGGCGTAGAAGATCAGGGCAACGCCTATCGCGAGGATCGAGGACGCTGCCACCGCGGTCCGCGCCCCGTAGACCTCTGCGACCGCGCTCATCGGTAGCGTTCCCAGCAACGGCAGCGAGAACGACATCATGAGGAAGCTCGAGATTCGACCTCGAATATGGTCCGGAATGATCAGCTGAATCGCCGTGTTGTTCACTGTAGAGAAGATACTGCCAAAGATGTTGGCGATGAAGACCAGAGGCAGCGCGAGCAAAAAGTAGGGCGATAGCGAGAACAGGAGCAGGAAGGAGCCGAAGAGGAGCACGCTCGCCATCATCTGTCTGAGCCGGCGATTCGAGGGACCCTGCCAGGCGATGACGACGGAGCCCGCGACGCCCCCCGTTCCTGCGACCGCGCTGAGGATGCCAAGGCCGGTGGGGCCCTTGTCCCAGACCTCCGTGGCGAAGACTACCAGCAGCGTCTGAAAGGGCATCGCCAGGAACATCGGCACCAGCCCGAACAGGAGCAGCACGGCTACCTGGCGCTGCTCCCCCAGGTAACGCAGGCCGTCGAGCATGGCCGCGCCGATGGACAGGTGTCCCGCCACCCGGACCGGGTGGGACCGCTTGACCCGGACCATGCACAAGAGCCCCACCAAGTAGATGCCTAGGCCGATGCTGTAGGTCCCCTCGATGCCGAGCGCGCCGATCAGGAAGCCCGCGGAGGCGGGGCCGACGACGCGGGAGGCGTTCATGCCCCCCATGCTCAGCGCCATGGCGTTCGGGAGCCCGGCCTTGCCGACGATATTCACGACGATTGCCTGACGAGCCGGCATGATGAATGGGAACACGCAGCCCATCATCGCCGCGGCCGTGAGGAGGTGCCAGAACTGGAGCCAGCCGCCGAGGAGGAGCAGCAGGATCGCGAACTCGCTCGCGACCACCAAGGCCTGTCCGCCGAGAATCAGGTTGCGGCGCTCGAAGCGGTCTGCGATCACACCTCCGACCGGCGCGACGAAGAGCATGGGAGCGGCTACCGCCGCACCCATGAGACCGAGCGCCAGCTCGCTACCTGTCAGCTCGAAGGCCAGCCACGAGCGGACCAGGCCCTGACCGCTCATCGCGAAGAAGAACGCCATGTTGCTCGAGTAGAGCCAACGGAACTGGACGTCGGAGAGCGACGAGACCGCGGAGCGCCAGCCCCGGCGCGGAGTCGGTGGAAGCGCGCGGATAGCTCAGACCGTCTCGCTCGGAAAGCCGTACAGCGAACGAGCGTTCTCGTACAAGACCTTGCGTCGTGCGGACTCTCCCAGCCCCTCGAGCTGAGGCTCCAGGATCTCCAGCGAGTCGGGCCAGGTGCCGTCCGGGTGGGGGAAGTCCGAGCCCCACATGACAGTGTCCTCGCCGATGCTCGGGAGGTTGGCCAGCCCGGTGCGGTCGATCTGGAAGGTGGCGAACATCTGGCCGCGCCAGTACTCGCTGGGCGGGCGCGGAATCAGGTCCTGGAACTGGTCCTGCCACTCGACGTCGAAGCGTTCGAGCGCGTACGGGAGCCAGCCGATCCCCGACTCTCCAATCACCACGCGGAGCGCGGGGTGTCGTTCGAGCGCCCCGCCGAAGATCACCGCTGCGGTGACCGCCATCATCGGGATCTGGAAGGCGCTCATGTGGGTGGCCAGCCAGGGGCGGTACGTGCTCGGGTCGCGTAGCCAGCGTGTCTCGATCTGCGGTCCGATCGTGTGGATGTGAACGGGAAGCCCCGTCTCGGCGGCCGCGACCCAGATGGGCTCCCAGTCCGGGTGCCATAGCGGCAACATGTCGTGGGACATGCCGAGCTCTGCTCCCTTGAGGTCGAGCTTGGCGCAGCGGCGCAGCTCCACGGCAGCGTCTTCGGGAGCGCCCGACGACAGGCAACCGATTCCCGCGAAGCGCCCAGGCGCCTTGCGGCAGAACTCCGACAGCCAGTCGTTGTAGATGCGCACGACCACGTCCGTGACCTCTGGATCGTTCAGCCGGGACGCCGCGCCGAGGATCCCGTAAACCACCTCTCCCACGACACCGTCGAGCTCCTGATCGCGAACGCGCAAGTCTGCAAGCGCGGGTCGCATGACGCCGTTGCTCTGGTCCCGATAGAGCCCTTGTTCGGCCATGCGGTCGGAGCGATGGATCTCGCCTGGCACGTAGGGTCGACCCGCGGAGCCCATGCCGCCGACCAGCCCCAGCGACGTGCCATTCGCGGCCTGCCAGATGCGGCCTCGTTCCGAGTCGACGACACGCGGCATGCGATCGCGCAGCTTCGTGGGTGCGTTGTCGAGCCAGAGCGTCTCGGGAAGCAGGGGGAAGTCGATGTGGCCATCGGCCGAGATCACGGGATGGTTCACCGAGAGCTTCTCCTGGGGTTTTGTGGGGGCATCATAGCCCGCGCCCGTGACGCGACACGAACTCTACAGCTAGGCGGTTGAACTCCGCGTGCGCCTCCAGGTTTACGGCGTGACCGGCCTCGAGCTCCGCGACCTCGAGCAGTGGCATCCGTTGCTCGGCCTTGCGTCGGTGCGCATCGAAGCGCTTCTCTCGCGCGCCGCACAGCAACAGAGTCGGTACCTGGTTGCGCTCCAGCTGATCTCCCATCCCCGACTTCGCTGCCGTCCCGATCATCGAGAGGGCTACGCCGCGCGGATCGTGCAGCTTCGCTTCCGCGACAAGGCGTGACTTGACGTCCGCGGGGAGCCGCCGGCCGTGCCTGGGGTGGATCGGTATCCGCTCGAGGGCCGCCGCGCCTTCGCGCTCGACGTCTCGCAGCAAGGCCTCCATGCCGGGCTTGAGCTGCTCCGCCCACTCGGGCTCGGCGAAGGCCGAGCTGGAGTTCGTGAGGATGTGAGCCGCTACGCGCGCAGGGTGGTGGAGCGCGTAACGTAGCGTGAGGGCCGCGCCCATCGACTGCCCGAGCACGATCCAGCGCTCCTGTCCGAGGTCCGCACGGATCTGCTCGAAGGCGTCGATGTAGCGATCGGGGTGGTAGTCGGCCAGCTCCTCGGGAGCCGGCGAGCGGCCGTGGCCGAACAGCTCCACGACCACGGGGCTGCAGACCTCCGAGAGCGCGCCGAGATTGAGGCACCATTGCTCGCGGCTCGAGATGATCCCGTGTACCAGCAGCACGTACGGACCCCTGCCGGGATGAACCTCGAAGTGGGGGAGGAGGGGAGGCATGGAGTCAGGGGCTCGGGCTTTCGAGCTTGCCATCCTTCCAGCGACCGGAGAAGACCTTGCCGTCGGCCGCGGTGAGCGTTCCGCGACCGCTGGCCTGGTCGTCTTTGTATTCGCCCTCGAAGGTCTGGCCGCTCGGCCAGCTCGTCGTTCCCCAGCCCGACCTGCGGCCCTCAAACCAGTCGCCGGAGTACTTTTCCCCGTCCGCCCAGGTCCTGATGCCCCAGCCGTGGATCTGGCCCCGCTGCCAGTCGCCGTCGTAGCTACCCCCGTCCAGAAAGTGCATGACCCCGTGTCCCTCGATCACGCCGTCCCTGAAGCCCCCGTTGAAGGTGCGACCATCCGGCCACTCGTGCTCGCCCAGACCGTTCGGCATCGCCTCTTCCCACTCCCCCCTGTGAACCTCCCCGGTCGGCCAGCGAAACGTCCCCTCGCCACTAGTGCAGTCTCCCCGGACGCAGCGTCCTTGAGTGGTCGTACACGCAGGCAGAACGAATAGGGCGGTGATGACGACGTAGAAGAGGCGCGCGGTGGCCACGAGCCGAGGATAACAGGCACGCGCGCGCTTCTCCGCCGCTGCCGCGGCCAACGGCTAGAATGGTGGCATGCGCTGTCTCGCCATCGGTGTCAGCGTGGCGGTGCTCGGGCTGGCCGCCGCCGGGGCGCCCGCTGAGGAGATGCTCTGGCTCGCGGTGGAGCGGCCCACCGAGAACCAGCGGGTGCGTCTGTCCGCGGCGCTGGTCGAGGTGCGGGGTCGAACGCTGATCGGGGAGCCGGACGAATTCGGTTCGGGCGCCGGGATCCAGGAGCTCGTCAGTGCGGACGTGGTGCTCGCCCTCGACCTCTCGAACACGACCCTCTGGGCCATGGGCGTCGATGTGGACGGCGACGGCAAGGTCGGACGGGACCGGCGGGTATCGTACGGTAGGCCGCCGCGGTTGTATCGCTCCTGGACGACCGACCCCGACGACACGATCATTCATTCGGAGCTGCTCGCGGCTCGAACTCTGGTGGATCGCCTGGGAGAGCGACGCGCCCGGCTGGGCATTCTCACCTATACGGGTAAGCCTCGCCCCCGCGTTGAGGTGGGCTCGCCAGAGCACGCGATCGAGGGGCTGGAGCGCATCCGGATCAGAGTCGATTGGACGGGGACGAACATCTCAAGTGCACTTCGGCTCGCGCGGGACATGCTGCTCGAGGCTCCCCGCAAGCGTGGCCCCAGCCGGCCGCGCATCGTGGTCCTCTTTTCCGATGGTCAGCCGACGGTTCCGCGCAACGAGCACGTCGCCAGACGCAGGGCTCTGCGCGCCGCGCGAGAGCTCGCGGACGCTGGAGTGCAGGTGTACACCCTGGCGTTCGGAGAGGACGCCCGCGAGGACCCCGGTGTTCTACAGGAGATCGCCGAGGTCACGGGCGGACGTTTCGTCGAGGTGGAAGACCCGAAGCGGGTGCTGGAGGAGCTCGGGAAGGTCGCGTTCGCGAAGCCCGCCGGTCTGTTGATCCGCAACCGCACGACGGGGCAAGTCGCTCGGGCCGTTCGCGTCTTCACAGACGGCAGCTTCGACGGCTTCGTCCCGCTGGCGCCGGGCTGGAATTGGCTCGAGGTGTCCGCGATCGGGCCCCACGGGCAGCGCGTTGGGGTCGAGCGCCGCGTGTTCTACGAGAAGCCGGAGATCGAATCGCTCGAGGACCGAAGGCATGCCGCCCGCATGCTGGTCGAGTTGCGCCACCGAGCGGCGGAGACCGAGCTCGCCTCCCAGACCGAGGCAGGACCGAGGCGCGAGAGCGACGTGGAGATCTACCCGGATCCCCTTCCGCCCCCCGAGACCGGCCGGCAAGCCCCCCCATAGCAGCGCTTCCGAACGGAACTTGGAGACGGTCCTTAATCGGAACTTCTTCGTCTGATGATCGAGGATCTGGTTCCGATTAAGGACCGTCCCCAAGTTCCGCCCGGTTCCGATTGTCCGTTGCCTGAAAGGCACCCTGCGCGCGCCGCGGAACGCGGCGCGCGCAGCGAAGGCCGAAGGCTTGAGCGGAGGTGGGTGGCCGCGGCCGCCCGCGGCCGGGTCCCACAAGACTAGAGCAGGCCCTTGCCGACCCCTCCGTCGATCAGGAGGCCCGTGCCGGTGATGAAGCGCGCCTGCTGCGAGCACAGGAAGGCTACTGCCTGGCCGAAGTCCTCCGCCGTACCTACGAAGCCCACGGGAATGCCCTTTGCGACCTCGCTCGGGTCCCGACCCCCCATGCGCATGCGCTCGGTGGCGTGCGCGCCGGGCTGGATGGAGGTCACCGTGACGCCGTCGCCCGCGACCTCGCCGGCCATCACCTTCAGGAACGCGGTTACTGCCGCCCGTGCCGTTGACGAGGCGGCGAGGATGGCGATGGGCTCCCGCGCGCCCATGGATGTGATCGCCACGACACGGCCCCAGCCGCGCTTCTGCATCTCCGGGACGGCCTCCCGGCACATGGCGATGGTGGAGTGCAGGTTCAGATCCAGGGCCTCCTGGTAGGCCTTCTGGGTCGTGGTGGCGAACGTCCCCGGAGGCGGGCCTCCGGCGTTCGGGATCAAGATGTCCACCGAGCCGAGAGCCTCACGTGCGGCGCTCACGAAGCCCGCAGCGCCCTCGGGGCTCGACATGTCGGCCACGAGTCCGACGGCAGGCTCTCCGAGCCGCTCGGCCGCGTCCTTGATGCGAGCGGAATCCCTGCTGCAGATCGCGACCCGCACACCCTCGGCAGCCAGCGCGGCAGCCACCCCGAAGCCGAGTCCCGCCGAAGCCGCCGCCACGGCGGCCGTCTTGCCTGCAATCCCGAGGTCCACGCTTGCCCCTCCCGAGTCCGCGTACCCACGGGATCTTACATGAAGAGCTTGCTCGACAGGGTGGCCAGCAGGACGACGAGCGTCCAGAATGCTCCAGCCAGCGCGCTCGCCACCAGCTGCTTGCGAACTTGGTCTGTCTTGGTCCTTGAGCTGGTCATGGTGACGCCTGCATGTGCAAGCCCGGTGCCAGCAGGCGGGCCCAACGCTGGGCGCTCAGCGAGAATGGGTGCAGCAGCAGGGCTGCAGTCGGCGCAGGGTCGTGTGGTAGCTTCCGGACTATGCGGTTGAAGTACGGTTGCAATCCCCACCAGGCGTATGCGATCGCTGAGTCCCTCGAGAGCGGGCGCGCCCCGCTGGACCTCTTGAACGGAACGCCGTCGATGATCAACCTGCTCGATGCGCTGAACGCCTGGCAGCTCGTCTCCGAGCTGCGGGTCGCGCTCGAGCTGCCGGCTGCGGCGAGCTTCAAGCACGTGTCGCCGGCCGGGGCCGCGGTGGCAGTGGATCTGCAGCGCGACCTGGCGCGTGCCTACGAGGTTGCGGGTCTTGAGCTCACCCCCGCCACGACCGCGTACGTGCGCGCCCGCGGCGCTGATCCCAAGTGCTCGTTCGGCGACTTCGTGGCGCTCTCCGATCCCGTCGACCGGGCGACCGCGGACTTCCTGAAGGGAGTGGTCTCTGACGGCATCGTCGCGCCAGGTTACGAGCCCGAGGCGCTGCGTACGCTCTGCGCCAAGAAGGGGGGCTCGTTCATCGTCTTGCAGGCCGATCCCGACTATCGGCCCCCGGAGCGCGAGTCCCGCGAGGTCTTCGGCATGCGGCTCGTACAGGATCGCAACAACCAGCCAGTCGTGCCCTCTCATCTTGACACTGTCGTGTGTGGGAAGCTCGATGACGAGGCGCGCCGCGATCTCACGCTCGGGCTGATCACCCTGAAGTACACCCAGTCGAACTCCATGGGCTTCGTGCTCGGGGGCCAGATGATCGGCATCGGCGCGGGCCAGCAGTCGCGCGTCGACTGCACGAAGCTAGCCGCCGCGAAGGCAGACGTGTGGTACCTCGGCCGCCACCCCAAGGTGCTAGGGCTCGTCTTCAAGAAGGGCGTCAGGCGCCAGGACCGGATCAACTGGCGCGTCCGCTACATCGAGGGCGACCTGCTCCCGGCCGAGGAGAGGGCACTCGGCGAGGCACTAGAGCAGCCGCTCGAGCTGCTCGGCGCAGAGGAGAAGGCGATGTGGATCGGGGGACTCGACGGGGTCTCCCTGGTCTCGGATGGCTTCATTCCCTTCCGCGACAACGTGGACCACGCAGTGCGGCACGGTGTGCGCAACATCGCGCAACCAGGAGGCTCCGCGCGTGACGCGGAGATCCGAGCGGCCTGCGAGGAGTACGGGATCACCCTGGTCCACACCGATCTGCGTCTGTTTCACCATTAGGGTATGGCCGAGGCGGACCGCGAGCGCTGGGACCGCCGCTATCGTGCGGGCTCCCACCGCGGCACCGAGGTGCCCGCCTGGCTCGCCGCCGTCGACCAGGAGCTGCCGCGCACCGGACGAGCCCTGGACGTTGCCACGGGCTCTGGGCGGATGGCGCTCTGGCTCGCCCGCCGCGGGCTCGACACGACGGCGGTGGACGTGTCTGGCGAGGCAATCCGCCTGTGCAGGTCCAACGCCCTGGCCGAGGGTCTCGAGCTCTCGGCGAGCGTCCTCGACCTGGAGTCCGAGGTGCTTCCCAACGGCCCGTTCTCGCTCATCAGCTGCTTCTTCTACCTGCAGCGCGACCTGTTCCCGGAGCTCCGGCAGCGGCTCGCACCCGGCGGCTGCTTCGTCGCAGAGCTCCCGACGCGCCGCAACCTGGAGCGCCACCCCAAGCCCGGGCCGCGCTTCCTGCTCGAGACGAACGAGCTGCTCGAGCTCGTCGCCCCGTTAGAAGTCGTCTACTACCGCGAGGGCTGGAGCCGCGATCACGCCGTAGCACAGGTCGTGGCACGCTCGGAGTAGAATCGGTGCAGGAGGTGCGCCATGGGAAAGCTCGACGGAAAAGTCGCGCTGGTCACTGGGGCGAGCCGAGGGATCGGAAAGGAGGTGGCCCGCCTCTTTGCCGCGGAGGGCGCCCGGGTGGCCTGCGTGGCCAGGACGCTCGAGGAGGGCAGCCATCCGCTCGAGGGGTCGCTCGCGACCACGCTAAAGGAGATCCACGACGCCGGCGGTGACGCGACCCCCATTGCGGCCGACATCTCGCAGTTCGACGAGTGTCGGCGCGTCGTCGAAGAGACGCGCCAGGCCTACGGACCCATCCAGGTGCTCGTGAACAACGCGGCCCTGACGTACTTCATCCCAGTGGCGCAGTTTCCAGAGAACAAGTGGCTGCGTTCATTCGCGGTGAACTTCCACGCGCCCTTCCTGCTGAGCCGCCTGGTGCTGGAGGACATGATGCCGGCCAAGGGCGGCGCGATCGTGAACATCTCGAGTGGCGCGGCGATCGGTCCGGGTCGCGGACCCTACGAGGGGCCGCCCGTGCGGGGTGGGACGCTTTACGGTGCGGAGAAGGCCGCGCTCGAGCGCTTCACGCAGGGTCTGGCCGAGGAGGTCTACCCTGACGGCATCTCGGTCACGTGCGTGAGCCCTTCGCAGATCGTGGCAACGCCTGGCGTGCTGCACCACAGGTTGCTCGAGCGCGAGGATGACCCGAGCGCCGAGCCGGCCGAGCTAATGGCGCGCTCCGCCCTGCTTCTCGCCACCGAGCCGATCGACAAGGTGACGGGCCGCGTCACCTACTCTCAGGAGATCCTGCGCGAGTTCGCCTGGATCGAGAAGGCCTCGGGTATCGGGGTCGATATGGACGGCTCGGGCTACTCACAGATCCGAGGTGAGGTCGGCAGCAGCTCGTACACGAACGCGGTGTGGCCGTGTGCCTCGTCCCGGTGGAGCAGGCGCAGGACTGACGCTGCGTCGTCCGTGCTCGCGAGCAGGACCCGGTTCTCGCCCTCGTCGAGCACCAGGTAGCGCACGTCGCTGCTGCGCAGATCAGGGAGCAACGCCGAGTCGGTGGGGGCGCGCGGGAAGTTCACGAACGGAGCCTCCGCGTAGAACGCGACCCTGTGCTTGCCGGCGGCTACCGGCGCGCCGGAGGTCCCACGCTCGCGCAGCCACTCCGCCGCCCTGCGCTCCGCGACCGCGTTCAGGCGATGGGGGCGCAGGCCCTTGCCGAGCTCGAGCCCGAGCACCACGACGAGCCCCGCAACGATCGCCGCGCGCGCCCGGATCGCGTGCTGGCTGCGCGCCACCGCGCGCCCGGCGCGCAGCATCCCGCACCCCAGTACGGGGACTCCGACCGCTGCGTACCCTAGGAGCAGCACCGCGAGCGGCAGCGTGTGGCGTCGGCTCACGTAGCCGACCTCTCTGATCAGCGCGTAGAGGATCAAGCTATAGATGCCGAGGGAGACGAGCATGAAGCGCCCTCGCAGCCCAGGCCGACCCCGCAGCGTGAGCAGCCCGAGCAGGACCAGGAACACGATCTCGTAGCGCCCGGACGAGAGCGCGTTTTGGGCCAGCTCGGAGAGCGCGGAGGGATCGGGCGGCTCGGGAGCGGGCGCGACGCCCAGCCCCATCCAGCTCTGGATCTCGTCCAGTCCCAGCAGGTTCTGGATCGACTTCTTCTGGCTGAAGGTGAACGTCCCGTTTGTCAGGCTGAGCAGCGTCGCGTAGGGCGCCATCGCAAGGGCGGCTCCGAGTCCCAGCGCAACGACCCAGCGAGCGGCGCTCGGGAAGGGCCAGCGCCGCCGCGCCAGCTCCAGGCTCACCAGCGCGAGCCCGATCAGCACGACGCCTGCGCCCTCGGGCCGCACGAGGTACGCGCCGCCTGCGGCCAGACCGGCAGCCACGGCAAACCCGCTGCTGCGCCTGTCGAGCGCCCTCCAGAGTAGCGCCAGGGCGCCGACGAACGCGCTTAGGTAGAGGCCGTCGCTTTGCACATCGGCCGAGAAGGAAACAGCGTAGGGGTGCGCCGCGAGGAGCAGCGCGCCGATCCATGCCACGCGCCGGTCGAAGGCGTCGTGGAGGAGCAAGTACAGGAACAGGACCGCTGCGACGCCCGAGACGATCGAGACCAGCACAGCGGCCGTCACCCAGTCGCCGGTCACGCTCTGCACGAGCATGGTGAGAAACGAATAGCCGGGGTGCTGGTCGTAGCCGAATGCGGTCTGCCAGTCCCCCGCCGCCATGCTGCGCGAGAGCTCGATGAAGAGCGGACCGTCGTTGAACATGGCGGGCGTTCGCCACCAGTGGAGCGCGCGCAAAGCCAGAGCAAAGGCGCCGAGCGAGAGCAAGAGCAACCACTGCGGCACCGGAAACCGTCGAGGGGGCATGGGGGCGCAGAGGCTACTTCTGCGCCGTGCTAGAGTCCACGGGTGAATATCCTAGGTATCTCCGCGTACTACCACGACAGCGCTGCTTGCCTGGTGGTTGACGGGGAGATCGTCGCGGCGGCACAAGAAGAGCGCTTCAGTCGCCGGAAGCACGACCCGGGCTTCCCGAGCCATGCGGTCGACTACTGCCTTGCGGAAGGCGGGATCAGCCCCGAAGAACTCGACTTCGTCGCGTTCTACGACAAGCCTCTGCTCAAGTTTGACCGCATCCTCGAGACCTACGCGTCCTTCGCGCCCGGCGGCTTCAAGCTGTTCCTCATGGGACTGCCGCTCTGGCTCAAGCAGAAGCTCTACACCCCACGGGAGCTCGATCGGGCGCTCGGCGGCCGCTACTCGCGCCGCTACGTCTTCTTGGAGCACCACGAGTCTCACGCGGCCAGCGCGTTCTTCCCGTCTCCCTTCGACGAGGCGGCCATAGTGACGCTCGACGGCGTGGGAGAGTGGACGACCGGGAGCATCTCGGTTGGCCGCGGCAACGAGCTGCGCATGCGGAAGGAGCTGCGCTTTCCGCACTCGCTCGGCCTGCTCTACTCCGCGTTCACGTACTTCACCGGCTTCAGGGTGAACAGCGGCGAGTACAAGCTCATGGGGCTGGCTCCGTACGGCCAGCCGGTCTATCGGGAGCTCATCCTGAACGAACTCCTGGACCTGAAGCCGGACGGCTCGTTCCGCATGGATCTGTCGTACTTCGCGTACACGCACCATGACGTGATGACGTCGCGGAAGCTGGAACGGCTCTTCGGCGGGCCGCCGCGCGCGCCCGAGTCGCCGATCACCCAGCGCGAGATGGACCTGGCCGCCTCGATCCAGGCCGTGACCGAAGAGATCATGTTGCGGGTCGCTCGCTACGCCCACGAGCTCACGGGCTGCCGCAACCTTGCGCTCGCGGGCGGCGTGGCACTCAACTGTGTAGGAAACGGCCGTATCCTGCGCGAGTCCCCGTTCGAGCAGGTCTGGATCCAGCCGGCTGCGGGCGACGCGGGCGGTGCGCTCGGCGCCGCCCTGTTCGTCTGGTACCAGCTGCTCGAGAACGAGCGGGACAACCGTGGTCGGGATACGCAGCGAGGCTCGCTCCTCGGCCCGCGCTACACGTCGGAGGAGGTAAAGCGCTCGCTCGACGCCGCCGGGGCCGTGTACCGGGTCGTCGACGAAGAGGACGAGCTCGTGGACGAGATCGCGGAGCTGATCGCGAGCGGACACGTCGTCGGCCACATGGAGGGCCGGATGGAGTTCGGACCGCGCGCGCTCGGGAGCCGCTCGATCCTCGGAGATGCGCGCTCGCCCGAGATGCAGTCCGTGATGAACCTCAAGATCAAATTCCGCGAGTCCTTCCGCCCGTTCGCGCCCGCGGTGCTGCGCGAGGACGTGGATCGCTACTTCGAGGTGCGCCCGGAGGAGGACAGCCCCTACATGCTGATCGTGGCTCCGGTGCGCGAGGACAAGAGAAAGCCGTCAGAGGGAGCTCCGACCGGCGGACTCGACCGGGTACACGGCGTGCGATCGGTCGTGCCCGCGATCACGCACGTGGACCACTCCGCGCGCGTCCAGACCGTGGACCCGGAACGCTTCCCCCGCTTCACCCGGATTCTGCGCGCCTTCAAGCACAGGACGGGGACTCCCGTCGTCATCAACACGAGCTTCAACGTTCGTGGCGAGCCGATCGTCTGCACGCCCGAGGACGCCTACCGCTGCTTCATGGCCACCGACATGGATGTGCTGGTGATCGAAAACGTGCTGCTGCGCAAGACCGACCAGCCCCACGCGGGCGAGATCGACCGGCAGGCCTACCTGGCCGAGTTCGAGCTGGATTAGCCCGTGAGCAAGCTGATCGACATCGACCTCCGCCCGGATCGGCGCACGCTGCGCCAGTTCGGGTTCATTGCCTTCGTGGGCTTCGGGCTGCTGGCGCTGCTCGCATGGCTCGAGACTGCGATCTTCGCGTTCGGGCTGGGGGACGCTCGTACCTGGGTGGCGGCGACGCTCGGCGGGCTTGGCGCGCTGGCGGCGCTGTTCTCGCTGCTCGCCCCGGCTGCGAACCGGCCGCTCTACGTGGCGCTCACGCTGATCGCGTTCCCGCTCGGGTTCGTGCTCTCGTATGTGATACTGGGAGGGCTGTTCTACCTGGTGATCACACCGGTAGGAGTGCTGCTGCGCCTGGCGGGCCGCGATCCGATGAGCCGGCGCTTCCTGCCGGGCGAGCCGAGCTACTGGGTCGATGCGCGGCCGCCGCGCTCGAAGGAAAGCTACTTCAAGCAGTTCTGAGGCGAGCGAGTGGACGACAAGCAGTCAGACGGCGCAAAGGACTTCGTGGATCAGGCAGCGGCCGCGAGCCGTCCGGGCCTGGTGCGCGAGTTCTGGGACTTCCTCAAGGACAGCAAGAAGTGGTGGCTCACCCCAATCATCGTGTGCCTGCTGCTGTTCGGGGCGCTCGTGCTGCTCGGGGGGACAGCCGCCGCGCCCTTCATCTACACGCTGTTTTAGAGCGGAGTTCGCGCGGCGAACGCCAGCACCCTCTCCGCGACGAGGTCGGGGGCCGTCATCAGCATCAGGTGGCCTGCCGGGATGGACTCGAGCTGTAGCGCGGGGATACCGGCCGCCAGTCGCTGGTGCAAAGCCGCCGGCAGCTGTCCATCGCTACCGCTCAGGAGGAGGCCGGGGGTGCGCGCCTGCTTCGTGCGCGCGAACGGGTCGAAGTGGCGGCCCGCCTCGAAGATCGTGGCCTCGATCTCACCGGAGCACTTGAGCTCGACCTGGCCGTCGTCGCGATCGCGAAAGCCCTCGTCGATGTAGAGGTCGAGAACGCGGCGATCCCAGGCCGCGAAGGCCTCGCGTGCGCCCCAGGTCTCGCGCAGCTCGTCGCGTGACGACCAGACTTGCCGGCGGTTCCGCGCGATGTCCGACATGATGTTGCGCCGCCGTGACAGGTCCGACTGGCGGTCCTCTGTCGGTGGCATGACGACCGGGTCCAGCAGGGCGACGCGGCCGAACAGGTCTGGACGCTCCGCTGCAGCCGTCAGTGTGGCGGTGCCCCCGAAGGAGTGGCCAATCCCGTAGTCCACCCGCGCGTAGCCGAGCTCAGCGCAGAGGCGCTCCGCTAGGGCGAGCAGATCCAGGGCGAACTCGCCCCAGTCGTACGCGTCGAGCGGTGGTCTGGAGGAGTCGCCGTGTCCGCGCGCGTCGAAGGCAACGACCCGAAACTCCTCGCGCAGCGCCTCGGCCAGCAGTCCGAAGATGCCGGCGCAGAACCCGTTCGCGTGAGCGAGCAGGGCCAGGGGACCCTCGCCGCCAAAGTCCAGGATGCCCAGCTCCACGCCGCGTTCGGGGAGCTCTACCCGCCTCCGCACCACGTCCAGCTCCACGCGCGAGTCTCTAGAGGTCGAGCTGCCGTCGCAGACGCGCCAGGTGGCGAATAGCGCGGTCCACGTGCGCCGCATTCTCCGGATCGTTGAACCAGCGGCTCGCCCCCGAGGGATGGGGGAAGGGCACGATCCAGCGACCCTCGGAGTCCTGGGTCACGCTTCCGACGACCTCGTTCAGTGCCTTCGCCCCGAGGAACGCACGAATGGCCAGCCGACCGACCGGGATGATGAGCTCGGGGGCGATGAGCTCCAGCTCCGCGTCGAGGTAGGATCGACACAGAGCCTGCTCAGCGCGGCTCGGGGATCGGTCCCCGCGGCCGGACGCGCGTCTCCCGGGATAGCAGCGCGTGACCGCGGCGATGTAGTGGCGCTTGCGAAACTCGTCCTCTGCAAAGCCGGCTCTCCCGAGCCAGCGAAAGAGTCGGCGACCGGCGGGACCGTCGAACGGGCGGTTCGTTGCTACCTCGGTGACGCCTGGCGCCTGGCCCACCAGCATGATCTTCGCGCTTGCCTCTCCCGATAGGATTGCGCCCGGCACGATCGGAAAGCCGGCAGCGCTGCAGCGTCGACACGCGCGCATCTCGTCCTGAAGCATCGCCAGCACGTCCTGGTTCACCGGCCGCCTCCCTCACCCACCCGGCGATTGTACACGTCGGCTAGAATGCACGTCATGAGAGCAGCAGTCCTCCGGGGTATCAACGTGCCCCTCGAAATAGAGAACATCGACATCAGCAAGCCCGGCCCCCACGAGGTGCTCGTGCGCACCGCTCACGCGGGCATCTGTCACAGCGATCTCCACTTTCACAGCGGCGCCTATCCGTACTCCATGCCCGCGGTGCTCGGTCACGAGTCGGCGGGCGTCGTCGAACAAGTCGGATCCGAGGTTCGCTACGTGGAGAAGGGAGATCACGTCATCACGTGCCTCTCCGTCTTCTGCGGACATTGCGAGTACTGTCTTGGCGGTCGCCCCTCGCTGTGCAGCAAGCAGGAGACCCGGCGGGCTCCCGACCAGCCGCCGCGTCTCTCGAAGGGCGACGAGGTCGTGCACCAGTTCCTGGACCTTTCGTCCTTCGCCGAGCAGATGCTCGTGCACGAGCACGCCATCGTGAAGATTCGCAAGGACATGCCGCTCGACAGGGCCGCGCTGATCGGCTGCGGCGTGACGACCGGAATGGGAGCAGTGTTCACCACCGCGAAGATCGAGGTGGGGAGCACGGTCGCCGTGATCGGCTGCGGCGGGGTCGGGCTGAGCGCGATTCAGGGCGCGCAGATCGCGGGCGCGGGACGGATCATCGCCATCGACATGCTTGAGCCGAAGCTCGAGCTGTCCCGTAAGTTCGGCGCCACCGACGTGGTGAACGCGAGCTCCACGGATCCAGTTGAGGCCGTGCGCGAGCTGACACAGGGCGGTGTCGACTACTCGTTCGAGGCGATCGGCCTCAAGATTGCCGCCGAGCAGGCCTTCGCCATGCTGAAGCGGGGTGGTGCGGCGACGGTGATCGGCATGATACCGATCGGCACCAAGATCGAGCTCGACGGCGTCGAGTTCCTGTCCGAGAAGAAGATCCAGGGCTGCAACATGGGTTCCAACCGCTTCCGCAGCGACATGCCGAAGTACGTGGACTTCTACCTGAACGGCAAGCTCAACCTAGACGACCTGATCTCCCAGCACCTGAAGCTCGAGGAGATCAACCAGGGCTTCGAGCAGCTCGCGCGCGGCGAGGTGGCCCGCAGCGTCATTCAGTTCGACGGGTAGGACAGAGCCGGATCAGAGAAACCTCACCCGGCGCCTGGATCCGCAGCGGAAGACGCGTCGTGCCGGCCCCGCGACTCACGTAAAGCCGGGCCCGTCAACGTCGAACTGCCCGCGCCAGTAGCCGAGGCGCGTCTGCCGCAGCGGTGTCTTGCCGTAGAGGGTGATCTGCCCGCCGTGCGTGTGTCCGGAGATGGTCAGGTCCACGCCCACCCAGGCGGCCTCGCGGAACATGTCCGGGTGGTGGGAGAGCAGCACGACGGGCTCTTCTTCTCGAGCTCCCGCAACGGGGATGTCCCAGAAGGTGTGATTTAGAGAGATGAGAGTGGCGGCTCCTTCGCCCTCCGTGTGGTACGGAGGGGGTATGCAAACCCAACGAAGGAGCCAACCATGGCGAAGCATTTCACGAAATCAAAGTTCACTCAAGACCTACCCGTTGCTCACACCGCCCACGTCAAGTTACCGCTACCGATGTTGTCGGCGCTCGAAGACATCGACCGCGCGTTTTTCGGTATCTGCGTCGAGGCAGGCAAGCAAGTGCTCGGTGCGATGATGGAGCACGACCGCACGGCGCTGTGCGGTCTGCCTTGGAAACCCGATGAGGAGCGCCCCGGTCGTCGCGCGGGGAGCACGGAGAGTCCCGTCACTTTGGGAGGTCGGCGGATCGCGATTCGTCGACCTCGCGTTCGGTCGATCGAGGGCGGAGAACTTGTACTGCCGAGCTTCGAGGCTGCGACGGATCGGGATCCACTGGATCACCACACGCTCGAAGCGGTGGCAGCGGGCGTATCGACTCGACGCTATGCGCGAAGCTTGGATCGACTGCCGCCCACGGAGACCGAACGGTCGACCTCGAGGAGCGCTGTCTCCCGTCGGTTCGTGGCGTTGACCGAGCAGAAACTGGGCGAGTGGATCAGCCAGCCTCTCGCCGAGCTCGACTTGAAGATCGTGATGCTTGACGGCATCCACTTCCGTGACCACTGCATTTTGGTGGCTCTGGGGTTCGATTCCGACGGGAAGAAGCATCCGCTGGGGATTCGCGAGGGCAACACCGAGAACGCGGCCGTCGCAAGGGCGCTTCTCGCAGACCTCGTGGAACGTGGGCTCTCGACCGACCAGGCGTTGGTGTTCGTGATCGACGGCTCGAAAGCGCTGCGCCAAGCGATCGACAAGATTTTCGGTGACCTGGCGCTGATCCAAAGGTGTCCGGTGCACAAGCGCCAAAACGTACTCGGGCACCTGCCGCAGACCGCTCGCCCCAGCATCAAACGCGCGCTGGACGAGGCATGGAATGCGACGGACGCAGCGCGGGCGCAGCGACTTCTCGAGAACCTGGCGCGGTCGCTCGAACAGTCGCATCCGGGTGCGGCCGCCTCACTTCGCGAGGGCTTGGAGGACACTCTCACCCTGCTGCGCCTCGGAGTGAATGGAATTCTCCTTCAAAGCCTCCGGAGTACCAACGCGATCGAGAGCCTGAACGACAAGATCGCAACCTACACACGACGAGTGAAACGGTGGCGGGGAGGGAAGATGATGCTCCGTTGGGTCGGAGCCGCCCTCCTCGACGCTCGGAAAGGCTTCCGCCGGGTCAGGGGATTGAAAGACATGTCAACGCTCGTCGACGCACTTCGACGCCACGAGGAATCACTTCACGTAGATAACGAAGCCGCGTAAGATCGTTCAATCGGGAGTCGCTGCTCTCGGAGATTCAACACCGAATAGGACAAGCCCCCCGCAACGGCTGCTGCGAGATCGGGCTCCCCGTGCGTCAGGTCGTCGACACCGGCCAGCCAGAGAGTCTCGCCGTGGTGCTCGAGGCGCAGCCCACGATTCATCAGTAGCTCGACGCCGTGCTCCTCGAGGAAGCTGCGCCACAGACGCAACTCCGCCTCCGCGCTGTACTCGTGGTTGCCCGGCACGGCGAAGATCCCGAGTGGCGGGCGGAGCAGGGAGAGCGCTTTGCCGAGCAGCAGGATCTCCTCCGCGTTGCGCTCGATCAGATCGCCGCCCAGCAGCACGAGGTGCGGCTCCTCGCGGGCGACCCGTTCGAAAATCTGCGACAGGTCCGCCTCGGTCATGAAGTGACCGGCGTGCAGATCCGACAGGTGTGCGATACACAGGTCCGCGAGCCCGCCACCACAGCGGCCGAGCTCTACGGAGCTGTGCTCGAAGCGCAGGTCGTCCTCCAGTCGCTGCCGGAGCCAGCGCCCGACCAGGCGCGGGTAGAGGCTGTTGTAGAGAGCTTCCAGCCCACGGCCGACCAGCCGATCGACGGCCGTCGGCTTGCGCGCAAGGGTGCCACGTGGCCGCGGCGCCCTCGGCCGGCCCGCGGGGGGCCTCCTGACCGGTCGAGTCATCCGCGGCCGAGCTCCCCGCACAGGTCCCCCATCCGAAGCTCCCCCTCGGCGGTCTGGCCGCCGAGCTTGAGGAAGCGGCGCATGTTCTCCTGCGCGCCCGGGCTGCGGAGCACGGTCTGGAAGAGGTAGGCCTCGTCGAGCAGGCCCTCCTCGAGCGGCTTCTCTGCAGCGGCCACGCTGGCCTTCGCGGCGCCGATGGCGTCCGCGGGAAACGAGGCGATGCGGCGCGCCAGACGATCCACGAACGGGCCGATCTCGTCCGCCGCAAAGGTGCGGTTCAGGTAGCCCCAGCGCTCGGCGGTCTCAGCATCCAGGTCGTCGCCGGCCAGGATGAGCTCGAGCGCGCGCCCGCGGCCGAGCAGCCGGGGCAGGCGCTGCGTGCCCGTTCCGCCGGGCAGGATCCCGAGCGGGACCTCCATCTGGTTGACCACGGTCTTGCCCCGGACGCCGAAGCGCATGTCACAGGATGATGCGAGCTCGCTGCCGCCTCCTCCTACGCGTCCCTCGATCTGCGCGATTGTCGCCTTCGGCATGCAGCGGAAGCGCTCACACATCCGGTGGAACGCGTTCAGCTGCTCCTCCCGCCGCGGCTGGGTGTCGATGGGAGTGGCGATGAGCGCCTCGACGTCGAAGTGAGCGATGAAGAAATCCGGGTTCGCGCTGCGCAGAACCAGCGCCCGGATCGCCTCGTCCGTCTCGATCTCCTCCGCCAGGTGCCGCAGCTCGCGAAAGAGCGCGGTCGTCATCAGGTTGATGGGCGGATTGTCGATGGTGGCGACCGCCAGACCGTCCTCTACTGCCACCCGA
Source organism: Myxococcota bacterium (assembly GCA_965226855.1). Taxonomy (GTDB): domain Bacteria; phylum Myxococcota_A; class UBA9160; order SZUA-336; family SZUA-336; genus JAUXJB01. The sequence goes on along the minus strand of CBDDEE010000023.1, from coordinate 7,878 downwards.
ATCAGCTCGTACTCGTAGGCCATCGCGTTCTCCTCGTATCGAGCAGTCTCTCAGGTCCGGATGAAAGCCGCGACCTCGGGATCCGCACGCATGGCCCGGAGCTCCACCTCCGTCGGCCGGACCGGCCGATCGCGCTCGGTGTCGACCAGACACAGGAAGCCGAGCTCGCTCGCGTCCGCGGCCCGGAACTGGTGCCAGCTTCGAGACGGCACTTGGACCAGGTCGAAGGCTCGAATCGAAAAGACCTCGCTTCCGACGAGCACGCTCCCCTCTCCGCGCACGACCACCACTGCATGGGGGTGCTCGTGCCGCTCCAGCGTGGAGTGGCCGTCGGGCTCGAGCTCGAAGTAGCGCAGCTCGCAGCCCAGTCCCGCGTCCGGCCCGACCAGCAGCTGGCGGGTGATGGCCCGAAAATGCGTCCCCTCCGACTTGTAGGGTTGCACGGGCACGCCGTCCCAGCGGAAGTCACGCCGGTACCTGGTCACGGGCTTCATGCGTCGCGTACCCTCTCGACGAAGCTGCGGCTGCGCTCGAGCAGCGCATTGCCGGCCTCGTACAGGCTACCGCCGATCAACAGCATCGTGTCTGGCCCGTAGAAGTCCACGAGCTCCGGTATGCGCTCGAGCGCCATGCCGCCGGCGGGAACGGGGAGGGCGGGCCGCAATGGCTTCCAGGGCTCCCGGAGCGCCCCCGCCAGCCGCCCGCAGGTCTCGGCGCTGTAGCTGAAGCGTCCGCCCCAGCTGGGGTAGATGACCGCGTCCGCGCCGTACAGGCGAAACAGCCGACCGAGGAGCGTCTCAGGGGCAATCCGCAGAGCCCCGCCGAGGGCCGGGTGGGCCAGGATCGGCAGCCCCGCGGCCCTGTTTACGAGCTCCGACAGCACCGGCAGCCCGACCAGCATGGGAGAGACCAGGATCGCGCCCACGCCGCGGCTCCGCGCAAAGCCGAGCTGTCGCCAGAGCACCTCCGGCGTCCCGGTCAGGTTCGGCACGTAGAGCGCGCGCCGGCCCGTGGCATCGGCCACTCGCTCGACCGCGGCCTGACAGGCCGTCACGCGGTCCTCGAAGCGACAGAACGAGTGGTCCGCGAGCCCGTGATCGTCCTTGATCACGTCGATCCCGGCTCGCGCGAACGTCTCACACAGCTCGCCGAGCGCCTCCGCGGAGAGCCCCATGGGCTTGAGGGCCGTGCACGTGAGAGGCCCCGATGCGACGTCCACCGCCGCGCGGAAGCCCGCGATCCCGAAACGAGGCCCACCGAGTCTCTCGAGCAGCGATTCCGGAAGCTCGACGTCGAGCAGCTCGAGATCGGGCTGCAGCGACGAGTTTCCGAACAACACGTTCAGAAGCTGCGCCGGATCGAGCGCGGTCGTAGCGACCGGAAAGCCGAGCGCGATCCGAAAGCCCCCCTGCGGATCCGGATCGAGCTTCTCAACCGTTGGCAGTATCTCGCGCTTCACGAACGGGTCCCGGACCGCGGCCCGTGGCAGCTCGACCGTCTGCTCGAGGAGCAGCGCCTCTGCCCGCGCTTCCACTTCCAGCGCATCGACCTGCGCGCGATAGACCACACGGACCCGCTCCATGGCTTTGAGCTTACCAGCCCGCCACGAGCCGATCCCTAGATGTGTAGACCGCGAGCGGCAGCTCGAAGCGCAGCCGGTCGGGTGCGCGACCCGTCACGCGAACGAGGCCGGTGTGCACTCCCCGCAGATGGTGGAATGTGGTGATCGTGCAGGTTCCGCATGGAGGTGCAGCCCGGAATCACGCAACGCCAGCCGTCGCGCGCAAAGACCTGGTACCTGCGTGGCACCTTCTCCTCATCGCCACCCCACTCCGCCATGGCGTGGTCGAGCATCGCCCCGAGCGCCTCTCCGCGGGTCGGCAAACGCCCCAGCGTCGATTCCAATCGCCTCTGCACGGTGCACAGCACCGCGCGAAACAGTCGGATCGCGTCCGGCTCGAGCTGGCAGCCCACCGGGCACGTCTCCTGCGGTGCACTATTCTGCGCACCGATTGGCTTCCACGCCTCCCGCTCGACGAGCCACGCCGAGAGCTGAGCCAGCGCAGCGCGCAGCGCTCCCGTGGAGCGAGCCAGCGCGACCAGGCGCTGCTCCAGCCTCCGGTAAGCCTCCGAATCCAACCTGGAACGTCCTCATGCATCTGGGGTGAGGACCACAGGACAATAGCGAATATAAGACGAAAATAAAGTCAGAGGCTGCCGCGCAGCACCAGCACGTAGGCGAGCATCACCGCTGGAGTGACGACCATGGGCCAGCGCAGCTCGCGCGCGCGGCCGCCGAGGACCTTGATCAGCGGATAGGCGATGAAGCCGAGCGCGAGCCCGTCGCTGATCGAGTAGAAGAGCGGGATCCCGAGCGCGATCAGGAAGCTGGGGATCGCCTCGCTCGCGTCAGACCACTCGACGCGAGATGCGTTCCGCAGCATCAGCGAGCCCACGAGAACCAGCGCTGGTGCTGTGATCGGCGGGTAGCTGCCGATCATGGCCACGAGCGGGCTCGCGAACAGTGCGAGCAGGAAGAGCAGCGCCGTGGTGAGGCTGGTCAAGCCGGTGCGCCCGCCCTGCTCCACGCCGGTGGCGCTCTCGATGAAGCTCGTGACGGTGCTGGTCCCGAGCGCGGCCCCCGCGACGGTGCCGACGGCATCGGACAGGTACGCGCGCTCCGGAAGCGGCAGGATCTGCGCCTCTGGGTGGTCGGCTGCGGAAGTGACACCGATAAGTGTTCATACGGTGTCGAAGAGGTCCATGATCAGAAAGATCGCCACGAAGGGCAGCATCGCTACGGACAGGGCGCTTGCAATGTCGAACGCGAAGAGCGTTGGTGACAGGTCGGGAGGCAGAGAGAGGATCGACCCGGGTAACGAGAGCTCCGCAAGTCGCTCGCCTCCAACCTCAAAGGGGGGTAGGGCGAAGCGCAGCACCAGCGCAACGAGCGCGGCCACCACGATGCCACCGAGGATCGAGCCTCGTATCCCCCGCGTGTGCAGCCCCGCCGAGGCCAGGAGCCCCGCAAAGAACACGAGCAGGTCCGGCGACAGCCAGAGCGGATTGAGCCGCACCGCGGTGACCGGGTCCAGGGCGACGAGCCCCGCATTTTGCAGCCCGATGAACGCGATGAAGAGCCCGATCCCGACGGCAATCCCGCCGCGCAGGCTCGGGCTGATCGCGTCCACCACGACGCGGCGCAACCCGGACAGCGTCACCAGCAAGAACAGGACGCCCGCCACGAAGACCACACCGAGCGCCACCGCTCCCGCGTTCGTGTGGCCGGCTGCGGTGGCCGCCGGGATCAAGGTCAGCACCAGGAAGAAGTTCGCGCCCATGCCCGGGGCCTGCGCGATCGGAGCGCGCGCGTACAGACCCATGATCACGGTGGCCAGCGCCGCCGCGAGATAGGTCGCCGTCATCACCGCACCAAAGTCGAGCCCCGTCTCGATGCCGAACATGCGCCCGGAGAGCACAGCCGGCTGCACAAAGATGATGTAGGCCATGGTCAGGAACGTCGTTGTTCCCGCAGCGAGCTCGGTGCGGATGGAGCTGCCTCGCTCTTCGAGCTCGAAGTAGCGCTCGAGGAATCTCGACGGATTGACCTGCATCGGGGGCATGCATTCTAATGGCAGCGCGCGGCCGGGTGCCGCGCAGAGGTACCCACGATGTGGCTACGACTGCGGCAGATCTGCCTGGTTGCGAACGATCTTGCGAGCACCATCGACGAGCTGAAGGAGATCTTCGGGCTCGAGGTGTGCTACGTCGACCCTGGGGTCGAGCGCTTCGGGCTCAAGAACACGCTGCTTCCCATCGGGAGCCAGTTTCTCGAGGTCGTGGCGCCGTTCCAGGAGAACACGGCGGGCGGCCGCTATCTCGAGAGGCGCGGCGGCGACGGTGGCTACATGGTCATCACGCAGTGCGACGAGCTCGAGCCGCGCAAGCAACGGGTCGCGGAGCTCGGTGTACGCATCGCCATGCCGCTCGAGTCCACTCACCATCGCGGCATGCAGCTGCACCCGAAGGACACCGGCGGCTCCTTCTTCGAGATCGACTGGCACCAGGGTGGCGAGGACCCGGCAGGTCCGTGGTCACCCGCGGGCCCGGACTGGAAGCCGGGGGTGCGCACCGACGTGGTGAGCAAGATCGTTGCGGCCGAGCTCCAGAGCCCCGACCCGGACTCGCTGGCAAAGCGCTGGAGCGGGATCGCGCAGATCGAGCTCGAGCACGATGCGCAAGGGCGATACGAGCTGCCGCTCGAGAACGCGCGTCTCCGCTTCGTCGAGGCGACAGACGGCCGCGGCGAGGGGCTTGGCGGCATCGATCTGGCCGTGGTGGACCGCAAGCGGCTGCTTGAAGCCGCGGAGAAGCGCGGACGCCGCGTGTCCGACGACCTCGTCAACGTCTGCGGGACGCGCTTCGGCCTGATCGACGCCTGAGGCGTTACGAGTCCGCTACGCGTCGAAGACCAGCGCGCCGCCGTCGGCGACCAGCGTCTGGCCCGTGACCCAGGAGCTCGCCTCCGATGCCAGGAAGACGGCGGCGTCGCCGATGTTCTCTGGCTCGCCGAGCCGCTGGAGCGGCAGGCGCGCAGCGACCTCCTCGCCGCGGCCCTTTTCCCAGAGGATCCGCGAGAAATAAGTGCGGACGACGCCTGGCGCGATCGCGTTCACCCGGACGTCGGGCCCGAGCTCGGACGCCAGCTGCTTCGTCATGTGGATCAGCGCGACCTTCGTGATGTTGTAGGCGCCGAGGATCGGGCTCGTCATGTAGCCGCCGTTGGACGAGATGTTGATCACGTTCCCACCGTGCTCCTGCATGTACTTGCGCCACGCGAGCTGCGTCCACACCAGCGGTCCGGTCATGTTGACCTGGAGCGTCTTCTCCCAGCGCGCGAGATCGATGTCGATCGTCGGCCCCGCGTAGGGGTTCGCGGCCGCGTTGTTGACCAGGACGTCGATCGCCCCGAACCGCTGCAGCGTTGCGTCCAGGCAGGCCTCGGCGTCCTCCGGCCGGCCCACGTTGCCGGCCTTCCAGGCGATGTCGCCGCCGATCTCCTTGGCCGCCGCCTCGCAGCCTTCGGCCTTGCGCGAGACGATCATCACGCTGGCCCCGGCCTCGATGAAGCGTTTGGCGATGCCCTGACCGATTCCTCGTGAGCCGCCGGTAACGAGGGCGACCTTTCCCTTCAGCTCATCCATAGGCCGCGATCTTACACTGTGCCCGCCGCGCATTCTCGCTCGGCCGTCCGCGAGGCGAGGCGCTGGAAGCCGGAGATTCGACGAGCTGCTTCCGCGCGAGGCCCTGGCCATGGAGGTCGGGGGACGCGAGAAGGTCGAGTGGCAGCGGGCGCGCGACGTGCGCGAGCGCATCGACCTCTTGATCGACGCTCGCTGCACGAGATCGGCACGAGCAGCGGCAAGGCCGAGGCAAGACGGCTCGGGCGGCAAGCAGTTCGCCCACTCCGCCATTGCTGGTCTGGCCCGGCTCGATGGCTGGCCCGTTGCGATCCTTGCCAACGACCCGTATCACTGCGGCGGGGTCTTGACGGCTGACGCCTCTATGAAGGTGACCCGCTCCGTGGAGCTCCCGGCGATCTTCCACTGCCCCTGGGTCCACTTTGTGGACAACTCCTGGCTTCCTGATCGGGTTCGAGGCGGAGAAGGCTGGACGATTCACCAAGGCGCAAGGGCGCTTGCGTCCGTCTACCAGGCCACGGTGCCCTGGTGCTCCATCCTGGTGCGCAAGGCCTTCGGCGTGGCTGGAGCCGCGGACTCCAACGGCTCCCGGGTCCAGTACCATTCCGCCTGGCCTTCGGGTGACTGGGGCTCGCTCCCCATAGAGGGGGGCCTGGAGGCCGCTTACATGTCCCGGTTCGAAGCCTCCGACCATCCCGATCAGCTGTTGAAGCAGATGGAGGAGCGCGTGAATCGCGTCAGGTCGTAGTTTTTTAATGCAGAAGCCTTCCTGGTCGAGGAGCTCATCAATCCGCCCGATAGCGCGCCCCCTGGTGTGCGAGTTCGCGAACCTCATGTGGGGATCGGGACACCGCGTAGAAGCTCGTCCACCTACTCCCCTGAGTGCGGGGTGCAACCGATCTTGCCCCCGGAGCTGTACGTTCCTACAGCGTCGGGGCGGACAGGACCGCTGAGTCGACCCGGCGAGGCAGCCAGTGGCCGTCACTCGGGCTGCCCAGCAGCTTCCCGCGGTCGACGATGAGCTTGCCTCGCAAGAGGGTCATCACCGGGAAGCCCGCACACGCGAAGCCATCCCAGATGCTGTAGTCCGAGTCGGCGTGCAGGTCCTCGAGTGCGATCGTCCTCTGCGCCTCGGGGTCGAACAGCACGAGGTCCGCGTCGCTCCCGGGCAGGATCGCGCCCTTGCGCGGGTAGAGCCCCAGGATCCGCGCCGCGTTAGTCGCGATCACGTCCGCGAAGCGCTCGAGCGACATGCCCCGCTCGTGGACGAGCTTCGTGTAGGCGACGGGGATCCGGGTCTCGATGCCGTTATGGCCGCCGCACACGGTCTCGACGGTTGCGCCCGAAAGCTTCACGTCCTTGTGCGTCGTGTACTCGTCGGTCGCGACCGTCGAGAGGCGGCCGTCGAGCAGACCGGCCATCAGGGCGTCCCGGTCGTTGGCCGACTTGAGCCCGGGATACGTGTGGATGGCGATGCCTTCAGGCTTGCGGTAGTCGTCGCCAGTGAAGTGCAGGTAGTGGTGGAGGGCCTCGCCGTAGACGGCGTGGCCCTCCGCACGCGCCTCGCCGATGGCGTCGACGCCTTCCCGCGCCGTGACGTGAAGGAAGTAAAGCGCGGCTCCAGAGTGGCGGCCGATCCGGATCACGGTCCTGAAGGAGAGGTCCTCGGAGAGGTTGTTGTGGACGAGGGGCAGGTTGTAGCCCTGGTCGCGGCCCTCCCGCTTGAGCTTCTGCCGCATGTAGGTGACGACGTCGTCCTCCTCGGCGTGAATGGCCATGATCCCGCCTCGCCTCGCCACCTCGCTCATGATCCCGCCCAGATGCCCGTACGGCACGCGCGTCGGCCCCATGGTGGTGAACACCTTGAAGCTCGCGATGCCCGCCTCGACGGCCTCGCCGATCTGGTCGATGCGCGACTGGGAAACCTCGCCGAACAGGATGTAGTGGAACGCGAAGTCCGCGTGCGAGTGTCCGGCGAACGTCGCAGTCCGCGCCTCGACGTCCTCCGCGATCGACGCGTCTGGGCGATCGCGCTGTGCGGTGGCGAAGTCAACGATCGTCGTCACGCCGCCGAACACGGCGGCGAGGCTCGCTGCCTCGGGCGACTGCGTGTAGACGTCTCTCCGCCCGCCCGCCCATTCCAGATTGACGCGCTGGGCGATGTGCGCGTGCGGCTCGATCCCGCCGGGGAGCACGACCAGACCCTCGGCATCGATCTCTCGGGGGCTGCTCTCCGGCAGCGTGCCGGGCTCCGCGACGGCCGCGATCTGCTCCCCCTCGATCCCGACGTCGAGCCTGGCGACCGTGCCGGGCGTCACGACCCGCCCGCCGCGAATGATCAGATCCAGCATGCGTACTTCCTCCGTGCCCACATTCTGGGGCCTTCCGTGCAAGCTGTCGTGTCAACCCCGACGCGGCAATTGTGGGCTGGTCAGGATTCCCGTCAGCCGCGTCCCACAAGGGCGTGCGGGCGTCCCGCTTAGAAGCCCCGGCTCGCTCAGATCCTCGTCGAGGTCTGGGTGGATTCCTAGCCCATCTCCGAGCAGCTCGAACTTCTCGCCCTCCTCTCGCGTAGCGTGGAGGAGGCGAGGGGACCAAGCCAGCAGTATGGTAACCCGTCGGCTATCGGCGAGAAGCACGGAGAGGTCGGCGCCGCTGATCAAGACCTCCATTGCTT
>CBDDEE010000022.1:0-243629 GCA_965226855.1 Myxococcota bacterium | reverse complement strand
TGATCGTGATGGGCTCCCACGGCCACGGCGCGATCTACGAGCTCCTGGTCGGGAGCGTTACCGAGGGCGTGCTGCGCAAGTCCCGCCGGCCGGTGCTCGTCGTCCCCAGCAAACGCGAGCCGGAGAGGAGCGAGGGATGAGTGCCGAAACCAAGGTGTGCATGGTTGTCGGTGTGGGGCCTGGGCTCGGCGCCGCGTGCTGCCGACGCTTTGCGGCCGCCGGCTACCAGGTCGCCATGCTGGCCCGAAACGAGGGTCGGCTGGAGGAGCTCGAGAAGACCATAACCGGGAGCCGGCGTTTCGCCGCCGACGTGACGGATCCAAAGCAGATCGCCGAGGTCGTGCAGCTAGTGCGCTCAGAGCTCGGTCCGATTGACGCGGTCGTGTACAACGCCGCTCGGGGCACCTTTGGCGGCTTCATGGAGATCGACCCCGAGGACTTCGAGAGGAACTTCCGTGTCAACGCCATGGGGCTCCTCTACGTGGCGCGAGAGGTGGCGCCTGCCATGATCGAGGCGGGACGCGGGTCGATCATCGTCACCGGGAATACCTCTGCGAGACGCGGCAAGCCGCACTTTTCTGCCTTCGCCCCCACCAAGGCGGCGCAGCGCATTCTCGCCCAGGCCATGGCTCGCGACCTCGGCCCGAAGGGCATCCACGTCGCATACGTGGTGATCGATGCGGTGATCGACTTGGCGTGGACGCGGAAGCGCTCTCCGGATCGGCCCGACGAGTTCTATGCGCGCCCGGACGCTCTTGCCGAGACGGTCTATCAGCTGTCGGAGCAGGATCGCTCTGCGTGGTCTTTCGAGGTGGACCTCCGGCCCTTCGGAGAAGAGTGGTAAGGGCTCCCTCGCACGGCATAGAATTGGCTCCAATCGATGAGGGGAGCGAGCGATGCCGACCTATATACTTCTCAGCAGTCTGACTCCAGAGGGGCAGAAGACCCTCTACGATCGTCCCGACCGCCTGCAGGAGGTCAACCAGGAGATCAGCGACTTCGGTTGCAAGATCGTGGCGCAATATGCCGTCCTGGGTCCCTATGACTTTCTGACCATCGTGGAGGCGGAAGACAACGAGACCGCAGCTCAGCTCTCCGTGGATCTGGGTGCCAGGGGGACCGTCAACATCCTCACGCTCCCCGCCATCACCACGGAGGCACTTCGCGACAAGCTCAAGTCTTCGACGAAGGTCGGTGGATCCTGAGCGATGTACGTCCCCACCTTTGTGTTGCTCAGCCAGCTCACGCCCGAAGGGCGCCGGACGCTCCGAGAGAGCCCCGACCGCCTGGACGAGGTGAATGAGGAGATCACGTACTTCGGCTGCAAGATCCTGCACCAGTTCGCGGTGCTCGGGCAGTACGACTTTGTGACGGTGATCGAGGCTCCGGACAACGAGACCGTGGCCCAGCTCTCGCTAGCCCTCGGCGCGCGGGGAACGGTGAACATCGTCTCGCTGGCGGCGGCACCCATGGGCGACTTCCTGGGCCATCTCAAGAGTCCGGCTCGGGTGGGAGGTTCGGCAGAATAGGGTCCGACGCGCTTCGCGTACGGTCACGAGCTCGCTCAAACAGACAGGGGATCGGGATCGAGGCCGAGCGTGAAGCGGCCTATTGAGTCGTAGTGGGCGCTTCGTCCCTGCACGTGCTGAATGATCACGTGAATGTCCTGAAAGCGGCGTTGCAGCGGGTTGCTCAGAAAGATCGCGTCCGACCCGGCGACCTCGTACGCAATGTCTACCGATTGCGCGGCCAGACGGATCGTGTGTGTCCCGGCCATGCGCATGCGAATGCGTTCCTTCATGCTGATGGCTCGGGAGACGGAGACCGAGTCCCAGACTTCTCTCACGCTCGCATGCAGAAAGGCCCGTGCGCAGTGCCAGATGGTCTCCGCCTGGCCCACCTGCCTCTGCACCGTGTCCTGGTCGCGCAAGCGCTTCCGCACGCCGCGCGGCTTCTTCGTTCCGCACATCTCGAGCATCGTGTCGAGCGCGCTGCGCGCAACGCCGAGCGCCACTGCCGCGAAGCCGCACGCGAACAGCAGGTTCATCGGCATCACGTAGAGAACGCCCGACTCGACTGCTGGTTCCCAGATCGAGGGGGCCCGCGCGGCGGGAACGAAAAGATCGTCGACGCTGAAGTGATGGCTGCCGGTGCCGCGAAGGCCGCGCACGTCCCACGTGTCTATGATCTCGGCGTCGTCCTTCGGCAGAAGCATGAAGCGTACGTCCGGTCTGCCGTCAGGCAGCTGTCGCCGTTCCCCGTTCTCCTGGACGGCCGCGATGCCAGCCAACCAGGTCGCGTGTCGGCAGCCGCTGCTGAAGGTCCAGCGTCCGTTCAGCCGGTAGCCTCCTTCGACTTCCACAGCTTCGCCGCCCGGAGGGGGGGCGTTCGCGACGACGCCCCGCTCGTTGCCCCAGATCTCTCGCGCCGCCTCCTTCGCCATGAAGGCGGATCGGGTTGCGAACACGGCCGCCTGGTTCACGCACCAGCCCGCGCTTCCGTCTGCTGCGGCGATCTCTTCGATGACACATAGATAGCTCGGGAAGGCGAGCTCACTCCCGCCGAGCGATCGAGGCACGAGCAGCCGGAACAAGCCTGCTTGCTTGATCTCGTCAGCCAGGGCTTTGGGGAGCTCTCGCTCTTCGTCGATCCGATCCTGGGCCTCCCGGATTCGGGGCGTCAGCTGGCGCGCGATCTCGAGCACTGCACTCCTAGGCTGCTCAGTCTCCACCGATCCGCTCCCCGTCAAGGCCCGCAGTCGGTCGTCGCCGAGATACTGAAGCTCGACCACACGGCGGAGAATCAGCTTCACCTCGCGCTCTCCGTAGCCGCGACGCATGTTCGTCCAACATGAATTCCGACTCTACCACTGCTCTGAGTGCAGAGGCTCGTCAAACGGTGTTCTGCAAGCTTCGAGGGCTATGCTCTCGCGATGGACGCCTCGCACCCGACGACCACTCTCGTCGTAGCACTTGCCGCCGGGGTTCTGGCACATCTGGTGGCCCGTCACACTCGCATCTCTGCGATCGTGGTGCTCCTCGCGATTGGTGCCGTGCTCGGACCGGATGGACTGGGTTGGGTGCATCCCCGCGCCTTGGGCGAGGGGCTTTTCGCGATCGTCGAGCTGGCCGTCGCCATCATCGTCTTCGAGGGAGGGCTCAACCTCGAGATCTCGCGACTCCGCCGTGGGCAGCGACCGATCCGGCGCCTCGTTACGGTCGGCGCACTCATCACCATGTTTGCGGGGGCGGCGTGTGCGCGGGCGCTGCTGGGCTGGCCCTGGCTTCAGTGTCTGCTCTTCGGCAGCCTCGTCGTCGTGACGGGTCCGACGGTCATCGGGCCCCTGATGTCGGAGCTCAGGCTGCGCCCGCGAGTGGCCACCGTGCTCGAGGCCGAGGGCGTACTGATCGATCCGGTCGGCGCGATTCTCGCCGTGCTGATGCTCGAGATCAGTCTGGCGCCGGGGCAGAGTACCCTGGCCAGTGGCGGCCTATGGCTTCTGCTGCAGCTCGGCGCCGGCACTGTCATGGGTCTAGTTGGTGGTCTGCTGCTGGCCTGGCTGCTTCGGGCACGGCGCATCGTCCCCGAAGGGTCCGAGAGCATCTTCACCCTCGCTGCGGTTCTCTTGCTCTTTCAGGGCTGCAACGAGATCGTGGACCAGGGCGGGATCCTCGCCGTCGCGATAGCGGGGGTCGTCGTGGGAAACGTCCGAACACGCGTGGATCGTGATCTGCGCGAGTTCAAGGATCAGGTCTCGCTGCTCCTGATCGGACTGCTCTTCGTGTTGCTCGCTGCGGACGTTCGTGTTGCCGACCTGGCCGCGCTTGGCTGGACAGGGCTTGCCGTCGTGGGCGCATTGATCGTCGTCGTCCGACCGCTCAACGTATGGTTCGCGACATGGGGCTCCCAGCTTAGCCTGCGAGAGCGGCTCTTCGTGGCGTGGCTCGCTCCGCGGGGGATCGTCGCGGCGGCGCTCGCCTCTCTGACCGCGGCGGGCTTGGAGGCCAGTGGGCTGTCTGGCGGCGTGGAGCTGCGTGCGCTCGTGTTTCTGACCATTCTTGGAACGGTGCTTCTCGCCGGACTCACGGCGGGTCCCGTGGCCCGCGCACTCGACGTGTGCCTGCCGGGCCGCGATACGGTTGCGATCATGGGCGCCCAGGGTCTCGGGCTCGCCCTTGCGGCGGAGCTGCGCGACGGAGAGGTTCCCGTCGTGTTCGTGGACTCCAACCCGCACAACTGCCGGCGTGCCGAGGAAGCGGGCTTCCCCGTCGTGTTCGGAAACGCGTTGGAAGAGCGGACACTCGCGCGCGCGCGTTTCGGTGATGTCGGGAAGGCCGTCGGCCTCACGACCAACGAGAGCCTGAACGGTCTCTTCGTCTCCCGCGCCCACGAGCTCTACTCGGTGCCGGATGCCCACATCGCGCTGAGCAGCTCCACCTCGGGCGTCACGCCCGAGATCGCGCGGAGCCAGGAAGCGACGATGCTCTTCGAGAGCCCGCATGACCTGGAGCGTTGGGACGTGCGCTTTCGCCACGGCGACGTTGTGATCGAGCACCTCGAGCTCGGCGAGACAGTGGACGCTGCGGGCGACAAGCCGGGCGCGGAGACTCAGGCTCCGAGCGAGCGCTTCGTGATGCTGGCGCTTCGACGCGGCGATCAGGTCGCGCCTATGTCGGGGGACACGGTGCCCCGTGTCGGCGACGTCGCCTCCATCGCTATCTATGTTCCTGAACGCGACGAAGCGTTGCGCGAGCTCACGGAACGCGGCTGGCAGCTAAAGCAAGCAGCCTGAGCGCTCACGCAGACGGCACAAGTTCGGTAGGGCGCCGCAGCCCCATCGATGCTGCTCCGCGCCCTGTCGCCAGGAGATTGACGGAGGCGTTGCTCTCTTGTATATAACTATTAGGTTACGTAACTTAATGGTTCAATAAAATGGCGACAGACCAACTCAGCTCGACGTTCTCTGCGCTTGCCGATCCGACACGTCGGGCGATTCTGGCGCGGCTCGTGACCGGTGAAGCGACAGTGACCGAACTCGCTGAGCCTTTCGAGATGAGCATGCCCGCTGTCTCGAAACACCTTCGGGTGCTGGAACAAGCGGGCTTAGTCATTCGTGGTCGCGAAGCGCAGTGGCGCCCACGAAAATTGTGTCCTGCACCTCTGAAGAAGGCGAATGCGTGGCTTGAGAGCTACCGAATGCTCTGGGAGCAGAGACTCGACCAACTGGAGGGTTACGTGAAAGAACTTCGATCAAAAGGGCCGGACGATGTCGGTAGCCGCTAGAGCCACCACGGCAAGCGAGCTTGTATTTACACGCGTCTTCGATGCTCCCCGCGAGTTCGTATTCGAGTTGTGGACTGACCCGCAACACATCGACAAGTGGTGGGGGCCGGAAGGCTTCACGACCACAACGAGTGTGATGAAAGCGGAGGTTGGCGGCGTTTGGGATTACGTGATGCACGGGCCTGATGGCACAGACTATCCCGGCACGAGCGTCTACATCGCAGTCGAGAAACCGGAGAGGCTGATTTTCAATAACGTCGGCGGGAAAGCAGGCGACCCACATCTAACGTGCCGGATGACCGTGACGTTTGAGGAGACCGACGGGAAGACCAAGCTGAAGCTACGGATGTTTTTCCCTTCGATGGATGCTGTTGAGCACGCTATTGAATCCGGAGTCGAGCAAGGCGGGCATGAAACCCTAGCTCGTTTGGGCGATTGCGTTGCCACCGTCCCGACAGTCATGAACTAACCGAGGGAAAGAAAGAATGAGAGAATTGGCGATTCTGACGTTTCAGACTCTTGACGGTGTAATGCAAGCCCCCAGGTTGCCTGACGAAGACACTTCCGGGGGGTTCAACGGCGGTGGCTGGGGTGCTCCGTATTGGGAAGACGTGATGGAACAGGTAGGGAAGGTAGCAATGGCTGCTCCGTATGACGTCCTCTTGGGACGCAAAACCTACCAGTTGTTTGCGGCCAATTTTTCCGCAGAGGGCGACGAGCATCCTATGAACAACGCGACCAAGTTCGTCACGACATCCACCCTGAGCGAACTCGAGTGGAAGAATTCCGTTCCAATCACAGGCGACATTCCGGCTGAGGTATCGAGACTCAAGGACCAAGACGGTCCCTTGCTACAAGTTCATGGCAGCTGGAAATTGGTCCAGATGCTGCTGTCCCATGGGCTCATTGATGAGTATCGACTCTGGACCTTTCCCGTCGTTGTGGGCTCTGGGAAGCGCCTGTTTGGTGAGGGCACCGTTCCCACCGGCCTGAAGCTCATACGTACCGAGCCTTGCTCATCTGGGGCGATCATGAGCATTTATCGGCCGGCGGGCGATATCTGAGCACCGCAATTGGTGGGGTGCCTTCTGGTGGATGGCTAGCGTCAGTCTTCTCGTGCCGCGCCACGAAGTAGGTCTCTCGAGGGTGTCGCGAGGATGGTAGCTCTGCCCACCCTGGGGTGCGGAGATCCCGGCCGCCCCTCGGGAGCCTCTTAGCAGGCTGCTGAAAAACTCCTCATCGAAGGGTACCTTTGAGGGAAGCCCCAAGGGGGAGATGTGAGAGGACCGCAGACGCTCCAGGGTGGGATCTTCAGCTACGTATCGCTGGAGTCCCGGATTCCCGAGGACCATCCGCTTCGAGCGATCCGGCGACTGGTGGACGCGGCGCTGGAGCAGCTGTCGCGACGCTTCGATGGTATCTACGCCAAAGGGGTCGGCCGACCGTCGGTCCCGCCGGAGCAGCTGTTGCGGGCGCTGCTGTTGCAGGTGCTGTACACGATCCGGAGCGAGCGCCAGCTGATCGAGCAGATCGACTACAACCTGCTCTACCGCTGGTTCGTGGGCCTGGAGCTGGACGATGAGGTGTTCAGCGCGACGGTGTTCACCAAGAATCGGGAACGGCTGCTGAAGGGCGAGATCGCTCAGCATTTCTTCGAGGCGGTGCTGGCGCAGGCGGAGTCGGAGGGGTTGGTGTCATCGGAGCACTTCACGGTGGACGGGACGCTGATCGAGGCGTGGGCGAGCCAGAAGAGCTTCGTGCGCAAGGACGAGAAGCGCAGGGACGATGACGACCCGGGCAACCCGACGGTCAACTTCCGGGGCGAGAAGCGGAGCAACCAGACGCATGCGTCGAGGACGGATCCGGACGCCCGACTGGCGGGGATGAGGGGCCAGGGCGCGCGGCTCGCGTATCAGGGACACGTCGTGACGGAGAACCGCAACGGCCTGGTGGTGGCGGCGAAGCTCACTCAGGCGTCGGGGTATGCGGAGCGCGAAGCGGCTCTCGAGATGGTGCTGGGTCTGGGGGGCGCTCGCCGGATCACCCTGGCTGGAGACAAGGGCTACGACGCCAAGAGCTTTGTGCAGGCGCTTCGGGCCTGGAGCGTTACCCCGCACGTGGCACAGAACACGACGAACCGCCGAAGCGCGATCGATCGAAGGACCACAGGACACCCGGGCTACGAGGTGAGCCAGCGCTTCCGCAAACGGGTGGAGGAGGTGTTTGGCTGGATGAAGACGGTGGGCTTGATGCGCAAGACCCGGCACCGGGGCACGGATCGGGTCGGCTGGGTCTTCACCTTCACTGCTGCGGCCTACAACCTGGTCCGTATCCGCAACCTGTTGGAGGCGACATAGCTCATGATCCCGCAAGATCTACCCGTGCGACACCGAACCGGTTCGTACCGGGAACGGCGATCCCTCTCCCTGCTCGGCACGCCTCCCGTCAGAGGCGTCCCGCCCAACCCAGTCACTTTCTCCGCAGCCTGTTAGGGGTTCATCAAGCCCAACCGCCCAGGAGTAAGCTCTCCCTATGGCCCCGGAGCGCCGCCTCGCTGCGATCATGTTCACCGACATCGTGGGCTACACGGCCCTGATGGAGCGGGACGAGATGTCGGCCTTGGGGGCTCGAGACCGGCATCGGACCCTGCTCAAGACTCTCGTCGAGCAGTTCCACGGTGAAGTGATTGAGTCGCCGGGCGATGAGGCTCTGGTCCTCTTCGATAGCGCCCTTCACGCGGTGGATTGTGGGTTAGCCCTGCAAGCCGTCCTGCGGGATGACAGTGGCCTCGCTGTCCGCGTTGGGATTCACCTCGGCGACGTAGTTCTGGGCGATGGGGAGGTTGCGGGAGAGGGCGTCAATCTCGCTGCTCGGATTCGACCACTCTCTGCGCCAGGGGGAATCTGCATCTCGGAGCCTGTCTACCAGGCGGTTCGCAACCGAAAACACGTCGTTGCCCATCCTCTAGGGCCGCAATCGCTCAAGAACGTTGCCGAGCCCCTCCAGGTCTACGCACTCGACACCGAGCCATCGGCACAGCTGCAGCCTCAGAGATCCACAACGAGGTGGGGCATTGGGTTGGCGGTCACACTTGTCGCGGCTGTTGTCGTACTTACCTGGTGGCTGTACGTGCCGGCTCGGATGGCTACCGGTCCACCCCTCACTGCCATCGCCGTCCTGCCCTTCGATGACCTAACAGGCTGCGGAGAAAGTGACTGGGTTGGGCGGGACGCCTCTGACGGGAGGCGTGCCGAGCAGGGAGAGGGATCGCCGTTCCCGGTACGAACCGGTTCGGTGTCGCACGGGTAGATCTTGCGGGATCATGAGCTATGTCGCCTCCAACAGGTTGCGGATACGGACCAGGTTGTAGGCCGCAGCAGTGAAGGTGAAGACCCAGCCGACCCGATCCGTGCCCCGGTGCCGGGTCTTGCGCATCAAGCCCACCGTCTTCATCCAGCCAAACACCTCCTCCACCCGTTTGCGGAAGCGCTGGCTCACCTCGTAGCCCGGGTGTCCTGTGGTCCTTCGATCGATCGCGCTTCGGCGGTTCGTCGTGTTCTGTGCCACGTGCGGGGTAACGCTCCAGGCCCGAAGCGCCTGCACAAAGCTCTTGGCGTCGTAGCCCTTGTCTCCAGCCAGGGTGATCCGGCGAGCGCCCCCCAGACCCAGCACCATCTCGAGAGCCGCTTCGCGCTCCGCATACCCCGACGCCTGAGTGAGCTTCGCCGCCACCACCAGGCCGTTGCGGTTCTCCGTCACGACGTGTCCCTGATACGCGAGCCGCGCGCCCTGGCCCCTCATCCCCGCCAGTCGGGCGTCCGGATCCGTCCTCGACGCATGCGTCTGGTTGCTCCGCTTCTCGCCCCGGAAGTTGACCGTCGGGTTGCCCGGGTCGTCATCGTCCCTGCGCTTCTCGTCCTTGCGCACGAAGCTCTTCTGGCTCGCCCACGCCTCGATCAGCGTCCCGTCCACCGTGAAGTGCTCCGATGACACCAACCCCTCCGACTCCGCCTGCGCCAGCACCGCCTCGAAGAAATGCTGAGCGATCTCGCCCTTCAGCAGCCGTTCCCGATTCTTGGTGAACACCGTCGCGCTGAACACCTCATCGTCCAGCTCCAGGCCCACGAACCAGCGGTAGAGCAGGTTGTAGTCGATCTGCTCGATCAGCTGGCGCTCGCTCCGGATCGTGTACAGCACCTGCAACAGCAGCGCCCGCAACAGCTGCTCCGGCGGGACCGACGGTCGGCCGACCCCTTTGGCGTAGATACCATCGAAGCGTCGCGACAGCTGCTCCAGCGCCGCGTCCACCAGTCGCCGGATCGCTCGAAGCGGATGGTCCTCGGGAATCCGGGACTCCAGCGATACGTAGCTGAAGATCCCACCCTGGAGCGTCTGCGGTCCTCTCACATCTCCCCCTTGGGGCTTCCCTCAAAGGTACCCTTCGATGAGGAGTTTTTCAGCAGCCTGCTAAGCTCGGATGGGGACCATGCATGGTTGGCGAACGGGATGGCAGAGGCACTCATCGAGAACCTGTCTCGGATCGAGGCTCTCCGGGTACCGGCCCGGACCTCCACCCAGCTGATGAAGGAGCAGAAGGCCGACTTCGCCACGATTGGTGAGAAGCTCCGGGTCGGCGCCATTGTGGAAGGTAGTGTCCAGCGATCCGGGGACGCCCTCCGAGTCGTCGCCCAGCTGATTAGCGTAGCTGACGGCGATCACCTCTGGTCGGCGCGCTATGACCGGAAGCTCGACGACGTGTTCGAGATACAGCAGGAAATCTCGCGGGAGATCGCTGAGGCCATCCGCGATGAGCTGGGCGCGGAAGAGGAGTGGAGTCTTGACCGTGTTGATCGCTTCGCCCGATACGACCCTCAAGACGTGCGTGCGTATGAGCTCGTGCGGAAGGGAATTGAGGCGGCGGTTCGAGATAATTTCAGCTTGGAAGGCATCCCGGAGAGGCTTGCCTACTACGAGCAAGCACTGGAGATCGATCCAACCTACGCGACGGCACACGCGGTCATCGGCAATCTTTCCCTCCAGCTCGCTAGCGCTTCTGACGGCGACCGGCGGCAGGAGAACCTGGCTAGAGCTCGTGCAGCTATCCAGCGGGCGCTCGAACTCGACAACGAGGACAGAACGGCTCTCCGCGCATCGGCTGCAATCAGCAGCGCCGACTATGATTGGGAGGAGGCCCTCAGCCGCTATCGACAAGCGCTTGAGCTATATCCGAGAGACTCGCTCACGCTCACCAACTACGGCAGCACACTCGCAACGGTGGGACAGGTCGAAGAGGCCTTCATTCAGCTGCAGCGATCGGTGGAGCTCGAAGACGTCCTTGGCTTCGCCTCATTGCAGCTTGGGCGTTTGAACTATTACTTTAAGGGCGACTTCGACACTGCGCTCGGCCTCTTTAATCGTGCGATCGAGCGCCAGCCGGGCTTTGAGTCGATACTCTGGCGGGTCATCGCGAGTTCTTATCATAGGAAAGGAATGGCCACAGAGGCTCTCCAGGCTGGGTCGCGTGGCTTCCCGGCAGAGGCAGAACTTCCCATGCGCCGTGGCTACGAGGACGGAGGATGGGTGGGCATGCTCCGCGTTGCACTCGACTCACGACTCGGTGAGAGTGAGCTGCGCTGCCCTGAGCCGCGATTCGATGTAATGGCCCTTTCCGCAAACCTCGGCGATCGAGATCGGATGTTCGATTGCCTGGAGTTTTTCAACACCCCCCTTACATGCCGATTCTCGACCCTTACCGCGACGACCCCCGCTTCCACGCCCTCCTTCGCAAGTGGAACCTGGAAGACGCACCGATCGCCACGCGTTCATGGCCTGGGATTGCAAGCGAGTAGCTTCTCTGCTCCTCAACCGAGCGATGGCAGTCTGCGTCCTTCCGACCGCACCACCCCACCTTCAGAGAGCCACGGCTTCGCAGAGGCGTTGGCAACGGAGACGGCACTATACGGCAGCACACCAAAGACGAGCCTGTGTCAGCACAACCAGAAGCTACGGGAACCTGAGCGTCTCCGAGGAGTTGCTTGGTGGAGCTGAACGGGATCGAACCGTCGACCTCCTGAATGCCATTCAGGCGCTCTCCCAGCTGAGCTACAGCCCCACGGCTCCGGGCACCGGAGAAGGCTGCGGAGGCTAGCCCTGTCGCCTGGGTGGGTCAACCGGGCCTGGGGCGACGCGCGCGTATCGGCGGCAGCGCTCTGGAGCAGCTATGCTCGGATCCGGAGCCCATGAGCGTAGTGGCAAATGGTCTGGTGGAACGGGCGGTTCGAACAGGTCCGGAGCGACCAGCGTCTCTGATCTCGATGCGCGGGATCCGTCGGGAATTCGACGTGGGTGGCGAAGTCGTGCGGGCACTGCGCGGTGTCGACCTCAGCATTGCGGAGAACGAGTTCGTGGCGATCATGGGCCACTCGGGCTCGGGAAAGTCCACGCTGATGAACGTGGTCGGCTGTCTCGATGTCCCCACCTCTGGCGAGTACTGGCTGAACGGTGAGCGGGTCTCGGATCTTGGAGACCTCGAGCTCGCGCGGATCCGCAATCGAGAGATTGGCTTTGTGTTCCAGACTTTCAACCTGCTGGGAAGAGCCACTGCTCTGCAGAATGTCGAGACGCCCCTGGTCTACGCAAGTGTCGGCAGGAAGGAGCGCCGGGCTCGCGCAGAAGAGGAGCTCGACCAGCTGGGTCTAGCGGACCGCAGGGACCATCTTCCGAGTCAGCTGTCTGGAGGGCAGCAGCAACGGGTGGCCATCGCGCGGGCCCTCGTGAACCGGCCCAGCATTCTGCTGGCGGACGAGCCCACCGGCAACCTCGACTCCGAGACCACAGCCGAGATCATGGGGCTGTTCGAGCAACTGCACGCCGAGGGCCAGACGATCGTACTCGTCACGCACGAGTCGGACATCGCGGAGCGCGTCGGGCGTCGTGTGCTGCTCGAAGACGGCCAGGTGGTCGGCGACGTTAGACGGGACGAGGCGCACTGATGCGGGCGCTCGGCGTGGTCGGTCTCTGCTTTGTCCTGGTCGGCTGCGGTGACAGTGCGCCGCCCCTCGTCTATCAGGCCGTGCCGGTCGAGCGGCGGGACATCGTCATCTCGGCTCTGGCAGCCGGGGTCGTGGAGCCGGACGTGACGGTCGAGGTCAAGTCGAAGGCCTCTGGTGAGATTCTCGACTCGCTCGTGGAATCGGGCGATCGGGTCGAGCGGGGTACCTTGCTTGTGCGTATCGATCAACGTCAGCCTCGCAACACCCTCGCGCTCGCCGAGGCCGAGCTCGACGTCGCGCAGGCAAGCCTTGGGACCCAGGAGGCGCAGAAGCGTCGGGCCGAGAACCTCTTTAAGTCCGAATCCATCCCTGAAACGGAGTACGAGCAAGCGCTTCTCGATCACGTGAACGCCAAGGCGGGGGTTGTGCGAGCGCGTGTCGCCGTCGAGAACGCGAAGATCGAGCTGGACGACACGGAGGTCCTGGCCCCCATCACCGGCACCGTGATCGAGAAGAATGTAGAGCGTGGGCAGGTCATCTCGTCGCCCATCCAGGCGGTCTCTGGCGGCACGGTGCTCCTCAAGATGGCGGATCTGAACCTGGTCCAAATTCGAACCCTGGTCGACGAGACGGACATCGGTAAGATCTCACCCGGTCTGCGCGCGACCGTGACGGTGGCGGCCTACCCGAACCGGCCCTTTGATGGGGTCGTGACGAAGATCGAGCCCCAGGCGCTCACGGAGCAGAACGTGACTATGTTCCCTGTGCTGGTACGGATCGAGAATCGCGAGGGCCTGCTCCGGCCCGGCATGAACAGCGAGGTCGAGATCCACGTGGGAAACCGGACGCGGGTGCTTGCCGTCCCGAACGCGGCGTTGCGGACACCGCGCGATGTCAGCTCGGCGGCTCGCGTGCTCGGTCTATCGATGGACGTGGTGCAGGCGCAGCTCCGACGGCGGGGAGCCGCGACGCAGACCGATGGCGCGATCGGAAACGGCGCCCCGGTCGGTGCACCCGAGCGGGGCACCCCTCGTCGCGTTCACGAGGACGACGGGGGTGAGGACTCTCTGCGTCGTGACGTGCCGAGCCGTGCAGATGACAGCCCCGTATTCGGGGGAGACTACATCGTGTTTTTGCTGACGGACGCAGGGCCTGAGGCGCGGAACGTGCGAGTCGGACTCACCGATCTGGACTACAGCGAGGTCATTCTTGGACTCACGGAGTCCGACTCGGTGCTGCTGCTCCCGAGTGCCGACCTGGTGGAAGCGCAGGAGCGCTTTCGGCGGCGCATCGACCGGATGACGGGCGGCGGCCTCCCCGGCATGCGCTCCTCAGGTCGGCAATAGCGTGCGACTCGAGGAGCCGATCGGTCTGGCCTTTCGGTCGATTCGGGCGAACCGTCTTCGCGCCAGCCTGACCATGCTCGGGATCATCATCGGCGTTGCCGCGGTGATCACGATGGTCGCGCTGGGGAACGGAGCGCGGCGCGCGATCGAAGAGCAGATCGAGGCCCTTGGTGCCAACCTGTTGACAGTCTACGCGGGACAGTCGTACCACCGAGGCATTGCTGCCAGCTCCCGCGTCAGTCTCACCACCGCGGACGCCGACGCACTCGCTGCGGCACCTCTCATTGCGACGGTCGTGCCCGAGATCCGGCGCCAGCTCCAGATCAAGTACGGCAACCAAAACATCAACGTCAACGTGACCGGATCCACCTCGAACTACCACCAGGTTCGGAACTACCGGGTGAGGTACGGTCGGATGTTCACCGCGGGAGATGAGGACGCCAGGCGGCGCTACGCGCTGCTCGGGGCTTCCGTGCCGGACATGCTCGAGAGCAACGCGGCTGCGCTCATCCACCAGACTCTCCTGATTCGCGGCATCCCGTTCGAGATCATCGGCGTGTTCGACGAGAAGGGCTCCCAAGGAACCTGGTCGAATCCTGACGAACAAATTCTGATCCCGCTATCGACTGCACAGTACCGTGTATTTGGCACCGATCGTCTCCAATCGATCACGGTGCAGATCGTCGATCGGATCCCCGTAGAGCAGGGAATGGTGGGACTCGAGACCGTCCTGCGCCGCGAGCACAAGATTCGTCCAGGTGGCAGGAACGACTTTCGTATCCGCAACCGCCGGGAGATCCTGGACACGCAGCAACAGACCTCGCTCATTCTTACTTACCTGCTAGCCAGCATCGCGGTGGTGAGTCTGATCGTGGGTGGGATCGGGATCATGAACATCATGCTGGTCTCGGTCACCGAGCGCACCCGCGAGATTGGGATCCGCAAGGCGCTTGGTGCGACCCGCCGCGACATCTTGCTGCAGTTCCTTGTCGAGGCCCTCGTGCTCTGTCTGGTAGGAGGACTGGCGGGTATCGTGCTCGGCTGGGCGGGTGCGGCCGCGCTGTCAGAGTTCGCAGGCTGGAACACTCTTGTCCTTCCTGGAGACGTAGCTATTGCCTTCGGGTTCAGCGCCGCCGTGGGGCTCCTCTTTGGCCTCTGGCCCGCGCGGAGAGCTTCGTTCCTCACGCCGATCGAAGCGCTGCGTTACGAGTAGCGCTAAGCGATCTTGCTGCGCAGCGCGTCGACGACCAGGGCGGAGGCTCCATCCAGACCGAGGGTCGCTGTGTTCACCACCAAGTCGTAGAGTGTAGGGTCGTCGGGATTCACGCCGAAGTGGTGACCGATGAACTCACGGCGCTCGGCGTCCTCCCGCTCGAGCTGCTCCTCGGCTTCGTTCTCGCCGAGCTTCGTGTCGATAGCCAGGCGCGCGAGACGATAGGAGCGGGGAGCGACCACGAGTACGCGAAGCGTGCGCTCGGGCCTTAGCAGGCTGCGGAGAAAGTGACTGGGTTGGGCGGGACGCCTCTGACGGGAGGCGTGCCGAGCAGGGAGAGGGATCGCCGTTCCCGGTACGAACCGGTTCGGTGTCGCACGGGTAGATCTTGCGGGATCATGAGCTATGTCGCCTCCAACAGGTTGCGGATACGGACCAGGTTGTAGGCCGCAGCAGTGAAGGTGAAGACCCAGCCGACCCGATCCGTGCCCCGGTGCCGGGTCTTGCGCATCAAGCCCACCGTCTTCATCCAGCCAAACACCTCCTCCACCCGTTTGCGGAAGCGCTGGCTCACCTCGTAGCCCGGGTGTCCTGTGGTCCTTCGATCGATCGCGCTTCGGCGGTTCGTCGTGTTCTGTGCCACGTGCGGGGTAACGCTCCAGGCCCGAAGCGCCTGCACAAAGCTCTTGGCGTCGTAGCCCTTGTCTCCAGCCAGGGTGATCCGGCGAGCGCCCCCCAGACCCAGCACCATCTCGAGAGCCGCTTCGCGCTCCGCATACCCCGACGCCTGAGTGAGCTTCGCCGCCACCACCAGGCCGTTGCGGTTCTCCGTCACGACGTGTCCCTGATACGCGAGCCGCGCGCCCTGGCCCCTCATCCCCGCCAGTCGGGCGTCCGGATCCGTCCTCGACGCATGCGTCTGGTTGCTCCGCTTCTCGCCCCGGAAGTTGACCGTCGGGTTGCCCGGGTCGTCATCGTCCCTGCGCTTCTCGTCCTTGCGCACGAAGCTCTTCTGGCTCGCCCACGCCTCGATCAGCGTCCCGTCCACCGTGAAGTGCTCCGATGACACCAACCCCTCCGACTCCGCCTGCGCCAGCACCGCCTCGAAGAAATGCTGAGCGATCTCGCCCTTCAGCAGCCGTTCCCGATTCTTGGTGAACACCGTCGCGCTGAACACCTCATCGTCCAGCTCCAGGCCCACGAACCAGCGGTAGAGCAGGTTGTAGTCGATCTGCTCGATCAGCTGGCGCTCGCTCCGGATCGTGTACAGCACCTGCAACAGCAGCGCCCGCAACAGCTGCTCCGGCGGGACCGACGGTCGGCCGACCCCTTTGGCGTAGATACCATCGAAGCGTCGCGACAGCTGCTCCAGCGCCGCGTCCACCAGTCGCCGGATCGCTCGAAGCGGATGGTCCTCGGGAATCCGGGACTCCAGCGATACGTAGCTGAAGATCCCACCCTGGAGCGTCTGCGGTCCTCTCACATCTCCCCCTTGGGGCTTCCCTCAAAGGTACCCTTCGATGAGGAGTTTTTCAGCAGCCTGTTAGGACATAAGGGGAGCCGCGACCCAGGATGACGGCGCCGCCTCCCTCACCGAGCGTGGTCAGGGTCCGCAGCAGCTGCCGCAGGTAGGTGCTCTCCGTCAGGGGCTTTCGCCGGAACGAGTCCGCTACGTAGCGATCGATCACGTTCCGGACGTGCTCGTCTAGCAGCGCGAGCAGCTGGTGCTGAGTGCCGAGTTCCCGAGCCATGTGCTCGACGATCTCGATTCCGAAGAAGCCGAACTCGAGCTTGTCGGCAACGCTGTGGCCCAGCTCTGCGGCACCCGAGCGCGGGAGGCGCGACAGGGCGACGCATGGCGCTGGGCTTGGGGTAGGCCGCCGTCGTTCGAGTTCCCAGCGCCGGCCCTGGCGTTCGACCAGCTCCTGGATGCTGCGGACTGCCATGCCAAACCTCGCACCTTGAGTCTACACTCATCCAGGGCAGTGAGAAATCCGTCTGACCCTGCGAACTTGCGCTCGATGCCAGCTGTCTGCGCGCTTCGACTAGAGTCGTCGGGGCGTCCTCTGGAACCGCAAGAAGGGAGATGAGGTGAGCTCTCACATTGCTCCGCTCGGGACAATGGATCTGCCCAAACGCCAGGTGTCGTTCTGGCGCCTGACGGGTCCCGGGGCGATTCTGGTAGGCCTCTCGATCGGCGCCGGCGAGATCGTCCTCTGGCCCTGGATCACGGCCAAGTTCGGCGCCGTCATGGTCTGGGCTGCCGCGCTTGGAGTCTTCATCCAGCTCTGGGTGAACCTCGAGGTTGGCCGCTGGGCGATCGTCACCGGGGAAGCGCCCTACACGGGATTTGCGCGGGTGTGGATGGGCTCGATCTACCTGTTGTTGGGGGTCGGCTTCGTGGGCCTCTTTCTGCCGGGTTGGGCGCGTATCTCCGGGGCGGCGCTAAAGGCGCTGATCTTCGGCCCAGAAGGCCCTGGCGCCGACTGGGTCTGGACCGCCATCACGTTCGCGTCGGTCGCCGTACTGCTGTTCGGACCGAAGTTCATGTACACCGCGGTGGAACGCATCACGGTGGCCTTGGTCGCCTTCATGACACTCGGGCTCATCTTCGTGGCGATCCAGGTCGGCACCACGGACGGGCTACTCGAGATGGGGCGCGGTCTGATCAACTTCGGGCACATCGAGCTCGACGATGAGTTTCCGTTCAGCCGCTTCTTCGGCGCGATCGTCTTCGCGGGCGCCGGAGGCGCTGGCAACCTGTGGTACGCCTTCTACCTGCGCGACAAGGGCATCGGGATGGGTGCCCGGATTCCAAAGCTGCAAAACCCGCTGCGCGGCGTCGAGGAGGACGACGTTGTCACGGGCTTCGTTTACCCAGAGACGCCGGAGAATCAACGCGCGTTTCGCGACTGGTTCCGCTGGGTGGTCACGGATCAGACGCTCTACTTCTGGATTCTGAACACCGTGACCATGTTTCTGTTCATGTTCGGCGCGCTCTGCGTGCTGCGTCCGCTGGGGATCGTCCCGGAAGAGGGCCGCATCATCTGGGACGAGTCGCTCATCCTCGGAGAGACGCTCGGCGTGTTCGGCCGCTACCTCTTCCTGATCATCGGGATGGCGGCGCTCTACAGCACGCAGCTCGTAGGGGTCGATGGCGGCGCACGGGCCTGGGCTTACATCTTGCGCACGACCTTCCCGTTTGGCAATCGCATCGACCAGAGCAAGCTCTACCTTCCCTTCGCGGTCATGTTCATGGTCATGGGAACGGCGAGCACGTGGTTCTTCGAGCGGTACGAGGTGACGGGGCTCGGCTTCATCTTCAACGCCGCCCTGCTGGGTGGCTTCTCTATGGCGATGTATGTGCCGCTCCTGCTCTACATGAACCTGCGCTATTTGCCGAAGTCGGCGCGACCGGGCTGGCTCAACATCCTCATGATGCTCGCGGCGTCCGCCGTATACATCAGCTTTGCCCTCTACTCGCTCTGGACGTCCTTCTTCTGAGGTACAATCCGGATCGGGCTACGTCGGCCCGTCCACACTCATCTCATTGGAGGCTCCCACCATGCTGAGAGCGGCGCTCTCCGTCATCCTGTCTACATTCTTCCTCGCGGCGCCAAGCACGGCGCGCACCGAGGACTCCCCAGTCCTCACACGAATCACCGAGAAGGGTGAGATTCGTGTCGGCATGTCGGCAAGCCAGCCGCCCTTCAACACAAAGAACCGGGATGGTGACGTGATCGGACTCGATCGCGACCTGGCAGCGCTGCTCGCGGACGCCATCGGGGTCAAGCTGCGGATCGTCGAGAGACCTTTTCCAGAGCTCCTCGGCGCCCTGCAGGGCGGAGAGGTCGACATGGTGATGTCAGGGATGACCATCACCCTCGAGCGCAACATGAAGGTCGCATTCGTAGGTCCTTACATCGTATCGGGAAAGTCGATCCTCACGAACTCCGAGGCACTCGCCCGGGCGAAGAGCGCGGAGGACATCAACCTGGCCAACCTGAAGCTGGCCGCACTCGAGAACTCCACCAGTCAGAAATTCATCGAGTCGGTCACGCCCGAGGCCACGCTCGTGAAGGTCGATAATTACGACGACGCGGTCCAGATGGTCATCAAGGACGAGGTCGACGCGCTGGTAGCGGACTACCCGATCTGCGTGCTGTCTGTGCTTCGCAACCCGAACGCTGGGCTCGCGGCAGCCGCGCCCCTCAGTCTGGAGCCGATCGGGATTGCCCTACCTGCAGGGGATCCCCTGCTCGTGAACCTGGTCGAGAACTACTTGGTTGCGTTGCGAGCTACCGGCCTGCTCGAGGTACTGCGCAAGCGCTGGTTCGACGACGCGTCGTGGCTGGCTCAGGTTCCCTGACGGAGGGGGCCTACTTCTCGGGGATACTCGGCCTGTACTCGTCTTTGTCTTGCGCATGCTTGAACGCTTGCACGTTGCACGGACGCCTTCGAGATGCACGGCTCTCTCAGCGGCTGCGAGTCAGCTCGCCTCGCAGCTCCCGAAGCTCGTAGTGGATTCCTTCCACGGTCTCCCCGAGGGCGTTGTTCGAGGCAATCAGGCGATCCAGCCGCTGTTTCGTCCCGAAGACGGCAAACGGCAAGATGAACCAGAGAACTGCGAGAACGACCAGAGAGGTCGCAACCACAAAACCGAAGAGACCGAATCCACCAATGAGAAGTTCCAACACGTGCGTCCCTCCTTGGGCAGATCCGCCCGCTCCGGCTCATGCGCCTGCCTCCACTGATTGTAACCGTCGTCGCCGCGAAGTTGAGCGGCTTCCGCTGTAGACTTGCCCGCGGAGCCAGACACGGTCGCTGAGGAGAGGGACACGCCCCGGCTAGGAGAGAAGGGTGCGGGTGACGGGTGCGAGCAGCCAGCAATCGGTCTAGCTGGTGACACGTAGCTACTGACTGTCCGGGGAATGGTGTAACCGAGGCCGTGAGCGACTTCTTGCAGAAGCGAGTACTCGGCCGGACGGGCCTTCTCGTCAGCCGACTCGGGATCGGCTCTAGCTTCGGCACGCCGACGCGCGTGATCGAGGAGGCCTTCGACCGCGGCGTCAACTACCTCTACTGGGGCACCTTCCGAAGGCCCGCCTTTGGGGGGGCGATGCGCAACCTGGCGAGAAAGGCGCGAGAGGAGCTCGTGCTCACGGTCCAGTCCTACGCGCGCGTACCGGCCCTCATCGAGCCTTCCGTCGACGTGGCGCTGCTGCGAACGCAGGTGGGGTATTTTGACATCCTGTTGCTGGGGGCGCACAACGATGAGCCCCGGCGAGAGTACGTCGAGGTCTTCGAGCGCCTGCGCGACAAGGGCAAGGTGCGCTTCCTGGCGCTCAGCACTCACAACCGCCCGCTGCTGCCGACCCTCTTCGACGCAGGCGACGGGACGGGCTTCCTCGACGTGGCGATGCTCCGCTACAACGCCGCGCACCGCGGGGCTGAGAAGGACGTGTTTCCCTTCCTGCCACGAGAGCGGCCCCCGGGCGGGATCTGCTACACCGCAACGCGTTGGGGCCACTTGCTCGATTCGACCAAGATGCCGAAAGAGCAGTCCCCCCCGGCGGCGAGCGACTGCTACCGCTTCGCACTGAGCCATCCCGCCGTAGACCTGGTCCTGTGCGGGCCCGCCGACCGCGCGCAGATGCAGGAGGCCTTGAGAGCCCTCGAGCGGGGTCCACTCGACCCCGACGGGATGAAGCGCCTGCAGGAGATCGGCGACCACGTCTACGCTGCACACAAGCCGTACGTCGCTGACCGTGGGGACTCCAGGGTCGCGGCCAACCTGTTCGCACCACACGCTTGAGGGTCCGGCCCCCCCAAGCCCTTAACAGACCCGATCGGACGGGAAGGCCACCGTCAGAACTCCGTGTTCCCGCACCCCACGCTCGGCGAGGCGGTGCACGAGGGGCGCTGGACGTACGGCCGCGCGCTCCACATCTGAGAGCGTCGCTACGCGCGCTCGCCCGGCTTGGGGGGGGCCTCGGGCGGCCCTGCGAAGCACTGCGCGATCGCCATCCAGCGCGTCGCCGCCTCACCCGTCACGCGCAGCGACGTGTCGGCCAGGTTCCGGCCTTGGGTGACGACGTGGCAGAACTCGACGGCGAGCCCCTCCACGCGGTTGTCGTCGCTCGGCTCGTTCCACTCCCACGTCGCTCCCGACGGTGCAGTGAGCCGGACGTACGGTGGCGCACCGGGCGGCTCGAGACCGCGGTTCGCGAAGGTCCAGCCGAACGTTCGGACTCCGATCACGGCGATGTTCTCGAGTCGGTCCGTGGCTGTGCGCCTCACGCCCAACAGGTCGTAGATGTCCTGACCGTGCGCCCAGGTCTCCATCTGCCGCGCCGTCGCGAACATCCGCACGCCCATGTCGGGGCCGGCCCACGGAACTCGCTGGTTTGGATCGGCGGCCGCGAGCAGGTCGCACATCTGCAGGTAGAACTCGCGCCAGCGCCGGAGCAACTCGGGCGGCGCGAGCGGCTCGCGCTGCAGCGCCCCGCTCGACGCCCGGCGTAGGCGCTCGCGAAACTCGTCCGGGCTTCTCAGCGCCAGGACCGCCAGGTGGTCGGAGTCGTGCAGGTGCTGGACGACCTCCGCGACGGTCCAGCCCTTGAACGGTGTGGGCCGCGCCCAGTCGGACTCGCGAAGCGGTACGAGCAGAGCGTGGAGCTCGTCGCCTTCCTCGCGGAGGTCCGCGATGACGCGCGCGAGGCTACTCATCGCCGGTAGGCGAGGTCCGGCAGGTCGGCCCTCTTCCGGTCTCGAACGGGTCGTCCTGCACTCTTCCCTCAATCACGTCCGCCCACCAGCTATTCCGAGCCGAGGTCCAGTAGGTCCTCGAGTCGGTTCACGTCCTTCAGCCACAGGCCGCCGCCAAAGGTCGGGGACGGGTCGTAGGAGCGGTGCCCGAGCAATCGCTGCACGCGGGGCGAGAGATCGCGTACGCCCTCGGCTGTGTAGTCGAGGGCCGTCGCCTCCTCGGGGCGGAGCCAGCCGACGACGAAGGACAGGTGCATGGCGCGCCGCCACGCGTCAGACGTTCGGTTGGCGCCGCCGCCGTGGAGCACCTTCCCGGAGTAGATGAGCGCGCTTCCCGCCGAAAGCTCGGCGGGGACCGTGTCCCCGGGGTCGCCGACGCCGTCCATGCTCTCCCAGCGGTGGCTCCCGGGGATCACGCGCGTCGCGCCCAGCTCGTCGGTCACGTCTTCGAGCGCGATGATCGAGCTCAGCGTCACCTCGGGGCAGTTGGGCCAGAGCGCGCCGCAGAACTGGGGCCAGTTCGCACAGTCCCGATGGAGCGGCTGCGCGGTCTCGCCGGGGCCGATCAGCATCGCTTGTCCTGTGTTGATCCAGTACGAGCCGCAGAGTGGCAGGAGTACGGCATCCGACAGGGCACCGAACACCTCGTTCTCCAGGATGTCGAAGAAGGCCGGGCTGAGTCGTCCGAGGCTCGAGAAGCGGATCGTGCTCGCACCGACGAAGTCGCGCACGAACTCGTTTCGCGGGAGCCCCTGGGTCGCATCGCCGGGCTCGATCTCCCGGGCGCGGGCGAGGATCGCCTCGCGCATCGCCGCCAGGGTGTCGGGTGGAACGAGGTTCTCGATGATGACGGCGCCATCGCGGTCGAGCGCCGCCAGCATCTCCTCGATCTTCACGTCGCTGGGAATCGTCTCGAGAGCCATGCGGGGTACGATACACCGCCGCCGCCTTCTGTGGCA
Source organism: Myxococcota bacterium (assembly GCA_965226855.1). Lineage (GTDB taxonomy): Bacteria > Myxococcota_A > UBA9160 > SZUA-336 > SZUA-336 > JAUXJB01. Next base: position 221,068 of record CBDDEE010000022.1, on the reverse strand, counting down.
GATATGGAGGCCAGCACATGGTCCAGGGGTTCGAGGAGCGGCGCGTCAGCGCGCGCCAGTCCGAGCTTTACGTCACGATCGGCGGGAGCGGTCCGCCGGCGCTCCTGCTGCACGGCTATCCGCAGACGCACCGGATGTGGGACAAGGTAGCGACGCGGCTGGCAGAGCGCTTCACGCTGGTGATCCCCGATCTGCCGGGATACGGGCAGTCGAAGGGTCCGCCGCTCCACCCGGAGCATCAGAATCATTCGAAGCGGGAGACCGCGGCGACAATGGTTGAGGCGATGGCGTCCCTGGGCACGAACGCTTTCGGGTGGTCGGCCACGACCGCGGGGCGCGGGTCTCGTACCGCCTGGCACTCGACCACCCCGGGCGTGTGGAGAAGCTCGCGCTCCTCGACATCATGCCGACCCTGGCCATGTGGGAGGCCGCCGACGGTCGCTTCGCGGTGCGGGGCTTTCACTGGGGCTTCCTGGCGCAGCGCGCGCCCTTCCCGGAGACACTGATCAGTGCCGCTCCGGACACGTGGATGGACTACTGCCTGGGGCAGTGGGGAACAACGATGGACCAGTTTGGGGCGGAGGCACTCGAGGCCTACAAGGCCGCCTTCCGCCGTCCGGACGTGGTCGCCGCGAGCTGCGAGGACTATCGCGCGGGCTTTTATGTGGACCCGGAGCACGACCGCGCCGACCGCGAGGCCGGGAACAAGATTGCGTGTCCCACGCTGGTGCTGTGGGGCGAGAAGTCGCTCGGCAGGCGCGACACCGTGGTGCTCGGGGCCTGGCGTACCTTCGTCGAGGAGCTGGAGGGAGTCTCACTCGAGAGCGGGCACTTCCTGCCCGAAGAGGTCCCCGAGGCGACCGCGCGCGAGCTACTGCGCTTTCTCTGAGGCTCGGTTCCTGGTCCAGGTACGCTTCGACGAGGAGAACTCGAAGCTCTACCCCTAACCAGAGCGTCAATCATGTACCGGGTTAACTTGTCAGCCCTGTCGGGCTGTACAGATCCGGCCCGAGCCTATCGTCTGCTTCGACGTCCCGTGCTTCGTGTCCTGCGGCCACGGGGCTGGCCGGCTTGCATCTCTCGCCCTAGATGCGCTTCTCGATCAGTACGCCGTCTGCGCGCAGCTGTGCGATCTCGTCCGCGCTGTGACCGAGTAGCCCGGCCAGGACTTCCTCGTTGTGTTCGCCCAGGGTGGGCGCCTCGAGAGGCACATTGTTGGGCAGATTGCGGAACTTGATTGGGTGACCCGGGAGCTCGACCTCCCCGTGGAGCCGGTCGGCCACCTTGCGGATCGTGCCGCGTTGGCGGAGGTGCGGGTGGTTCACGGTCTCGGCGACCGAGAGCACCGGCGCGCACGGAACGTCGAACTGCTCCAGCCGCTTCACCGCGCTCTCCAGGTCTGGGAAGTCCTGGAGCCAGGCCTCGATCGTCGCGACGACCTCTTCGCGGTTGTCCAGGCGAACCTCGTCGGTTGACCAGCGCGGATCCTCGATCCACGCCTCGCGCTCCATCGCCTTGCAGAGATCCGGCCAGTGGTGCAGGAAGGCCATGATCACGATCGACCCGCCCATGCCGCGAAAGATGCCGCAGGGGCACAGGTAGTCGGCGTGGCGGCCGCTGCGGCTCGGCTGACGCTCGCCGCCGCTCCCCGAATAGCTGGCGACGTTGGCGTCGTGGCAGTGGTAGTAGGCGTCGAGAAGGGCGACGTCGAGGTGCTCGCCCTTGCCGGTGCGGTTGCGGTGGTGGATCGCCGTCATCACGGCGAGCGCCCCGTGGACTCCGGTGCTGACATCGCCCAATGCGGCGGCGGGTATGTAGGGTGCTTCTGCGGCGGGTCCGATCACCGACGTGATACCGGAGTAGGCCTGAGCGATGTAGTCGTAGCCCGGCTTGTGGGAGAGGGGTCCGACCTGCCCAAAGGCCGAGATCGAGCACAGGATGATGTCGGGACGCAACTCGCAGAGCCGCTCGTACCCGAGCCCTAACAGGCTGCTGAAAAACTCCTCATCGAAGGGTACCTTTGAGGGAAGCCCCAAGGGGGAGATGTGAGAGGACCGCAGACGCTCCAGGGTGGGATCTTCAGCTACGTATCGCTGGAGTCCCGGATTCCCGAGGACCATCCGCTTCGAGCGATCCGGCGACTGGTGGACGCGGCGCTGGAGCAGCTGTCGCGACGCTTCGATGGTATCTACGCCAAAGGGGTCGGCCGACCGTCGGTCCCGCCGGAGCAGCTGTTGCGGGCGCTGCTGTTGCAGGTGCTGTACACGATCCGGAGCGAGCGCCAGCTGATCGAGCAGATCGACTACAACCTGCTCTACCGCTGGTTCGTGGGCCTGGAGCTGGACGATGAGGTGTTCAGCGCGACGGTGTTCACCAAGAATCGGGAACGGCTGCTGAAGGGCGAGATCGCTCAGCATTTCTTCGAGGCGGTGCTGGCGCAGGCGGAGTCGGAGGGGTTGGTGTCATCGGAGCACTTCACGGTGGACGGGACGCTGATCGAGGCGTGGGCGAGCCAGAAGAGCTTCGTGCGCAAGGACGAGAAGCGCAGGGACGATGACGACCCGGGCAACCCGACGGTCAACTTCCGGGGCGAGAAGCGGAGCAACCAGACGCATGCGTCGAGGACGGATCCGGACGCCCGACTGGCGGGGATGAGGGGCCAGGGCGCGCGGCTCGCGTATCAGGGACACGTCGTGACGGAGAACCGCAACGGCCTGGTGGTGGCGGCGAAGCTCACTCAGGCGTCGGGGTATGCGGAGCGCGAAGCGGCTCTCGAGATGGTGCTGGGTCTGGGGGGCGCTCGCCGGATCACCCTGGCTGGAGACAAGGGCTACGACGCCAAGAGCTTTGTGCAGGCGCTTCGGGCCTGGAGCGTTACCCCGCACGTGGCACAGAACACGACGAACCGCCGAAGCGCGATCGATCGAAGGACCACAGGACACCCGGGCTACGAGGTGAGCCAGCGCTTCCGCAAACGGGTGGAGGAGGTGTTTGGCTGGATGAAGACGGTGGGCTTGATGCGCAAGACCCGGCACCGGGGCACGGATCGGGTCGGCTGGGTCTTCACCTTCACTGCTGCGGCCTACAACCTGGTCCGTATCCGCAACCTGTTGGAGGCGACATAGCTCATGATCCCGCAAGATCTACCCGTGCGACACCGAACCGGTTCGTACCGGGAACGGCGATCCCTCTCCCTGCTCGGCACGCCTCCCGTCAGAGGCGTCCCGCCCAACCCAGTCACTTTCTCCGCAGCCTGCTAAGGGGGCAGGGCGTGCTCGACCACAGCGGCTCTCTCCGGCACCTTGTCAAGCTGAAACTATTAACTCTTACACGGTGAGATCGAAGTTCGAGATGGCGTGCAAGCTGGCCTGGAAGGGGTGGTGGCGAAGCTCAAGCTCAGTCCGTACCGGGAGCAGGGTGGGAAGCCGATGGGGGTGAAAGTGAAGAACCTGGACTACTCCCAGGCTGAGGGACGGGGGGAGCTGTTCGAGAGGCGGCGCTGATTCCTTGTCCTCGCAGGTGGCAGCCTCAAAACTCGGCGAGATTGGCCTGAACTCACCTATCGCCAGTCATCTCGTAGTGTCCGGCAGGGCGTTGAGAAAGAAGACAGCAGTATGTTCAAGATTCGATACTGGAGACCCGAGCGTCTACACGATGAGTCAGGAGCCGCCAGTGCAGGCAGTAGAAAACATCAGACAGCACTCTCGTATCAACATTTCCGGCCAGGTATTCTGGAGTTCTGATCGGACTGAAGGTTGGTGCGATCTTCTAACTCTGTCGTCTGGTGGCGTCGGGATCTCTCCGCAGCTCACACCCCTCCGGCCCCGTAGAGGTTCACAGTTCTCGCTGACCTTGATAATCAATGATCTCCGTTTCGAGGGGATCAACGCTGAAGCCGTCGACGTCGCTGCTGACCGACTCTGCCTCCGGTTCGTCAACCCTGACGAGAGCCTGCAAACTCGAATCTCCCACCTTATCGAGTCCATATCTTCTCGCTCGTATTGATTACCTGAGATCCGCCCTGAGGGTCACCCGCGTGATCGACGGAGACACCCTGGTCCTGAACGGCGACGGCCGCTAGGTGATTCGGATAAGTCACTGACCGGATTAGAGAGAACTTTGCGTGACGCCGCCGTTGCGAGGATCGGGTTACTTACCCGACGGTCCGTGCCGCAGGAGCGTCCGAGTAGGCGACTCACGCAGAAGAACAAGGGCCGCCATCACCAACAGAGCGAGCAGCTGCATGCGGGGCTTAGCGGGCTCTGGCACGGTCACTCGTACAGCCAGATCTGCGAACATCGCCGAAGTCTGGCGTTCCCACCGGGAGCCAGCGCATCGGGCCGGGCGCCCGTGACGAGGAGATAGAAGCTACCAGGAGCGCCAGCAGCGAGCAGGGTCACTCCGCCGATATGCTCGGAGAACGCCTCGAAGGACTGCCCGAATATCGGGTTACTGGAGGACCGGATACTGAAATCGCCAAAGGCTTGATCGAGGGTGTCCAGCTGTGCCATTGCAGCACTGGGGCGGGTCACGCCGAGCCAGGCCATGATCCCCAGCAACCGTCTCCACTTCCGCACTCCGCTCCTCATCGACTCAGTAGACGCCGCCCAGGGGGTATACTTGGAACCTGCAGTCCTGTGGTCGATAAACTTCTCGATTAGACTTCCGAGGCTGTCGGCCCGCGACCACTGCCAAAGCGCCAGCTCCGAGTTGGGCGTAAGCGGCACGGTGCAGGTGAACGCCCCGGACAGCGACCTCACCACCAACCTGGAGACACTCTCCCAGGACTACCTGACGCGGTGGAGCTACGGAACCGCTGAGCCGAGGGGCCGGACGAGAGCCAGTTCCGGGTGGCGTCGCGGATGTTGCAGGGAATGCCGGACGGGATGCTCCCGAGTTTTGCCCTCGCCAGCGTTCCTCGGATTGGCGCGCTGCCAGTAAGTCGAGCCTTTCGATGAACGGGCTCGGTAGGGTCTAGTAGCTAGGCAGCCTTCGCCCGCTGCTCCTCGACCCACTCGATGAACTCGGGGGGGAAGGTCGGCTTCACTCCTTCCCACCAGCCCTCAAAACCGCGGGAGTTGGTGTCAGGTAGACCAGCGTGGCCAGCACCGCCACCGAGCCGATCAGTGCAGCGAGGTCTTGGATAGTCATGGGTTCTCCCCCTCTGTGGATGCAGGTCGTCTTGTCGGATGAGTAGCTCTGAACACCATGGTGACATCCTAGATCCCCTCGGGAGTCTCCAGAGGGTTCAACAGCACCACCCCCCCCAAGAGTCTGGCTAGGGGGTGAGAGTCGCGACTACAATAGCGGCCGTGAGGAGTAGAGAGACCGGATCTCGGCGCTCCAGAAGGACCGTCGAATCTGACGGGCGAAATATCGACTACATCGACGTAGGCGAGGGTCGGCCCGTCTTGCTGATCCCGCCCGGTGGGAGTTCGGCGTCAGTGTTCCGCGCGATGTTGGAGGCACTGGCTGGGCGGTTCCACCTCGGGGCCGTTAATCCCGCAGGCTACGGAGCCACGAGCCGTTGGCACGAAGCGCGGCCGAAGAGCCTCAGCTACGAGGTACGCGCGGCTGCGGAGGTGATCGGCGTACTTGGCGGCTCCGCACACGTGATAGGGCACTCGTTCGGCGGGGCGGTGGCACTCCGCATGGCAGTAGAGAGTCCCGAGCTACTGCGAGCCCTCGTGCTAATCGAGCCGGCCAGCTACCAACTGCTCGCAGTGGCGGGAGAGCGACCGCTCTTCGATGAGGTCGAGTCGATCAACATGCGCTTCGTCGAGACGGTAGAGGCCGGCGGCCTCGACGCGGCCTTCCGCGGCTACATCGACTACTACGGCGGCGGTCCCGGAACCTGGGCTGCGATGCCCGAACGGGGCAAGGACAGGCTACTGGCCAACGCGCCGGCGTTGGCAGCGGAACTCCACGCCGTGCAGCATGATCCGATCTCACCCGACGACCTCTCGGGCATCGACCTGCCGACGTTGGTTATCGCCGGTGGTGACACGATTCCTGCCCACCGGCGAATAGCGGAACTGGCGGCCACGCTGATTCCGGGTGCCCGCATCGCCGAGGTGCCGGACGCGGGCCACATGGTCGCCGTGACACATCCAGAGGAAACGACGGCACTGCTAGAGCAGTTCCTCGCTCTACCTCGACGGCAAGAAGATCGACAAGGACGCCATCGTGGAGATGGCGACTAGATTCAGCCAGTTCTATCAGACCCCACCTCTTTGACCACTAGATGGCGTGTCATCTCCCGTGCGCCGTCCTGCAAGTTGCCGTTCAACTTCGACGCACAGCTTCCGGCGATACCCCGTTGTCAGCTACGGCAATGGCATAGGCCCGTAGTTTCTCTCGAGGTCGAAGCTTCGGATCGAAGTAAAGCCCCGGCGTTCGATCCGCACGGCCTGGGCGGGGGCCTGCGCGGAGGCGGGGATCGAGGGCTTGCATGTGAGGGGCCTGCGCGCGACCGCAGCAACCCGCACCCAGGTCGCGGGCGGAAACGAGTTCGATGTGAAGCTTCACCTGGGACACTCGGTGAGCTCGATGGGCGTTACGGCGCGCTACATCGACCCCCACGAGCAACACCGACGACGCATCGCCGAGCTGACCGTGCGGCAGCAGCCCGACAGTGTGGTGCCCCTGCGACCAGAGTTTGTCAGCCGTTCGTCAGCCGGGGTCCTGGCACGGCAGCGAAGGGTTGTCTAAGTACCTGATAACGCTCAAGTGCCGGAGTGGCGGAATTGGTATACGCACGCGACTCAAAATCGCGCGGGAGCAATCCCTTGTGGGTTCGAGTCCCACCTCCGGCACCAAAGCAAAATCAATAGGTTACGCCGATCTGGGGACACGGAGAGTTCAGAGACAGCAGAGCGTCTCTTGGAGGTGTTCGCGCGAGAGCTCCTCGCCCAGTATGAAAAGGCACTTGCTGAGGTCGTCGACAGACAAATTCTCGAGATTCGCGACCTGCTAGGCCGAGTGGAGTAGGGGTGTCTCGGTGTTCTCTACGGACTGCGCTCCTCCTCGGTCAGACCGCGGATCCAGCCTACTAAAGCGCGCTTCCACCTTGGCCGACCAGTGCGCAGAGGCGGTAGGAGTACCGGATGGCAGGAACACGCTGCTGGGTAATGCTCTTCGTGGTGCTTGGCGCGTTTGCGCTTGGCTGCGGTGCGCGTGGTTTGTCCGACGTCAGCCCGCGGTACGAGGTCTACGACTTTCTACGCGAAGACCCTCGGCTGTACGAGAATCTCTACGCGCCACGAGGGGAAGACGAACGCCGAGCGGTGCTCGCTGCGTTCATAGCGGGGCCGCAAGGCTACAAGCTGTGTTTTGATGGTCAGCGGCGGCCCTTTCCCATCAACCACCCATCGGGTGAGCCCCTATGGCTCAAGACGGGGCTGTATCCGTTCGTTCTCTACAAGGGTACCTCGGAGACGTGCGGCGAGTTCGAGGGAGAGACGTTCAGCGGTGCGCTCGCTGTATACAACGTGGATACGACGCTAGATGGGGTTACCCTCGGCGACTCTGAAGCGACCAGGCTGTTCAACCCCATTCTCCTGGACAAGGTGCGACGGGGCCTGCTGTCGAGCTACACGATCAAGCTGAACGATAAGCCACGCATCACCTACTGGCTTGGAAACCGGACCCGTCCTTTCAGCAATGGCTCGCCCACCGTCGAGCTGGACTTCTCTCGAACGCGGCTTGCGGAGCTCCGGATCGATGGTCGTCTCGTCGCCGACCTGCGGGCCGAGGTGGCCATCTATGACCCCGAGCTCGAGGACCGGCGGAAGCTGCAGCATGAGCTCTGGATCCGCTTGAAGGACGGACGGGTGTTCGAGGGTCAGATCGGGCAGCTCGGAGACAACTTGTTCACGGCCTTCATGCGGATCCCCTGCAGGCTGCCGAAAGGACTCTTCGACGCTGCGGTAGGTGGCTCGACCGTGAAGCTCAGCATTTTGTCCGAGGGCAGCGACCGCCAGCGGATCGCGCGGATCATCCTCCGAAGGAGCTAGGTCGCTCGCGCGTTGACCCCGTGCCGCCAGCCTGCTAAACGGAGGCCGTAGGAGCGTCATGGAAGACCCAACACACGTGCTGATCCTAGCCGGGGCCGTATTCCTCGTATTCGCCGCGCCCGCTATTCTCGGCTTGATCATCGTCATCGCGGATCGCGACGCCTAAGCCTCGCCCTTGCGACTCGCTCAGGCGGCGTGTGCGATCGGCCCCTTCTCGAAGATCATCGACTCCCAGTCGAGAAGATCCGCGATCGTGGGCCCGGCCGGTGATCCGGGGAGGCCCTGAGGACGCGGTGCGTCGTCGTCCAGCGCTGCCCAGACGTCTGCGACCTGAATGCTTGCTGGCGTGCGTATCAGGCGGTAACGGCCGTGCGAGCACTCGACGAAGCCAGCCCGTGCCAGCACGTCGAGGATCGTGCGCACACGATCGGTTGCGAGGCCCTCCGCCCGCGCGACCTCGCTGACATCCACGCGAGCGAGCTCCCCTGCGACGGAGAGCTGCTGCAGGCAGCGGATGGCTTCGGTTCGATCTGTCCGGCTCTCCATGCCGGCTACACTGTGCCCCGATCGAAGGGTGTCAAGCGGCTCCCTCTCTGACGGGGCCTGTGGGAGAAAGCTAGGAATATCGCGGGATTGCCTGGCACAGGAGCGACGGCTACCCTCAATCCGGTCATGGCGGAGCTGAAGCGAGAGCAGCTCGAGCGCTACAAGCGCCACCTCTTGCTTGATGGGGTCGGCCCCCAGGGTCAGAGCAAGCTGCTCGACGCCAGGGTGCTGCTGATCGGAGTCGGTGGTCTCGGCTGCCCCTCCGCGCTGTACCTCACTGCCGCAGGAGTCGGCACGCTGGGCATCGTGGACTTTGATCGGGTCGATGCTTCGAACCTGCAACGCCAGGTGCTCTTCGGAACCGCCGACGTTGACCGACCAAAGGTAGAAGTCGCCCGCGAACGGTTACGTGACCAGAACCCTGACGTCAACGTCATCGCTCACGACGAGAAGCTCGAAGCCGCGAATGCCGAGCGTATCCTCGAAGGCTACGACGTGATTCTGGACGGCACCGACACGTTTCCGAGTCGCTACCTGACGAACGATGTGTCTGTCTGGCTCGGAAAGCCGCTGGTCTATGGCAGTGTGATGCGCTTCGAAGGGCAGGTTGCGGTGTTCGACGCTTCGCGTGGCCCCTGCTACCGCTGTCTATTCCCTGAGCCTCCGCCTCCGGAGCTCGCTCCGAACTGCGCGGAGGCCGGAGTGCTGGGTGTCCTTCCAGGAGTGATCGGTCTGCTCCAGAGCACGGAGGTCCTCAAGCTCATCCTGGGAGAGGGAGACCCGCTGATCGGGCGGCTCCTCGTCTACGACGCGCTCGCCATGGAGTTCCGCGAGTTCAAGATTCCGAAGGATCCGGATTGTTCGGTATGCGGCCCGTCCCCCACCATTACCGAGCCGATTGATTACGAGGCTTTCTGCGCAGCCGCTGCCAGCGAACAGGACACCGGCGTTCCAGAGCTCGAGCCTACCAGTCTCAAGGTGCGCCTCGATGGGGGCGAGGATCTCCTGCTGATCGACGTGAGGGAGCCCTTCGAGGCCGAGCTGGCGCACATCGAGGGAGCTCGACTGATCCCTCTGGGCCAGATCGAGAGTGCGTTCAGAGAGCTCGAGGACTGGCGGGAGCGCCCGGTCGTCGTGCACTGCCATAGCGGAGTCCGTAGCCGCCAGGCGTGCCAGCTGCTTGTCTCCAAGGGATTCTCGCAGGTCGAGAACTTGCAAGGCGGGATCGACGCCTGGTCCCGAGAAGTCGATCCTACCGTGCCGCGTTACTAGACTCTGCTAGAGGTGGAATGAGCCGACTACGGTTCAAGCTTTGAACCAAGCCTGCCGATCTAGCCGCCGGTAAACGGTATCGGGAGATGGGCGTGGGAGGCGGCCCGAGCAACGGAGCCAACTCGCCAGGGGGCCGGGAAAACGCTGTCGTCAACGAACGTCGGCTGACGCCCCTCGGCGAGCATCTGTCGGCTCTCTCGGATGGACTTGCCAAGAACGGTGCGGTTGCGCTGATCCTCATCGACGTCAGCCCGCTGCTGGAGATCGAGCGCCTCTACGGGGCTCGGCCTTATCGGCGCACCATTGAGGGACTCGCGAGTCGGGTGCGAGCGCGTCTGCTTGAAGAGGTCGGCGACGAGTTCCGGATCGCGTCGGGAGCGCTCGAGGACGAGCACATCCTGATCTTCATTCCCCGGGACCGGTCGAATACCGAGTTCTACGCACATGAGCTGCCGATCTTGACGCAGGAGCTTCGCGCGTATGTCGCGATCTGTCTGAAGGGGATCGTTTACCCGTACCTGTACCGAGCGCCGGAGCTTCCCGTGGCGTCCGGTATCGGGTTCAACCGCCCGTTCTACCGAATCGAGAGCCAGATTCGGGGCCTCGTCGACACGACCATGCGCACCGCGCACTTCGAACTGGAGCGCTCGAGCCGGGAGCGGGCCCAAACGCTCGAGCGTCTGCTGCTCGAGGAGACGGTCGACTCCGTGTTCGAGCCGATAGTTCAACTGTCGGACCTGAGGATCACCGGCTACGAGGCGCTCTCCCGGGGCCCCTCCGGGACCGGCCTCGAGAGCCCGCTCAACCTGTTCGCGGTTGCCGAGAACTGTGGCCTCGAGTACGAGCTCGACAACCTGTGCCGCAGACAGGCTCTCCGCAACGCGCAGGGCATCCGGGCCGACCAGAAGCTCTTCCTGAACATCCTGCCGAGCAGTATTCACGACCCCGACTTTGCGGGCGCCCGCGTGAGAGAGATGCTCAGTGAGCTGGGACTCTCGCCGCGCAACCTCGTCTTGGAGATATCGGAGCGTCAGGCGATCGCGAACTACCCGATCTTCCGGGAGGCGATCGATCACTTCTCGCGGCTCGGCTTCGAAATTGCGCTGGACGACACCGGTGCTGGGTTCTCGAGCCTGGAGGCAGCGCTGGAGCTAAACCCGCGCTATCTGAAGATCGATATGTCTCTCGTGCGCGGTATCGAAGGCAACCCGCAGAAACAGGAAGCACTGCGCGGACTGCGTAGCCTGTCGGAGAAGATGAGCTCGACGGTGATCGCGGAGGGCATCGAGACCCGCTCTGAGCTCGAGGCGATTCAGGATCTGGGGATCGAGTACGGTCAGGGCTTCATCTTCGGTCGGGGCGGCCCCGTTCAGCCCTTGGTTATCGCCACCACGAGCTAACGCTCAGGCCCCGTTGCCTCAGCGACGCCGATCGAGCAGCTTGTCCCGGTGCTTGCGGAGCTGCTTGCGCGCACGGTCGATCGCCTCGATGGCAGCCTCGCGAATCGCGCGGTGCTGCGCCCCCGCAGCGATGTCGATGTCCTTGCCGGTGACATGAACGTGCGCTTCGAAGTCCTCGCCGGAACGATTCAGGCTCAGCTCGACCTTAGAGGTGCCCTGAAACTCGTCGTGTAGCCCCGACGCCATGTCCTCGCACTCCTGCTTGATCCGATCGGAGTGAGGAGCGTCATGAAAGCGAACCTGGAAGCTCATGATCCCCGTCCCTAGCTGGAGCGCACCTGGCGAGTATAGCGACCTCGCCCGCGAGAGACTCGCAATCTATCAATCCGCGTGGCGGCGGCTGGAGTCTGGCCGCACTTCCCAGGGAACCTCGCGAAGTTCTTCAGTTTCCGCTGCGCGCAGTCTTGGCGCTGTGTTCCGCGCTCTTCGGCTGGTGCCGCGTAGTGCCGTCAGCGCGTCAGCGTACCCCGGAACTGCCTTGGAGGAACCTGAATACTTTCCTCATGCAACCTATTCGCTTCGCGAGACGAGGCTCTCCCCGTGAACTTCGACGACGGCCTCTCGGCCTCGACATGCATGTCTACGCTCGGGACGCGAGTCGTTGTCACGAATACAGCGCCTTTACGGCGTGCTGAGCGTTCTCGATCAGCCCGGTCAGGTGAGGCTGGGGTCTCCGAGCCAGGAAGCGGAAGCCTCGGCGCTCCACATCACACCACGATCTCGACGGCCGCGGCGCGTGGATCGGGCCGCCGGCCAGCACCTTTCCTGCCCAGAGCGCGTTCATCGCTGAGGCCCCGAGCGCCCATCCCAGGTTTTCCGGGTTTCCCTCTCCGAGCCGCTCAGCGTGTAGCTCAGATCCAGTGGGGCTGCAGCCCCTTGTAGGGCCTTAGACGCAACTAGGCGTCGTTCCTCAGGATCGGTCTTCAATCAATCCGCGTGGCTCGCGGCGCACTTCTTGACGAGCTCGTGCGCGCGAGTAATGCCTCGGAGGTCGACCCGCCCTCGGGTGGTGGTCGTGTTGAGATGTTCCCATGCGCCCATGGTTACCTCGAAGTCAGAGGTCTTCCCTTCCAGGGCGGGAATGTCGCTGTCCGAGACGGACTCATGGTACTTGCCATCGATCTCGATCTTTGCTCCCTGGTGCTCTGATCCGCCAGGTCCTTCGAAGCTCACGTGCGTCTTTCCGCTCTCGCTGCCCAGCATGATCACCAGCTCGACCCACGGGGGCGTGAGGCCAGAGGACTTAAAGGCGTACTTCTGTGCGAAGCACCTCGGACTGAAGGATCCGCTCTTGCTCCACCAGACGCTCCAGCCGGAGTGCTCGGCGACCAGCTGCTTGAAGATCCCGATCCCGAGCTTTCGCTTCTCTCCGAGCCGCCAATCCGGGTTGAGGCGCCCGCCGCGCGGCACGCTCGGCACGTCGACCGAGGGTCTGCTCGGAGCTGCAGGTGCCGCTCGCGTTGGCGACGTCCCTCTCAATCGCCTGGCTGCGTCCGTGCGACGCCGGGTGGCTCGCGCGATCCTGGCCGAGGCGGTCGCCTTCGCTCTGGCCTCGGCTTTCGCTCGCTTGGCGGTTAGTCGCTCTCTGTCCTCGAAAACGAAGAACCTGGAGAGCCTGTCCGGGATGACCTCGACCACGTCGGACGTACTACTTGACAGCCAATCCCTCCGGGTGAACTCGACAACTCGATCCTCTTCGAGGTAGCAAAACTCCATCCTGTCCCCCGGATGGATTACGAAGTAGTCCGGCGTTCCGTGCAGCTCGACCCACTGGTTGATGGTCGGGTCGAACTTGCGCTCTGCAGCGAGACGTTCGGCGCCACGGCCCACCTTCCCCTGCAGGACCTGCCCCTCAAACTCGCTCTGTGACCATCCGTGCTTGATCAGCTCGCAACCGGCAAGACTCAGGCAAAAGAAGGCTGCAAGGGCCCGATAGACAACGACTCTTCGAGATGACGATCTTGGCATGGCGAGCCACCCCACGGAAACGGGTCTCCGGGGACTGTTATCGGGCCGAGGCGGGGCAGATCCTTAGGCCCAACGGGAAGGGATGGCCGGTCAGACAGCGAGCACGCAGGAGCCGAGGAGAACGACGCCGAACACCACGACGCCGATGAGAAACGCGATGAGGAGCTGGGCGAGCAAGACCGCGATGGCTCTGCCGACAGTCTTGCAGAGCAGTCCACGTAGCACGAGAACATTGAGTCCGATTGCAAGGAGGAAAAGACCGAGCATGCCCGCGATGCCGAAGCGCGAGATATCGACTCCCCACATCAAGAGTGCCTGGGCCGCGTTCGGGACTGCTGAACTGGCGAAGCAGATCCACATCCCGCGCCATAGGCTCGGTGGCTCCTGGTTCACCATATTGCAGGCCGTGATCAGGATAATGGAGGCGACGCCTAGCAGGCTGCTGAAAAACTCCTCATCGAAGGGTACCTTTGAGGGAAGCCCCAAGGGGGAGATGTGAGAGGACCGCAGACGCTCCAGGGTGGGATCTTCAGCTACGTATCGCTGGAGTCCCGGATTCCCGAGGACCATCCGCTTCGAGCGATCCGGCGACTGGTGGACGCGGCGCTGGAGCAGCTGTCGCGACGCTTCGATGGTATCTACGCCAAAGGGGTCGGCCGACCGTCGGTCCCGCCGGAGCAGCTGTTGCGGGCGCTGCTGTTGCAGGTGCTGTACACGATCCGGAGCGAGCGCCAGCTGATCGAGCAGATCGACTACAACCTGCTCTACCGCTGGTTCGTGGGCCTGGAGCTGGACGATGAGGTGTTCAGCGCGACGGTGTTCACCAAGAATCGGGAACGGCTGCTGAAGGGCGAGATCGCTCAGCATTTCTTCGAGGCGGTGCTGGCGCAGGCGGAGTCGGAGGGGTTGGTGTCATCGGAGCACTTCACGGTGGACGGGACGCTGATCGAGGCGTGGGCGAGCCAGAAGAGCTTCGTGCGCAAGGACGAGAAGCGCAGGGACGATGACGACCCGGGCAACCCGACGGTCAACTTCCGGGGCGAGAAGCGGAGCAACCAGACGCATGCGTCGAGGACGGATCCGGACGCCCGACTGGCGGGGATGAGGGGCCAGGGCGCGCGGCTCGCGTATCAGGGACACGTCGTGACGGAGAACCGCAACGGCCTGGTGGTGGCGGCGAAGCTCACTCAGGCGTCGGGGTATGCGGAGCGCGAAGCGGCTCTCGAGATGGTGCTGGGTCTGGGGGGCGCTCGCCGGATCACCCTGGCTGGAGACAAGGGCTACGACGCCAAGAGCTTTGTGCAGGCGCTTCGGGCCTGGAGCGTTACCCCGCACGTGGCACAGAACACGACGAACCGCCGAAGCGCGATCGATCGAAGGACCACAGGACACCCGGGCTACGAGGTGAGCCAGCGCTTCCGCAAACGGGTGGAGGAGGTGTTTGGCTGGATGAAGACGGTGGGCTTGATGCGCAAGACCCGGCACCGGGGCACGGATCGGGTCGGCTGGGTCTTCACCTTCACTGCTGCGGCCTACAACCTGGTCCGTATCCGCAACCTGTTGGAGGCGACATAGCTCATGATCCCGCAAGATCTACCCGTGCGACACCGAACCGGTTCGTACCGGGAACGGCGATCCCTCTCCCTGCTCGGCACGCCTCCCGTCAGAGGCGTCCCGCCCAACCCAGTCACTTTCTCCGCAGCCTGCTAGGCCTACGAAGATCAGGACGGGTAAGAGGAGCACCAGCCCGACAATGGCGCCTGCTCCAAGCGAGAGCTTGGAGAGGTCGGAGAGCTTGGAGAGGTCGGAGAGCTTGGAAAGGTCGGAGAGGTCGGGGACGGTCCGCAGCGAGTCCTGCGGCTTAGCTCGGCCGCCAGGCGGACCTGCCTGGGCCGGGTCGTTGGCAGCTCCGAACTGCTCGTTCAGGCCCTCGATGATGCTCAGGCGATCGCCGAAGTCTTCACTCTCGGAGACCTGCTGCTGGTACTCCGGCGGGACGTCGTAGTACGAGTCCGAGAAGTGGATGGACCCGTTCTTCTCAACCCACCGATAGACTTGGTCGCCGTGAGCACTACCGGCCCAGAACCAGCCAAGGAGCAGCATGGCGGTAAGGAGAACGCTCGCCTGAGCTCGTCCCAAAGCAAGACCTCGCTGACGTGATCATCGACCCGTCAGTTTCAGCCCTGAACTGCTGGACGGACGGCGACCTCGGCGGAGTCGTGGTCGGCTTCCTCGCTCACTCGGGACGAGTAGGGCTCCGGAGAAGGTTCAGTTCTCTAGGAACTCTACCCAGTTTCCGTCGGGATCCTCGACCATGGCGATCCGCACGCCCGGGCGGACCTCCGTGACCGGAATCGCCACCTTGTAGCCTGCGTCCGAGCACGCCTTCACGATCTCTTCGAGATTCGAGACCGACATCGTCCAGTAGCGATAGCCGGTTGCCCCGGCCAACCCGCCTTTGGGCGCGCTCTCCCGCGGCTCCTTCGCGTTGACCACGATCTTGATCAGACTGGTCCCGCAGAGCAGCCGATGCATCTTCCCACCGCCAGGAAGCGGCATCTCACCCTCGGGCTCGAAGCCGAGCGTATCACGGTAGAACGCGAGCGCACGATCAGGATCCGTCGTGACGATCCCGAGATCGATCGAGTCCTTGGTCAGCTGGACAGCCATCCGCGCTCCTCCTTCATGTGCCGGAAGGCGACTCTATCACGCCGTGGTATGCCGTGAACGGTCGCCTTATCTGGGGAGGATGGGTAGGAGGAGATAGGAGGGCATGTCTTCCTGATGGAAGACCGTCTGTTGCGCCGGCTCGCCTTGGGTCCCCTCACCAAACGGCTCCTTGGTGTTCAGGTTCCGATCGAAGCGGGGGAAGTTGCTCGAGCTGACTTCGACGCGAATGCGATGCCCCGGCAGGAAGACGTTGCTAGTGGCCCATAGATCGATGGTGAAGAGGTAGGGCCTTCCCGGCTCCATCAACTCTGGCGTACTCGCGGACTCGCGATACCGGGCGCGGATGATGCCGTCGAGGAGGTTCTGCGCGTACCCTGTCGGGTGCACGTCCACGAGTTTTGCCGTGAAGTCCGTATCCACGGCTGAGGACGACGCCCACAGCGACACGGTCACCGGTCCAGCGATCTCGAGTGGCTCGTCGAGAGGGTCCGACGTGTACACCAGTACATCGTTTCGCTCCTCGACTGGTCGCTGATCCTGTACTCCGAGATCGATGGTCAGGTTGTTCCCGCCCAGCGACGGCACGGGGTCGTTCGGGTCGTAGATGTACCTGTCCGCGGGTTGCTTCGCCGGCGGGAAGGTTTCGAGCGTACCGTCGCCTCGCGAGGAGTTGGCGCCCTGCGCGCTATGTAGGAAATATCGCACCTGGCGCATGGAAGGCGGCGGCCAGTCGGAGAAGTGTTGCCAGCGGTTCTCCCCCATCGTGAACACCGTAACCGGCGGCTCGTTCATCATCCCGTTCGCCTGATCTTTGAGCCAGTAATCGAACCAGCGCAGAAGCGTTTCGTTGAGGTCGATGAGGGCCGCGGGTCCAAAGTCGATGTCGCCAGTGCCCCGTGAGCTCGGAGAGTGATAGGGGAGCAGATGCCCCCAGGGGCCGATGATGAGTCGCTGGCCATTGCGCGCCCTGGCGAACCGGCTGTTTGCCTTGATGCTCTGATAGGCGCTCGGCCCTCCCTCGGCAAAGATGTCGTACCACGAGGTGACGTGAAGCATCGGCACCGTCACGCTCTCGGCATGGCGATTGACGTTCGCCCGGTACCAGTACTCGCCGTCGTCGGCATGCTGGATGTGTTCGGCGAAGTATGGTGCAGTCTCTTTCAGCAGGTCGCCCCAGTCCTTGATGGGTAGATGCCTGTACCACTTCTCAGCAAGCGGCGTGAAGGCGTTGAAGCCGAACCGAGTCCGGCGCGGGAGGGAGAAGTCGCCTCCCTCGACGTACTCCTTCATTGTCTCCATCAGATCGGCGCGCTGCTTCCGCTTGAGCGTATCGAGTCCCTTGAAGATTGCGTAGGGCGCCATCCAACCCCAGAGCGCTGCCCCGCCCGTGTGGTAGATCCAGCTGGCGTGGTAGTCAGACGACGCCGACACCGGAGCCATCGCCTGGAGCGAGGGGGGCATCGGGTCATTACACGCGATCATGTATTGCGTCAGGCCTAGGTACGACTGGCCGGTCGTTCCGACCCGCCCATTGGACCAGGGCAATCGTGCAGCCCACTCGACGGCGTCGTAGCCGTCCGGGATCTCCTGGAAGATGGTGTCGTACTCCCCTTCTGATTCGAAGCGGCCACGACAATCCTGCATGACCGCGACGTAGCCGTAACGGGCGAAGAGGTGATGTGGACCATTGGGGTCGTTCATACCCTGCTTGCCGTAGGGTGTCCGGCTCAGCAGGACCGGAAAGCGGCCCGGCACATCCGGACGCACCACATCGGCCAGAAGGGTCACTCCATCGCGCGTCTCCATCGGGACGTTCGTCTCGCTGACCACTTTGTACTTGGGACGCGTCTGAACGATCACGTCGAAACCTTTCCTCCCGCACGGGACTGGCGGGGGACGCACGAATAGAGCCCCGCCTGATTCTGGTTGCCCGTCTGGTGGCGGAAGCGCACGGGAATCGAACCCGCCGAGGACCTGCACTCAGGCCCCCCATTGGATTTGAAGTCCAAGAGCGGCACCAGCCCGCCTCGCGCTTCCCCTGCTGATTATACAGCCGGTCTCATCGCAGGCGCGGACTGCGGAGATTCACGGCGCGGGTCGGCGGGCTATTACTCGGGGCCACACCAGAGTTTGTGCGAACTTCGGGATCGGGACACTAGGAGTCGCGGGTCAGGAGGAGGCAGCCGCCTAGCAGGCTGCGGAGAAAGTGACTGTGTTGGGCGGGACGCCTTCGACGGGAGGCGTGCCGAGCCGAGTGAGGGATCGCCGTTCCCGGTACGAACCGGTTTCGCGTGGCAGCGGGAGACCTTGCGGGATCATGAGCTACGTCGCCTCCAACAGGTTGCGGATGCGGACCAGGTTGTAGGCCGCGGCGGTGAAGGTGAAGACCCAGCCGACCCGATCCGTGCCCCGGTGTCGGGTCTTGCGCATCAAGCCTACCGTCTTCATCCAGCCGAACACCTCCTCCACCCGTTTGCGGAAGCGCTGGCTCACCTCGTAGCCCGGGTGTCCTGTGGTCCTTCGATCGATCGCGCTTCGGCGGTTCGTCGTGTTCTGTGCCACGTGCGGGGTGACGCTCCAGGTCCGAAGCGCCTGCACGAAGCTCTTGGCGTCGTAGCCCTTGTCTCCACCCAGCGTGATCCGGCGAGCGCCCCCAAGACCCAGCACCATCTCGAGCGCCGCTTCGCGCTCCGCATACCCCGACGCCTGAGTGAGCTTCGCCGCCACCACCAGGCCGTTGCGGTTCTCTGTCACGACGTGTCCCTGATACGCGAGCCGCGCCCCCTGGCCCTTCATCCCCGCCAGTCGGGCGTCCGGGTCCGTCGTCGACGCATGCGTCTGGTTGCTCCGCTTCTCGCCCCGGAAGTTGACCGTCGGGTTGCCCGGGTCGTCATCGTCCTTCCGCTTCTCGTCCTTGCGCACGAAGCTCTTCTGGCTCGCCCACGCCTCGATCAGCGTCCCGTCCACCGTGAAGTGCTCCGATGACACCAACCCCTCCGACTCGGCCTGCGCCAGCACGGCCTCGAAGAAGTGCTGGGCAATCTCGCCCTGCAGTAGCCGTTCCCGATTCTTGGTGAATACCGTGGCGCTGAACACCTCGTCGTCCAGCTCCAGGCCCACGAACCAGCGGTAGAGCAGGTTGTAGTCGATCTGCTCGATCAGCTGGCGCTCGCTCCGGATCGTGTACAGCACCTGCAACAGCAGCGCCCGCAACAGCTGCTCCGGCGGAACCGACGGCCGGCCGACCCCTTTCGCGTAGATCACATCGAAGCGTCGCGACAGCTGCTCGAGCGCTGCGTCCACCAGTCGCCGGATCGCTCGAAGCGGATGGTCCTCGGGAATCCGGGACTCCAGCGATACGTAGCTGAACATCCCACCCTGGAGCGTCTGCGGTCCTCTCACACCTCCCCCTTGGGGCTTCCCTCAAGGTACCCTTCGAGGAGTAGTTTTTCAGCAGCCTGCTAGGAGAGTGACCCAAGATTCGGGTGGGCGGAGGTGATTGTAGCGAGGGCCCCCAACTGGACGTGGAGCGATGTACGGGCCAACGGGGGTCCGAGGTAGCCGGTAGATGTCGATCTACACAGATATGCGTCAGATCCAGGGCCTGTCGTGCGCGAAACGGGTCCGCACCCGCCCGATCACGCCATCTGCGCTCGGCAGAGCGCCATCACGTTGAAGCCCGAGCACACCAGGTCCCACTCTCCCGTCACCTTCTCCTGGCCGCGCAGGCACTCGTGCGCTGCTTCTCCGTCGAGGATCCGGACGGCTACAACATCAGGTGATCGAGCGCGGCGGTGACTTCCTCTAGCGCCGAGGGCTCGGGCCATGCGACGCGCGGCGCAGATGGCGGACGAGCGTGGCCAGGTCGACCTGGGCGTTGCGCCCGGAGGTGGACGGCATGAGGTAGGCCGGGCGGCCTCCGACTCCGTCCCGGAGCCAGCCGGGCACAGCTCTCCGATCGACCCCACGCCGCCAACCGTCTAGACCCACGAAGCAGACTGCCCGGGGCCGCTCCTCGCCGACGCGCTGCTGGAGCCGCTCCAGTCCCGTGGTGTACTCGGCGCGCGTGAGCTCGCTCGCGCCTCGCGTCGGGCGCTTGACCAGGTCCGTGAAGCCCAGACCCCGCCGGAGCGCTTCCCACGGATCGCGCTCCCGGTCGATGAGCCGGGCCTTCCTGATGAACGCCGGCATGCGCGCCTTCAACCGCTGGCTGATCGACGAGTGGGGCTTTGCCTACCAGGAGCGCCTGTTCGCGGTGCCCATGCTCACACTGATGGACGTGGAGCTCGCCTGTCAGGAGCTCGAGTGGTGTCTGGAGCACGGCGCCCGGATCGTGGGACTCCGCCCTGCTCCGGTTCCCGGTTATCGCGGCAGCCGGTCGCCGGGCTTGCCGGAGTTCGACCCGTTCTGGGCGCGCGTTGCAGAGGCCGGCATCAGCGTCGGGATGCACGCCTCCGACAGCGGCTACGACAAGTACGCCGCGGCCTGGGAGGGCGGGGCCGAGTTCCTGCCGTTCGAGATGACGCCGCTCCGGCGCGCTCTCAGCGCGAACCCCATCCACGACGCGCTTGCCGCGATGATCTGCCACGAGCTCTTCGAACGCCATCCGAACCTCCGAGTCGTGAGCGTCGAGAACGGCTCCAGCTGGGTCCCCGGGCTGATCCGGCGCCTGGAGGCGGTGATCCCGGACAAGAACCCGCGCGAGACCTTCAAGAGGCACATCTGGGTGGCGCTCGGCCACGGGGACAACCCGAGCCGCCTCGCGGACGAGATCGGCGTGGACCAGCTGCTGTTCGGGTCGGACTACCCCCATCCCGAGGGGCTCGAGCACCCGACCTCTTACATCGGGGCGCTCAAGGATCTCTCGAGCCCCGATGCCCAGGAGGTCATGAGCTCGAACCTGCGCGGGCTGCTGCAGCCTCGGCCCGCGGCCGCTGCCTAGTGCGCAGAGGCGCAGCGTGCCGGACGATCTCACCTACGCCGGAAGGCCTGTGATCGTGATGGGCCCGGCCTCGGGAATGGGAGAGGCGTGCGCGCGCCTTCTCGTCGAGCTGGACGCCGAGGTCTGGGGCCTCGACAGCAAGCCCGTGAACGCGCCGGTGAAGGAGTTCGTGGAGACTGACCCGCGCGATCCGGATGCGATCGGGCGGGCGGTCTCGCGTGTCGGGGAGCCCGTCGACGCGCTCTTCACGGGCCAGGTCTCCACACCCCCGCCACCGCGCACGACGGAGAGGCCGGCATGAGCGAGGTAGGAGTGAGCGGAGCGCGAGCGAGTGGAGACGACGCCTTCGAGGTGTTCAATCGGGCCCAGGTGGCAGGGAACGGTCCGAGATCCATACCCACGCTTCGCGGAGGAGCGCAAGCAGGCCCCGGTTATCAAAGTGGACACTGCGGTTACGCCGGGTGCGGCCGCGCGCCTCGCGGGCTCGAGAGAGGTCTACGCGGCCATGTCTCACGCTGCCGTCTCCGAGGTGCTGCGCGACGGTGACCGCTTCTCCTCGGCGGGCTACCAGGCGACGATGGGGCTCGTGATGGGGCACACCATCCTCGCGATGGACGAGCCCGAGCACTCTCGGTATCGAGGCCTGCTCCAGCGGGCGTTCTCGCGGCGTGCCCTGGAGCGCTGGGAACACGAGCTCGTTCGTCCCGTGGTCGAAGAGCTGGTTGCGGGCTTCGCGGCGCGCGGCCATGCGGATCTTGTGCCCGAGCTCACCTTCCCGTTCCCGGTCAAGGTGATCGCGGGCATGATCGGAATCCCCGACGACGATCTTGCGGACTTCCACCGCCTCGCCGTCGAGCTCATCAGCATCCAGATCAACGTCGAGAAGGGCCTGGAGGCCTCGCGCAAGCTCGGGGAGATGTTTACGCGCGTGCTCGCAGAGCGCCGCCGCAAGCCGAGTAACGACCTGATGAGCGTGCTCGCCGAGGCGGAGCTGGACGGGATCCGGCTCTGCGACGACGATATCTTCGCGTTTTTCAAGCTCCTCGCCCCCGCCGGCGCAGAGACCACGTATCGCTCCTCGAGTAATCTATTCTTCGGCCTGCTCACCCACACGGACCAGCTGAAGGCGCTGAAGAGAGATCGCTCTTTGATCCCGCAGGCGATCGAAGAAGGCTTGCGCTGGGAGCCCCCGCTGCTCGGTATCGAGCGGACCTGCACGCGCGACACAGAGGCGTGCGGGGTGAAAATTCCGGCGGGCGCGTCCGTGTACGTCAACCTCGGCTCCGCGAACCACGACGAGACGCGTTACACGGATCCCGAGACGTTCGACATCTTGCGGCCCCAGCGTCAGCACATGGCCTTCGCATTCGGGCCCCACCGCTGCCTAGCAGGCTGCGGAGAAAGTGACTGGGTTGGGCGGGACGCCTCTGACGGGAGGCGTGCCGAGCAGGGAGAGGGATCGCCGTTCCCGGTACGAACCGGTTCGGTGTCGCACGGGTAGATCTTGCGGGATCATGAGCTATGTCGCCTCCAACAGGTTGCGGATACGGACCAGGTTGTAGGCCGCAGCAGTGAAGGTGAAGACCCAGCCGACCCGATCCGTGCCCCGGTGCCGGGTCTTGCGCATCAAGCCCACCGTCTTCATCCAGCCAAACACCTCCTCCACCCGTTTGCGGAAGCGCTGGCTCACCTCGTAGCCCGGGTGTCCTGTGGTCCTTCGATCGATCGCGCTTCGGCGGTTCGTCGTGTTCTGTGCCACGTGCGGGGTAACGCTCCAGGCCCGAAGCGCCTGCACAAAGCTCTTGGCGTCGTAGCCCTTGTCTCCAGCCAGGGTGATCCGGCGAGCGCCCCCCAGACCCAGCACCATCTCGAGAGCCGCTTCGCGCTCCGCATACCCCGACGCCTGAGTGAGCTTCGCCGCCACCACCAGGCCGTTGCGGTTCTCCGTCACGACGTGTCCCTGATACGCGAGCCGCGCGCCCTGGCCCCTCATCCCCGCCAGTCGGGCGTCCGGATCCGTCCTCGACGCATGCGTCTGGTTGCTCCGCTTCTCGCCCCGGAAGTTGACCGTCGGGTTGCCCGGGTCGTCATCGTCCCTGCGCTTCTCGTCCTTGCGCACGAAGCTCTTCTGGCTCGCCCACGCCTCGATCAGCGTCCCGTCCACCGTGAAGTGCTCCGATGACACCAACCCCTCCGACTCCGCCTGCGCCAGCACCGCCTCGAAGAAATGCTGAGCGATCTCGCCCTTCAGCAGCCGTTCCCGATTCTTGGTGAACACCGTCGCGCTGAACACCTCATCGTCCAGCTCCAGGCCCACGAACCAGCGGTAGAGCAGGTTGTAGTCGATCTGCTCGATCAGCTGGCGCTCGCTCCGGATCGTGTACAGCACCTGCAACAGCAGCGCCCGCAACAGCTGCTCCGGCGGGACCGACGGTCGGCCGACCCCTTTGGCGTAGATACCATCGAAGCGTCGCGACAGCTGCTCCAGCGCCGCGTCCACCAGTCGCCGGATCGCTCGAAGCGGATGGTCCTCGGGAATCCGGGACTCCAGCGATACGTAGCTGAAGATCCCACCCTGGAGCAGTCCGGAAGCGTATGGCTCCGGCGCGCCCGGATCCAGAGCCAGAAGCGCCGCTTCTCGGGCCGCTCGATCCGGATTCGTTCGAAGCCCGCGCCCTCCAACAGCATCCGCGCCCGGTCCTTCGTCACGGCGGTGAACAGCCGGCCGCGAAGGCGGTCGTCGCCGAAGCGGCGCTGCGCCGTGCCGCGTCGGAGCTCGGCCGGCGTGGGGTCGACCCTCTCGAGATCGGCCAGGGTGAACTCGACGATGGCGTCCGTGCGGAGCGCGTGGTGCAGGTGGGCGAGCGCGGGTGGGAGCTCTGCCGCCGATAGATGAGTGAGACAGTTGATCGCCCAGGCGCCGTCGAGCGAGCCGCGGGCGAAGGGCAGGGCGCCGAGATCGGCCTGGACGCGCGGGATCTCCGGGTACCTGCGCCCGGCCTCATGCAACATCTCGCGGGTGAGATCAAGGGCGATGCTCGCGAAGCCGCCCTCGTTCAGGATTCCCGCGTACCAGCCGGGGCCGGAGCCCAGGTCCGCGACTCGCGCGCCCTTCCGAAGCCTGCCCGCGAAACGCTCGAGACGCTTTGTAGCCAGTGGCTCGGGTCCGCGTGCCGCGATCCACTTGGCAGCGTGTCGCACATAGGCTGCCGCCGTGGACCGATCCACTAGCCGCCGTTGCGCTTTGAATCGAGCTCCACGAGCTCGAACGATAGCTGTTCCTCCCGGCTCTCTTGGACGGCAATCTCGAGTTTCCAATATCCCAGCTCGGCGTCGGTGGAGTCGAACGTCGACGTGACCGTCCGCTTGCGCCTCGGTTGCACCCTCTCGTGCTGCACGATCTCACCGGAAGGCGAGCGCCAGCTCACTGCGATTGGGGGGGTCCGCTTTTCGAAGCGCTCGCTGATGCTTCCCGTCCAGACGATCGTGTCTCCGCGCGTGAAGCGGGCCCCTTCCGTGCCAGGATCCCCGCTCCCGTCTTTCAGCTCTCCGATACGGGAGAACCCGCTGCTCTCGAGCAACGGGAACTCCATGCGCTCGATCTCGAGCTCCGCGAGCTTGCGTTTCGAGCTGCCGGGCCTGTAGTTGGCGATCGCCAGCTCCATGTAGAAGACCGCACGCGAGTGATTGTCGAGCTTCTTGTGGATCCGCCCGAGCGAGTGGGCGACGACGGGAGTACTGGGGTCGAGCTTGAAGGCGCGCTCGAGATCCGCGCGCGCAGCGTCAAGGTTCTCGCGTCTCTCATGGATCTCGGCCCGCTGCAAGAAGATGCGAGGGTCGTTCGGCTCCAGGAGCTCAGCCTGGCCCAGCAGCTGGAGGGCACGCTCATCGGTCTGGGTATCGCTGGCGCGGGCCAGAAGCAGGTCCGTCAGATCTCGATCGAACTCCGCTCGGGCTTTCAGTCCCGATCCTCCCACGACCGGCTCGCTCAGCTTTGCCAGGCGTGCCTGGATCTCCCCAAGGCGCGGGTCCTCGCGTTGCAGGCCAGCGCCACCGCCATTGCGCTCCACGAGTACGGGGATGCTCGCGATGCGCTCTTCGATGGCCGGATGCGAGAACAGGTAGGTTGGGATCTCGTGGCCGCGGCTCGGGTAGGCCGAGTGGATGCGCTGGAAGAAGCGCTGCATTCCGTACGGGTCGTAGCCGGCCTTGATCAAGTAGCCGACCCCCTCCCGGTCCGACTCCGCCTCGTGTGCTCGCGTGTGCTGGAGTTGCAGCGAGACGTTCACGCCCTGGGCCACGATGAGGACGCCGGGGTCCGCGCCGAGCGCCACCGCCGCGAGGCTCGCAAGCGTGGTCAGCGTCGCAACGTTCTGACCCTCGCCTCGTCTGGCGATGTGGCGTTTGCGTACGTGAGCAATCTCGTGGGCGAGGAGTCCTGCCAGCTCGCCAACGTCACCCACCTGCGCGAGCGTCCCCGTGTGGATGTAGATGTAGCCCCCACCGATGGTGAAGGCGTTGAGGGTGTCGTCTTCGATGATGAAGAAGCGGTAGATGAACGGCTGGGGTTCAGTTACAGCGACGATCCGCTCCCCCACCTCGTACACGAAGTCCAGCAGCACCGGATCGCTCACGAGGGGCGCGTTGTTGCGGATCTGCCGGTGAACGTCTGCCGTCAGCGCTTTCTCATGCTCGAGGCTCTCGGACAGCCCGGGCTTGTCACGGTTTGCGAATACGCAGCTCGCGCAAGCGAGCGCCACCGCCAGCATTGGCAGCGTTCTTGACAACTCAATCCTCCGGCAACCAGCGCAGCTTCGGCTTGCGGGCGGCCCGCACCTCGTCGAGCCTGCGGACGATCGGCCGGGTCGGTGCGCCCGTCACCTTCCCCGGGTCTGTCCTGGCTTCTTCGGCGATCCGATTCATGGCCTCGATGAAACCGTCGAGGGACTCGAGCGACTCGCACTCGGTCGGCTCGATCATCATCGCTCCTGCGACGACCAAAGGAAAGTAGATTGTCGGCGGATGGTAGCCGTAGTCCATCAGCCTCTTTGCGATGTCGGCCGTCGTGACGCCGGCTGCCTGCTGGTGCCTGTCACTGAGGACGCACTCGTGCATGATCGGCTGGTCGTGGGGGACATGATAGGAGGAACGGAGTGCGGCGAGCAGGTACCTTGCGTTGAGGACGGCACGCTCCGTGACCTGCGCCAGCCCGCGCGCCCCCAGGGTGCGGATGTAGGCGAGCGCGCGAACCCAGACCCCCGCGTTTCCGAAGAAGCCGTGGACCCGACCGACGGAGAGCGGAAAGTCCTCGTCCATCCGGTAGCGGTCGTGTTCGCGACGGATCACAGGGATCGGGAGGAAGGGCGCCAGCAGATTGCGAACTCCCACCGGACCGGCACCGGGCCCGCCCCCGCCGTGCGGCGTGGAGAACGTCTTGTGCAGGTTGAAGTGCATGATGTCCACGCCCATGTGCCCGGGCTTGGCGACGCCCATGAGCGCGTTCAAGTTCGCGCCGTCCAGGTAGACCAATCCGCCGGCCTGATGCGTGAGCTCGGCGAGGCGTTCCACATGGGTTTCGAAGATCCCGAGCGTGTTGGGATTCGTGAGCATCAGCGCCGACGTTCGGTCGTCGAGCAGCGGTGCCACGGTATCGGGATTCAGGATGCCGTTGTTGCCGCTCTTCACCTCGACGACCTGCATGCCGGTGAGCGCGGCACTGGCAGGGTTCGTGCCGTGCGCGGTGTCGGGGATGAGCACCCTCGTGCGCTGGTCCTCTCCCCTGGAGCGGTGATAGGCCTGGATCATCATCATCCCGACCAGCTCGCCCTGCGCGCCGGCAGCCGGCTGCAGGGTGACTCGATCGAGCCCGGAGATCTCCGCGAGCGCCTGCTCGAGCTCGAATGCCAGGGCGAGCATCCCCTGCAGGTCCTCTACGCGGCTAAGGGGGTGGACGTCGGCGATCCCGGCCAGCGCGGCCACCGTTTCGTTCACCTTCGGGTTGTACTTCATCGTGCACGAGCCCAGCGGGAAGAGTCCGGAGTCGATGCCGTAGTTCCACTGCGATAGGCGCGTGAAGTGGCGCACTACCTCGGGCTCCGATAGCTCCGGGAAGTCGGGGATGTCGTCGCGTACCAGATCCGCGCCGATGGAGGCCGCTGCGTCGATGGGCTGGACGTCGGGGTGCGCGATCGGGACGTGCGCTCGGCCGCGCCGAGAGCGCTCGAAGAGGAGCGGCTCCTCGAACACGAGCCCACTGCGCCCGGGCGTGCTCACGCAGCCAGCTCGCGCACGAGTCGGTCGATCTGCTCGCGGTCGTTCATCTCGGTCGTGCAGACCAGCAGGTGGTCTGGCGCGTCGTCTAGCTCGCCGAGCGCGACGCCAGGCTGGATGCCCTGCTCGTGGCAGCGCTGGAGGCGCTCGGCGAGGTCGGGAACCTCTACGACAAATTCATTGAACGCCGGTGCTGCATAGGGAAGACGCAACCCCGCGTCCGTGAGCTCGCACTTGGCGTAGCACGCGAGCGAATGGTTGATCTCCGCCAGTCGGCGCAATCCCCGCCTGCCCAGGAGCGCGAGAAAGATCGTGACCCGCAGGGCCATGAGCGCTTGATTCGTGCAGATGTTGCTCGTTGCTCGCTCGCGGCGAATGTGCTGCTCACGAGTGGTCAGCGTCATGACGAACGCGCGCTGGCCATCGCTGTCGACGGTCTCGCCGATTAGGCGCCCGGGCAGGTTGCGAACCAGCCTGGCTCGCGCAGCGATGAAGCCAACGTGAGGCCCGCCAAATGAGATCGGGACGCCGAAGGATTGCGCCTCGCCGCAGGCCACGTCTATCCCGAGCTTTCCCGGCGCTTCGAGTAGCGCCAGCGCAAGGCCCTCGGTGGTCGTGGAGATGGCGAGCGCGCCGGCGGCGTGCGCCGTCTCGGCAGCTGCCGCCAGGTCCTCGATGCAGCCGTAGAAGTTCGGAGATTGCAGGATCACTGCCGCGGAGCCGTCGGGAAGCGAGCTTGGGAGCTGTGTGCGCCCGTCTTCACCGAGGGGCAGCTGCTCCAGCTGGGCGCCGAGACCGCGCGTATACGTCTCGACGACCTTCCTGTAGTGCGGGTGCACACCCCGAGCAATGTAGATGCGCTGGCGCCGCGTGACACGCAGTGCCATGAGTGCTGCCTCGGCGGTAGCCGAGGCTCCGTCGTAGAGCGAGGCGTTCGCGACCTCCAGCGCCAGGAGCTGGCAGAGCATGGTCTGAAACTCGTAGATGGCCTGCAGCGTTCCCTGGCTGATCTCGGCTTGATACGGCGTGTATGCGGTCATGAACTCGCCGCGCGAGGCCAGGGCGCCGACGGCCGAAGGGATGAAGTGGTGGTAGACGCCCGCCCCGAGAAAGCTAGCGGTCGTGCGCACCGAGAGGTTGCGCGCGGCCTGGGCAGCGAAGTGTTTCAGCAGCGCGGGCTCGTCTAGCTCGGGCGCTAGCTTGAGCCCGGCGCGGCGTCGCAAGGTCTCCGGAACCGCCGCGAACAGCTCTTCCCCGCGATCCAGCCCGATCCGGTCGAGCATCGTCCGGATCTCGTCGTCGGTGTGCGGCAGATAGCTCAATGATCCGCGCGCGACTTGAGCGAGGCTCGATACTCCTCCGCCGACAGCAGGCGGTCGATCGCGTTCGGCTCCTCCGGAGAGATGGCGAGGATCCATCCGCGGCCGTACGGATCCTCGTTCACCAGCTCTGGGTGCTCATCGAGCGCCTCGTTGACCTCGACGACCTCGCCGCTGATGGGTGCGATGAGGTCGCTCACGGCCTTGACAGACTCGACCACACCGAACGCCTCACCCGCCTCGAGCTGCGCTCCGAGCTCGGGAAGCTCCACGAATACCACGTCCGACAGCTCGAACTGGGCGTAGTCGGAGACGCCGATGCGAGCCAGCGAGCCATCAAGGCGAACCCACTCGTCCGAGTCCGAGTACCGACAGTCCTCGGGAAACTTGAGTGTCTGCTCCGCCATCACCCCTTCCCGCTGTAGAACGGCAACCCGACTACCTCGCACGGCACGTGCCGACCTCTGATTTCGACGAGGATGCGTGCTCCGGGCTGCGCCGACTCGGCGGGAACGTAGCCCATCGCGATCGATCGCTCGACGCTGGGACCGTAGCTGCCACTGGTCACGATGCCCTCGCCGTCTCCGGCAAGGAGCGGAAACCCGGCTCTCGCCACCTGACGCCCTTGGACCACAAGACCGACGAGGAGCTGGCGCGGGCCAGAGTCCCGGGCTCGCAGGAGGGCCTCCTCGCCGACGAAACCCTTCCCGAAGGCGATGAAGCGCTCCAGGTTTGCCTCGATCGGCGAGTGCAAGCGATCGAGTTCATGCCCGTAGAGGGGATAGCCCATCTCCAGGCGCAGCGTGTCGCGCGCACCCAGACCCGCAGGCTGCGGCGCAGGCTCGCCCGCGGCCAGCAGCCGGTCCCAGAGCCCGATCGCGTCCCGTGCACGCGCATAGATCTCGACCCCGTCCTCTCCGGTGTAGCCCGTGCGCGAGAGACCCACGGGAAGACCCGCCAGCTCGGTGCGCTTGTAGCGCCAGCGACGTGGTGGGGTCTCGCCGTCACGCAACAGACCCGTCACGATGCTGATCGCGCCCGGCCCCTGCAGCGCGAGCAACGCGGTCTCGGCGCTCTCGTCCTCGATCTCACACGCGAGCCCCGCTGAGTGACGCACCTCGCGCATCCATGCGAGGTCGTCCGCCGTGTTCGCTGCGTTGACGCAGAAGAACAGCTCCCGGTCGCTCACCCGGTAGAGCGTCACGTCGTCGATGATCCCGCCGTCCTCGTGCAGCAGCATGCCGTAGCGAACGCGCCCGGGTTGCATGCTCTCGACATCGTTGGTGAAGAGTCGCTGCGCGAGGGCGACCGCATCGCCTCCGACCAGGCGGATCTCGCCCATGTGGGATACATCGAATAGCCCCACGCGGCTGCGGACTGATAGGTGCTCCGCGACGATGGAAGCGTAGACCACAGGCATCTCGAAGCCGGCAAACGGGGCCAGCTTCGCACCCGCCTCCTGGTGTCGGGCGAACAGCGGGGTGTGCGAGAGTCCCTCGCTCACGAGCTTCGCTTGGCGCGCTGAAACTCGAAAGCGGTGAGCGTGTTGCGCAGCACCATAGCGACCGTCAGCAAGCCCACGCCGCCCGGCACGGGTGTCAGCAGCCCAGCCACCCCGTTCACCGCGTCGAAGTCCGCGTCGCCGACCAGCTTTCCGTCGAGCCGGTTCATTCCCACGTCGATCACGGCGGCCCCGGGCTTGATCCAGTCGGCCTTTACGAGCTTCGGGACGCCGACCGCCGCGATGACGATGTCTGCCCGGCGTACGACCGAGCCCAGGTCGCGCGTACGAGAGTGGCAGAGGGTCACCGTCGCATGCCGGTGCACCAGGAGCAGGCTCACGGGCTTGCCGACGATCTCGCTGCGTCCCGATCACCACGGCCTCCGCAGCTTCGATCGGGATCGAGTGTCGATCGAGGACGAAGAGACAGGCAAGCGGTGTGCATGGGATAAGACACGGCTCGTTCTTGAGCAGGAGACCCGCGTTCGTGGGGTGGAGGCCGTCGACGTCCTTGTCCGGCTGAACGGACGCGGCCACGACGGCGGGGTTGATCCCTTCGGGTAGGGGGAGCTGGACAAGGATTCCGTGGATCTCGGGAGCCCGGTTGAGGAGCTCCACCTCCTGGATCAACTCGGACTGGGAGATCTCCGCGGGCAGCTCGACCTGGCGCGAATCGAGTCCGCACTCATAGGCGGCCTTCCCCTTGTTGCGGACGTAGATCCTGGAGGCGGGTTCGTCGCCGACGATGACGGTCGCGAGACACGCGGGGCCTCCCTCGAGGGCCAGCGCCCGCTCGCGCACGGAGGTGCGGATCTCTTCCGCGAGCTTCCTTCCGCTGACGACTGTGGTCACCCCCCCGCGACCTCCAGAGCTGCTGCTGGGATTGTAGCTGGAGCGCCCGCTAAGAGTCGCTCGTGGAGGACCCGGTCGAGGTACCGGACGAGCTCTTAGAGCTGTCTGAGGAGCCCGACGAGCTGTCTGAGGTGCTCGATGAGCTGTCTGAGGTGCTCGATGAGCTGTCTGAGGTGCTCGATGAGCTGTCTGAGGTGCTCGATGAGCTGTCGGACTTCTTCGAGCTTTCGCTCGAAGAAGACGACTCATCACGCCCGCTCCCGTTGGCTTTCGGCGAGCCGTAGCCGTCCGAGTACCAGCCCCCACCCTTGAGGATGAACGTGCTGGCAGAGATCAGGCGCGTGACCTTGGAACGGCAGGACTGGCAACGGGTTAGAGGCTCGTCCGTAATCCGTTGCTCGACCTCGAACAGATGGCCTTTGGTGCATTCGTATTCGTAAGTGGGCATAAGCTCGAGAACTCCGGGAGGGCTACTGAGACGGGGCGGCAGAGTAAGCCCGGGAGCCGGGTGAGTCAATCCGGCCCCGTGGGGAAGCCTCCTCTTCCGCCGTCGGAGGGCGGGAACGTCCCCGGCGGACTCCGCTGCTTGCGTGCTCAGGAGCCTTGCTCGCCTCGATTACCGCTACCACAGTCCGCCGGGGGACGTTCCCGCCCTCCGACTCCTCGCTGGGCCGGCAACCCTGCAAGCGGTGCCCGGCGAAGGCCTTGGGCCTCAGCGAAGGTGGGTGGCCGTCAGCGACCCGCGGGTCCCACAGGTCAGGACTCAGCGCGGCGGGGGCGTTTGGCGGGGGTAAGGGGTTTTGTGGGTTTGGGGCGGCGTGAGTCGCGGAAGGCTTCGATCATGCGGCTGTACGTGTCGAGCGTTTTGCGGAGGTCGGTGTCAAGGCGAGTGCGGAGATGGCGGAGCTCGGTTACCTCGTGGGAGAGCTCCGCTCGGCGCTCGCGGGTGTCCCGGAGCAGCTTCTCCGCGCGGAGCTCCGCCTCGACCACGATGGACTCGGCCTCCTTGGCAGCGGTTCGCTTGATCTGCTCCACGATGCCCTGGGCGGTGGTCAGTGTCTCCTGAATGGTCTTCTCGCGGCTACGGTGAGTGTCGAGCTCGCGAGCGAGCCGTTCGGACTCGCGCTGCAGCTGCGCGTTCTCCCGCACGACCTCCTCGAAGTCGCATACCACGGTGTCGAGGAAGGCCTCGACCTCATCGCGATCGAAGCCCCGTAGCCGGGACTTGAACTGGTGTCGGCGGATCTCGATCGGTGTGAGACGCATCTCTGGCAGGCAGGATCGGCCTGAAGAGTGCGGGGCTTGAGCGCTTTCAGGAATCGCCTGCGAGCTCTCTCGAACGGGCTGTTGCGGCGCGAACGGCCGCTAGCAGCGCCGCGCGGAAGCCAGCCTGCTCTAGCGCGGCCAGGCCAGCGACGGTCGTGCCACCCGGGGATGTGACCATGTCCCTGAGCACTGCGGGTTGCTCGCCCGACTCCTTTACGAGGAGCGCTGCGCCTAGGACCGTCTCCAGCGCCAACTCCCGGGCCGCCGCGCCGGGGAGGCCCTCGCGGACGCCCGCTTCGCTCAGTGCCTCGATGAACGTGTATACGTAGGCTGGCCCAGAGCCAGAGAGCCCCGTCACCGCATCCATGCTCGCCTCGGGAAGGCGGAGAACGCGACCGATCGCGCCCAGAACGCTCTCGGCGCGCTCGAGATCTTGCTCGCTTGCGCCCGAGTCGTCAGCCAGGGCGCTGATTCCCGCGGAGATCAGGGCCGGCGTGTTGGGCATGGCGCGAAGCACCCGGGCCGCCGTGCGGAAGCACGGCCTGCAGGCTCGCGGTGGAACGTCCGGCTACGATCGAGAGATAGAGCGGTCCGTCCGCGCCGGGGAGCCCGCGAACCGCAGCGTTGACGACGTCGGGCTTAACCGGCGAGCACCACGACTTCGCAGCTGCTGGCAAGCTGACGATTGTCTTCCATGGTGCGTACGGCGAGCGCTTCGTTCAGCAGGTTGCGCCGCGCAGCAACGGGATCGGAGGCGCTCAGGCGCTCGGGCTTCATCCCCGCACGCAGGAGCCCGCGCAAGAGAGCCTCGGCCATGTTCCCGGCCCCGATCGTCCCGACGGACGCGGGCAAACGGCTCATCCCTTCACTCTCTCGCCGAAGATGGCACTGCCGATCCGTACCCAGGTGGCGCCCTCGCGGATGGCCGCCTCGAAGTCCGCAGACATCCCCATCGAGAGCTCCGTGAAGCGGGCCTCGTCCGCGCGGCCCTCGTTCAGCTGCTGCAGCAACTCGCGCAGCCGCTCGAAGGAGGGTCGCACCTGCTCGGGATCCTCGCACGCGCGCGGGATGGCCATCAGACCGACCAGCTCCAGGTGCGTCATGGCGTCGACATGCTCGGCGAGCTGCGCCAGCTCGGTCGGCAGCACGCCGGCCTTTTGCTCCTCTTCATCCACGTTTACCTGGATCAAGACCCGCGGTCTGCGCTGCAGCGCTTCCGCATGTCGCTCGAGCGTGGACGCCAGAGCGGGGCGATCGACGGAGTGGATCCAGTCGAAGAGCTCGACGGCTCGCCGGGCCTTGTTGCGCTGGAGCTGGCCGACCAGATGCCAGTCGAGGCGCACGTCCGCTGCCGCACGAACCTCAGGGATCTTCGTCTCAGCTTCCTGCACGCGGTTCTCGCCGAACGATCGCAGGCCGGCTGCGGTTGCTTCGAGCACGCGCTCGGCGGGAAAGGTCTTGGAGATCGCGAGCAGCCGCACATCCGCTGGATCGCGCCCTGCCTCGCGGGCGACCGTATCGATCCGTTTTCGCAGTGCTTCGGCGCGCGCGGCGATCCCGCTCATGTCGGTTCCACCCCGAGTCGCCGCAGTGCGGGGACCACGGCCTCAAGTGGGAGGCCGATCACGTTCGAGCGCGAGCCGTCGATGTGCTCCACGAAGCGCCCGCCCACTCCTTGCACTGCATAGGCTCCGGCCTTGTCGAGCGGCTCACCCGTCGCCGCGTAGGCGCGCGCCTCCTCGCTGCTCACCGCGCGCATGCGCACCCGGCTCACCTCCACTCCGGACTCTTCTGGGCTCGCGTCGAGCATCGCGACGTAGCCGGTAATCACGCGATGGGTTCGGTCGGCGAGCCGCAGCAGCATTTCAATCGCCTCTTCCTCATCGCGCGGCTTTCCGAGGACGGTGTCGCCAACCACGACGATGGTGTCGGCGGCCAGCACGCAGCTCCCGGGGTCGACCCTCTCCACTACGGAGCGGGCTTTCGTCAGAGCGAGGCGCGCGGTGGTCCGCTCGGGAAGCTCACCCTCCGGCGCCGACTCGTCCACGTTCGGCTCGGCGACGAGGAACTCGAAGCCCTCCGAGCGCAGCAGGTCGCGGCGTCGCTGTGACGAGCTGGCGAGGACGAGTCTGGGTGCAACGTTTGCCATCGGCGCCTCAGATATTCGAACGCAGCCGGGCGGAATTCAACCGTTCTCGTCGAGTCGCCCACGGGCCTGGGCGCCGGCGCGCGCCACGCCTGGCTGATCGGAGCGGCTGAGCTCGCGCAGTATTTCCCTCACGGCCCGATCCGCCTTGGGGTGAGCCCGGAGCAGGTTCGGAAGCGCGACCGCCGCGAGGCTCTGCATGCGAGGGTCGAGGTGGTCCGTCGCAATCCCGAGCACACGATCCAGCGCGTCGCGTCCGGCACCGCTGAGCTTCCCGAAACAGGTGAGCGCGGCGCGGCGCACCTCGGCGACCGGATCATCGAGGGCGTCCGCGCAGGCGGCCGCGGTTTCCTCCCGCTCTGGCGCGAGCTCGCGGAGCGTGTAGAGCGCCATGCGGCGCCGCAGGGCGCTCGTCGCATTCCGTGCCTCGTGTATGAGCACGGGGAAAACCTCGCCCTGTAAACGGCCCAGGGTGGCGAGCATCTGGGTCGCCTGCCAGCGGATATCGCCGTCCTGGAGCTCGAGCGCATCGAGAAGCGCAGGCAGCAGGCGCAGGGTCGGACGCTCGGCTCCGAAGAGAACAAAGGCGGCGGCAAACCGCGCGGCCGGAGTCCCCTCGCGGACGGTCGACCGGAGAGCCTCTTTCAACTCCGGATGCTTGGCAAGACGTTTTGCCAGGGCCGTGCAAGCGAGGCGCTGCGTGCTTCGGTCCGTTGCGCCGAGCTGCTCGACGAGTATGGCGTCTGAGAGGTCCGCCTCAGACAATGGCCCAGTGGTCTTCGCCCCCCGCATCGGTCGTGCGCGAGGCCCGCCGCTCCACCTGCAGCTTGCGCAGGTGCGCCAGTACTGATTGCCCGGCGGCGGGATACAGGTAGCGAGGTGTATCCGTGTAGATCAGCTCCACCATCTGTTCGACCGTCGTCGCGCCGTTTGCCGCGGCCGCAACGATCTGCTGCTCGCGCTCGAGCCGGTGGTCGATGTACTCCTGGATCTTCTCCTTTGGCTTCGAGATGTACGGTCCGTGACCGGGATAGATGCGTTCAAGGTCGAGATCCAGCATTCGCCGAAGGGTGTCCATGTAGAGCGCCATGTCTCCGCCATCGAGGGGGATGACGGTGGTTCCCGCGCCGAGCACGACGTCACCGGTGAAGAGCGCGCGCTCCTCCTCCAGGTAATAGCACAGGTGATCCTGGGCGTGACCGGGCGTGTGGATCGCTCGCAGCGTGACACCGTCGGTATCGAAGCTGTCCCCGTCGCCGATCGGCACGGTTTCCACCGCCACGTGGCGATCGCGCTCGAGCCAGGGCATCTTCGAGACGCTGCGCTCGCCGAAGCGCTCGAGCACGCCAGGGGCGCCGCCCAGGTGATCTGGGTGCGTGTGCGTTACGAGGATCTCGCCGAGGCGCGCACCGCCGCAGGTCTCCCGAAGCGCTGTCTCCAGCAGGTCGAGATAGCCGCGCACACCGGAGCCGGTGTCGAGCAGTAGCCGTTCGGGACCCGTTCCCAGGAGGTAGGTGTTCGTGCCGGGCCCGGTGAAGGGTCCGGGATTCAAACCTCGCACTACCACGACACGGGGCGACCAGCGCTCGGTATCGGGCAGCGTCATGCCTTGCATGGAATCCATGCCCTCAGGGTATCAGGTCAGATGAGCCCGTAGCATGCGCCAGCTTGGCAGGAGGTTGGGGTCCGACGAGGTTTCTCCGGGAGCGTAGCGGAGTCCGCGCAGGCCGAATGCGCGCGCGGCTGCGACACAGTCCTTCTCGCGGTCTCCGATGTAGAGCGCAAGGCCCGCCCGGCTCCCGAGGCGCTCGAGGGCCACCTGGAACATACGCGGGTCGGGTTTTGCCAGGCCCGTGTTCGACGGAAGCACGATCGCGTCGAGTGCAGGTGCAAGGCCGAGAGCTCGGACCACCCCCGGAAGCCGAGCGTCCATATTCGAGACCACTCCCACGCGAAAGCCCAGCTCGCGCGCCTGGAGGAGGGCCTGCCGTGCTCCCCCCTCGATCGCCCAGGCAGGGCCGCCTGCGTAGAAATCGAACAGCTCCGTGAAGCAGGGCCCATCCGCTGCGACGCTTCCGAGCGCGGCCCGAACGATCTCGCGCCAGCCCTCTCGCTCGTGACTCGGAACATCAGCCAGCGAGACTCCCGCGAGCGGAGGGGGGGCGATGCGCTGCTCGCCAATACGGGCCGCAACCTCGTCAGGCTCGAGGTCGACGCCATGTCGCTT
Source organism: Myxococcota bacterium (assembly GCA_965226855.1). Taxonomy (GTDB): domain Bacteria; phylum Myxococcota_A; class UBA9160; order SZUA-336; family SZUA-336; genus JAUXJB01. The sequence continues at coordinate 184,614 of CBDDEE010000022.1, read as the reverse complement.
CGCGATGCGCGCGTAGACGTTTGCAGGCGGCTCTCGCAGTCGGATCACCGTGCCCACCGCGTCGACGAGGAGTCCCCGGGCGGGGTTGACGCGACTCATGGCGAGCGGCGCTAGGCGCGCTCGAAGGTCGAAACCGAGAACTGCACATCGACCAGCTGCTCTTCCCCGCCACGTGCCTTCACCCGGAGCGAGCGCACAATCAGCAGAATCGGGGCCGTCTCTATTCGGTAAAGGTAGTCCACCGTCTGCTGCAGGGTCGTCCCTTTCAGCGAGACCTCCACGCGCGTCTCGGGGTAGCGTGCGTTGGCGGACGCGCCACGCTCCTTGATCGACTCGAGCTGCCCATCGCGAATCGAGGCATCCGCCGCCAGCTTCTCCAGCTCGGAGAGCAGGTTCGTCCGCTCGCCCGAGCGGATCCGTTTTTCGACGCTCGCGAGCTCTCCCTGCAACAGATGGACCGCGCCTGCTATGCGCAGCGCTCGCGCCACGTCCCGCTCGAGCTGCGCCATCTCCGCTTCTGCCTGCTCGGCGCGGGCGCTCATCGGACGGATCAGGAAGAGGTCGAAGACGATGGCGCTGAGCAGGCAGGCCCCCAGGATCAGCAGCCAGCTCTCGCGTGGCGAGAGTCCCGCCAGGTACGTGCGCAGCGGCGCGAGGTACGAGCTCACGATCCCTCCTCCAGGCGGATCTTCAGCGTGAAGCTCTTGCCCCCTCTGCGCGAGTCCGTGGCCACGTCGGAGACGAGCACCCTCCCGAAGCCTTCGATGTGCGAGAGCTCTCTGCGCAGCTGATCCGCCGATACGAAGTCCGGCGTATGACCGCGGCCGATGATGTTCTTGCTGTCGATCCGGAGCTCGTCGAGAGTGATGTCGAGGTTCGCGGGCACGCGCGCCGAGATCTCGCGCAAGGCGTCCAGGATCGTAAGGCCGCGACCCGTCACGCCCAGGTGGTCGGCCAACTCGCGGGTACGACCGTACTCCGTCTCCATCTCCTGCATGAAGTTCCCCGTGGCGCGAGAGTTGGGGAAGGTCTGGCGATGGATCGAGGATACGGTCTGCTGAAGCCTGTCGACCTGCGACTCGCTGATGAGCATCTCCGAGACGGTGCTCGCCATCCAGAGAGCGAGCACAAGCGCGAACAGGGCAAGCGTGAGCTGCAGCTGTCGCTTCAGCGCCGACAGGTCCGCCGTGTACGCGAACTCGCCGCGTCGGAAGTCGATCCTGGTCGCGGCTCTGCGTCCGGCGCCGCGCACGGCCAGCGCGGCCGCTTGTGCGAAGCGAGACGGGTCCGCGTCGAGGCGCGGCCCGTCGTCGAGCGAGAGCTCGGAGGCCTCGAGACCCGTGCGCTCGGACAAGAACGCCGACAGGCCGGTGAGTGAAGCCGAGCCGCCGACCACGAGAAGCTGCGACGGAGAGACAGTGTCGACCGCATCGACCACGTGAGACTGAAGCGAGCGAAGCGTCTCGCGAGCGAGCCGCTCGAGCGCGCCATCCAGCGTCTGGGAGACGGGTTTGGTGCTTCCGGTCTCGAAGACGCCGTACTCGTGCTTGTGTGCCCGGGCGTCCTCGATGCTCAGGCCCATGTCTTCGGCGATCGCCTCCGTGAAGTGGCGGCCCGCAATCGGGATTCTCCGCAACAGGACGGGACGCCCCCCGGCGAGCAGGACGAGGTTCGTCTTGCTGTGGCCGACGTCCAGGATGACACGCCCCAGCTTCGGGTCCTCCAGCTGCCGGGAGAGGTTCGCGAGCACCGCGCCCTCCACGTCGACGATGCGGGGCTCCGCACGCATCCGGCGCATGGCGTCCAGGTACGCGCGCACGTCCTCGCGTGGCGCGATCACCACGAGCACCTCGGTCTGGTCGCCTGCGAGGCTCACCTGTTCGTGTGCGCGAACCGTGTCCTCGAGCGGGAAGGGGATCTCCTCGTGAATCTGGAAGTCGACGGCCTGCGCCACGCGCCTGCTACCGCGGAAGGGGAAGCGCAGACTCCGCTGGGTCACCTTCGTCGAGGGAAGCGCTCCCACCAGCCATTCGAGCGGTAGGTCGCGTTCGGCAAGGAAGGACTCGACGGCAGCCTCGATCTCGTCGCTCGAGGCTGCGCGCGGGAGCAGCTGCTCCTCGAAGCGGACGAACTTCATGCTACGCAGGTCCGCGCGCAGCTCGACGGCCTTGATCGAGTAGCTGCCGAGGTCGAGGCCGAGAACCGCTCGATCGAACATCAGCACTCCATCCGATAGGCGAGCGTGCGGACCTCGAGGTCGCTGCGATCGATCACACGGGTTACGCAGGCCCGGGTCTCGCCGTAGCTGGCCTCTACCTCGATCTCGAACACATCGCTCGCAAACTGGAGCGGCGGATAGACGAGATCGCCGAAGATCTCCATGTGCTCCAGAAAGCTCTCGCACGCCTCCCTTGACAGGTCGCGACAGAAGACGCGGTCCTCCTCGCGGAAGCGGAGGATGCGGAACACGTCGTCACGGTCGAAGAGTCGACCCTCGCTGGCGTTGCCCTGGTAGTGGTATACGAGGCCGAGCACGTGCGCCGGCGCCGTGTTGGGATTGATCCCACTCTTCTCCACGGCTGGAAACATCGGGTAGGTCGTAAAGTAGTCTTTGAGGGCTTCGACCAGCAAGCGATCCATGCCTGGAACCGCGGCGAGCTCGTCGATAGAGAAGAGCGGGCGATCGAGCGGAACGGCGTCGGCGTCGGTGCCGCCGTAGAAACGTGCCTCGTTGTCTCCGAATGACGCGGTCTGATCGTCAGCGTCGAGCCAGTCCATGATGCCGACAGCGATGGCATCGGCGTCATACAGCTTCTCCTCGGCTCGACCGGGCATCGACTCGATGATGCGCTCGAGCGCTATCTCCAGGAACGGACGGCTCGGGCGGTGGGCCTGCCCGGTGGCGTCGATGAGGCCGTTCAGGTTGATCCTCGCGCCGCCATCCACGATCCCGATCCGGAGCTCGCCGCCGCCAGGCACCTCGATCGGAGCTCGAGTGAGCAGGACCCAGTCATCCCGTTCCGACTCCAGCAATCGCGTCAGCTCGTCACCCCACTCGAGGTCGTCGAGCAGGACGCGCTCGGCGACGCGCACCCCCGAACGGGCAAGCAGCTCCGCGCGCGTGCGATCGTTGCGGTGGCGCGAGCTCAGCACCTCCAGCGTGGTAGTGCGCGTGAAGGCGTAGACCGTGCTGATACACGCCACCAGAATGACGAGTACCAGCAGCAAGACCACTCCACGCTCGCCGTCGTGTCGCCTCATTCACAGCTGCTCCCGATGTTGTCGTCGACGTCTTCGAGCTCCTCGAGCGCCGCCTTGAGCGAGAGCAGGTCCGGGCTGTCTGAGTTCCAGCAGGTCGGTGGCGGGATCGACTCGTACAGGTCCTGAACGCGCTGTCCCGTTGCGCTCATGAGGTCGACCGCATCGCGAAGGTCCTCTCGCCAGCACTGCTCGAGCGTCTTCCCGCAGGCCTCCGAGCCCTCCTGTCCCTCCGGTCGCAGGAAGTCGACCGGCCGCAGCGGCAGCTCGATCGTGCGGCTGTACTCCTCGCCGTGGACGAGATCGCCGTCCGGATTCTGCTCCCAGAGGCGCACCGCGACCTCTACCGAGAGCGGTAGCTCGTCCAGACTCGACGCATCGGACGAGTCCCAGCCGTCAAGCCACGCCCCGCTCTCGCTCTTGTAGCGGAGCCGGAAGCTGGCGACGTCTTCGGCGACGACCTGGCCGTCGCGCACGATGATCTCCCGTTCGGGAACGTTGGAGAGAGGGTCCTCCTGCCGAACCAGCTCGAGTCGGCCGCCCTGGTCGAGCTCGTCGAGCAGATCGTACGCGGCTTCACGGACTGAGTACGTTACGACGCGCGGGCCGCTCGCCGGCGGCGAGGCGGGAGCTCGGCTCGCCGTGAGCGTGACGAACCGGACCGCGTCCGAGTCGCTGTTCGCGGTGGTCCTGTCCGAAGCGAGGAAGACGTATGGTTGGGGGACGGGCTCCGCCTGCTCGACCTGCGGCATCAGGACGGTTCCCACGAGCTCGCGCTCCACGCGGTCGAGGAGGACCAGCGCGGAGCGCGAGCGACCCACGCCCGCCTGCGCGCGCTCTTCGGCATGCGTGATGCTCTGGAAAGCCTGCACCGCCGCCGTGATCAGCATCGACATGATCGCGATCGTGATCAGGATCTCGAGCAGTGTGAAGCCCGCTTGTCTTGTGGGACCCGTCCCGCGGGCGGCCGTGGGCCACCCACCTTCGCTCACGGCTTCGCCGTTCGCTGCGTGCGCCGCTTTTCGCGGCGCTTGCTGCCGGCGGATCACGAGCTTCCCTCGTCCGCGACTTCCGCCTCCGCGAGCGGCTCCGGAATCAGGATCACGACCGGCTTCGCGGCTTCCGGCTCGCTCTCGACCCGGAAGACCCGGACCTCCACGCGTCGCAGCACCACCTCGGCGCTCGGCTCCGCAGTCTCGAACAGCGGGGACGCGGCCCCGATGTCCTCGTAACCTGGGGGTATCGGCAGGCGGTAGGGCTCGACCAGCACCTGCCATGCGATGCCGTCGTTCGGCTCCTCGAAGCGACCGGTATCGACGCCGTCCGTCACCTCCTGGCCGCTCTGGAACTCGTCCTCGAGCTCGCGGACGCGCTGCTCCGCCAGTCGCATTTCCAGGAGCTCGCCGCGCGCGTCGCTCAGGCGGGCCAGGTTCCCTCCCACAAGCGTGACGAGCGCGCCGAGCACCGTTCCTAGCACGAAGACGGCGATGAGGACTTCGAGCAGCGTGAAGCCAGCGTCGGAGCGCTCGGGCTCACTCACGCGCGTGTCCTCCAGGTGGATCTCGCCGGTGAAGGCGACAACGCGTGCCCGCATCTCGCGGCCCGCCGCGTCCCGGAGCCAGACCTCTGCAGGATCCGCTCCGCCGTCCGGCGAGAAGGCCACCGCGGCCTGACCCTCGGCATACGAGTCATCCCCGATCAAGACCTCGTCGATGGCGACGTCGGTGTCATCCAACCAGCGCCACTCTCCGCTGCGATTCTCGACCGGTGCATACTCTCGCAGGGAAGAGGGCGGAGAGAGGTCGAGCAGCTCCGCATGCGTGGGCAGCTCGGTCGCGCGTGGCTCTCCTCTCTCGGCCTGCTCCTCGATCCGGAAGGTCTGCCTGTCGAGATCGATCAGCCAGCGGTGGGGTCGGCCGGTCGAGATGGCGCGCTGAGCGGCGTAGCCCAGCTCGGCGGCGACGACGCGTCCCGAGTGTCGCAGCGCACCGGGAGTCGTGGAGGGAAAGCTCAGGAAGAAGCCGGCGAGCAGTCCGATCAGCGCGACGACGATGAGAATCTCGAGGAGGGTGAAGCCGTCCCCGCCCTCCATGCGGTTCACGGCCGGCCTTCGGTCTCGTCCCAGTTGCTGATGTCGTCCCCGCCGGGTTGCCCGTCTGGGCCGAACGAGAACAGGTCGTAGCTGTAGGTGTTGTGGGACCCCGGCTGCTCGTACTCGTACTCGCCTCCCCAGGGGTCGGTCAGATCGCTCTTTCTGACGTAGCCGGCCTTGGGGTACTGACGCGGCAGCGGGTCCGCGGTGGGCATCCTGACGAGCGCGATTAGGCCCTGCCCCGTGGTCGGATAGCGGCCGTTGTCGAGCTTGTACAGCTCGAGCAGCTGCGCGAGCTTCTGCAGCTTGCTGTCCGCGATCGTGATCTTCGACTCGTCGAGGCGCGAGAACAGGCGTGAGCCCACCAGCGTCATCAGCATCCCGATCAGCAACACGACGACTAGGATCTCCATCAGCGTGAAGCCGCGGCGACCTCGTTTGGCTCGGTGTTCGAGGTGGCGATCGCTCATCACATACATTCCTTTCCTCTGTGCCTAAAGCGCAAGCGTGAGATTGAGCAACGGTAGAACCGTCGAGAGGATGATGAGCACGACGAGGCTTGCGACGAAGAGAAGCAGGATCGGTCCCGTCAACGCGGTCAGGCGGTTCAAGCTGTTGTCTACGAGCTGGTCATAGGTGTCCGCGATGCGCCCGAGCATGGTGTCCAGCTCCCCGGATGCCTCTCCGACGGCTATCATCTGGGTCACCATGGCGGGGAACTGCCCGCTGCGCTGGAACGTGGCTGCGATGGTGGCGCCGTGCGTGATCGCTTCGGCGGCTTCCGTCAGCGCGAGCTCGATCACAACGCTCCCGGTTACGCCCTTGGAAATCCCGAGGCCGCGCACGATGTCGACGCCGCCCTGCTGCAACGTCGACAGCGTGCGCGCGAAGCGCGCGATCGCCACGTAGCGCAGCGTGCGACCCAGTACGGGCAGCCCGAGGCGAAAGCGATCCCATACGAGACGGCCCTGCTTGGTCTGTGTCACCTGGTGGAACGCGGCGAAGAGCAGCACGGCTCCCACCAGGACGTGCACCCACCAGGACGTCAGGAAGTCGGAAATGGAGATCACGACCAGCGTGGCGGTGGGGAGCTCCTGATTCAGGTCCAGGAGCAGGCCCGTGATGGTAGGGATGACCTTGACGAGCAGGACCCCGGCCACGAGCGAGCTCGCGACGAGCATGAGGACCGGGTAGATCATCGCGTTGATCAGCTTGTTGCGCAGTTCCATGCGGCTCTCGACGTAGTCCGCCAGCCGGCGCAGCACCAAATCGAGCTTGCCGGACGCCTCGCCCGCCCGCACCATGGAGCAGTAGAGGTGGTCGAAGATCTGCGGGTACTCGGCCATGGCGTCCGCTAACGTTGTCCCCTCGTTCACGCGCTCGCGCAGCTTCCCCACCACGTTCCGCAGACGGTCGTTCTCCACCTGGTCGGTCAGGGCGGCCAGGGACTGCAGGAGCGGGACCCCTGCCCCGAGGAGCGTCGACAGCTGCCCGGTCAGCATGGCGAGCGCGAGGTCCGGTACGCGCTGCAACGCGGAGATGCGGAAGCGCGACAGGAGCTCCGAAGCACTGGAGCGTGTCCGGCCCTCCTCGATCCACGTCAGATACACGCCCTCGCCTTTGAGCTTGGCGCGCGCGCCACGCAAGCTGTCTGCATCGATGCTCGCGCTGACCCTACGGTTCGGAGAGGCGATCCCCTTGTAGCGGTAGACCGGCATGCCTCGCTAGACGGCCTCCGGGCGGAGCCCGTCGACCGCCTCCTCCTGGGTCTGCCGCATGATCTCGGACACGCAAGTCAGCCCCCGCAGCACCTTCTTCGCCCCATCCATCCGCATCGTCGTCATGCCCGCTTGGATGGCCTCTGCCTGAATCGCCTTGGAGTCTACGTTGCCAGTGATCATGCTGCGGATGTGTTCGTCCACGACGAGGATCTCGAAAATGCCGGTGCGACCGCGGTAGCCGGACTGGTTGCAGGCGGCGCAGCCCTTGGCGCGGAACAGCCTCCCCATCTCGAGCTCCTCGCGCTCGAGTCCGATTTCCTCCAGCTCTACGTCGCTCGGACGATAGGCCTCCTTGCAACCGTCACAGAGCAGGCGCACGAGCCTCTGGGCGAGCGAGGCCGCGAGCGACGAGGCGATCAGGAACGGCTCGACGCCCATATCGATCAGGCGCGTGACGGCCCCAGCTGACTCGTTCGTGTGTAGAGTGGAGAAGCAGAGCTGGCCTGTTAGGCTTGCTTGGATCGCGATCTCTGCGGTCTCGGAGTCGCGGATCTCTCCGATCAGGATCACGTTCGGGTCCTGCCGCAGGATCGAGCGCAGCCCGGCTGCGAACGTGAGGCCGATCTGCGGCTTTATCTCGATCTGCCCGATGCCTTCCAGGCGGATCTCGACAGGGTCCTCCACCGTGATGATGTTCTTCTCCTGGGAGTTGATGTCGGCGAGCGCCGCGTACAGGGTGTTGGTCTTGCCCGAGCCCGTTGGCCCCGTAACCAGCACGATGCCGTTGCTGCGTCGGATCAAGCGGCGCAGCACGTGCTGTAGCTCCTCGCTGAGCCCGATGCTCTCGATGCTCAGCAGCTCCTGGCTGCGGGGCAGCAGGCGCAGCACGCTGCGCTCGCCGTACTGCGTCGGAATCGTCGACAGCCGCACGTCGTAGTCGCGACCTGCGATTTTCAGGCTGATGCGTCCGTCTTGCGGCAGCCGCCGCTCCGCGATGTCCAGCCTCCCCATGACCTTGATGCGCGAGGTGATCGCCTGATGCAGCTGCCGGGGCAGCGGGCGAATCGGCTCGAAGAGCATGTCGTCGGTGCGGAAGCGAACCACCACCTCCCGCTCCTGCGGCTCGATGTGGATATCGCTGGCTCGCTCCTTGACGGCCTGCTGCAAGAGCGAGTTCACGAGTCGGATGACTGGAGCGCTCTCCTCGCTCGAGTCCAACAGGTCCTGCGGCTCGTCGATCAGCTCTGAAGCGACGTCGGCGAGCTCGCTTTCGCCGAGCTCTCCTCGGACCTCCTCCGCGGAGGTCGCCCGGTCGTACACCTGATTGATGCAATTCAGAATGGCTCGTCGGCTGAACAGCACGGGCTCGCAGGAGACGCCGGGAAAGAGCAGCTGCAGATCGTCGAGCGGGTCAGTCAGGAGCGGGTCCGAGATCGCGATCTCGAGCCTGTCACCGTTGCGCCGGATAGGCAGCAGGTGGTGTTGCTTGGCGAAGGAGATCGGGAGCTGCGTCGCGAGCCCCTCGTCCACTTCTTCCGCGCGGAGCGCGTCGCGCACCGGGATACCGTACAGTCCGCCGAGCAGCTTCAACAGCTCCGGTTCCGGCACCAGGCCGAGCTCGAGCAATACCTCGGTCAGTCGCTGCCCCGACTCTTCCTGCCGCCGCAACGCCTGCTCGAGCCCTTCCTCGGTCAGCGATGTAGCGTCGAGCAAGGCGGCGCTTAGCTCCAGCGCGGTCGGCACTTCACCTCTCTCCCCGCTCGACCACAACCAGGGGCTCCACGTTCGCCTCGTAGCGGACCTCGCGCGCGATCTGGCGCGCCCTGTCCTCTGACACGTAGGGGCCGAGCTGCACGAAGTGGACTGGTTCCCCGCCCTCCGTACGCGAGAATACGGTCCCGTCGTAGCCGAGATCGATCAGCTGCTGTAAGAACGCGATCGCGTCCGCCGAGTCGCGGAAGAAGGCGGCCTGGACCAGGTAGGCGCCGGCCGACTCGTCGGCCTGCAGCCTTTCGAGCTCCTCCAAGCGCTCGCGTTCGCGCTCTTCCCTCTGGGAGCGCAGATCGGGCAAGAGCCCGACGGGATACCGCTCTTCCTGCCGCTCGAGCTCGCGCCGCACCGGGTTCGGATCGTCGGGCAGCTCCACCCCCGCGTCGAGTGCCGCCTGGCGCTCCGCGAGTTCCTTGCCGGAATAGCCGGCGCTCGCGCTGTCGCGGAAGCGCTCGCGGCGCTCCAGCGTCAGCTGCTCCAGGTCCTCGGGATCGCGCACGATGTGCGGGGTAAGGATGATCAGCAGATTCACCTTGCGCACTGTGTCGCTGGTCGTCTTGAACAGCCAGCCGAGAATCGGGATGTCGCCGAGGAAGGGCACCTTGCTCTCCGTCACGCCCTGGCTCTCCGAGATGATCCCGCCCAGCATCACGGCCTCACCGTCGCGGACGTAGACCGTATTCTCGATCTGGCGGTTGCGCGTCGTCGGACCGAGCTGGTCATCCGTTGACTCCACCTCGCTGATCTCCTGGAAGATCTCGAGACGAACCGTGTCCCCCTCGCTGATCTGCGGCGTCACCCGAAGGGTCACACCCACGTTCTCGCGCGCGATGTTCTGGGAGGTCTGAAAGCCGCCCGCGGCCGAGGGATCCGCCGTCTCGAGCAGGGTCGTCGGGATCGGGATCTCCTCGCCGATGATGATCTCCGCCTCCTCGTTGTCTGCGGTGAGGATGACCGGCGCCGAGATCAGGTTCGTTCTCGCGTCGTTTCTGGACGCGATGAGCACTGCCTGGATGATCGGCACGTTGCCTACCCCGGGTATGAAGATCTGCTTGCCGAGCACGGCAGCGGTGAAGTCCGCTCCCGTCGAGCCGATCAGCCCCGCTCCTGTGTTGAGAGGGGTCGGCGTTCCACTCGGGTTCGGCAACACACCGCCGGGGTCCACGCCCACCGAGATCGCGGAGTCGCTCACATTGAGCTCGTTCTGGTAGAGCCACGCGAGTCCGAGGTCTTCGCTGCTCGTGATGTTCACCTCCATGATCAGCGCCTCGACCATCACCTGCGGCCTGCGGATGTCGAGGGCGCTGATGACCTCGCTCATGGTCGCGAAGCCCTCTGAGCTGGCCTGGATGATCAGCGAGTTCGTAGGCGCGTCGGCGGTGATGCGGACACCGGGACCGAGCTCGGCAATTCTGGCCCCAGTCGTTGGGCCTGCGGATGTCGTCCGGCCGCCGCTCGTCGCCGCAGACGCCGTGGTCAGCGCCGAGAGCGTCTGCGCCATCTCCTCGGCGTCCGCGTTCTGCAGCCGGAACACGTGGATCCGTCCCGAGCCCTTGCGCTCGTAGTCGAGCAGCGGCACGAGCTTCTCGATCTGCCGGATCATGACTCGCGTCGCGATCACTATGATCGAGTTCGTGCGCTCGTCAGTGATGAAGCGTGGCGCTCCCGAGACGCCCGCAATGATGGGAGCGGTCGCAGTCGCAGCGGCAGCTCCCTGAGGCGTGCGCGCGGTGCGCCGGGCTCGGGCGGTCGTGCGGGCTCGGGTTGCCGCCTGGCTGGGGGACTCGGAGAAGATCTCCTGCAGTTGCGCCGCGAGCGCGGAAGCATCCGCGTGCTGGATCTGCAGCACCTTAACCTGCTCGCGATAGGTCACGACGTCGATTTGCCCGATGATCGTTACCAAGCGGCGAATGTTTGCGGCACTGTCCGTGACGATGAGCGTATTCGTCGGCCGGTAGGCGATCAGATTCGATTCCCGGGAGATCAGCGGGCGCAGCGTGTTGCTGATCGCGTCCGCCTTCACGTAGCGGAGCGGGATGAGTCTGGTGATGTAGAGATCCCGGTTCGGGATGGCGGCCTGGCTCGGCAGCGTTGCGATCGCCGACTCCTTGGCCTCGCGGATTTGCACGATCTTCAGCATGCCTCCGGGTGCGGGCACGGTCGTCAGACCTCGGACCTGCAGGATCGATTCGAACACCCGGTAGGCCTCGTCAACGCTGACAGGCGTCGGCGAGATCACCGTTACCCTGCCACTGATCTTGTCCTGATCGTAGAGGAAGTTCTTGCCCGTGAGCTCCGCCATCATGGCGATCACGTCGGTGATCTCCGTGTTTCGAAAGTCGAGCCTCACGGGCTCGCCGGCTGGTTCCTGCGCTCGGCTGGCCGTACCCCCGATGAGCACGGTGAGCAGAGCCAGGACCGGGAGCGCCCTCGACATCAGAGGCAGAAGTTCCGCTCGTTTCCGAGTTCGTCGCGACAGACGAAGCACATCTGTTGACCCGACGCCGGCAGGGATGCCGGCTGCAACGATTCGATGTCCGTCAGGCTCACGCCGTTGACGGAGGTGCATACGGCGCCGTCACTGAGACCCGCCGCGGCGAGTGCGCTGCCCGGACGGATATTCTCTACGAGCAGTCCCTCGACTTCGCCGACTTCGTTGAGGGCCGGACGGAACTCGGCCTGCTCGATCAGGCTCCGGCTGGCGGGCGCGGGCGCGACGGCCTGCGTCGGGGCGCGACGTCCTAACAGGCTGCGGAGAAAGTGACTGGGTTGGGCGGGACGCCTCTGACGGGAGGCGTGCCGAGCAGGGAGAGGGATCGCCGTTCCCGGTACGAACCGGTTCGGTGTCGCACGGGTAGATCTTGCGGGATCATGAGCTATGTCGCCTCCAACAGGTTGCGGATACGGACCAGGTTGTAGGCCGCAGCAGTGAAGGTGAAGACCCAGCCGACCCGATCCGTGCCCCGGTGCCGGGTCTTGCGCATCAAGCCCACCGTCTTCATCCAGCCAAACACCTCCTCCACCCGTTTGCGGAAGCGCTGGCTCACCTCGTAGCCCGGGTGTCCTGTGGTCCTTCGATCGATCGCGCTTCGGCGGTTCGTCGTGTTCTGTGCCACGTGCGGGGTAACGCTCCAGGCCCGAAGCGCCTGCACAAAGCTCTTGGCGTCGTAGCCCTTGTCTCCAGCCAGGGTGATCCGGCGAGCGCCCCCCAGACCCAGCACCATCTCGAGAGCCGCTTCGCGCTCCGCATACCCCGACGCCTGAGTGAGCTTCGCCGCCACCACCAGGCCGTTGCGGTTCTCCGTCACGACGTGTCCCTGATACGCGAGCCGCGCGCCCTGGCCCCTCATCCCCGCCAGTCGGGCGTCCGGATCCGTCCTCGACGCATGCGTCTGGTTGCTCCGCTTCTCGCCCCGGAAGTTGACCGTCGGGTTGCCCGGGTCGTCATCGTCCCTGCGCTTCTCGTCCTTGCGCACGAAGCTCTTCTGGCTCGCCCACGCCTCGATCAGCGTCCCGTCCACCGTGAAGTGCTCCGATGACACCAACCCCTCCGACTCCGCCTGCGCCAGCACCGCCTCGAAGAAATGCTGAGCGATCTCGCCCTTCAGCAGCCGTTCCCGATTCTTGGTGAACACCGTCGCGCTGAACACCTCATCGTCCAGCTCCAGGCCCACGAACCAGCGGTAGAGCAGGTTGTAGTCGATCTGCTCGATCAGCTGGCGCTCGCTCCGGATCGTGTACAGCACCTGCAACAGCAGCGCCCGCAACAGCTGCTCCGGCGGGACCGACGGTCGGCCGACCCCTTTGGCGTAGATACCATCGAAGCGTCGCGACAGCTGCTCCAGCGCCGCGTCCACCAGTCGCCGGATCGCTCGAAGCGGATGGTCCTCGGGAATCCGGGACTCCAGCGATACGTAGCTGAAGATCCCACCCTGGAGCGTCTGCGGTCCTCTCACATCTCCCCCTTGGGGCTTCCCTCAAAGGTACCCTTCGATGAGGAGTTTTTCAGCAGCCTGCTAGGCGCTGTAACAGCCGTTCGCGGCCCTGCTGCGCCCTGCTGCGAGCCGGTCGGCTTCGGGGCGAGACGCGCCGTGTCCGGGCTCGCTTCGGCACTGCGCGGGCGACGGTTTCGTCATCCATCGTGATGGCTTCGCGCTTCCCCTGGTTTCGAATGACGACTTTGCGGCGCTCGATCCACTCGACCGTCGCGTTCCCGAACGCCTCGCCTGGCTTCACGTAGAACCGCTCATGTGTGGATAGGTCTTCCAGGGTGGCGAGCGAGATTCCGTCTCCGGAGATCGTCGCGTGGAGCTTCATGCGCAGCTTGCTCTCAGCAATCTCCTCGAGTCTCACGGGAGCAATCGGGCCGGTGGTTGCGTTCCGGAACAAGTTGCGCTCGCCTATGATCCGATAGTGGCTCCAGGGGTACCTGGCTTGCGGCTCCTCCGCGTCGGGGACGCGCGCGGACTCGGTCGGCGCGCCGCCCATGGCCGGAGCCAGTCCGGCATACACAAGATATGCACAGGTAAGCAGGAGCATCCCCTGGACGATGCGAAGGCCGGAATGCAAGAGCACATGAACTCCCAGGCGCTGCGCCGTACCGTTGTCGATGCGCCTCGCGGGGATCGCGAGCACTCTCCCCGCCGAGAGAATCCTCAATAATTCCAAGGAATTCTAGCCCGATGGGGAACCGCTGCAAACGCCTGGGAGATGCTTTCTCGAGGGACTCGGGTCGGCGTAATGCGTAGCCGGACGAAGCTGTTGCTAGGGGTCGCAATAGGGATTCTGCTGACACTGCTGCTCGCGGGCGGTGTCGGGCTGGCGAGCATGGGCGACGGTTCGCTCAGTGAGCGGACCCGCCGCCTGGTGTTCCTGGGACGCCCCCTGGTGCAGGTGCTGCGGCCCACACCCGGTCAGCAGATGGCGTTTGGAGGGGTCGAGGTCGAGATCGGCTTTCCGGGTCGCGAGCGCGTGGCCGTCGACACGTTTCGTTGCTTGGTCAACAACCGCGACGTTACCCACCTGCTCACTCTTGGCAGCAATGGCGCCCAGGGAGCCATCTTTGGGCTGATCGAGGGAGAGAACTGGATTCGAATCGAGGTATTCGGCCGCGGCTGGTGGAGCGCCCGCTACTTCCAGGACGCTCGGATCGTCGTCTTCCAGGTTCGCCCCTACCCCAACCTCGATCGGGCCCGTCTTTCGGGACCCGGCCGCGGCCACCCAGCTACGCTCGCCTGCGGCTCGCTGCGCGCGCCGCTTCGCAGCGCTTGCGTGGAAGCCTTGACATCCTCTGACCCGGCTTTAGCTTGAGGCGTAAATACAGGCTTGCCTGTAAGTATCTGGTTTGATTATGTTTTTTTCATGTCGGGGGTAGGGCGCTCATGGCCAAGGTAATCGGGATCGATCTGGGAACGACGAACTCGGCGGTCGCCGTAATGGAGAGTGGCGAGGCGAAGATCATCGCCAACGAGGAGGGAGGCCGCACGACGCCGTCCGTGGTCGCCTTTACGAAGGACGGCCAGCGCCTCGTGGGACAGATCGCCCGGCGTCAGGCCATTACGAATCCGGAGAACACCATCTTCTCCATCAAGCGTTTCATGGGTCGTCGCCTTGGCGAGGTGAGCGACGAGAGGAAGCTCGTGCCGTATAAGGTGTTGTCCGGGCCGGAGGACCAGGTCGTCGTCGAATCCCTCGGCAAGACGTACACGCCGCCCGAGATCTCCGCGATGGTGCTCCAGAAGCTCAAGACCTCGGCGGAGGCCTACCTCGGCGAGAGTGTCGCTCAGGCCGTGATTACCGTTCCGGCCTACTTCAACGATGCCCAGCGGCAGGCGACCAAGGACGCTGGGACGATTGCGGGGCTCGAAGTGCTGCGGCTCGTCAACGAGCCGACGGCAGCGTCGCTTGCGTACTCGCTCGACAAGAAGTCGGACGAGAAGATCGCCGTCTACGACTTGGGCGGAGGCACGTTCGACATCTCGGTGCTCGAGGTGGGCGACAACACTGTCGAGGTGCTCTCGACGAGCGGCGACACGCATCTCGGTGGGGACGACTTCGACGATCGGATCATTCGTTACTTGATCGACGAGTTCAAGAAGGATCAGGGCGTAGATCTCGCAAAGGACCCGATGGCCATGCAGCGCCTCAAGGAGGGTTCTGAGAAGGCGAAGATCGAGCTGTCCACTGTGACCGAGACCGAGATCAATCTGCCCTACATCACGGCCGATCAATCTGGGCCAAAGCACCTGAACGTGAAGCTCAGCCGCTCGAAGTTCGAGCAGTTGATCGATGATCTCCTGGACCGCACGCTCGATCCCGTCCGGTCTGCGTGCAAGGACGCGGGGCTCGCCCCGGGAGAGATCGACGAGGTCGTGCTCGTAGGAGGCTCGACCCGCATCCCGAAGGTCCAGGAGATCGTGAAGGACTTCTTCGGGAAGGACCCGCACCGCGGTGTGAACCCGGACGAGGTCGTCGCGGTCGGCGCGGCCATCCAAGCCGGAGTGTTGACCGGAGACGTCAGCGACGTGCTGCTGCTCGACGTGACGCCCCTCTCACTCGGCATCGAGACCCTTGGCGGCGTCATGACCAAGCTGATCGAGCGGAACACTACCATCCCGACCAAGCGCAGCCAGACCTTCTCGACGGCGGCCGACAACCAGCCGCAGGTCGAGATCCACGTGCTTCAGGGCGAGCGGGAGATGGCGCTGGACAACCGCTCGCTGAGCAAGTTCATCCTCGATGGCTTGCCGCCGGCGTTGCGGGGAATTCCCCAGATCGACGTCATCATCGACATCGACGCAAACGGCATTGTCTCCGTCTCTGCTATAGACAAAGCGTCCGGCAAGGAGCAGTCGATCCGGATCGAGGGCTCGACCGGCCTCGAGAAGTCAGAGATCGATCGGATGGTCGCCGACGCCGAGTCCCACGCCACCGATGACAAGGGGCGACGGGAGCGTGTCGACGCGCACAACGCGCTCGATAGCATGGTGTACGAGGCAGAAAAGACGCTCAACGAGCACCGCGAGAAGATCCCCGTCAGCGACCTCAAGACCCTCGAGGATGCTGTGAGCGCGTCGAAGACCTTGCTCGAAAATGATGACGCCACGGGAGAGGAGCTCAGCACGCAGGCACAGCAGATCCAGGCGGCCGTTCACAAGGTCAGCGAGGAGCTCTACAAGCGCGAGGCGGAGCAGGCAGGCGCGGCTGCAGCGGCCTCTGAGGCTGGAACGGAGTCTTCCGACGACGGTCCCGACGTTGTCGACGCGGAATTCACGGAGGAGAAGTAACCGCGGGAGGGCTGTCTCCACGCTATCGAACACAGCCCTCCGGGTTCAATCCCGATGACGACTGACGCCGAAGAGCTCGACAGCAGCACGCTGGAGACCGAGGCGGAAGGCGAGACCATCCCCGAGATCCTCCCGGTGCTGCCCTTGCGTAACACGGTGCTGTTCCCAGGTGTGGTCAAGCCGATGGTCGCGACCACTGAACGCGCGCGCGCGCTCGTCGACAGCGCCCTCAAGGGGGATCGCCTGCTCGTCACTGTTGCCTCTCGCGATGCCGACGTGACGGAGCCGGGACCCGAGGACCTGTACGACGTCGGTACCGCCGTCCGGATCCTTCGCGTGGTGAAGACGGGGGAGGACGCCCTGCGCCTCTTTGTGCAGGGTCTGCGGCGCTGCGCGATCGACGCGTACGAGTCGACGACCCCCTACCTGCGAGGCCGCATCAAGACACTTGACGAGGACACCGCGAAGGGTCTCGAGGCAGAGGCTCTGCACCGGAACGTGAGCCAGCAGTTTCTAGAGGTCTCGGGGGTGTCGAGCAACGTACCTGACGCGGTCCGCGCGCTGATCGTGCAGATTCAGGATTCCGGCATGCTGGCCGACGTGGTCGCGGCCCATCTCGACATCTCGGTCGGAGAGCAGCAGGAGCTGCTCGAGACTACGCAGGTCCGCGCCCGGCTCGAACGACTCTCCGAGCACCTCGCGCGGGAGGCGGAGGTGCGCCACCTGGAGGAGGAGATCCGCGAGCAGGTGCAGGAGGAGCTCTCGCGGAACCAGCGCGAGTACGTCCTGCGCGAGCAGGCACGAGCGATCCGCCGTCAGCTCGGCGATTACGACAGCCCCTCTCAGCAGGTGGAGGAGCTTCGGGAGCGAATCGGACGGGCCGGCGTACCCGACGAGGTCCGCGAACACAGCGAGCGAGAGCTCGGTCGGTTGATGTCCCAGCCTCCGGGCGCGATGGAGGCCGGGACGATCCGCACCTACCTCGAGTGGATCGCAGACCTGCCGTGGTCCGCCGAGACCGAGGACACGCTCGACGTGGCGTCCGCCCGCAAGATCCTCGACGAAGACCACTACGGCCTGGAGAAGATCAAGGAGCGAATTCTCGAGTTCATCGCGGTCCTGAAGCTGAAGAAGGACCTGAAGGGCCCGATCCTCTGCTTCGTCGGCCCGCCGGGAACCGGGAAGACCTCCCTCGGCCGCTCGATCGCGCGCGCGATGAACCGGAACTTTGCGCGCATCGCACTCGGGGGCGTGCGTGACGAGGCGGAGATCCGCGGGCACCGCCGCACCTATGTCGGCTCCTTGCCGGGGCGCATCCTGCAAAGTATCAAGCGGGTGAAGACGCGGAACCCGGTCTTCATGCTCGACGAGATCGACAAGCTCGGCAGCGACTTCCGCGGTGATCCCGCCTCCGCGCTCCTCGAGGTTCTCGATCCGGAGCAGAACCACACCTTCAGCGACAACTATCTGGAGGTTCCGTTCGATCTCTCGAAGGTCCTCTTCATCGCGACGGCAAACGTCTTCGACACGATCCCGCCCGCACTCCTCGACCGCATGGAGATCATCGAGCTTCCGGGCTATACCGACGAGGACAAGCTCGAGATCGCCAAGCGCTACCTTTGGCCCCGTCAGCTCGAGCGGCACGGTCTTCTGGAACACGAGCCCCAGATCAGTGACGACGCGGTCCGCACCATGATTCAGGGCTACACACACGAGGCGGGTCTCCGGAATCTGGAGCGCGAGCTCGGCAAGGTCGCGCGCAAGCTCGCCCGGCGCTTCGTCGAGAGGTCAGGGCGCGTCGAGGCAGTCGGCACGGAGGACCTGCACGAGCTCCTCGGAGTGATCAAGTTCGAGCCCGAGGTGGCCGGCCGTCTGCATAATCCCGGGGTGGCGGTGGGTCTCGCGGTGACCAGTGCGGGCGGCGAGATCCTGTTCATCGAGGCCACGCGGATGCGTGGAAAGGGCGAGCTCAAGATCACCGGCTCGGTCCGTGACGTGATGCGGGAGTCGGCGCTCACGGCCGTCTCGCTGGTGCGCACGCGCGCGTCGGAGCTCGGGATCGATCCGAAGGTCTTCCAGACGAGCGACCTTCATATTCACATTCCCGCTGGCTCGACCCCGAAGGACGGCCCGAGCGCGGGCATTGCCATCGTGACGGCGCTCACGAGCCTGCTCAGAGACCAATCCGTCCCGCCGGATCTGGCAATGACCGGCGAAATCACGCTGCGGGGGAAGGTGCTACCAGTGGGCGGCATCAAGGAGAAAATCCTGGCCGCGAAGCGCGCTGGCGTGGAGCGGGTCCTCATCCCCGCGGCGAACCAGAAGGACCTGGTCGAGATCCCCGACCACCAGCTCGGAGACCTGGTGGTCGAGCCCGTCGAGCAGATCGAAGAGGTGCTACGGCGAGTATTTCGCGATACTGCGAGTGCATGATCCCTCTGGCGGTGCTTCCGATTCTCTCCATCCTCCTCACGGGCTGCATCGTGACCAAGACCATGTACGACGCCGAAGTGTCGCGCGTTCGCAGCCTCGAGTACGAGTTCGCCAAGAAGGACGTGGTCGCGGCGGAGCTGCAGCAACAGATCGTGGAGCTGCAGCGATCTCAGGAGCGCCTGGACCTGGAGCTGCAATCGTTGGAGCTCGAACGCGTCCAGCTCACGAGTGATCTCGAGGATCTGCGCCTCGCGAACGAGCGCATGCGCATGGGTCTGGAGAGCGAGCGCGAGAAGCTGCAGGCGCGGGAGAGTGAGATCCGCGAGATGTCTTCGACATACCGCGGGCTTGTCGATGCGCTCGAGGCCGAGCTCGCGCGCGGGGAGATTCAGATCCAGGCGCTCCGAGGGGGTCTGCAGGTGAGCGCCTCCGATCAGATCCTGTTCGCCTCCGGGCGGGCGGAGATCAAGCTGGATGGGCAACCCGTGCTGAAAGCCGTCGCCGAACAGATCCGCGGCCTGTCGGGGTATTCCGTGCGCGTCGAGGGCCACACGGACGACAGGCCTATCTCCACCGCCAGCTACCCGTCGAACTGGGAGCTCTCCTCTGCCCGCGCGGTGCAGGTCGTGCGCTTCCTGGAGAGCTCCGGTGTAGAAGCCTCCACGCTCTCCGCGGTTGGCTACGGTCCTCACCAGCCCGTTGCGACAAACGACACAGTCGAGAATCGCGCGCGCAACCGGCGCATCGAGATCCTCCTCATTCCCGACGAGCAGGGTTGAACCCGCGAGAGCTTCTGACCGGCGTGCATGCTGCCGCGCTGGAAGCGGTGCATGCGGGGCGGGCCGTGGAGAAGGCGCTGCGCGCCTGGGACTCGCCAGTCAGCCTGAGTGTGCTGGGTGCGGGGAAGGCCGCGTGTGCCATGGCCCGCGGCGCGCTCGTAGTGCTGGGCTCTCGCGTCTCCGGGGGGGCGATCGTGACCAAGACCGGTCACGCCTTCGCAGTGCCACCCCTCGACGTGCTCGAGGCCTCGCACCCCATTCCGGACGCGCGCAGCGTAGACGCTGCAGAGTGCGCGCTCCGCCACGCGCGCTCACTCGGGGCGTCGGACGCCCTGCTGGTGCTGATCTCGGGCGGAGCCTCTGCGCTCTGGTGCGCGCCCGCAGACGGCGTGAGCCTCGAAGCCAAGCAGCAGTTGACCCTGGAGCTCCTGAACGCCGGAGCGGACATCGGCGAGATCAACGCGGTGCGCAAGCACGTGTCCCGCATCAAGGGCGGAGGTCTACGAGTTGCCGCTCGACCCGCCCCCGTCCTTACGCTGGCGGTGTCGGACGTGGCCGGGGATCTGCCAGATCGCATCGGCTCGGGCCCCACGGTTCCCGATCCCACCACGTTCGCGGAAGCGCTGAGCGTACTCCGCGCTCGTGGCGTCGAGGATGCTACACCCCCAGCCGTACGCCGACACCTGGAGCGGGGTGCAGCCGGGCAGTGCTTGGAGACCCTGAAGCCCGACTTCCAGCTCGACCAGGGCGATGACTTCCGGGTCGTTGCAAGTCTGACGGATGCACTCGAGGCTGCGAGGGTGGAAGCGGAGAGCCACGGGCAGCGGGTGCGGCTGCTCGGCTCGATTCTGTACGGCGAGTCTGCGGCGCTCGGGCACTCGCTGGCGGCCGTGGCGCGGCAGGCGCGCGAAACGGGCGGGGGCTTCTTGATCGCCGGCGGAGAGCCGACGGTCGTGGTGCAGGGCTCAGGAAAGGGCGGCCGCTGTCAGGAGCTGGCGCTGGCCTTTGCCATAGAGCTGCAAGGAGCGGAGGGGATCACTGCCCTGTTTGCCGGAACGGATGGAAGTGACGGCCCCACGGACGCGGCAGGAGCATTCGCCGATGCGAGCACCGTGAAACGCGCGACCGCAAACGGCCTCGACCCCGGCGCTCACCTCGCGCGCAACGACTCCTATCCGCTGCTCCGCGCCACGGGGGACCTTCACGTCACTGGTCCGACCCAGACGAACGTCACCGACCTGGCGCTGATCCACATCGCGTCGCGATTCGGGTAGGATTGCGCCGCGGTGAAGCGGAAGCTCGGGATTGCCTTCCTCCTCATGACGCTATGTGGACCAATAGGATGGGTGACGACCAGTCGGCTCGAATCCAACAATGAGTTTTGCGTCGCGTGCCACCTGAATGAGCAAACTCCTCTTCACGAAGAAAAGATGAAGGAGCTGATGGCGACGCCGCCCGTCAACCTGGTCTCGCTCCACTATCAGGCCGACAGCGAGTTCCGCTGCATCCAGTGCCACGGCGGGGCGAGCTTCGCGAACCAGCTCCGAGTCAAGGCGGTGGCCGCTCGCGACGCCCTGGTCTACTTGCTCGGCCGTTTCGAAGAGCCCGTTTCGATGGATTACCCGCTATGGGACGAGGACTGCGCGCAGTGCCACGAGAGGTACGAGACCGAGCGGAGTGACGACTTCCACGCGATCGAAGATCACAACCTGCCTTCCTTCGTCTATCGCTGTGTCGACTGTCACGTGGCGCACTTGACCGAAGGCGCCGCCCAGTTCGGCTTTCTGGAGCCGGCTCGTGTGCGACGAGCCTGCCAAACCTGTCACGAGGAGCTCTGAGTATGATGGGACCGATTCGCAAGGGGTGGCTTGCCGCCCTCTGTGCCTTGCCCGCGTCGGCGCTTGCCTACCCGGGTGGTACACCTAACTACACAGACGTCGCGCCGTTCTGCACCGCGTGCCACTCATCGGTCTCGGTAGAGCAGCTCGAAGGGGTGCCGGACCAGCGCGCGAACGCTGAGCTTGCGGTCAACAAGCACCTCGCCAAGATCGAGGTCGCCGGGGAGGGGTCTCCCTATGGGAAGCTCGATGCGGCGCAGCGACGGGCACTGATCGCCGCCATCCGGCAGATCGACCAGAACTCCGAGGTGCGGATCCTTGCTCCGCAGAGCGTGAATGCAGGTCAGGTGATCGACGTCACCGTAGAGGCGAGGGGAGGCGGGGGGCCCGTCGTTGGCATCGCCCTCGTCGACTCGAACCAGCGCTGGCAGGCGAGCCCGGCTTCCTCACGCGGCTGGCAGGTACTGGAGACCCCCGCGGTGACGGGCCCGGACGGACAACCCCAGACTACCTTCACCGATCGCCGAAATCCGGAGCTGTCTCCTGGCATCACCTACGTAAATATCTCCGGGATCAAGGCAGATCCCGTCCAGAATAAGTACGACCAGGTCTCGGTGACGTACCGCCTGCGCGCTCCGGCCCGAGCCGGTACGTATCCTCTGGCCGCCGTGTTCCTCTACGGAACGGAGAAAGCCTCGCCCCATGGGGCGGTGGAGACCATCCGTGGGGCGCGGCCGCTGGGCGGGGGTGCCGCACACTCCGGTCGCGTGCGCTTCAGCGAGGTCCTCCAGGTTCAGGTGAACTAATGGCTGTCGACGGTGAGACGTTCAAGCGGGTGCTCCGGAGCTGGGCGACCGGGGTCACGATCGTGACCTCGCAGCA
The DNA here is from genome assembly GCA_965226855.1 of Myxococcota bacterium. Taxonomy (GTDB): domain Bacteria; phylum Myxococcota_A; class UBA9160; order SZUA-336; family SZUA-336; genus JAUXJB01. Next base: position 162,555 of record CBDDEE010000022.1, on the reverse strand, counting down.
CGGCGACGTGCGCCACGGAATGACCGTGTCCTCCTTCAATGAGGTGAGTTTGGACCCTCCTCTGGTCCTGGTTTGTGCCGACAAGAGCTCCAGCACCATGGGTGTGATCGAGCGATCGGGAGCGTTCAGCGTGAGCATTCTCGCTCGAGGTCAGGACGAGCTTTCGACCCTGTTCGCGAACAAGCAGAAGGAGGCGATCCGCTTCAATGGCCTCGACTGCGCGCTCGGCGCCACGGGCTGTCCACGCATCCCGGGCGCGGTGGCGTGGCTCGACTGCTCCGTCCACAAAGCTGTAGACGCCGGGGACCACGTCGTTTACATCGGCCGTCTCGAAGAGGCCGAGGCCAGGGAGGTCGGTCCTCTCCTCCACTTTGGCGGCAAGTACGGGAGCCTCGGCTGAGCTGCCAGGTTCCGAGAGCGGCGGCGCGAGGGAGGTAGCTCGCGGTGAGGCGTTGGCCGCTCGTGCTGATCGGTCCCATCGTCAGCCTCGTCGCTCTCGTCTGGATCCTGCGTCAGCTCGACGTCGCCCGCCTGCTCGATTCGCTCCGCGACCTACAGGTCTCGTGGCTCGCCCTGATGATCCCCGTCTACCTCTGCGCGCACCTCATGCGAGGTCTGCGCTGGCAGCTCATGCTCCTTCCCGCCAAGCAGGTCCGGCTGGGTGTTACGACCTCGATCATCTTCCTGGGAATGATGGCGAACAACCTGCTGCCGGCACGTCTCGGTGAGCTGGTGCGCGCATTCGCGCTACGCGGTCGGGAGAAGCTGCCGACAGCGTTCGGACTCGGCTCCATCGCGGCGGAGCGGATCTTCGACGGAGCCACACTCCTGCTGATCTTCTGCGCCACGGCCGTGATCACACCGTTTCCCGAGAGCTTCGATCGAACTCTCGCCCGCATGAGGTGGATCGCGGCTTCTCTACTTCTCGTCGCGCTCGCCGTCATTCTCGTGGCCCGTATTCGGCCCCGGCTCATCGAAGCGGTAGCGGGCAGTGTCGCTGGCTGGCTCCCGGAGCATGTGAGAGAGCTCGTCAAGCAGCTCTGGCGCTCGGCCCTGGGTGCGCTCGCCTTTCTTCGGGCGGACCGAACGCTGCTCCTTTTTGTGGTTCTGTCGCTCGCCGTCTGGCTGATCGAGGGCGCGGTACTCTGGTTGGGGCTGCTCGCTTTCGGACTCGAGCCCGATCCGCACTTGGCGTACTTCACGCTGGTCCTGATCGGCTTTGGTGTCGCCGTCCCGTCTGCCCCCGGCTACTTCGGAGTGTTCGAGGCCTGCGTGATCCTGGCATTCGCCGCCTTCGGGCTCAGTCGCGAGGTGGCGCTCAGCTACGCCGTCGTAGTCCACAGTTTTCACTTCGCCGTTATCGGCGTCGCCGGGCTGCTCTCCCTTCAGGCGCTGGGATTGAGCTTCGGAAGTCTGCGGCAGCTGAGCAGAGAGGCGGACCAACGCCTCTCGGACGACGGCGTCCACGATCGCGCCTGACGCAAGGGGTCAACCGTTGCGTCGTTCAACGAACTCCGCCGCGAAGCCCGACTCGGTTTCTCGGGCTACCTTTCCGTAGAGCAGGGTGGGCTTCTCTTCGCCCTCGAGCTTGTAGCAGATTTCCACGAACGCACCGGTGCTCAGCTGGAGATCTGCTTCCTCGATCAGCGCTCCGGAAGAGGAGATGTCGATCAGGGTGCCCTTCCCGCACTGCCCGCCAGCTTCGTAGTCGACTGGAATGCGGAAAAGAAAGCGGCGGTCCGGTCGCTTCGGCTCGACCTCGTGCTCTTCCTCGACGGAGGTCACCGGCGTCTCCTCCACCTGCTCGCTGAGCGTCTGCACGCCGGCGCCGATGTCCTCGAACGCTTGCTGCGACTCGGAGCGGCTCTCCTCGAGCTGATTCTCCAGGAGCGTGCTGAGCTTCTGGAACTCGCCGACCGTCGTGGCCTCCAGGCTCGCGATGGCGGTCGCCGTCTGGAGCGCCACGTTGGTTGGCTCGGGGCTGTACTCGCTGGCTCGCGCGGGATCCTTCCGGGTCGGGACGAGCCTCTCGCACGTTCGGTACGTGAGCGCCAGCAAGACTCCGAACAGGCCGGTCCCGGCCGCGGCTCGCAGGCCCTCCACCAGCGACGGCAGGCTCGCATCCCTGGCGGAGGTGTCAAAGGCCTGGAGGGTCGCGAACAGGCCCACGAAGGTTCCGAGCACTCCTACACTTACCAGAGTCGCAGGCGCCGAACGGGCGAAGGCAATCGAGCGGTCGGAGGCTCGCAACACGTGGAAGGGAACCGCCAACAGGAAGACGGCCATGAGGGCGAGCGTGAACACGAACGTGAGCTCGTTCGCGCTGAGCGCTTCCCCGAGATCGAACACGAGGGTCAGACCGTCCAACACAGCCTCCTGCTGAGCGTATCGGACCTGGCCGTTCAATCCTGTGGGGCCCGGCCGCGGGCGGCCGGGGTCACCCACCTCCGCTCAGGCCTATGGCCTTCGCTGCGCGGTGCTTGCACCTAGACCCGTCGTGACAGGTGGCGGAGGTGTCGTCTGCATGTTACGTCATGCAAACGTTGGCTCGTGGGATTGGAGGAAGATTCCAAGAAGCGGTTGTTGCCTGGGTACCCATGCTGATCTCGGCGATCGTCGTACTCATCGTCGGCTGGTGGCTCTCCCGCCTGCTCACGGGCCTGGCGCGCAGACTGATGACGCGGGCGGAGGTCGATGCCACGCTCACGACCTTCGTCTGCAACCTGACCTACATGGCGCTGATGACGCTCGTGGTGATCAGCGCGCTGGGTCAGCTGGGAATCAACACCACGACATTTGCGGCGGTTGTTGCAGCTGGCGGTCTGGGCGTCGGCTTCGCTCTGCAGGGCTCGCTCGGGAACTTTGCTGCCGGCGTGATGCTGATGCTGTTCCGGCCTTTCAAGGCAGGTGACTTCGTGGAGGCGGGCGGTGTCGCTGGTACCGTGGAGGGAATCCAGGTCTTCGCCACCAAGCTGCGCAGCGGGGACAACAGAGAGATCACCGTGCCCAACGGACAGATCATGAACGGGTGCATCGTGAACTACTCCGCCAAGGGAACACGGCGCGTCGATCTGGTATTCGGAATCGGCTATGGCGACGACCTGGCGAAGGCGACGCTCAACGAGATCGTGAGCTCGGACGAGCGCATACTGCGGGAGCCGGCGCCGATGATCGCGGTCCTCGAGCTAGCCGACAGCTGCGTCAAGCTCGCGGTCCGCCCGTGGGTCAAGACGGGGGACGACTGGCCGGTCCAGTTCGACCTGACGGAACGCGTAAAGGTCGAGTTCGACCGACAGGGGATCTCGATCCCCTTCCCACAAACCGACGTCCACTTGGATCGGGTCTCTGCAGCGTAGGAGAGGAAGGGGACCAGTCCAGGCGCGAGGGTTCTGCGTTCCCGGCGCGTGGACGTAGCGGCACGCACTGGGGCATCATCTCGTCGTGACTTCTCAGGCCGACCGCGAGCGGGCTTCGAAGCCCGCGATCATCCGGTCCAAGGCTGCGCGCACGCTGCTCCTGGGCACCGGGTTCGTATTCGTGGGGCTTGGTGCGCTGGGAGCGGTGTTGCCGGTGCTGCCGACGACGCCGTTCCTGCTGGTGGCCGCCGCGTGCTTCGCGCGTTCTTCGCCACGTTTCTACGACTGGCTGCTCGCGAACCGCATGTTCGGCCGCCTGATCAGAGACTGGCGCGAGACCCGCAGCGTTGCGAAACATGTCAAGGTGACCGCGATCCTGATGATCGGGCTCGTGGGGGGGAGCTCGCTGGTGTTCTTCGTCGGGAACCCCTGGGCGAAGCTCGGTGTGGGCGCCACGCTGCTCGCCCTGATCGTGTGGCTGCTGAGCGTTCCGACGAGCGAGCAGCCCGACCTGTAGCGGCTACGGGGCCCTAGGGTCCTGAGTCTGAAGTCGACGTCTGCGCGAACCTCTTCCGCTTCGCGTCCTGGACCAGCAGCGTGAGCGCTCGCTCGAAGATCTCTGCAATGTCGCCGTCGGGAAGCTGGTGACGGAGCAGCGCCTGCGCCTCACGAAGCCTGTCGCAAAGCGCCTGGTCGCCAGTGAACTGGACCCGGAACCGCCCGCCACCGAGCGGGCTCGGAGCAGGAGTCGGTACACGCGACTCCGGAGCTGAGAGAGCGGCTTCGTGCTTCGGAGCCTCCTGTACCGGCTTCATGTCCGCCAGGATCTTCATCGATCGCACGCTTGCTCTTGTGGCGCGCTAGGTCGAGCAGCTCCACGTGGTTCTCCGGCGTGAGCGTGGGAGCGAGCAGCTTCGCTCCAGCCACGCTCCAGCCACGTGAAGCGCACCTTCCCGGATTCGTTCGAGCAGCAGTGGAACCGTGCGTGCGGCTCGCGCGACGGCAATCCGGCGAAACGCAGTCGCCTCCGAGAAGTGGAGCACCTCGGTCAAGTAACCGAACATCGAGCTGCAGCCCTGTTCGAGATAGAGCTGGCGCCGATCTACCTCTGCCAGGTGCGCGAGCAGATCCGCCTCGTTGTGGCGACCCTTCGCCACGAGAGCGTCGAGTTCTCGGAGCACCTTGCTGTCAGAAGCAGTCTTGAGAGAACCCTCCATTGGTGTCTTCCTTCGGGAGATTGAACTCGGTTCGACTCGTTCGACTTCTGAAAACCTGTCAAGGCTCTCCTGATCTTTTTCACAAGAAATTTGCGCACCCGCCTGGTCCCGGGACCTGTGAGTGTGGTCGTCCAGCGGGTGGGAAACCCGCCCGGTCAAAGCTGCGGGCCGTTTACAGGGAGGCAAGGTGCGGTGGATTCTGGAGGCCGACAGCGAGTCGTTCTTCGACAACGTGGCGCACACCACGTTGATGGCGGTGCTCCGGAAGCGGACCCGGACCGGTCGCTGCTGCGACTGGTCGGCAAGTGCTTGCGTGCGGATGTGCTCGACGGCTCGGAGTACTCCGAGCCCAAAGGCCACCCCGAGCTCTCTCGTCGATGCGGAACACCACGGTGCGGGTTGGCGGGTTATGACTCGGTAGAAGAGCTGCCAGCACAGAAATGGGTTTCTGCGAACTTCGGAATCAAGGCCTGCACCTAGCTAGTCTCTCCCGGGTGCTTCCAGAGGAACGGCTCGTCGTGAGGAAGCTGTAGCGTGTCGCAGATCTCGCCTAGCGCGCTGTCCTCGACTGCTGAGACCTCACTGTCCGCCTTGGCGATCGCGAGCCCCACGGAGAGGAGCGTCCGGGCCGAGTCCTGGTCCTCGCGGAAGCGCGAGATGACTTCGAGCGCTGCCTGCCGCCCCCGGGCTGCATCAGCCCGGATCGCCTCGACGTAGCGGCGGTGAGTCTCGACAGCTTCGTGTGGATTTACCGTCTCGAGCCGCTTAGCGTTCTCGAGCACGTAATCTAGACCAAGCTGCTCCGAGAGGCGGACCTCTCGATCGGCCATGGACACGAGTGCGCTCACTGCCATTGCTGCCTCGAGGAACGAACGGTCGCTCTGTCTCCCCGTGCGCTTCAGCAGCTGGCGAGCACGCGCTATCGCTCCCTTCATGGTGCGGATCATAAACCAGTCGGGGGGGCGAGTTCGGCGATCCCTGAAAGACCCCAGCTCCAGCCCACGTTCCCTCAGGCGCCCACGATACCGCAACATGGCAGTGCGGATCGATGGTGGGCCGGCACTCCGGACCTTGCCAAATTCCGACGTGCCCTTGGGTTGTCCGTGGCTCGATCGGGGTAGACTGTTGGGCATGAAATGGAGCTGCCCCGTTTCGGTGGACTGCTGAGCGCTGAGGTTACCCCTCGAGCGCTTGTGGTTGATTGTCTTTCGAACTTCACTCTGAAGGCTACTCGAGACTCGGCCCCGAAGGGGGTCGACCCGGGCGAAGCCCGGCCCACTATGCTGCATGTTGTCGCTCGAATTCGTTCGGTGAGAGGTAGCCGATCGACGAGTGTCGGCGGCTCGGATTGTAGAACCCCTCGATGAAGTCGAAGATCGCGATCCGAGCTTCGGCCTGGGTCCGGAAGCGGACCCGATCGAGCAGCTCGCACTCGAGCGTTGCGAAGAAGCTCTCGGCAAGCGCGTTGTCGTAACAATCTCCGACCGAGCCCATCGACGGCACTACCCGGGCTTCCCGGCACCGTAGCCCGAAGGCGATCGACGTGTACTGGGCGGGTTCAAGGGGTCGTCGCAACGCTGCCTTCTTGACACTGAGATGAAGCTGCCCCGATTCGGATCGAGCAAGCGTCGTCGGGCTGATCGTTACTCGACGTTCCTGCTCGGCATGCGTTCAACTCTGGTCTTCCTCCGGTGGCCCGTCGCTTCCATGGACAACGCTTCTGCGAAACGATCGGCCACGAAGGTGGCCGCACCGGGCGAAGCCCGGTCTCTTCAGGTCGCGGACGAAGCTCTCACACAGTCGCGAACAGTCGTAGCAATCTCCGTGAAGGTCGTGGCATGCCATCGGTCAGACCTTGCCACCGCTGTCGGGGCGACAACTGTAGGCCTTCGTCGCGCGAGTCGACGATCGCAATCCTTCAGGACCGCGTTCACTGCGAGGTGCGTCGAGCGCGGCTCAGCGTCTTGGACTGCGATGATTGTGGTAACTCCAGCAACGACGGGTCTTGCGGAGGTCTGATTGTCTTTCGAACGGTGCCAAACTTCACTCTGTAGCAGGACCGGCTACTCGAGACTGCGGGCCCCGAAGGGCGGTCGACCCGGGCCCAGGTCAGCAGACCCCAGGCGATGTCCATCGAGGTGGCGATCTATGCTGCATGTTGTGGGCTGGCCGTGTCCCTCGCAAGCGCTGCAGCAACATGGTGAACCGTTCGTCCAGTGAGAGGTCCGAGACCGCGCGGTCGACGGCGAGGCCGCTCGCTGGGGGCTGGACGGCGGCCCTCGGATTGTAGAAGGTACCGACCAGTTCACGGCGTCAAGATGAAGGCCTCGAATCCGCATCGACTCATCATCGACCTGGAGTCTGTTCGCGAGGGCTCCATGAGGTCGCCCATTGCTGACGGCCTGGGTCCGGAAGCGGCCACCGTCGCGATCGCACGTACTGCCTAGTGCTCGCACTCGCAGCGCCGACGACCTTGCGAAGAAGCTCTCCGCCCCGGCAAGCGCGTCGAAGGGGAACGGCCCAGACGCTGAGCGATCTCGTAACCCCGCAGTCGCGGGCCTGAATCGATCTCTTCTCGCTCGACGAAGGACATTGTAGCGCCCCGACCGGGCTGACCGAGGCATGCCCATCGGACGACTGCGCGGTGTGACACGCTACCCCGGGCTTCGCCGGCGAGCGACCTTCCCAGAAGCCGTTGTCGATGCTCGCGCCGGGCCCGGAAGGCGATCGACAGTGTACGATGGCAGCCCTGATCGGAATGGTGGATCACCCCGGCCGCGCATCGCTGCCCCAGCGCCATGTTGAGTGCGTCCAGCACGAGCTCAGTGCGCAGGTGGTTCGCCATGGCCCAGCCGACCACGCGGCGACTCCAGGCGTCGACCACGACCGCCAGGTACAGGAACCCGGTCCAGGTCGGCACGTACGTGATGTCCGCTACCCAGAGCTGGTCGCGTCCCTGCGCGGCGAAGTTGCGGTCCACGAGATCCGGGGCGGGTCGGGCGTCTCGATCTCGCTTCGTCGTCCACGTACGCCGTCGACGAGAGACCCCTTCGATCCCGGCTCTGCGCATGAGTCGCGAGACGCGCTTGCGACCGACTCGCACGCCGTCGGCCGCGAGCTCGGCGTGGATGCGTGGGACCCCGTAGGTCCCCCGCGAGCCCTCGTGGATCTCGACGATCCGGTTCTGCAGCGCCTCGTCCGCACACGCTCGCGCCGACGGCTCCCGTGTGCACCCCGCGTAGTACCCGCTGGTGGAGACGCCCAGCAGCCGGCACATGCGCTTGACCGCATACTCTGCCCGGTGTTCGCTCACAAACCCGAACGCCCGCGGGGCGTCGAGCCGGTCTCCTGAGCAAACCAGGCCGCGGCTTTTTTCAGGATCTCCTTCTCCTCGCGAAGCACGCGTACCTCGCGTCGGAGATGCCGGAGCTCCTCCTTCTCCTCCGTCGTCAGGCCGTCCGAGCGGATCCCTTCATCCCGCTCGGCCTGCCTGACCCAGTTCCAGATCGACTGCGCGGATGGCTCGAACTCCCGCGACAGCGCCTCGGGTGTCCGCCCCCCTCGCACCAGGTCGACCATCTGCTGCCGGTACTCCGCCGGATACGGTGGTCGGCTCTTCCGCATCGTGTCCTCCTCCCCAAGTGTTGAGGTGTCCACGAAACCGGGTCAACTCCAGAAATTCGGCTACCTGTCTCTGAACCATATTGGTGGGCTCCGTCCCGATATCCTCGCGAAGGAGCTCGAAGATCGCGGCTTCGACTCGGTGTGGATGCCGGAGCACAGCCACATCCCCGTGAGCCGCGAAACGCAGTATCCGGGCGGCGGCGAGCTCCCGGACGGCTACTGGCACATGATGGATCCGTTCGTCTCGCTGACGGCGGGCGTCGTCCGCGACCTCGCGAATCAAGCTCTGCACCGGCATCTGCCTGGTCTTGGAGCACGACCTGCTGGACCTGGCCTGCACGGTCGCGACCTTGGACGCGCTGGCGGGGGGCCGCGTTCTGCTCGGGATCGGCGTGGGTTGGAACCGTGAGGAGCTGGCCAACCACCGACCCGACTTGCCGTTCAAGCTGCGGTACTCGGCGATGCGGGAGCGGGTGGCTGCCCTGCGCACCATTTGGACCAGCGAAGAGCCCGAGTACGCGGGCCGCTGGGAACGTTTCACCGCGTCCTGGGTCTATCCCAAACCCGTCCAGCAGCCCGTGCCCATCGCCCTCGGCAACGCTGGGCCGGTCGGGATCCGCCATGCCGCAGAGTATGCCGACGCGTGGTGTCCCATCGACGCCTCGTTGGTCCCGCTCGGCGGTCCCGCCGCTGCCATCCCGATGTTTCGGGAGCTGGCCGCCAAGGCCGACCGCGATCCCGCTACGATCCCCATTAGCGTGTTCTCCTGGGGGCCGCCGGACCCGCGGCGCTTCGAGGAGTACCGAGCCCTGGGGGTCGACCGGGTCGTGTTGCCTCCGGCGTCGATGAACACGACCGACGCCGACCGCACGCGCGAGTACCTCGACAAGGCTGCGGCGGTCCTCAGCGAGTTCGACGACGCTTGACTCCGGAGGCTCCTAGAGAGCGCTAGCCCTCGATCCGCTTCCGCGCGTCCGTCGGCGTCTCGGCATTCCGCGCTGCCTCGAGGCCCGCCTTGCGATCGATCGGGAACGGCCCGGCATGCTCCGCACCCGGGGCGATCTCCGGAGGGAACATGGCAAAGCTGTCGTCCTTGCGAACCACCCCTGCCAGGTTGAGCTCACGGGGATTCGCGCCCTTGGTCGGCTCGACTGGCTTACCGTCGATGACCTCGATGTCGACCCACCACTTCTTTGCCGGATTGATCGAGCCGTTGCGCAGCGTGTCATCTAGCCTGGCGATCCAGCTGCGAGCAAAGGGGAGCTTGATTGCCGCCCACTGGAAGGGGCGCTCGGCCAGCACGCCCTCGGCGTTGTACGGGCAGGTCTTCATGCAGCGCCCACAGGCCGAGCCGCGTTGATTCGTGGTCCGGTACGAGGCGCAGCGCTGCACGTCCGGCTTCCACATCTCGTAGCCGTTGAACATGGTCTTCTCACCGAAGCGAATCGCGCCAACCGGGCATTCCCGCGCGCACTTGTTGCTTGCTGCAGAAGTCCTGGAGGCCGAAGTCGATCGGCTGGTCCGGAGTCATGGGAAAGTCCGTCGTGACCACACCGGACTTGAAGCGAGGCCCGACGAAGGGATTCAGGACGAGCTCTCCAATCCGTGACAGCTCTCCGATTCCCGCGCGGAGCAGCAGCGGAATGTGGTTGAGGTCGTCGGCCGCACTGCTGTACGCGCGGGCCGAGTGTCCCAGGCGCCGAAGGTGCGCGGCCAGGGTCGACGCGATGATCGCGGCCCTCAGGTAGGCGCGCATCGATTGGGCACCGCTGATCCAGTCATCACCGCTCGCCCCCTCCATCGTCTCGTAGCCCTGGTCGAGCACGAACACGATGGCGTTCTTGTGGCAGGGCACGATTTCAGACCCGTCGCTACGGTGGGAGTACCAGGCGTGGAGGGGAGCTTCGCAGACGCCCGTCATGTCAGCACCCAGGAAGTGCCCCAGGGCCTTGACGGCGTCGCGGTTGCGATCGGCGTCCTCGCAACCCGGAGCCTGCTTCTCTGCCGTATCGCCATCTCGCAGCGGCACCAGGCGGCCCAGCAGCTCGCCGAGGCCAGACCATGGGGTGCCTTTGCGATGAAGCGTCTGAACTCCTTCCTGGGTCGCGGCCCGAGATCCCCTGCGGCCGCGCGCCGGAAGAAGTTGTGCCTCTCCGGCACCCGCCGGACCTCTTCGTCGATGATCAAGGTCGTTGTCTCTTCCCGGCGCTGGATCTTCTCCATCGGGTACTTGCCGAGATGCCATTGCCGATCCTGGCCGTCGAGCTTGCGCCACCTCGGCCGCGTCCCGCCCAGGCCGATGCTGTACGCGGACTGGATCTTGATGTTCTCCAGAAGCGAACGAGGCGCAAGCGGCTGGTCGGTCGGGAGATCGAAGCTCGTGGTGACCACGGCCAGCCCATAGCCCCCGCGCAGCAGGGGATTCGTGAGTCGGCCGCTTCGGAGCTCGATCAGGCCTGCTTCCAGCGCCACGCGGTGAAGGTCAACGTCGCGCGCCACCCTGGTATGTGCCGTGGCCGCGTGACCCAGGGTTCCGATGTAGCGAGTGAGGACGGTGGCGATCTCCATCGCCCTCATATCGGCCGCCACCTGCTGCGCTCCGGCGATCCAGTCAAAGCCCGGCTCACCGCGTCGGATCTGCCTGCGATGGGCGACCAGGATCGCGAGGGCGTGCGTGTGGTCCTCTATCGGGGAGTCGCGCCAGGCCTCGCGGGGCACGGCACAGATCCCGACCATGTCCGCGTCCAGGAAGAACGCGTACCCCTTGAGATTGTCCACGGCCGCTTGCGGGCTAGGCATTGGGGCCTCCGCCGGCGCTTGCGTTGCGTGACGACAGGCGCGGAAGACGTCGGCGATGGAGCCCACGACCGCGGCATAACACCACGGCCCAGGCTGAGCCGGTTCTTGTGGCGCAGCGGGAAGAGGCTGGGAGACCTCGAGCGAGGCCCTGCGGGGCAGCCGCTCCGTTGGTAGTGGACCCGCTGCAGCCGAGCGTTTGCGATGCGAGAAGAGGCGCAAGCCTGACCTCCTATTGACGCACTTGAACCGGCGTGAACCTCAGCACGCTTCCGCAGAGCTCATGCGCCCCGCTCTTGCAGCCAGCCGACGAGCAGATCCGTGACCTCGGGTCGAAAAGAGGGCTCGCCGACGAGGTAGTGGTCGCCCTTGATGAACTCGAGGTGCTTGTCTTCGGAGCCGAGGTTCTCGTAAATCGCTTTCGCGTCGCTCGGGAACACGCCGGTATCCGCCGTGCTCTGGACGACCAGCGCCGGCAGCGTGATCTGCTGGAGGTGGGGCGCACCCCTGCACTGGGAGTGCTCCAGGCTCCACATCGACAGCCAGGTCCGGCATGTGTTGGCGTGACCGATGCCCATGGCGGCGTAGTTCGCCCGCATCGGATCGCCCGCGTAGCAGACGCCGACCGGTCGATCCGAAGGGTCGAGGGCGCCGTCGAGCAGGCGCAGGTCCGCCCAGGTCCGCTGCATGGTGAATAGCCGGTCCGAGAGGCCCCTCTCTTTCAGCCGCTCCAGCTCCGACCATGCCCACGCTGTGATGCGGTGATTGCGTTCCGCCTGAGCTTTCCGGTAGCTCTCCACGAACTCGAGCTTGTATGGCGGACCGTTCGCTGGATCGTACATGTCGAGCGACGAGTCCACGGAGGTCGGGTCGTTCTCATCGGTGACCGAGGGATCCATCCATGCCGTCAGGACCTCAGGGCGACCCGTATGTGCATTCAGGGCGATGTAGAAGTCGGCCTCGAGAAGCTCGTTGGTCGCTTCCGGTAGCTGCATCCCCGGTAGCGCAACCAGGTTGGGCTTTGCCGCCTGAGACTGGTAGGCACCCATCAGCGATCCGCCACCCGAGTTCCCGATGATCACCACGTTCTCGACCCCCGCCACCTCGCGTAGCCAGCGCACGCCAACGCCGATGTCGATCAGGGCATGCTCGAGCATGAAGTAGGTCTCGGCGCCGCGGAAGCGCGTATTCCAGCCCAGGAACCCGTAGCCGCGCTCGGCGAAGTACTCACCCAGGTAGTGCTCGCTGAAGTCGACGTTGTAGTGGGTTGCGATCGCGGCCGTCTTCGGCTTCGAGCCCGCGCGAAGCTGGTAGATGCCCTGGCAGGGGTGGTAGCCAGCGCCGTTGCGGCCCGCGGTGGGTGAGTCGAGCGCGACGAAGCGCCGCTCGATGGTATCCATGCGTATCTCTCCTCGTGCCGTTGCTGCAGTTTTTCACACCGCGTCGGACTCGGGCAAACAACCGTTGCCTGTACAAACGAACGGAGACTTCCGTTTCGCTGTAAATGTCGACTGCTTACGGCCGATTCCCGGGGGCTGGCTCTGTCCGCTCGCACGGCTCCCAGCTCGAGCACATCGGGGCGAGGTTCTTCCGGGCTTGGGAGACGTCGGGGTCCTCCTCTCCGGTCGTGCAGACGATGTAGCCCTCGACGAGCAGCCGGCCCGAGATGGCATCCGGCTCCATCTGACCTTGAGGTTCGTCCAGGCCAGCTCGATGCCGTCCTGCCGACTGTTCCGCCGCCGCCATCGCGCTCCCCTCCCGGTCGGCTCGCCGAATCTGGCCCTCCGTCTCCGCGGAGAGCGCGTCATCCCGGTCGAAGGACCAGAGCCGCATGTAGCTGTCCGTGCCGCCGCAGACCTCGGCGGCGCGCTGGTGCCAGTACTGCCTGACCTTCGGATAGCCCGTGCCGGGGGTAGCCTCGAACGCCACGTAGTGGATACCCGGCTGAGCTTCGAAGTCCGTGTACCCGCCGGTCAGTCCCCGCGGCCGATACGGGGTCTCGCAGGCCAGCAGGGAGAGCACGGCCAGTGCTGCAAGCAATCGCATGGGGAGTTTCGGCATTGTGGGTACTCGTCGCCTATTACGGAGTCTACCTCATTACCCCGGGAAGAGGACCCCTCCCCGCACCTTCGAGAGCTGGGGGGACGTCCAAGCCGCCTGCGAGTTCTCTCACTGGCCATTCGTTGAAGAAGAGACGGTGATTCTGGATAAGACCGGGCACTTGCAGGCACTTTAGGCAGGGAAGACGGGTGATTTATTCTTTCCGGGGACCCACTCTGCTAGTGTGGGTTCCGTTTCAATGGACCGAAGAATCTCGAGCGGTACCGGTTGTGGATGCTCGAGTCGGGTTGGTGGTACGAACGAGAGGAGCGAGGATGTGAGCGAAGAGCAGATCACTGGGGCGTGCCTGTGCGGCGCCATCGAGTTCGAGGTGAGGTTCCCGACCCTGTTCTGTGCGCATTGTCACTGCACGATGTGCCAGCGCGGCCACGGTGCTGGCTACGTGACCTGGTTCGGGGTACCCGAGGAGCGCTTCCAGATCGTCAAGGGCGACGACCAGCTGGTCCGCTACGACTCCTCGGACCACGGCACGCGCTCCTTTTGCGGTACGTGTGGGAGCTCGATGTTCTGTCAGTCCACGCATCAGCCGGGCGTGATGGACATCGTCCTGGCGAACATGCAGGGGGCCCTCGACCGCGCGCCGTCGGCGCACATGTACTGGAGCGATCGGGCCGAGTGGGTGTCGGTGGACCCCGACACGCCGCGCCGCGGTGGAGAGTCGGGCACCGAGCCGCTCCCGGAGGAGTGAACGGGGCGTGCCTCGCTCCCAGGAGTGGGAGGGAGTAGCGAAATAGAGCTTGGCCCCGGTTGCGGCCATTCGGAGACGCTTGCGTGACGCCCAGCAAGCTTGCGCTCTTCCTCGAACGCAGCACGAGCTCTCCACGCCGTGGCGCTCAGCGGCACCCACTCAGCAGATTCGCCGGCAGCCGCGCCTCCTTCCGTTGGGGATCGTTGAATCGCCAACCGACGAGGTGGGAGGCACCAACCTGGCTGTTCTCCGGGACTTCGTTCTCGCTCGCACACGCCACCCCTATGATGCTTATCCGTGGATCCCAGCGGTCGTTCGGGTCCTCAGGGCCGCCTAGAAGACCTCCAGGCCGTAGTTTGCGTTGTCACACGGTCCGACCTGACGCTGCATGGCGACGTTCGCTCCTGTGGTCTGGGTGAGCTGACGGTTCAGCACGTTCGTGCGGTTCTGGGTCGCCGCCGATCGTAAAGTTGTTCTTCAGATCGGGCTTCTGGAGGCCCCAGACGGTGAACACTCTGTCACCGTCGATGTCCGACTCGCCGACGGCGAAGAACTGGTTGCTCGGAGGCGGAGCGTTCGTGGCAACGATGTAGTTGTAGTAGACGCCGCCTCAGGCTCCCAACCGATGAAGCAGTAGCCCGGATCGCCGGCCTGCGGCCGCGAGTTCGGACAGATGGCCCAGGCCGACTTCTGCGAGTTGGGCGCGCCAGCCGGGGTCAGGCCCCACGCCTGGAACGTTCCGACTTCCGCAAAGTAGGCCTCCTAGCAGGCTGCGGAGAAAGTGACTGGGTTGGGCGGGACGCCTCTGACGGGAGGCGTGCCGAGCAGGGAGAGGGATCGCCGTTCCCGGTACGAACCGGTTCGGTGTCGCACGGGTAGATCTTGCGGGATCATGAGCTATGTCGCCTCCAACAGGTTGCGGATACGGACCAGGTTGTAGGCCGCAGCAGTGAAGGTGAAGACCCAGCCGACCCGATCCGTGCCCCGGTGCCGGGTCTTGCGCATCAAGCCCACCGTCTTCATCCAGCCAAACACCTCCTCCACCCGTTTGCGGAAGCGCTGGCTCACCTCGTAGCCCGGGTGTCCTGTGGTCCTTCGATCGATCGCGCTTCGGCGGTTCGTCGTGTTCTGTGCCACGTGCGGGGTAACGCTCCAGGCCCGAAGCGCCTGCACAAAGCTCTTGGCGTCGTAGCCCTTGTCTCCAGCCAGGGTGATCCGGCGAGCGCCCCCCAGACCCAGCACCATCTCGAGAGCCGCTTCGCGCTCCGCATACCCCGACGCCTGAGTGAGCTTCGCCGCCACCACCAGGCCGTTGCGGTTCTCCGTCACGACGTGTCCCTGATACGCGAGCCGCGCGCCCTGGCCCCTCATCCCCGCCAGTCGGGCGTCCGGATCCGTCCTCGACGCATGCGTCTGGTTGCTCCGCTTCTCGCCCCGGAAGTTGACCGTCGGGTTGCCCGGGTCGTCATCGTCCCTGCGCTTCTCGTCCTTGCGCACGAAGCTCTTCTGGCTCGCCCACGCCTCGATCAGCGTCCCGTCCACCGTGAAGTGCTCCGATGACACCAACCCCTCCGACTCCGCCTGCGCCAGCACCGCCTCGAAGAAATGCTGAGCGATCTCGCCCTTCAGCAGCCGTTCCCGATTCTTGGTGAACACCGTCGCGCTGAACACCTCATCGTCCAGCTCCAGGCCCACGAACCAGCGGTAGAGCAGGTTGTAGTCGATCTGCTCGATCAGCTGGCGCTCGCTCCGGATCGTGTACAGCACCTGCAACAGCAGCGCCCGCAACAGCTGCTCCGGCGGGACCGACGGTCGGCCGACCCCTTTGGCGTAGATACCATCGAAGCGTCGCGACAGCTGCTCCAGCGCCGCGTCCACCAGTCGCCGGATCGCTCGAAGCGGATGGTCCTCGGGAATCCGGGACTCCAGCGATACGTAGCTGAAGATCCCACCCTGGAGCGTCTGCGGTCCTCTCACATCTCCCCCTTGGGGCTTCCCTCAAAGGTACCCTTCGATGAGGAGTTTTTCAGCAGCCTGCTAGGCCGTGCGGATCGCGGACAGGTTGAGCTTGCCTTCGCCCGGAGCTGGAACTTCAGGAAGTTCGGAATCGCGATCGCCGCGAGAATACCGATGATCGCGACGACGATCATCAGCTCGATCAGGGTGAAGCCCTGCTTCTTCTTCAGCTTGTTTGCCAGCGAAATCATCATGCTGTTTCCTCATGACAACTCGCTGCGGGCACCGTGCTCGATGCTGCGGGAGGGTCGCTTACGCTCGCGTCGTATCAGCGCGAGCTCGACTTGGACATCAGCGGTGCAGACCGCTACGTCCGGGTCCAGGCGACGCCGAACCTCTCGCGGGGCGGCACGGACCTCGCCGAAATGGCGGGTGTGTTGGTCTTCGGCGGAGCGGACGTGAATCCGACCACCTAGGGTAGGTGAGGCGTTGGTTCTAATCCTCCCAACGTCGCACCAAGGCCCAGGGGCCAGCCGAAGCCCTCTGGGCCTTACTCCCCTTCGCAAAGGAAAGACCGAAGGGAGAAGGAAGATGACAGGCTGCTTAGGGTGTGACCTCGACCAACGCCTGGTTCGAGACCACACGCATACCAGCCGCATTGAAGTCAGCGAGGAACTGTTGCCACTCCGGGGACGGAAAGACCTTCGCGTTCGTTTGGGCCATCGAGACCATGCTCGGAAACTCCAAGACCACGACAACGCTGCCCGTATTGGGGCCTGCGAGAGTGGCAAACCAGACTCGGCCAGTACCCGTGCTGCCGTACTTTTCTCTGATGGCAGTAGCGCGCGTGAACAGCTCCTGGAACTTCGGAAGATCCCCACCAACGTCAATAAACAGCACGTTGTTCACTGCGGGTGCGTCTTGGGCCACCGCGTCGTTCGGGGCCAGTCCGAAGGTGAGTACGAGTGCGAGACCAATCACGAGAGAACCGATTCGCATGAGCTTCTCCATTTCCCACCCCCGCACCAGCAATTTGAGGCTGCGCTAGGCGACGAAGTCAAGCCAAATCACTGCTCGCTTCGAGTTGGCTTTCGAGGAACAGGCGAATGAACGTCACCGACACGATTGAGCCGGGCGGTGTCTTCGCGGAGTTCTTCGAGCCTCTCGAGAGCTGGGCCACCTGGAGGATATTCCTATCCGCACTCTCCGGGCTCGGAATGGACGAGGACGAATTTGAGGTCTACCGGAAGCACACGGGCCGCAGCAGCGTCCCGATCGTGTCCGAGAGGCGTGGGTGGTCGCTGGGTGTCGAGCCGGAAGTCTCGCGTCGCAGCACTCATCTGTGTCTACCTAGCGTGCTTTCAGCAATACGGCTCCCGGGCGCCGGGTGAGGGAGCGGATCGTGATTATGACTCTTGCCAGCGACAGGTCTCAGGCCAAGGTCATCTTTTCCTACATAGAGGCTCTGATTGACTCGGTTCCAATGCTCAAGAAGGAGATTGAGCTGGATAGCAAGGGAAAGGAGAAGCGCGGGCGGGAGTGGATTCACCTGAAGAGCGGCGTGAGCATTGAGGTCCACACTTCAAACTATCGGAGCGTCCGCGGCCGCACCGTCGCGGCCTGCGTTTTGGATGAGGTCGCCTTCTGGAAAGATCGCGCGCATGGGACGAGCCCCCAAGAAGGGGGTCAAGAGCGACTCCGGAATCGGCTCATGGTGAGCTTCACCGATGAGGAACTCAGGATGCTCGAGCGGAGAGCAGGCGGTGAGCCGCTTGCTTCGGTGCTGCGGGAGATCGTGCTTCGTTCCCTAAAGCGTGGGAAGTGATGGGTCTAAGCCAATGAGCGAGACCCTCGGCTTCCGCCACCGCATCACGGGCGAGCCCATCGCTCTCGCGAGACTGTACGGCGAGGGTGAGGCGTCGATTCATCTGGTCCGGTACGAGCGGAACTCGAATGGGGGCAAGATCGAGAAGAACACGCTGTGCGGGAAAGTCGCGGACGATACCGCGGGCTATGCGTTCCAGATGCTGAGCAAGGAGAATGCGCCGGTGCATTGGCATTTCTGTAGGTCGTGCCAGCGGTATCGGGGGGAGGGCGTCGACAAATGAGCAACCCTCTGTTCCGCTTCGGCTGGATCGGAACCGGCGCTTGGCTCGTGATCGCGGGAGGCTACCAGCTCTGGACGCTGCATTGTGTCAACTGCTACCTGCGAATTGCTTCGGCTCGGTGAGTTCGGCGACTTCTTCGCCGGAGTCTTTGCGCCGCTCGCGTTCCTGTGGTTCGTGATTGCTGTCCTCATGCAGAGGGAGGAGTTACGGCAGAACTCGGAAGCGCTCAGGCTCCAAGCTGCGGAACTCAAGAGCGTGGTGGAGCATCAAGGCCTCGGCGCCTTGAGATGAAGCGGGAAGTGCGAGAGGCTCAACCGAGGTTCATTGCAACTCGCATCTCCCAGAAGGGAGCAACATGGAGATTCCGGACAAAGAACGTGGGCGCTCTCGTTGACGCTGTCGAGTTCATCTGCCCCGTCCTGACGGGCCTCAAGTCCAAAGTGCATCTCGCGACCGACGACGAAGTCCAGTTTGATTCTGGCACAACTCCTTCATCAGAATCGCCACTCATATTCGTCATCGAGTACACGGATAACTACATGCAGAGGAGGGGTCTCGAGTACGACGTGGTGGAGAACTTTCAGCTCCGGCCGACTCGCGAGACTCAGATTGTCGCGGCGCTCTTGGCTGAAGCAAACGTTCCTGGTGTAAGCGCGGAGGAGGACCGAACAGCATGAAACGCAGACCCAAAGGTCTGAAGTATCGCTACCTCGCTATGGTTGGTCGCCGGATCTACTACCAGCGGATCGTGAACGGCAAGATGCAGAAGTTTTCGCTGAAGACGTCAGACTGGAGCGAGGCTGCGGCATATCGAGACCTCTACGAATCAGAGAAGCAGATTGGACGGTTCCCGTTCGCGGCGAAGAGCATTCCTCAGCTTGAAGAGTTCGCGAAGCGCTACCTTGACGAGGATACAGGCGATCTAGCGCCGACAACGCTGCGGGAGAGAGAGCGGGCACTCTCGCCGTGAAGCCCTCTCATCTCGCGGCTCGGAACGCATAGACTCGACGAGATCGGGAAGGCAGAGCTCAAGGAGTGGTGGTCGCTTGAGGTCCAGAAGGCCGGTCGCACGCGAAAGACTGGCCGGAACATCTCGATGCGCTTTCGGCGGTATACCTGCACGCAATCGACCTCGATCTGCTCCAGAGCAATCCGGTAGCTGAGTTTCGGGAGGTCTTGAGGCGTAAGTCCCGGACTCTGCGGGGATGTGCCGAGGCCGAATCCAAGGACATCCGACCGATCAGGAATCCCGGGGACCTTGAGAGACTCGCCGAGGCTGGCCGAGCGGAGGGCATGGAGGCTTATGCTCTTGTGCTGTTGCTCCTCGATGGCGGCTTGCGACTAGACGAGGCCCTCGGGCTCCGCTGGGGCGACAGCCTGGGGGCGAGACGAAGACGACCCGCGCCGTGCGCTCGTCATCTCCGGGTCCCGACCGCGTGGCGGTGCCCGGGGCCTGACGAAGAGTGGGAGAACGCGCCGCATCGCCCTCTCCAGGCAGCTGCGGGGAGCGCTCCTCTCGCTCTGCCGGCGCTGGGAGCAGCCCCCGGGGGAGCTCGAGATCATCCGCTCGAGGCTCGGCACCCTCCGCGATCGGGAATGGTCACGGATCATCGACTCAGCGAAGATCGGGCACGTTCGCATGAAGGATCTTCGAGACAAATTCGCGAGCCAACTTCTCACCGCTGGCGTCCAGATCGGATACATATCGAAGCAACTGGGGCATAAGGACGTAAAAGTGACGGTGGCTCAAAGTCGATACGACTTTTGATACGACCTGGGTTCCAGAGGAGGTGGGCGAAGGCGCGAGAATCGCCGTAACTCACTGATTTCGTGGTGCCCAGGACTGGAATCGAACCAGCACCCGCAAAAATGCGGACCAGGCCCTCAACCTGGCGTGTCTACCAATTTCACCACCTGGGCAGTGGCTGGAGGGCTGAATCTACCGGGGTGGGAGCCTGATTCAACACCCTTTTTCAGGGTGTGGTCTCGTCCCGAGCGGTGTCTCCTTCGTCCGCCGCCTGTGGCGCGGCCGGAGGGTCGATGATCTCGAAGCCCGAGGGGGCTCCCTCGCTCAGGGGCCGAGCCTCCGGAAAGCTCGACTCGAAGGGCACGGGCTCGGGCACCAGCGGGGCTTGCGTCTCGGGGGCCTGGAGGATGTCCGAGACCCCGGTGTCGCCGGTGATGCGCGACAGCGTGAAGCTCGTCATCATGAACACTATGGCCGCCCCCGTCGTGAGCTTGGTTAGGAAGTTCCCGGCCCCCCGAGCTCCGAACACGGTGTTGCTGCCCCCGCCGCCGAAGGAGACGCCGATGTCTGCACCCTTGCCGTGCTGGAGCAGGACGATCGCGATCAGGCACAGGCACGTTGCCACGTGCAGTGATTGGATCAGAACTTCCATCGGGTCCCTCGGAGCGGCTATTCCTGCCCGGAACCGCCGCAGCCGATGATCGCGCACAGGCTGGTGGGGTCAAGGCTCGCGCCACCGACCAGCCCACCGTCGATGTCTGGCTGTGCGAGGAGCGAGGCGGCGTTCTCCGGCTTGACCGAGCCACCGTAGAGGATGCGGATCTCGTCAGCGGCTCTCCCTAGCTGTTGCTCGAGTCGGCTGCGGACAAAGGCGTGGGCCTCCTGCGCGAGCTCAGGGGTGGCCGTCTGCCCGGTGCCGATGGCCCAGACGGGCTCGTAGGCGATCACCAGCGCCGTGGCCCGAGCGCGGTCAGCGTTGGCCAGAGAGCCTTGGAGCTGCGCGGCCAGGACGTCGAAGGTCCGGCCTGCCTCTCGCTCCTCCAGGGTTTCTCCCACACACAGGATCGGACGCAGGCCGCCAGCCTGAGCCGCGCGCAGCTTTTGGCTGACGAAGTCGTCGGTCTCTCTGAAGAGGGCCCTCCGCTCGGAGTGGCCCAGGATCACGTAGCGGCAGCCGAGCTCGGCGAGCATTCCGACCGACACCTCGCCCGTGAAGGCCCCGTTCGGCTCGCAGTGGACGTTTTGAGCAGCAAGGGAGACTCCGCTGCCGACGAGCGCGCGTCCGAGCTCCGCCAGGGCGGGGTAGGGAGGGGCGATCACGACCTCCACGCCGTCCGGGTTCTGGAACAGCTCCACGAACTCCTTCGCGAAGCTCGCCGCCTCGGTTGGTGTTTTGTACATCTTCCAGTTCGCCGCGATCATCGGTGTTCTCATTCGTCCGCCTCGAGCGCTTTGATTCCCGGCAGCGTGCGACCCTCGAGATATTCGAGCGAGGCGCCACCGCCGGTCGACAGATGGGAGATGCGGTCGCCGACCCCAGTCAGTGCAATTGCCGCGAGCGAGTCGCCTCCACCCACCACAGTGTACGCCGAGCTAAGCGCGACGAGTTCCGCTACCGCCCGGGTGCCGCGGTCGAAGGGAGGTGTTTCAAATAGCCCGACGGGGCCGTTCCAGAAGACGGTCCGCGCCCCGCGGAGCCGTTCGCCGATCGCGTTGATGCTCGCGGGACCGATGTCGTAAGCGGCCAGATCGTCCTGGATCCGCGTCGTCGTCGCAGCGCTGGCGGCGTCGTCGGGCGAAGCGGCCACGACATGGTCGACCGGGAGCAGGATCTCTACGTCGGTGTCCAGCAGCCTCTGCGCGGTCTGCAGCTGATCCAGCTCTACGAGCGAACGGCCCACGGGCTCGCCCTTCGCTAGCAGGAACGTGAACGCCATCGCCCCGCCAATCACGACCAAGTCCGCTCGTCGACAGAGTGCATCGAGCACCCTCAGCTTGTCGGACACCTTCGCCCCGCCCAGGATGCAGACGTAGGGTCGCTCCGGTTCGTCGCGCACGCGCGACAGGGCCTCGATCTCGCGCGCTAGCAAGAAGCCGGCCGCTCGCCACGCAATTGCGCGCGGAAGGCCCTCGGTACTCGCGTGCGCACGATGTGCAGTCCCGAAGGCGTCGTTCACGTAGACGTCTGTGAGCGTTGCAAGTGCTGTGACGAACTCCGGATCGTTCGTGGTCTCGCCAGCGTGGAAACGCAAGTTCTCGAGCAGCACGGCCTCTCCGTTCGCGAGCGACCTCACCAGGCGCTCCACCTCGCTCCCGACACAGTCTGGAGCGAGCGGGAGCCCCATGACCTCCGCGACCGGACGCAGCGAGAGCGCTGGATCCGGCCGGCCCCGAGGACGTCCGAGGTGGGAGGCGAGCACCACGCGAGCACCCTGCTTGCGCAGGTACTCCAGGGTCGGCAGCGAGGCGCCGATGCGCGTGTCGTCGGCGATGGAGCCGTTGCGCAGTGGAACGTTCAGATCCGCTCGCAGGAACACGCGCCGTCCCGCGAGCGGCAGGTCCGTGACGGACCGGGCCGCGAGGGTCACAGCTTGGAGGCGATCATCTCGGCGACGTCGACCAGACGACTCGCGTACCCCCACTCGTTGTCGTACCAGGCAAGCACCTTGACGAGATTGCCGCCGAGCACCTTGGTATTGGGCGCATCCACGATGGAGGAGTGCGGGTTGCCCAGGAAGTCGATCGATACGAGGGGTTCGTCGCAGACGGAGAGCACGCCCTTCATTGGTCCCTCGGCAGCTTTGCGAAACGCCTCGTTGATCTGGTTTCCCGTCGCCTCTCGCTCCACCTCGGCCACCAGGTCGACGACCGAGACGTCGGAAGTGGGCACGCGGATCGCGATTCCGTCGAGCTTTCCTGCCACTTCCGGGAGCACAAGCCCCACCGCCCGGGCGGCGCCGGTCGATGTGGGAATCAGCGAGAGCGCCGCCGCTCGCGCACGTCGCAGGTCGGAGTGAGGTAAGTCGAGGATGCGCTGATCGTTCGTGTAAGCGTGCGTGGTCGTCATCCAGCCGCGCGTGAGCCCGAACTCCTTGAGCAGCACCTTGGCGATTGGGGCAAGACAGTTCGTCGTGCACGATGCGTTCGAGATCACGTGATGCTGGTCCGGCTCGTACATCTCGTCGTTCACGCCGAGCGCGATGGTTACGTCGGGATCCACCGCGGGAGCGCTGATGATCACCTTCTTCGCGCCTGCCTTCAGGTGCTTGGCAGCGGCGCTGCGCTCGGTGAACAGGCCTGTGGACTCGATCACCACGTCGACCCCAAGCTCGCCCCAGGGCAGACTTTCGGGATCCCGCTCGGCGAGCACGCGGAGTTCGCGGTCTCCCACCCGGATCCTCCCATCCCGAGCCTCGACCTCCGTCCCCAGCCCGCCGTGGACCGAGTCGTATTTGAGCAGGTGCGCCAGGGTCTTCGCGTCGGTGAGATCGTTTACGGCGACGAAGTCGAGCGACGAACTGCTGGCCAGAGCGCTGCGCAGTACGCAGCGACCGATTCTGCCAAAGCCATTGATCCCGACCTTTGTCGCCATGCGCCCTCCTCTGGGCGCGCAGCATAGCTAGGTGCCTTGACCCCGTCAAACCTCGGAAACTCCTCTGAATCCAGTGGTTTAGGTGAAAGAAGCGATGCGCGGCGAAGCGCCGCGTATGCTAGAGTCGGACAGCGGTGATTGTGGGCTCAGGCATCGACGTGCTCGAGATCGCGCGACTCCAGCTGGCCCTCGAGCGCCGCGGTGCGCGCCTCTGCGATCGCCTGTTCACCCCGCTCGAGCAGCGAGACTGCCGGCGGCGTGGCCGCCCCACACCACACTTTGCTCTGCGCTTTGCCGTCAAGGAAGCGGGCATGAAGGCGATCGGGACGGGGTGGAGGCGCGGAGTCGGCTGGTGTGACTTCGAGACGCTCGAAACCGAGAACGGGTTGGAGCTGCGCCTGTCGGGGCGAGCGCTGGAGCTCGCAAGGCGGCGCGGGTTCCGAAGGGTCCTCGTTGCCGCCTCGCTGACTCGCTCGCACGCCATCGCCCAGGTCGTGCTCGAGGGCGAGAGGCCTGATCCCGCGGCGACGTGAGTCTCGCGCAGACACTACGAGCCCGCCCCGGACTTCTGATCTGGGGGACACTGGGCAGCGTCGTCGCGCTCGGGCTTCTGGGCGCCGCCCTCGCGTGGGCCACACAGGACGGGAGCCCACCTGCGCAGGGTCGGCTCAGCGTAGCTGGCTTGCACGCCCATGTGGAGATCATCCGGGATCGCCTCGGGGTCGTTCACATCCGGGCAGAGGATCCGCATGACGCGTACCTGGGACTCGGGTTTGCGCACGCGTAGGACCGGCTGTGGCAGATGGAGCTGCTGCGCAGGTCGGCGAGGGGTCGTCTTTCGGAGCTCTTCGGTCCTCCGGCGCTCGACCCGGACCGCCTGGCGCGCACGCTCGCGTTCGGTGCTGCCGCGGACGCAGAGTGGCTCGGCGTGAGTCAGGAGGTCCGCGCGCTTCTGGGTGCCTACAGCGACGGCGTGAACCGGTGGTTCGAAGAGGTCGACGCGGGCCGAATACGGGCGCCACTCGAGCTCCGCTGGCTCGGACGCGATCCCGAGCGCTGGAAGCCGCAGGATACGCTGGCGATCGTGCGGCTGCGCGCTTGGCTCGTGAGCCGATCGCTCGGCGCTAGCCTCTTGCTGGACAGGCTCGTACGAACCTTCGGGGGCGTCGCGTCGAGCGACTTCTTCCCGGTCCGGCCGAGCGATGGCGCTCACGACACCCTGGCTACGCTGCTCGAGCTGGGAAGGACGGTGGACGCGCTGGCCCGCAGCGTCGGTCTTCGAGGCCGCGTGGGAAGCCTCGGTTTCGTCGTTGGCGCGGCACGTTCGGCCACCGGCGCTCCGCTGCTGGCAAACGACTCCCACGTGGAGCTCGGGCTCCCAGCGCTCTTCTACATGGCGCACCTGGATACGCCGAAGCTCGAGCTGTCCGGAGCGACCTGGCCCGGCATCCCCGTATTTTGGACGGGCACGAATGGCACGCTCGCCTGGGGACAGGTCGCGACACATGCGAGCGTAACCGAGCTCGTGAAGGAGACCCTGCATCCTGAGGCGCCGCCCCGCTACGAGCTGAACGGCCGCTGGCTTGCTGCGGAAAGCCGCGTCGAGACCATCCGCGTTTCGGGGGCACCTGACGAAGTGGTCGAGATTCAGTCGACGCGGAACGGGCCCCTGCTCGGAGCGCTGCTCCCCGGCGATCCGAACGCGCGCGCCCTGGCCCTGCGCTGGGCTGGCAGCGGTCCGCGCAGCGGAGTCGAAGCGCTCCTCTTGCTCCAGCGCTCTGGCAGCTGGACCGGCTTTCGTCGCGCGCTGGAGCGCTACCCCGGCCCGGTGGCCACATTTCTGTATGCGGACGCGAAGCAGATCGGAAGGCAGGTCGCAGGTAACCTGCCGATTCGTGTGGTCCAGACCACGCTCCTCCCCGTAATTGGTGGGTCCCGCTACTACGACTGGCGCGGCTTCATCCCCTTCGAGAAGCTGCCCTCCGATCACAGCTCGACACGACCCTGGCTCATAGCCTCCACGCATCCGGAAGAGCTCGGTTACAGACGACGAGTGAGCTGGCTGTGGAGTAGCCCGGGTGCCGCCGCTCGCCTGCGCACCCGTCTCGTCGAGAGTCCACCGCTCGATCTAGCCGGCGTGCTCACACTCCAGCGAGAGCAGGAGTCGGGACGCGGACGACACGCCGTCCGCGAGCTCTTCGATGGTGTCGAGTTGAAGTCCGCAAATGCCGTCACCCTGCAGACGATCCTGCGCGATTGGGACGGTCGAACGGATGCGGGCTCGCGCGGAGCCCTCGTGTATCACGCCTTCCGTCGCGAGCTGACCCGCGAGCTGCTCAACCTGCGTCTCGGCCCGGACTGGGGCGACGAGATCCTGGCCGCCTCTGAGCCCTTGCCGGGTGTCGTGCTGGAGCGCTTTCTGGACCGGGCACGGCCAGAGGCCACGCCCGACGTCGTGGAGTCGGCCCTGGCGAGGACCTGGCGCCTCTTGCAGGCCGAGGTTGGCACGAATCCGGGCCGCTGGCATTGGGGGACGCTCCATCAGCTGCGCCTGCGCCATGCCTTCGAGCAACTCGGCCAGGGGCGCGTCCGTTGGCTGGGTCGAACCCTTGGTAGGGGTCCGCATCCCGTCGGTGGCGATCCCGATTCGATCTGGACGATGTACCACGGCGCGCTTCTGCGGAGAGGCGCCTACGTGGGACCCGGGCTGCGCTACGCGGTCGATCTGGCGGATCTGGGTCATGCGCAGTTCGGCCTGGCCGGGGGGCAGTCCGGCCATTCCGGGAGCAAGCACTACGACAACGGGCTTGGTGCCTGGCTCGCGGGCAGTCCCCAGACACTCTGGATGCACGACAGCGACGTCGCTTATCATCGAGTCGGATCCTGGGAGCTGCGTCTGCCTCGAGAGTAGGCCGCGCAAATGATCATCTTCATCTACATCCCCGGCTTCTACGCAGCGGTAGAGCAGGCGGACAATCACGAGCTGCGCGGCCGCCCAGTCGTGGTGGGTGGGGACCCGCGCAAACGCGGCAGTGTGACCGGAGTCAGCGCCGAAGCGCGCAAACGCGGCGTCGTGGAGGGCATGGAGGCGCGAGAAGCGCTTGAACGCTGTCCCGAGGCCACCTTCCGGCGCACCCGACTCAAGCGCTACCGCGCCGTGGCGGCGGAGACGCGCGCGCTGTTACGCGCGACCACCGATCGGATCGAGGAGTTTGGCGTTGACGGGACGTTTCTCGAGGTGCCCGCGCAGACGGAAGCGCTGCCGCTGGCCGCTGAGCTCTGCGTGCACGTGCAGGCGGAGCTTGCCCTGAACTCCGTTGCGGGCATCGGCCCGACGCGCTTCGTCGCGTATCTCGGCGCCCGGCACCCTGGTCCCGGGGGCATCCGCGAGGTCAAGCGTGAGGAGGCGCTCGGCTTTCTCGGTCGGTTCCCACTGACCGAGATCTGGGGCCTGGGTCCGGCGACGGCAAAGAAGCTCGCTGCGAGCGGCCTCGACTCGATCGGTGATCTTCAGCGCATCCCACTGGACGAGCTCGAAGGGCTGGCGGGGCGCAACGCGGCTACGTTTCGCTCGCTGGCGCTCGGCGAGGATGTCGCGCCGCTGCGCCCAAGACCGCCTGCAAAGTCCCTGTCGCAAGAGCGCACGCTCTCCGAGGCGACGCTGGACCTGCGCGCGCTTGGCGACGAGCTGCTCGAGCTCGCCGGTCAGCTCGAGAAAATGCTGGCACGCGAACAGCGTGCCGCTCGAACCGTGACACTGGGACTGTCCTACGTCGACGGGACCCAGGTGACGCGCACGCAGACCTTCGACGTATCGGTCGATGGGCAGACCGAAATCGGCGAGGCGGCCCTTCAGCTGCTCGCGCGCACGCAGGCGGGAGCGCGGCATGTGCGCCGCCTGCGCTTGCAGGTCTCGAACCTTCGCACGGGCAGCCGCGAGGGTGACGGTCGCCAGCTCCGTCTCTTCTAGGCATAGGAGCCCCTTCCGCCACTAAAGTCGCCGCTGCGATCCGCCCGAAGAAAGGTGCCGGAAGGCACTCTCGTGAAGACGGATCAGAGCTTCGATCGCCGGAAGTATCCGCGTGTGATGACCGGAGTCGGTCGTGTCGATCGAGCGCATCTCCAAACCACGGGGGCTGGCTCATGCCCTGGATCTCTCGATGGCCGGTGTGCGCTTCCAGTGCGTGGGTCTCGAACTCGATCCAGGCGAGACCGTGCGCGTGCAGCTGAACCTGAACGACAGGACGGTCAGTGTGGTGGGGACGCTCGTCCGGGTGACCGAGCTCGACGCCTTCTCACAGGAGGTCGCGCTCACGTTCATCGATGTCGACCCGGAGACCCAGGAGCTGCTCCGCGACGTCCTTCCCGAGCCGCACGAGGTCGCGTAGCTCGACTCCCGCTCAGGAGAGCGTCTCGGTCCGGGTGCGCCAGGCGCGCCGCTTCTTGGCCGCGGCCCGAATCTCGTCGGTCTGCTCTCTGGTCTGGCGCAGCCCGGCCTGAATCGCCTTGCGCGCCTTCTGGAACTCGAGCGAACGGATCGAGTGTACGTCGGGCTCGATCACCACGTCGGCAGGCTCCCGCGCCAGGCGGTGCACGGCGAGCTCGTGCTCTACGACTGTCATGGATGCGGTCAAGATCTCGAAGAGATTGGGCCCGCTCTCTTCGGTCTTCGCGGTCGTCTTCCCGCGACGGCGAAAGCGGGCCAGGCCGCGCTCGATCATCTCTCCGGCTCGCTGTCCGACGCCGGTCCGCGCCGTCCAGGAGCTGCGGGCGGAGGGTCGCGACAGCTCGCGTACCGGCTGCCCGTGCAGGTTCACCGCGATGCTCATGTCCACGTCGAGAGTGGAGAGAGCCGAGATCGGGACTGGATTGCGCAGAGCCCCGTCGACGAGCAGACGCCGGCCCGCGCGGTGCGGGACGAAGATGCCGGGAATCGAGATGCTCGCCCGGATCGCGTCCGTGACCCGCCCCTCGTGGATCAGGACTTCCTCTCCCGTGATGAGGTCGACGCTCACCGCCACGAAGGGAATGGCCAGGTCCTCGATCCTCCAATCGCCGATGAGCCCCTGCAGCCACTCGATCGCGCGCTCGCCGGAGATCAGTCCCGAGCGCGGCCAGACCGGGTCGAAGATTCGCACGAGGTCCGACCAATCCAGGTTGAGCACCTGGCGCTCGAAGTTCTCGAGCTGGCCCGCCGCGTAGACGGCCCCGATCAGGGCGCCGATGCTGCAGCCGGCGATAGCGTCGACGGGAACCTGTGCTTCGGCAAGCCCGCGCAGCACGCCGATGTGAGCGAAGCCGCGCGCGCCGCCCGCTCCCAGTGCCAGTCCGATCTTGCGCGTGGGCATTGCAGACGTCCCCCCAGCTGCCGTCGAGGGCATCGTAGTCATTCCCCCCTGCAACCGCTAAGCTGCTGCCGGCGTGAGCGATTTTCATCAGACTGGACTCATCACGACGCTCCACCGGCTTGGCGGTCCCGCGCTGGAACGCCTCGAGCTGGAGCTCAAGCACTTCTCGCGCGAACGGCCCATTGCCCTCGTTCTGCCCTGTCTGCACACGGAGATCGAAGATCCGGCGCTTGCGGGTATCGTCGAGGTGCTGCGTCGCGTCTCCTATCTGCACCAGGTCGTCGTCAGCGTTTCCGGCAACTGCGATGCCGCGGGCTTTCACGACGTGCGGAAGTTCTTTCGATCCGTTCCGGAAGCGGTGTGCATCTGGGGAGCGGGTCCGACGGTCGGAGAGCTTTTCGAACGCCTGCGAGAGAAAGGGCTCGCGCCGGGACCCGACGGCAAGGGTCGGGCAGTTTGGATCGGGGCCGGGTACGCGCTCTCCTTTGGGTCGGCGCATGCGCTGGCTTTTCATGACTGCGATGTTGCAACCTATGACGCAGAGTTTCTGGCAAGGCTCTGCTTTCCCGTCGTTCACCCGAACCTCGATTACGATTACTGTAAGGGCTATTACGGGCGCGCGACGGACCGGTTGCACGGCCGGGTGACGCGACTTTTCGTGACGCCCCTCGTTCGTTCCTTGAAGCAGACGCTCGGATCGCTGCCGCTGCTCGAGTTCATCGACAGCTTTCGTTACCCCCTGGCCGGGGAGTTCGCGCTCAAGGTCGACCTCGCTCGCCAGATCCGAATACCCAGCGACTGGGGGCTGGAGGTCGGCCTGATGGCCGAGGTTCTTCGCAACGCGTCGCCGCAGCGCATCTGTCAGGTGGAGCTCTGCGACAACTACGACCACAAACACCAGGAGCTGTCACCGGACGACCCTTCTCGCGGACTACACAGGATGGTGATAGACATCGCCACATCTCTGTTTCAGAACCTCGCGAGCAGGGGAGTGCAGTTCGACGCTGGCTTCCTGAACACCCTTGGCGCCGCCTATCTGCGGCACGCGCAGGACACCGTGTCCGCCTATTCGGACGAGGCCATGATCAACGGGCTGCACTT
Source organism: Myxococcota bacterium (assembly GCA_965226855.1). Lineage (GTDB taxonomy): Bacteria > Myxococcota_A > UBA9160 > SZUA-336 > SZUA-336 > JAUXJB01. Next base: position 132,901 of record CBDDEE010000022.1, on the reverse strand, counting down.
CGATCAGCACTACGAGGAGCTCATGGTCGAGACCTTCACGACCGGGCTCCGCGCGGCGGGCCTCGCGTTCGTGCGAGATCCTATGCGCAGGCCCCTGATTCCGAACTGGCATCGGGTGATCGCGGCGTTCCCCGAGTTCCTGGCTGATCTGCGCTATGCCGTGGAGCTCGACCGCAGGAGCTGAGCTGGGCTTTTGCATCCAGCAAAGCTCCGAACTGGTCGATGAGAAGACCTGCTCCCCCGGAGCCCCCCTAACGAGTCCAAGAGGCCTAGCAGGCTGCTGAAAAACTCCTCATCGAAGGGTACCTTTGAGGGAAGCCCCAAGGGGGAGATGTGAGAGGACCGCAGACGCTCCAGGGTGGGATCTTCAGCTACGTATCGCTGGAGTCCCGGATTCCCGAGGACCATCCGCTTCGAGCGATCCGGCGACTGGTGGACGCGGCGCTGGAGCAGCTGTCGCGACGCTTCGATGGTATCTACGCCAAAGGGGTCGGCCGACCGTCGGTCCCGCCGGAGCAGCTGTTGCGGGCGCTGCTGTTGCAGGTGCTGTACACGATCCGGAGCGAGCGCCAGCTGATCGAGCAGATCGACTACAACCTGCTCTACCGCTGGTTCGTGGGCCTGGAGCTGGACGATGAGGTGTTCAGCGCGACGGTGTTCACCAAGAATCGGGAACGGCTGCTGAAGGGCGAGATCGCTCAGCATTTCTTCGAGGCGGTGCTGGCGCAGGCGGAGTCGGAGGGGTTGGTGTCATCGGAGCACTTCACGGTGGACGGGACGCTGATCGAGGCGTGGGCGAGCCAGAAGAGCTTCGTGCGCAAGGACGAGAAGCGCAGGGACGATGACGACCCGGGCAACCCGACGGTCAACTTCCGGGGCGAGAAGCGGAGCAACCAGACGCATGCGTCGAGGACGGATCCGGACGCCCGACTGGCGGGGATGAGGGGCCAGGGCGCGCGGCTCGCGTATCAGGGACACGTCGTGACGGAGAACCGCAACGGCCTGGTGGTGGCGGCGAAGCTCACTCAGGCGTCGGGGTATGCGGAGCGCGAAGCGGCTCTCGAGATGGTGCTGGGTCTGGGGGGCGCTCGCCGGATCACCCTGGCTGGAGACAAGGGCTACGACGCCAAGAGCTTTGTGCAGGCGCTTCGGGCCTGGAGCGTTACCCCGCACGTGGCACAGAACACGACGAACCGCCGAAGCGCGATCGATCGAAGGACCACAGGACACCCGGGCTACGAGGTGAGCCAGCGCTTCCGCAAACGGGTGGAGGAGGTGTTTGGCTGGATGAAGACGGTGGGCTTGATGCGCAAGACCCGGCACCGGGGCACGGATCGGGTCGGCTGGGTCTTCACCTTCACTGCTGCGGCCTACAACCTGGTCCGTATCCGCAACCTGTTGGAGGCGACATAGCTCATGATCCCGCAAGATCTACCCGTGCGACACCGAACCGGTTCGTACCGGGAACGGCGATCCCTCTCCCTGCTCGGCACGCCTCCCGTCAGAGGCGTCCCGCCCAACCCAGTCACTTTCTCCGCAGCCTGCTAGTGGACAAACCGCGACGACAGCGCAGGCGAGGCCGCTCTCGTTCGAGAGGGGCAGCGCCCCGCGACAGGAGCTCGGGTCGCACGAGCGATGCTCCTGAGGCCAGGTCTGATGGCGAGAGCGTCCCCGAGCTGCTCGAGCTGAGCCCGTTCAGCGTGTTCTGCGCACTGCTCGGGATCACGGAGACGGAGGGCTACGCCCGTCAGGAGCATGCGGCGGTGGCCAGGCGCTTCGATTTGTCAGATGAGGCTCTCTGCGACTATCTCGAGGCCAACGGCCTGTCTAAGAGCGACCTCCGCAGGGCCGACTTCGATCTCGAAAGTGCCCGCCTCGACATGAAGGTGGCCCCTTTGGGCATCAGCCGCATCGAGCTGGCTCGGACCCTGTTCCAGCAGCTGGCCGAATGTGAGGGAGGCGCGGGTCAGGGCGCCAGCTAGGACGCACCCCCGCTGGTGCACTCGAACGCGCTCTTCGCAACGCAGGCTCTCATCTGGCTCTCGGGCGTGTCGAGGGCGTGCTTGCAGTAGTCTCGGGCTGCGCTCCGGCAGCTCTCGTAACGGGGATCCGAGTTGTCGGGAGCCGTGACGACTGGCGAGATGCTGCACGAGAGCGTGAACAGGGCTCCGGCAAGAACGAGTAGACGTTTCATGGCGCGAAAGTACCACTCGCCGGGCCGATTGCTATGCAATACGCAAGCTGCAGTGTCGCATCCACACGACGCCCGTGCAGCCGTTCAGCGCTTGCGCTCGCCGTAGTCCTCGAACGGCGCGTCGCGCCGACGGATCGTCTCGCGGAAGCCGTCCGTCTCGAAGCTCTCGGCCCAACGCAGCGCCTCCTCCGTATGGCGCGCCATCCCGTCGAAGAAGGTCCCGAGCATCTGGGTGCTGCGCAGCCCCATGTTCTCGAAGGCCTGGTTGATCAAGAGCTTGTTGAGAGCCAGCTGGTTGGCCGGGATGTGCCGGAAGCGCATGGCATAGGCCTCCGTTTCCTCGGCTAGGCGCTCAGGCGGGAACACCTGGGAGACGAGGCCGATCCGATGGGCCGTGGCCGCATCGATGGCGTCCCCCGATAGCAGGAACTGCTTCGCGTGCTCGAGTCCGATCCGATAGACCCAGAGCATGGTCGTAGGCGTGCCGTAGATGCGGGAGGGCGCGTATCCAATGTGCGCGTCATCGGCCATGAAGATGAGGTCAGCGCACAGGATCAGGTCGGTGCCGCCTCCGATCGCCCAACCGTGGAGCTGTCCGATGACCGGCTTGGGACACTCCCACAGCTTCATGAAGCGCTTCGCATTGCGCGCCATGAGCTGGTAGTCGCGCACGGGATCCCAGGCGCCCTCGCGTGCATCCACGCGGGGAGCCCCGTAGAGACTCGTGAAGCGTGGCCCCGCCGGTCCCGGCGTCAGGTCGTAGCCTCCGGTAAACGCGCGCCCCGCGCCGCGCAGGATGATCGAGCGCACCTGCGCGGAGGCCGTTGCGCGATCCACGGCGTCGGCCATACCCGCGATGACCGACTCGTTCAGTGTGTTCAGCTTCTCTGGTCGGTTGAGTGTGATGATGCCGAGCGAGTCCCGCTCCTCGTACAGAACCGTCTCGTCTGCCATGCTGCTCTCCTTTTCGCCTTATCATGCACGCTCGGGCGCAGAGGGCTCAGCCTGCGGGCAGTGGTCAGTGCCGGGGGACGAACAAGAAGTCGCCGCCCTCGTGCCCCGTTCCGGGGATCAGCGTGTACAGCGGCACCTGGTCGTCGGTTCGCGCGAGGACGCGCTTTCGAACCTCGTCGAAGAGGGAGTGGCCGTCGAGGATCTCGGAGCTCTCGACGAAGCGCCGCAAGACGTCCAGCAGGGCCTTGGCGAAGACCGAGTGCTGGCCCCCTCCTCCATCGGCGACCGGCTCGAGCCCTCCCGAGGTGAGCACGTTGCGAGACACCTTGATTGCTATGGGCCGATACCAGCCGGGACTGTCGAGGCCTCCGAGGCGCGGCTCGACACTGCGCGTGAGCGTCCCCGCGTAGCAGGAGTCGGCGACGATGAGGATGTGCCTCGCCGACATCGCCTTCAGCGCATCCGTCACGTCGGAGTTGGGCACCCAGTCGGCGTTGTAGTCGCTCCGCGCGTCGACCGGGAGCCAGTAACCGCGCTGGTTCTCCTCATCGAGCCAGCCGTGGCCTGCGTAATAGATGAGCAGGTTGTCGCGTTCGGTGAGCATCTTGCGGTAGTTCATCATCTCGTCCAGGATTTCGTCGCGATTCGCGTCGGTCTTGACCTTGACTCGGAAGCCGTACTTTTCGGAGAGAATGGTCGCGATCTCGCGTGCATCCGTCCGAGCCGTCCGCAGGTCAGGGAGGTGCTCGTAGTCGTTGTTTCCGATGATGAACGCGTAGTAGTTCCCGAAGTCGATGTCCAGGTCCGACGGCGGCGGGTTGATCGTGTTCTGGAGGCTGAGCCTGCTCTGGACCTCGTCGAGCAAACGCTCGTTGGGCTGTCCCGTTGGTTCCGTGCCGATGGCCGCCTGGAACTCACTCATCGCGATGACCGTTCGATCGTTGAGCACGCCGGTCGCCCTTCCGACGTCGTAGCCCATCCGCGCCAGTCCCTGCTGGATCCTCCAGACCAAGGTCTGGTCACCGCCGCCGGCCGTGTTCTGGAGCTCGCGCAGCCTTCTCGTCCCCTCCTCGATCCCCTGTAGATCGGCCGCGGCGTAGAGCTCGGCAGCCTTGCCTACATCGCGCTCGACGCCCACGCCGTTCTCGTACATGAAGCCAAGCTCCGGCTGCGCCTGTCCGTGGCCCTGTGAAGCGGCCCGATTCAGCCACACAAACGCAGCCTCGGAATCGCGCCCGATCCCGCGGCCGTAGCGCAGGGCGTAGCCGAGCCGGAACTGCGCTTCGATCTCCCCCTGCTCGGCTGCCTTCGAGAACCACGCGACCGCAAGTGCCTCGCTCTGCTCGACGCCCCGACCCGAGGTGTACAGGGCGCCAAGACGCGCCTGGGCCCAGGAATCGCCCAGCTGGGCGCCCTTCTCGTACCAGTATGCAGCGTCGGCATCGCTCTGCTCGACACCGAGGCCCTGTTCGTAGAGGAACCCTCGTGCGGCCTCTGCCTGCGGGTGATCCTGCTTTGCGGCCTCCCTGTACCAATACGCCGCCTTCACGTGGTTCTGCACGGCGCCGCCCGTTCCGGACTCATAGAGCGAGCCGAGCCGGTACTGGGCCTCGGCGTTTCCGGCCTCGGCCGCCTTCTGGTACCAGCGAAGGGCCAGGCGATGCTGCGGACGCACGCCTCGGGCCAGCGTGATCATCGACGCCAGGTTGTACTGCGCGTCGGGGTGACCGAGTGCGGCAGCCTCTCGGTACGACGATACGGCCAGCGAATCGTTCCTGGGAACCCCGCGCCCACTGGCGTACATGTTCCCCAGGTTGTTCAGGGCGCGGGCGTTCCCCCGGTCGGCGGCCCGCCTGAACCAGCGCGCCGCGGTCTCGTCGTTCTGCGGTGCACCACGACCATCGGCATACATCAGGCCTAGTGCGTTCGCAGACTCGTCGTACCCGCCCTCGGCCGCAGGAAGGTGCCAGCTCAGGGCCAGGGCGTCGTTCTGTACGACGCCGCGACCCGCCTCGTACATGCGTGCCAGCCCGTTCTGCGCGGCGAAGTGCCCTTGCTCCGACGCCTTGCGGTACCACGCCGCCGCATCCTCATCGTTGCGCGGGACCCCGTAGCCCCGCTCGTAAAACGAGCCCAGCTCGTACTGCGCAGCCGACTCGCCTCGCTCCGCGGCCTTGCGAAAGTAGCGCGCGGCCTCGCGGGCGCTCTTGCGAACGCCGTTGCCCGCGGTGTGCATGTAACCCAGCCGCGTCTGCGCCTCGGCCGAACTGATCTCCCGGTCCGCGCGCAGGTAGAGCTCGAGAGCCTTCTCGAAGCTCTGCTCCGTGCCGAGCCCGCGCTCATACATGCGGCCCAGAGGCGCTATGGCCGTCGTCTCTCCGAGGGCAACGGCCTTCTCGTACTGATCGAAGGCGACCGAATGGTCGGCCGCTACGCCCTGTCCGGTCTCGTACATCCAGGCGAGCTCTTTGTGGGCGCTGCCACTCCCCTGAGTGCGCGCGGCCTCGAACATGCGAACCGCTTCCAGATCGTCCTCGTGCGTGCCTCGCCCTGCCGCTAGCAGCCGTCCTTTCCCGACTTGCCCGTCTGGCTCTCCTTCCGCGGCGGCTCGCTCGTACCAGGCAAAGGCCGCCGCGTCGTCCTGGTCGACTCCTCGCCCCGCTTCCAGCAGCCGCGCAAGCCGGACCTGAGCCGGGCCAAGGCCGCGCTCGGCTGCAAGCCGGTAGAACCCCGCCGCCTGAGCCGGGTTGCGAGACGTACCCTTGCCCTGCTCGTAGGCTTCGCCAGCGAGGAGCTCGGCCCGAGCGAGCTGCGCCTCCGGCGCCCCGGACTGGCTTGCAGCGGCCCGATACCAGTGGAGGGCGCGGGCGTGGTCCTGCGGAACCCCTCGTCCTTCCGAGAACATCAGGCCGAGGTTCGTCTGGCCCCCCGCGTCGGCGAGATCGGCGGACTTGCGAAACCAGCGGACGGCTTCGGCTTCGTCGCCCGCGTCGAGCCGAAGCTGCCCCAGGTGATTCGAGGCGGCGGCGTGGTCTTGATTGGCCGCCCTGCGGAACGATTGCTCCGCCTCGACGGGATCCTCGTTGCCACCGCGACCCGTCTCGTACAGCAAGCCGAGCCGGAACTGCGCCTCTCGGTGACCGGCATCTGCCGCCTGTCGGTACCAGCGCGCGGCGGCTTGCGGGCTCGCGGCCTGACCCCGCCCGAACTCGTGGAGCGTCCCCAACCTGTACTGCGCCTGAGGGTCGCGCTGCGCTAGACGTTCGTAGACCGCTCGCGCGCTCTGATAGTCGCCGCTCGCATACAGCTGCTCCGCGGTCTCCAGACTCTGGCAGCCCGCCACGAAGAGCCCAAACGCAAGCGCGACCGCGTGGGGAGGACGCTTCAACACGGTTCGACTCACGATGCCCCGCCTCGGGGCACGAGCAGTCTATCAGAGGGTTGGAGAACAGTGGTGGTCTTCCGCGTCCCGCGTGGGCAGCGCTCCAGACCCTTCTCGTCCGACCCACCGGTTGACGGTAGCCGGGCCTCTTGCGAGGCTGGACCAACGATTCGTTCGGAGTAGCACGTGGCGCAGCTGGTGATGGGATTCGGCAGCTCGCACTCCCCGATGCTCAACACGGGCCCCGAGGGTTGGCGCTCGATCGGCGCTGGGGCCGATCCCGGGAACCCGTGGCTCTTCGACATGGAGGGCCACAGGCACACCTTCGAGGAGCTTGTAGCTGCCGCTCCGCCGTGGATCGACGCCCAGCTCACGCCGCACGTGATGGAGGAGAAGAGCGAGCGAGCACAGCAGGCCATCGACGAGCTCGCGGCCGCGGTCGAGCGTGCCCGGCTCGACGCGCTCATCGTCGTAGGAGACGACCAGAACGAGCACGTGCTGGCCAGCAACCGGCCGGGCATGCTGATCTACTACGGGCCTACCATCCCCAACAGGACGTTTCCGGCGGATGCGCAGCTGCCCGAAGGCTACAGGGAGGCGATCCTCCGCTACTACGAGCCCGAGCGGGACCGGGACTATCCGGTGGCGGTCGAGCTGGCCGAGTATCTGATCGACTTTTTTGATGGACCGCCACTTCGACCTCGCGACGTCGAACGAGCTCCCGACTCCGCGCCCCGAGGGCCACGCGTTCCAGTTCGTGCATCGGCGCCTGATGCGTTCCGAGCTCCCCGTCGTGCCGATCATGCTGAACACGTACAATCCGCCGACGCAGCCCCGCGCGGCCCGTTGCTTCGAGCTCGGTCGCCGCATCGCGGAGGCAGTGGCTTCCTTTGGGGAGAATCAGCGCGTCGGCATCCTCGCTTCGGGCGGGCTCACGCACTTCGTGATCGACGAGGAGTTTGACCGCATGGTGCTGGCGCTTTTCGAGAAGGGGGACGGCGCAGGTCTGAGTGCCCTGCCCGAGACTGCGCTCCAGAGTGGGACCTCCGAGATCAAGAACTGGATTTGTGTGGCCGGGGCCTGTGAGGGCTTACGTTTTCGCCTGATCGACTATGTGCCGGGCTACCGGACCCGCGCGCGAACCGGGACCGCTCTCGGCTTCGCGACGTGGTCGTAGCAACGGAGGCACGAGCAGATGCTCTCTCCCTACCGGCTTCTCGATCTCAGCGATGAGCGAGGGATGAACGCCGGACCGGAGCTCGAGCATCAGCTGTTGTCGAGTTCGATGAGCTTTTTTGGCGCCACCGTGCGAAAGGCATCTTCGAGGATGGCGGCTATCTCGTCCCAATCAACTTTCGACGTGTCGAGGAACACCCCCACCCAATCCCGAAAGTGGCCAGCCGCACTAGTCGGCGGCTTGAAGAATCGGTCTGGTTCGGCACCAACCAATTCCTGTTGAAGGCCAAGCAGGGCAGGGCACCACAGCGATACCCGGCCATCGCCGCGGTGGTCGTCGTGGTAGTAGCAGAGCGCCCGCGAGCCGTTGGCCGTTTCTAGCCACACGCCGATGACCTTGCGCGGCGCTGAAGCGGCCTCCGAGGCGCGGGCATGCCGGAATTGTACGCGGTGGCCGCGAGCGCTGTACGATGGCGTGGCGCAACAGTCGTGGAGGGTCAGATGGACGGCTACGCAATCTCTGCGGACTCTCACATCGTCGAGGCCCCCGAGGTGTTCGCCGGCCTCGCCGAACGCTTCGGGGATGAGGCGCCGCGTATCATGAACGTTGACGGCGAGGTCGACGCCATGATCATCCCGTCGCGGGGCATGCGCGGCATTGGCGCGGGCAAGATCGGGATCGCGGGAGTTCGCCTGCGGAACGACGGCCAGCTGCGAAGAAGGGAGGGCCACAAGCCCGCGGTGGAGGACTTCTCAGACCCGAAGCTGCAGGCGATCCTGAAGCGCGGCTACGCCGGTCTGCGTCGCGGCATCCGCGAGGCAGACCATCGCTGGGAGGACCAGGAGGCGGACGGCGTCAAAGCGGAGCTTCTGTATCCGAGCCTGTTCTTCGGGGTCTTCGGGCTCCAGAACCTGGAGCTGCTCGTCGCCTGCTTCCGGAGCTACAACGACTGGCTGGCGGACTACTGCAGCCAAGCACCGGACCGGCTCTACGGCCTGGCGCTGATCCCGCTCCAGGACCCGGCGGCGGGCCTCGAGGAGCTGGAGCGCGCTATCCGGCTGGGATTCCGCGGGGGCTGCATCCCGTGCACTGCACCCGCGGAGCGTCCGTACCGGGATCCCGCCTACGAGCCGATCTGGGCGGCGGCTCAGGAAGCCACCTTTCCGCTGAGCCTTCACATCGGCACGAACAGCTACCTGCCTCGAGAGGGGCGCCGACGGGTCGGACAGCGAGATCCTATTGCAGACTACGCGTGCGCGGCCAACACCATTCAGCGTACGCTCAGCGAGCTGATCTGTCAGGGCGTCGCCCACCGCTACCCCGAGCTGAAGTTCGTCGTCACGGAGTTCAACTCGGGCTGGATCGGGCACTGGCTCGACCGCCTGGACCAGGGCTACGACCGCGCCCGCGCCTCGGCTGCGGACTGTCTGGACCGACGGCCGAGCGAGTACTGGTCGCGACAGTTCTTGGCCACGCTCGAGGACGATCGAGCAGGCGTCCTGACGCGCGAGCTCGTCGGTGTGCACACACTGCTGTGGGGCAACGATTATCCGCACCTCGATTCGACCTGGCCATGCTCGCGCGACGTGCGGGCCGAGATCATGCGAGACGTGCCCGAAGAAGAGGTCCGCGCGATGACCGTGGACAACGTGAGGCAGCTGTACCAGCTCGAGCTGTACTCCAGCGTGCCGGCAGACCCTGACCCGATGATCCCGATCGAGCAGAACCGAGAAGGAGGCAGTGATGGCTGAGAATCTGAGCGCGAGCGACTTCGAGAAGATCTTCGAAGACGTCAAGAACTGGGGAAAGTGGGGTGCGAGCGACGAGCGCGGTGCGCTGAATTACATCACGCCGAAGAAGCGCGCGATGGGGGCCACGCTCGTGCAGGACGGAGAGTCTGTGAGCTGCTCGCTCGAGTTTCCGACCCGGCCGGCTCTCGACAATCCGAACCCGGCTCAGCACATGATGGTCGTGGCCGGAGATGCGTGTACGAGTACGGGGATCCCAGGCTTGGAGGCAGCGATGGACTACATCGGCGTCGCCTTCCACGGCATGGCCGTCTCGCACATCGACGCGCTCTGCCACGTGTTCGTGAGAAAGAGGATGTACAACGGCTTCGACGCCAGCGAGGTCAAGAGCACCGGCGCGTTTCGAAACAGCATCATCGCTGCAAAGGACGGCATCTCGAGCCGCGGCGTGCTGCTCGACATCCCTCGACTACGCGGGGTGGAGTGGCTCGAGATCGGTGAGCGGGTCCGCCCCGAAGAGCTCGAAGCCGCCGAGCATGCCCAGCACGTGCGCGTGGAAGAAGGAGACATCCTGCTCGTGGGCACGGGGCGTGACGCCCGGCGCGCGGCCGTGGGCACGTGGGCGCCAACGGAGGGCCTCGCTGGGCTCGATGGCAGCTGCGTGCCCTGGCTGCACGCGCGTAGGATCGCGGTGCTGGGCTGCGACGGGGTCTCGGACGCGATCCCGAACGGCGCTGCAGAGGGCTGGCCGATGCCGATTCATCAGTGCTGCCTGGTCGCGATGGGGGTGCATCTGCTCGACAACCTGAGGCTCGATCTGCTGGCCGCAGCCTGCGCGGCGCGGGAACGCTGGGAGTTCTTCCTGACGGTCGCCCCGCTGCAGATCCGGCGTGGCACAGGCTCACCCGTGAATCCCGTCGCCATCTTCTGAGTAGGGAGTTAAACGTATGGAATACCGGTCCTTTGGACAGACTGACCTGCAGGTCTCCGCGATCGGCATCGGCTGCTGGGAGATCGGCGGCGGCTATGGCGCGATCGAGGCCGAGGAGTTTCGCAGTGCGGTGGCCCGCGCACTAGACGTCGGGATCAACTGCTTTGACACGGCCGAGGCCTACGGCTTCGGCGCGTCCGAGCGCGAGCTCGGCAAAGCCCTTGGCGCGCGCCGCAAGGACGTGATCGTCGTGACCAAATTTGGCGTCGGCTACCCGGACGCGCCTGGCTATCGCGATTCGGGACGCGAGCGCATGATGAAGTCGATCGAGGCCAGCTTGCAGAGCCTGAACACGGACTACGTCGACGTCTACCTCGTCCACTGGCCCGATCGGAGCACCCCGCTCGAAGAGACCATGCGCGGTCTGGAAGACCTGGTGCAGCAGGGAAAGACCCGCTTCGTGGGCATCTCGAACTTCCGCTGCCACCAGATCGAGGAGGCCATGGAGACGCGTCGCGTCGACGTCGCGCAGTACTGCTGGAACCTGTTCGATCGGCGCATGGGCCACGAGATCTTGCCCTACTGTCACGAAAACGGGCTCGGCGTGATGGCGTACGGCCCTCTCGCGTATGGCCTGCTCACGGGAACGTTCCGGGAGGAAATGGCGTTTGCCAAGGACGACTGGCGCTCCCGGCAGGGGAAAATGGGTAGCATCAAGCTGATGAACGCGATCTTCGGGCCCGAGCGCTTCGTTCGCAACGTCCGCGTCGCCGAGGAGCTCAGGAAGCTCGCTGAGTCCTACGGGAAGAGCCTACCGCAGCTCGCGCTGCGCTGGGTCACGTCTCACCCCACGATCAGCGTTGCGCTCATGGGGTGTCGGAAGCCTGCGGAGGTGGACGAGAACGTCCGCGCGCTGGACTGGACCATCTCGGAAAAGGACATGGGCGAGATCGACGCGATCTTCGCGCGCCACGACATCGATCCGTCCCCTGAAGAATGGATCGAGGACGACGGACTCGACTGACATCTAGCGGCAATACCAAGCGCTAGATCCGGCGCAGGGGGCCGATGGCGCGCGACTTGGGTCATACTCGCGCGCTCAGCCAGCCGCTGAGGAGCTCCGCGGCCTTCGCGCGCGCGTCCTTCGGCGTCTCCAGGTAGTGTGCGCCCTTGATGAACTCGAGGCTCTTGTCTGCGGAGCCCAGGGCCTCGTAGATCTGGCGCGCGTCGCTCGGGAACACGCCTGCATCCGCCATGCTCTGCACGACGAGCGCAGGTATCTCCAGCTTCTCGAAGTGGGGCTTACCCCGACACTGGGAGTACTCGAGACTCCACATCGATAGCCAGGTTCGCAGCGTGCTGGTACGCCCCAGCCCCATCGCCCCGCGGTTCGCGCGCTTTGGATCTCCCGCGTAACAGCTGCGCGGTGGGCGCTCGGAGGGATCGATGCTCGGGTCCATGAAGCGCAGATCCGCCCACAGCCGGTAGATCGGGAAGACCCGGTCGCGATACCCGTGCGCCGCCAGGCGTTCGAGCTCGGCGCGGACCCACGCGGTGATCCTGCGATTCCGCTCACCCTGTGCAGCGCGATAGCGCTCCACGAACTCGGGTGTGTAGGGCGGACCGTTCGCGTCATCGTACATGTCGAGGGAAGCGTCGGTCGCCAGCGGGTCGGACTCGTCGCTCACGGACGGATCGAGCCAGGCGGTGTACACCTCGGGCCGACCCGGATGGGCATTCAGGGAGATGAACAGGTCTGCGGGGAGCAGCTCGTTCACCGCGTCTGGCAGCGTAGTGCCCGCCGTCGGCTCGAGCCCGGGCTTCGTGGCCTGCGACTGGTAGGCTGCCATGAGCGACCCGCCGCCGGAGTTGCCGAGCAGGACCACCGTCTGCACGCCCTGCTCCTCGCGCAGCCACCGCACGCCCGCCCCAACGTCGACCAGCGCGTGCTCGAGGAGAAACACATCCTCGGCACCGCGGAAGCGCGTGTTCCAGCCGAGAAAGCCATAGCCTCGCTCGGCCATGTAGGGCGCCAGGTAGTGCTGGCTCATATCCCCGTTGTAGTGCGTCGCGATCAACGCTGTGCTGGGTCGGCTCCCGGCGGCCCGGGACCAGAGTCCCTGGCACGGATGAGCACCGACGGGGTGCTGCCGCGCCGTGGGCGAGGTGATCGCGACGAACTCACGCTCTACGTCTGCCATTGCGAGCCTCCTTACCCCAGCTGTGTGCTCGAGCTGATGAACGCCTGAACGGCCAGCTCCACCAGGGCGGCACCGATCCACGCGAGCGGGGGAATGACAAAGTAGAAGCCCACCCGAGACGCGCTCCGCAGATCCATGGGCCAGGGGTGCAGGGCCTGGACATACGCACGCCGCTCGAGCAGAGCATTCAGATGCATGATCGCATCTGCAGCGTGCCCGCGTCTCGCGGCGGCAATGCTGGACCCGAGCTCCGCGAGCTCACGGGCCTTCTCCTCCCGCAGCCGCTGGTGGACTCCCCACATCGGGCTGATCAGCAGGAAGAGGGCAGCGGGCAACCCGACCGAGAAGCCGAAGGAGTAGTTGAAGAGCCGGAACTCTGCGTCTAGCGCTTGCAACGGAGTGATCGCGAGGGCGCCCATGGAGAGCAGCACATCGAGGATCCCGATGCGTGCAAAGGGCTTCAACGAGTCGATCCGATACAGGTCCACGGCTACGTGCTCGCGTCCGAGGCGTGCCAGCACAACAGCGTTGTGGGCACGGGTGTAGATGATCTGGGCGACGAAGATCCAGATCAGCATCGACCCTAGCGTGACGTAGAGGTCTATGGGCCAGTGAGGCTGGCTCACGATGCCGCGAAGGACGCGCCAATCTATATTGAAGCTGCCGAGGACGACCCCGGTAGCGGTGGCGAGGTAGTAACGCGAGGGCCGCAACCGGTTCAGTTGGGCCACCAGCGCATCCGCCTCGGCCCCGAGAAACGACGGACGCAGCTCCTCCACGTAGGCGAGTGTCTTCCACGACGTATAGATGAAGAAGCCCGACATGTAGCTCAGAAGCAGCGCGTAGGTGAGCGCCATCCCGGTGATCTGCCGAGACGAGCTCCACAGCGGCGAGTAGTCCTCCGGAAACTAGGCACCCGAAGCGACCACGCACGTCACGGTCACGATGCCTACAGCGAGCGAGACGCTGAGGCTCGGTACCGGGAGCCAGTCAGCGAGCTCCAGGGGCCAGGGCCGCGTGAGCCTTGGCGCCCCGACGGCGTCGGCCGTGTTCTGCATCTCAGGCGTGTCAGTCCTCCGAACGGTGGGAGCTGCGTATCTTGGCGTCGGGCGTGTAGTAGCGGTCGGCCCAGATGCCCTTGTAGGCCTCGCCCTCGACGGGCATCCGCCAGGAGCGGACGTCTGATTCGGCCAAGGAGACGGCCAGCAGGGCGCGCGGCTGATCATCGGTAGTGTCTACGTACAGGTCGGCGGCCTCGGGCGGAACGTAGCGTCTGGCGATCTGCCGATACAGATCGCGCCAAGTATCGTCTTCCCCCACGTCGTGCACGATCCGAGCTACCCCGCGCACGACGACCTTGCGGTAGGGCGCGTTCTGGTCGTCTATGCACAGCGCCACCTGAGGGTTCACGCGCACGTGCGCAAGCCACTCCGAGGCTTGCCGAGGAGTGAAGCAGATGTCATCCCCGTGGCGGATGAACCAGATGGGCACGACGAGGGGCCTTCCGTCCGAATCGACGGTCGCCATCCGCATCAGGATCCCCGGCTCGATCAGGAACGCGTCGCGCTCGGCATCGCTCATCACTGGCATGCTGTCCTCCCAGACTCGCATCATGGCACGCCCGTCTGCGAAGGGTGTGTTCGAGCTGCCCCGGTTCTCGGCCGTCGTGCTACTCTCAATCGGAAGGAGCCGGTGTCCGAGCCCCTCGTCTTCAACCCTCGCGATGAGGCGCGGCGCGGCCCGCACAGGAGCTGTGAAACGGTTCGCTCAAGCTGTGCTGCTCGCTCTGGCCTCCGTAGTACTGGTCTTCGCCGCCTGGGAGATCTGACTCTCTCTCGAATACGGCACGGATGGCACCTATCGGATCGTCGCTGAGTTCGCCTCGCCGTACGTACATATGGTCGCCCCGCGAACCGGGGAAGCTAACAACCTGAGCATGCGGCGTTTGGAGGACACTCCAGAGACGCGTGGGCTCGGGCTACTGAGTGGCTGTCGATGGAATGTACGCGCACATCGTCGAGCAGAAGCTCAACGAGCGTGGGCAACGCCGGCACGAGGTGCTGACCATGGCGCGGGGGAACTCCCCGACAATCTACGGCCACCACGTTCGAGCGGACGTCCCTCGTCTCCACCCTGACGCCGTCATCGTCGAGATCGAGCTCCTGAACGACGTCTCGGACGAAGCCCACGTCCTGACCCGCGGCACCGATGACGACGGTCTACCTGTAGAGCTGCTGAACTACCGCTACATCGTCACCTACGACGGCCACCTCACGGCACCGATGCCGCTACGCATTCCGGGCCTCGACCGCACGAAGGCGTACTACGCGGCGACGGGGCGAATCGCCAACTGGCTGATGTGGCTCTTCGGAAATCCGCTCTTTGCCGAGGACTCGGACACGTATTATTACGCGATCAAGGCGGATCGTTACTTCCTGACCGCCGCGGTTCTCGATCGGGGGTTCGACGTGATGTTCGACGCGTTGGCCGGAATGCACCGCTATCTGAGCCGACGCAGTATCGCGTTCCTCGTCGTGATCGTTCCCTCTCAGTACGCGTACGCCCACGAGCGCTTCCAGCCCGGAGCGCTGCGGCTGCTCACGCGCGCGGAGCGCCGCGCAGCGGAGCTGAAACTTCCCTACCTCTCCCTGCGCGAGGCGATGGGAGACGCGGGCGGCGCAGACCTCTACATGGACTTCTGCCATCCGATGGCGGAGGGCATTCGCGTGATGGGCGAAGCCATCTTCTCGGCCGTTCGAGCTTGGTAGGGAGACGTCAGGCCTTGAGCACGAACCCCTCGTAGCCCTTGGCGGCGATCTCGTCGCAGCGCTCTTGGTAGACGGCCATGCCGCCGACGTAGGGCATGAAGACCCTCGTTTTACCGGGGATGTTCGCGCCGAGGTACCACGAGTTGGCAAGTGGGAAGAGCGTCTCGTTCGCGACCTCGCGGACGTGCTCGACCCACGTCTCTTCGGCATCGACCGTGGCCTCGATGCGCACGAGGCCCTGCTCGCGCATGTACGAGATGCAGTCAGCGATCCACTCGACATGCTGCTCGATCGATATCGGCATGTTGCTGAGCACGGACGGGCTGCCCGGCCCGGTGATCGTGAAGAGGTTCGGGAAGCCGGCGGCCTGCAGGCCGAGGTACATCCGCGGGCCCGCCGCCCACTTCTCCGCGAGCGTCTGGCCACCCAGGCCGCGGATGTCGATCCTCAGCAGTGCGCCCGTCATGGCGTCGAAACCGGTGGCGAAGACAATGATGTCTAGGTCGTACTCGCCGTCCTCGGTCCTGAGACCCCCTGGGGTGATCTCGGCGATCGGCGCTTGTCTGACGTCAACGAGGGTGACGTTGTCCCGGTTGAAAGTTTCGAAGTAATCAGTGTCGATCGGGGGCCGCTTTGAGCCGTAGGGGTGGTCGGTCGGCACGAGCTTCTCCGCGACGGCGGGATCCTTCACCGTCTCGCGGATCTTGCCGCGGATGAACTCGGCCGGCGTGTCGTTGGCCGCCTTGTCGCTGAGCAGGTCGGAGAAAGAGCCCCACATGAACTTGAAGCCGCCCTCTTCCCAGAGCTCCTCGTAGATTGCCTGCCGCTCCTCGTCGGAGACGTCCATGGTCAGTCTCTCGCTGGGCGTGAAAGGGAAGCCGGCGACCGATTCGCGCGAGAGTCGGCGGATCTCGCGGGTTCCTTCCGGCGTGAGCGGAGCGTTTCGGGCCGGCACGCTGTAGTTCGGGGTCCGCTGGAAGACGGTCAGGTGGGCGGCTTCCCGGGCGATTACTGGCGTTGCCTGGATTCCGGTCGAGCCCGTCCCGATTAGCCCGACCCGCTTACCGGTGAAGTCGACGCCGTCGTGTGGCCACGCGCCGGTGTGGTAGCGCTCGCCATCGAAGCGATCGAGGCCAGCCAGCTTCGGGACGTTCGCGGCCGACAGACAGCCGACGGCGCTGATGAAGAATTGCGCGGAGATTCGCTCTCCGCTGTCGGTCCTGACGTCCCACCGGCCGGTGGCCTCGTCAAAGGTCGCCGCGGTCACTCGGGTGCTGAGCTGGATGTCACGGCGCAGATCGAACCGGTCGGCGACGTGGTTCAAGTAGCGCATGATCTCGGGCTGCTCCGGATACTTACTGGTCCACTCCCACTCCTGCTCGAGCTCCTCGGAGAACGAGTACGAGTAGTAGTAGCTGTCTGAGTCGCAGCGAGCACCCGGGTAGCGGTTAAGCCAGTACCAGGTTCCGCCCACGCCGTCTCCAGCCTCATAGACGCGCGCTTGCAAGCCGAGCACGTCTCGCGCGCTGTAGAGCATGTACAGCCCGGAGAAACCGGCGCCGACGATGACGGCATCGAGCACTCGGACTGGGCCCGCCTGGGAATCTGTTCGCTGGCTTGATGTCACGGTCACTCCTCCGTGCAAGTTCCGGATCAGCTGGCGATTTCGAGACGCTCCATCTAAGCAGATACTGAGCGACTAGCCGTCGCAGAGAACGGACCGAATCGTATCGGTAGTGCTTTGAGCCCGCGCAGGTAGATCTGCCGCCGCCAGTCGGGCTCATTGCTCACTAGGGTGAGCTTTCCGAAGCGGCGAAACAGCGTCGAGAACGCGATATCCGCTTCGAGCCTGGCGAGCGGGGCGCCCAGGCAGGTGTGGATTCCGCGGCCGAAGGCGAGGTGCTTGTTGTTTTCGCGGCGTATGTCCAAGGTGTCTGGGTCCACAAACCGGTTCGGGTCGCGATTGGCGGAAGCCATGATCACGTAGACGATCTGACCCCTTTCGATGCTGCGCCCACCCAGTTGGACATCCTCAGCCACGACCTTGGCGAAGATGGGCACAGGGGACTCGTAGCGCAGAAACTCTTCGATCGCGCTTGGCACCAGGCTCAGGTCGTCGAGCAGCATCTGGTGCTGCGCGGGGTTCCGAAGTAGGTGGAAGAGTCCGTTACCAAGCAGGTCGGCGGTAGTCGCGTGGCCCCCGAACAGAAGCGTTATGCACTGTGCCACCACCTCCTCGTCGCTGAACACGTCGCCCTCGTCCTCGGCAGCGATGAGCATACTCATGAGATCGTCTTGCGGGTCGGCCTTTCGTTCTCGCAAGAGGGCGCCGAAATACTCCCCCATGCCATCGAGACCGCGCTTGGCGCGGTCGACGTTGTGGGACTTTTCCTGAGAGCCGCCGATGTAGGCGCCGAGGTCGTCGGACCACAGCTTGAGCTTGTCGAGGTCGTCCGGAAGCGGAAACGCAAAGTCGAGGCGCCGATCATTCGCGAAATGATGTGCGCCGGAAGCGGAAACGCAAAGTCTTTGACGAACTCCAGCTCGCCCTTGGCCTCCACTTCATCGAGCAGGTGATTGACGAGCTCCTCGATACGCGGGCGCATGCTTTCGACTTCTCGGGTCGCGAAGGCCTTGTTGAGAAGTCTTCGGAGTCGCGTGTGGTCCGGAGGGTCTCGGTAGGCCACCTGCTTGCCCATCACCTCCCACACGTCGGCAGCCGCGGAACGGTTGGAGAAGGCGCCGTCCCGGATCTTGCCCCGGCGGTCCGATGCGAATATCTCCGGGTTCTGGAATACGTGGCGCACGTCATGATCGCGGCTGATCAGCCAGCCGCGCAGGCTGTCGGACCAGTGAATGGGATCGTGCTCACGCAGCCAGCGGTACAGTGAGTACGGGTCGCGGATATTGGAAGAGTGCCTTAGGTCAAGCTCTGGGGTCATTCGCTTGCGGCTCCAATGGCTTGGCGATGATCACGTTCATGATCTCCTCGATCCGAGTGATACTATCATTCTCTCGCGGGAGGCTCGATGTCGCGATCGCCGCTGGGTCGAGCGACGAATTCGGCGTATCCTGACGGGGATCCATCAGCTGCTGAGAGGAGACTCTCGTGATGAAGGTCAAGGCCGCAGTGTTTCGCGAGGTCGGGGAGCCCCTGTCGATCGAGTCGGTCGAGGTCGCCGATCCTGGACCGGAGGAGGTGCTCGTCCGCACCGTCGCCTGCGGCGTCTGTCACAGCGACCTGCATTTCGTGCAGGGATCGATCGCGGGACCCTGCCCCGCCATCCCGGGGCACGAGCCCGCCGGAATAGTCGAGGCGGTCGGCGCGCGTGTAACCTGCGTAGCTCCGGGCGATCCCGTGATCGCCTGTACGTCGCTTTTCTGCGCTAGCTGCCCCCAGTGCCTTCAGGGTCGCCGGCATCTCTGCGTGAACCGTGGCGCCTGCCGACGCGGGCCAGACGAGACGCCGCGAATCTCGCAGAACGGGTCCGAGATCCACCAATTCGCTGACCTAGCCGCCTTCGCGGAGCTGATGCTCCTCCACGAGCGGGCGGTCGTCAAGATCGACGACGACATCCCGCTCGATCGGGCGGCCTTGATCGGTTGCGCGATCACCACCGGCGTGGGCGCCGCGCTCAACACGGCGCGGGTGGAGCCCGGCTCCTCGGTAGCAGTGTTTGGCGCCGGTGGAGTGGGCATCTCGATCATTCAGGGTGCGCGTATCGCCGGAGCCCGACAGATCATCGCCGTCGATCTACTGGACCCCAAGCTCGAAGTGGCGCGCCACTTCGGAGCGACGGATACGGTCAACGCAGCGGTCGCGGATCCAGTACGGACGATCAAGAGGATGAGCAACGGCGGCGTCGACTACTCGTTCGAGGCCGTTGGAAATGCCCGACTTGCCGAGCAGTGCTTCTATTCTCTCGCCTCTCACGGGACGGCGACGCTCGTGGGCGCTATTCCGTCCGATCAGAAGATCGAGCTGAAGCCCGGCCACTTCTTCGTCGAGAAGCGGATTATCGGCTGCTTCATGGGATCGAACCAGTTTCACATTGAGGCACCCCGCTACCTCGAGCTGTATCGCCAAAAGAGGCTCGACCTCGATTCGATGGTGAGCCGTCACGCCCGCCTCGAAGAGGTACAGGAGGCCTTTCGCGCGATGGAAGCCGGCGAGGTCACGCGCACGGTGCTCATGTTCGACTGACCGGCTCGCTGTGCCGGCCGCAGGATCTGGCATACTCGGACCTCGAGGGGTCGGCATGATGAGTGAGCGTGAGCGCTGGCTCGAGGAGCGGAACGAGCTGGGTTTCGGCGAGCCGTTGATCCGGCGGTGAGCCGGGGCGGGAAGCGGGCGGCGAGCTGCGCCGAGGCCGTCATGCGCGGCGATCGCGCTGCGCTCGGCCGTGCGATCACGTGGGTCGAGAACGACGAGCCAGAGGCCGCCGAGCTCCTGTCGGCGATCCGGCCGAAGCTGGGGCGCGCGCGTGTCGTCGGCTTCACGGGCGCACCCGGTGTCGGCAAGTCGACCCTTGTGGGCGCCTACGTGGGAGAGCTGCGACGGCGGGGTCGCAGCGCGGGGATCATTGCCGTAGATCCCTCGAGTCCCGTCTCCGGCGGGGCGATCCTCGGTGACCGCATACGCATGACGGCTCACACGTCCGATCCCGATGTCTTCGTACGGAGCATTGCGGCGCGCGGGCACATGGGCGGGCTCGCGCTCGCCACCGCGCGCGTGATCGACCTCATGGACGCCGCAGGAAAGGACGAAGTCGTCATCGAGACTGTCGGTGCTGGCCAGTCGGAGCTCGAGGTCGCAGAGCTCGCAGACATCACCATCGTGGTCTGCGCGCCCGGGTTCGGAGACGAGATTCAGGCCGTCAAGGCGGGCATCCTGGAGATTGCCGACATCCTCGTCGTGAACAAGAGCGACCTTCCCCACGCCGATCGCCTGGCCCACACGCTGCGTGGAGCGCTCGAGATCGGACGGCAAGATCTGCCGCCACTGGTGCTCCGATGTGTAGCCAAGGAGGGAGGCGGGCTCGACGACCTCGCCGATACGATCGATGCGCAGCGTACGCGAGAGCGACCCAGCAGGCTGGAGCGAACCCGAAAGCTGCTGGCGCGGGCAGCGGCGGTACATCTCGAGGCCAATCTCCGCAGGCCTGGCGATGCGGAGGTCACGGCGCTGTGTCAGGCGATCGACTCTGGGGCGCTCTCACTGAGCGATGCTGTCGGCCGCCTGCTCCGGGATGGCCGGCGGTCGGGAGGCAATGGCAATCCGGATTCGAAAGAGGGCAGGAAGGGACTCTAGGATCCGGACAGCTGCTGGCGGATAAATTCAACCGAATCTTCCGAAGCCGAGCCGGGCCCGAAGATTTTTTTGCAACACCCCACTTCCTAAGGATGCTCTGGTCCTTCCCGCTGATCACCCCGCCGCCGATGACGAGTACGTCGTTTAGATCGTGCTTCTTGAGTCCTTTGAACAAGTCCTCGAATATTGCCATGTGACCGTGCGAGGAGCTGGAGATGCCGATCACGTCGACGTCTTCTTCAATCGCGGTGGCGACGATTTCATCGGCCAGCAGGAAGGTGAAAAAATCACCTCGAACCCGGCGTCTCTGAATTTGCGGGCGATGTAGCGGACGCCGCGGTCGTGGCCGTCATGTGTCGGCTTGGCGAGTAATACGCGTATGAATTCAGCCACTTCAACTCCCTACGGGCCGTAGCTATACGGTGCGTCCCAGCCGAGCCGTTCCTTCATGATGGCCATCATTTCCCCGGTGGTGGCGTCGGCTTGCGCGGCCGCAATCGCGGTGTTCATCAGCTTGTCGGCGTCAATTTCACGCATTCCCGCCTCGGCGAATTCGGCCACCGCATCGGCAAAGTCCTTCATGGCGGTCTTGAAGCTGGCAGATTGGCGCTCCGCCCTCAGAGCAATGACCCGTTCGATTGCGACACGCTCCACGTCCGGATCAACGGTGAACAGTTCCGGCTCCTCCGCGCCCGTCGTCTGATAGCAATTGACACCGACCACGCCCCGCCGGCCGGCCGTGACGTCATCGCGCCAGCGCTCGGCGTTCCCTTCTATCTCCGAGCGAATCCAGCCCTGGCGCTGCGCCGCGATATAGCCGCCCATTTCTTCAATCTTGGTGACCAGCTCCAGCGCGGCATTTGCCATTTGCTCGGTCAGGTGTTCGACAAAATAGGAGCCCGCCAATGGATCACTGACCGCCGTTATGTTGGTCTCCTCCTGAATGACCTGCTGAATACGCAGTGTCAGCGTCGCGGATTCCTCCGTCGGAATGGCCAGCGCTTCATCATAGGCGGCGACTTCCATGGCTTGAACGGCCGAGAGCGCGGCACCAAAGGCATGCAGGGTCGTGCGCACCAGATTCACCAGCGGCTGCTCCGCCGTCAAAATCGCGCCGGAGGTATGAGTGTGTATTCTGACGTGCATCGCGCGGGGATCGACAACGCCAAACTTTTCCTTCATCGTCGTCGCCCAGATACGGCGGAGGGCCCTGATCTTGACGATCTCTTCAAAGAAGTCATTGCCCTGCGCAATCTGGAAACCGAATCGCGATAGCGCGGCTTCCGGGTCCACACCCGCTTCAACGCAGGAGCGCACGAGTTCGATGCCGTAGGCCAGCATCATTCCCGCTTCCTGAATGGCGTTGCCGCCGGCTTCCTCAAGGTCATAGCCGACAAAATTCGTGGTATTCCAACTGGGCATGTGTCTGGCGCAATAGCTGATCAGCGCAACCGCCAGTTTGTGTCCCTGTTCGGGCGGGAACGCCGACATGCCGCAAAAGGCCGACTGGTGATAATAGTTCATGGTATTGCCGCGCAGGTCCCTCGCCTCAACACCGCGACGTTGACCGTAGGCAATGTACTGAGCCAGGGCTGGTACTACCTGGTAGTCGGTAATGTGGACCACATTCATTTTCCTCAGGTCCATGCCGTCGAACAAACGAGCCATATCGGCGACCGAATAGACGGCCATGCCGCCTTGGCCCACCCGGCCCCGGGCGGCGCGATCATCCGGGTCCAGGCCCTCATGGGAAACTAGATCGTATAGGAGGTTGCAAAATGACTGGCCGAAGTAGCCGGTCATGCCCTGCTCACTCAGAGTCTCTATGCGGTCACGCGTATGTTCGGGCAGGCCATAGCCGATGACAGGCTGATTGGCCCAGTTCATGAGTTGGTACTGGGCTGGCAGATTGCCGCGGGTAAACGGAAACTCTCCGGGGGCACCGATATTTTCATAGTCGATATTTTGTACGTCGCTTGGGAAGTAAGCATTCTTCAGGGGGAGACCGGACAAGGTTTCGGGGGCGCGGGCCTGTGTCGGCGCCGAGTCGCCGAACTTGTCGACAAGCCTGCCGTAGTTTTTCTTCCATCGCTGTTCAACCTGTTTTGCCTGGGCCTGGGTTTTCACGTCATACATGATGAACTTTCCGCTAGTAGTTCAGTGCGCCTCCGGGTGGCACGGAGAGGGTGACTGGCCAACGAGGAGTCACCAAGGCGAAGCATTTCACGATGTCCATGTTCATTCAACAGCTGCCGACGTCGTTCACATTACCGAGGTTCTTGCCGAGGCAGCCGGGTATAGTGGGGTGCTCCAGGTCTTCATGTGGCAGGGGCTGATCCGCCAAGCCAGGGATCTCTGCCTGGATTCCGGTATCCATGAGATCCGCGAGCTTGCAGACGAGCCGTATCGATGGTTCTCTCGCGCTTGGGTGTGGGTACGGCACAGCAGGATGTCAGCGACTCGTGTAGGATAGCCCTGAAAGATGTCACCCATGCCCAACCTGAGCTGGACAGTCGGAGACGCGCGCATCACCCGAGTCGTCGAGCTCGAGGCCGAGCTCCCCATGGAGGAGTTCCTCCCGAAGGCACGGCTGCGGCGCTCGAGCCCCATGTCGAGTGGCTCCGCCCCCACTTTCTCAGCGAAGCGGGCAACCTGACCCTGTCGATTCACAGCCTTCTCATCGAGTCGTGCGGCCAGCGCATCATCGTCGATACGTGCGTCGGCGAGAAGCCGATCCCCGGCTTCGACATGCTGACCCCGGAGGCCTTCGACTTTCCCGACAGGCTGTCGGACGCGGGCTTTCCGCGCGAGAACATCGACACCGTACTCTGCACGCACCTGCACTTCGATCACGTCGGTTGGAACACGATGCGCGTGGGCGACCGCTGGGAGCCGACCTTCCCGAATGCCCGCTACCTGTTTGCCCGCGCGGAATGGGATCACTGGCGGAACGAGGAGGAAAGCCCCTTCACTTCCACCCTCGCCGATACCGTTGGCTGCATCATCGACGCCGGACTCGCGGATCTGGTCGAGACCGACCACAAGCTGACGGATGAGGTGCGGCTGGAAGCCACGCCGGGCCACACGCCCGGTCACGTCTCGGTGCACATCGAGTCCGCGGGACGGCGTGCCATGATCACGGGCGACATGACCCACCACCCCGTCCAGTGGGCGGAGCCCGACTGGGGGATCTCTGCGGACGTGAATCCGGAGCTCGCGGCCGAGACGCGCCGGCGACTGATCCGGGAGCACGCCGACAGCTCACTCCTCATGATCGGAACCCACTACCCGACCCCCACGGCAGGCTATCTAAGGCTGCACGCTGGGGGCTGCCGTTTCTCGGTGTAGCCAATTGTCAGGCCGCTCAGGATCGCCTGATGCCCGCGGGCATTTCCCAGCGTGCTGCCGCGGTCTCATCGATCACTCACCTACTCAGAAGGAAATGTCATGACAACAGCCAAGGTAGTGGAGAAGGTCGCGGCGTCGGCCGCAGACGTGTGGGCGCAACTCAGCGATTTTGGTGGGATCAAGATCGGCGGCATGATCGAGTCGTTCGAGGTCGAAGGGGAGGGCGTGGGAGCGGTGCGGACCATTGGCCTCGCCAACGGGTCCGTGGTGGAGCGGCTGGACCGCCACGATGCCGAGCAGCGCATCTTCACGTACTCGATCACCAACGATTGCCCGCTGCCGGTGAGCAGCTACTCGGCCACAATCAAGATCACAGACAACGGCGACGGCTCGTGCACGGTCGACTGGACCGGCACCTTCGAGCCCAAGGGCGCCTCGGAGGAGCAGGCGGTCAAGGTAGTAAAGGGCATCTACACCGGCGGTATCCAGGGCGCGCGCAAGTCGCTGGGCATCTGAACACTTCGTCCCGCGACTGTCTCCGCGGCTGCGACGTCACTTGCCGCGCCCTGCCTCTGCCACCAGCTCGACGACACCAACTCCGGTTGCGGACAGCTCGTCGTGCTGGTTCGTCGCGCGCTGAGTCACCTCGACTTCGTGTCGACCGCTGGAGCTGATACGCTTGCCGGTTACCTCGCCGTGGATGAAGACGATGTCGCCCACTGTGTTGTGGCGGCGGATCTCGCAGCGGTGCTCGCGGAGGAAGCCGGTGTCGCCCATCCAGTCGCTGAGGTGGTGCATGAGCCAGGAGGCGCGCTCGGGCCCGTAGTCGTAGGCAGCAGGCGTCCCGACCATCTCCGCCATGTCGTTCTCCCAGTGGACGCGCTCGGGAACGTCCGGAATGCCTAGGTGGTTCTCGATTCCCAGCGCAGGGTGCGACTGGAGCTGCTTGTAGGCGAGTCTGTTGGCACGGATGTAGAGCCCGCCCCAGCCCTGCGCGAAGGCGATGAAGCCCGTAACCGTCATCGGCCCCTTGGCCATCTCGGGAAGGGTGTCGCCGACCTGGACGTCCTCCCAGCGGCGGACCTCCCCGCCGCACGGCGCTTCGCCCGCATAGACCTCCCAGACGCGTTCGAGCGCCTCGCGCGTGTATGGCTGCTGCTCACGGGCTTTCACCGCGTCGTACTTCGTGCCCTGCTCCCGGGCGGTGTCGCGCTCCGTCCGGAAGCACCAGCTTTCGCCGTCGCAGAGCAGCACGTCGTTCTGGTCGAAGACGTCGACGTGGTAGATCTGCTGGATCGAGCGCCCAGCGAAGCGCGTATCATGCTCGATCAGGTCCTTCAGGTGGGCCTCGGTCCGGAGTTGCTGGCCGACGAGAAAAGGCGCGTGCCAACGAAACTTCGACCCGGCCCACATCGCGTGGACGCCTGGAAGACCAGCTACGTACCCGCTGATGGTTCGGTTTGTCGGGAACACGAAAGACGGAGGACCCGCGATGCGACCAAACGGTCCGTGCGCGGCGTACTCGGGATCGCACCACAAGGGATTGTCGTCGCCGATACCGTGCGCGTAGTGCCGCACGTTGTCTCGCGTGACCTCGGAGCACCAGGGCTCCAGCGTTTCCGCGATCGGCACGCCGATCAATCGACGGAGCGAGGCGACCGCCGACTCGGTGATCAGCGAGAAGCGGCCCGGGACGTTTCCGGTGGGACCGGACATTGCACCGTTCTACCAGATCGCCTGAATTACGGTTGGGCGGGCGGGCGCGGCGGCGCAAGCCTGCGACTGCAGTCGACCGAGGTGCCGAAGGCGATCACCCCTAGCCCGACCTGAGCCGCTACGGTGCGCAGGACCGGGTTCGGAGGCGGCTTTGGCCTCCGAGTCCATCTTCCGCTGGAAACGTAGCGGGTAGCCTGGTTTCGGGCGGGAGATAGTGCGTGGGGCCGGGCGAACGGTAGACTCCCCGCATGTTCGGGGAGGTGGAGCGCCGGGCCTTCCAGCACGACGGCTTCATGTACCTGCCGGAGGAGCAATGGCGCTACATTACGGTGGGTGAGCTCGTGACTCGGGGAGGATCGTGGAGAGACTCGACACTGGGGGGCCGCTCAGAGGCCTGCGCATACTGGACATCTCGGAGGGTATTTCCGGACCGTTCTGCGCCAAGCTGCTCGGCGACCTCGGCGCCGACGTCGTCAAGGTTGAGAAGCCCGACACGGGTGATGTGAGCCGCGCGCTCGGCCCGTTCCCGGACGGCACTCTGGATATCGAACAGAGCTCGAGTTTCTTTTTCTTCAATACCAGCAAACGCAGCGTGGTACTCGATCTCGATGTCGAGGATGGCCTCGAGAAGCTGCGCGCGCTCCTCGCCCGGTTCGACGTCGTGATCGCGAGCGACACCGCTGAGCAGATGGCCCGCCGCGGCATGGCGTTCGAGCAGCTGCGCGCGTGGCAGCCGCGCGTCGTTCTGACCACGGTGTCCGGCTTCGGCTCATACGGACCGTACTCGGATTACGAGTCTTCCCACCTGATCGCCTGTGCCGTCGGGGGCTGGGCTCACCTGTGCGGCACGCCAGACCGTGAGCCGCTGCAAGCCGGCGGCGCCATCACCGAGACGTTGACCGGCGCGTTTGCGGCGGTGGCGACGCTGCTCGCCGTGTTGGGTAGAGCCGCACACGGTAGGGGTGAGCACGTGGACGTCAGCGCTCAGGAGGCAGTGCTGGCCGGCGCGATGATCCCGACCCTGCTGTACGAATACAGCGGTCTGGTGCCGGAGCGTTATTCTAGCGTCGGCTCCGGCGCCGGCGCTGCGTACATACTCCCGACCAGCGAGGGCTACATCGGGCTGAACGCCCTGACGCCTCCGCAATGGCACATGCTGTGCCAGCTCCTCGGTCGGGAAGACATCGCGGAGAATCCGTACTTTGCCGGCATCTCGTGGGCACAACCGGACGAGCGCATCGAGGAGGTCAGGACAGCTTTCAAGGCGGCGCTGAAAGGCCGCACCGCCGACGAGCTCTTCCACGAGGCCGAGAAGCATCGCGTGCCGTTCGGTCTGATTCCCGATTTGGAAGGCCTCTACAACTTCCCGCCGCACCGTGAGCGGAGGTTTTTTTTTGCCAAACTCGAGCATCCGGTAGCTGGGTCCGTCGAGGTCCCGGGCATCCCGTTCAAGTCGACGACCACTCAGCCGGCACCCTTCCGACCGCCGCTGCTCGGCGAGCACACGGACGAGGTGTTTGCGGAGCTCGCTGAGTCGAACGACCCGACGCAGCCGCGCGTGAGCGTCGAGGACAATAATCCCCTGCCGCTCGAAGGGCTCCGAATTCTGGACCTGTCCATGTTTTTTGCCGGGCCAGTGACGGCTCAGATCGCGGCGGACGCCGGGGCCGAGGTCATCAAGGTCGAGTCGATCCAGCGCATCGACGGCTGGCGCGGCAGCGGGACGCTGACCGAAGGAGAGATTCCAAGCTGGGAAAGCTCACCGTATTTCAACTGGGTGAACCGCAATAAGCGAGGGATCACGCTCAATCTGACCGATCCGCGCGGACGCGATATCGTAAAAACGCTCGTTGCCGACGCCGACGTGCTTATAGAGAACTACACACCCAGGGTCATGAGCAAGTTCGGGCTCGCCTACGAGACGCTGCGCGAGATCAACCTCAGCCTGATCATGCTGTCGCTCTCCGGATTCGGAGCCGACGTATCGTGGCGCGACTACGTGGCGTTTGGCATGTCCACCGAACAGATGTCCGGCATGTCCCACCTCACGGGCTACGAGAATGGTGAGCCGCTGTTCACCGGAATGACTGGCGGTGATCTGTTTGCAGGCGTGATGGGCGCGAACGTGCTGTTCGCGGCGCTGCATCACCGCAACGCCACGGGCGAAGGCCAGCATCTGAATCTGAGCCAGATGGAAGCCTGCAATTTGTACATCGGCGACGCGATGACTGGGTGGTCGCTCGCTCACTTCGATCCGGGCAGAACCGGCAACCGGCACCCAACCTATGCCCTGCAAGGCATTTATCCCTGCGCGGACAATCGCTGGATAGGGATCAGCTGCAAAACCGACGCGCAGTGGGCGATGCTCGCCAAGCTGGTCGGGGTAGCGGACGCGATTGCTAGTGGAGTCGCCAACGACCGTGCGGGCAACCGCGCCGAGATCGATCAGTTGATCGGCGGCTGGACGCGTACGCGGGATCGGCTCGCGCTCATGGACGTATTGCAGAAGCAAGGTGTGCCGGCCGGCGCTGTGCTGGCCGGGCCGGATCTGCTCGTTGATCCACAGCTCGCGGCGCGGGGTAGTTTCCTCGCACAAGATCGGCCGGGTCTGGGCGTAAAACATTACCCGAACCAGCCTTATCGCTTTCACTGTGCGAGTCCGGTCCTCAACCAGCGGGCCCCGCTGCTGGGCGAGCACACGTCCGAGGTGCTGACCGAGCTGGCAGGTCTCACGTCAGACGATATCGCCGAGCTCGTGATCGACGACGTGGTAGGCACCGTGCCGATCGCCGCGCGCTGAGTACTGGCAGCCGCTGGCCCCGGAAACGGGGCGAGCCCGCTTGCCGATCCTTGTCGCTGATCCCCGACTCCTCCGTATCCAGCGAACCACCTCCTCCAGGAGGTTTATGCCGGGTGAGGTCTCACCTCCCAGCCAGGATACGATCCGAGCCTGGTCATCAGCCAGGTGGCCGTCAGCGTCGAGGCGACGAAGACGCCCAGCACGAGCCGGTATGAGCCCGTGAAATCGAAGCTGGCCGCCATGACCAGCGGGCCGATCACGGCACCCAGGACGAAGGCCGTGAAGGCGTAGCCGTAAATCTCGCCGAAGGCGCGTAGCCCGAAGTAGCGACTCAGCAGATACGGCACGATGTCTCCTTCGGCACCCATTCCCACCGCCTAGCAGCGTCGCGGCGAGGAAGGCCCAGCCGCTCCCCAAGCCGGTCCAGAGGAGGAGGATTCCTGTCGTGGCGAGGCCGAAGAGAGCGATGGCAATGGGCGGGCCAAAGAAGCGGTCCAGCAGATAACCGGCGCAGAGCCTTCCCGTCATGGAGCCGACGGCGAGCAGCGATATGGCGAGCACTGCCTGCCGGCCAGGGACGCCTCGATCTGTAAGCATCGGCACTAGGTGAATGAAACAGCCGTGAAAGCTCACCGACATGAGGAAGAAGGCGACGACGATCAGCCAGAACGTACCGCTACGCCAGGCCTCGCGGTTGCTCAGTCCCTGCTCGTGAACTGGGGGCGCAGAGGCTGCGCCCGGGGACTCCCGTTCACCGTCGGGTGGGGGCCCCGCCATCTGAGGCGTGTCCCTCAAGAAGAGCCCCACTGCGGGAACCGTCACGGCGATGACCAGGAGCCCCAGAAGGAAATAGGCCTGGCGCCAGCCCACCGCGTCGAGCAGAGCCTGTGCGAAGGGGGGCAGGATGAACGCACCGAGGCTGCTGCCCGTCGCGATGAGGGCCAGCGCAATCCCTCGCCTGTGATCGAACCACTGGGAGATCACCTTGGAGAAGGTCACGGGTGTCGTTCCACTGCCCACGACTCCGAGGAGCGCGTAGATGGCGTAGAAGTGCCAGAGCTCGGGTAGAAGGATTCTGAACGACGCCACGCCCAGACCGAACAGCAGCAACGAAGGCACGATCACCCTCCGCGCACCGAACCGGTCCAGGAGTCGGCCGACGATCGGTAGCGCTGCGCTGAGCACCAGGGTGGAGAGCGAGAAGCCAAGCGAGATCTCGGCCCGGCTCCAGCCGAACTCCTCGCTCAGCGGCTTGAGGAAGACGCCGAAGGTGCCCGAAATGACCGGTCCGTAGTGCAGCATCAGCCCGATGCCGGACACCAGGACGACCCACCAACCTCGGTACACAGTCATCACACGTCTAATCCTAGGTCATCGGGTGAGTAGGACGACCGTCAGACACCGGGTGATCTGGCGCAGGCTGCGACTCTCAGCGAGAAGCTAGACTGGTCGCCCCCCGAGAAAGAGGTTCGTGTTCTCGGACCACCTTGTCCCATGCCGGCAGCCATGCGCAGAACTCTATGATCATCCCGTCCGGGTCCTTGAAGTAGAACGAGGCAGCGAACGTATCGTCGTCGATGTCATCGAGCGACATCATGTGCGATTCAGGGTTCGCCTGGATGGCTGCGAGTTGCTCCGGCGTTATCTCGGGAATCGTTTCGGGAAGCTTGTGCGCGATGAATTGGTACTTCACCCCATGCTCGGCGAGGCGTTGGGCGCAGTCCTCGACCCGGTCGGGGGGTATCTTGAACGCCACGTGGTGCATCGACCCGTCGGCCGACTGATTGGCTAGCTCTGAGGGGAAGGCGACGCCGGGAGCCGCAGGTACACCATCGGCCCATCAAAGAACGTTAGGCAGTCACCGTTTCCGCAGTCGAAGAAGAAGTGCTGACCCCCGGGTATCTCCATGGTCTTTCATGAGGGGCATACCGAGCACGTTCTCGTAGAAGCTCACGGTTCGAGCCATATCGCCCGCACACGAGGGCGAGATGACTTACGCCTTGCAGCTGGAAGTAGGGGTTCTCCGACATGGCAGAATCCTCCTTTGGTTGGAGTATGTGGTAGCCGTTGACTGCGACCTGCGCTTCGAGCCGCGCGAGGCTCGTATCGAGGATGGTTTCGGTTGTCGACCGAGCCGGGGGCTGGTCGGCTGAGCCATCGGCATCTAAGCTAGGCGAATCGGGGCAGGCTCGTCCTCGGCAGTCGCATAATCTCGGCGGCTTGCGCCGGCGTGGCGATGGGCCGACCGACCTTCCTTGCCAGCTCGACCGCAGCCCGGATCAGCTGCTCGTTGGTCGGCGTGCCCGGTCCCGAGTAGTCCTCGAGGCCGAGGCGCAGATGGCCTCCGCGCTCGAGCGCCAGCCGGGCGAGTCCACTCTGGACCACGTCTCCGCCCAGCAGAGCCACCGACCAGGGCAGGTCGCTTCCCTCCAACATCTCGAGATATGCGTCGAGCGCGCGCTCGGTGCCGGGCAGACCAAATAGGCCCCGCTCGGCTCCGAAGTAGAGCTTGACGAAAGTGCCCCGGGGCAAGGCACCGGCTCGCTGATAGGCGAGCGTTACACGCAAGAAGCCCGGTTCGAAGATCGACAGGGTCGGTCCGAGCTCAAACTCGCGGCAGAGATCCAGCATGTAACGGATGTCGCCCAAGGTGTTCTGGTACACGATCCCGGGGGATGCCGGGATCCCGTCGGCGTCGTAGCCTCCGAAGTTCAGCGAGCCGGGATCCACCAGCCCCATCCGAAGCACACCCGCCTCGCATAGCGCGGGCACGTGCGCATAACGATCCTCGCACGTGATGTGGGGGCCGCCGCCGCCCATCGTCGGATAGAACAGGGCATCGGGCCGCTGCGCGAGCACAGGCTCCCAGGCGCGCAGGTAGGGCTCTACCGCATGGCGCGTGTTGCTCTGGAAGAGCACGTCGCCGCTGTGATTGTGCAGGATCGAGGCACCGGCGTCGAGGCTGCGAAGAGCGTCGGCGGCGATCTCGCCGGGTGTGCGGGGCACGTTCGAGTTGCGGCTGCGGGGAGTCTCTCCGTTGATGGCGGCCTCGATGACCACCGGGCTGTCGGACGTCATGACCCTATCATCCCAGGAAGCGGCGATCCGATCCAGGCTTACGTCCTCAAGCTCCTACTTTTCTACGCTGGCCTGAGCCGAGCTATATACGCGTCCTGTACGCGGGTAGACTCGACCTAGCAGGCTGCGGAGAAAGTGACTGGGTTGGGCGGGACGCCTCTGACGGGAGGCGTGCCGAGCAGGGAGAGGGATCGCCGTTCCCGGTACGAACCGGTTCGGTGTCGCACGGGTAGATCTTGCGGGATCATGAGCTATGTCGCCTCCAACAGGTTGCGGATACGGACCAGGTTGTAGGCCGCAGCAGTGAAGGTGAAGACCCAGCCGACCCGATCCGTGCCCCGGTGCCGGGTCTTGCGCATCAAGCCCACCGTCTTCATCCAGCCAAACACCTCCTCCACCCGTTTGCGGAAGCGCTGGCTCACCTCGTAGCCCGGGTGTCCTGTGGTCCTTCGATCGATCGCGCTTCGGCGGTTCGTCGTGTTCTGTGCCACGTGCGGGGTAACGCTCCAGGCCCGAAGCGCCTGCACAAAGCTCTTGGCGTCGTAGCCCTTGTCTCCAGCCAGGGTGATCCGGCGAGCGCCCCCCAGACCCAGCACCATCTCGAGAGCCGCTTCGCGCTCCGCATACCCCGACGCCTGAGTGAGCTTCGCCGCCACCACCAGGCCGTTGCGGTTCTCCGTCACGACGTGTCCCTGATACGCGAGCCGCGCGCCCTGGCCCCTCATCCCCGCCAGTCGGGCGTCCGGATCCGTCCTCGACGCATGCGTCTGGTTGCTCCGCTTCTCGCCCCGGAAGTTGACCGTCGGGTTGCCCGGGTCGTCATCGTCCCTGCGCTTCTCGTCCTTGCGCACGAAGCTCTTCTGGCTCGCCCACGCCTCGATCAGCGTCCCGTCCACCGTGAAGTGCTCCGATGACACCAACCCCTCCGACTCCGCCTGCGCCAGCACCGCCTCGAAGAAATGCTGAGCGATCTCGCCCTTCAGCAGCCGTTCCCGATTCTTGGTGAACACCGTCGCGCTGAACACCTCATCGTCCAGCTCCAGGCCCACGAACCAGCGGTAGAGCAGGTTGTAGTCGATCTGCTCGATCAGCTGGCGCTCGCTCCGGATCGTGTACAGCACCTGCAACAGCAGCGCCCGCAACAGCTGCTCCGGCGGGACCGACGGTCGGCCGACCCCTTTGGCGTAGATACCATCGAAGCGTCGCGACAGCTGCTCCAGCGCCGCGTCCACCAGTCGCCGGATCGCTCGAAGCGGATGGTCCTCGGGAATCCGGGACTCCAGCGATACGTAGCTGAAGATCCCACCCTGGAGCGTCTGCGGTCCTCTCACATCTCCCCCTTGGGGCTTCCCTCAAAGGTACCCTTCGATGAGGAGTTTTTCAGCAGCCTGCTAAGCGGTCTGCTCGAGGTTCGGATGTCGCGTGACAGGCTCGTTTCCGAGGCGTTTGGCCCGCTACAGCGGGTGCGGATCGCGCCTACGGGCACCCTCAAAGCCCAGGCTTTCGCTGCGGCCATGGCCGCAGACGGCGTCCGCTAACCGCCGTGGCTCAAGAGCAGATCGTATTTCTCCACGCGAAGCGGCTCGTCCCCGAGGAAATCATCGAGCTGGCGCGGCGGCAGCTGCCCGCGGGCTTCGCGCTCCAGCTGCTGGAACAGGGGTCTCCGCCCGACGAACGCCTCGAGAAGCTGGCCGGCGCCGACTTCTGGCTCTGCTATCCCGGCGATCCGTCCGAGGGGGAGCTTGCCGCCGCCAAGCGGCTCAAGCTGTTTCAGATGTTGAGCGCGGGCTACGAGTGGTTGGACCTGGCTCTCTTCTCTCGCGCCGGCGTCCCCGTCGCGAACAACGGGGGAGCCAACGCGCCGACGGTCGCGGAGCACGCCCTACTGTTGATCCTGGCGGTGTACAAGAAGCTACCTCTTCATGACCGCGAGCTGCGGGCGGGGCGCTGGCTCGGGGCGCGCGAGACGCTGAGCATGCGGGAGTTTCGCGGCAAGCGCCTGGGGATAGTCGGATTCGGGAGAATCGGCCGCGAGCTGGCGCGCCTCTCGCGCGGCTTTGGCGTCAGCATCCGCTACTTCGACCCTCGGCCGGCGCCCGCACAGGTCGAGCGCGAGACCGGGGCGACGCGGGTCGACCTGGACACGTTGCTGCGCGAGTCCGACGTGGTCAGCGTCCACGCGCCGCTCACACCGGAGACACGCGGCCTAATCGACACGCGGGCGTTCGGCCTCATCCGGCCCTCGGCCATCCTAATTAACACGTCACGGGGACCAGTGGTGGATGAGGTCGCGCTCACGACAGCGCTTCTCGAGCGGCGCCTCGCGGGTGCGGGACTGGACGTCTTTGCGGTAGAGCCGCTCGTCGGCGACCATTCCCTGGCGTTGCTCGACAACGTGGTCCTGACGCCGCACGTCGCCGGCGTGAGCCTGGATACGTGGAGTCGGCGGCTCGAGTTTGGCTTCGCGAACATTCGCCGCGTCGCCTCGGGCCAGCCTCCGGAATCCACGGTCGTTCCTGGCCGAGATGATGCGTGAGCCCACCCGGGCATGTCCTGCGCCCCCGTGTTCCTGGCCCGCGACTGTCGGGCGGGTCTAGAAGATGGCGCCGTCGATCCGGAGCGCGAGAATCTCCTCGTCGCTCAGTCCAATCTCTTTCAGAACCGTCTCCGTGTCGGCCCCGTACCCGGGGGCGGCTCGCCTACCGGGCTCGTATCCCTTGAGCGTGAAGGGCATGTTGGGCATGACCCAACCGTCATCGAGCTCGGTCAGGTAGCCGTTGGCGCGCACCTGCTCGTCGTCTACCAAATCTTCGAGTCGGTTGACCGGCGCAACCCACAGCCCGCGCGCACGGATCTGCTCGACCCAGTGCCCTCGAGGCGCCGTGGCGAGTCGGGTCTCGACGAGCCGGACGAGCTCGGCAGCGTTCTCCCTGCGGCTCTTCGCATCGGCAAAGTGCGCGTCTTTGCAGAGATGCTCGAGTCCAACCGCCTCGCAGAAGACGGGCCAGTGCTTGTCCAGGAGGACGGCGATCGCGATCCAGGTGCCGTCGCCGCAGGGGAAGACGTTGAACACGGGGTTGCGGGGGCCGGTCCGGTCGAAAGCCTTCACTGGTCGGCCCAGAGTCGCGACGGTTGCCAGGTTCTGCAATTGGATCCACATCATCGACTGCAGCTGCGACGCGGATACTGACTGTCCTTCACCGGTGCGAGTCCGTTCCATGAGCGCAGCGAGGATGCCGAACGCGAGCGTCGTCCCCGAGATCACGTCGCTGAGCGAGCCGGGCGGGTAATAGGGCACGTCGTTGGAGCTCGACGAGGTGTACATGAAGCCCGAATACGCCATTCCGACCGTGTCCTGACATGGGTCGCGCGCCCAGGGACCGTCCTGGCCGAAGCCTGCGGCTCGTGCGTAGACGATCCGGGGATTCAGGCGCCGGATGGACGCCTCGTCCACCTCGAAGCGATCCAGCGTGTCGGGATGGAGGTTGGTGACCAGCACGTCCGCCTGCTCCACGAGCCGTCGGAAGATCGGCCGCGCGGCTTCCTTGTGCAGGTCCAGTGTGATGGCGCGCTTGTTTCGGTTGCACAGCGCCCATAGCATCGAGGCGGCGTCTACGCTACCCCCCGCGGCCGGAGACGTCACCAGCAGGTTGCGGCTGAAGTCTCCGCCGTCGGCGGTCTCCACCTTGATCACGTCGGCCCCGAGATCCGCCAGTAGCGCACCCGAAAGCGGCCCCTGGATCCAGATCGTCAGGTCGATCACCTGCACGCCACTTAGGGGTCCGGTCTTGGAATCACTCATGGGCCATACGATACGACAAAGCCGCACTCGCCCGGGGCGCGAGGCCTCGGGTGTCCGTCCGGTTGCTCCGAGGGTGGGCTGGACGTAGCAGCGTCGAAACGAATACAGTCCGATCATCACCACGGGAGAAGCATCATGGCGAAGGCAACCGCTGCCCGATTGGCAGCGCTGGCGCTACAGCGCGAGGGTGTCGATACGGTCTTCTACCTGCTCTCGGCGCCGATCGTCGCGGACTGCATCGATCTCGGCATGCAGGCGATCCTGACGCGCAATGAGACCGGTGCCGGCATGATGGCACACGCCTACGCGCGCGCGACGGGCAAGCCGGGTGTGGTTCTCACGTCGCACGGGCCGGGTACCGCCAACGTCGTTCCTTCGCTGGCCAACGCGCTTGCCGATGCCTGCCCCGTCATCGCTTTCGGCGCCTCGGCCGGCATCAGCCAGCGCCACACGGACGGCTTCCAGGAGATGGATCAAGTGCCCATCATGCGGCCGGTGACCAAGTGGGCTCACCAGGCCACGCATGCCCACCTAATGCCTGAGTACGTAAGCATCGCGTTCCGCCATGCGCTCGCCCCGCCGCACGGTCCCGTCTATCTCGACATGCCCAACGATGTCGTCGGCAGGCGTGTGGAAGAGGACGAGGTGAAGTGGCCCGTCAACTACCGCACGGAAACCCGCTCCTTCGGCGACCCGGAGGTGGTTCGCCAGGCGGTCGACCTGCTGAAGACTGCAGAGCGGCCGCTCGTGGTCACAGGGTCCGGCGTGCTCTGGTCCGACGCTTCGTCCGAGCTCGAAGCCTTCGTCAATGTCACGGGTATTCCGTTCTACACCACGCCGCAGGGGAGGGGGGTGATCCCGGAAGACCACTCGCTCTTCTTCCCGGGCGCCCGCTCCATGGCCTTCAAGCAAGCCGACGTAGTGCTGGTAGTAGGAGCGCGGGCCAACGTCATGCTGTCGCTTCTGCGCCCGCCGCGCTGGAGCCCCACCGCGAAGTTCATCATCGCGAACTTGGATCCACGAGAGATTGGTCACAACGCCCCTGCGGAGATCGGCATCGTCGGAGACGCGAAGAGCGTGCTCTCACAACTCACCGAGGATGCGCGTGGCCGATTCGACTCCAAGACCGGCACCGCCTGGGTGCAGGCGCTGCGGGACCGCGACGCTGAGCGCGCCAAGCAGACGGCTGCTCTTATGGACTCGAACGCGAAGCCGATGCACCCCTTGCGTCTTTGCAGGGAGATCCGCGACTTCATCGATCGGGACGCCATTCTCGTGGTCGACGGGCACGAGATTCTCAACTTCGCACGCCAGTCGATCCCTACCTACGTCCCCGGCCACCGGATCAACGCCGGCACGCACGGCACTATGGGAGTAGGCGTTCCCTTCGGGATCGGTGTCCAGGTGGCCAAGCCCGACAAGCAGGTCGTGGTGCTCACGGGCGACGGTGCCTTTGGCTGGAACGGCATGGAGATCGACACCGCACTACGCCACCAACTCTCAATACTCTTCGTCGTTTGCAACAACGGTAGCTTCACTGCACTGCGCGGAGAGGGACCGCCGAATCCGCAGCAATTTCTCGGCTTCCAGAGGTACGACCTGATGATGGAAGCGTTCGGCGGGCACGGTGAGTGGGTGGAGAACGCCGAGGACATTCGCCCGGCACTGGAACGCGCCGCGGCCTCGGGCAAGACCGCCCTGGTCAACGTCAAGGTGGATCCCAAAGCCGCCTCTTCGACCCAGATCGGTCTAGATGGGCACTAGGTTGACCTCGGCGACGGCTCCAATGATCGATTTGAGCGCTCGGTGGCTGCGAGGTCGGCACCAAGCGGGCTCATGCCTTCGGCCCAGCCACCTACCCTGGAGGAGGCAAGATTGAGCGCCCAGCCAGTCCGGTGGCTGCGAGGTCGGCGATGTCCCCTGTCGGGGCCCATGCCGAGTCGTCCACTGGCGGGCTCATGCCTTCGGCCCAGCCACCTACCCTGGAGGAGGCAAGATTTTGCGATGCTGTAGATCCCGTAGCCAGTGAACGAAACCCTCTTCGCTGTTGTAAGTCTCGGTGAATCCGGCCTGCTTGATCTTTACCGTGCTGACAAAGGTCGGAGGCGGAGGTCGTCCTAGACCTGCGGCCAAACACAGGTCGGCGTAGTGATGGGACTCTCCCAACAGCGCCTCGAGCGGGATCGGCTGCAAGTCGTGAGCAGCGACAACGGCATCCCACACATGCGACCGGGCCGGCAGGTACTCTGCTAGGCGGATGGGTTCTTCAGGACCCAACTGGACGCCTAGCGTCGCGCCGAGCGCGGGCCACGTATCCCGCCACAGGAATACTTCACCGTTCGTGAGATTGTAAGCTTCCCCATGGGAGTGTGAATCGCTGGCTGCCCATAAGCAGGCATTCGCCACCAGGCGCACATCTACCGCTTCCCATACCCAGTCTGGGCCCCCGGGATAGCTGAACGGCAAGCCTTCCTGACGCCTGATGGCAGCATAGGCGCCGAGCACTGGGAGCGGATTCATCGCCACCCCATAATTGGGGCCATAGATCATCTGTGGACGCAGTATGGTGTAGGAAAAGCCGGAAGCGGCAGACTTTTGCTTCACATAGTCTTCATGCAGCCAGTAGAAGTTGGGGTGCTCCACTCGCGGCTGTTCTTCGCGGGCTGGCACGCGCATGCGCCGTACCACCGCGCCGTAGGCTTTCGTGCCTTGAAGTATGGTGACATGGGTCAAGGCGGCTGTTTCGCACAACGGCTCAAGTAGGTTCCGCAACATGGCGCCGTTAGTGCGGACATGGACGGCCTGGGTCCAACCGGGAATCAAGCCGGGTAGCTCGTGGACTGCGGTGTAGACCACGTGGGTGACGTCGGTCAACGCTCCACAGGTTGCTCGACAAGCAGCGGCGTCCTGCAGATCCAGCGCGAAGAATTCGTACTGGCCCTCGTCTGCGAACTCAGGCCTGCGTCGTGAAGTCGCCACGACCGACCAGCCCGCGCCGGCAAACGCGTTGATCGCCGCGGTGCCGACCAGGCCGCTAGCACCCGCCACCAAGACCCTACCCATGTTCATGGCCTGACCTCCCGATTCTTGGAATCCTCAGACAAGCACCCCAGCTACTAGTCGGCAGTCTGAACGGTCAAGACGACGGTCCCTTTTCTGCGTCCCGTATCCACATATGCATGAGCCTCGGAAGCTCGTTCCAGCGGATAGCGTCTATCAATGATCGCTCGGATCTTTCCCGCCTCTACGAGCTCTTTGAGGGCGATCAGATCTTGGGGCTTGGAGCCTGCGAACTCGAACATGACCTTCTTTGCGGTTGTCATCGACGTCCAGAGCGCTCGAACCATCGGTAACATCCTGGGGTTGGCGAGCAGATAGCGCCCATTCTGCTTTAGCGATCTCACGCATCCCGAAAACGAGCTCTTGTGGACCACGTCGAGTATGACATCGTAGGTCTTACCGCTCTTGGTGAAGTCTTCTTGTTTGTAGTCGATGACGTGGTCTGCGCCGATCGCGCGCAGCATGTCCAGTTTCTCCATGCTGTCCACGGCAGTGACCTCAGCTCCGAAATGCTTGGCGAGTTGTACCGCAATGACGCCGATGTTCCCCCCAGCGCCATTGATAAGGACGCGTTCTTCGCTCTGAATGTTTGCCTTTTGAAGAAAGTGGAGTGCGTTGTCCCCCCCGGTCGGAATGCCGGCGGCTTCCTCATAAGTCATGTTGGCGGGTTTGATCGCGATCGCACCGGTGCTCGACATACACTTGTATTCTGCATGAGCGCCAAAACCAAGGCCGGTCGATGCAAATACCTGGTCGCCTTTCTCGAATCGTTTTACGTCCTTGCCGACAGCTTCAATTGCCCCGGCTAGCTCTTGTCCGAGTACCGGCCATCTTGGCGTTCGCAGACCCATTGCGAGTCGCAAGGGCAGCCAGAACCAGAGCGGGAACGTGAAACTGCGGGCTTCACAGTCCCAGGTTCCCACGGTCGCTGCATGAACCTTGATCAGGACTTGATCGTCCCCGGCGGTCGGCTTGGGGATGTCATCAAGTTTGAGAACGTCGGGTGAACCGTACTCGCGGTAGACAATCGCCTTCATCGTGAACTCCGTTCAAATCTCGAAGTGGAAGCCATCTCGGGCGAGCTGCTATCGTAATCCTGACCACCTCGAAAGTGCTATGTCCTCGGCCTGTCGGCCCAGAAGAGATCCCTGTCACGTCGTCAGTCTATAAAAATGGCGTGAGGTGTGACTCACCTCACAGCTGCGTCGGCACGGGCCTGAGACGCAAGGAGCCTCTGAGGCTCCAGACCATTGAGTTCCTCCCCAAGCTCTGCCCCATGCCCCTCATCCAGGTCTCCGCTGCCTTCGACGATCCCGGTCGCCCGACGGACGTTCCTGAGCGATTTCCAGGCGCCCGGCGATCGCTACGCTCCCCACGGCGGCTTAGTGGAGCTGGACGAGCACGGACCTCTGCAGCAACGCCGGAGGTCGATAGCCGTTTGATCTGGCCCAACAGCGCGGCCGTTCTCCCTTGCCTTGACCTGGCCGTATCCACGAACACCGATATGGGATGCCACCCTGGGAAGAGTGGGGCTTCAACGATACCAACCATGTGCAAATCTGGTCGCTGCACGACCTGCGACTTCTGGCAACCATTCCACTGCCCGAAGTCGACGACGCTGCTTACCACATTGAACCAGCCGAGCCGCGGGTTCTCCAGGATGGCACGGTTTACGTGAACACCTTCAGTTGCGGTAGCGGACCGGAGCTCGGGTCGGCTGGCGGTTACAGGAGACGGTTAATCGTTCAAAAAGGACTGGTGCCCTAGGACTGAGCTCGAAGGTGGCTCAGCATCTGCGGATTCGGCTCAAGATCGTGGCGTGAGGGCGGTGGCAAGCCCCATTCGCCTTCGGCACGCGGATTCCGGGCCGCCGGTAGTATGAAGGGGTAATGAGAATCCGCGCACGATGGCTCGCCGGGCTAATGTGCCTGTTACTGCTGGCGACGGCGTCTCCGACCGGCTCCGCCCCACAAATCGCTCCTCCCGACGTGCACGCGTTGGTGATGCTGCTCCAGCAGGAGCTCGAACTGGTCCGCTATGAGATGGGTAAGCCCAGGCGCCTCGAGGGGGGGGCTCGGATCACGGCGGTCGCGCCCCGGGAGGTGTATTTCCAAGCGTTGACGCTGTTCCGCAAGGCCAACCGCTTGAGCTTTGAGCACACCCGCGAGATCATCGAGGCTCTCCCGCGGCCGGATGGCGAGATCGAGCCCGCCGATGTACTGGCCGTGGTCAAGAACGCACTCGACCGGATTCGGCGAGTGCAGGACAAGCTGGGCATCAGCCACGCGGTCGCGCCGGAAGCTCCGGACCCCTCGAAAACGCCGGACGACGTGATCCTCGCCATCTTGCAGGCGAGTCAGCAGCTCAACCTGCTGCTCGACCAACCGTTCTCCCCCGCTGAGGTCTACGAGCAGCTTACCCTGGCGATCGGCTATACCGCGCGCTTGCGCGCGCAGTTTCGTGGCGATCGGATCCCAGAAACGCCGGTCTTCGAGAGCGGCAAGGTACCGTCCGACGTCTACCGCAAGCTGCTCGACTGCTTCGCGATTGTCCGACGGATCGCCGAGAAGTCAAACCTGTCGATCCTCAGTATCGAGGTCCACGAGGGGAACGTCGCAACCGCGATTCCGAGTGATGTCTACGACGTGGCGACCTTGCTCGTGTCCGAGCTCACCTATTTGTGGGAGCAGCTCGATGACGTTCCCTCCCCTCGACAGGCCTACTACCCGGGGCGACGCTTTCCGTCGCACGTCTATCAGCGGGCGCTGCTGCTCGAGAGCCAACTGGTGGAGCTCGACCAGCTCGTCGGTTCCCGGCCCGGTTGGCTGAACCCGTCGTGAAGATCGCCCGCAGCCTGCGCCAGAAGCTGATGCAGCTGTCGCTCACGCTGACCGCGATCGGTGTGGTGCTATTGATGGTCAGCCTGATCACCACATTCTGGCTACGAACGCACAGCGACCATCTCGCCCAGCAACGCGCCCCCGCAGTCGTCGCCACCCAGCGCGCCCAGATCGGTCTCCAGCACTCGCTCGCGGGTCTGCGGGGATGGGTCGCACTGGGGGATCCGCGCTTCCGCTCCGAGCGACGGGTCGCCTGGAGCGCGCGGATCGAGCCGGCCCTCGCCGACATCCAGCTGCTCCGCAACACCTGGCCGGATCCGGCGGACCACTCACGGCTCGCCGAGCTGTCTCTCGCACTGGTCGAGCTCAAGGAGTCCCAGTGGTGGGTGGAGGACGTCGCCCAGACCGAGGGCAACCGACCGGCGTCGCGGGCCGTGCGCGAGCGCCTGGAGCCGATTGCTCGAGCGCTGCGGCGGGCGATCGATGCACTGCTCGAGGACTCCGCCTCTACGCCCGCCCTGAGGCCGCGGCCACGAGCTTCCGAGACGAGCTGTCGACAGCCCAGCACGCGCTTGCACGGTTTGTGGCCGAAGGCGAACAGCAGTGGGACCGCGCTTTTGCCGCTGCCTTGAGCAACGCCGAGCAGTCGCTGGACGCCGCGACGCGACAATCCGCTCTGCTTCCCCAGCCCCAGCGCGACCGGATCGCCTATCTGATTGGAGAGCTGCCTTGGTATCGCCACTTCGCCGAAGAAGCGCTGGCGGCCCGCCGCAGCCCGTCCTGGAACGCCGCACTTCACCGCATGAGCATCGAGACGATTCCGCTCACGCAGCAGGTGAGCGCGCTGCTCGACGACCTGGCCGCCAGCCAGACCGGGCTGATGGACCGCGACACGCAGTTCATCAAGTTTGCGGGGACGAGTGCGATGGTAGTGGCTTCGGTGTTGATCCTGCTGATGGGCGCGATCGCCTACGCGTTGGCGAGCTATCGCTCAAACCAGATCACGCAGCCCATCTCTGCGCTCTCGAACGCGACTCGCGAGCTCGCCGACGGCCACCTGCGGCAAGATCTACCGATCACTACCGACGACGAGGTCGGGGCCCTCACCGACGCGTTCAACAGGATGCGATTCCGGCTCCAGGAGAGCGAGGCGGCGCTGCTGGAGTCGAATGCCCAGCTCAACGACGCCAACCAGAGTCTCGAGAAGCACAACCGTTTCATTCGCCACACCTTCGGCCGCTACCTGTCCGACGACATTGTCGATAACCTGCTCGACCACCCTGAAGGCCTGAAGCTTGGCGGCGAAACCCGCCTGGTCA
The DNA here is from genome assembly GCA_965226855.1 of Myxococcota bacterium. Classification (GTDB taxonomy): domain Bacteria; phylum Myxococcota_A; class UBA9160; order SZUA-336; family SZUA-336; genus JAUXJB01. Next base: position 90,272 of record CBDDEE010000022.1, on the reverse strand, counting down.
CCATCTTGATGTCGGATCTGCGCGGCTTCACGTCGATGTCGAAGCGGCTGGTGCCCGAGCAGGTTGTAGCCATTCTCAACCGCTATCTGGGTGCGATGGTCGAGGTCATCGGGCGACACCAGGGCACCATCGATGAGTTCATCGGCGACGCGATCCTGGTGATCTTTGGCGCACCCGTCCGGCGGGCCGACCACGCCGAAAGCGCGGTCGCCTGCGCGGTCTCGATGCAGCTCGCCATGGACCCGCTCAACGAGGCGAACCGCCGCGACGGACTCCCTGAGTTGGAGATGGGAATAGGCGTAAACACCGGCGAGGTCGTCGTCGGCAACATCGGGTCCGATACGCGTGCGAAGTACGGTGTGGTCGGAAGCCCGGTCAATCTCGCCTCCCGGATCGAGTCCTACACGGTCGGCGGCCAGGTGCTGATCTCGGATGCGACGCGGCTCGAGGTAGGCGACAGCCTGCAGGTCGGCGAGCGGCGGGAGATCGCCGCCAAGGGCATCGAGCCGACCACCGTCTACGATCTTCGGGGGATTCGCGCTTCCTACGACCTGTTCCTCCCAGAGAGCGAGGAGGTGATGGTCGCGCTTCGTGACGGCGTTCCGCTGCGATTCACAGTCCTGCGGTCCAAACACCTCGACGACGACTCGCTGCCCGGGACGCTCGCCGCCCTGTCGTCGATCGGCGGCGAGGTGCTCTGCGATCGACCCGTCGCCCCGCTGAGCGACATCAAGGTCGAGCTGCTGCCCTCCGGCGAGGCCGACTCGCTGCCCGAGTTCTATGCCAAGGTCGTGGGATCGCTGCCCCTGCGCGCCGGCTTCTCGATCCGCTTCACCTCGGTTCCGCAGGAACTGACCCGCTGGCTCGCTCGACTCCGGGAATCGTCGAAGTAGCTTGCACCTACGGTGCCCAGGACTGGATTCGACGTCAGGTCAGCACCTCCGAATCCGGCTACCACTGGTTGCCTAGCCGGTAGATTCGGAGCAGGACTGGTTGCCACTGCCGACCAGCACCAGCTGCCTCCCTCCAGATGCCGCCAGCGGCATAGGCCGGGTCCTTACGGGCGGCTCCGATCGCCCCTGGTGGAATCACTGAGCGACGCGTTCGAGCAGAAATTCCCGAATGTACGTGGCCAGGCGAGGGTCGGTGACGGCCCCCATGTGATCGACGCCGTCCAGCACCTTCATCGTGAAGTTCGGCACGACGCCCGCCATCCGCTCCAGGTTGCCGCGCTCGGGCCAACGGGTCGTGAAGTTCAACGCGATCTCGGCGCCCATCGAATAGCCGACCACGTGTGCGGCGTCGATCGTGAGCTCATCCAGCAGCCGCGCGACGTCGGCCACCATCTCGCTGCCGTACGCATTTGTGTCGTGCGGCTCGCTGCTCGCGCCATGCCCGCGGCAATCGAGCGCGATCACGCGGAAGCGTCCGGCGAGCAAGGGCGTCACGCCGTCCCACATCTCGGCGCTTCCGCTGAAGCCGTGAACGAGGACCACCGGCTCGCCCGACCCCTGGTCGTCGACGTATCGTATGTGTGCGTCGCCCGACCCAGATCCTGGCTGATCGGTGTACTACGACCTGCAATGTTCGGCCGCGCGCTCGAGGGCACGGCTACGGTTCGCCTCTCCGGACCGAACCTAGATGAGGAAGCGCAGGTCCGAGTTGAACGTCGGGTATGCGTAGACCATCGCACCGAGGTCCTCGGCGGTGAGGTCGTGCTTGATGGCCAGCGCAAAGGTGTGGATCGTCTCTTGCGCGCCGTGCCCCACGAGGTGGGCGCCCAGGATGCGACCGGTGTCCTCCTCGACGAGGACCTTCGCAAAGGCGGCGGTCTCGGCATGCGTGCGCGCGGAGCGCCAGCTCACCATGTCGTTCGACTTGACCGCGAAGCGGCGACCCTCGTTGCGAGCCTCTTCCTCGGTGAATCCCACGGTGGCCAGAGCGGGAACGGTGAACACGACACCCGGGATAGGTGTGTAGTCGGGGGCGTCCTTCGAACCGGTGACCATGTTCTTGCCCGCGATGCGTCCCTCGTAGGTCGCGATCGGAGAGAGCTGAGGCGTGCCGGGCAGCGCGTCGCCCGCAAAGTAGACGTCGGGATTCTCCCGGCTGCGGAGTGACGGCTCGACCACCACGGCCCCGTTCTCCAGTGCCACTCCCGCCGCTGGAAGGTCGAGGTCGACGAGGTCCGCGACTCGACCGGCGCCGTTGACGGCCGCAGCCGCGCGGACCGACCGTTTCTCGCCGCCGTTCCTGAAGTGTACGGTCGCACCACGGGGGTCCGCTTCGATCCGCTGGACCTCCACGTCGGTCAGGACCTCAACGCCGAGGCTGCGCGTAGCCTCCGTGAGCGTGTCGACCGCGTCCCCGTCGAGGCCGGGAAGGGGGCGAGGCATCAGCTCGAGAAGGGTGACGCGCGTGCCGGCGCGCGCGAAGACGTGCGTGAACTCCAGCGCGATGACGCCGGCGCCAATGAAGACCAGGGAGTCGGGCTGCTCCTCGAGGTCGAGAATTTCATCGCTCGACAGGAGCTGCGTTGCTCCCTCGATCGGAAGCGGCCTTGGCTTCGAGCCAGTGGCGACGAGGATCTTCCTCGCCTCGATCTGCTGCCCGCCAACCTCGATGGCTTTGGGAGAGACGAAGCGGGCTCGCCCGTGGATCAGGTCGATCCCGCGGTTGGCGAGACTTTGCTCGAAGTCGGCCGGGACACCCTCGACGAAGGTCTGCTTGCGATCGATGAGCTTCTTCCAGTCGAGCTCCGGAGGACCGACGGAAATCTCGTGCGTGGGAGCGCGCGAGATCTGGTCGAGCACCTCTGCGGCTGCAACCAGGACCTTCTTGGGAACGCATCCGCGCATCGGGCAGGTCCCGCCGACGTCGCGCCCCTCGACGACGAGCACGCGCCAGCCTGCCTCGTGGGCCACGCCGGCGGCCCCGAACCCCGCATTGCCCGCGCCCAGGACGATCAGGTCATAGCTCGAATCAGGCATGTGTCCTCCCGACTCGGGTATCTTAGGAGAGCCGGGGGCTGAACGGAGAAAAAAAGCGAGGCGGTACGGGTCGGTCCTAGGCCCACCGCTCCGAGGCGAACCTCGCTACGACGCGGCTCTCGAGACGCTGGGGATCGGGCCCGTTTTGCCATGAGCGCGATGGGGTTCGCGGACTGCCCGCTCCTACCGCTGGCGCGGTCCGGGTATCATGGGATTTGCTCTCGAGAAGATGACACCCTGGGAGGGAATCGACGTGACGGAAGCCCGAACCGCAGGCTGCGCGTGTGGTGTAGTAGAGGTCCGAATCGACGGCGATCCAGTCGTGATGGCGTACTGCCACTGCGAGTCGTGCCGGAGTTGGCTCGGCGCGCCGGTGCATGCGGCGACGCTGTGGCCCACCCCGAACGTCACCGTGACGAAGGGCGAGGAGCGCCTCGCGGTCTACAAGCGGACCGATGCGAGCCACCGGCACTTCTGCAACGCCTGCGGGGCACCCGTGCTGATTCGCCACCCGTCGATGGGTTTGACCGACGTACCCGCCGGCAACGTCCGGGGTCTGGACTACGCCCCAACGATCCACGTCCACTACGGCGAGAAGGTGATGTCGGTGAAGGACGGGCTTCCGAAATTCGCGGGGATGCCCGATCCGGATGGCTCCGGAGAGCAGCTCCCCGAATAGCGCACCTAGGGACCAGCCACCGAGTCTACTGCATCCCGCAGCGCTTCAATTTCTTGTAGAGGCCCTCGTTATCGGGTGATTCGGCCGTTGTCTCAGCCCTACCAGGACTCTGCTCCCGATGTGTTTGACGAGCGAACAGACGCAGGTGAATCTCACGGGATGACGAGCACCGGGTTCGAGGATGCCAAGACAGCCAAAGTCAACGGAACGACCCTTGCCTACCGCGAGGAGGGCGAGGGCGAGCCGGTAATCTTCGTCCACGGCGTCCTCAGCGACCTGCGCACCTGGGAGCAGCAATTACCGGCCGTCGGGCACTCCTACCGGGCCATCACCTACAGCCGTCGCTTCGCACGGCCGAACGAGGACATCGACCCCGAAGCAGACGACCCGATGCTGCCGCACGTCGAAGACCTCGCCGCCTTTCTGCGGGAGATCGACGCGGAACCGGCGCACCTTGTCGGGAACTCCGGGGGCGCTTTCATCTCCTTGCTCACCGCCGTGCGACATCCGGACGTCGTTCGCACACTGGTTCTTGAGGAACCACCCGTCCTGTCGCTCTTCGTGAAGAACACGCCTCCGCGCCCAGCGGAGCTGCTGCGCCTCTTTGCGACCCGGCCTCGGACTGCGATCGCGCTCGCCAAGTTCGGAGCCGGGACTGTGGGGCCCGTCCGGAAGGCGTTCCGGCGGGGCGAGGACGACAAGGCGATGCGGATCTTCTCAGAGTGGGCGCTTGGCAAGGAGTCTTTCGAGCGGCTAACGGAGGCGCGCAAAGTGCAGATGCGCGACAACCTCAGCACTTTGCGCGCTCAGGTGCTGGGCGCGGGATTCCCGCCACTTGGCGACGACGAGGTGCGCGGCATCCATGTGCCGGTCCTGCTCGTGACCGGGGCGCTGAGTCCTACCTTGGCGCACCTCTGGACCGACCGCCTAGAAGAGCTGCTGCCGATCGTCGAGCGCATCAACATCCCCGAGGCCTCGCATCTGATGCACGAAGAGAACGCATCTGCGGTCAACGAGGCGATCGTCGGGTTTCTTGAACGATATCGCGACCATCCGGTGTCACCGCCGTCGCGGTAGATGACGACGGGATGCCGCCTCCCCCAGACCAATGAGCCCGCCAGGTGCCCCGTGTTGCTGCCCGTGCTCGCGGGCTTGAGCCAGCCGCTGGCGTTGATCGAGGTCGGCGCTTCGGCAGGACTTTGCCTTCTGCCTGACCGCTACGGGTACGACTACGGCAGGCACTTCATTGCACCGCCATCACTGGGTCCTGCAGCTGCACCGGTGTTCCACTGCATCGCGAGCGCCGGAACGCCGCTCCCGCGCGGGCTGCCAAAGGTCGGATGGCGTTGCGGCCTGGACCTGAGCCCGTTGGACGTCAACTCACCAACCGAAATGGCTTGGCTGGAAACGCTCGTTTGGCCGGGTCAGGAGCATCGAGCACGAGGCTTGAGAGCCGCCATCGAGATCGCGCGTGCCGATCTTCCTGCCGTCGCGGTGCTGGCACCGGAAGATATGCAGCTCGTCGTCTTCCATACGGCTGTGCTGGGCTACGTCAGCTCGCAATCAGATCGCGACGCGTTCGCGAAGACGGTTCGTCAAACCGGCGCCGTGTGGATCAGCAATGAGGCGCCGTGGGTATTCCGGGGCCTCCACAAGGCGCCGCCGCCTCCAAGCCCTGGCCACTTCTTGCTGGCGGTCAACGGGAAGCCTGTCGTCTGGACCGGCCTGCACGGGCAGTCGATCGATTGGTTCGCGAGCTAGCTCTTCCGGCTGGTGCGCTCCTTTGGGTTCACCGCTTGGTCGGGGATCACATCGTCGGATAGGCGAAGTCAGACACTTCCTTGGTGCCCAGGACTGGATTCGAAGGCGGCTCAGCACCTCCGGGTCCGAGTCCCTTTATGTGCCGAGCGCTGCTGGAGAGCAGATGGTTCCCGATTGGAGCGGCCCGGCCCCTCCTGATGGCTGCTACGTCACGACGAGGGGGCCGCATATCCTTCCGTCCTGCCCGATCACGATCCTGACTTTACTCACCGCTTGGAACCGCAACTGGTCCTCGAGAGCCTGCAGGCGATCGCGCGCCCCACCGCGACTTGACGTAACGCCAGACTCGAAACTCGCGCATTTCCCTCACCGCTCCCTCGAGGTTGTGGCTTACTTCTGTAGGGGCAGGACGGCTTCGGCGAGCCAGGCGAGTTCCGTCCGCCAATCGGTGTCCGCAGTTAGCGCGTTGACCGGCCGTAAGACGAATTTGCTGAGGCCGGCGTCGATGTGTGCTCCGATGAGGTGTCGCAGCGACGTTGCTCCAACGGCCACAACCTCGCGCAGATCGCTGTCCTGGCGGCGTTGCCGCAGGGGCATCAGAGCCGCCTCTTCCGGCTCCTGGCGCGCGAACGGGATACTGATCCCGAAGTGTTCTTGATCGATCTTGCGGTCTAGGCGCGCCGCCTCGGCTTCAATGACGACACGGCCGGCGCCCGCTTCGGACGGTGTTACCGCCGAGGTCAACCAGCCGTCCGCCAGCCGGGCGACCCGCGAGAGTGCCTCGGGCGCCTTCCCACCCAACCAGATCTCGAGCGGCTGCTGCCGAGGTCGCGGATGGACGGCGACGTCCTCGAATTCGAGGCTGCCAAAGCGGGCGGTGACCCGCTCTCCGGCCCACCAACGCCGCAAGAGCCCGATGGTCTCTCCGATTGCGCGGCCCCGGTGGGCTGCCCTGTACCCCAGCGCCGCGCGTTCCGCCGGCTGCCCGAGCCCCGGTACGAACGACAGCAACAGGCGACCCCCCGACAACCGATCGAGCTGCGCCAGCTGCTTGGCCAGCCACAGTGGGTTACGCCCCAGCGGAACGATGTTGGCGCCGAGCTTGAGCCGCGTCGTGGCGGCCGCGGCATAGGTAAGGCTCACCAGCGGGTCTCCCAGCGGACCGAGCGGGACATCGGACAGCCATAGCGTGTCGAAGCCGAGCCTCTCGCACTCGCCCAAGTAGTCGACAAAGGCATCCCCCTCGAGGGCGGACGGAGGGGGGCTCGCGGCAATTCGGATCTTCATAGGTCTAAGATACCGGGTTGGCGGCCGCGGCCTGCTCGTTGGACGGCGGCCCGAATGGCCCGTCGCGGCGATCCGGCGGGGTCACCCGGAGGGAATCATGGCGCGACCGGCGACGATCATCGACAGCGACGGCCACATTTGCGAACCCGAGCTCGTCTGGACTGAGTACACGACCTCGAAGTATCGGGATGACGTGCTGCAGATCCGCACCGAGAACGGAAGAAGCGAGCTCTATGTCGAGAACCGGCTGCTTCCCTTTGGCGCCGCCGGCCCGGCCGAGGCCTGCATCCCTGGTGGGATGGCGCCGAATCAGAAGTTGACCTGGGCCGACATCCTCCTCGGGAGCTACGACCCGCATGCGCGGCTCGCGGTGATGGATGAGGAGCACATCGACCGCGCGCTGCTGTTTCCGTCCGTGCACCTGCTGTGGGGCGACATCCGCGATCCGGCGGTCGCGGCCGAAACCTGTCGCGCCTACAACAACTAGATGGGCGATTTTTGCAAGACCAATCCGAGTCGCCTGTATGCGATGGGAATCGTACCGTTCCAGAGCATCGACCTCGCGGTCCGCGAGACGCGTCGTCTGCGCGAGATCGGCCTCAGCGGCTTCATCTCGCGCCCCGAACGTTTTGGCGAGCTTGCGCTCTACGACAGCGCTTGCGACGACCTCTGGACGATCGCGGTCGACGACAGCCTTGCCGTTGGGATCCACGGCAGCTTCGGGTCCCAAATGCCGAGCTTTTCGACCGGTCGCTATCGGGACAACATGTTCTACGACCATATGATCGCCCACCCCTTCGGCCAGATGGCGGCGATGATGGACCTGATCGCCGGTGGTGTTTTGGATCGGTTTCCAGATCTCCGCGTTGGGTTCTTCGAGAGCGGTCTCGGATGGATGCCCTACTGGATCGATCGGATGGATGAGCATTTCGAGGTGATGGGGCACCACGCGCCGTGGTTGAGGCGCCGCCCGTCGGAGATCTTTGCGGAGCAGTGCTTCGTGTCGATGGAGGCTGACGAGGCAGCGGGTCTCCAATGGATGGCCGAGAAGGGCCTCGCGAATTGCGTCTTGTGGGGAACCGACTACCCGCACTTCGACTCCACGTACCCGGGCGCCTTCGCCGAAGCCGAGAGATCCTTCGACGCCGCGGGAGCGGAGGTCGCTGAGCTCGTGGTGTCGCAGAACCCCGGGCGCTTCGTGAGGTTAACTGGATAGCGAGAGCCGCCAGGCAGGCGCGCCGCGGCGCGTCCTCGAGGGCCAGGGGCGCCCCGAACAGAGCCATGAAGCCGTCGCCCTGGAACTGGTTGATAGTTCCCTCGTAGCGATGCACCTCGGGCAGGATCACCTGGAAGCAGCGGTCCATCAGCGTGCATCTCCTCGGGACCGCTGCGCTCGGCGAGCGGGACTGAGTCGACGATGTCGGCGAACAGCACGGTCACGTGCTTGGGCTCACCCTCGATGGCGCTGCGCGTGGTCAGGATCTTGTCGGCGAGGTGCTTGGGGGTGTAGGCGCGGGGGTCGCGATCGGGAACCTGCGGCTCTGCGGTAGCGAGCGGATGGGCGGAGGCGTCACAGAACTTCTGGCTCATCGGGTTGTTCTGACCGCAGGAGGGGCAGGTCCGCTCGGTTACGAGGGCCGCTGCGCGTTCTCCGCAGAACGCAGCCCCCGCCCGGTTCTCATGGCCGCAGCTCGGGGAGTCGCTACACGGGTGGCGGTGCGTTGACCGTGGCGCAGAAACCGAGAGCCCGGATGGTGGGAATCTGATTGACCCAAACCCGGACGGTGGATCGTAGTCCGCAAGTACTCGAGCCTCTCTGGTGCCCAGGACTGGTTACCACGGAAGCGCAGCACCTGCGAGTCCGGCTGCCCCTAGTAGCCTAGGGAGTGGTGCAATGGTGCCCGGTAGGACCACGCCCCGGCCGGCGGGAGCCTATGGCAACGCTGTGGACGGAGTCGACCGGCACGCAGCTCACGAGTCCAGCTCCCTCCCCACTCGCTCCGCGTGCCCTGTCGCGCCCATCTCGGTGAAAAGGCGATGCGCTTCGCGGAGTTCGCGCTCGCGCGATGCCTGGTCGCCGAGGGCCGACGCCAGCTCGGCTCGCACCTCGAGGATCTGGGGCTCGAACGCGCGCGCGCCCGACTCGTCGACCCACTCGCTCGCCCGCACGAGACATGCCTCGACGTCCTCCCGCGCCGCGGGGCCGTCCACCGCGAGCAACGCGCGCGCCAGCGCAAGCCGAGCGTTGATGCCCCAGTGGATGCAGGGCTGCCGCTCGGCGACGTTGACCGCGTCGCGCGCCAGCTCGAGAGCGCCCGCCGTATTGCCGCATTCGCGTTGCGCGATGGACCGGGTGCTGATCAGAGCGACGAGGAGCTCCTGCGCCGTGCCCTCCTCGCGAATGAGGTCGAGCGCCTCGGTGGTGATTCGATCTGCCGCCTCGAAGTTCTGCGCGAACCGCTCGGCCCATGCGAGGTGCAGCCGGCAGAACACACGCGAGAAGCTGCTCCCCACGCCCTCGGCGAGCTCGATCGACTCGACGGCCGCGGCGCGGGGATCGGGCGCGCCGGTCAGGACGCTGCCCGCCCAGAGCGCGATTTGCGCAGAGGTCCCGAGCGCCCATCCCAGGTTCTCCGAGAGCCCGTGATGCCTCGCCAGGCGGATCGCCTGCTCCAGGCGTTCGGCGGACTCGTCGAAGCGCCCGGCCATGGCGAGCGATGCCGATGCCAGCATATGGCCCCAGGAGATGATGCCGAAGCCGAGGGCGGCGAACCCGGCGCGTGGATCGCCCGCGCCAAGCGCAACCGCCTCGTCGCACAGCGGCAGTGCCTCCGCCACGCGGCCGAGGGTGTAGGTCGAGTACCCGACGGTGGTGTGGACAAAGATCTGGTCCTCGCGACTCGCGTCCTTCCCGAGCAGCGCGCGGGCCGCGCGACTCGTTTCGTAGTAGCCGCGCAGGTCTCCCCGCAGAATACCCGTGATAGCGCTCTCGGCGGCGAGCAGCGTGGCCAGGGCCGTGTGATCCCCGAGGCGCTCCGCCAACGCCCGGCCCTGGTCGACGAGCGCGCGGAGCTCGGCGTCGGGGAGGCCCAGCCTCCAGCTTCCGAGCTGCAGAATCTCTCGGCAGGCCAGCAGACACAGCCGTGCGATCTCGTCGTCGTCGCCGGCGAGCGGCGTGCCGAGATCGCGCACACTCTGCCAGTGCCGGACCGCGCCCACGGGATCGCCGCGGCTGACCCACTCGGCCGCCCGGCGGTGCCAGCGCGTGGCCTCGCGCGGGTCGCCGGCCTCCTCCCAGTGATGCGCGAGCAGGGCGGCACTCTCATCGAGCTTGTCGGCGCGCGCCTCCTCGAGCGCTCGGGCCGCCGCGGCGTGCAGGCGGCGCCGGCGGTCCTGCAGCTGGGAGCCGAGCGCCACCTCCTGGGTGAGCGGGTGCTTGAAGGCGTATTCGGCGACGGGATAGAGCGACTGCTCGTAGATGAACTCGCCGCCCTTGAGTGACGCCAGCGCCTCCGTGATGTCGCCGTGCGGCAGCTCGGCCACGTCCTCCAGGATCGGCTCGCTGAACTCCTTGCCGAGTACGGCTGCCGCCTGCAGCACATGCTTCTCGCGTTCGGGAAGACGATCGATGCGCGCCGCGAGCAGGCTCGTCACCGTGGTAGGGATCTCCAGGCTCTCGACGGGCTCGACCAGGCGGTACGCGCCGCGCTCGCCCTCGAGCCGTCCCGACTCGATCAGCGTCTGCACAACCTCCTCGGTGAAGAAGGGGTTGCCCTCGGTGCGCTCGTGAATGCGGTCTCCCAGGCCGATCACACTCGGGTCGTTACCCAGGAGGTCGTCGAGTAACTCCTGGGTCGCCTCGGGTCCGAGCGGCGCAAGCGGAATCTGCCGGTACCAGGACTTCTGCGTCCAGTCCGCGTGGTACTCGGGCCGGAAGTTCACGAGCAGGAGCGCGTTCGCGCTGGGAACCGCGTCCACCCACTCCTCGAGGAACCTCTCGCTGGTCGGGTCCATCCAGTGCAGGTCTTCGAGGAGTGAGACGCGCGGCTCGCCCTCGCCCTGAGTGGCGCGCCGGAGCACGCCGAAGAGGCGGCGCTGCCGCTCGTCCGGACCCATCTCGGGCGAGGGGTTGTCGGGGTCGGGCGCCCCGAAGAGCTCGAATACGAGCGGCAGCGCGTCGCGGAAGCCCTCGTCCATCAGCAGGAGCCGCCCGGCGATCTTCTCGCGGACCGTGCGCGGGTCGTCGCCGTCCTCGATCCGGAAGTAGGAGCGGAACACCTGCAGCATGGGCAGGAAAGGGATGTTCTTGCCGTGCGCAACGCTACGGCCCTCGTGCACGGCGATCCCGCGCGCCCGGCAGCGCTCGAGGAACTCGAAGCACAGCCGGCTCTTGCCGGTTCCCGCCTCCGCGACCACGCCCACGACCTGGCCCCGCCCGGCGATCGCCTGCTCGAGTGCGCTCTCCAGCGTCCCCATATCCGAGTCGCGGCCGACGAAGCGCGTCAGTCCGCGCGCGCGAGAGACGTCGAAGCGCGTGCGGAGCGCGCTCGCGCCCGTCAGCTGGTGCACGCGCTCCGGCTCGTCGAGTCCCTTCAGGCGGAACTCGCCGAGGTCGTCCAGGTCGAAGTAGCCGGAGACGAGCACGGCGCTCGTGTCGCTCAGGTAGATGGTGTCGGGCGACGCTAGCTCCTCCATGCGCGCCGCGAGGCCGACCGTGACTCCTTGGGCCGTGTAGTCCATGCGTAGGTCGTCGCCGATCTTGCCGACGATGACCTCGCCTGAGTGAATGCCCATTCGGGTCGAGAAGGTGAGGCCGTGCTCGCGCTTCACCTCGCGCGCCTGCTCGGCCAGGTCGTCGTGCAGCGCCAGTGCGGCATAGCAGGCACGCTGCGCGTGGTCCTCGTGCGCGATCGGCGCCCCGAAGAGCGCCATGATGCCGTCACCCGTGTACTGGTTGACCGTCCCCTCGAAGCGGTGCACGCCGTCCGTCAGGATCTGGAAGAACCTGTCCAGAATCCGGTGCCAGTCCTCCGGGTCGACCGCCTGCGATAACTCCACCGACCCCCTCACGTCCGCGAAGAGCACCGTCACTTGCTTGCGCTCACCTTCCAGGGCGGACTTCGACTGGAGAATCTTGTCGGCCAGGTGCTTCGGGGTGTAGGAGCGGGGGTCGCGACCGGGATCGTCGGCAGCAGATGAGCTCGCCGGACTCGCACATCCGTCACAGAACTTCGCCGACGCACGTAGCCCGGTGCCACAGTTGCTGCACGTCCTCGTCAGCGAGTTGGCGCACTCCTCACAGAACCTGGCGCTCTCCCGGTTCTCGTGGCCGCAGCTCGGGCAGTTCATTCCTGGCTCTCCTGAACCACTCTACCCCGCGAGCGCGGCGGAGGCGTAACAGGAACCCGGCGGCGACCCTCTGCACCTCTTTCCGAACTGAAGGGTGTCTGTCCTTGTAGAGGCCCTCTTTGTCGGGTGAATCCAGCGGCAGGCAGGCTGCGGCTCGAACGGCACGTTGGCCGGAGCGGGGCTCAAGAAATGGGTCCGCGAAAGAGGTGACACGCGTTCGAGGAGGTGGGGCGCCAAGACTGCCCATAAGACGGTGGAAGCGTTCAAATCACCGTAGACGGGGTGGCGACGGATTTCGGAACCGTCCTCGCTACGCTGACCGGTCACGAACCCGGAGCGAAGAGCGGGCCGTGCAGCTGGCGCTCACAGGCATTCTTGGATAATGGCGATCAAGTAGCAGGGCGCGGCGAGGGAACGTGGATAGAGAGCGGCAAGCACCAGTGGCGTATACGCATGACCGTCGCGATTGAAGATGGCCGATTCGTCGCGGCGGACGGCACGCTGGATCTAGCGGGGAGGTCATTCAACGGAACGCTCCTCGAATGGGACTAAGCTGACGCGATCCGCCCGGTGTAGGCGGCCGCCACATGCGTTCTGAGGCAGCGAGGCCATTCCGGGTCCGCAGGGCGGCCCCAAGGCTGCTGTACAGCATTTAACTGTCGGGGCCGACATTGCCGGGCTCGCTCAACGCTCTCTAGTGTCCCAGGGAGGTGGCCCTCTGCTACTCGCCCTTGCCCTTACCCGTGGAGCAGCCTGCGCGCTTGCACGCCGCAGCCCAGTCTGGCGAGGCTGGGACCTGGGCCTGTACTACTTCTTTCATTACGACGACTTCCCGGCCTTGAGCCGCTCGATCAGTGTGGGAGCCGTGGGACCGGAGGTTCGGATCACCCCTGAGTACGAGCGAACGCACCTGGTAGGAACCTCAGGCAGTAACACCTTCGGCGATCTCACCCTTCGTAGCGAGGTCGCCTACTCTACGAGCCGCCTTCTTGCACTCGACGATCCTAACGATGCCGATGGCCTCGCGGACCGTGCGACGTTAGCGTACATGGTGGGTCTCGACTGGTCCGGTTTGAACGAGACCTTGATCAGTGGACAGCTCTTTCAGAACTGGGTCACCCGAGATGCTCGTCGCCTTCGACGCGAGCGGCTCGAGACGAGCCTATCGCTCTTGGTGCGCCGCGAGCTACTCAACGACTCCCTCGTTGCCTCCGTGCTCGCAATCCACAGCCTCAACGGTGGGGACGGTCTCGTGCGGGCGCGCCTGCAGTACGAGTTCAGCGACCCGCTCGTGGGTTGGATCGAATTGGCCTGGTTCTACGGCAGCAAGCGAGGGCTCTTCGGCCAGTTCGACGGTCGAGATCGACTGCTCCTTGGGCTGGAATGGGGCTTCGGCGGATCAGGCTAGTCCCCTTGCGCTAGAAACGCTCGCGACATCGCCCATCAGGATGGCGGCCAGGCGGTGCTTTTCGTAGCTAAGCTGGTCGGCCAGCTCGATCTGGGCGAGCGAGTTCTCAAGCAATTCGTACTCTGAGCTCTCGCCCCAGGGTCTGGGAAGCTGATGCTCGTAGAAGATCGCGAACTTCATCGCAACTCCGTTCTTGTGGAGGAGGTGGGAATCAGAGCGCGGCGCTCTCTCTTGGATCCATCCGAAGGAAAATGAGCTGGGGGCGCTCCGACTCGGGTGCCTCCGAGAGTTCCTTCCAGAAGTCCGTATAGGAGACCCCGAACGTCTGCTTCCACCCTGCCCGCCCGACTGGACTACGTGCGGGCGACTTCCTGGCGAAGGCGGCGAGGATAGCCGACCACTTGGCAGGATCTTCGACGAGAACGGCTCTCCGCTCGTAGACTCGCTCTCCGATCTTGAGACGCACCCTGGGGTCCCGAACGACGTTGCGATTCCACAAGCGGGCCTCGGGGTAGGCTGCGTCTCTGGGGTAGACGGTCGGAACGTAGAGGGTGTCGCCGAGCGCGACGCAGGTCACGGTCACGGAGTGAGGCACCAGGTACCACGTGCGCGTCTCGAGGAAGATCTTGGAGATGTCGTCGGTGAAGGACCAGTCCGTAACGGTCTCTGCTACCGGCTCACCCGACAGCCAGAGGCCCGGGCGTCGGTCCTCGGGCTCGCATGCGACCAGAGACATCGCGCTCAGGCACGCGATGGTGATTACTGCTCTCGGACCTCGCATGGCTCATTCTCTCACAATCTGCGAAGAGGCGGCGCCGGGAAGAAGCCTACGACTACTTGCCTGGTGAGCAGGGGGTCGCAGGGGTCACCGGGCCGAGCTTTCAGTGATCCGAGAAGGCTATGTCCAGAACCCGGAACACCTTCCTAAACTCCCTATCCGGATCCCAAGGAGGTACTGAGCCACGACGAGATTGCCTCACCGATGTCGTGGGGACTGTCTTCCTGGACGAAATGGATTCCCCCGACGATGACGTCGGTCTGGTTGGGCATGTTCGGCAGGGTGCGCGTGTCACCGACGAGGAGCGAGCAAGCTTCTTCCGGTCGCCGTGGCGACTCTCCTCCCTGCGCTCCCGTCGGAAGTACCACCAGGCTTCCATCCGCGCTCTCGGAGCAGTGACCGTACGACTGGCCCCCGCTACTGGAAGAGCGACAGCTGGGGGGACGAGTCGCGCGGATCCTCCTCGGATTGGAGCCGACCGTCACCACGGATGTGCACCACGGCGATGCCTCTCTGCTGCAGCGCAGGCATCACGAGCAGGCGACGGTGGCAGCGGGCTGGGTTCTCCTCGGCGCACATGATAGCCGTCGGATGGTAGCCAGCGAGATCTTCCAAGCGCTGGATGCCTCTCTGAAAGTCGGGTGCCCGCGCGCGGCGGGCGTAATCGACGTGGCCATCGGTGTCGTAGAACTCCGCGCCCTGCGGTCTCCCCCCTAGCTCGCGGCCGAGGAACACGTAATCGATGTGCTCTTCTTGGAGAGCTCGCGACAGCGGGTTCTTCTGGAAGTGGGGCGCCCACTTCGAGTAGGGGTGCGAGCGTACGTCCACCAGCGTGGAGACGGCGTGCTGGCGCAGCAGGCCCAGCAAGTGATCGAACAGCTTGTTCGAGTGACCGATGGTCCAGATCGTCGTCACCGCTTGTAGCCGTAGAGCCAACGCGACTCGGACTTGCCGAGGTTGCGGACGGTGTGCCTCGCGCCGGCCGGAATGAGGAGTTCCTTACCGGCTCGGGGTCGATGGGTCTCGCCATCGATCTCGAACTCCACCTCGCTCTCGACGACCGTGACGATCTCGTCGGTGTCATGGACGAAGTCCGCCCAAACCTGACCCGGCGGATCCACCCAGAGACCGCATGAGAACCCCCGCCGGCGCCAATCGGCGGAGACGGCATCTTGATCTACGCGCGTCGCCATGACCTGTATCATGCGAGAGTCCCGATCTCGTGGCAATGCCGATCTACATCCGGAAGGCCACCGTCGTCGGAAGACATGCGTAGCGGTCACTCGGCAAGGCGCGCGACTGGGCAAGGGGGGCGGCTGCAGCGATCTCGAGTATCCTGAGGAAACGAGCTCGAGCTGGAAAGGCGCGACCCCATTGCGGTGCTCCAGCGCAAAGAACGGCGAGCGCGGGTAACCGGCATGGATCTCTCGATCACCGAGATTCGCAACGTCCTGACCCGGACCACCGGATTCCTCAAGACTGTGACTTCCCATTCGGCGCAGCCCTACCGGGGCTGCTCCTTTGGCAACGCCCTGTGCGGCGCCGGATGCTATGTGCAACACAATGCCTACGTGACGCGGGGCAGGCTGTGGGGATCCTTTCTCGAGGTCCGGGAGAACGCCGCCGAGTCGTACCGATCCAACGTCGAGCGTGAGCGCCGGTGGGCTCGCAGGTCCCGGGGACGGTTCGGGGTCTTCCTGTCCAGCTCCACCGAACCGTTCTTGCCGCAGGAGTTTCGCCATCGTGTCACGCGGAAGCTGCTCTGCGCCATGCTCGAGGATGCGCCCGACCTATTGATCCTGCAGACCCACTCCCACCGGGTGACCGAGTATCTCGAGCTCTACCGAGAGTTGGGGGAGCGCTGCGACCTGCGTGTGCACGTCTCGATCGAGACCGACATCGAGAGGTTCCCCGGCCTGCCGCCGCACGCCAGCTCCGTCGAGCGCCGCTTCGAGGCTGCCCGGACTCTGTCAGAGGCGGGCATCCACACCGCGATCACGGTGTCGCCTCTGATGCCGATCCGAGAGCCGGAGCGCTTCTTCGCCCGCGTCTCCTCCTGCGCCAGGGCGGTGGTCATCGACCACTTTATCCAGGGAGACGGGACCGAGGACGGCAGCCGGACCCAGCGAACGGCGCTGCCGCCCGCGATGGCGGCGGTGAACGCGGATTCCGTGGGCCTCGCCTATCGGGATCGAATGGTCGAGACTGCCCTGCGACACTTGCCCGGCCGGGTCGGCGTGAACACCGGTGGCTTCGCAGGACGCTATCTGCCATGAGAAGGACGCACCACGAGGCCCCGGCATTGCTGCTCACGGGTCTTCCCGGCGCTGGCAAGACGACGGTCGTGAGAAAAGTTGCGGCGGCGCTGTCAGAAAAGAGAATACGCGGCTTCGTGACCGACGAGATCCGACGAGCAGGTCTCAGAGTCGGCTTCGAGCTGTCCACCTTCAGCGGCCGAAAGAGAGTGCTCGCCCATGTGGACATCGATTCTCTCCACCGCGTCGGGCGCTATAGCGTGGATGTCGCGGGGCTCGACGAAATCGCCGAGGAAACGCTCGCCCTCGACGACGCCACGGACGCCTACCCCGTGGACGAGATCGGCAAGATGGAATGCTTCTCGGTAAAGTTCCGCGCGGCGATGCGCAGCCTGCTGAACTCCGGGCAACCGCTGGTCGCCACAGTGGCCCTCCGCGGAAGCGGCTTCATCGCAGAGGTCAAGGACCGCGTGGATGTCGAGATCTGGGAGGCCACGAGGGAAAACCGGGACGAGATGCCTGACCAGATCGTCAGATGGGTAGATCGGCGTACAGGTACGCGGAGACCGGCCAACGGATCGGTGCCATCTAGTCTGGGATCGGCTCGCGCGGGACCATGGCCGCTCTCTGCGTACAATCCCGAGGCAATCTGCTTGGAGGGTTGGAAGTCATGGACGTGGAGCGCGCGACGGACATCCTGTGGGAGGCGCTGCAACGAGGCGAGCACAGCCCGGCAGCACTCCAGAAGCGGCTGACGGTCGACGAGGGGCTCGCCGTGCAGCTCGGGATCCTGGACCGACGGATCGCAGCGGGAGAACGGCAGGTCGGCTGGAAGCTCGCGGGCACCAACAACGCCGCGCGGGAGATGCTGAAGATGGACGGCCCGGTGCTCGGGTACCTGATGGAGAGCGGTCGCTTCGCGAGCGGTCAGGAGATCGAGCTTCCCACGGGCCGATTCCTGTTCGAGTGCGAGTTGCTGTTGACCGTGGGAGAGCGCCTGGCGGGGCCCGGTGTGGATCGGGCGCAGGCGCTGGCGGGTACGGAGCGCATCGAGGCCGCTTTCGAGCTTCCGCAAAGCCGCGTCAACCTCCCTGAGGATCCGGGACTGGGAGTGGCGGACGATGTGGCGGCCTGGGGCCTGGTGATCGGTGAGGCTTCTCCCCTTTCCCCCAGCGAGCTCGATCTCGCCGACGTTCGAGTCGTTGCACGCCGCAACGGCGAGATCGCATTCGACGTGAACGCGGAGAAAGCCATCGACGAGCCCTTCGCTTCGCTGGCCTGGCTTGCGAACGAGCTCGGGTCGCGTGGCCGAGCGATCGAGCCCGGTCAGTGTGTGCTGATGGGAGCCTTCGGCGTCGGCCCCCTTGCGCCCGGTGACCTCTGGGAGGCCGAGCTGTCCTCCATCGGCTCCGTCTCCATCCGCGCGCGCTCCTGACATTCGGACCCATTCGGCTTCTCTGCGAACTCTCCGTACGTGACCACGTCGTCGATCTAATGGACTCCGAGCCTGGACTGCCATAGTCAACGGAGTGTGTAGTCGACCGCATTGAGGCGCTCGACGAACCTCCCCTTGACCGACGACGCGGCCGGGGCCTTCGGTGGCTTGGCGACCTGGACCGAGCCTTCGCGACGCTGGATCGAGCATCCGCCGACCGCTCTCCCAGCCCGGCTACCTGGGTGGCCCTGCAGAGGTGGAGCGACCACCCCGCCGCCCGAGCCCTGCGCGCCGACTCGCGGTTCGCCGATCTTATCAGCGGCTCTTCCCGGCTAGAGTTGCAGTTGCCAGTCTCGCGGTCATTGCGCTCGATCGTCGCGTGGCGGCGTCTAAGCCCCGCTGGTAAGCCACCGCTATGGTGCCCAGGACTGGGCTCGAAAGCGGCTCAGCACCTCCGGGTCCGTCTGCCACTGGTTGCCTAGAGCCCCTGAATATGACCCGGATCCACGCGCAGCCCTGCGAGTGCGGCTGCCGCTCGTAGCCTAGGCTGGGAGCGCATCTGCGGCTCGGACGCGCGTCGCCGCGCGGCAGGAGCATGCGCCCTAGATGGTAGGGTATTCCCCATGCCCGACCTCTCGAACCCTCCGTCAGGCTGCCGAGTTGTCCGGGTCGGTGAGCCGAAGACGGGAGATTGGGCACAGGACGTAATCGAGGACCATCGAGCAGTCGCCGACGGCACTCATCCGACCTTCAGGGCGCCCGTCAATTACCAGCAGATGTTTGAGTACGTTTTCCTCGCACGCTCACACGAACGGGATGAGTGGGAGGATCTCGGTAGGCGATATCGTACTGCTTCGGGCGACACGGAGCGGCTGCGCGTGGCCAAAGAAGCTTTCGGGAAGGGTCCGTGGGAGAGAATTGGTCCGTACATACATCTGATGGAATGCCCAGGGGATCACGAGGTGATGGTCGAGCTCCCGAACGATCCGAAGCACCGGCTGGTCGTTGACCGCGAGGTGCTGCCCGCGTCGGCTTGGAAGGCGTGCGAGATTCTCGCGTGGGTTCATGAGATTACGCCACAGGCAATCAGGAAGTACGTAGAACGACGCAGGCGCACCGTCGGTCCCCTATGGGAGATCAAACTCCCGCCCAACTGGATGCCGCCGCACTACGGGGACTAAAGACCGGTCCACCGTCCCCGGGTGCTCATCTGATGATTCGCGACGATTACGAACGTCATGTCGCGAAGGCGTCCCGTTGAGGAAACCGTTCCGATCGCTGGTACCCCTAGGGAGATCGCGAAGCGGTACAGGGTCGGCCTCGCACGAGTCTACTCGCTCGTCGATCGCGGCGTCGTTCCCGCGTACAAGGCGGGCTTCGCAAAGAAGCGGCTGATCCTCTTCTCCGATTTCGAGCGGTGGCTCAGATCGACGAGCTCTGCCCAGGCGAGGTCTCAGCTCCTTTCATCGATGGCGGTGCCGGGGACAAAGCGTGAACCACACGGCCCCAGACGATGTGCGCATTCGCGCCTTCCTCGATCACTTAGCCGAGATTGTTGCCCGGCGCCTTCTCGATGAACTGCGCAAGGAGGCCGGCCGAGCTGTCTCATCCGAAGGGGCTACCCCCAGCTCGCGGAGGCGGCCGACCGGTGCGAGTCGAGGCCACCGGGTCACGCCGGGACGCAGGAAGTACGAGAGGGATCGGGCAAGGGCGGACTGCGATGAACCATCCCCGCAGTAGTGACAGAGCGCCCCGGCTCGTCCTGGAAGGGTCGCTGTGCCGGGCAACGCTGGAGATAGCAGCGCACGGGTTCAGTGGCGCTCGCCACATCGTGATCGAGGTCGTGAAGGTCATCTCCGATGACGCGTCCCGGTTCAGGCTCCAGTACGTGAGACCCGGTGTGGAGCGTCTCGTCTCCGAAACTCCAGGGTCTCATCGGGCACACGAGTGGGTCATCCGGATCGTCCGCGGGGTCGAGGCGCTCCAGCTCGTCTCGGAGCCGAAGCCCTCGACTGCACCGACCCGTCTGGCTCACGAGTGTCCGGAGTGCGGCGAAGAAGCGGAGCACCGGCTCGCGGCGTTCGGGCGTCGATGGTACTTCGAGTGCGAACGATGCGGAAGCAACTTCAACGCCGTGGTGTTCAGCCCGCTTCGTGTCTGGACGCAACGTCGTAGCCGGTCCACCGACGAAGGCCGTCGGGACGTAGAAGTGTGTGGATCCGATCCGGACTCTCGCTTGGAGTGTGTCTGCGCCCGATGTTTCCTGAGCCCCGACATCGCGGCTTGGATCATGCGTACGGGAACACTAGGAAGCGAGATCTGTGCGTACTGTGGATGGAAGGGGTCTCCGACAGTGCCAGCAAGGGACATCGCTGGGCTCCTCACCGTCGCACTTCGCGAGAAGCTGACCGTGCGGAACGTGAAGGAGATGGAGCTGGACGTGATCGTTGCCGCAATGGAAGACCTGGCAGCGCCTACGGTGAGCCGGCGCGATCTTCTGGTCCGTGACGTTCTAGGGCTCTAAATGGACGAACCAGAGGAGTTGACAGATGTCACTGAGCGAAAATGATGATGATGCTGTTACTGCGCGATATCGAGACGCCGCCTGCGCACAGGGTGTCTTTGCGATTCTATTCCGGCTGCCATTCGAGGATGCCAAAGCCTACGGTCCCGACGGGGTCTTTGCGACACCAGCGGGAACGATACTCGTCCAGCCTGCGGGGAGCGATGAGCGCCTCTGGCTTGAGGCCTTCCAAGCGTTCCGTCCGGACATCCTGGTACTGGCTCATTCTTATGAAGGAGGGCGCAGAATCTGGTTCTCGGGATGGGAGAGATCGTCGGCCCTCGATCTAAAGCCGATCAGTGCTCATCCCCTATCCGGTGTGGGGCAGTCGTTGGGCGTGGAAGACCTAAAGCCCATCAAAGAGCTCGCCACACTGCTCGGAGTCAAGGAGTTGATCGATGGGCTTTGATGTGTACTTTGTGGCTGATCGCGACATCGACGATCTTGCAATGATCAGTGCGTTTAGTGCCTCGGGGCACGTTCGTGTCGGCTGGTACTACAGTCCGCTGACACTCGTCGAGTTCCGAATCTCTGGGCTCCACGATGAAGATCCGGGGCTGAGCGCGATCCGGGAAGCGTACCGCGGACAGAGCTGCGTGCTTCCGTGGTGCCTGGTCATGCCCTCGGTTCGGCCCACCTTCTTCGCACGCGAGACTGTGCGGGAATTGGCCGCGGTCTGCCGGCAGCTCGGCCTAAGAGTGATCGACCCGCAGCATGACCCCGCAGAGGCGCGCGAGTTTGACGAGGAAGCCCTCGTGGACTCGTGGTCTCGCATCAATGCGCTAGAGGTCTCTGCGCTTCAGAGATCGGCGGCGGAATTCAATCACGCGCCAGAACCGGCTCTGCACCGGTGGTGGTGGTACCAGTACAACCTGCCCAAGATCCAGTCCAGTGTCGGAGTGTTCACTCCGCAGATGTTCCCCATGACTGATCCAGAGACGGGGAGCTTCGTGTCTGTGGCCACATGGACGGACTTCATACCAACGGTGCTGCCCCCGGCGGATTACATAGTCCTGATGTCGGAGTCCGACCCGGGCGATCATTTCGCCACGGCGCAGCGTGCGGCTGACTCACCCATCGTAGGGATGCAAGAGGTCATCAAGCCGATCTTCCATCTTGTGCGCCGCGTAGAGACACCCGTAGGGTGGGTCGACGTCCTGGCTGAGGACTCAGCGGAACGTGCGGCGGTAGAGCTTGCAGCGCTGACGGTCCGCAGACGCGAGCCCTTGCGGCTCTCTCACATCACCGGCTGGCGGGACTGGACCGATGAAGATCGCGCCGTTCATTAGTAAGGTACTCCGGCAAAGCTCATCAAGCCTCTACGGAGCCACTCGGCGTATCGCAGTGCCGGATTCCTAGACGCTAGTGGCGAGCAACTCGCAAGCGATACTTCCTCGGGGCGCTTAGCAGGCTGCTGAAAAACTCCTCATCGAAGGGTACCTTTGAGGGAAGCCCCAAGGGGGAGATGTGAGAGGACCGCAGACGCTCCAGGGTGGGATCTTCAGCTACGTATCGCTGGAGTCCCGGATTCCCGAGGACCATCCGCTTCGAGCGATCCGGCGACTGGTGGACGCGGCGCTGGAGCAGCTGTCGCGACGCTTCGATGGTATCTACGCCAAAGGGGTCGGCCGACCGTCGGTCCCGCCGGAGCAGCTGTTGCGGGCGCTGCTGTTGCAGGTGCTGTACACGATCCGGAGCGAGCGCCAGCTGATCGAGCAGATCGACTACAACCTGCTCTACCGCTGGTTCGTGGGCCTGGAGCTGGACGATGAGGTGTTCAGCGCGACGGTGTTCACCAAGAATCGGGAACGGCTGCTGAAGGGCGAGATCGCTCAGCATTTCTTCGAGGCGGTGCTGGCGCAGGCGGAGTCGGAGGGGTTGGTGTCATCGGAGCACTTCACGGTGGACGGGACGCTGATCGAGGCGTGGGCGAGCCAGAAGAGCTTCGTGCGCAAGGACGAGAAGCGCAGGGACGATGACGACCCGGGCAACCCGACGGTCAACTTCCGGGGCGAGAAGCGGAGCAACCAGACGCATGCGTCGAGGACGGATCCGGACGCCCGACTGGCGGGGATGAGGGGCCAGGGCGCGCGGCTCGCGTATCAGGGACACGTCGTGACGGAGAACCGCAACGGCCTGGTGGTGGCGGCGAAAGCTCACTCAGGCGTCGGGGTATGCGGAGCGCGAAGCGGCTCTCGAGATGGTGCTGGGTCTGGGGGGCGCTCGCCGGATCACCCTGGCTGGAGACAAGGGCTACGACGCCAAGAGCTTTGTGCAGGCGCTTCGGGCCTGGAGCGTTACCCCGCACGTGGCACAGAACACGACGAACCGCCGAAGCGCGATCGATCGAAGGACCACAGGACACCCGGGCTACGAGGTGAGCCAGCGCTTCCGCAAACGGGTGGAGGAGGTGTTTGGCTGGATGAAGACGGTGGGCTTGATGCGCAAGACCCGGCACCGGGGCACGGATCGGGTCGGCTGGGTCTTCACCTTCACTGCTGCGGCCTACAACCTGGTCCGTATCCGCAACCTGTTGGAGGCGACATAGCTCATGATCCCGCAAGATCTACCCGTGCGACACCGAACCGGTTCGTACCGGGAACGGCGATCCCTCTCCCCTGCTCGGCACGCCTCCCGTCAGAGGCGTCCCGCCCAACCCAGTCACTTTCTCCGCAGCCTGTTAGGAGCGCGCGGCTTGATTACCGGATTGAATCTCAGCGCGGTCTTGCGTGGCCGCGATAGAGCGAGTGTCAGGGAATTGGCGTCCACGATGGCCAACGCGACGTTCCCGAGGTATGCGCAGGACGATGATCCCCTCACGGCGGGCAAGGCGCTGGACGAGTTCCTTGAGCGACTGGACCGCAGCTCCGCGTTCGAGGACCTTCGGCGCGACAAGAGCCTAAATGACAGCGACCTCGCGCACCTCGTATGGGCGATCGTGGTGACCGTCGCCAACAAGCTGCACCAAGGCAGCCTGGCGAAGCCAGTCGAGGCCGTTGACCGTATCTCGCGCAACGTCCGCAGGGAGCAGCTCGAAGAGACCGCCGTCACTCTGAGGGCCGCCGAGTTGCTACTGCGGGATCCGATCGAGGGCATCAGCTTCGGCGACTACCTGAGAGATGATGCTGCTGCAGCATCGGTCGGCCGGATCGCAACGTTATACGAACTCGCTCTG
Organism: Myxococcota bacterium; assembly: GCA_965226855.1. Classification (GTDB taxonomy): domain Bacteria; phylum Myxococcota_A; class UBA9160; order SZUA-336; family SZUA-336; genus JAUXJB01. The sequence goes on along the minus strand of CBDDEE010000022.1, from coordinate 66,592 downwards.
CGGTATCGTGAGCGCCGCGCCAACGAACGACGGCTGCGTTCTCCGGGGCTGGTGGGCGTATCACGATCCCCGGAGACGGACCTCGTGGCGGCCGTCGATGAGATCCTGAGGGCTAGAAACGCTCGGGAGCGTCGAGACTATGCGATCGCGCTCACTCGCGACGTAGTGGACGTCGTCCTAACCGACGAGCAGGTACGGCTGCGACTCAAAGACCTGAAACGGCGGCGGCTCAAAGACGCGAAGAAACCTCGTCGGTAGGAATCCGTTTCCGCCAGAACCTATTCCTCCCGACGTTGGGCGTGTGCGATCTCTGAGACACTCGCGTGGTGAGCCAATGCCAGCGGCGCGCGGGTACTCAAAGCCGCCTACCGTGGGGATGCGTCCAAAGGCGGCGCGCGGTGCGAAACCGGGGAGCGTGGACGACGGCCCGAGCGCGGGTCGCAAGTAGCCCGGGATCCAGGGGGCGCGCCCGTCGCCCTGGAGCCCAACCGCGACGGGCGGCTCCGGCCAGGAGGTCGTGCGAGGGCAGGCTCAGACTCGAAAGCTCGGGGATGGTCGTGCTTTGCCCTCAGCTCGGGGGCTCTCCAACCAGGAGAATAAGAAGAGGCGGCGGAAAATTTTCGACTTGAACGCGACCTAACCACCATCAACAGGTCCCAAGCTGGGAGTGTCGGGCACGAGGGGACGTAACCAAAGAGACGAGGTACCGCGGACTGTAGTCGTTGGGGCCCCTCCGGAAGTAGGCACTTATGGCGGCTCTGGCGTAGAGGTTTCGGCCCGCCGGCGGCTACCGCCCGACCTCCCTGTCCGCAGCTCGACGGGCGGCGGCTTTCTTCGTGTTGATGGTGCCGTCAGTCCTCGCGAGCAGCTCGTTGTACTTGTCCATCCACCTTCCCAACCCGCATGTCGTCAGAGTTCAGAAGAGGATCCGGCTCGGATCTCGAGCATGTGTGAAGCACCAGCTACTTGCCCGAATCTCATGAAGTCGCTAGACCGGCCCAGTCCTAAGTGGGTGGATTCGTAGCGGAGTTTGATCATGGGGAAGCCTCATTCAGAAGAGGCAAAGCAGCGGATCAGTCACGGGATGCGCCGCGCGGCCCGACGCCGCAAGCAAGCTATGCGCATTGGGCCTCGGGACCCACGAACAGCTCGACTCGCGGGCCAGGTCGTAGAAGGGCTTCGGGGTGCCGTCTACCAGGGGGAGCTGGAGCTGTCGGACCTCCTCGAGACGTTCGGTGGAATGGACGCGCTGACGCCCACCACGCGCGCGGTCATCGAAGACGCCGTGTCCGTCGGCGTGGCCCTGCGTGGGGAACTCGGGCGATACCTCCAGACAGGCGACCCTGACGCGGCCTCCCGGCTGGCGACTCTCGCCAACACCCGCCGGAACAGCTTCGCGCTACTGGGTCTGGATCCGCAGAAAGCCGAGCCCCGCTCTATCGCCTCTATTGCAGCCGAGTTCTCGACCGAGGCCGCCACTGAGGACAGGGGTCGGTCTGGAGCCGAGAGCCAGGACTCTCCGGTCGATCAGGAACGTTCCATGTGAACGTGATCGACTGGATCTCCCACCCCGAGCTGTTCGGTCCCTTCTTCACGGGACGGTCGTGGGACGGGTGGCGGGTCGCCCTGAAGGCACTCTTCGTGCTCGAGATGAGCGACGAGGAGCGGGGGCTCTACAAGGAACTGAGCGGGGGGAGGGCGGTTCCGGACCAGCTCATCCGAGAGGCGTCGTTCTGCTTCGGCCGACGCTCCGGCAAGAGCCGGATCGCCGCGATGCTGGCGGTGTACCTCGCTGTGGCCCGCGACTACCGACGCTGGTTGGCTCCCGGCGAGGTAGCCACGATTATGCTGATCGCCAGCGACCGGGCGCAGGCGCGCACGCTGATGCGTTACGTGAACGGCTTGGTGGACGCAGTGCCGGCCATCGCCCACGAGGTGGTGGAGCGGAAGCAGGAGAGTCTCTCGTTCGGTTGCGTTGTGATCGAGGTCCACACCGCATCCTTTCGGGCTGTCCGGGGCTACACGGTCGCCGCCGCGATATGCGACGAGATCGCGTACTGGCGAGACGAGACCTCCGCGAATCCCGACGAGGAGATCCTGGCAGCTTTGCGACCCGCGATGGCCACGATCCCCAACTCGTTGCTGCTCTGCATCTCCTCGCCGCATAGTCGTCGCGGTGCCTTCTGGCGTGCCTACGTAGATCACCATGGCATCGACGCCCGCGACCCGCGCGTGATCTTCTTGCAGTCGCCCACGAGCGTCATGAACCCGACCATCGATCCCGCGCTGATCGAGAGGGACCTCTTACGAGACGAGCCTCGTGCACGAGCCGAGTGGCTGGCCGAGTTCCGCCGCGACATCGAGGGGTACGTCTCTAGGGAGGCCGTCGAGGCAATCGTGGTGCCCGGACGGCGTGAACTGCCGCCGATCGAAGGGCTTCTCTACTCCGCATTCGTCGATCCGAGTGGTGGATCCTCTGACTCGATGACCCTCGCCATCTGTCACGTCCAGGATGAGGTCCAGGTGGTGGATGCCGTTCGGGAGCGAAGGCCGCCGTTCAACCCGAGCGAGGTCGTGAAGGAGTTCTCGCAGCTGCTCAAGCACTACGGAGTCTCGCGCGTCGAGGGCGACCGTTACGCCGGGGAGTGGCCGCGCGAACGCTTTGCCGAGCACGGCGTCCACTACGAGGTCACCCGCAGGCCGAAGAACGACATCTACCTGCAGGCGCTGCCGCTGATCAACAGCGGCCAGGTCGAGTTGCTCGACGATCCGCGGCTCATCGCGCAGCTGTGCGACCTCGAGCGGCGGACGGCGCGGGGAGGACGGGAGTCGATCGACCACCCACCCAGAGGCCACGACGACCTCGCGAACGCCGTCGCCGGGGCTGTCGTGCGAGCGAGGGAGCGGTCCCGGCGTGACGAGATCGGGTTCGACCTCTCGTTCGCGGAGATCGGGACGCGGGAGTCTCCCTGGCGGATCTGAGGGGGTGGTTCTCCCGGAGCGAAAGTGGCCGGGGAGTTACGTTTCCCCAGAACAAGCCTGAGGATTCCGAATAGAGTTACGGATCTTCACAGTTCCGTAACTCCTCGGTTCTTTGGCGTAAAATGTATCTGGCGGCTGCTGCGAAGGGAGGTCCCCTGCCCAAGTTCCCCGTCGAGGTGCTGACCGAGCTTGAAGTGAGATGGCTGATCGAAGCCTGCTCCAACCGTGCGCCGACCGGCATTCGCAACCGAGCCCTGATCGCCGTTCTCTACCGGGGAGGGCTACGGCTGGGTGAGGCACTAGCCCTCTTCCCGAAGGACCTAGATCCAAACGCCGGGACCGTCACGGTGCTACACGGCAAAGGCGACAAGCGCCGTACGATCGGTCTCGACCCTGGGGGCTTCGCACTGGTGGAACGCTGGCTGGATAAGCGCCGGGCGCTCTTGTTGAATCGCCGCCAGAGGTTGTTCTGCACCTTGCGTGGAGAGTCGCTCAGGGACGCCTACGTGAGGGCCCTGCTTCCCCGCCTCGCGCGCAAGGCCGGCATTGAGAAGCGAGTGCACGCGCACGGTCTCCGGCACTCGCATGCCGCAGAACTCGCTGCGGAAGGGTTCCCCGTGAACCTCGTCCAGGCGCAGCTCGGCCACTCGAGCCTCGCGACCACCGATCGGTATCTCCGACACATCGCGCCACAGCAGCTCATCAACGCGGTCCGGAGACGGGCTTGGGACATCTGAAGTCTTGTGCGGACAGGAGGCTCTCGACGCCTGCCGCTTGTTCGGCTGGCAGCTGGCGTGTGCTCTCGATGGAGCGACCAAGCAGGGACTGATCTCGGCTGAGAGCTTCCCAGGCCGTCACGACGCCGATCTATCGCCGTCCATTCGCACGATCGTCGAGGGCGAGTACTGCACAAGGTCCGAGCACCAGATCCTCGGAACTGGCTACGTCGTGGAGTCGCTCGAAGCGGCGCTCTGGTGCTCCAGAGAACCGACACTTACCGCGACGCTGTCCTCGCTGCAGCGAATCTGGGCGAGGATGCCGATACGACAGCCGCGGTCTGCGGCCAGCTGGCAGGCGCCCACTACGGCGCGTCAGGTATCCCAGGCGAATGGCGAGAGAAGCTCTCGATGAGCGCGGAGATCAAGGACATGTTAGATGCGCTCTGGATCGGGCTAGCGCCTTAGAGACGTTGGCGGGACGATCCTCTCAGAGTTCCCTTCGACGACGTGACTGAAATGAGGGGGCCGAAGTGAACAGACAGTCTGACCTAGCGACGATCGCTTCGAAGTTTGCAGAGTGCTTCACGAGACGAGAGGTCCGCTTGCCTGAGTCCAATCTCCAGGAGAGGGAGCCAGGTGAAATCCATGATCAGGGCTTGATCATAGGGTTCTGCTTTGGAGAGGATTCGCGCGGCGAATACCTTGACTTCTATGCTCAACACCGTGTTGCGGGTGATTGGCATTGCAGAATCCACGCCGACGGCACGATGGAAGACCTCGACGTGTACCTCTACTTCCTTCCCCTACACCCAGACGCGGCCGAGGAAGACAAGAGGGAAGCACAGCGCCAATTCGATGAGCACAACGAGCGGGTGAGACGCGAGCTCGAGCGAAAGGGGCTTCCCCAGTAGCGAGGAGTCTCCCGGGTCGAAGCCTAGCGGCGCTCTGATCGGCCCTTTCGGGTCCACTGAACCTCCGCGTGCGGCGCCATCCGTGGGTGCGGCCGAAGGTTCGCTGCGTTGTCGCACCTGGTCACTCTTGCCGGCGCCTGACCACTCCAGCCGCAGATGCGCCTTCAACCCTCAGAGGCTGCTTCGGCGGGCCGATGGAGGGGCCATGGGATTCGAACCCGAGTTCCGGATCCAGCCCAGGATGCTCCGGCAGCTCAAGGCGATCGAGCGCACGATGGGCTTCCTCCAGGCGGTACGCCTACGGCCCGAGTGGATTGCCGAGGTTAGGCAGAGGATCCAGGTCGAAGAGGCGCTGGCGAGCGTACAGATCGAGGGCAACTCCCTCACACTCGAGGAGGCATTCGCGCTAGCAGACGAGCTGCCTGACCGGGAGCTGCGCGACTCGGAGAGGGAGTTCTGCAACTACCTACGCGCCTTCGAGGCGATCGGCGAGTTTCGGGACCAGCGTGACGCCGTCCTCACCAAGGGAGATCTCCTGAACCTCCACCGGATCCTCGTAGACGGCGTTCGTGGTGGACATCGGTTCGCGGGTCGTTTCCGAGCGGAGTCCGTACGGGTTGGAGACATCGTGGCAGGCGAGACCGTCATCCACCACAACCCACCCCCGAGTGGTCAGGTCGAGCCGGAGGTAGAAGCCTTGCTCGAGTGGATCGAGGCCGGCAAGGAGAAGCTCGAGGGGGACCGAGACCCCTGGGTCCACGCCGTGATCCAGGCGGGCATCACCCACCACCGGCTCGTCTGGATCCACCCATTCGTAGACGGGAACGGCCGCACGGCGCGCATGTTCACGACCCTGCTTCTCTATCAGCGTGGATACGACTTCAAGTATCTCTTCGAGCTCTCGCAGTACTACAACAACAACCGCGATGCGTACTACGCGGCGCTCCGGAGCGCGGATCGGTCGGGCGACTATACCGAGTGGCTCGTCTACTTCCTGGGCCACCTCGCCTACGAGATGATGCGAGTCCGCGAGCGTGTCCTGAAGGCGGAGTCGATGGGGTCCAACGCCTGAGATGTCGGACCTAGGGAGGAACACCGTCGCGGTCGTCTTCGACTTCGACGACACGCTCGCTCCCGACAGCACCTCTCAGCTCCTGGCGGCACTGGACGTGGACCCGCACTCCTTCTGGCGGGACCAGGTGGAGCCGCTCGTCAGGGCGGGTTGGGACCCGGTTCCGGCCTATCTCTACCGAGTCCTCGAGCACTCGAGCTCGAGTCCGCATCCTCTCACTAGGAAGCGCCTCCAGGAGGTCGGCTCCTCTCTCGAGTTCTACCCCGGCGTAGGCGACCTCTTCCATCGGCTGCGCGAGCACGCGAGCGGCTCGGAGGTCGAGCTGAACCTCGAGTTCTACATCATCAGCGGCGGGCTCCAAACGCTGATCGACGCCTCACCTATCCGCGGCGAGTTCACGCAAGTTTGGGCCTCTGACCTACACCACGCGGAGGGGACGGGCGAAGCTCTCTTCCCGAGAAACGTGGTGAGTTTCACCGACAAGACTCGCTACCTCTTCCACGTCCACAAGCGCCTGATCGCCCGGCGAGGTGAGCTCGACCCCTTCGAGGTCAACCGCAGGCTGAGCCCGGATGATTGCTGCATCCCCTTCGAGCAGATGATCTATGTCGGGGACGGGTACACGGACGTAGCGTGCTTCTCGCTCGTTCAGGAGCGCGGAGGCATTGCGCTCGCCGTGGTGGACTACGACCGCACCGAGCGCTGGGGCCGCGCCTGGGGCTTCATCGAGGACGGCCGGGCTCTCAACGTCTCTCCGACGGACTTCCGCCAGGGGACCTCCGCGGAGATGGTTCTCCGAATGGCGCTACTGAGTATCGAGGAGAAGATCCTCCTACGCGCAACCACAACTTGAAGTCAGGCTCAAGGAGATTCGCTTGGGCCCACGGCAAGTCCGCCCACCGGTGTCGGTTCTGTCCCCTAACAGGCTGCGGAGAAAGTGACTGGGTTGGGCGGGACGCCTCTGACGGGAGGCGTGCCGAGCAGGGAGAGGGATCGCCGTTCCCGGTACGAACCGGTTCGGTGTCGCACGGGTAGATCTTGCGGGATCATGAGCTATGTCGCCTCCAACAGGTTGCGGATACGGACCAGGTTGTAGGCCGCAGCAGTGAAGGTGAAGACCCAGCCGACCCGATCCGTGCCCCGGTGCCGGGTCTTGCGCATCAAGCCCACCGTCTTCATCCAGCCAAACACCTCCTCCACCCGTTTGCGGAAGCGCTGGCTCACCTCGTAGCCCGGGTGTCCTGTGGTCCTTCGATCGATCGCGCTTCGGCGGTTCGTCGTGTTCTGTGCCACGTGCGGGGTAACGCTCCAGGCCCGAAGCGCCTGCACAAAGCTCTTGGCGTCGTAGCCCTTGTCTCCAGCCAGGGTGATCCGGCGAGCGCCCCCCAGACCCAGCACCATCTCGAGAGCCGCTTCGCGCTCCGCATACCCCGACGCCTGAGTGAGCTTCGCCGCCACCACCAGGCCGTTGCGGTTCTCCGTCACGACGTGTCCCTGATACGCGAGCCGCGCGCCCTGGCCCCTCATCCCCGCCAGTCGGGCGTCCGGATCCGTCCTCGACGCATGCGTCTGGTTGCTCCGCTTCTCGCCCCGGAAGTTGACCGTCGGGTTGCCCGGGTCGTCATCGTCCCTGCGCTTCTCGTCCTTGCGCACGAAGCTCTTCTGGCTCGCCCACGCCTCGATCAGCGTCCCGTCCACCGTGAAGTGCTCCGATGACACCAACCCCTCCGACTCCGCCTGCGCCAGCACCGCCTCGAAGAAATGCTGAGCGATCTCGCCCTTCAGCAGCCGTTCCCGATTCTTGGTGAACACCGTCGCGCTGAACACCTCATCGTCCAGCTCCAGGCCCACGAACCAGCGGTAGAGCAGGTTGTAGTCGATCTGCTCGATCAGCTGGCGCTCGCTCCGGATCGTGTACAGCACCTGCAACAGCAGCGCCCGCAACAGCTGCTCCGGCGGGACCGACGGTCGGCCGACCCCTTTGGCGTAGATACCATCGAAGCGTCGCGACAGCTGCTCCAGCGCCGCGTCCACCAGTCGCCGGATCGCTCGAAGCGGATGGTCCTCGGGAATCCGGGACTCCAGCGATACGTAGCTGAAGATCCCACCCTGGAGCGTCTGCGGTCCTCTCACATCTCCCCCTTGGGGCTTCCCTCAAAGGTACCCTTCGATGAGGAGTTTTTCAGCAGCCTGCTAAGTCTGAAGGAGTCCTATCTCCGCAGTCCACTTCGCGCCTGGTAAGATAGGCTGAACTACCAGCAGTGCTAAGGCGTAGCCGTCCGATCCCGATCTAGATCTCTTGGCTCGATTCCCGGTTCCGGGCCACCGAGGGCAGCTCTATCATGAAAAAACTCCAGCTATGGTCGATCGAGCCGGGCTCCACAGGCGAGGTCGCTCAACCGATCGAGTCGGTCTCTAGCGCGGAGACAGAAGCGAAGCTTGAGGATCTACTCGTGCGCTGCCCAGATCTCTTGATGTCCGACATGGTTGTGATCGGGCGCCAGGTCCCTACCGAAGGAGGGCCCCTGGATCTGCTGGGCGTCGATCAGGACGGTCGAGTCGTCATATTCGAGCTGAAGCGGGGCACTCTGACGCGGGAGGCAGTTGCTCAGGTGCTGGACTACGGCTCGGACATCGCGAACATGGAACCCCAGGCTTTCGCGCAGCTCGTAGAGGATCATTCTGGGGCGTACGGAGTGGACGCAATTGAGGACTTCAGCGACTGGTACAACCAAGGCCATCCCAACGCAGACCTTCTCGGTGAACCACCCCGTCTCGTACTTGTTGGGCTTGGCGTCGATACCAGAGCGAAGCGTATCGTTGAGTATCTCGCCGACACGGGTCTCGATATCCAACTCTTCGCCTTCCACGGTTTCGAGGTGGACGGCCGACTGCTTCTGGCGCGAGAACTCGAGGTGGCGGCGTCGGAGAAGACGCGCGAGAGATCGGTTGCGACCAAAGAGGGAAATCGCCGCGTCCTCCTAGAGACAGCTGCTGACCTCGGTGTGAAGGATCTTCTCGAGGAGGTAGCGAGTTTTATTGATGAGCAGATGCCGGCATACCGTTGGCCAGGGAAGACGGCGTACTCTTTCTCACTTCAGGAGACCACTGCGCAGGGCCGGCCCAGCCTCCGGAGCTACGTCACGCTATACGTAAGCCCCAAGGAGCCCGGCCACCTGAACTTGGTTCTGGCACCTCGTACCGCCGAAGTCGCGGGTGCGAGCGCTATTGACAAGCTCTGTGCAGCTGTAACCACCGCGAAGCGCAGCCACGCCTCCTGGAAGGAGCTCGAGATCGACGTGACGGAAGCGAGCTGGCCGGAAACCGCCCCGTACTTCGGTGAACTGCTAATCGCGATCGTGACTGGGTGGCGCGCCGGGGCGTCCAGTGAGGTGTGACGTCCCCCTCCGCGAGGCTGACGTGCGCAGATCTGCGAGCCTCTAGTCTGTCGACGCTCTACCGGCTGGCGCTGGCGGAGCTTCTGCTCGATCCCCGTCCCGCGTGCGGCTCCGACGAGGTCTACGCCCGCGCGAACCACCAGGCACGGCTGCAACTCGAGGCGCGGGCGCTCAAACACTGCATCGACCGTTGCCTGCGATCTTTGTGTTCGATGGCGTAATGGAAAGTTGCCCGTCCCATCCCTCGCCTAGCCTTCGATCACCTTTAGTGTCCTACCGGTTCGATCCTTCCATGCGGTTAGGTCATTCGCGCCTCCACCGTGGACAACAGCCGCCGCGGCGCTGGGGCTTGAGAACTCAACATCTCGGGTGAACAGAAGATGGTGATCGTGTTGCTCAAGCGAGCCGTCCGCTCTGAGGTTGTCGCGTAGGGTCACGACAAACGGATGCCGAACCGGTGCGGAGGGTCGAACGTCAGTGACCGCCTGAGAACCCTTGAAAACGACAAAGCCCTCCGAAGTTCTGCGCCCCTCGGCCTTCATGCCTTTGATTTCGCACGTGAGATGACCGTCAGTGTTGGATGATTGATCGGTGGAGCGAGGTGCCGAAGTGACTAGCTCGGAACCGAGCACTGGAAGAAGCTGCCGAACCTTGCCCAGGAAGACCTCCATGTCTTCTCGGTCCGATTCCGGAAGCTTTGCTCCACTTGCCTGCGAGTTCTCGAGGGTGACACGCCCTGCAGCGTTTGCCTCCTCGATCAAGCGACCCTCCAGATACCGAATGTGTGCCTTCGTGAGGTTCTCGTCCTTGGAGACGATTAGAATTGCCTGCACCCAGAAATCTTTTGCCTTATGTTGCTTGAGGCGGTCTCGAATTACCTCGGCCTCTCCCACGTAGGCACGCGCCTTCCCAGTGTCCGGATCGATTCCGCTGAGAATGTAGACGCCTGGCTTGCCAACCTCGTCGCGAGCAAGAAGGTCGTCCAATTCCGTTCGCGGTGCGGCGATTGCCTTGCCGCTCCAATTGGAAATCTCTGCGGTCCGAAGGCGCCGCGGATCCCCGAAAGCGAGAAAGAGCTTGATAGTTGCAGAACTCATTTGCTGCTCGCTTTGAATATCGGCCTAGCTCGGCGTTAACCGATCTGAGAATGGCTGACTGAGTCGCCGAGCCTCAAGAAGTCAACGCCAAAAGCTACCAAACCCAATCGAACCGAGCTCTTCAGGCACGGTTCAACGCTCTGTTGGGCGGCACTACCGCCCAGCGCTGATACTCGTCGCCAAGATGCCATTCGTCCCCATCGCGGCGCGAGTCTGAATAGTGCTTGTGCCTGGAAAGAGCGTATCCGCGAACGTGTCTCGAATCCCGCCGAGGCCCAGCTTGTCCCGAGTGTCACGCTCCCGAGATAGCGGCAGCACTCGCTGCATTCGATCGCGCTCTGCGGCGTCGCGAGTAGATCCAACTAAGGGTTGAGTCCATGGTTCTCGGCAGAGGCAACTGTCCCCGATGAAGCGGTCGAAATTGAAGTCCCACCGTAGGCTCAACGATACAACGGCGGACTAACCCGGAAGCCCGACTTCAACCGCCAGCCCCGAGACAGGGAGGTGAATGTAGGCAGCGAGCACAGACTTCCCGGTCGCCGCCTCGAGCGCTGCCGCATATGCCGAGAGCTGCCCCGCGTACGCTCCGGCGCGGGCCGTCGCCTGTTCTCGGTTGCCAGGGAAGCTCTTGTGGTCGAGCAGTACGAGGCCGGAGTCGGTCTCCAGCACCAAGTCGGCGACGCCCCGGAGAACCGTTCCCCCGGGCAGTCTGTGAAGGAGCGGCCACTCGCGGCGCCAAGTGGCGCCGGGCCACGTTGCCGAGATCCACTCAGTGAGCCGGTCTGTGGCCCTCGGAAGCTGCGACGCCTCGACAGCTCCGCTGACGCCGAAACGTTCAAGCACCTCGCGAGCCAGCGTGTTCCGTTCGGTCGCAGGCAGCGTCGGTCGGTCGGCTGCCAGGAAGGAGTGCACCGCATCGCCGAAGCGGCGCATCTCGTCCTCGTCGCCGATCGCGATCGGGATCCGTTCCCCGATCGTGAGGGTCTCTCCCACGGCGGCCCTTCCCTCGAGCAGTGACGGACTGAGTGTGGCGGGCGGGTGGACTTGCGGGCCGGAAGGCACGTAGCCCAGCGTCGGACCGGGTACACGACCCTCGACGCGAACAGGCGAAAGCTTGCGTACGACGATGTCGAGCTCCTGCTTCGCGCCGGGCACACCCCAGGCCACGCGGCCGGTCTCCCTGGGTTCGGAAAGGAGTGGTGCGCCCTCCGCGGAGAGGACCGTGAGTCCGCCCACCTCGATACGATCCGGCCGTCCTGCGTAGACCAGCCGATCGCGAGCTCGGGTCCAGCCGACGTAGACGAGGCGAAGGGCCTCTCGGCGCGCAGCCTCCCTTGCGATCTGGGTTGCCTCGTCATCTTCGAGCCGATCGAGGAACGGAACGTCCTTGCGCTTGCGACCGTACGGTCCCGGCCAATAGCGCAGCCACCGGCCGGCGAGCGGCTCGTCGAGGTCGAGTGAATCGGTTTCGGAGACGAGACGAATGCCCAGCGCGGTTACCTGCGGTCTATCCGTTAGGTCCGCCAGGACGGTCACCGGCCACTCGAGTCCCTTCGACCCGTGCAGCGTACAGATGCGCACCGCGTCCGGCCGTTCGGCACCGGCCTGAGTGTCGAGCAGTTCGCCAGCCAGCTGCTCGAGGTGCACCAAGAGGCTGCGCAGTGAGCACGGGGAGCCTTCACTGCGGCACAATTCCACGTAGCTAGCGGCCAGCCCGCGTAGTGCGTCCAGGTTGGCGAGCCGTGCCGTTGCATCTCCGAAGGTGACGGCACGCTCGCGAACGGCCACTGCGGCCAGGGCCGCATCAAAGGACGCCAGCACCCCCGCGAACGCTCGCGGCTCCCGCGCTTCGCGGAGCGCGGCAACTGGAGCAAGGTCCGCAAAGAGCTCGTCTCGCTCCTTGGCTTCGAGAACCTTCGTGAGCCAGCCCTCTCCGTCCTCGCCGTGTTCGAGCCAACGAGCCAGTTCGGCCCGAGCCAACGAATCAGCCGGGTCGATCCAGAGCCGGAGCGCGGCGATAGCCAGGCGCGCCTCCAGCGTCGCGATGAGGCCGGGCCTCCCCACCACGGCACGGATACCACGCGACTCGAGCTCTCGCGCCAGCCCGGTGCACTGATCGTTCCGGAAGCAGAGGACGGCAACGTCCCCAGGCTCGATAGCACGCGCCTCGCCCGTGGAGCGGTCGCGAACGCGCGCTTCGGGATCGGCGAGAAGAGCGCAGACGCCCGCGGCGAGGCTGATGAGGTCGAGCTGAGCGTTCCGGCGTGGATTCCCCGTCTTCTCGTTGACTCCAGGTTCGAGCACCCAACGCTCGAAGATGGGACCGAGGCCCTCGGGTTCCCCGGAAATGCCGGGGTGGACGCGGACGAGCTCCTCGGGGATCCCCGATTCGGCGAACGCGGGAGCGAAGAGCTCCGAGGTGAGGCGGACGAGCTCCAGGCGGCTGCGGTAGGAACGGTCGAGAGTCTCCGGTGGCTTCCCTTCGAGGAGCGTGGCGACAGCCGCGTCCATCAGCGTTGGATCGGCACCGCGGAAACCGTAGATGGCTTGCTTTGGATCGCCCACCCAAACGCTTCGCGGCGCGATCTTCGAAAGCTCGAGGAAGATCGCGAGCTGGATGGGGCTCGTATCCTGGAACTCGTCGACGAGCACAAGGTCGATCTCTTCGCGGAGCTGCTCGCGAACCGCTTCTTCCTGGAGAAGCTTCAGCGCCTCGGTCTCCTGGTCGACGAAGTCGATCACACCAAGGGCCCGCTTGTGTGCCTGGTACGCCTCGAGCACGTACGCGGCCGCCTCGAAGACTGCCCTCACTGCACGCCGCAGGTCATCGTGCAAACGCGGATGCCGATCGTGTGCTCCAGCGGCCTCTCGGACGGCATCGCCTTGGGGGTGCGATTTCTTTCCCGGGTCGAGCTGCGCGAGGTTCGCCCACTCGCTCCACGGGAGGTCGCGAGCGCCGCGAGCGAGTGCAGACCGTGCGCGCTGGCAGGCTTCTCCGGTCTTCTTGGTGGTGTCTGCGTCGAGATCTACGTTCACGAGAAATTCTTCGAGCGCCACTTCGAGTGCGCGATCCAGCGTATCGGCGTGGGCCGCAGGGGACTGCAGGAACCCGAGGAGCGCGGCGGTGCTGCGTTCGGCGAAGTTGGGGAAGCTATCCGCATCGATGGCGTTGGAACGTGCAAGGTTCACGATCCGAACGACGTCCTGCTGCCAGTCCCACTCGCCCGGGGCCATGATGCCACCGGGGTGAGCACCCACGGGGCCCATTCGCACGTATATGTCTTCGAGCTCGTTCAGGAGCTCGCGAGGCAGCGCCTCGACACCGGCGCGAAGCGGCTCGTCCCGGGCCTTTTGCTCGTCGAGGACCGAGACGCGCGGCGAGAGGCCGTGAAGAAAAGCAAAGTCGTGAACGATGCCGCCACAGACACCGTTCACTGTGCCAACGCGTGCCGCGTGGAGGCGGTGAGCTGCATCTGTCTCACCGACCTCAAGGAGCGCCTCGCGCGCGCGCTCGGCGAGCTCCGCGGCTGCACGGTTCGTAAACGTTGTGGCTAGAATTGCCTCAGGGCGCGCCGTCCCAGCGGCGATCGCCTCGTGGATCAGTTTGGCCAGCTTGGTTGTCTTGCCCGTGCCGGCGCTCGCCGAGATGATCTCGACGCGACTCACGAGCGGGCCTCGTTCAGCGTCGCGCCGCAGAGCCCACCGTATTCACACCAGTGGCACTTGGGGGCCAGGACGATGGCGCCGTCGCTGCCCACGGAATCGTCGGCGACGACGCCCTCGCCGAGCTCATCCGGGTTTGCGGTGGCAAGCAGGACGCCTCGGCCGAGCTCTTCCTCGCGTGCTTCGAAGGCTCGCTCGAGCGCAAGCCACGTCTCGGCGTGCGACGGGCCGTCGACGGCCTCGGCTCTGCCGCCCAGCCCGGGGTCTGTCGTCAGGATGCGCCCTCGGCTCAGCACGAAGAAGGCGACCGAAGAGGCGATCCCGCCGGAGCTTGCCTGCTGGTCAAGCAGGTGCGCATAGAAGGCTAACTGTGTTGCGGTCCCGTTTTGTAGTGCGCTTCGCCGGTAAGCGAACCCACCCCACTTGGCGTCGACGATCACGGGCTTGGGACCAAGTACCAGATCGGGAATCCCGAAGAGCGCGCGTCCGAGCCCGGCGCCTTTGATTGTCTCCTCGGTGAGCCGAAGCTCGAGCCCGGTATCACGAACGAACTCCGTGAAGAGCTCGGCTCCGTCAACCAGGGTGCGACGCACTCGCGCGCCGTCCGCCGCTCGACCGGGTAGGAAGAGAGCGGCCACGTGTGTGCGAGCGTGCTCGTCGAACCATTGCTTGGCAAGCCGCCGCGCCTCGAGAGGATCGCCCGCAGCAGCCGGCAGTACTGCTTCGAGGAGAGCGTGAGCGAGCCGTCCGAGAACGAGGTTCGAGATCCCGACCTCGATCTCGTCCGGACCTTTCAGCTTCGCGACGCGCCCCAGTGCCCACCGCATCGGGCAGCGAAGCAGATCCTTCACGGCCGAGTTCGAGGCCCTTTCCGGGAGTTCGAGCAGGCTAGGCGCGACGTTCCACTCCCGGAGTGGAGCCGGAGGTGGCCGGAGCGGCTGCTCCTCGAGCGTGGCTCGAGGGGCAGCGTAGAGCGTCCCGCTGAGGAAGCGGTCGCGGTTTGGGGCTTCCTCCGGGTGCAGCCTTGCTCCGATCTCGTCCCACAACGGATGGGGATGACTCTCGTCTCCGGCCTCGTTCGTTCGAGGGGAGACCAGCAGTAGGACTTCGCTGGCTTGGTCGAGCGGGCGCCGCCAGCGTTGCGCGTGGCGCATCGCCCTCTCCGCCGGCGAGGGCAGTTCGATCCCAGCTTTCGCAAGCTGGGCGCGCTCTGCCCGCGTGAACGGGACTCGCGGGTAGCCAGGAGCACTCTGTCGCGAGAAGTCCCACCAGACGACGCAACGTGCTGGACCGGCGACGGCACCGGGCGAAGCTACCGATGCCAGGCCAGCCTCGGACGCGAGGACGGGTTCGGCGGACAGACTCGAGCGGGCTTCGTCGAGGAACCGCTGGAGGTCTGCCGCGCCCCACCGCTCAAGGTCGGCTAGTTGTGGTGCCCCAGGACGTTGTTTACACCTGAGGGCTCTCTGAGAAGATGGGGTTGTTCGACGACCTCAGACTTCAAGGAGAACCCCCAGGTGCGACTTCATCCTAACGCGAAGCTGACTCCGTGGGCTCGCCATCGTTTGGCGCAGCGAGTTCGAAAGCAGGGTTGGCCGCTGGCTCGTGCCGCTCGAGAAGCCGGTGTGAGCCGCCCGACGGCCTACAAATGGTTGAACCGGTTCGACTCCGAAGGCCAGGTCGGATTGCAGGACCGGTTCTCTCGTCCGCACCGAATCCCGAAACGGACGCCGCTCAAGGCGATTCGCCGCATGGAGCGGCTGCGGCGGCGTCGGAAGACCGCGTGGGAGATCGCGCTGGAGACCGGGATCCCGGCATCGACGGTCTCGCGGCATCTCAAGCAGCAGGGTCTGGGCCGGATTTGGCGGCTGGAGGAGGAGCTCGATCCGCCGCAGCGCTACGAGCATGCCGCTCCTGGAGATCTGTTCCACATCGATGCCAAGCGCTTCGCGCGGATCGAGGGGGTCGGACACGCGATTCACGGCGATCGCAGTCGCAAGAAGCGAGGAGTGGGCTGGGAGGTGGCGTTCGTCTGCGTCGATGACCATACGCGCCTGGCCTACGCCGAGGTGCTGCCCGCCGAGAACGCAAAGTACGCCGTGGCGTTCTTTCGTCGAGCGTTGCGCTGGTTCGGGCGACTCGGGATCCGCTGCCAGCGCCTGCTCACGGACAACGCCAAGTGCTATGCGGAGGCCAAGGCCTTCCGCACGCTATGCGAGGAAGAAGGCATCCTGCAGAGCTTCACCCGTCCCTACACGCCCAAGACCAACGGCAAGGCGGAGCGCTTCATCCAGACGCTCAAGCGACGCTGGGCCTATCGCCAACCGTTCCGGACCTCCGCGATCCGGGCCGCCTCGCTTCCCGTCTGGCTCAAGCACTACAATCATCACCGACCCCATCGAAGCCTGGGAAAGAAACCGCCCATGGCAAGACTCAGACAGACCCGCCAACAACGTGCTTAGGTCCCACAGCTAGGTCCACAATCCGCTCGAAGGCCACGCACTGCCCGAGTGCCTCTTCGAGCGCGCGCGCGAGGTCTGCGTTTTCAGCGTCGCCGAGCGTTGCGCGCCGCCCCCGAAGCCAGTCTCGCACTAGCACCGTGCGCTTCCGAATCTCATCGATCGGATAGCCCATTCCGGTTCGCTCCACGGATCCTTCGAAGATCCCACGAAGACGATCTGCCACGCGTTCACGGCGGCTGGCGTCTTCAATCGCGTCGAGGCCGGCCTGGAGAGCTTCGCCCCACGCCTCGCTGCCGACGGCTGGCCACTGGGCGAGAGCGCGTCGCAGGCGATTTTGGATGCCACGCGGCACCGGGCTCTCGGGGAGGGTCAGAAGCGTTGCAGCATCTCCTGGGGCAGCGGGCTTCCAGCCCAGAGCCAAGACGAGCGGTAGTACCTCGAGCATCATCGACCCGCCGCCGACCTGCCGCGCCCCCGTCGTCGGCAGGCCGAAGCGTCGGAGCTCGGTGTCGAGCAGCGGCGTGGGCGAAACGATGACGACGGCCTCGCGCGAATCACGGGAGGACAACCAGGCAGCTACCTCGACTGCAGCGGCCCAGGGTCCGTCCGAGCGCAGGAGCTGGAGCGAGCCGTCCATCTGGGGCCGGAGGCCAGGGTCACGGGCCGCTGCGAGGTCCCCTGCGGCCTCGGCCGAATCGAGCGTGGACTCGCTGACGGAGGTGCCCTGGTGGGCGAGCCCACGGATGACGGACCGCCACGCCAGGGGGAGAGCCTCGAGCGGCTCGAGGAGCTCCAGGGCCTCGACTTCCCCGGGCCGTCGCGCGAGGGCCTCGGAGACCTCCCAGATTCGGTCCGGGACTCCGAGCAGCACCTCCCCGCCCAGCCGAGCCATGGAGGCGACCCGGTCTGGTACCCCGTCGGCGCCCCCCCGCCAGCCGGCGAGCACGAGCTCGTCGCGCCATCGAAGGAGCTCCCGAGCCGAACCAAGCGGATCCACTTCCGCCGATCGGGCCCAAAAGCCCTTGATCCGCCGAAGTGTGGGTACGAGCGTCGCTGCTCGCTCGCCTGCTGTGGGCACCGGCCCGGCGAGCCCGAGGACGGTTTCGAGGCGCTCCAAGAGCCCGAGCTCGCCGAGCCAGGCCTCACCGGCGACGGCGTCACGTCCGAAGAGGGGACCAGGCCAGGCCCCGCCGTCGAAATCTGGGTCGAAGCAGATCTTGATCACGGCGGAATGATCGCATCGGGCCTCGAGCTCTGCCCGGATTGAGAGGTTTACTGCTTCCGAACCATCCAGAGAAGCCTGACCTCGATAAGCGTCTCTTTTTTCTCAACTTTCTCCGTTGCTGTTCTCCACGCTTGTCAACATACTTTGGACCGAATTGGACCAGATTCTTGCTGAGGGGCCTGTGCCAGATTCGACACCCGCGATGACAGTCCAGCAGGTCGCGAAGTACCTGAATGTGAACGAAAAGACGATATACCGGCTTGTGCAGCGGGGTCAGCTACCGGGTTTCAAGGTGGCGGGTGCTTGGCGGTTCCAGAGACATGACCTCGACGGGTGGATCGCAGCTCAGAAGCGTGAAGTTCAAGAGACAAGGGTCGATAAATCATCGCGTTTAAACGTGATTGCCGTACAGCGAAGCACAGCGAATGGAGGGCGAGCCGGGCTCTGAAGCAGGATCAGCGCGCCGAGGGCACGACGATGGAAACATCCCAACTGGACCACATTCTGAAGCTCCAACTCGCCATCGGCTGGGCGGGCGAGTCCAACGTGGACCCGCCCAGATTGGGCTGGTGGGGGACCGCCATGTGCGACGAATACGGTGGCGAGGACCTCCTGCGTCGTCTTACCCCGAGAACGTGGCAATGGGCTGCGCTCGAAGCGTGCCGGGCCGCCGCCAAGAGGGTGGACGAAGCCGCTCGGAGTACCACCGACGACGCGGACCACCTCCTATCTCTCTACCGCGTTGGCTTCGAGATCGACGAGCGGCTGGATGAGCGCCTGCTCGAGCTGAAGCAGGGTGGGGTGCCCCCGAAAGAAGCGTTTCCGGACCTTGCAGAGCTTCTTTCAGAGTGGTCGAAGGAGCGGCTCGAATCCTGGCTCCGGCGATGGGGGAGTGCAGATTACACGACGACGGCCACCGGCCGTCGCTTAAAGGCTGGGGTCCCTGCTGATCTCTCCGCGGCAGCCAGCCAGTTGGCGGCGGCGCTGCTGCCTCTCTCGGACCGCTACACCCTGCCGCACTTCAGAGTGAAGCGGTGAGGGCGCGGCTAGCTACCAACGGAAGGCCCAGCGAGGCCAGTCATGTTCATTCGCGCCTCATCAAGTGTGCGCTAGCTGTGGATGAATCACGCTCCTACTGGGAGCGAATTAAGCCCGACGAAGATCGCCCGACCGTGCAGGTCGCCTTCGAGGAGTACTGGTTCGGCGCCAAGAGCTTGTCCTGGGTCAAGGAGCTCGTCCTCAGTATGAGGACACGCTTCGATGAGTTTCCCGAGTCTCTCGAGGTGCTACGCCGGTGGCGTGACATGTCGCCAGAAACTCGATCCCTGATCTGCCATTGGCACGTGCAGCTCTCTGATCCGCTTTACCGCGCTTTCTCGGGCGACTACCTCGTTGCCCGCCACGAGGCGCATCGTGCGGAAGTCCGCCGGCGTGCGGTGGTCAACTGGGTGGTAAAGCATGGATCCAGCCGATGGACGCTGCCTACCCAAAAACAGCTTGCGACTCGCCTTCTCTCGGTCGCTCTCTTGGCGGGTCTGATCTCAGGTCGTCGAGATCCCAGGCGGCCGACAATTCCACGCGTCAACGACGATGCCCTCGCGTACCTCCTTCATCTACTTAGAGGTGTGAGCTTCACGGGAACCCTCATGACCAATCCGTACCTCCGCTCGGTCGGTTTGGAAGGACCGGTTCTGGACAAGCGCCTGAGAGGGCTCGACGCGCTCGACTACAGCCGCAACGGAGACGTCATTGAGTTCGGTTGGCGCTATCCGAGTCTGACCGCCTGGGCCGAAGCGGAGCTCTTCACTGGGAGAGCCGTCTCATGAGTGTACCGCGCACGACGCTCGACGAAGCTTTTGCCGCCCTTCGTAAGGACCTGATCCACGAAGACGGTCCCCAGATCAGCACCATGAGGAACTACCGCTTCGCCATTCTTCCGTACGCTCCTCAGGACGAGTACAAGCTCCGCGCTCACGTCCAGACCCTGGTAGGCGACCTGACGGCGAGTGGTTGGGTAGTGCTCACGCTCTCTCTGGAGAAGCTCTTGCTCGAGCGCGTGCGAAAGCTCGGAGACGATGTCGTAGATAGGATGATCACGATGGAGCAGCGTACGTCCCGCATCTCCCAAGAACGAGGCTTGAACTACCTGCGTGACAAGCTCTCTACGGAGATTGAAGGGCCAGACGGTATCGCAGCCGATGTGAGCGGAGCCATCTGTGAGTTCGCCGACGCGAATCCAGACAAGGCCGACCGAACCCTGACGATCATCGGCCGTGCTGGCGCGCTGTACCCGTTCTTCCGAACCTCTGCGCTTCTCAAGCACCTCGATGGGCGGACTCGAAATGTCCCCGTTGTGCAGCTCTACCCCGGCGAACGACGTGGTGATACAGGCTTATCCTTCATGGGGATCATCAATCCCGACAGCGACTATCGCCCGCGTATCTATCCCTAGAGGTCCCACAATGGCAACGACGCTGATCAAAGACCTGTTCGAATCAGATGTGACCCGCGACATCGCGCCCGTGGTCTATTTCCACGAACAGAGCCCCGAGAAACTCGCAGCCGAGGTTGGCGAATACATAGTTACGGGCGGATTCCCGGAGAATCACCCGCACCACCAGCGGGTCCCCGACGGGATCCACGAACAGTACGTTCAGCTCTTGCGAGCAATAGTGGAGGAGCTTGGCCGAAGCGGGGGCCCTGATCTTCCCGCCTCGTGGATCTCGGGCTTCTATGGCTCGGGCAAGTCGAGCTTTGCGAAGCTGCTGGGGCTGGCACTCGACGGCGTGGCGCTCCCGGATGGAAGATCTATTTCCGAGGCTCTGCTTGCTCGGGATACGTCTCCGAAGAGTCAAGAGTTCGGGGACGCTTGGAGCGCCCTTCGCCAGAAGATCGACCCGATTGCAGTGGTCTTTGATATCGGGGGTCTCGCTCGCGACAACGAGCACATCCATTCGGCGGTCGTGCGCCAGATCCAGCAGCGCCTGGGCTACTGCGGCACGCAACCCCTCGTGGCCGAGTTTGAGCTTAATCTCGAGCGTGACGGCCGCTGGGCCGAGTTCGAGTCGAAGGCCGAAGAAGTGCTCGGCAAGCCGTGGGCCGACGTTAAGAACCAGGCCCTGGCCGAGGAATCCTTTTCCGAGGTGATGCATGCCCTCGACCCAGACCGCTACGCGGATCCGATGGCCTGGATCATGGCCCGTGCCGGTACAGTTACGCAGACCTCCTCCGTCGCTGAAGCCACGCGGGCGATCGCGGACATGCTCGACCGCCGTGCCACGGGCAAGACGCTCTTCATCGTCGTCGACGAAGTCTCTCAGTACATCTACCAGGACCAGCAGCGCATGCTCAAGCTGCAGTCCTTCGTCTCGGAATTGGGCCAGCGTCTTAAGGGCAAGGCGTGGCTCGTAGTGACCGGCCAACAAAAGCTCGAAGAGGCCGACGAGACCGCGGTGCTCGGCAAACTCAAGGGCCGCTTCAAGCAGAAGCTCCGCGTCCATCTTGCCGCCACCAACATCCGCGACGTCGTCCACAAGCGTTTGCTCCAAAAGACACCCGAGGCAGACAAGCAACTGCGAGAGCTCTTCCGTCAGCACCGAAACGACCTCAAACTATTTGCTTACGGATGCGATGACATCACAGAGGAGGATTTCGTCGAGGTCTACCCGATGCTCCCGGGGCACATTGACCTGCTACTACAGATCACCACGGCCCTACGAACGCGCTCGTCCCGGAGCCAGGGCGACGACCAGGCTATTCGTGGCCTTCTCCAACTCCTCGGGGAACTCTTCCGTACTCAGAGGCTGGCCGAGATGCCAGTGGGCAATCTGGTCACTCTGGACCAGATCTACGAGGTGCAGCACTCCGCGCTCGACTCCGATGTGCAGGCGACGATGGCCCGGGTGCTATCGCACTGCGCCCAGAAGCAGCTGCCGGTCGCGGCCCGAGCTGCCAAGGCGGTGGCGCTGCTCGAGCTCATTCAGGACACCGTGCCTACGGACGCCACTCTCGTGGCTCGATGTCTGTTCGACCGCCTTGACCGCGGCAAGCACGGAGATCAGGTCGCCGAAGCCCTCGAAGAGCTGCGCCGCAGCAATCTGCTCGGCTACTCCGAGAAGCAGGGTTACAAGATCCAATCCTCGAGTGGCGAAGAGTGGGAGCGTGAGCGTCGCGACATCCCCGTCGCCCGCGATTACCTCATCGGGCTGGTCCAGGAGTCTCTCAAGTACCTGCTTAGTCAGCCGTCACGGCCGGCGCTTCAGGGGCGGGGTTTCCCGTGGATGGCCTACTTCACTGATAGCCAGCGCGCATCCGACGTCCTGCTGCTCGACCCCCGCGACCCCGCCAACGTGACGGTCGATCTGCGCCTGCTCTCCACCGCCGATCGAGATCCGAAGATCTGGGTGAATCGCACAGCCGAGGATGCGCTCACGAACCGCATCGTCTGGATCGCTCAAGATCCTAGCGATGTCGAGAGTCAGGCACGAGAGTACGGTCGGTCGCTCGCGATGGTACAGCGCTACAAACCCCGGCGCGAGTCACTCACGCGGGATCGCCAGCGCCTGCTGCTCGAAGAGGAAGCCCGCGCTGAGGAGCTGGAACGGCGCCTGCAATCCGCTGTCGACGCAGCGTGGATGGCGGGCACCGTCTATTTCCGTGGCCGAGCCATACCGGCCCGAGAGCTCGGTGGCTCTTTCGCCGTGGCGCTCGGCGCTGCGGGGGGCCGTTTCCTACCCGACCTCTTCCCGAGCTTTTTGGCCACCCAGCTGAGCCCTACCGAAATGCTACAGCTCCTCGAGACGAGCCTCACCGCGCCGTCGCCCAAGTTCATCGACGAGCTCGGCCTCCTCTCGCTTGATTCTGGCAAGTACGTGCCCTCCTGCGAAGGCGTTGCGCCTCAGCGCATCATAGAATTCATCGAACAGAGCCAGGGGGTAGGGGGTAGCGTTCTGCTCACAGAGTTTGGTGGCCCGCCCTATGGCTACGTCAGTAACGTCGTGCGCGCGTGCGTAGCTGGCCTGCTTCGGGCCGGCAAGCTGCGTATCCAGCCGGACGGTGGCCAGTTGCTCACGGCCCCACGTGACGCGGGGTCTCGCGATGTCTTCGAGAAGGACCGCGGCTTCAAGCGCGCGAGCTTCTTCCCCGCCAAAGAAGGGACGATCGGTGCCAAGGACATCAACAGGATTTGCAAGTTCTTCGAGCAGCGCCTCGGCCCAAAGTTGGACCGAGAGAAGGGCGCTATCGCCGATGCGGTTGGCGAACACTTCCCGGCCCATGCGCGGCGCCTTCGCGAGCTGCTCTCGCGTCTGAACCAGCTTCCCAAGCCTGACGGCGAGCCTGCGCCGGTCCCGCACGCGCTTGCAAATCTCGAGAGGGCGCTCGAGAACTGTGTCCGCGTCGTGCGCCAAACCGAGCCGACTGTCCAGGCCGTGAAGCGGCACTTCGACGACCTAAATGACGGCTTCGAGCAGCTCGCCACCTACGATGCCGAGCTTACGGACGAAGTTATTCGTCAGGTTCGCGGCGATGCCGATGTTCTCAACTACCAACTCGCCCAGCTGGATCAGCTCGGCGAGCATAACGGCGAACTCGAGGTCGCTGCGGATGCGATCCGGCAGCAGCTCGAGGGCGACAAGCCGTGGCGCGATCTCGCATCCATTGAGCCCCAACTGCAGGCCGTGCGCGAAGCTTACGTAGCCGAGCGGCGGCGGACGCTCGCGAGCCACGGCGATCTCGAGGAATCCATCCGCGCCCGCGTCAAGGCGCGGGAGGGGTTTGCCACGCTCACCGCCGACCAGAGCCATTTCGTCCTCCGCCCCATCGCCGAGGCTCTGCCCAACACCAGCGAGGACGCCGTCTCGCCTCGCCTCCTTGAGCTACGTGATGGCGTGCGGCACGCCCTGGCGTCCGCCGAGGAGGAAGCCAACGACCGGCTCGATCAGATTCTCAGCGAAGGCAAAGAACCGCCGGTACGCAAGATCGAGCTTCGGCTGCGCAACCGTGAAATCGCATCCCAGGCCGAGCTCGACGCGGTCCTCGAAGAGGTGCGGGGCCGTGTCGAGCCTGAGCTCCGCGCTGGCCGGCGTGTACGACTGGTGGATTGAGGATCTTGGTACCTGTTGAACAGAGAGCTGCGTCGAACTGGGTCGCCCGATGCCGATGACTCCGGAGGCTAAGAGTGCGTTGTCGAGCACGATCCGCGCGCTCCGCACTCGCCTACTGGACGACCTCCACGCGGCGACGGAGGGCGCCTATCGACTGAGCCTTAAGGCCAAGGACGCGAAGCTCAGCGAAGCCGCACGCATCCGGCGCGAGCGGCTCGAGATCTGGATCTCCGAACAAATGCGTGCGCTCCCGCGAAGAAGGAGCAGGCCAGTGCTAGCGAGCGCTTCCGCCTCGAAGTCGAGAAGGACGCCGCCTCCACGCTGTTGAACCGCATCGTCTACCTCCGCCTGCTTGAAGCCAGCGGCCTACGCGAAGAAAAGGTGGTGACCGGCGGCTGGGAGAGCCGCGGCTACAAGGACTTCCGCGAGTTTGCCCCCGAGCTGGTGCGCGGCAACGAGAGCGAGGGCTACGCGCAGCTCCTGCAGCTCATCTTCGACGATCTCGCCATCGATCTCCCTGGCCTCTACGGCAACGTTAGGCTGACCGCGCTCATTCCAGTGCCGGCCGCCACGCTGCGAGCCGTGGTGGAAGCCCTCGATGCCTCCGAGCTCGAGAGCTGCTGGACCGACGACATGACGCTGGGTTGGATCTACCAGTACTGGAACGACCCCGAGCGCGAGGCCCTGGACGCCAAGCTCAACGACGGCGGCAAGGTCGAGCCTCACGAGATCGCAAGCAAGACCCAGATGTTCACCGAGCGCTACATGGTGGACTGGCTGCTGCAGAACAGTCTGGGCCCCATGTGGCTGGCGATGTGTAAGAAGCACAGCTGGACGCCCGAGGTCGAAGCCGACGGCACCTTGGCCCGGCTCGAAGAGCGCCGCATCGAATGGCGGACGAAGCGCGAAGCCGGGGAGGTCTCGCTCGCCGAGCTGATGCCGCTCGAGAGCGAGGCCGAGCGGCACTGGGCTTACTACGTCCCGCAGCCCATCCCGGACGACTCGGTGGAGCACGCAAGCGAGAGCGTCCGCGACCTCAAGATCCTCGACCCCGCCGTGGGCTCCGGCCACTTCCTGGTGGTGGCCTTCGATCTCCTGGTTGCCCTCTACCGCGAAGAGGCGCGGCACCGCGGGGAAGAGGGCGAGCCCCAGTGGTCCGAGCAAGCCATCGTCGAGCGAATCCTCGAGCACAACCTCCACGGCATCGACCTCGACCCGCGTGCGGTGCAGATCGCCGCTGCGGCCCTCTGGCTCAAGGCGCAGCAGACCTGTCCCGAGGCTCACCCTAAGCATCTCAACCTGGTGGCCTCGAACCTGCGGCTCTCGACCTTGCCCGCGGACGACCCGGCGCGGCGCGAGCTTCGCGAAGAGGTAGAGCGCGAGACGGGGATCCCTGCGGAGCTCACCCAGCGATTGATCGATGCGTTGGCGGGAGCCGACCACCTAGGCAGCTTGCTCAAGATCGATGCGGCGGTGAATGAAGCGCTGGCCGACTGCGAAGAGCTTCTCACTCGCCCGGAGCAGGCGCAGGGCGACTTCTTCAGCGAAGACTGGAGGGATCGAAGAATCTCGATCGATGTCGAGGAGGCGAAGTCCACATTGCTGAGTCGCCTCGAGCTCTTCCTGCATGCTCATAGTCACGGTGACGACCTGGGATTGAAGCTCAAGGGTGAGCAGCTGGCGGCTGGGGTGCGCTTCGCGCGGTTGGCCCACGAGGGCGCGTACGACCTGGTGGTCGCGAACCCGCCGTATCAGGCCACATCCAAGATGGCCGACTCGAAATACATCGAGAAGCGGTATCCGCTGGGCAAGGCGGACCTCTATGCCGCGTTTCTGCTGCGGGGATTGCAGCTGGTTCGCGACGGCGGCGTTTCCGCGATGCTGACGATGCGAAACTGGATGTTCATTAAGCAGTACGCGGGCGCTCGTGAATGGTTACTGGCGCAGTTCGATCTGAGGGCTCTTGGGGATTTTGCCATTGGGGCCTTTGATGAAGTGCCCAACGATGTGTTGAGTGTAGTTGTGAGCGTTTTCTACAGGAGGGAACCCGTTGAAGCGAGCGGTGTTGCGGTCCAGCCATCCCCCCCGGACGACCGCTCTTACGACCGTGGTAGGACTCAGCGCAAGCGAGCCTCAACCCTCTGCCACGTGGGTCGCCACGAGTTCGATCAGTCTTCATTGGCCAAGGTCGAAGGATCACCGTTTGTCTATTGGTGGACGGTAGAGGACATCCGCTCGTACCAGTCCACGGTAAAGCTGGGAGAGCAATCCAACGTCAAGAAGGGAATCACAACTGGCGACAACTCTCGCTTTCTCCGATCTGCTTGGGAGGTCCGGACCGAGATATCAAGGATTCCGCAGTGGGATTGTCCAGAGCAGTTCGTGAAGCACGGGTGGTCGCGTGCGATTCTAGGGGGGAAGGGTCGTGAGTGGATGGATGATTCCCGCACGTTGATCCGTTGGGCGTACAACGGCGCGGAAATCGCGCTGCATCCCGGCGGCCGATATGGGAGGGGAGCTACCGAATACTACAAGCGTGGTGTCGCCATCTCAGTTACAGGGAATACGTTCTCGGCGCGACTACATATGGCGCCAAGTGTGATTACCGATTCTGGAGTTTCTGTGTACCCGGCGTCGCCCGAAAAAGCTCTTCTCCAGATGAATCGCGATCGCGCACGTAGGGTTCTTGAGGCACTCAACCCAACAATCTCCTTCAAGGTAAACGACGTCGAACGACTACCGCTCGAACCGATAAGCGGAAGCAGCGATATCTTCTCAAGCCTCGCTGACGCGTTTGCTGACAGGGCGCGGAGTGCAGAGTGGCATGGCGACTTCTGCAAGCCTGGCCCCTCCCCCTGGCGTTACGCGCAAGACTGGGCCCAACTGGCCGTCGACCGCTCTGGAGGTGAACCACTCCCCACCTACGAACCCGAGTACGACCCCGAGCCTCCCACCGACCACCTGAGTTTCGCCATCGGCGTGGGACTCGGTCGCTTCTGCGCAGGTGCTGAAGGCATCCTGGACCCTGGCAAGGACGATCTTTCAGCGGCTCTTCCCACGGGAATTTGCTTCCTCGACGGAAGTCTCGAAAAGAGAGCGTCCGGAGACAGCCTGGGCCACAGCGCCACCAAGCTCTTGCACGCGAAATGGATCGAGCACGGTCCCGCCGTGGATCCCGACACCGACCTCCGAAGCTGGCTGCGCCTCAAGTTCTTCGGCGACGTCCACAAGGGCATGTACGAGAACCGCCCCATTTACTTCCCGCTCTCATCCGAGAGGAAGACCTTCGTCGCCTATGTGTCGATCCACCGCTGGACGGAAGACACGCTACGCGCCCTGTTGGCCGAGCACCTCCATCCGGCGCTCACCCGCCTCGAAGGCGAGATCGCCGATCTCCGTGAATCCCGCCAGAGTGCGGACAAGAAGATCGCCCGCGAGGCCGAGCGCCGTTACGACCAGGTCGCCAAGTGGAAGCACGAACTAGACGACTTCATCGAAAGGGTCGAGCAGTGCGCCGAGAAGGGCCCGCTGCCTCCCGACGCCAAGACCCCCAAGCGTGAGGTCGACGCCCGCCACGCGCCCGACCTCGACGACGGCGTGATGATCAACAGTGCAGCCCTGTGGCCCCTCCTCGAGCCCCAGTGGAAGGACCCGAAGAAGTGGTGGAAGGAGCTCGCCAGCGCGAAGGGCAAGAAGGACTTCGACTGGGCCCACCTGGCCGCCCGTTACTTCCCCAGCCGCGTCGACAAGAAGTGCCAGGAGGATCCCAGCCTAGGTGTCGCCCACGGCTGCTTCTGGAAGTATCACCCCGAATCCGCCTACCGGTGGGAGCTGCGCCTGCAGGACGAGATTGGCCCCGACTTCACGCTAGATGAGGAGGGTTCCGACGCATTTCGCGCCGCCTTCGAGAGGGACCATCCCGACAAGGTCGAGGAGCTGGTGGCCGCCGAGCAGAAGCGCCGCGACCGCAAGAAGAAGCAGGAGGCGAAGGAGCCCGGCAGCGCTGGACCGCTGGTGGACTGGAGTGAGCAGCAGGCAGCCAAGGGAGCTGCAGGCTGATGGCTCTGGCTGCGATGGCCCCGGAGGCTAAGAGTGCGTTGTCGAGCACGATCCGCGCGCTCCGCACTCGCCTACTGGACGACCTCCACGCGGCGACGGAGGGCGCCTATCGACTGAGCCTTAAGGCCAAGGACGCGAAGCTCAGCGAAGCCGCACGCATCCGGCGCGAGCGGCTCGAGATCTGGATCTCCGAACAAATGCGTGCGCTCCCCAAGAAGGAGCAGGCCAGTGCTAGCGAGCGCTTCCGCCTCGAAGTCGAGAAGGACGCCGCCTCCACGCTGTTGAACCGCATCGTCTACCTCCGCCTGCTTGAAGCCAGCGGCCTACGCGAAGAAAAGGTGGTGACCGGCGGCTGGGAGAGCCGCGGCTACAAGGACTTCCGCGAGTTTGCCCCCGAGCTGGTGCGCGGCAACGAGAGCGAGGGCTACGCGCAGCTCCTGCAGCTCATCTTCGACGATCTCGCCATCGATCTCCCTGGCCTCTACGGCAACGTTAGGCTGACCGCGCTCATTCCAGTGCCGGCCGCCACGCTGCGAGCCGTGGTGGAAGCCCTCGATGCCTCCGAGCTCGAGAGCTGCTGGACCGACGACATGACGCTGGGTTGGATCTACCAGTACTGGAACGACCCCGAGCGCGAGGCCCTGGACGCCAAGCTCAACGACGGCGGCAAGGTCGAGCCTCACGAGATCGCAAGCAAGACCCAGATGTTCACCGAGCGCTACATGGTGGACTGGCTGCTGCAGAACAGTCTGGGCCCCATGTGGCTGGCGATGTGTAAGAAGCACAGCTGGACGCCCGAGGTCGAAGCCGACGGCACCTTGGCCCGGCTCGAAGAGCGCCGCATCGAGTGGCGGGCCAAGCGCGAAGCCAAAGAGGTCTCGCTCGCCGAGCTGATGCCGCTCGAGAGCGAGGCCGAGCGGCGCTGGGCTTACTACGTCCCGCAGCCCATCCCGGACGACTCGGTGGAGCACGCAAGCGAGAGCGTCCGCGACCTCAAGATCCTCGACCCCGCCGTGGGCTCCGGCCACTTCCTGGTGGTGGCCTTCGATCTCCTGGTTGCCCTCTACCGCGAAGAGGCGCGGCACCGCGGAGAAGAGGGCGAGGACAAGTGGTCCGAGCGAGCTATCGTCGAGGGGATCCTCGAGCACAACCTCCACGGCATCGACCTCGACTCGCGTGCCGTGCAAATCGCCGCCGCGGCGCTCTGGCTCAAGTCCCAGCAGACCTGCTTAGGGGCTCGGCCTCGGCAGCTCAACCTAGTCGCTTCGAACCTGCGGCTCTCGAGCTTGCCTTCCGACGATCCTGCGCGGCGCGAGCTTCGCGAAGAGGTAGAGCGCGAGACGGGGACCCCTGCGGAGCTCACCCAGCGATTGATCGATGCGTTGGCGGGAGCCGACCACCTCAGGCTGCGGAGAAAGTGACTGGGTTGGGCGGGACGCCTCTGACGGGAGGCGTGCCGAGCAGGGAGAGGGATCGCCGTTCCCGGTACGAACCGGTTCGGTGTCGCACGGGTAGATCTTGCGGGATCATGAGCTATGTCGCCTCCAACAGGTTGCGGATACGGACCAGGTTGTAGGCCGCAGCAGTGAAGGTGAAGACCCAGCCGACCCGATCCGTGCCCCGGTGCCGGGTCTTGCGCATCAAGCCCACCGTCTTCATCCAGCCAAACACCTCCTCCACCCGTTTGCGGAAGCGCTGGCTCACCTCGTAGCCCGGGTGTCCTGTGGTCCTTCGATCGATCGCGCTTCGGCGGTTCGTCGTGTTCTGTGCCACGTGCGGGGTAACGCTCCAGGCCCGAAGCGCCTGCACAAAGCTCTTGGCGTCGTAGCCCTTGTCTCCAGCCAGGGTGATCCGGCGAGCGCCCCCCAGACCCAGCACCATCTCGAGAGCCGCTTCGCGCTCCGCATACCCCGACGCCTGAGTGAGCTTCGCCGCCACCACCAGGCCGTTGCGGTTCTCCGTCACGACGTGTCCCTGATACGCGAGCCGCGCGCCCTGGCCCCTCATCCCCGCCAGTCGGGCGTCCGGATCCGTCCTCGACGCATGCGTCTGGTTGCTCCGCTTCTCGCCCCGGAAGTTGACCGTCGGGTTGCCCGGGTCGTCATCGTCCCTGCGCTTCTCGTCCTTGCGCACGAAGCTCTTCTGGCTCGCCCACGCCTCGATCAGCGTCCCGTCCACCGTGAAGTGCTCCGATGACACCAACCCCTCCGACTCCGCCTGCGCCAGCACCGCCTCGAAGAAATGCTGAGCGATCTCGCCCTTCAGCAGCCGTTCCCGATTCTTGGTGAACACCGTCGCGCTGAACACCTCATCGTCCAGCTCCAGGCCCACGAACCAGCGGTAGAGCAGGTTGTAGTCGATCTGCTCGATCAGCTGGCGCTCGCTCCGGATCGTGTACAGCACCTGCAACAGCAGCGCCCGCAACAGCTGCTCCGGCGGGACCGACGGTCGGCCGACCCCTTTGGCGTAGATACCATCGAAGCGTCGCGACAGCTGCTCCAGCGCCGCGTCCACCAGTCGCCGGATCGCTCGAAGCGGATGGTCCTCGGGAATCCGGGACTCCAGCGATACGTAGCTGAAGATCCCACCCTGGAGCGTCTGCGGTCCTCTCACATCTCCCCCTTGGGGCTTCCCTCAAAGGTACCCTTCGATGAGGAGTTTTTTCAGCAGCCTGCTAGGCAGCTTGCTCAAGATCGATGCGGCGGTGAATGAAGCGCTGGCCGACTGCGAAGAGCTTCTCACTCGCCCGGAGCAGGCGCAGGGCGACTTCTTCAGCGAAGACTGGAGGGATCGAAGAATCTCGATCGATGTCGAGGAGGCGAAGTCCACGCTGTTGAGCCGCCTCGAGCTCTTCCTCCAGGCTCACAGCCACGGAAATGACCTGGAGTTGACCCGGTTTCGTGGACACCTCAACACTTGGGGAGGAGGACACGATGCGGAAGAGCCGACCACCGTATCCGGCGGAGTACCGGCAGCAGATGGTCGACCTGGTGCGAGGGGGGCGGACACCCGAGGCGCTGTCGCGGGAGTTCGAGCCATCCGCGCAGTCGATCTGGAACTGGGTCAGGCAGGCCGAGCGGGATGAAGGGATCCGCTCGGACGGCCTGACGACGGAGGAGAAGGAGGAGCTCCGGCATCTCCGACGCGAGGTACGCGTGCTTCGCGAGGAGAAGGAGATCCTGAAAAAAGCCGCGGCCTGGTTTGCTCAGGAGACCGGCTCGACGCCCCGCGGGCGTTCGGGTTTGTGAGCGAACACCGGGCAGAGTATGCGGTCAAGCGCATGTGCCGGCTGCTGGGCGTCTCCACCAGCGGGTACTACGCGGGGTGCACACGGGAGCCGTCGGCGCGAGCGTGTGCGGACGAGGCGCTGCAGAACCGGATCGTCGAGATCCACGAGGGCTCGCGGGGGACCTACGGGGTCCCACGCATCCACGCCGAGCTCGCGGCCGACGGCGTGCGAGTCGGTCGCAAGCGCGTCTCGCGACTCATGCGCAGAGCCGGGATCGAAGGGGTCTCTCGTCGACGGCGTACGTGGACGACGAAGCGAGATCGAGACGCCCGACCCGCCCCGGATCTCGTGGACCGCAACTTCGCCGCGCAGGGACGCGACCAGCTCTGGGTAGCGGACATCACGTACGTGCCGACCTGGACCGGGTTCCTGTACCTGGCGGTCGTGGTCGACGCCTGGAGTCGCCGCGTGGTCGGCTGGGCCATGGCGAACCACCTGCGCACTGAGCTCGTGCTGGACGCACTCAACATGGCGCTGGGGCAGCGATGCGCGGCCGGGGTGATCCACCATTCCGATCAGGGCTGCCAGTACACGTCGATCGCCTTCGGGCTACGGTGCCGGGAAGCCCGGGTAGTGCCGTCGATGGGCTCGGTCGGAGATTGTTACGACAACGCGCTTGCCGAGAGCTTCTTCGCAACGCTCGAGTGCGAGCTGCTCGATCGGGTCCGCTTCCGGACCCAGGCCGAAGCTCGGATCGCGATCTTCGACTTCATCGAGGGGTTCTACAATCCGAGCCGCCGACACTCGTCGATCGGCTACCTCTCACCGAACGAATTCGAGCGACAACATGCAGCATAGTGGGCCGGGCTTCGCCCGGGTCGACCCCCTTCGGGGCCGAGTCTCGAGTAGCCTTCAGAGTGAAGTTCGAAAGACAATCAACCACAAGCGCTCGAGGGGTAACCTCAGCGCTCAGCAGTCCACCGAAACGGGGCAGCTCCAACCTGGGATTGAAGCTCAAGGGTGAGCAGCTGGCGGCTGGGGTACGGTTCGTACAGTTGGTTAAGGAAGGAGCCTACGACCTCGTGGTGGGCAACCCACCCTACCTCGGGCGCAAGCGGGCGGAGTCTTCTACGGATTGGTCCCTGGTGTTCCCAAAGCAGGGCAGTGAGGACCTGTGCACGGCCTTCATGGTGCGAGGTGCTGCTCTGACGAGGCGATCCGGTGAGGTTGCCCTTCTCGGCGTTCGCAGCTGGATATTTCTTGAGCAGTACGAACAGACTCGGAATTGGGTGTTCGACAGCGTCCATCTGCACACTATCGGCGACATCGATCGTGGGGGCTTCGAGTCCCTTGCTGCCGGACCGGCTGGGATCGCAGTTTCGATGTGTGTGTTTCGCCGAACTCTTTACAGCCGTCGTTATGGGGTCGCCATTCGCGCATATTCTCCTGATGACCTGTCAGGAGCTGGAATTACCGACCGGCGTCGAGCGGGCCTTCTTTCGCAGAGTGAGGTCTACCGCTTTGAGCAGGGTCTCTTCAAGTGCGTTCCCGGCTCGCCGGTACTGTACCACTGGGATAAGCCAGCCTTTCTTGAGTACGAACAGTCGTCTTCGGTTGGCGATGCCTGGGACGTTAAGTACGGCAGCATTACCGGGGACGATGTGCGCTTCCTACGCCGAGTCTTCGAAGTGCATCCCGGCAGCGTGCTGGTGTGTCGAGAGGACATCGAAACGCCAGCCTCCACGGACTGGAGTCCTTATATCAAGGGAGCGGACGGTGCCACGTGGTTCGAACCCCTGAGCTCCGTCGTTCGATGGAAGTGCCACGGCCTTGAGCCAAAGGCTCGTAACGACTATCGCTTCGGCTCCTACTCCCGACTCATTCAGAATGAGGCCTACAACTACAGGCTTGGAGTCGCGTTCACCGCGACCGGAGCCACCTTCGGGGCCAGGGCTCATGTCTACGCGAGCGTCGTGGGAGCGAAGGGTCGCTCGGTGTTTGGTGCTCAGCGATCTTCTGCGCTCTGTCTTCTCAACTCATCCGACGCAAGGCGAATCGCAGCCGACCTCAACCCGACAATCGACTTCAACATCAATGATGT
This sequence comes from Myxococcota bacterium, assembly GCA_965226855.1. Taxonomy (GTDB): domain Bacteria; phylum Myxococcota_A; class UBA9160; order SZUA-336; family SZUA-336; genus JAUXJB01. Next base: position 33,570 of record CBDDEE010000022.1, on the reverse strand, counting down.
GAAACGATTGCCTGCAAGAGCAATCAACGGCGCGGACGAGATATTCGGCATCTTGGTTTCCGAATGGCTCGCAACGGAATCGCACCGCGAGACCTCCGTCGACTACCTTTGCCCCGGCCCCTCCCCCTGGCGTCACGCGCAGGACTGGGCTCAGGCCGCAGTCGACCGCCCTGAAGGAGCTCGGCTTCCTCCCTATGAGCCCGAGTTCGAACCCGAGTCCCCCGCCGACCGCCTGAGCTCCGGTCTCGGGGTCGCCCTTGGGCGCTTTGGTGCAAACGGCGAGGGCATTCTCGATCCTGTCAAGGACGGCCTCTCCGCGGCTCTTCCGTCGGGCATGTGTTTCCTCGACGGAAGCCTCGAAAAGAGTGCGTCGGGCGACAGCCTCGGCCACAGCGCCGCCGAGCTCTTGCATGCAGAATGGGCGGAGTACGGCGCATCGGTGGATCCCGACACCGACCTGCGCACCTGGCTGCGCCTCAGATTCTTTGGCGACGTCCATAGGGGCATGTACGAGAACCGTCCCATCTACTTCCCGCTCTCTTCCGAGAAGAAGACCTTCGTCGCCTACGTGTCGATCCACCGCTGGACGGCGGATACGCTCCGAGCCCTATTAGCCGAGCACCTCCACCCGGCACTCACCCACCTCGAAGGCGAGATCGTCGACCTTCGCGAATCCCGCCGAAGCTCGGACAAGAAGATCGCCCGCGAGGCGGAGCGCCGTTACGACCAGGTCGCCAAGTGGAAGCAGGAGCTAGACGACTTCATCGCTCAGGTCGAGCACTGCGCCGAGAAGGGCCCGCCGCCCCCCGACGCCAAGACAACCGAGCGCGAGATTGGTGCGCGCTACGCGCCCGACCTCGACGACGGCGTGATGATCAACAGCGCCGCTCTCTGGCCCCTCCTCGAGCCCCAGTGGAAGGATCCGAAGAAGTGGTGGAAGGAGGTCGCCAGCTCCAAGGGAAAGAAGGACTACGACTGGGCCCACCTGGCCGCCCGTTACTTCCCCAGCCGCGTGGACCAGAAGTGTCAGGAGGACCCGAGCCTCGGCGTAGCCCACGGCTGCTTCTGGAAGTACCACCCCCAAACGGCCTACAAGTGGGAGCTGCGCCTGCAGGACGAGATCGCCCCCGACTTCACCATCGATGAGGAGGGTTCCGACGCATTTCGCGCCGCCTTCGAAACGGACCATCCCGACAAGGCGGAGGAGCTGGTGGTCGCAGAGAAGAAGCGCCGGGAGCGTAAGAAAAAGCAGCAGGCGAAGGAGGCCGGTAGCGCTGGACCGCTCTTTGATGCGACACAAGACGGCGCGGCGGCGGGAAGCAAGGCATGAGCGGCGCGTTGGCAAGCGAAGAGGTGCGGCATGCTCTCGGCCCGGTGTCGGCTGCCCTGGTCGCGGAGCTGCGTGAGGAGGCTCGGAAGCACGGTGTACTGGTGTGGCTCGACAAGGACGGGAGCTACACCGAACTCGTCGACGTGCTCACTCGCTCTAGAGCCACTGCGCCGGTCGCTACAGACGGATCCCCGAGTGCCGAGAGCCGTTCTAGGGTCGGGAACGACTTCCCGTATCCTCTCTTTGCCTACCGAGGGAGCTTCCTCGAAGTGATGCTTGCTCTCGATGGGCACGGAGACGGTGTCACGATGCAGCCTCTCGTGCTCCACATGCCTGGCTTCAACGAAGAAGACGTGGCCCAGACGCCTGTCTACGAGCTCTACCGCTCAGGGCGTCGGCACCGCATCGCGCTCACCACGCTCATTCGCGATGCCGCGCAGGGTAAGGTGACGCCGACGGAGATCGACGCCGCTTTGGAGACGGGCCTTCCCAGCCTCGAGGAGGCCGATGCGTGGCTAGAAGCAATCCTGCGCGGGGAGGCGACGGGGCCGCGAGTGGAGCTCTCGGCGAGCTCCCCGGCCCGGCTCTTTGATAACCTGATGAAGGGTGGCGGGTCTGCGGAGCGCTTGGGTGAAGCCGCGATGCTTTCGGCGACGCGACACTATCTCGAGCGGACGCTGGGGCTCGACCAAGCCTGGTCCTCTCGCAACGAAGATGAGGCGGCCTCTATGACGGCGGGGACGACTGAGATTCGGGAGAAGCTGCAGCTTGAAATGCTGAGCTGGGCGCTCTGTGTGGAGTTCGTCCACGACCTCAAGCGCGACCCCTTGGACACGTTCCTGCTGCGGTTGAAGCAGCTACCGCCTGGCGTGGTCGAAGCTTCAAGAACGCTCGCGGTTCACATCCGCAAGACCTATCCCGACTTCTACGTGCGAGAGGCCGATCGCATCGAGCCCGAGCTCGAGATCGAGTGCCGGGAGGCTACCGCCGCTGATCTCGGGCGCGTCGATACCTTCCGATTCGAAGACAAAAAAGTGCTCGAGTCCGCGCTCGGCGCTCTCAGGGAGGAGCGCTGGGAAGAGGCGGCCACCTATGCGGCGGATCGCAGCGAGGAGCTCTCCTTCTGGGTCGGGCGAGACGACGCCCGGCGCACTGGATGGAAGCTCGTCGCTCTGGCGGCCAGGCTAGGCTCGGCTGTGGCGAAGCACGAAGGCCTGCTCAGCGGCGCGCGCGACCTCGAGCAGGTGGCAGAGCGTTACACAAGTGGGGGCTGCGACGTCGACTGGGCTCACCGGCAGCTCGAGCAGGCCAGGGCTCAACTTCCGATCGTGCGGATGGATGAGTTCCCTGTCTTGCGGAAGTGCCTGAATGAGCTTCGCGGTGTGTATCGTAGCTGGGCCGACGCACAAGCCACTGCCTTTGGCGCTGTCTGCAAGAAGCAGGGTTTCCTGCCGGAGTCAGCTCTGCAGCAACGCACCCTCTTCGACGAGGTGGTGCGTCCCCTGGTCGAAGACTCGGGCACCGTCGCCTACTTCTGCGTCGATGCGCTCCGCTTCGAGATGGGGAAGCAGCTCTCCGACTCACTCACCAAGGAGGGGGGTGGCACGGTCAAGCTACAACCCCGCTACGCCGAGCTCCCCACCCTTACAGAGGTCGGAATGAATGTGCTGGCGCCTGTCTGCCGAGATGGCCGCTTGCAGCCGGAGATCAAGGCCAAGAGGATCAGGGGCTTCCGGGCCGGCCAGAGCCTGGTGGGATCACCGGAGTCGCGCCGTAAGGCGATGCACGAGCGAGTCGGAGGGGAGACCTGTCCCAGGATCTCGCTCGAGGATCTGCTCGACAAGGACGTCCCGAGCGTTCGCCGCACGATTGCGCGAGCGCGCCTCGTGGTGGTGCACTCGGACGCCATCGACAAGGCTGGGGAGGAAGGGCTTGGCCTGCGTCACTTCGACGACGAGCTGGTGCGGATTCGGGCGGCGATCGGCCTGCTTCGCGACGCGGGGGTGAAAAGCTTCGTCGTCACCGCCGACCACGGCTTCTTGCTCCATGACGACACTACACGCAAGCCCATACGCCACGGGCGCAAGATTGACGCAAAGAGGCGCCATGTGATCGAGAATGCCGCGGCGGACCATCCGGGAGAGATACGGGTGCCGAGCACAGCACTTCGCTACGACTGCGACGAAGTGCAGTTCATGTTCCCCGAAACCACAATGCCCTTTGAGATTGGCGCTAAGACCAAGGACTTCGTTCACGGAGGCAATAGCCTTCAGGAGCGCTTGATCCCGGTAGTTACGGCACGCTACCGCGCCGACAAGGGCGTAGCCATCGCGCGGTACCAGGTTGAGGCGAACGCAGAGCCGGGCGTGATGGGGCTCCATCGCATCAAGGGAGTGGTTTCGCACGATCCGCTGAGCAGTCTTCCGTTTGCGGCGTCGCAGACAATTGAACTGCGGTTGGACGCGCTGGATGGTGCGGGCGTGGCCGTGGAGCTGGTGGACGCACCCGGGGCCAGCATCGAAGCTGGTGTGTTGGTGGCACCGGTAGGCACCTCCTTTGAGCTCCTCTTCCGACTTTCGGGGCTGCAGGCTCTGCGGACCCGGGTCGAGCTACGCGCCGCGCTTGGGGGCGACGAGGTGGTTCCCTTCCAGCTGGAACGCCGGTTCGCGGTCGAGGTTTCCGCCGAGAGGGTCGAGCTACAGCCCGCGGGGGAAAAGCAATCCGACGACGGCGGCTGGCTGGCGGAGTTCACAGAGGCTGGAGTGCGGGAGGTGTTCCAACACATCGAGCGCTTCGGCGGGATCAACGAGGCGGACGCCACCCAAATGCTTGGCGGGCCGCGCAAGTTCCGGCGCTTCAGTCAGAGATTCGAGAAGTACGCGGAGCCTGCGCCCTTCAGTGTGCGAATCGATACGAGCAGTGGCCAGAAGCGCTACGTGCGCGAAGGTGGATCCAGCGATGAATAACCGCGATACCGAGCATGTCTTTGAGCAGCTCCGAAAGGGCCTCGTCCCTGAGCGCGGAGTCGATGAAATTGCGGTGGGGATCGAGAAGCAGCGGGGCGAGCTCCATCGGCAGCTCGAGTTGGTCGCCGAGGGTGAGGGGAGCATCAAGTTTCTGCGCGGCGGTTATGGGTGTGGCAAGACCTTCATGGCGCGGCTCGCCATCCTCGACGCCCAGGAAAGGGGTTTTGCCACGAGCTTTGTCGTGGTTTCCGACAACGACCTTCGTTTTCATCGCTTCGAGGAGGTCTACCGAAAAGCAGTCAGTGAGCTCAGCACCGCGACCTGCCCACGTGGAGCGCTGGGCGACATCCTGGATCGCTGGATCGCGCGGATCGAGGATTCGCTCATCGAGGCCGGAGCCGACGAAGAGGCTGCCGACTTTGACGATCGAGTCCGGGCCAGGCTCGACGAGGAGCTCGCAAGCTTGACGGGCGGAAAGGCGCCCCAGGACTTCGTTCGCGTTGTCCAGACAATCTTCGAGCTCAAACAGCGGGGAGAGATCTCGGATGCCGCGGCTCTCCTCTCCTGGCTCTCCGGGAGTACCAACGTCGCGGCCAACGTGAAGAGGCTTGCCGGTATCAAAGGGGACATTGGGAGCCGAGATGCGCTGGCCTACCTGCGCGGTGTACTCGAAATCGTGAAGGCCGCCGGCTACAAGGGCCTCGTCATCGTGATCGACGAAGCGGAAACGATCCTTCGAATGCGCTCGGACTCTCGCCACAAGTCCCTCAATGGCCTTCGCCAGATCAGCGACGCCTCGGGCGACTATCCCAAACTGCTGTGGATCTTCACCGGAACGCCCGAGTTCTTTGACTCGAGGCGAGGGGTGGCGGGCCTTCCGCCACTTCACGATCGCGTGCGGTTTCTCTCACAGGGGAGATTTTCAAGCCTAAGGCAGCCGCAGCTCGAGCTCACACCATTCGATGAGGATCGACTCAAGAATGTGGCGGTGCGCCTGCGAGAGTTCTATCCGGCCAAGGATAGGGGGCGCTTGATGGAGCGCGTGAGCGACGAGTTTCTGGATCAGCTCGTTGCGAACGTTACCGAGGGTTTCAAGGGCGATGTCGGTGTGGTTCCTCGGCAGTTCCTGCGCGAGTTTGTGAATCAGATGGATCTAGTCGACGAGCACGATGACTACTTTCCGGCGGAGGCGTCCGGGTTCGATCCGAGCACTCAGGGGCTGCGCCCCGAAGAGCAAGCGGCCATCTCCGGTACTACCCACCCTGTAGGGAGCGACGAAGACGTCGATGTGGCAGTCCCCCACGAGGATGTGTGGTGACCACGTTCTCGCGGTTCCCGCCGCGCGTGCAGGAAGCGATCGTGTCGCGCCTCGGCTGGACGAGTCTGCGACCGGTCCATGAGCTAGCGGGGGAAGCCGTTCTGGATGGGAAGAATGCAGTCGTGCTGGCGCCCACCGCGGGAGGTAAGACGGAGGCCGCAATCTTTCCAATCCTGGCGGGTCTGATGGAGCGGGAGCCCGATGGAGTCGGTGCACTCTACATAGCTCCGATTAAGGCGCTGCTAAACAACCAGGAGGACCGGCTAGGGACGTACGCCGAGATGGTGGGCCTACGGCGGTTCGTCTGGCATGGGGATGCCAAGCAATCCGACAAACGTCGTTTCACGCGCGAGCCGGCCGAGCTGCTGATGCTAACCCCGGAGTCGATCGAGGTCATGCTGCTGTCGCAGCGAGTGCCGGCTCCGGAGCTCTTCCGCGATCTCCGCTACGTGGTTGTTGACGAGGTACATGCCTTCGCTGGGACGGATCGCGGTGCTCACCTGATGTCGGTCGTCGAGCGGCTCGTGCAGTTCACCGAGAACGACGTCCTCCGCATCGGCCTTAGCGCGACAGTGGGGAATCCCACAGAGATTCTGGCTTGGGTTCAGGGTACGTCGACGCGGGACGCCTGCGTCATCGACCCGCCCAAGGCACCATCACGCAAGGACCTGCTCGTCACGATGAACGAGAGCACCCTCGCGATTGCGAGAAAGGCCGCCAGGACAGCAGGTGGCAAGAAGAGCCTCTTTTTCTGCCAGAGCCGTTCCATGACGGAGAGTGTGGCCGAGCGCATGCGCGGGCGCGGCATCGACGTCTTCGTGCACCACAGCTCAGTCTCGCTCGAGGAGCGCCAAACTGCCGAGGAGCGCTTCCACCACGGGACTGAGGCTTGCATCGTCTGCACGTCCACACTCGAGCTCGGTATCGACGTGGGGGACCTGGATCTTGTCTTCCAAGAGAACACCACTAGCACCGTTTCGTCCTTCCTCCAGCGGATGGGGCGCACCGGACGTCGCGCTGAGACGCACTCCAACACCACCTTCTTCTGCGAGGATAGCAACGCGGTACTTCAGGCTGTGGCTCTCATCGAGCTGGCCCGAGAGCAATGGGTAGAATCGGTTCCGGAGCAGACGCGCTGCTGGCCCGTCTTGGTCCACCAACTCCTGGCGATGACGCTCCAGTTCGGCGCTGTGAGTGCGGAGCTCTGCTGGGAGCAGCTTTCCATCGTTCCAGATTTCCAGGGTATCGAGCGCGAGGAGTTCGACGCCCTCGTCGAGCACATGAAGCGCAACGATTTCCTCTTCGAATCCGGTGGGCTGCTGTCGATGGGAGACCGGGCCGAGCGAGTCTTTGGCAAGAAGAACTTCATGGAGCTTTACGCTGTCTTCAGTAGTCCACTCATGTACCGGGTCCAGACGGAGGCGGGTCGGGACCTCGGGTCGCTCGAGCAGGCGTATGTGGATCGCTTGGTTGAGGAGATGACCTCATTCCTCTTGGGTGGTCGCGCCTGGACGGTGGAGCACGTCAGTCACGGCGACAAGATCGTTCGTGTTCGACCGGCGCCCGCTGGCCAAGAGCCAAGCTGGGGCGGTTACATCCCGCAACACTTGAGCTTGGAGATCTGTCAGCGGGTTCGAGACGTCCTTGTCTCAGAAGGGACTTCGTATCCATATGTCGATGCGGCTGCAGCTGCAGTAATCGACGACGCCCGAGGGGACCTTGCCGACCTTCTCCAGCGCGGCGGTCACGCCGTTCAACTCGATGGGGGGATGGCTCGGTGGTGGACCTTTGCGGGAGGCAAAGTAAACCACACCCTAAAGTATGCCTTGGAGTGGCTCGAAGGCTGGAAAGTCGTCCCAGACAATTTCCTGGTACGGGTACAGAGCGATGGGATCACCCACGAAACGATCCGGGCCACCATCGACCGGATGTCGGCGTCCGACTTCTGGGAGAGTGAGAAGACTCGATCCGCGATTCTGGCGAGGATACCCGAGTACCGGCTCAGCAAGTTCCAGCTCGCACTGCCCGATTGGGCAGCCGCGGAGATGGTGGGGGCCTACCTGCTGGATTTTCGCGGCACTCATAGCTTCCTAGGAGCGGGCGTCGGACTGAGCTGACGTCGAAGCGCATCGCAGGACTCGCGGCGAGTCCAACCGCAGCTCCCCGAGCACTGTCGAGTATTTGCGGCTTCGGCGGCGGATTCGATTCCCGCGGCCTCACCGGGTCTAGTAATCTTCCGTCGCATGAGGCCAGTCACCGCCGCGGTTTACGCCCGCTATTCGAGCGAACTCCAAAACGAGACCTCGATCGATGATCAGATTGCCAGCTGTCGTGAGTTTGCTGAGAGCCACAACTGCGCCGTCGAGGATTCGCTCATCTTCGTCGATCGGGGGATCTCTGCCGCCAGCCGTCACAATCGACCGGAGCTGCTGCGCTGCATCCGACGCGCTCCCGAGTATCAGGTCCTGCTGGTATGGGACTTCTCGCGGCTCGCTCGGAATCTCGAGGACCATGGATGGGTCGAGAACCAGTTAATAGCGGCCGGTGCGAAGGCGATCTCGGTGTCCAATGGTCTGGAACTCGGTGGCGTGGCTAGCGACGTGATGGGCGCTTTGTCGGCGGAGTGGAGGCGTGCGATCGGCGCGGGGACGCACCGAGGACAGCGCTCCAAGTTCGAGCGGGGGTTCGCGGTTGGCTCCCTACCGTTTGGTTATCTGCGTGAGCGCGCTGGGGCAAACGTAGAGATCCGAATCGATGTCGCGCAGGCCGAGGTGGTGCAGCGGATCTTCCGCGAGTACGCGGCTGGAGCGAGTTACCGAACAGTCGCGGAAGGTCTCACGCGAGACGGAGTCCCGAAACCGAAGGCGCGTGGAAGGGGACACCGGGACTCCCCGGCCTGGTGCCCGACTTCGGTTCGCTCGATTCTCGTGAACCATTGCTATTCGGGCCTGTGGCAGTGGAACCGAACGCAGAAGCTGAGCATTCACGGTCGGCAGGTGCACCGTGCCCGGGACCGGCGCGAGTGGGTCACGCAGGAGCGGCCGGACCTTGCAATCGTTGACCGTGAGTTGTGGGATGCAGCGAACGCTCGACGGCGGTCAAAGGCGACGCGGGTCCGTCGAGCCGGGAGGAGCGCGACCGCTCGGGGAACAGCTCTCCTGTCAGGGCTGGTCCAATGCGGCGAATGCGGGTCGAACTTCTACACGGTCTATCGGGACCGCTGGGGCTGCGGCCTCCGCCACAATCGGGGGGCGACTGCCTGTTCAAACCCGACGAAAGTCCCGAAAGACGAGCTCGAAGGCCGCGTTCTCCACGCGATCCAGACCCAAATCCTTGTTCCCGGAAACGTTGACTACATCGCCGAGCTCGTGGTGGATCAGGTCCGTGCTCCGCTGAAGCAGGCGAATGACTCGTCTACCAGGCCGCAGGTCGAGCAGGAGCTCGGACGCCTTTACGAGCAGGTTGCGCGGACCGGCCCGTCGGAAAGACTCGACGAGATGATTGCGGAACGCGAGTCGCGACTGCAGTCGACCGAAGGGCCGAAGGCGATCGCCCCCAGCCCGGCCATGATCCGATACTGGGCGGAGCAACAGCTCGCTGAGCTCCAAAACGCACTCCGAGACCAGGGCGGCCGGGACGCTCTTCGCGCGCTCTTCGCCGACGAGCGGCTCAAGGTTGCCGCAGATGGCGCGATCTCGGGTGTGGCCGTCCTCGACCTCGGCGATGGAGACGACGGGCCGCAGGGCCCGGGCGGTGCTGAGCCGCTATGGTGCCCAGGACTGGATTCGAACCAGCACGTCCTCGCGAACACCAACTCCTGAGGCTGGCGCGTCTACCAATTCCGCCACCTGGGCGCCGTGCGGAAGCTAGCGGAGCGCTCCGGTCGGTGGCAAGCCTGGCGATCCCACCCGGGCTAGCGTTGCGCCTCCGTTCGGGGGCCGTCCTCGGCCTCCTCGATCTCCATGCTGATCCGCTCCCAGTCCAGGTACAGCTCGTTCAGCGCCTGCTCGTGCTCCCTGCGTGCCGCTCGCAGCTCCCGCATCTGCGCCCCGTCCCGAGCGATCCCCGGATCGGCCGTCTTCCAGTCGAGGGCCTCGATCTGCTCCTCGGTTGCCTCGATCGCCGCCTCTAGCTCGTGCACCCGTGTGTGCAGCTTGCGCAGCTGCCGTTTCACCTCTCGGGACGCGCGCTCGCCTCCCCGCTCGGCCCGGGGCTCCGGAACCGGGTCGGGCTCGCTTGCTTCAGCCGAGCTCGCATCTTCCGCTTCGAGTCTGCGGGACGTAGTCGTCGTAGTCGCCCACGAAGTGCCGGACTCGCGCCGCATGCTCTCCGCGCGTGATCTCGATCACCTTGTTCGCGAGCGCATTGATGAAGAGTCGGTCGTGGCTCACGAAGAGGAGGGTGCCGGAGTAGTTCGCCAGCGCGTCTGTCAAGACGTCGCGGGCCTCGATGTCTAGGTGGTTCGTGGGCTCGTCCAGCACCAGGAAGTTAGCGCGCTGGAGTAGGAGCTTGGCGAGTGCGAGGCGCGCGGCCTCTCCGCCCGACAGGACCGACACCCTCTTCTGCACGTCGTCGCCCGAGAACAGGAAGGCGCCCAGCAGGTGCCGCAGTCGCGGAACATCGCGCGTCTGGGCGTCCGCCTCGAGCTCTTCCAGCACCGTGCGGTTTCGCTGCAGGGCGTCGAGCTGGTGCTGCGCGTAGAAGGCACAGCCCACGTTGTGCCCGGCCTCCCGCGTACCCGCATCCAGCGAAAGGAGTCCCGCCGCGATCCGGAGGAGCGTGGACTTGCCAGCCCCGTTCGGACCCACGAGCGCGATCCGCTCGCCGCGTCGGATCTCCAGGTCGAGGCCCTCGTACACGAGCTTGTCGACGTACGATTTCTGGACCTGCTCCAGACGCAGCACCACCTCCCCAGAACGCACCGGGGTCTCGAGGCGCACGCGCATGGACTTCTGGCGTACCGCGGTCTCGAGCCCGTCTCGCTCGGCGCGCAGCTTCTCGAGCGCCTTCTTGCGGCTCCCGGCTTGGGTCGCTTTGCTGGCCTTCGCCCCGAAGCGCTCGACGAATTTCTCCTTGTGTGCAATCTGGCGATCCAGGTTCCTGCGCCGAGCGCCGCTCCCTTCGAGTCGCGCCGCCTTCTGCAATAGGTAGGCGCTGTAGTTCCCGCGGTAGCAGAGTAGTCGCCCCGCTTCGATCTCTGCGATGCAGGTGGCGTGGCGATCGAGGAAGGTGCGGTCATGAGAGACGACCAGCACAGCGCCGGGGTAGCTGGCGAGCACGCCCTCGAACCAGCGGATCGAAGGCAGGTCGAGGTGGTTCGTCGGCTCGTCGAGCAGCAGCACCTCGGGTCGAGCCAGGAGCAGCTTGGCCAGCTCGACGCGCATGAGCCACCCACCACTCAGGCTGCGCAGCGGCTGCTCCCACACGTCGGGACCCAACCCGAGGCCGACAAGCGTTCCGCGCAACAGCGCTTCAGTCTTGAAAACCTCCTGCGCGTTCGAACTCGTGGCGCACGCCGTCGTAGCGCGATGCGAGCTCGCCAGGGACGGCGAGTCCGCCGGCTCCGAGTCGCGCGATCTCATCCTCGATCGCGCGCAGCTCGCGCTCGAGCGCCAGGATCGGCTCCTGCGCGGTCCGGACCTCGTCGATCACCACGCGCTCTGAACCGGTTTCCACCTCCTGCTGCAGGTACCCCAGCCGCGCCTGCTTGCGCAGATGGATACGGCCGTCCTCCGGGTCCTCTCGCCCTGCCAGCAGGCGCAGCAACGTGGTCTTTCCGGAGCCGTTCCGACCCACCAGGCCGATCCGGTCATCGGGGCGCAGGTGGAGGTCTACCCCGCTGAGCAGCTTGCGCGTGCCATAGCTCTTGCTGAGTCCGTCGATCCGCAGCATCGCTGTTCGATCCGCCTGATGCGGCGGGCGAGTGTACCCGCATGTCGGGAGATTGCGACCGAGCCTGGCGAGAAGCGAGCTGCGGCTCCGTTTTCTTGACCGAAGAACAGTGGTATTTTCCGCCGCAGTGCGGGCTACGCAACAGTTCAAGTACGCGCTCTACGGCATCTTCGATCTGGCGTTCTACGGCGGGCGCGATCCGGTGTCCCTGCAGGAGATCGGCGCACGTCAGGGAATTCCGTCTCGCTACCTGGAGCAGATCTTTCAGCGACTGCGCCGCGCGGGGCTCGTCTCGAGCAAGCGAGGTCCGGGCGGCGGCTATCTACTCGCGGCTCCGCCCCACCAGATTTCCGTCGCAGACGTCATCGTCGCGGTGCAGGGGGCGCTCCTCAGCATGGGAAACACCGGAGTCGAAGGGGGCTCGGCAACGCCCGGGTTCGTGTGGAACGTGATCAGCGAGGACTTGCAGCGCACCCTCGCCGGTCACGCCATCGCGGACATCTGCCGCCAGGCCGAGGAGCGGGGCTTGCGGAGAGCCGACGGGAGTCGCTTCATGTACGAGATCTGAGCGGTGGTCGAGCACGGCGACCGGGAGGGTTCGTGCTGTTCGGAAACGGGGTGGCGGGAGCGCGCCGCCGTGGTGGTGGACCCCTCTAGCGAGCCGGGTCTGCTCCCGCGGGAGCTCATGCTCGAGGTCTTTCAACACGCACGGGAGTGCTACCCCGAGGAGTGTTGCGGGCTGCTGATCGGCCCGTTAGCCGCCGCTCCGAGCCATTTCGTCCGCTGCACGAACGTGCAGAGCCGGCGCCGAGCTCAGGGCGAATCGGAGCTCGACGCGCGCCACGCCTTCTGGATCGACGAAGGAGAGCTTCTCGGCGCACTGCGAAGCGCCGAGGAACGTGGCGAGGAGCTGCGCGTCGTTTACCACTCCCACGTGGACACGCCCGCATACCTCTCGCACACTGACCTACAGGGGGCACTCACCCCGGACGGCTTGCCGCTGTGGCCCGGAGTCGCACATCTCGTCGTGTCGGTGCGGGAGGATGGCGTGCGCGAGGCGGCTCTCTTCGCCTGGGACCCCGAGCTTAAGCGATTTCTGGGGCGAAGGGTCGAGGAGACGGGCGGAGAGTGAGCTCCGGGCAATGGACCAAAGGGTCCGTCGTAATCTACGTTGCTCTCGACCAGGGCGGCCGCGTCGAGACCATCCACCCCACCTCGCATGACGATCCCACGTTCAGCGTCGACGGGGTCATACACTACGGCGTGACGAACATGCCCGGGGCGGTGCCGTATTCGTCAACACTTGCCCTTGCGAACGCGATCCTGCCCTATCTGCTGGAGCTGTGTGATCGAGGTGTCGACGAGACCCTGCGTCGGCAGCCCCCCCTTGCGCGCGGGGTCAACTGCTACCGGGGAGAGGTCACCATTTCCGGGGTGGCGGACACGATCGGGCTACCGGTCGCGCATGCCCCCTGGGCCTGATCGGGCGCGCACTCAGCTACGAGAGATGCTCAACCGCAGGCAGAGCTCCACCTTTTGGCCCGACTCGCTCTCGGTCAGAAGAATGGGGATTGTCAGCTCGCCGCCACTCGCCTCGACGGGCCCGGCGCTCTCGAGGCAGAAGGCACCGTGCGCCGCGGTCTCCTCGACTGGTCGCTGGGTTAGCTCCACCTGCGCCAGCGGGACCGCGGCTTCGTTGGGAGGTTCTTTTTCGGCGGCTTGACGGATGTTGGACAGAATCTGCTTGGAGAGCGTCGTCAGGGTTTGCAGGACGCCCGTGCCCTGGTTCGCGACCGCTTCAAAGTAGGCCTCCGGGTCCAGGCCGAGCCGCTTGTGCAGCTCATCCAGCGCATTCTCGTTCGTCGTGCCGCGTCTGTTGTACTGGATGACCAGTACGACGTCGTCAAAGGAGCGTCCGTAGGTCTCCAGGTGCTCCTTGAGCTCGGCCGCGGACGCGATCGTGGCATCGTGCCTCTCGGGGCGCAGGTCGGCGACGAACACGACGCCATCCGTGCCGTCCAGGATCTGACGGCGCAGCTCGCGTTGGTCGTCTCCGCTCGGCACCGTGTAGACATGGATCGACGTCGAGTAGCCGCGGACGCTGCCAAGCGTAACAGGGACGAACTCGTATGCGGCGCTGCTGCCTGCGCGGCTGACCTGTAGGTCGCCGCGGTGCTCGCGCTTGAGCTTGCGGTGGATGAACTCGACGTTCGTCGTCTTTCCCGCCTCGGCGGGGCCGTAGTAGACGATCTTGGCTTGAATCTCCCGCGCCTCGTGGTTCAGCACACCCATCTACGCCTTCCCCTTTCGAGCCAGGAGTCGGCGCGCCTGCATGGATACGGGTCCCGGCACGTCACGGCTGCGCATGATCGTCTTCAGGTCTCGATCGGTCAGATAGTTGAGCAACTTAATTGCGGTCGGCTGAGGGGTCTTCGGATTCGTGGTGAGGGCGAGCTTCACCTGGTAGTTCCTAGTCCACTCCCGATTGTTCGAGATGACGCGGAGCACCTCGTCGTGCAGGCTTCGGGACTTCGCAAAGGTAATGACCTCGTTGTCCGTGATCTTCGGGCTCCGAATGGCGGCGGTGGCGACCAGTTTGTTCCGCTCGCGGACGAGCAAGCCGCGTGCCTCAGAGTTGCCAAAGCGCGCCAGCTTGATCTTCTCCATGACGTTCATCTCCTGGATCAGCGCCTGGAGACTTCGCATCCGGTCCTCGCCTGGGCCCTCGCCCTGGCATTCGTCGGAGGGGATCTCGTCCTCTTCGTCCTCGTCAATGAGCTCTTGAGGCAGGTCGTCCGGATCGTCGAGATCCATCATCTCTTCGGTGGCGTCGAAGTCCGCCGGGGGTGGTGGGATCGGGACGTCGGCGGCTGGCTCCAGGGGCTCCTCCATCCCGCCGCTTTCGACGCCCAGGAAGTGGAGGATGCGGTCGATCGTCGCCTGTCCGGTCAAGGGGTTCTCGCCAAGCGTGTCGATGAGCTCGGGGCAGCGCAGCAGCCGGACCTGATTCTGTGCCACGATATCGATGACCCGCACGAACGGGCGAGAGGCGAGGAAACAGAACGTCTCGTCCGACGTGGCGGCGTTGATCGCGATTTTCTCCAGTCGTAACTCGTCTTCCGAGAACTTCGTGACCATGTAGGCCAGGAGCGCCGGGTGGACGTCCGCCGCGAGCGTGGCGTCGATCATGGGCGAAGGCAGGTTGTCGAGGCTTGTGCCAGCGAGCTCCTTCACCTCTGGGTCGGGATCGTGCGTCAGCGCGAAGAGAACCGAGGCGATCTGTGCGGGTGGCAGCGGCAAGGCGCCACGGGCGGCCATGAGGCGCGCCTCCTGCGGGGCATCGGGATCGGCGAAGCGTCGGGCAGGCCCCAGGGCCTCGAGGATCGATTCTGTCTCCGCGATCAACGGCGCCTCCGCTCATGCGGTCCGGCCCCACCTCCGCCGAGGTCAGTCTTCGGATGCCGCCGCCGCCTCTGCGACGATCTTCTCCTGCACGGCCGCCGGCGCCTCCTCGTAGTGCGAGAACTGCATCGAGAAGTCGCCCTGGCCCCCGGTCATGCTGGTGAGTTCGGACGCGTATCTCAGCACTTCGGCCATCGGGACCTGCGCCTTGACGACCGCGACGTTCCCTCTGGCGTCCACGCCAGCGACCTTGCCCCGCCGGCTGTTCAGGTCGCCCATGACATCCCCCACGTGCTCATCGGAGACGGTGACCTTCAGGTCCATCAACGGCTCAAGGAGTATGGGCTTCGCCTGCGAGACGGCCGCCTTGATCCCTAAGCTTCCTGCCGTTTTGAACGCCATCTCCGAGCTGTCGACGCTGTGGTGCTTGCCGTCGGTGCAGTGGACGATGATGTCGGTCAGCGGGTACCCGGCGAATGTCCCCCGCTCGCACGCCTCGCGAACGCCCTTCTGGACGGCGGGGATGAACTGCCGGGGAATCGAACCGCCAACGATCTCGTCCTGAAAGTCGACCCCGGAGCCTCGCGGGCCCGGCTCGACCGAGAGGTAGCAGACTCCGAACTGTCCGCGTCCCCCGGACTGCTTCTTGAGCTTTCCCTCGACGTGGTCGGCACGGCCCTTGATCGTCTCCAGGTAGGGAACCTTCGGCGGCTTGAGAGTCACATCGACACCGAAGAGTCGCTTGAGCTTCTCCAGGGTCACCTCGGTGTGGAGCTGTCCCAGGCCCGTGAGCAGAAACTCCCCGGTCCGCTCGTCGCGGCCGAGCTTCAGGCTCGGGTCTTCCTCGACGAGCCGATTGAGGGACTCGAAGACCTTGTCCTCCTCCCCCTTGGCGGTGGCCTGCACGGCGAAGGAGATCACTCCGGCCGGGGGCGGAGCGCCCGTCACGCTGAGGGAGTCCTTCTCGGCGCAGAGCGTGTCTCCGGTCTTGGTGTCCTTGAGCTTTGGCAGCGCCCCGATCTCACCCGGACCGACCTCGCTCACCTCCTCAGTACGCTCACCGTTCACGCGAAGCAGCTTGGTGATGCGCTCTCGGGTTCCCGTTCTGGCGTTCGAGATCGTCGAGTCGACGGTCAGCTTCCCCGAGAGGACCCGGATCACGGAGAGCATCCCCGTGTAGCGGTCCGCGACCGACTTGAACACGAGCGCCACTAGGGGGCCGTTCGGGTCGTGGCTGAGCTCGAGCTCCTCGTCGCCTCGAGCAACGGCGGTCGGAGCGACGTCGCCCGCAGCCGGGAAGAAGCGCGTGCTGGCTTCCAGCAGCGCGGCGCCGCCGATGCTCCTCGAGGCGCACGCGCTGAGCAGCGGCAGCAGACTTCCTTCGCGCAATCCCTTGCGCAGGGTCGCGACCACCTCCTCATCGCTGAGCTCGCCCTCCTCGAGGTACTTCTCGAGCACGGCGTCGTCGGCCTCCGCCGCCGCCTCCACGAGCTCCAAGTGTTGCGTCTGGACCTCCTCTGAGAGATCCGCGGGGGGCGCGCTCAGCTCGACCTTGCCGGAGCCGTCGGTGGCATACGTGTGGAGCTGTCCCGAGAGCAGGTCGACGTAGCCCGAGAAGTCCTCCCCCGCGCCCACCGGGAGGTGCAACTTCACCACCCGTACCCCCAGCGTCCCTTCGAGCTGGCTCGCGAGGGCATCATAGTCCGCCCCCTCCAGATCCATCTTGTTCGCGACCGCGGTCACCGCGATCCCGCGCTCGCGTGCCAGCCGATAGGTTCGATCCGTGCCGATCCGGACGCCGTCTCGAGCCGAGACGACGAGGACAGCATTGTCGACGGCGTTCAGGGCGGCGACCAGCTCGCCCGCGAAGTTCGTATCGCCGGGGGTGTCGATCGCCGTAATCAGCTGACCCGCGTGCTCGAAGCTGCACATGGACGCGGAGATCGTGAGCCGCCGCGCTTTCTCCTCGGGAAGCCAGTTCATGTACGAAGATCCGTCCTCGACGCTGCCGAGGCGGTTCGTCACGCCCGCGGCCATCAGGAGCGAATCCGCCAGTGTCGTCTTGCCGTCGCCGGCATGCCCAATCAGCGCAAAGCTCGTACTCATGAAACCCCTCTCGTGGCCGGACCCCGCTCAGCTGGGTTCCCGGTTTCGTTCATAGATGTAGCGAAGCCCTTCCAGAGTGAGAAACGGCTCTACCCGACGGATCGTCTCCGCCTCCGTCGCGATCAAGCCGGCGAGGCCCCCCGTCGCAACGACCTCGGCGTTCGCCCCGAGCTCCTCGCTGATCCGCCTCACCATCGTGTCGACCATCCCCGCATAGCCGAACAGCATGCCGGACTGCAGGTTGTGTGTGGTGTTCCGGCCGATCACCGTAGGGGGACGGACGATCTCCACGCTGGAGAGCTTGGAGGCCCCCACGACCAGCGCGTCGAGGGCGAGGAGCACGCCAGGGAAAATGGCCCCCCCGATGAACTCTCCCTCGGCCGAGATGCAGTCGAAGCTGGTCGCGGTGCCGAAATCGATCGAGATCGCGGGACCGCCCAGCAGCTCGTACGCGGCCACCGAGTTCGCGATGCGGTCCGCACCCACCTCTCGCGGGTTGTCGACTCGGATCGGTATGCCCGAACGGATGCCCGGCCCGACCACGAGCGCCTGATGCCCGATCAGCTTGGTGCAGGTGCGCTCGAAGATGGGGAGCAAGGAAGGCACCACGCAGGCGATGATCGCGTGGCTGAGGTCCTCTCGGTCGACCTCAGCGAGCTCGAAGAGCGAGAGCATGAGCACTGCGACCTCGTCGGATGTGTAGTACGGGTTCGTGCCGAGCCGCCAGTGATGTAGGAGCTTCCGACCGTTGAAGAGGCCGAGTCCGACGTGCGTGTTGCCGATGTCGATTGCGAGGAGCACGCTGGCCTCACCCTTCTCTGTGCAGCACTGTCACATCCCCCGCCAGGATCCTCTGGGTGCTCTCGCGGCTCTGTAGCAGGAGAGCACCGTCCGAATCGACCCCGGTGATGACTCCCTCGACCTCCCTGCTGAGGCCCGGTCCTCCGATGCGCACCCGCGCTCCCCGCATTCTGAAGAATTTCTTCCAGCCCTCCAAGACCTTCTCGAAGCCGTCGGAGCGGAGCGCGTCGATCCCGCGCTCGAGCCGCAGGAGGAGCTGCTCCGCGAACTCGGTCCGTCCGATTTGGGAGCCACCGGCGATGCGCAGACTCGTCGCAGTAGCCCGGAGCTCTGGCGGGAAGTCGGAGTTGTTCAGGTTGATGCCTATCCCGAGCACGGCGGAGCCGACCCGGTCCCCGTCGAGCTGCACCGGGAAGTTGATGCCACTCGTCTTCCTGCCGTCCAGGAGCACGTCGTTCGGCCACTTGATCTCGACAGAGACAGAGTCCGGAAGCACCTTCGTGGCGCTCTCTGCAACCACGAGCGCCGCCAGGAAGATGTACTGCTGCAGCTGGGAGCCGTTAGGCCCGGGCCGCAAGAGCAGCGACATGTAGAGGCCGAGCCCGCCCGGCGAGTGAAAGCTTCGGCCGAGGCGGCCGCGGCCAGCGCTCTGCCGATCCGCCAGCACGAGCGTGCCCTCGGGCGCGCCGGCAGCGGCGAGCCGCTCGGCCACAATATTGGTCGAGTCCACCTCGCTGTAGATCTCGAGCCAGGTCCCGACCCAGCGCGTCGCGAGCTTCAGCCCGAAGAGGTCGCGTTCCACTCGAGGGCGATGTCTGCGGCGGGAGCGGAGTGTGTGAGCGCTCCGACGGAGATCTCGTCGACGCCGGTGCCTGCGATCGCGGCCACGTTTGCGAGCGTCACGCCACCACTTGCTTCGACGGGGACCCTGCCGTTCGCGAGGGCCACGATCTCGGCAATCGTCGCCGGGGGCTGGTTGTCTACCAGGAGCGCGTCCGCGCCCGCGTCGAGCGCCTCCCGCGCGGCCTCGACGGATTCGACTTCGACTCGCACCCGCAGGCCCCTGGCGCCTCTGCTACGTGCGAGCTTGACGGCGTTTGCCACACCAGCGACGGCCGCGACGTGGTTGTCCTTGATCAGGATGCCATCGAAGAGCCCTACCCGGTGGTTGCCACCCCCTCCGCAGCGAACGGCGTACTTCTCGAGCTGTCTCCAGCCCGGAGTCGTCTTGCGCGTATCGATGATCTCGGCGCAGGTGCTGCGCACGGCCTCGCAGTAGTCGTGCGTGAGCTGCGCGATCCCGGAGAGCCGCTGCAGGAAGTTGAGCGCGGTCCGCTCGGCCGACAGGATCTCCAGGGCCCCGCCCTCTACGCCCGCGAGGATTCCGCCGGCGTCCGCGGAGTCACCGTCCGCCACGCTGGCCTCGAAGCGAGCGCCGCTGCGCTCGAACACCTCCGCCGCAACATCCAGGCCCGAAACCACGGTCGGGGAGCGAGCCTCGATGCGCGCCCTTCCGACCAGGCCGTCCGGTAGGACGGCGAGCGAGGTGGCGTCACCCGGCCCCAGATCCTCCGCGAGTGCAGCCTCGACCAGCCACACCCACGTCGCCCGCCTGGGCATCCGTACCACAGAGTGCCTCCCGCCCCTGGGCGGCTCCGATCGCGCCGGGACTCGTTCGACTATACGGGACCGCGCCTAGACGGCGCGACCCCCACCATGTGGGACCCGCCCGCGGGCGGCCGCCGCCACCCACCTTCGCTCAGGCCTTCAGCCCTCGCTGCGCGTCCCGCCTTCGCGGCGCTTGTAGGGAGGCGCGATGTTCCGGGGCGGAGGGACGCCTCTTTTCGACCCTGGGAGGTGCGAAGCTCCGGGCGGTGGGAGGCTTATTCGGATCCGCGCTTGAGCTTGTCGATCTCTTCCTGGAGCATGCGCTCGGCGAGCTGAGGCACGACTTCCCAGGCGATCGACTCGACCTTCTTGACCACCTCGCGAACCAGCTGCTCGGAGAGGTTGCCGAAGGCCTCCCAGGCCACTTTCTCGATCGCGTTCGAGATCGCCTGCTGGTCGAGTGCTGGTCCGGCGCTGCCGGCGGTCCGGCCCATGGGGACGGACTTACTGGGTATGGGCTCTGGGAAGGTCATCGTCTGCAGAGGCTCGGGTTCGGGCAAGACCTCGGGAACGTCGATCACCGGCTCGTCCCGGCTCGGGAGGGCTTCTCCTGGGGCGGCGTCCAGGCCCGCGAAGGGCGAGCTGGCGGCGGGGGCGCCCGGGCCAGCGTCCTCGATCGCGTCACCCAGCGGCTCCTGGTCCGGCTTCGTGGGGAGCGTCATCGGATCGAGAAACGCAGTCTCGCCGTTCTGGTCGAACCCGGGGTCCGTGTCCACCGCTTCGGCGATAGGCTCTGAAGCGGAGCTTCTCTGCTGGCCGACCGAGCCGGAGGCAAGGGGTGGCGCATCACCGAAGATCTGCGTGTTCGAGCCGGAGTCTCCCGCGGGCGTCGCCTGGAAGTCCAGGTCTTCGAAGGTGAGGTCCGAGGAGCGTGTGGTCCCTGCTGCTGGCGGGGGCAGGGGAGCGCCGAGGGGACCCGCGAGCAGATCGGGAGGCTCGGCCGAGGGTAGCTTCTTGTCGGAATCCGCCTCGCGGCTGGTGGGCCTCGAAAGTGGCACGGCGCCTAGCACGTGCGGGGAGTTCGCGTGCGGGCTGTCCGCCTCGTCGTGGCCAGGCTTCGGAGCGGGGGCGGCGGACTCCGGCGGGGTGTTCAATAACGTGTTTACCTGATCGATCAACCCCTGTGCCTCGAAGGGCTTGGCGATGTACGCGCTCGCACCCACCTCGACTGCGCGCTCCTCGTCGTAGGTCTCGAAGGTCCCGGTCAATAGCAGAACCGGAATGTTTGCAAGCTCGGGCTCCGCTCGAATGGCCGCGCACAGCTCGTAGCCATCGAGCCCGGGCATTCCGATGTCTGCCATCACGAGGTCGGGCTTGAGCTCCCGCGCCTTCCGCAGCGCGTCGTCTCCGTTGAGAGCGGTCACGAGCTCGACGTCCTCATTCGCGAACGTGATGCCGACCACCTTCTGGATCGTCACGCTGTCGTCGGCCAGGAGTAGGGTTTTGGGCATCGGGCCGGAACCTCCACACACCTCGGGCCTGAAAGAAGCCTCTACTGCTGAGTCTATCGGTCGAGATGCGTGATCGGTTGAATGGTCACGACCGCCCTCCGCTTGGCGCGGAACGATACCAGATTCATTGCTTGGTGCGCCCGAACTCGGTCAAGACGCCGCCGTCGCCGCCCGATGCCTGAAACGGTGACGGGCTTCCGCTTTATCTCGGCCGGACGTACGGATGTGGGGTGCACACGTCAGGTCAACGAGGACTCTCTCGCCAATCTCCCCGATAGGGGACTGTTCGTGGTCGCGGACGGTCTCGGTGGCCACGTGGCGGGCAGCCGGGCGTCAAAGATCGGCGTCTCGTCCTTCTGTGACGCGCTCGACAATCGCCCGCCCATGGATCGCACGAGCACGATTCGTCGGGCCGTGCGTCTCGCCAACGGCGAGATCCGCGAGGCGGCGAGCCGAGCGCCGGATCTCGAGGGCATGGGAACGACGCTGGTCGCCGTGTGGATTGACCGTGCGATGGCGATACTTGCGAACGTGGGAGACAGTCGCGTCTATCTGCTGCGGGGCGGAGTGCTCTACCGGCTCACGAGCGATCACTCGGCGGTGGGGGAGATGGTCGCCCGTCACGACATGTCCGAGGAAGAGGCCCGCAAGCACCCTGACCGCCACGTTATCACTCGGGCGCTCGGCGTGGCAGACGCCGTCGAGGCTGACATCGGCGCGCTCCGCGTCGAGGAAGGCGACTCGCTGCTGTTGTGCACGGATGGGATCAGCGCGCAGCTCGAGGAAACGGCGATCCACGAGATTCTCTCGCGCTGGTGGCACGACCCGACGCTGGCCTCGACCCGCCTGATCGAGGCCGCAAACGCGAGCGGCGGCCGTGACAACGCCACCGCCCTAGTGGTCTACCTGGCAAGCTAACGCCGACTGCGCAGGCTCGGCGGATCCGCAACCGTGGAAGCGGAGGTGGGTGGCCATCAGCGGCCCGCGGGTCGCTGACCCGCGGGAGGACCGCTCGCGCGCCGGGTCCAATCAAGACTAGTCGAGGTCGACGCGGCCCATCATGTGAAGCGCGACCGAGTCGGGGTCGACCTTGTAGGCGCCGAGCTCGATCCGGCGCTTCAGCTCTTCCAGACGCTCCTCGCGCGCCTCAAGATCGGCGCACCCCTTCAGGTACTCGGGCGAGTAGAGGTCCTCGTCCTCGTCCGGGGGGATCAGATCCGCAGGCGTCTTCTTTTGCATCTCCGATTTCCTCGCCGGGGTCCCTCTGTTATCGGGAAGATCGCGAACATCTTTAGCATTCTTCGCCGCTCGGACCACTCCTTGTACGTTTCTGGTCGCCCTGCGTCAGCTGAGCAGCAGCGTCCGGAGCTTCGAGCGCAGGCGAGCGACCGCCTTTGTGTGGATCTGGCATACGCGGGACTCGGTGATGCCGAGGACGTTCCCGATCTCCTTCATGTTCAGGTCCTCGTAGTAGTAGAGCGAGATCACAAGTCGCTCCTTCTCGGGCAGAATCCCGATGCACTCGGCCACGGCCTGGCGCATCTCGCGCGACTTCAGAGACATGAACGGGTTCTCTGCTTTCACGTCCTCGAAGATGTCGCCGTGCATCGGCTGGTCCGAGTCTCCGCCGGAGCGGAGCTCGTCAAGGTTGATCATGGAGATCCCGCGGACCTGATTCAGCAGGAAGTGGAACTGGTCGAGCTCGATTCCCAGCGTGCCGGCCACCTCGTTCTCCGTCGCGGAACGGCCGAGTCGCTGTTCCACCTCGGTGTAGGCTTGCTCGAGTCGGCGGCTCTTCTGGCGGATGGACCGAGGTACCCAGTCGAGCGACCGCAGCTGGTCCAGGATCGCGCCCTTGATGCGAAACTCCGCGTATGTCTTGAACTTGCAGTTCTTGTCGGGATCGTACTTGTCGATCGCGTCCATGAGTCCGATCACGCCCGTGTTTTGGAGGTCGTCCAGGTCGATGTGCGACGGAAGACGTACGGCGATTCGATTGACGATGTACCGGATCAGCGGCGTGTGCTGAAGAACGATCTTCTCCTTCAGCTCCGGTGGAATCCCGCCATGGTGTTCCCGCGCTTCTCGGAGCAATGCTTCCATCTGTGACCTCCCGAATCCGTGGGTGCAGAAAGCCTGGTCCAGCGTCCGTGTGGAGGTCGCGAGATGTGCAAGTCAGGTGCCGTGGAGGCGCGGGCAACGGCTCAGCAGCCAATCGTTTCTGCGCAGCGTCGCGCGCAAAGCCGTTGAGGTCGCGGCGGAAGAGCGTTCGTCCTCGAGTTCCGCGAAACCGCGCCAGCGCAGGTCTGCGCGGCGCCTGAAAGTCAGGTCCTTGACAGTTTTCGGCTTCCAGGTGTTACGAAATTGTCACCCTGGCCCGCTATGGTGCTCGCGGGCAAGCTGCCTTCAGAGGCCGGGTGGCTTCGTGAGTCCCTTCGAGCGGATCTTCTCTACCAGCGTCGTGCGTTTCAGGTCGAGCAGCTTCGCCGCGCGGTTCTTGTTCCAGCCCGTCGCTTCCAGGGCTTGCAGGATCAGGTCGGACTCGAAGCCGTCCACGAGGCCTTCGAAGTCGACGCCGTCAGGAGGAATCGTGATCGACGGTTGATCCGCGCTCTGGCCGATCAGCTCTGGCGGCAGCTCCTCTTCTGCGATCCAACCCTCGCGTCGCATGATGGAGAGTCGTTCGATCAGACCTT
The DNA here is from genome assembly GCA_965226855.1 of Myxococcota bacterium. GTDB lineage: Bacteria > Myxococcota_A > UBA9160 > SZUA-336 > SZUA-336 > JAUXJB01. The sequence goes on along the minus strand of CBDDEE010000022.1, from coordinate 9,940 downwards.
CGAGCTCGCGCACGTTACCCGGCCAATCGTAGTTCGTGAGACGCTTTAGCGCGGGCGCGTCGATGCCCAAGAGCTCCGGATAGGTGCGTCGCTGCTGATCGAGAAAGTGCTCGACCAGGAGCGGGATGTCTTCGCGCCGCTCGCGAAGAGCGGGCACCTCGATGGGTACGACATTCAGACGAAAGTACAGGTCCTGCCGGAAACGCTTCTCCTTGATCAGTTGCGGCAGATCCTGATTCGTGGCGGCGATAATGCGAACGTCCGCTCTCAGGGTCTGAGACGAGCCCACCGGCTCGTATTCCATCTCCTGGATTACGCGCAGCAGCTTGATCTGCAGCGACGGGCTCATGTCGCCGATCTCGTCCAGCAACAGCGTTCCGCCTTCCGCAGCCCGGAAGCGGCCCTCCCGATCGCGAATGGCGCCGGTGAAGGATCCCTTCACGTGTCCGAAGAGCTCGCTCTCGAGCAGCTCCTCGGGAACGGCGCCGCAGTTGACGGCGACCAGGGGACGCTCAGCGCGCGTACTGTTGTAGTGAATCGCGCGCGCGACCAGCTCCTTGCCCACGCCGCTCTCACCCATGATCAGCACACGCGCATCGGTGGGCGCGACCCTTCGAATCATGTCGAGCAGGGAGTGGATCGGTTCGCTCTCGCCGATGATGCTGGACAGCCCATACTTGGCCTCGAGCTGATGTTGAAGCTGTCGGTTCGAGGTCTTGAGCTGTCGGAACTCGAGCGCCTTGTTCACGAGAAGGCCGAAGCTCGAGATCCGCTCGTAGCTCTTGTCGATGAACCAAAAGGCGCCGCGATCGAGCGCTTCGATGGAGCGATCGGTGGTGCCGAAGCCAGTGATCACGATCGAGAGGATGTCCGGATCGATCCGCTGGATGCGCTCGATGAGGGCGATGCTGTCCATGCCTGGCATCTTGAGATCGGTGAGGACCAGCTCAAAGGCGCCCTCTTCGAGCTTCTGCAGAGCGCTCTGAGGATCTCCCACAGGGGTGACTTCATGACCGGCAGCGTCCAGATACCGCGTCAGCGCCTCACGAAACAGCGCATCGTCGTCAACGACCAGAATCGTCCCGCGGACCATGCCTCTCCCCCCAGCGCTCTCGAATGTAGGCTAGCGGTGAGGGACCCTCAAGCGGGGCCCCACGTCCTCCGATCACCCCCGCGATGGATCGCGACGGGCCAGATGCAAGAGACCCTGCGAGGCCTCGCCGGGCGCGGGCGCTTCTGGTGGACCAGGAGCAGCATGTGCTCCGCCGCTTGCGGAAGCAGATCGAGGGAGGGGGGTTCGAGGGACTCGAGGCGTCGGACCTCAAGACGCTCCGCGAGCAGCTCAGGCACGAGCCCGAGGTCGTGCTCATCGATCTCGGGCTGGAGTGCTCGTCCGAGCGAGAGCTGATCGGCGAGATCCGCAGCCGCTCGCCAGAGTCCGAGATCGTCGTGTTGACGGGCTACGCATCGGTCGACCCTCCCGCGTGTAGGCATGCCGGCGTGTCGGGCTACGTCGAGAAGCATCGCGCAGATTCAGGCCAGGTCGTGCGGGTATTGCGGCGGGCCTTGGAGCGGCGTAGCCGACGCCTCGAGCCTAGCTCTGCCGAAGAGCCGGACGAGCTTGCGGGCATCGTGGCGCGTTCAGCGAACATGAAGCGCGTGCTGCGCATGATCCGCGACCTGTCCCAGAACGAGAGCAACGTACTTATTCAGGCAGAGAGCGGTACGGGCAAGGAGCTCGTCGCTCGCGCCATCCACTCGACGTCGCCCCGCGCGGACGGACCGTTTATTCCGGTCGACTGCGGAGCGCTGCCGGAAGGGCTCGTCGAGAGCGAGCTGTTCGGCTACGAGGCGGGCGCTTTCACGGGGGCGGCCAGGTCGGCGCCCGGCCTGTTCCGCAGCGCGAACGGTGGAACCTTGTTTCTCGACGAGATCGGCGAGCTGGCGCTCTTGCTGCAGTCGAAGCTGCTCCGCGCCATCCAGGCACGCGAGGTGCGCCCGCTCGGAGCGACGCAGGCCCTACCGATCGACGTCCGGATCGTGACCGCAACGAATCGCGACCTGGCGAGCGAGATGCGAACGGGGCGTTTTCGCTCTGATCTTTTCTACCGGCTCCGCGTCGTGTCTATGCAGATTCCACCGCTGCGCGAGCGACCGGAAGACATCGCGTTGCTTGCGGAGCACTTCGTGGCTCGAGCGGGAAAATGCAGTGGCATCGAGGGCATCGAGAGGGCGGCGCTGGAGAAGCTCGCTGCCTGTCGCTGGGATGGCAACGTCCGAGAGCTCGAGAACGCGATCGAGGCTGCGGTGGCTCTGGCGCGGGGCCCGCGCCTCACGGAAGCGGATCTGCGGCTCGGGGACTGCTCCGGCCACCTGGCGCCCCTCCCCGAAGGGATCCCGCTCTCGCTGTCGAGCTACGAACGGGCCTGCCTGCAGGAGGCGCTCGGCCGGGTCGATGGAGACGTCAAGGCTGCGGCGAAGCTGCTGGGGATCGGCCGCAGCACGCTGTACCGCAAGCTGACGAGGCACGGGCTGAACCCGGGTCTGTTCTCATAGGGATCAGTCGTCAGCGCGCGGCCTTGGCCTGCCCGCAACGAGGATCACGTCGGAGTGAGCCGGAAACCGGGCCGCGATTCGATCGACCCAGCGGAGCACGACCCGCGCCGTCCTCGTTCCCAGTCTCCCCAGCAGCGCGGACCATGGCCGCAGCCCCCAGAGGAGCGAGATGCCCTTCCACTCTTCGATGACGAGATGGCGCTCGGCCTGTTCACGCAGAAGTGTTGGGTCGTAGCGAGTGAAGTGATCGGATGGCACGTGATACGAGCGGCGACCGGCACGGGCCGCGGCCGGCCGGAGCCTGTCCAGCGCCCGCTGCAGCCGGCAAGCGAGGGAGTCGAAGTTCGCGACGGTGAGCACGACACGTCCGCGGGGGCGCGTGACACGCGCGAGCTCGCGGATGCAACGCTCGGGATCGTCGAAATGGTCGAGGGCCCCCTTGCAAAAAGCGGCGTCGAAGGTCCCGCTGCGAAAGGGGAGCGTCTCGCCCCACGCACGCGCCCAGGCGATGGGAGTCGTGTCGTGGCCCAGCAACCCTTCCGCGTCACTCTCGATCATGCGGCCGAGCGCGGACATGCGGCGCGATGGCTCTGTGCAGACCGCCCAGGCGCCGCGCCGCGCTAGCGCACGACTGTCCTGGCCGAGTCCTCCCGCTGCATCCAGGATGCGGGCGCGTGCGCGTGGACCGAGCGCAGCCAGGGTCGCCTCCCCCATGCGCTGGAACAGGTAATCGGAGTCGGCGGAGCTCGCCGTGGGGATCACGTCGGACATGTCTCGGTCGAGATCGATCAGCCTCATCAGGTCGGCCGCCGCCGCAGGATGTCCTCGTAGACCCCTTCCACGCGCCGCGCGACCTGACCCCAACCGAACTCGCGCTCGATTCGCGCGCGCGCAGCGAGCGCTTCGCGGTGGGCCTCGTCCCAGCCCTCGAGCGTCTCTGCGATTCCCTTCGCTAGCGCGGCGGCGTCCCGTGCGGGCACGAGCCTTCCGGCGCCCGCGGTGCCGAGCACCTCGGGAAGGGCGCCGGCTCGTGTGGCAACGACCGGTGTACCGGCCGCCAGCGCCTCGACCGCCGGGAGGCCGAAGCCCTCGAAGAGCGAGGGGAGCACGACGATGCTGGCGCGGCGGAAAGCCTCCTCCAGGCTCGCCCGCGGCACCTTCCCTTCGAAGTGCACTCGATCCCCGAGACGAAGCTCGCGGATCTGAACGTCCATGGGGCTCTCGGCAGGGTAGCCGTCGAGAACCCGCAGAGTCACTTCGCGGGGCAAGAGCGCGAGCGCGGATAGCAGGTACTCGAGACCCTTGTTCGGATCGCTCGCTCGCCCGACGAAGAGCAGCTCGGGTCTCGCCCCACGGACCCGCGTGCGGCGCGGCCGCGGCAGGCCCACGCCGTTCGACACGTTGTGAATGCGCGCGGGAGAGACGCCGAACCCGAGAGCGATCTGCCCGGCAGAGGCGGCGCTCGAGGTGATGATCCCGTCCAGCCGTCGCGCCACGCGCGCTTGGCTGCGCACTGGATAGAAGGCTAGCGTGCCTTTTCGCTCGGAGAAGCTCGCGTCGCGTCTCAGGCTCGTCGCGCGATCGATGCTGAGCGGGTGATGAATCGTACTCACGACCGGGAGACCGAGGGCCCGCAGCCAGAGCAGCCCGTAGCCGAGTGACTGCACGTCGTGCGCGAGCGCGTAGCGTCGGCCGGATCTGACCTCTCTCGTGAGCGCGGCGGCCGCGCGCAGACTGAACGCGAAGTGCTCTGGCAGAAACCCGAAGCGCGTCACCGCGTACTCGTAGAAGTTCAGCGGGTGGAAGATCCGGAAGGGGTTAGGGTGCGGGAGAAAGGCGTCGCGCTCCTTGCGGAAGCGGGCTCCCCAGAAGCGCTGGTTCTCCAGGCGGAAGACGCGTGCCCAGGGCATGGGGTCGGGGTACGGGGGCCCTACGAAGACATCGACCTCGGCGCCGCGCTCCACGAGCGCTCGCGTCAGCGATGTCAGGTAGATGCCCTGCCCACCACTCGCCATGTTTCCGCGATAGCAGAGAAGCGCGACTCGCATCAGCCCCGCCCCGTCGCGACCCTCGTTCCGTAAAGGATCAGGCTCTTCGGGCAGACCCAGTCGAGAGCTCGCTCGAGCGTGGTCCAGCGTCTCGACTGGCTGGCGCGCAGAAGGAAGCGACGATAGGCGCGCGTGGGCGCGAGCGACTCGTCATCCAGGCCCAGGATCGAGCGGATGGCCCAGTAGGGCGAGTGAAGCGAGTGCGCGAAGCTCACGCCCTCGACCCGCAGGCCGGCGCGGGACATCGCCAGCGCGAGGTCGCGGGGCCGGAAGATCCGGATGTGTCCGCCCGGGCTCTCGAAATAGACGCGCGTCAACCACAGATAGGCGTGCTCGGTCGGCGCCGTGGGAATGGTGATGCCGATCGTCCCGCCGCCGCGGAGCACGCGGACGAGCTCTTCCACAGCGGAGCGGTAGTCGTGCACATGCTCCATGACCTCCGAGCAGATCACGCGGTCGAACGCGGAATCGTCGAAGGGCAGCCTGAAGACATCTCCGCGCAGCACTCCTCCGTGCGGCTCCCGCGCGCCCCCGCGCCGCTCGTCGATTCCGGCGCGCGCGAGTCCGAGCCCTTCCGCGTCCAGGTCGAGCCCGATGACGTTCGCGCCTCGATCGATTGCGCCGAAGCAGTGGCGTCCACCACCGCAGCCGGCGTCGAGCAGCCAGTCTCCCTCGCGCACCCCCAGCCGCTCAAGATCGACCGTGAGCACGCACAACCTCCTCCAGGACCGCAGCTGTCTGGCGCGCGGCCTCGCGCCAGCTGAACGTGCTCTCCACGCGCTGGCGAGCGCGGCGCCCCATCGTTCGGAGCTCGTCGTCGGATTTCGCGCACAGCTCGCGAATCGTAACGCTGAGTGCCCGCGAGTCTCGGAACGGGACCATGCGGCCGGTTTCGCCGCTCGTTCCGACGACTTCGGGAAGTGCTCCGCCGTCCGTTGCGATGACGGGGAGCCCGCAGGCCATGGCCTCCGAGGCGGGGAAGCCGAATCCCTCGAAATAGGAGGGAACCAGCGCAATCCGCGCCGTCGCGTACTCCCGTACAAGCTCGTCGACGTCCAGCATGCGGTCGACGATCGTGATGCGCTTCTCGAGCCCCAGCTGCTGGATCTTGCGCGGTACCAGCCCGTCCGCAGTGATGCGCCCGTCGACGATCTTGAGCGTGACGTGCTCGGGCGTCAGGGCGAGTGCGTCCAGAAGGTATGGGATGCCCTTCTTGCGATCCTCCGTTCGTCCCACGAAGATCAGATCGGTCTCCCTGCTGGCAGGCACCGGGCGAAAGGTCTCCGTGTCGGTTCCGTTGTAGACCACGGAGATCTCCTTGCGCGGGATGCGGAAGAAGCGTTCGATCTCGGACGCCGAGGCATGGGACACCGTCAAGATCCGCGCGAGACGGGGCACGACGAGCTCTTGCATGAAGAGCGGAAAGTAGAGCGTCCTCTTCCACTTGCGCCGGAACGTCGGCTCGAGCTCGAAGTCGGACAGGCGGTCGATGTGCAGCGGGTGATGGACCATGGCCGCGACGGGGACGCCCGTCGCCTGCAGGCCGAGCAGGCCCCAGGAGAGCGACTGGTTGTCGAGCACGACGTCGAACTCGTAGCGACGTTGCAGCGCTCTCCAGCGCAGCAGCAGGCGAAGCCCGAACGCGGTCATCTCTGGAAAGATCCCGAGGCGTGTCAGGCCGAGCTCCCACAGGTTCGAGGGCAGCAGCGCGCGGAACCGACCCGGCCCCCCCAATAGCTCCTCCAGCTCGCGTGCGAAGTAGTTGCCGTTCGGGATCTCGTGAAGAGGAATGTCCGCCTCGAGCTCGGGCAGCGGTGGTCCCGAGATCACGTGCACCTCGTGGCCGAGGGCGTGGAGCGAGCGCGCGAGGTTCGCGGCGTAAATGCCCTGGCCACCGCAGAACATGTTGCCCCGATAGGTCAGAAGGGCGATCCGCATCTGGGCCTACGTTTCGTTCTCCGTGCGGTCAGCCTCCGGAGTCTCCGATGGCGCGTCAGGCCGTGTGGCTCCGCCCGCACCCCCGTTGCCGAGAGGCTCGCCCTCGGCTTCTACCTGGACCGTAGCGATGGTCCAGCCGATCCAGAAGACCAGTGCGAGCACGAACAGGAGCAGGGCGGCAACGGGGATGGCCAGCGCCCAGTAGCTTTCGATAACGACGCCGTACAGGAACAGCGCCGCTCCCGCGACCGCTCCCAGGCAGACGAGGCCTCCCAGAATTCGGCTGCGCTCGTCGACGGGATCGGCCATAACGGGCGCGACGTTACAAGGGCGTCCTCGCGATTGTCAATCGAAGGGTGCAGGAAGCGTTCAAGCCGGAACGAGCTGGGACCGATCTCTGGGCGATGGAACTCGAACAGGCTCCGGCGCCTCGACGCACGCTTCGGCGTCCACTGCGAGTCGAGCTCGCACCGCCGGAGGGATTGCTCACGCGACCGCGTTTCCTCGGCTATGCGGACCGCGTCTCCGAGACGGGACTCTTCATTCAAGCCATGAACACGCGTACCGTTGGTACCCGGCTACGTCTACGCATTCACGTGCGGGGACAGCCCGAGCCCCTCGACTGCAACGCAGAGGTGCGCTGGCGGCGGCCCTGCGTGGGCAGGAATCGGCCCTGCGCCGGTATGGGCGTTCGCCTGCTCGAGCTCAGCGACGAGTCCCTCGAGCTGCTGCGCGAGTTCTGCTCGTCCGAGCGCTGACTCTATCGGTCGGAGGGCCGCGAATCTCCCCACGGGCGCGCGATGAGCTAGCCTCTGCTGTGCTCTGGATCGGGCTCATCTCCGGAACCTCGGCGGACGCCGTGGACGCGGCGCTCGTACGGATTCCGGACGGGCTCGCCGGGCTCGAGCTGCTCGCGTTCAGGGACTTTCCCCTTACCGATGATCTCCGGGAGCGCGTTCACGCGGTGGCACAGCACGACGTCTGCTTGCGGGAGCTGATCCAGCTCGACAACGAGCTGGGCGAGTGCTTTGCGACTGCGGCGTGCGACCTCGTAGAGGCGGCGGGCGTCTCCCCCCGAGAGGTCGAGGGAGTGGGCTCGCACGGGCAGACCGTTGCCCACTATCCGGAGCTGGGCGGGACCCTCCAGCTCGGCTCGCCGGCCATCATTCACGCGCGGACGGGCATTCCCGTCGTCGCCGACTTTCGCCGCGCAGACCTGGCAGTTGGCGGTCAGGGGGCGCCGCTGACGCCGTTCTTTCACCGCGCACGCTTCGCCAAACCCGGACAGGCACGGGCCGTGCTGAACATCGGCGGCTTCACGAACGTGAGCTTCCTTCCGGCAGATGCCGAGGAGCCCCTGATCGCGTTCGATCCCGGTCCGGGCAACGCCTGGATCGATCGCGCGGTGCGCTGGTCGTCGGGTGGAGTCGAGCGCTTCGATCGAGACGGCAAGCGGTGTGCGCGCGGTACGGTCGACCGCGCAATGCTGCAGGAGTTGCTCGGCAATGCCTATTTCTCCACGCCCCCGCCAAAGAGCACCGGTCACGAGTACTTCTCTGCCGAGCTCTTTGAGCGCAGCCGTGACGCCATGCTCGCGCGGGGTGCGGGGCCCGACGACGTCGCAGCGACGTGTGCGGCCCTCACAGTCGAGAGTATCGTCGAGGCGGCGCGCCGCTTCTTCCCCGTTCCCCCGGAACGCTGGTTCGTGTATGGGGGCGGCGCCCATAACCCTGTGATCCTGGAGGGACTCCGGCGCGGACTCGCGCCCGCGAGCCTGGAGACCACCGACGCGCAGGGCGTTCCAGGCGATGCCCTCGAGGCCATGGCTTTCGCCGCGCTCGGCTGGTGCGCGAGACGCGGTATCGCTTCGAACCTGCCCAGCGCGACAGGCGCTTCGCGAGCGGTAGTTCTCGGCACGGCCACCCCCGCCTCGTTCTGACCAGTCTTGCGGTGATCCGATCCGAACTTGGGGACGGTCCTTATCTGCGCGTTCGGGCCACCCGCGGGACTTGGAGGCAACCTGCAAGCACCGCGGAACGCGGTCGCGCGCAGCGAAGGCCGTAGGCCTGAGCGGAGGTGGGTGGCCGCGGCCGCCCGCGGCCGGGTCCCACAAGACTAGAGCGTGATGCGGGAGCCGTCTTCTGACGTGTCGAACTGTACCCGGTCGAGCTCGCCGAGGACCTCGCTGCCGATGTGCGTGAGGATGGTCGAGTCGCAGCGGAAACGGTCGCGATGCTCCTGCATGCGCTCGTGGCTGAGGTGGAACTCGAACCTCTCTTCGTAGAAGACGCACTCCGAGATGAATAGGTTGACGTCTCTTACCTTCTCCGGAAGCTCGTCGTGCCAGCCCGTGTCGCCCGAGAAGACGAGGGCGCGGGTATCGTTCTGCACGCGCAACATGTGCGGTCGCGTGTGCGGGTGGTGAACGGCGGGCATGGGCCTGACTTCGAAGCCCGCAGCGTGCAGGGGCGTTCCGATCTCGTACTCGGCGAAGCTGAGCGAGTAGCTGGGATCTTCGGGGAAGTCGTAGCCGAAGATGCTCGCCATCTTCTGGAGACGTTCCCGAATCGACGGCGGCCCGAAGATCTGGAGGGGCTTCGCGCGTTCGAGCTCGAACTCGAACTCGAGCAGCAGGAACGGGATGCCCGCCACGTGATCGCCGTGGAAGTGACTGATGGCGATTGCGTCAATCTCTCGCGGGTCCACGCCGAGTTCTCGGAGCCCATGCGGCGTTGTTGGACCGCAGTCGAGCAGGATCGAGCCCTGTCGTCCCCGCAGCAGAATCGAGGTGTTCCTGCGCCCGCCGCTCCCGAACGCGTCCCCGCTGCCGATGAACGTGACTTCAAGCACCTCGCCAGATCTCGTCTGCAAAAGCGATCACGCCCGAAAGCCCCACGCCAGCCGGGGGGCGGGCTCCGGGCAGTACGAGCGCTCGCTCAGCCCGCGTGCCGGCAGACACGAGCGCTCCTGCGCTGATCACGGCCCACGGTCCGACGTGGGCGCCTCGCGCAATCTCGGCGTGCTCGCCGACCCATACGGGCGCCTCCAGGCGTCCCTCGACTCGTGCGCTGTCCGCGACGAACACTCCCTTCTCCTCCGACTCCCGCGCGATGGCGTCAAGAGCCCCGAGGTTCGCGGCAAGGAGCTCGCCAGGATCCCCGACGGGCGACCACTCGCAGTCTGGCGGCTGCAGCCAGCAATGGATGCGCTCGCCGCGTTCGAGAGCGGGGATGTAGACGTCGGTCATGATCTCGAACTCCTCGCGCTCTGGCATCCACTCGAAGATGTCGTGGTTCATCACGTGCACGCCCGCGAATAACGCGGAACCGAGCTCACCCCCGAGATCCAACCGCCCCGTGATGCGCCGCACTGCATGGTCGCCATCGTACCCGATCGAG
>CBDDEE010000021.1:0-246553 GCA_965226855.1 Myxococcota bacterium | reverse complement strand
CTCGGCCACCAGGCCGGCAGTGGGGTGATCGGGATCAACGGGGCGGCGGCGCACCTCGTCAAGCCCGGGGATCGCGTCATCATCGCGAGCTACGCTCAGCTGGGGACGCAGGAGGCCCGCAGCCACCAACCGCGCATCTGCTTCGTCGACTCGGAAAATCGACTCCGCTAATTTGACGAGCACCGCCGTGGGAGCGGCGGCGGTGGAGGTCCGCTGTGTGGCGCAGGTTCTGGCGTAGGGTCATCAACGCTCTTCGGCGCGACTTCCTGGCCGGCCTGCTCGTATTCGTCCCGGTCGGCTTCACCCTGCTGGGCGTTCTCTGGCTCGTCGACCAGCTCGACAAGCTCGTCCTGCCAAACATCTTCCGCGCGCTAGGCTTGGAGCTCGAGCAGCCGCGCTTCCTGGGCGCAGCCGTCACTCTCGTCGCCATCCTGCTCGCGGGGGCACTCACGCGGAGCTTCGTCGGACGGGGCGCCCTCGGCGCCTGGGAGGCCATCGTCGAGAGGATCCCGGTCGCTCGCAGCCTGTACGCGGTGCTGAAGCAGTTCATGGCCGCGATCGTCGGTGACGGGAGCACCACCTCGAGCTTTGACCGCGTCGTCCTGATCGAGTACCCGCGCAAGGGCATCTTCATGTACGCCTTCGTGACGGGCCGTTCGAGCGGACTGGCACCGGAGCTGCCGGACAAGCTGCTCAAGGTCTTCGTATCGAGCACGCCGAACCCGACCACGGGCTACTTCCTGCTCGTTCCCGAGGACCAGGCCATCGAGACGGGGCTCTCCGTCGAGGAGGCGTTCAAGCTGATCATCTCGGCCGGAATCGCCGACAGCTCCGCGGAAGGGACCGAGACGAAGCGCAGACCGTCTCCGCGCACGTGACGGAGGCGAAGCGTCACACGATCTGCAAGAACCGTCGCGCCCGGTTCAACTACCAGATCGAGGAGACGATCGAGGCCGGAATCGTAGTGGGGATCCCCATCGATACCGATTTCATTGTCTGGCAGGAGATTCGAGTCGAGGGATGCAGGGTCCGCCCGTTCATTATCTACCTACTTCTGATGCGGTCGACCCGTAAGATGCGGTCGACCCGTAAGAACAATCTCGGTGAGCCACACTTGCGAGAACGCACTACACCACCGACGAGCGCTCCAGGGCCGTCACATCCACCTGCGAGGTGCCGAGCTTCCGCTGGAGCTCGGTAAAGCCGTGCTGGCGCACGAACTCGGCCTCGCTTCGCGTGATCGGCATCAGCCAGATGAAGCGAATCGTGTGCTCGGTCGGGGAGTGCCACTCGAACTCCTCACCGAATGGCCCGGGAAGGCACACGAGCAAGTGATCGCAGCTGGAGCCCGGAAGCCAGGAGTGACCGATCTCGAGCACCTGGCCCAGCGACATCGGGTAGCGCGGATCGGCGTGCATGTTCGCGACCATCGCCACCAGCTTCGCTGCTTCTTGCTGGTCCGTTCGGGCGACGACGAAGAACTCAAGGCCGTATCCGTCATCCATGGCCTCGGCCGACGCCCCGGCGCTCACGTAGACCCAGGGCGCCCCGTCTTCGGAGCCCGCGACGCGGACGAGCGCGAGGTCCGGAATGTTCTCGACGAGGCCGCCCTGCTCCCAGCGCAGCTTGTCGACGGCCCGCTCCGGGAAATTCCGGCGCGCGTGGGCGAGCACGGCCTCGGCAATCGTCGGCATCCGCGAAGCTTAGCTCAACAGTCCAAAGAGCTCCTCGAGGGCCTGCGGCGTGTCGTCGTCCTCGGTGCCCAGGGGTTGCTGTCAGCGAGCGCCTGGCTCTCGATCAGCGCGTCCGTTACGCCGTCGGCCACGTACTCCTGCTCGGGGCTGCCAAGGTTGTCCAGCGGGAGCACGGCGATGGAACGGATCGATGCCCCCGGTTCGCTCGGCCCCGCCTGCGGCGCTCGACTCGGCACTCCGGGCTCACCCGCGAGTACGTACACGGCGACCGCCTCCGGGACGTTCTTGAGCTCCTGCTCGCCGAGGCGGCTTCGCCTCGATGCCGGGCTGATTGCGAACGGCCCTGTACACCTCGCCTGAGACGCAGAGTCCACCCGGCTTGGCCAGCGGCCGGATGCGCGACGCCACGTTGACGCCATCGCCGTAGAGGCGGCCGCCCTCGAACAGGGTCTCTCCCAGATGGACCCCGATCCGAAGCTGGAGATCGTGGTCGTCCCGCAGCGCGGCCTGGATCGCCAGCGCACAGTTCACGGCGTCTACGGCGCTCGGGAAGACCGAGAAGAACTCGTCCCCGGTCTCCTCGATCCGCTCGCCGTGGTACTGCTCGAGCAGGGGGCGGACGACCGTCCGGTTGCGCTCCCGCACCCGCAGCCCCCTGTCCTCGCCCTCCGCCATCAGGGCTGTGTAGCCCACGATGTTCGTTGAACATGATCGCAGCCAGCCTGCGTTCAGCGGCTTGAGCGCTCATCGGTCGAAGCTCCCCCAGCGAAGCTCATTCCGGGCTTCGTCCAGCTCGTAGTCCCTGAGGCGGACTCGCAGTAGAGGCTCGGGCATTGCGTCGCCCCAAAGGCAGCTCTGTCGGTGACGGAGTCGCCCGAGTACGACGCCCGGGCGGTCGCAGCCCTCGCGGCGGACCCCGACATCCTTCGCCACACGACAAAGATCCTGGCTGTAGGTGATCTCGCGCGCGAGTACGCCTTCACCGATGTCGACGGAAGTCAGCCAGAGGCGTTCCGCATCCTGGAGTAGTGCTTGTCGTCCTGGTGGCCCCAGCCGAAAGACCAGCCGCCACCGCCGATAGCCCAGACGCCAAAGCCCACAGGTGTGATGTCGAGACCGGAACGCCCGAGATTGCGCCTGGGCAATGTCGCTCGAGGAGCCAGCGTTCTCGCTCAGCCGCGCGACTCTACGAGCCAGTACCGCCTCGGCCTTCCCTCCGGAGGAGCATCGGGGAGATCGTACTTCCGCGCGTACGCCTCCTGGAGACGCGCGAGCTGGCTCGGATCGTCGAACGGGGCGAGACGCGCCTCGTAGATGCGGCCCGCGATCCCGAGTCGGACGTTCGGCTCGCGATCCACCCAGCCCGGCCAGCGCTTCGTCTCGGGGAACGCCGCGCCCACATAGAGCTGTTCATCGACCGACGCGCACCAGATCGTAACCGAGTGTCGCAAGAGGTACGGCGTGTGGACCTCGATAGCGATCTCCTTGTGCTCGTCGGTGAAGCTCCAGTCCGGCGGGAACTGCTCCGCTACCTCGCCCCGAAGCCCTAGCCCAGGGCGGCGATCATCGGGGGGTACACAGCCCACGACGACGACCGCCAGTACGACGGCGACCCAGAGTTTCGACGCTGCGCTCACTCGCTCTCTCCCAACCGCGGTTCGCCACATGATCTCACGCCGGGACAGCGGAGCGCCAGAGATTGGCGTCAGGCTCACGCCCGCAGGCTGGCGTTCAGTATATACGGCCCCAGTCAGGCCCCTTCGGGCGCATCCGGCCCCTAACCTGGCGTCGGGACCGGGTGCGCCTGCTCAACATCGACACGCCCAAGCGGGCTGAGCCTGGCTTCCATGAGGCTACCGAGAGTGAGGCCCGAGAAGACGGCTGTGCAGCGGCCTCGTTCGCCTTCGACGCGAGGTACGCCTGGAGGTCGGGCACCTTCCGCTCCCTGCGCTGAAGACCGACCAGGGCCAGGCACCCGCGCGACGTGTTCAGTAGAGTCGACAACTTCTCGGCGGCAGTGACGTTCCCCTCGGTGACGAACCAATAGGAGTCCCGGCCGATCTTTCCGAAAAGCAAAAGCGGTGCTCAACAGGTGCTTGCCCGCTGGCTTTTCACACCCCCGCGCGCGCACAGTGGGCAGAGCGGAATAGGACCCGCAATGACTGCCCACTACGCGCGCGCGCGCGGGGGGGTGTGAGCTTCGTAGCGCCCCGCAGGATTTCCACGCCTCCGACGGAGGCGTGCAGATCTCGGATCTCGAGCACTCAGTCCCTCCGGAGCTAGCCGACGGCGCCTTCCAGCGACACGCTCAACAGCTTGGAGGCCTCCACGGCAAACTCCATCGGGAGCTCGCGAAAGACTTCCTTGCAGAAACCGTTCACCAGCAGCGAGACAGCGTCCTCCAGACCGATCCCGCGCTGCTGGCAGTAGAACAGCTGGTCGTCGCTGATCTTCGAGGTCGTCGCCTCGTGCTCCACGATGGCGGTGGCGTTCCTCACGTCGATGTACGGGAACGTGTGGGCTCCGCACTCGTTACCGATCAGGAGCGAGTCGCACTGCGAGAAGTTCCGCGCGTTCTCGGCCCGCTGATGCACCTCGACCAGGCCCCGGTAGGCCTGCGAGCCACGGCCCGCCGCGATTCCCTTCGAGATGATCGTGCTCGAGGTGTCCTTGCCGATGTGAATCATCTTCGTGCCCGTATCTGCCTGCTGCCGGTTGTTCGTGAGCGCGACCGAGTAGAACTCTCCGACCGACTCGTCGCCCTGCAGGATGCAGCTCGGGTACTTCCAGGTGATCGCGGAGCCCGTCTCGACCTGCGTCCACGAGATCTTGGACTTGCGGCCGCGGCAGGCTCCCCGCTTCGTCACGAAGTTGAAGATGCCGCCCCTGCCCTCCTTGTCGCCGGGGTACCAGTTCTGGACGGTCGAGTACTTGATCTGCGCGTCTTCCAGGGCCACGAGTTCGACAACTGCGGCGTGCAGCTGGTTCTCGTCGCGCATGGGCGCGGTGCAGCCCTCGAGGTAGCTCACGTATGAGCCCGGCTCGGCCACAATCAGCGTCCGCTCGAACTGTCCCGTGTTCGCCTCGTTGATGCGGAAGTAGGTCGACAGCTCCATGGGACACCGGACGCCTTCGGGGATGTAGACGAACGAGCCATCGGTGAAGACCGCCGAGTTGAGGGTCGCGAAGTAGTTGTCAGAGTAGGGGACCACCGAGCCCAGGTACTTGCGCACGAGCTCGGGGTGCTCCTTCACCGCGTCGGAGAAGGAGCAGAAGATGATGCCCACCTCGAGCAGCTTCTCCTTGAACGTGGTGGCGACCGAGACGCTGTCGAACACGGCGTCGACGGCGACGCCCGAGAGGATCTGCTGCTCCTGGAGCGGGATTCCGAGCTTTTCGAAGGTCTCCCGCAGCTCTGGGTCCACCTCGTCCATGCTCGCCAGCTTCTTCTTCGGTTTTGGCGCCGAGTAGTAGCTGATGGCCTGGTAGTCGATCGGGGGGAAGTCGACCTTCGCCCAGCGCGCGTCTTCCTCCGACAGCTCCGTCCAGCGTCGCAGTGCCTTGAGCCGCCGGTCGAGCAGCCACTGCGGCTCGCCCTTCTTCTCCGAGATCAGGTGTACGACGCCCTCGTCCAGCCCGGGCGGGGTGGTGTCCGACTCGATGTCGGTCTTCCAGCCGAAGGCGTACTCGCGGTTGGCGAGAGTCTCTAATTCTTCTGAGCTGCTCATCTCGGTCCTCGCAGTGTCCGGAGGGGATCCGTCAGCTCGGCCGGGATGCCGATGTCGTCGCCTGGGATGCAGATGTCGTCGGAGGCTCCGCGCCCTTCAGCCAGACGACCATGGCGCGCTCGTCCCTCCGCATGTCGGCCAGCGTCACCTTCTCGAGGACGCCGCGCACGCTGCGCTCGACTACGCCCCAGAGGCCGCGAATGGAGCAGCCGGTGCTGTGCACGCAGCTCCGCAGCTGCCCGGGGTGGGCGTCGCAGAACTCCTCCGGAAAGAAGGAGCCGCCAAGGGCCTCGATGACCTGCCAGGCGTTGACCTCACCAGCGGGCTTCGCGAGCTGATAGCCGCCGCTCGCCCCGCGCGTGCTCGTCACCAGCCCGGCCCGGCGCAGGGTGCGCATGAGCTTCGCCGTGTACTCGGGACTCAGGCCCTCGTGCGCCGCGATGGCCGGGATCGTCAGGGGCTCGGAGCCCGCGTGCTGCGCCACCTGGAGGAGGCAGCGAAATCCGTACTCTTCCTGTGCTGTGAGATGCATGGAGCCGATCCTAGTAAACTATACGGACCAGTCAAGATTGATTTCCACGCGTACGGAGAACGCCAACTACTTGATCTCAAAGGGATTTAGGGTCTGGTTACTTCGGAGTAGATTCATCCAGAATACAGCGATCCGGCGGACTTGCGAGAGTCGCTCCGTCACCTGGGCCACACGGCCTTCGTCCAGGATCTGCTGGCGATCGACCGCCTGTCAGGTTCAGGTCGAGGTGGATGTCGCCAGTCGCCCTCCAAGTGGCGTCAGAACCGAACAACTCCCTCGGGGCGAGGGTCCGAGCTTCGCTACGTCTGACTCGCCATCCCACCATCGCTCGAAAAACGAGCTGAGAAAGCGTCGCTCTGCGGGCGTCGTCTCGGAGGGACCTCGTCGAGCCTTGCTTCCCTCGCTGGCGTGCTGGCGGCCTGGACCAGCGGCCTCCCGACAAGTCGCTGAAATTCGACCGGCAAGAACGCGGGATAACGCTCCGTGACCCTTCGCTCTCGTCTCATTTCCCACTTTTGGTACGCACGTTGTGCGTAGCTTCTCCCGAAGAGACAGATCGGATCTCCAGGGGACAAACTTGACCCGCGGCGCCGTGCTCCATACTTGAGTAGCGCTCAATCTGCTCAACACGAGTGGAAGTAGACCGTCGCGCAGGCAACGACTCCGGCCGTCACCCAGCCCATGAACTGAGCATCGCGGAAGAGCGCTTGATGCTCCTCAGCAAGATTCTCGAGCCGGCCCTGTCGCCGCCCCCTGTTCGTCATGGTGGTGAGCAGGGCACCTTCGATGAAGAGGACTACGAAGAGAATCCCGACGAACTTCCCAACTCTCGGGCCATAGAAAACGGCTAGCGCAACGACGGACCCGATTACAGGCAGCATCGAAGCCAGCAGTTGCCAGCGGGATAGGTCCGGCATCATTCAAGCGCGCAGTAGCTTCTTGGTTGGCCGCTGCCAGCTGTTTGGCGCCAACGAGCGTCCACTGGTGGGTGAAGACAGTAGTGGGAAGACAGTAGTGGGGGTGAAGACGGTGGCCGCTGGTGGAGGTGATCAGGCGACCGCCCCGCGCGCTGACGCCGCGAAAGGACCCATCATCCTGATCCGCGCCGACCTGGAGTGCCTACACATCCTTCCACGGTCGCAGAGGGGAAGGCCACTGGTGGGTGAAGACAGTAGTGGGGGTGAAGACGGTGGCCGCTGGTGGAGGTGATCAGGCGACCGCCCGCGCGCTGACGCCGCGAAGGAACCCATCATCCTGATCCTTCTCCGCTGGTCCAGCTCGCTCAGCCGGGCTTCATCAGGGACGGAACGTGGGGGGGCAGCGTGCGCCGGATCGAAAGCGAAGAGCCCTCCACCAGGCGGAAATCGGGGCACGAGCCGGCCCCATTTGGCACTACGTGGCACTACGCGGCACTACGTGGCACAAGATCAACCCCTACATGTAGTGGTGGGGGGTTGTGCCCTCTCTTCCGAAGGGGTGTGCATTCTTGGGTTTAGGCCCGATCTGCATCGGGTGCAGGGGGCCGTGGCGACCTGGGTCAAAACGGGGGAAAACCCGGCGGCCGCGAGGCGCGCAGGAGGGAAACGAGGCGGCATGCAGGGCCCGTGCGGCTGCGCGCGCGGCACCCCCTTTTAGGTAGGGGGATTATTTCTCCAGCGCTTTCATCCCACCCCCGCACTACGTGGCACGGTAAAAGCGCCGCCAAAAACGGGACAAAACGCGGCACCAGGCGGCATTAGCCGGCCGCAATTGGCACTAGTGGCACTACGTGGCACAAGGGCCTCGAGCACTAGATCTAGCGGGTGTAGGGACGCCGCCTCGTTTCCCTCCTGCGCGCCTCGCGGCAGGGCCCGTGCGGCTGCGGCGCGCGGCACCCCCCTTTAAGGTAGGGGGATTATTTCTGCAATGCGCTCGGCACCGGACGGTTCTTGTGCCACGAGGTGCCACGTAGTGCCGCCTAGTGCCAGTTACGGCCGTCTAATGCCGCGGGGTGCCGGCTTTTGCCACGTTTTTGGCGCGCTTTCACCGTCCGAGGTGGAACCACGGGTCCGGGCACGTCATTGAGCGTCTGAGGGGACAGGAAGCCGGTGAGGGTCTGACCCAGGCAGCTCTGGGAGGACGCTGAAAATGTCACGAATCGGACGGTAAAAGCGCCGCCAAAAACGGGACAAAACGCGGCACCAGGCGGCATTGCGCGCGGCACCCCCTTTAAGGTAGGGGGATTATTTCCCCAGCTCTTTCATCCCACCCCCGGCATCTTTTACCTAGTCGCGCACCACCCCCCCTTTGGAATAACCGCGGCGGACCGGCCACACCCACTTATATCTAGTGGTCTCTCTTGTGCCACGAGGTGCCACGTAGTGCCGCCTAGTGCCAGTTACGGCCGTCTAATGCCGCGGGGTGCCGGCTTTTGCCACGTTTTTGGCGGCGCTTTCAACGTCCTCCCAGAGAAGCTCGGCGAGCTGGGTGTGGCTCACGATCGAATGTTTCGTTCGTCAAACTGATCCGGATCCAATCTTGTATGTCCAGCGGAGGCATCGGAGCCGCCGCAAAGCGGTAGGCCAGCCCGAGATCCTGCTCGCCAGTTCCGCCCAGAATCGCCACCACTTCTTTCGACATCTCCATCCCTTCGTGTGCCCCGGCCGCGGTCCTCGCTCCGGAGCAGCGGATCCTAGCAGAGGTGAGCTACTCTCACGGCGTGAGCGAGCCCGCGACGCCCACGGCTATCAACCAGGCCGGCCCAGACACCCTGCAGATCGTCTGGAACGATGGGCACGAGAGCCTCTATTCGGTGCGCGCGTTGCGGCTGGCGTGTCGCTGCGCGCACTGTGTGGAAGAGGGCACCGGCCGCCCGCTGCTCGACGAGACGAACGTGCCCCTGGACGTCCGACCCGTGCAGATCTCTCCCGTCGGTCGGTACGCCATTCAGTTCACCTGGAGCGACGGTCACGACACCGGCATCCACACGTTCGAGTACCTCCGCAGCCTCTGCCCCTGCTGTGCACCGTGTTGAACCTGCTGGAGTGGGCCGAGCGGTTCATCTCCACGCCCTCGGTCTCGGCGGACGGCAACACGGAGATCGCCGCAAAGGCGTGCGAGCTCCTTGCTGAGATCGGCCTCGACGCGCGACGCGAGCCCGCGCAGGTCGACGCCGGATTTCCTCTTCTCTTTTGTCATTGCAGGCGTAGCGGGGCTGCCGGGTGTTCCGTTTACGCCCCGTCGTCTCCCTGGATGCATGGAGCGCGTGCTCGCCAGCGTTTGGCGGCCACCCCGCATCCATTGTTCCTGCAGCGTACTCTAGTGTCCCGAAAACGGGCCAAAATCGGCGCACGAGCCGGCCCCATTTGGCACTACGCGGCACTACGTGGCACTACGTGGCACAAGGCGCCCCCTACATGTACGCGTACATGCGCGTTCGAAGGACCTCTGGGATCGCCACGTCGTGCCATCCAGCCCAGCTCCCGCGAGAAGACCGCGCACGACCTCCGGGTCGGCGAGCTACAGTGGACGCCAGAGAACGGTGAAAACGTCACGAATCGGACGGTGAATGCGCCGCTAAAAACGGGACAAAACGAGGAGATCGGCAATGCGGCTGTACGAGCAGCTTCCGGCGAGCGAGCGGCACGAGCCCGGTTGCCGATCACGGTGATCGACCGGCAGAGTCTGGGCGAGGCGCTCGCCGGTACTGTCCACCTTCTCGCGCGCTTCGGAGTGAGGGCTCCCCGCGGCTACGTCGCGTGGTGCGGAAGACCGACCGCGACTGGATTTAGTCCAGGCGCGCTCGCCCCTATCAAGAGCGGGCTAACCCCCCCACCTACTAAATGTAGGGGGCACTCTTGTGCCACGTAGTGCCGCCTAGTGCCACGTAGTGCCAAATGGGGCCGGCTCGTGGCCCGCGGTTTGCCCGTTTTGGGGACAATTCCATCGTCCGGAGAGGAACAATCTCACCGTCCGCTCAGAGCTCGATCCGGAGTGCGCGGCCGTACCGGCGTGAGCCTTCCCTGGTATCCACTCCCAACAGGGACCTTCTGAGACTGAGATCTGCTGCCGCCCGTCTCCAAAATCCCTAACCCGCCCCCCCGGACGGCGGCCCCAAGTGTCCGTCTCAGGCATTAGCCGGCCGCAATTGGCACTTACGCGGCACTGCCGATGCAACGATGGCGGGACTGCAAACTCGCAGCCCAAACGGCCATCGGTGGCCACTGTAGCGTAAACGGAACACCCACTGGGAAGCCGTCGGCACAACCGCTCCCCCCGGAAATCGGGAGACGAGACCGGGACCGATAATGCGGGGCGTTTCGCCCGTCGTGCGCGTCTCGTGTTGCACCGACTCCGGCAAAACCCCGGAAACCGTACGGAAAACCTGCCCTCGTCTCCTCCCTGTAGAGGTTGGCCAGACTGCTTGGCGGAGAGGGGAGTCCGGATTCGAACCGGTCACGGTACGCGTTAACCTGCACATCAGGGTTTCCAACCGTGCGATCCTGCAACCACTCGGGGACGATTGGGTCGTTGGCCACGCTGAAAACGTCCGAATTCCCGAGGCGTTTCTGTCCTGGAGATTCCCTGTTCGCCACGAACAGGGAATCGCCTGGACAGAAACGCCTCGGGAATTGGAGCGTTTTCAGCGTGGCCAAGAGAATGTCCCCCAGTGGTTGCAGGATCTCCCTGTTCTTCCCTGAAACCGCAGGCGAAACGGGTAGAGACCGGTTCGCTCCGAATCCCCCTCTCCGCCAAGCAGGCTGGCCAATCTCGACAGGGAGGAGACGAGGGCAGGTTTTCTCCCTAGTTTCCGGGGCTTTGCCGGAGTCGGGTGCAACACGAGACGCCCGGGAGGCGCGGAAAGAGCAGCATTATCGGGTCCGGTCTCGTCTCTCGATTTCCGGGGGGAGCGTTTGCGCCGACGGCTTCCTAGCCCGGAGATCCGAGAAAGCCGATCCTCTTCAACGGGGTAGCTGGGTCGGGGGCCGTCTCGGATTGGAGACCGCGGATGCAGTAAGGTGATCACCGGTCCGAAGGAGGTCCAGATCCATGCCCGCGCTCTACCACGCCGCCCTGTCGACCTGCTCGCAGAAGGTCCGTCTGGTGCTCGCCCACAAGGGGATCGACTTCGATTCCCACGAGATCGACCTGCTTGCCGGAGAGCAGCACGATCCCGCCTACGTGAAGCTCAACCCGAATCACGTGGTTCCTACACTGGTCCATGATGGGGCGGTGCTGATCGAGTCCACCCTCATCAACGAGTACCTGGACGATGCGTTCGCGGATCCGCCCATGCGGCCCGCCGAGCCGGTCGCCCGTCACACGGCTCGGATGTGGACGAAGCGGCTCGACGAGAAGGTGCATCCGGCGACCGGCATCGTGACCTTCGCGATCGGGCCGCGACCCGCGCTGCTCCGGCAGCCCGAGGAGGTGCGCGAGGCGAACATTGCAGCGATTCCCGACCCCGGGCGGCGCGCGGCCCGTCGCAGCGTGATCGAGAATGGAGTAGAGGCGCCCGAGTTTGCGGGTGGTCTGAGCCAGATGCTCGAGCTGGTGGACGCTATGGACGCGTCGCTCTCACCCGGCGGCTGGCTCTCGGGAGACGCCTTCGGTCTCGCCGATGCCGGAGTGCTCCCGTACGTGCTCCGGCTCGATCACCTGGCCATGACACCACTGATAGAGGCGCGCCCGCAGGTCGCCGGCTGGTACGCCCGTGTTCAGGCGCTTCCAGCCCGGGGAACAACATGAGCCCTAACCGACAGATCGCCGCGTCGAAATCGTGCGAGACGTCAAGGTCTTCCGCCGCGCATTCAAGGGTCTCAATATCCGGGACGCCCTGTTGCTCGGCCTTCTTAGAAACATGGCTCAGCATCGTAGCTGAGATGTCACTAGCGACTATCGCGCCGTCTGCCCCTACGCGTTCGGCGGCCTGAAATGTCTGGCTACCCGCACCGCAGGCCAAGTCGAGCACCTTGGCACCTGGGGCCACTGCAGCGATATCGAGCATCTGAGCCGTCGCGTCACGAAATCCCGACGCGAACGGCTCCTCCCAAGTCGCCCACCCCGGTGCGGCGGCCTCCCATGTCTTACGTGCCTCGGCCTTTGTAAGCCTTGCCATTCCTGCCATCCGCTGCGAAGACCAGGGTACGTGACGTGGAGTGTGGAGAGCAAGCTCTTTAGCCCCCGCCAAACGGCTGGAGTCAAAACGAAAAGTATGTGCGCACGCGAAACTGAGTCGCTCTTTCGGCATCGCCGAGCTCTAGCTAGTGCGGCTGCGGCGGCGGCTCAGGCGGCGGCTCGATGAGCCGCGGCGACTGCCTCGCGAACGCCCGCTTGCTTTCGGTTGTCCACCGCGAGCGCGTCCGTTGGGTGCGCGGCGAGTCTCCGGCTTAGCCCCGGTATCGGGCTCGAAGCCCTCGACGTGTCGGCGCTGGATCGGCGCGCCAATCATCCGTTCGGTTGCACGCACCCAGTCGCGGTCGTCGCTGGTGACAAACGTGCAAGCAATGCCCTCTTGCTCGGCACGGCCGGTGCGGCCAATGCGGTGCGTGTAGGCCCCGGGCGTGTTGGGAACGTCGAAGTTGATCACGTACGAGACATCGCTCACATCGATGCCGCGCGCCGCGATATCGGTAGCCACCAGGACGTCGTAGCGACGCGACCGAAACCCTTGCATGGCCCGGTCGCGTTGCGGTTGAGACATGTTGCCCTGAAGGCACACCGCGTTATGCCCGGCCTTGGCCAATTGCTCGGCAAGCCGCCGTGCGCGGTGCTTGGTGCGGATGAACACGATCGCGGAGTCGCAGTCATCACCGGCCAGCACGTGTTCGAGTAGCGCGCGCTTGCGATCCTCGGCGACCAAGACCAGCGCGTGATCGATCGTCGATGCGGGCGTAGCGTTTGCAAGTTCGACGACATGAGGGTCGGTCAGCACATCGTCAGCCAGTCGGCGAATCTCTTTCGGCATCGAAGCCGAGAACAGCAAGTTCTGTCGATCCTGCGGCAGCGTCTTCAGGATCTTGCGGATGTCCGGCAGGAACCCCATGTCGAACATGTGGTCGGCTTCATCGAGCACCAGCGTTTCGACCTGGTCGAGATGAAGCAATCCCTGCTGGAGCAGGTCGAGCACGCGGCCCGGGCAGCCGACTACGATGTCGGGGCGCTGACGCAGCGCCTTGACCTGCGTCGAGATCGCGACCCCGCCATAGATCGTGATCGGCTTCAGCTTGGTGAACTTCGAGAGCGCACCGATCTCGGTGGCGATCTGAGTCGCGAGCTCGCGAGTCGGAGCCAGCACCAAGGCGCGCGGCCCCCTGCCCGGCTCCTCGAGCAGATAGTCGAGCAACGGCAGCGCGAAGGCCGCCGTCTTGCCCGTGCCGGTCTGGGCCAGACCCAATACATCTCGACCGTCGAGGCCCGCGGGAATGGTTTCAAGTTGGATGGGTCGGGGATCTTCAAAGCCCGCGGCGCGGATCCCGCGCACCAGCCGTTCGTCGAAGTCAAATCGGTCGAATCCCGTCGATTCAATGGATACACGTGCAGACACAGTGAGTTTGTTCTCCGCCGTTCGCGCGCAGGGCTTACCTGGACGCCAGGGCCGTAACGTTTCGACCCACACAACAGCGAAGGGCAAGATAGATTCCGGGGCGGCGCGTCCTATCACACTCTCACAGGAATGACAGAACCTGTCGTGCGCCGCGTCGGGCAGCTGCCCGATCAAGGAGTGAATAGCCGTTCCCGCGACCTCGCGCCAGTGGTCGGTGTGGCGGTTCGGCCGACTGCGAATTGCCGCATTTCTCCGAGCACGCGCTGATCTCGGTCATCCGAACCGAGCTTGGACAGTGGCCTGCCCGTCCGATCGAGTCATCTGAGGGCCGGGGACGGCCTCAGGCGATGGCCAGAAGATCCTGCGGATTCCTGTATAGAATCTTCTCGATCAGCGCCTCATCGAATCCCTTGTGTCGCATCAACGCCGTGACGGTCTCCGGTATGTGCTGCCAGCCGTGACCGCCATACTTGCGCTTCCAATGCTGCAAGGCGAGATCATGTGACATAAGCACATGCGATGCATGTCCAGCCTCGACCAGTGCCATGATTAGATTCAAACGAATTGCATCGTTGGGCTGGTCTACGTTGTCGCGCTGCCGATATGATTCTTCCCATCCAAAGCCATCGAATTCCAGGTACATTCCTGTTTTGGCAAGCTCCAGAAACGGTTCCGGATCAAAGGAATTCGGCGCGGGCCTGGAAGCCAGCCGCTGATCGACGTGGCACATTATTGTGCGCGACAGGTCCGCTTTTTCATCTTCGAGGATTCGTACCGCGGCCCATATTGCGTCCGGCCCGAACCCGGGATGAATGCTAAGTGCGACGCCACTTGCTCGTTGTGCCCGCGTGGACGCCCTGAGCACTTTTTCTTCCTCGGGATGGATTTGTGTGTTCAGTCCGACCTCACCGATGATGCCGGCCTGTACGCCACCTGCGACGCCTTCGTCGAGCTCACGCATGATGCGTTGTTCGACAGCGCCGATGTCCATGCCAGCAATTTCAGTCGGATGATATTCGTGCGTGTAGTAGCTGGTCGCCATGACGAAGTGCACGCCGGTCATGCGAGCGACCTGCTGCAGACCGCGCGGGTCTCGGGCAATTCCGATCGATGTCTGATCGACAATGCATCCGCCGCCGTGCCGTTTGAACAAATTGGCCTCGTAGATAACGTCGTCGACGATCGTCGACTTGAAGTTGCCGTAGTAGAACCAGTTGCGTGCTACGTCTGCGCGATTCTCGAGGGAAATCGGCTCGTTCCATTTCGGCCGAAATGAAGCGGCAGTGCCGGGTCCGTCCTGGCCGGGTTCCCAGCCGGCCTCAGGAGTACTGGCGGCTGCTTTTCCTGACTCAGTCTGGTCGATAAGGACGTCCGCGCAGCAGGCACCAAGGGTCATGTCGAGCAGGACATGCTCGT
Source organism: Myxococcota bacterium (assembly GCA_965226855.1). Taxonomy (GTDB): domain Bacteria; phylum Myxococcota_A; class UBA9160; order SZUA-336; family SZUA-336; genus JAUXJB01. The sequence continues at coordinate 231,658 of CBDDEE010000021.1, read as the reverse complement.
GTGGCAGGATCAGGCCAAGCTCTTCGGGAGATATGGGGCCCAGAACAGTCTGCACTTGACCTTTATGAATCACGTTTTCCTCGTTTTCTTTTGATTTGGCTCCGCCAAGTCGCGAACTGACTTTGGGCCGAGTGTCGCCGATCCTCCTAGGTCTCATTGTGGAAGTCAATCAACAGCGGCACCAGAACTGAGTATCCGCCCCATGTAGGCTGGCACCGAGGCCGTGCCAGTTGAACTTATGGTGGAGGCGGCGGGAATCGAACCCGCGTCCGAATAGCGTCTTTCGCCTGCGTCTACGTGTGTAGCTCCGTGTTCTGTTTTAACTCCTGACCCGAGGCTTCGGAGCCCGCCTGATCAGGAGCGAGCCGGGATCTTTTCTCGCGCGCATCCACCCGACAGGAATGCGCGCCAGCCTGCTGGGTATGACACCCCCGCGGCTCAGCAGGCGTCGGCCGCGGGCATGCTCGCCGTCTTAGGGTTTAGCTAAGCAGCGAGAGCGAGGTTTTCATCGGCAATTATAAGTTGCCTTGCCGCGGGTTTAGCGAGGACACAGCACCTCGACACGCAACAGACGCTCTCGGCTACCCGTCGAAACCGATCGCCCCCGTGAAGCACAGTCTAACGGATGGGGGAGCTCGGGGCCTTTGCTAGACTCGGCGCTCTGCCTATGGCCAGGCGTCTGAAACAGCTCGGCGCGCTCGCTGCGCTCGGGGTCGGCGCGGCCGGCTTCTATTGGCTCCACTTGGGGAGCAACGTCGAGTGGACGCAGGAAGCCTTCCAGAGCTACGTCTCTGACCTCGGACCGCTCGGACCCGCCATCCTGGTAGGGACCATGGCGATGCGCCCCTTCCTCGGCCTGCCCTCGGGCTTGATCCTGCTCACGGCCGGGCTGCTGTTCGGGACGCTGGCCGGGACATTCTACGGCGTACTCGGCGGAACGCTGGGCGCCGTGATCGCCCTCGGAGTGGCGCGGGCGCTCGGACGCGAGGCCGTGCAGCGTCGCATCGGCCCTGCCCGGGCCTCGCGCTGATCTTCGCGATCATGTGCGTGGGCGGGAGCATCGCATTCTAGCGGGATTTGCGCGCGGCATGGCACAGTCCGGGGCGCGGCGCGGGGGCCGTAGCGGCCTCTAAAGTGGCCACCTATGGCGTATTCCTCGCGGGATTGAGCATGGACACGAGATGCTCGGGCCACGGGCGTCCGGGTACGATATCGTACGGCGCGTCCACCCTGACCTTCCTGCTCGCCAGCGTTTGGCGGCCACCCCGCATCCATTGTTCCTGCAGCGTACTCTAGTGTCCCGAAAACGGGCCAAAATCGGCGCACGAGCCGGCCCCATTTGGCACTACGTGGCACTACGTGGCACAAGAGCGCCCCCTACATGTACGCGTACATGCGCGTTCGAAGGACCTCTGGGATCGCCACGTCGTGCCATCCAGCCCAGCTCCCGCGAGAAGACCGCGCACGACCTCCGGTCGGCGAGCTACAGTGGCCGCCAGAGGACGGTGAAAACGTCACGAATCGGACGGTGAATGCGCCGCTAAAAACGGGACAAAACGCGGAGATCGGCAATGCGGCTGTACGAGCAGCTTCCGGCGAGCGAGCGGCACGAGCCCGGTTGCCGATCACGGTGATCGACCGGCAGAGTCTGGGCGAGGCGCTCGCCTGGTGGCGCAAATCCTACGCAACGTAGGGTACTAGATGTTACCGGCGAGCTGAATCGCCCGAGGCAGTCGCACGCCCAGGTGCACGGGGGCAGCCACGAGGGTTCGAGCCGCCCGCAGCGCCGCTCACGTTTTAGCGGCGGTACTGTGCCAACGGGGTGAACAGCAAAAGGTGATCTCGGATGGAGGCCCTCGCTCGCTTCGTCGAGTACTACAACCACGAGCGGCTGCACGAAGCCATTCCGCAAATGGGAGCGAGAACCCTCTCTAAGAAAATCGGCCCAACGGTCCCAGAAGATCTGACGACGTACACTCGCCAGAAGAGCCTGTTCGACGAAGAGGAACCGGAACCGAGCTGCTTCTGCGACTAGGTAAAAGATGTTGTGCCACGTAGTGCCACGTAGTGCGGGGGTGGGATGAAAGCGCTGGAGAAATAATCCCCCTACCTAAAAGGGGGTGCCGCGCGCGCAGCCGCACGGGCCCTGCATGCCGCCTCGTTTCCCTCCTGCGCGCCTCGCGGCCGCCGGGTTTTCCCCGTTTTGACCCAGGTCGCCACGGCCCCCTGCACCCGGTGCAGATCGGGCCTAAACCCAAGAATGCACACCCCTTCGGAAGAGAGGGCACAACCCCCCACCACTACATGTAGGGGTTGATCTTGTGCCGCGTAGTGCCGCGTAGTGCCAATTTGCGGCCGGCTAATGCCGCCTGGCGCCGCGTTTTGTCCCGTTTTTGGCGGCGCTTTTACCGTTCGATTCGTGATATTTTCAGCGTCCTCCCAGACGTCGAACAACACAAGCGCGGGGGGCGCGGCTCCACGACCACCAACTGTCTCGCACGCTTCGGAGGTGAGGGCTCCCCGGGCACTACGCGCGTGTAGTGCGGAAGACCGATCGTGCTGGTTTTTAGCCCAGGCGCTCGCCCTAGAGCCAGAGCGGGCGAACCCCCTCACTACTACATGTAGGGGGCACTCTTGTGCCACGTAGTGCCGCGTAGTGCCACGTAGTGCCAAATGGGGCCGGCACGCCCCGCGATTTTTGCCCGTTTTGGGGACACTTTCATCGTCCGAACCGGGACATTTTCAGCGTCCTCCCAGACGAGCGTTGCAAAGAAGGGCCTCGTCAGGTCGACCAGCTCCTGCCCGGTCCCAAGCCGAGCGGAGGATTTTAGGGAGTCCAAGCGGGCTCAGTTCGGGCCGTCGGGCTAGAGCCTCTGGCGGGTCAGGGCCAGGCAGATCAGGCAGAAGACCCCCAAGAGCGAGTAGACGCTCAGCATGGACTGCACGCTGCGAGGGTCGTTCGGGTCCCCGGCGCCAGCGACGAGCGAGAGGGCGAGCAGGGTGCTGGAGAACAGCAGGCGCCCGAGCAGGTTCTGGAGCGAGTGATACGTGGCTCGCTGGTCTGGGCGGACGCGAAAGTGGACACGATCGGACGGTCGATTGAGAATGAATCTCAGTTCCGGGTGGCACGGGCCGAAACTGGAGCCCTGACCCCCATATGTAGTGGTGGGGGGGGAAGCGCCCCTGGGCACAGAACGAGGGGCATCGAAAGCTAACTAAGACAAGCAAGGCAGCCGCACGGGCCCTGCATGCCGCCTCGTTTCCCTCCTGCGCGCCTCGCGGCCGCCGGGTTTTCCCCCGTTTTGACCCAGGTCGCCACGGCCCCCTGCACCCGGTGCAGATCGGGCCTAAACCCAAGAATGCACACCCCTTCGGAAGAGAGGGCACAACCCCCCACCACTACATGTAGGGGTTGATCTTGTGCCACGTAGTGCCGCGTAGTGCCACGTAGTGCCAAATGGGGCCGGCTCGTGCCCCGATTTTCGCCTGGTGGAGGGCTCTTCGCTTTCGATCCGGCGCACGCTGCCCCCCCACGTTCCGTCCGGAAGAAGGCGTGACGGCTGAAGGCCGTGACCGTGCGAGGTGCCGCTAAGTGCCACTATCGGCCGCCTGGTGCCGGGCTCGCGCGCCGTTTTTTGCAGTTTTGCGCGCGTTTTTAGGGATACTTTCACCGTCCGATTAGGGACATTTTCAGCGTCCTCCCAGACATGCCGCCGGCGGCCAGGCGGTACCACGTGCCGCAAATGGGAGCGAGAACCGAGCTGCTTCTGCGACTAGGTAAAAGATGTAGTGCCACGTAGTGCGGGGGTGGGATGAAAGCGCTGGAGAAATAATCCCCCTACCTAAAAGGGGGTGCCGCGCGCGCAGCCGCACGGGCCCTGCATGCCGCCTCGTTTCCCTCCTGCGCGCCTCGCGGCCGCCGGGTTTTCCCCCGTTTTGACCCAGGTCGCCACGGCCCCCTGCACCCGGTGCAGATCGGGCCTAAACCCAAGAATGCACACCCCTTCGGAAGAGAGGGCACAACCCCCCACCACTACATGTAGGGGTTGATCTTGTGCCACGTAGTGCCACGTAGTGCCGCGTAGTGCCAAATGGGGCCGGCTCGTGCCCCGATTTTGGCCCGTTTTGGGGACCCTTTCATCGTCCGAAATGGGACATTTTCAGCGTCCTCCCAGATAATGGACGGGAAGCTGCTGCATTGGCCCGAGCCGCCGCCGCAGATTCGCTGGCCTGAGCGGGACACCCTGCAAGTGCGCTGCCGGCGGGGGTCGAGGGAAAGAGCCGCATTGTCGCTCCCGGTCTCGTCTCTCGATTTCCGGGGGGAGCGCCGAGAAGCAGGCGAAGATCCTGGTCGAGCCTTGGTCGTAGCGAGGGCGAGACTCAGTCGCGGGTCTGCTACGCGACCTGCTTCGAGTGCGGCACCAGGGCGACGTCGGGGTCCGCGCGGCGCAAGCCCTTGAGATCCTCGACGATCAGGTAGCCGCTCGGAACCACGAACAGCGTCACGAACGTCGCGAGCAGCACGCCGAACGCGAGCGACACGGCCATGGGCACCATGGACACGGCCTCTACGCTGCGGTTCAGCATGAGCGGCGTGAGCCCGACGAAGGTCGTGAGCGAAGTCAGCACGATCGGACGGAAGCGCGCGATGCTCGCATCGCGGACCGCGTCGTGAATCCCTACCCCCTCGGCGCGCCGCGCGTTCACGGAGTGGATCAGCACCAGGCTCGAGTTCACCACCACTCCTGACGCGGCGATGAAGCCCATGACGGACATGAAGCTCAGGCCGTTGACCAGGCCGAGGAAGCCCATCAGCAGGTGGCCAGCGATCGCGCCCACCAGGGCGAAGGGGATCACGCTCATGATGATGAGAGGCTGGGTGTACGAGCGCAGCGGAATGGCGAGGAGCGCGTAGATGGCGAACAGGGCGACACCTAACAGCGGCAGCAGGCCACCGATCGCCTCGCTCTGCTCCCTCTGCTCCCCTTCGAGGTGGTAGCTCAGGTCGGGATAGTCCCCAGCGAGCTCGCCGAGGCTGCCGGCGGCGAGGCTCGCCAGGACCTGGCCCGAAGTGGTCTGCGTGCGGTCCACGTCTGCGGTCACGTTCACCACGCGCTGCCGATCCGCACGCTGGATCGAGGAGAAGCCCCGCCCGAGCTCGGCGCGCGCTACCGAGGCGAAGGGGACCTCGGAGCCGTCGGGCGTGCGGATCCGCATGCTCGCGAGGCTCCCGAGCGAGCGCCGCTCTGCTTCGGTGTAGCGGACCATCACGCGCACGTCATCGCGGCCGCGCTGGATGCGCTGGGCCTCCTCGCCGTAAAAGGCATGTCGCACCTGGCGTGCCAGGTCGTTCAGCGTGAGCCCCAGCGCCTCGCCAGATGGCAGGATGTGGAGTTTGAGTTCCTGCTTGCCGGCGCGGAACGAGTCCGCGATGTCCGTCACGCCAGGATACTCGGCGAGCTCAGCGCGAACGCGCGTCGCCGCCTCGCGCAGCTCGTCGATGTCGCGGCCCTGCAGCTGAATGTCGATCGCCTTGCCCATGGTCACCATGGACGAGTCGAACTGGAGCTGGACTGCGTCGGGAATCGGATCCGTGAGCTCGCGCCATCGCTGGGCAACCGCAGGTGTGCTTACGGCCCGCTGCTGGGATGGAATGAGCTCGATCGTCACCTCTCCGAGGTGTCCGCCCGAACCGGCTGGGCCCCCAGTGATCCGCGTGGGTGGGCCAAACTCGGACTCCCCGACGGGATGTCCTCCGACGGCCGAGAGCGAGTGCAGGACGAGGCTCTGGCCGTTCGCGGCGTAGTCGCGGTCGAGCTCGGCGCGCAGCTCCGCAGCGCTGCGCTCCAGCAGGTCCACGGCGGCCTCGGTCACCTCGGCTGGAGTCCCGAGCGGCATCGTCAGGCGTGCGATCACCCTGTCGCCGTCGAGCGGGGGGAAGAACGAGAACGGCAGGCGGCCCCCGGCCAGGGCTCCGAGCGCGATGAGCAGGAGCGCGACCGCGATCGAAATCGTCGTGTAGCGCCATGCAAGGGCCTGCTCGACGCGCTGGCGGAAGGTGTGCCGAGTAAAGTGCTCGAGCGTGCGCGCGAAGCCGGCTTGCCATTCGAGCAAGGCAGCGGCGGGGCGGTCGAGTCTTCCCGCACGGTGCAGGGCGAGGAGTGTCGCCACGGCCAGCACCAGGAGCGCCAGGTAGCTCCGGAGCTCAGAGACAAGCACGGAGAGCGCGAGCGCGAAGATGGGCAGGACCATCAGCGTCACCTCCGCGGCCGGGCGTGTCGCGTGCCGGTGTCCCAGGTGCGCCGGAAGCACGAGCTGGGACTCAATCACTGAGAAGGCGAGGCAGCTGATCACGACGATCGCCAGGATGCTCATGAGCTGTCCCATGGTCCCCGGTGAGAGCAGGAACGGTATGAACGCGGTCATCGTGGTCAGCACACCGAAGATCACCGGGACAGACATCTCCTGCGCACCCCGAATCGAGTCCCGCAGCAAGTTGCCTCCCCGCTGCTGATGAGTGTGCACGTTCTCGCCGATCACGATCGCGTCGTCGACGAGAATTCCCAGCACCAGGATGAGCGCGAAGATCGTAATCGCGTCGATCGACATTCCGAACGCGGGGAACAGTGCAAGTGCGCCCAGGAACGAGACCGGCACACCAACGCTCACCCAGAACGACAGGCGCGGCCGGAGGAACAGCGCGAGTACGAGAAGGACCAGCAGGAAGCCGAGGCGCGCGCTTCCCAGCAGGGTGTCGAGGCGCCCGCGCAGCATCTTGGACGTATCGCTCCAGATCATGAGCTCGACGCCCTCGGGCAGGCGGCTCCGCGCCTTTGTGACGTAGTCCCGCGCTGTGGCGACGATCTCGAGGGCATCCTGACTGCCCACCCGGAAGACGCGAATGATCGCCGCGGGTCGCCCCTCGTAGCGCACCCACTGGTCGGTCTCCTCGAAGCCGTCGACCACCGTGGCCACGTCTCGCAGCAGCACGCGCGTGCCGTCGTTGCGCGTCAGCACCACGAGCTGCTCGAACTCCGGCCCGCTGTAGGCCTGGCCCTTCGTGCGCAGGAGGATCTCGCCTTCGGCGGTCTTGATCGAGCCGCCCGGGAGGTCGACGGAGGAGCGCCTGACGGCGTTCGCGACCTGGTCGAAGCTGAGCTCGTGACGGCGCAGCGACTCCTCCGAGACCTCGATCGAGATCTCGTACGGGCGCGTGTTCGCGAGCTCGACCTGGGTGATGCCGGGCAGCGCCGCGATCTCGTCGCGAACGCGCTGGCCGATGACCTTGAGGGTGCGCTCGTCCGGGGGACCCGTGACCGCGATCTCGAGCACCGAGTACTTCTGCGTGACCAGCGACAGCACGGGCTTTTCGGTCTCCTCGGGGAACGTGTCGATCGCATCGATGCGGTTCTTCACGTCGTCCAGCGCGACTGCCTCGTCCGCATCGTCGAACAGCTCCACCGTGACGCTGCAGACGCCCTCGGCCGCGACCGAGCGCACGCGCTCGATGCTCTCGACCCCGTCGATCTCCTCCTCGATCCGGATGCAGACGCCCTCCTCCACCTCCTCGGGTGCCGCTCCCAGATAGGGAACGGTGATCGAGATCATGCTGATCTCGACGTCGGGGAAGGTCTTCTGCGGAGTCCTCGGCAGGCTTGCCAGCCCGGCCAGGATCATGAGAGCCATCATCAGGTTGGCCGCGATGTGGTTCTCGGCGAACCACGCGATGGCGCGCCTCACGACGGCGTCTCCGTCTCCCCCGCGATCCGCACGCGCATACCCTCGATCGCGCCTTCCAGCGTGGAGATGCACACGACCTCGCCGGCCTCCAGCCCTCCGCTCACGACGACTTCGTCGCCGGCGTCTCGCAGCACTTCCACGGGACGCGAGCGAAGGCGCCCCTCCGCGTCGATCACGAACACCTTGCGGCCGTCACGCAACGCCGTTCGCGGCAGGATGATTGCGGCTTCGATCCAATCACCCAGGATCTCGCCGGAGACGAAGAGTCCTACGGAGAGGGGTGGGCGTCCGCCGTCGCGGGCGTAGGGGTTGGGTACGCGCGCCACGACGTTCACCATGCGGCTTCGGGGATCGAGCTCACCCTCGGTGCGCACGACGCGGCCCCGCCACTCGTGCTCCGCGCCGGCAAAGCGCGCTCGCAGGATCACCTCCGGTCCCTCTTGCCGAGGGTCGTCTACGTAGAGGAGTGGCAGCTCTATGAATGCGAGCTCCTCATCGGGAACGGGCAGGCGGACTTCGGCGTAGTCGACGGCGTAAAGCGTTGCCACCGGCGCTCCGCGGCTGACGAACTGGCCGACGTCGACGCTCTCGCTCCTGACTCTGCCGTCGTAGGGGGCGGGAATCTCGGTGCGCTCCAGGTCTCGCTCAGCGCGGGAGAGCGCGGCCCTCGCCTCTCGCACGGAGGCCTCGCCGACCCGCGCATCATTCTCCGCGTCGTCGAGCTGGGCGTCGCTCGAAACCAGACGCTCGGCGAGCCCGCGCTGGCGTGCGAGATCCTTCGCTGCTCGACGCTCTTCGCTCTCGGCTCGCGCCAGACGCGCGCGCGCCTGCTCCAGCGCGGCCTGGTAGTCGCGTGCGTCCAGGCGCAGCAGGGGCTCGCCCTGCGCGAAGAAGCCTCCCGACACGAGCGCCGGCGAGATCCAGGTGACCCGTGCGGAGACCTCCGGCACCAGGTCGCTCTCCGTACGTGGGACCACAGTGCCGTGTGTGTGCACGCTGAGCTGGAGCGCACGGGGCTCGATCTCGAGCGCCCGAACGAGCGGCGCCACGCGCTCCGGGGCTAGCGGCTCGACCCGAGGTGCCGTCAGGACGAGCGCGGCGGCGATCAGTGCACCACCAAGCAGGATCGCGAGCGGTGCCAGGCGTGGCGAGAGCGTCATGAGTCGGTCGCCTGGGTCGGGTCCCCGCACAATCCAGCCGCAGCAAAGCGCACGAGCCGCTTCAGGAGCCGCGCGGGTGGCTCAGCCGCCTGCGACACGCCGGGCAGCAGCTCGACGGGAGCCTCGACGGTCACCATGTGAACCATCGCACCAATCGTGAACTGGAAGCGCCAGCTCAGCTCCTCGGGATCAGAGGGCCCGGATCAGGGTCGCCAGAAAGCGTCGGCTCAGGTCGCCGAACTCCCGTTCGAGCAGCGGATGCACCAGCGAGTGGGGCTCTCCGTACAGCCGGCCGATGAGGCGGGGAACGTCGGGCTGATCCTGCCAGGTAGTCAGGACCGGAGCCACGTAGGCCTCGAGGATCTCCTCCACGCTCGGGGTCTCCGCTCCGACCCTTGCCTCCAGCTGCTCCAGGCGCTTCTCGGTCTCCTGATTGACCGGGGCGATGCGCCAGGATCGGAGTTCCGCTCGCGTTGGTCACTGCTGTCCCTCACTCGGTTCTGCTTCTAATATGCCGCCACGTCGAGGCTTCTCGCGACGGTCGATCCAACGAGAAGGGGATACCATCATACAGGTGTCACGTCATCTTCTTGCTGGAAACTCGGGAGCGAGAGTTCGGTCTCGCGTGACGTGACCGCTGCACGAGCTTGACGCCGTTCGTGGATTTGTCATCTGACAGCGATGGAGTTGTCGTGCCGGCGGTCCGCTTCTTGGCGGACGCGCTCATCGAGCCCGGGGTCTTGCGCAATCGAGGCGCGGGGAAGCTGACAGCCCGGGAAACAAGCCGACGTCGGCACCCCGCGGCATTAGACGGCCGTAACTGGCACTAGGCGGCACTACGTGGCACCTCGTGGCACAAGAACCGTGAAAACGTGGCAAAACGCGGCATAAAGACGGCCGTAGGCGGCACCCCGTGGGACAGGACCCCGGGGCTCGCGGCCGGACGGGGCATCTTCCTGGCCATCACCCCGGCGCCTGCAAAAACCACCAGGCTGCCGTCGCGTAGCGCCGACGCACCTGCAGCCTTCGGGGGTCAGCGTGCGCCGGATCGAAAGCGAAGAGCCCTCCACCAGGCGGAAATCGGGGCACGAGCCGGCCCCATTTGGCACTACGTGGCACTACGCGGCACTACGTGGCACAAGATCAACCCCTACATGTAGTGGTGGGGGATTGTGCCCTCTCTTCCGAAGGGGTGTGCATTCTTGGGTTTAGGCCCGATCTGCCCCGGGTGGTAGGGGGCCGTGGCGACCTGGGTCAAAACGGGGGAAAACCCGGCGGCCGCGAGGCGCGAAACGAGGCGGCATGCAGGGCCCGTGCGGCTGCGCGCGCGGCACCCCCTTTTAGGTAGGGGGATTATTTCTCCAGCGCTTTCATCCCACCCCCGCACTACGTGGCACAACATCTTTTACCTAGTCGCAGAAAGCAGCTCGGTTCCGGTTCCTCTTCGTCGAACAGGCTCTTCTGGCGAGTGTACGTCGGCAGATCTTCTGGGACCGGTGGGCCGATTTTCTTAGAGAGGGTTCTCGCTCCCATTTGCGGCTAGGCCGCGTTGCGGAGATTCTCTTTTTTCCTTCGTTCCAACGTCAAGCGTTTGATCTTCTCTCTGCGGCTCAGGATCGCGCGCTGCGATCGCTAGAAGCGCCGGCTCACTTCGATTCCGTACCTCACCACGGCGTAGCCTTGCCGATGCCGTTCGTGCCGGGCCACGACGAGAAGAACCATCGGCTGGCCCTTCCGCTGCGGCGCGTGCGCGCGCTCGTCTGGGAGGACGCTGAAAGTGGGGCTGATCGGACAGGACGAGGACAAGGCTCAGACTCTCCTTAAGTGGGTGAACTATCTGAGAACGCAAGTCACTGTTGTGGTCGTCCTATCGGGCCGCCTGGTGCACGAATCGGACGGTAAAAGCGCCGCCAAAAGACTTGCGAATCGCTCCACCGCAGACGAGCTGGGCTGTTGGAGACAGCCGATGCGTGAGTCGCGCAAGATCGTCCTGGTCGTCATCTTGGCTTCTGCTCTTGATGTCCCAGCCGCTCCCTCCATCTCTTCTGAGTCGTAAACAGCGCCCTCAGGAACGACGTCCCGCATGCCGTGCCCGAAGGGGCTGAGCGGCGGAGCATCTGGTACGCCGACCCGAACGAAGTGACTCCGCTAGTAGGTTGTCACAACGCGTGCTGGGTAGGCATCCAGAGAGCATGGGATCCGAAGAATCGAATCGCCTACGGGAATCACATGACGGCTCTTCTGAAGCAGCTCAGCTCCGACGAACCGCGGCTGGGACGCCGGTTGAGAAGGCGTCCCAGCGTCAAGACGGTCAGGGGCGAGCTCCAGAGACAGGAAAGCCCGGGCCGGATCCTCGCACCATGCGAGGGGAGGGGGTATCCGACCCGGATACCCCCTCGTAGTCCGATTTTCGTTGATATTACAGGGACTTGGGGACGCATGTAAAGCGGCTACGACGGGGCGCCGTCGTAACCTGATGGGTAATCCCTTCGGCTGGGGTCCACTTCTGACGCACCACTCAGGGAGCAGCCGCACGGCTCGGCGTCCATGAGGGAGGTCCATCGAGTGCCCTCCCTGTCAGTCCCCGGCCTCCCAAACCAACCGGCGGGCTCCGATGCGCAATCTTTGGTCAGCGTGGAGGAGAGTGCGGAGAAGGCGATCCGGCCGCTATAAAGACTGGGCAGTGGCATCGCCCATCAACACAGCCTTTATGAGTCTATCTCGTCGCGCCGAAGCGAGTGACAGAGAGAAGCTCATTCGCACGTTCGTGGATGTTGGGCCGTTGTTCGCCCTCCTATCTGGCAACGATCATCAAATCGTATATGGAAGACGGGGAACAGGGAAGACTCATGCCCTCACCTACCTCCAAGATCGCCGAGAGGCGGCGTCCGACACCGTGGCCTACGTCGACCTCCGTAACATCGGGTCAAGCGCGGGAATCTACTCCGATCCATCACGCGAGATCCAGGAACGGGCTACCTGCCTGCTCGTCGATACGCTCGCAGCAGTACACGACGCGCTCTACACCTATTTCGTAGAACATCCAGACGCTCCCAACCTCTCGCAAGGCGGCCCCGCATTGGATGCTCTGGCAGACGCGATCACGCAGATCCGGGTCGTTGGTCCAGTGGAACAGGAAAGCGCGAAGAGCTCACGCCAGGCGTCCGGATCTGAAGTAGGTCTTGATACGAAGCTCTCCTCAGCTCCCAAGGTCGGCGTCACGGCGCGGCGATCTACGGAAGAACGCCTAGATGCAACGGATCGCACAACTCGCTCCGGAATGGAGCAGCTGCGCGTGAATTTCGGATCCGTAGGAGCAGCATTCCGACAACTCACTAGCCTCCTGACCGGCCGGCTCTGGATCCTCCTCGACGAGTGGAGCAGTGTTCCACTTGACCTCCAGCCGTATCTCGCGGATCTGCTCAGGAGGTCTGTAATGCCGACGGTCGGCGTCACGCTGAAGATCGCGGCCATTGAGCAACGCTCCAAGTTCCAGCTTCCTGCCACCGGCGGAGACTACATCGGGATCGAGGTGGGGGCAGATGCGTCCGCGGACGTCAATCTCGATGACTTTATGGTCTTCGACAACGATGCTGAGCGGGCTAAGGAGTTCTTTCGGGATCTACTCTTCCATCACTCTGCTGTAGCCCTACCAGACGATCAGGAGTCGAGAAAGCTACCGAGTTCGGCGCGTGAGCTAGTAAGACAGGGGTTTACTCAGATTCCAGCTTTCGAGGAGTATGTACGCGCATCAGAAGGCGTGCCTAGAGATGCGATCAACATAATCACGCTCGCAGCGCAAAGAGCGCTCAACGACAGTATCTCCATCGACCATGTCCGAGTCGCAGCCCGCAACTGGTATCAACGAGATAAAGACACGGCCATACGAGCCAACAAGAACGCGCACGAGTTGCTCCAATGGATAATTGACCGCGTAATAGGAGATCGGCGTGCTCGCGCGTTCCTTCTCGAAAGTAGCGTCCAGAATGATCTGATCGAATCGTTGTACGATGCCCGCGTACTCCACGTCCTCAAGCGCGGCATCGCAACGCACGATCAGCCTGGGATCAGGTACGACGTGTACAAGCTGGACTTTGGCTGTTTCGTCGATCTTATTGCGACGGCAAGGGCTCCCCTTGGGCTACTTCCCTCCGATGACCGTGGCAAGTACGTGGAAGTCCCACCAGACGACTATCGGTCGATCAGAAGGGCGATCCTCTACTTGGACAAATTCTTTAGAGAGCGGAAGGAAGAAGCCACAGACCAGGAGGCGGAGCCTGAGTGACCTGAGTCCGGGGGGCTACCACTTGTTCGAGCAACAACAGGGTGTCAAGGCCCAGATGTACAAGGCGGATGTTGGCAATGAAGCCCAGTGTCAACAGATGATTGAACGCGCAATTGCCGATTTGGGTCAAGTCGATGCTCTAATCAACAATGCTGGCCTGGGGCCCACTGCCATCGATCGACCCGCAATCGCGGATGCGACCAATGAGCAGTGGAACAAACTACTGGGGGTGAAATCTTCTCGACGAGATTGTTCTTCGCGAGCACGCCACGAACTCCGCGGGTCATGTCTGGGGGGACGGTGAAATTGTCCCTTTCCGGACGATGAAAGTGTCCCCAAAACGGGCAAAAAATCGGGCCACGAGCCGGCCCATTTGGCCGCGCGCGTTCGCTTCGCGCAGATCGCGGGCAAGGCCGATCAGTAAGGATCTGACAGGCGATGGAGTTGTCGTGCCGGCGGTCCGCTTCTTGGCGGACGCGCTCATCGAGCCCGGGGTCTTGCGCAATTGAGGCGCGGCGCGGGGAAGCTGACAGCCCGGGAAACAAGCCGACGTCGGCACCCCGCGGCATTAGACGGCCGTAACTGGGTTGTTGACGTTTGAATCGCGTCCACGCACTTGGCGACGTCCCGCCTATCGGCGCGACCGTCCCAACACATCGCGCAACTCCGCGTCAGCCGCCGGCGCTGGCCGGCCATTTTCCGGCCGATGGATCGCAGTCACCAGCGCCGCAGCCACTGGCGCTCTCACGAAGAACGCGCTGCGGAACCGCGTCGAGTGTCGGCCGCCCAGCACCAGCCGGTTTGCATAATGCGCACGAACCACCTCCGGATCATGGCGCGCCTCGCGGCACAGTTCGATCCGGCGAGGCTGGTCGGTCGCACGCCATGCTTCATCGAGATATACCAGCGCGCGACCACCGAACGCCTGCGCGACGACGTTGCGTGCCAGCGCACCCTTGCCGGACTGGAACACCGTGCACAGAAAGTCCCGGCCGTCGACGGCCACCTCCACTGGATCGGACTCGAACTCGACGACGAGCGGTGTATCGTTCGCGCCTGAGCGATTGTGCTTACACGCATAGTAGACGGCACCGTCGAAGTCCCCGCACGCGCACACCGCGAAAGATCCCACTTCGTCCGACACCGCGTCCCCGCCGGGCGGATCCCAGGTCATCCGCCAGCTGCCGCGATCCGCGGGAAGACCGTTCGTCTCGATATCCGTCGTTACGGCTCCCGCGCGGTCCGACGGAACGGCCAAGCCTCGAAAAAGGCGCAGGCGCCCCGCCAACGGCGTACCCTGCACGCTCACCCTAGAAGCAACTCCAAGAGCGTCGCCGACCCCCCCAGTTCTGCGCCTCGAAGTAGGCGTAGCGGGAAGACGAGCTTCACAAAGACCGTTTTTGAGAGCGGTTTGGCGACCTGCGTGAGGAGGCTCAAGATAAGTTCTCTCGCGTGTCACCATGTCGTCACCTCGGATTCGCTGATTGCAGCTAGCGCGGTGATTTGATCAGACGGCATGGGCCTATTTCGTCTTTTGCGTCGATCAAACCTGCCCCTCTCAAACGGCGTCTGTGCAGTCCTCGACACGGCGGGAGTAAAGCGAACCAGGCCGCGCTGCCTCGACGCCGGCTGCACCGACTTCGCAACAATACTCTGGGAGGACGTTGAAAGCGCCGCCAATCGGCCAGCTTCGATTTCTCAGACGACTTCGAGCTGCTCGCCGAGCCGGCGGTGAGATCACATGCGCCTGCAGACTCTCCCGGTGCCACGTAGTGCCGGCTAGTGCCACCTACGGCCGTCTTATGCCGCGTGATGCCGCTCAGGGGACCGGCTCTACGCTGCCGACCTGCGCTTTTACCGTCCGATTAGCCCCAGTTTCAGCGTCCTCCCAGACCACCCGCCGCTGTCGCGCTCGGGACTTGGGTCTTGCTAGCCTTGGTCGAGCAGTTCCCTCGTGCCTCGTCGGGATCGCACCAGCGCCAGGTTTCCCGTGGTCTCGCGTTCGAGAATCAAGCCGTCCCCTGCGCGCGACGTGCTAGCGGATCAGGAGTCATCGATCGCGAGCGGGCTTCAGGTTGAAGCTGATTGCATCACAGGTGCAGCGGAGAGACTCGGAGGGTCCGCGTCTCGGAGTAACGTAGAGCCACGAGTCGCAGGTCTCGCAACGAAACCGGTCGAGCACGTCCTTGAACGCCGCCACGACGGGCTCGAAGTCCTTCTTTCCAAAGTTGGTCCACTCGTTGTAGTGCACGGCCTTGTTGACGGCCCACTGCTCCACGGCGGTCGAGCGCTTGGAGGCTGAGAGGGAGGTCCGGTGGTGCGAGATGGCGTCCCTCTTTGTCTCGTTCGCCCACGACTGGGCGGCCTCGGCTGCCTTGCCCAGCAATCTGTCCATGCGGGCCAGGACGCTCGGCAGCAGCTCGCCCAGCTCATAGTCGCCGTCCGCGCGGAACTGTGGATTGGCCCCGAGCTGGTCGGCGAGATGACGAGAGACGTATTCCAGATGGTGGCGGAGCGCGGCGGCTGCGACCTCAACCTTGCCCGTGGCCAGTGCCTGATCGATTTCGACCCAGATCTTTTCGTTCGATTCGACCAGCGGCCCGGTGTCGATCGTCCAGCTATGGAAGGCGATCGACGTCTTGGACGTCACAAGCCCTGCCGACTTCATCTGCTCCGCCCAGAGGCGGTCGTGGGTAGTGATGATGAACTGCGTGTCGGGAAAGTGCTTCTTGAGCAGCTTGCAGAACTCGTAGCGATGGCCGGAGTCGACCGACATGACCACGTCGTCGAGAAGCGCGAGGCTGAAGCGATCGCCGAAAAGACGCTTCATCAGGGCGAGATAGAGACAGACGCCCATGCCGTCCTGATGGCCTTCGCTGTGGTAGGCCCCGGGCGGAAACAGGCCCCGCTCGTAGAAGTTTACCTCTAGGTCGAGCTTGCTCTCGCTTGGAGTGAACTTCGCGGCGAATGTGGCCTCGTCGTTCCCGTTTAGCTCTCTGTAGAAGGCGCTGAAGTCATCCTGCACCTCTTCGTAGAGGGTGTTGAGGGCCCCCTCGGAGACGCTGCAATAGGTGTCGTAGGCGGCCTTGGCGGACGCGGCCGCCGTGCCTGCGAGCTTTTCCTTGCGCATCGCAGTTCTGTAGTCGTCGAGGCGAATCTGGGAGGTCGTTAGAAACGTCTGGGCGTTGAGAGCTGCGCTCTGGTCGGGCTTATCCTTCACCTTATCGGTGAGGCTCTCCAGGCTTTCGGAAAGCGCCCCGGGGGCGTTTACCCAACCGCTGATCATACGGTCCTTGAGGCCGGTCAGACCATCGATCGTGCCGAGCTTGGGCCTCAGCTCGTCGAGATCGGTCTTCCACGCTGCGAGGAGTTCGCAGAATTCGGCCTGTCCCTCAGCCTGTGCCAGTTTGTGCACGGGTCCGATAAGCCCCACGATCCGGATCAGCTCTTCCGAGATCGCAGAGCCCTTGCTGCGGAGAGACTCCTGGAGGACTCGGGCCTCTTCCGATTTGGCGAGCTTGGCCTGCAAGTGGCTCCGGAGAAGCTCTTCGTCCTCCCACTGCATATCGCAGAGCGGGCATTCGGGGCCGTCTACGAGTTCCAGCCCCTTCTCGATAAAGGACCGGCGCTGGAGAGCGGCCAGAAGGGCCGACTCTGCCTCCAGTTTCGCGAGATCGCTCACGATCTGGCCGGCGTCGGTCTTGCAAAGTTCCGGAAACGCTTGAGCAGCGTCGGCTAGGGCGTTCAGGTCTCGAAGGGCTGATTCCTTGTTGAATTCGGATGCCTTTGCGGTTTCTGCCAGCCCCGCGGCGAGAGAGGTCTCGGCAGTTAGCTCCTCGATTGCTGGAAAATCGAGGACTTTCCGGCGCTTGTTGACTGCGGTGAGAAGCTCGTCGGCGGAGAGGGCTTCGATCTGAAGGTGAAGCTGCAGGGCGTCGGCATCTGATTTCATCTGTGCGGACTCGAAGCTGTGAGTGGCCTGGAGTCGATTCTGCGCCGTATTGAGAGCGCTTCGGGTTTCGCCGATCTCATCCAGCTTGAGAAGGGTCTGAATCTCAGCGGAGCGCTTGCTCGGCTCGACGAGGATGAAGCGAATGATGTCCCTGCGGCTGAGCGTGATCTCCGGGTGATCCTCTATCGCCGCGAGCGCGGCTTTCACATCGTCGTCGGCAGGCTCGATCGTGGGCTTCTTCGGGGACTTGAACTTCCGTGTGATGGTGGCGGACTTGCCGAGTTCGGGAATGAAGAGGCGAACCGCAACGAACGCCGCATCCGGGAACTTCGTCTTGTCGACATGAGGGCCGTGCTCCGTGACGGAGAGGCCCTTGGTGCCGATCCCTGCAAGCCTGCCAATCTGGCCTGTAAGCGCGAATTCGATGGTGTCGATAACCGCGCTTTTTCCTGAGCCATTCGGGCCTGAGATGGCGAAGGTCCTCTGCAGCAATGTAGCCAGGTCAAGCTTGTGGGCGATCCCCTCGCCCATTCGATATGGACGGATTCGAGCTTGATCACTTGACGTCGCCGCTGTAGATCCAGGTCAAGCTTGTGGGCGATACCCCTCGCCCATTCGATATGGACGGATTCGAGCTTGATCACTTGACGTCGCCGCCAGTGGGTGGCGAAAACACCTTCACGAGGTCATCGGCCTTGAGCTTCTTGTTGCTGGAGAGGAGCTTCCGGATCTCGCAGATCATCTTCGGCTTGACGTCCGGGGACGCCTTGAGCTTCGCGAGGAACGCGTCGGCGATCTCGTTTTGAAGCTTCACCATCTCATACTAAGAAGGCATCATCGCTGCCGTCTCCGCAGCGCCAACCCCCCAGTTCGCAAATTGACCCAGCGGGCTTCGGGGGCGGCGCATTTTCAGAAGCACCGAGGCGGCGTCCCCACACCCACTATCTCTAGTGGTCTCCCTTGTGCCACGAGGTGCCGCGTAGTGCCGCCTGGTGCCACCTACGGCCGTCGGATGCCGCGGTTTTTGCCACGCTTTCACCGTCCTCCCAGAACACTCCGACCGGAGCCAGCGAGCGCGCTCGTCGATGTGCGTCGATAGGGACAATTCTCCAACTTTAGGTTCCCCGGGGGTTTATGAATGAAAGGAAAGTAATTGCATGCGCAACGAAGAATGCCACACAGAAGGCGGAAGACATAGTGGACAGCTCCGGGATCGGGACCCTCGTCGAGCGCACCACCCGGTTCACCATGTTGCTGCACCTGCCCCGCTTGGAGGGACACGGCCAGCCCAGGGTCAAGAATGGCCCTGCTCTGGCCGGGCACGGTGCGGAGGCTGTCCGCGATGCGATCGCCACCTCGATCACATCGCTGCCCGACCAGCTGCGCAGGTCGCTGACCTGGGACCAGGGCGCTGAGATGGCCGAGCACGCCCAGCTTCGCATCGACACCGGACTGGCGATCTACTTCTGCGACCCGCGCAGCCCCTGGCAGCGCGGCACGAACGAGAACACCAACGGTCTGCTACGCCAGTACTTTCCGAAGGGCACCGACCTGAGCAAGCACAGCGCCGACGACCTCGCAGCCGTTGCTGCTGCCCTCAACACCCGACCCCGCAAGACCCTCGGCTGGAGAACCCCGGCCGAGGCTCTCAACGATCATCTGGTTAGTCTCAGTCCAAGAGGGCCGCGCTCGACGACTCGGTGAACCGGTCCAGTGCACGTCGACCGCGCTCGGGCCTACATTCGCGCCAGAAGGGATCGCCGTTCCCGGTACGTCTGAGAGGACGCTGAAAATGTCCCGATTCGGACGCTGAAAATGTCCCTAAAACGGGCGAAAATCGGGGCACGAGCCGGCCCCATTTGGCACTACGTGGCACTGGGCGGCACTGGGTGGCACAAGAGTCCACCCTACATGTAGTGGTGGGGGGGGGAGCGCCCACACCTCCCCTTGGGGGCTTAAACCATGAGGTAGCGACCTATCCTCTCGCTTTCTGCCGCGCCCTTCGGCGGCGTTGTGATTGCGTTCGTGCGGCGTTGCAACCGCCTTGTGCCACGTAGTGCCACGTAGTGCGGGAGTGGGATGAAAGCGCTGGAGAAATAATCCCCCTACCTAAAAGGGGGTACCGCGCGCGCAGGCTCGCCAGCGTTTGGCGGCCACCCCGCATCCATTGTTCCTGCAGCGTACTCTAGTGTCCCGAAAACGGGCCAAAATCGGCGCACGAGCCGGCCCCATTTGGCACTACGTGGACTACGTGGCACTACGTGGCACAAGAGCGCCCCCTACATGTACGCGTACATGCGCGTTCGAAGGACCTCTGGGATCGCCACGTCGTGCCATCCAGCCCAGCTCCCGCGAGAAGACCGCGCACGACCTCCGGGTCGGCGAGCTACAGTGGCCGCCAGAGGACGGTGAAAACGTCACGAATCGGACGGTGAATGCGCCGCTAAAAACGGGACAAAACGCGGAGATCGGCAATGCGGCTGTACGAGCAGCTTCCGGCGAGCGAGCGGCACGAGCCCGGTTGCCGATCACGGTGATCGACCGGCAGAGTCTGGGCGAGGCGCTCGCCTGGTGGCGCAAATCCTACGCAACGTAGGGTACTAGATGTTACCGGCGAGCTGAATCGCCCGAGGCAGTCGCACGCCCAGGTGCACGGGGGGCAGCCACGAGGGTTCGAGCCGCCCGCAGCGCCGCTCACGTTTTAGCGGCGGTACTGTGCCAACGGGGTGAACAGCAAAAGGTGATCTCGGATGGAGGCCCTCGCTCGCTTCGTCGAGTACTACAACCACGAGCGGCTGCACGAAGCCATTCCGCAAATGGGAGCGAGAACCCTCTCTAAGAAAATCGGCCCAACGGTCCCAGAAGATCTGACGACGTACACTCGCCAGAAGAGCCTGTTCGACGAAGAGGAACCGGAACCGAGCTGCTTCTGCGACTAGGTAAAAGATGTTGTGCCACGTAGTGCCACGTAGTGCGGGGGTGGGATGAAAGCGCTGGAGAAATAATCCCCCTACCTAAAAGGGGTGCCGCGCGCGCAGCCGCACGGGCCCTGCATGCCGCCTCGTTTCCCTCCTGCGCGCCTCGCGGCCGCCGGGTTTTCCCCCGTTTTGACCCAGGTCGCCACGGCCCCCTGCACCCGGTGCAGATCGGGCCTAAACCCAAGAATGCACATCCCTTCGGAAGAGAGGGCACAACCCCCCACCACTACATGTAGGGGTTGATCTTGTGCCACGTAGTGCCGCGTAGTGCCAAATGGGGCCGGCTCGTGCCCCGATTTCCGCCTGGTGGAGGGCTCTTCGCTTTCGATCCGGCGCACGCTGACCCCCCACGTTCCGTCCCTGATGAAGCCCGGCTGAGCGAGCTGGAAACAAGCCTCGAGCACTAGGTCTAGTCTGGTAAACCATCGGCTGCCGCCGGTACGCTGAGCCTCCTGATGAGGGGGTAGAGCCGGGCACACCACGACGACGGACGAAGAGGTGAGCCTGACATCAGGCGAAGGCGTGAGATCAATAGCGCGCTGTGGTCTTCTCTTTTCCTTTCTCTCTCTTTTCGTTCCCTGATCGCAGCCCTGCCGCTGCTCGGCCGATATACTGCTCAGGGAACAGAGAGGAGCGACCAGGGATGCGCGTCGTCATCGCCGCGTTCGTAGCTATCATCGCTCTTCGAACCTTCCCGGCGGACGGGTGGGCGCAGGGCCGTTCAGGAGGTCGCGGGTCATCTAGTGGCGGCGGCGTGGCCGGCGACATCGGCGACCGCGCGTAGCGCCGCGATGAAGTTCGAGACCCTCATCGTCAAGACGGAGGGCCCGATCGGGCGTCTGATCCTGAACCGCCCGGAGCGTCTGAACGCCCTCGGCCCCACGATCACGCGCGAGCTCACCGAAGCGGCGCACTGGTTCGACCGCCAGCAGGAGGTCCGAGTGGTGATCGTGAGCGGGGCGGGCCGCGCGTTCAGCGCCGGCGCCGATCTCAAGGACTCGGCGGCCACCCCGCCCGCGCCGACCTGGCAGGAGCACACCCCTTCGGAAGAGAGGGCACAACCCCCCACCACTACATGTAGGGGTTGATCTTGTGCCACGTAGTGCCGCGTAGTGCCACGTAGTGCCAAATGGGGCCGGCTCGTGCCCCGATTTTTGCCCGTTTTCGGGACACTTTCATCGTCCGAATCGGGACATTATCAGCGTCCCCTCAGACCATCCGCCATAAGGGCAACGCCAACTTCGCCTCCGGTCGGTCCTTCGCCTGGAGCAGGTGGACGCTTGGTTCGTGACGAATTCCTGTTTGGAGACACCATCTTGGAGCCTGAGCCCGGAGTCTGCGCTTGGCGCTCGCCCTAGAGAATGAGATGCTACTCGGAGTAGACAAGGGAGAGATCGGAGCGGTGTACAAGGTCAGCTCCAGCGACAGGCCCCTGGCGGACGAGTTCCGGGCGAAGCCCATCGGTCATCACAGCCCGGCCCTGCAGAAAGTGCTCAACGTGTTTCGAGGCGAACCCATGCAGGATAAGTACGTGCTGATCTGCAGCAAGCCACACGAAGAGTGGGTTCTTGGCCAGCTGACCGGGCAGCGGGGCCAACCGATCAGGCTTCTCGAAGATCAGGTGTTCAGCTCGATCGACGACGCGGAACGGCACGTGTTCAAGCTGCGCTGGAAGAAGCACACCGGCCAAGAGCTGGCCGATTAAGGGCCGCGGTTCAGGTTCGACGCATGAAGAAGATTGTCGGCTACAGCGACAAGATCAGCGCGGTTCCCGGTGACACGATACGGTTCATGGTGAGCTGTGACGGGCCGACGTCTTACCGGGCCGACCTCGTGCGGATCATTCACGGGGATCTCAACCCTGAGGGTCCCGGACTCAAGGAGAAGGTGATCGCCGGGGTGGGGGGCGACGAGCATCGGGGGAGAAAGCAGGATGTCTACGCGGGATCCTACGTGCTCGTGCCGGACAGCCCCGTCCTTGGAGCGCTGTCGAGCTTCACGCTGCAGGCGATGGTCTGGCCGACCACGCCCGAGAAGGGGCGGCAGTCGTTGATCGGCAAGTGGTCGGAGAGCTCCAAGCGCGGCTTCGCCTTGATCATCGACGAGCTGGGGGCGGCGGCCCTGTTGCTGGGCGATGGGTCGAGTAAGACGGAGTCCATCAGCAGTGGGAAGGCACTCCTCGCGCGCGAGTGGTACGTGGTCGCGGCGAGCTACGATGCGACGAGCAGGGAGGTCTGCCTCTATCAGGAGCCGCTCGTGGAATACGCCACGATCGACTCCACCGCGACCGTCCACAAGGAGTCGTCGCTCCAGGCAGTCGCCAAGAACGACGCGCCGCTGATCATGGCCGCCCACTACGAGGCTACCGTCGAGGGGCGCGTCGTGTGCGGCGGACACTTCAATGGCAAGCTCGACAGCCCGCGCCTGGCGAACCGGGTCCTGAGTCGCATCGAGATCGAGGCGCTCAAGCAGGGACCGGTGCCGAGCGCATTGGAGAGCGCAATGGCGGCGGCGTGGGACTTCTCCTGCGATATCTCCTCGGAGATGGTGACGGACATCTCGGGGAGCGGGTCGCACGGCGAGACCATCAACCTGCCCGCCCGCGGGATGAAGGGTCACAACTGGACGGGTGAGGAGATGTCGTGGCGGCATGCGCCCGAGCAGTACGGCGCCATCCACTTTCACGACGACGACATCTACGACGCCGGCTGGGACGTCGACTTCGAATGGACGATTCCACAGGGCCTGCGCAGCGGTATCTACGCAGCACGGCTGCAGTCCGGGGACGCGGAGGACTACATACCCTTCTGCGTGCGCCCAAAGCGCGGGATCGCCAGCGCCGATATCGCGTTCCTGCTGCCGACCGCGAGCTACATGGCCTACGCGAACGAGCATATGGCGACGGACGCGCCGCTCGCCCAGCTACTCAGCGGCCGGATCGCCACGTTCTCGCCCGAAGACGTGTTCCTCAACGAGCACCGCGAGTACGGCGCATCGAACTACGACACGCACTCAGACGGCAGCGGCGTGTGCTACTCGTCGCGCCTGCGCCCGATCCTCAACATGCGCCCGAAGTACACAATGTGGCTCGGTGGCGCCGGCTCCGCTCTGTGGCAGTTCAACGCCGACACCCACATCACCGACTGGCTCGAGGCCAAGGGGCACAGCTACGATGTGGTCACCGACGAGGATCTGCACTACGAAGGTCTCGATGTGCTCGCCCCCTATCGCGTGGTCCTGACCGGCACCCATCCGGAGTACTGGTCGACGCCGATGTGGGATGCGCTCGCCACATACGAGAAGCGCGGCGGACGGCTGATGTACCTCGGCGCCAACGGGTGGTACTGGCGGATCGCATACCACCCCGACAAGCCGGGCGTCATCGAGGTGCGCCGGGCCGAGGACGGCATCCGCGCCTGGGCGGCCGAGCCCGGGGAGTACTACCACAGCTTCACTGGGGAATACGGCGGCTTGTGGCGGCGCCAGGGCTTGCCGCCGCAGATGATTGCGGGTACCGGCTTCTCCGCCCAGGGCTTCGACATCTCCTCGTACTACCTCCGCAAGCCCGACAGCTTCGATCCGCGGGCGAGCTGGATCTTCGAAGGGGTTGGGGACGACAAGCGGATCGGCGACTTCGGACTCGTCGGTGGCGGCGCGGCCGGGCTCGAGCTCGACCGGGCGGATCGGCTGCTCGGAACGCCGGCCAATGCGCTGGTCCTGGCCTCCTCGGAGGGCCACACCGATACCTATCTTGTCGTCTGCGACGAGATCCTCATCAACTCCCCTGCCATCAGCGGCTCTCAGAGCGAGCTGGTACGCGCCGATATGGTGTTCTACGAGATTCCGGGCGGTGGAGCGGTGTTCTCCGCGAGCTCGATTGCCTGGGCCGGAAGCCTCTCGCACAACGACTACGAGAACAACGTTTCGCGAATCACCGACAACGTTCTTAGGCGATTCGTGGATCCGACGCCGTTCTGAGAGGGTATAGGGAAGACAAGCTGCGTTCTGACCTGACACCGATTTGACCGGTACTGTCAAGTTGGCGTTCCTCGAGGGAGCCGGTACTCGGGATCGTGGTCTCAGCTCGAGTCAGGCGGCAATCGTGACTGCATCCCAAATGAGGAAAGACCGACCTCGTAGCTCCCGAGGAGACGAGGGCGGATGCCGGTAGTTGGTTACTTGCGTACCAGAGCGTGCACTCTGGAACGGGTCTAGATCGAAGATCCCTGGGCATGACGCGGCCCGACTTAGATCGCGGAGAATACCCGGTTCTTTGGCCGTCGAGCGCTTCGCAAACGGCCATGGGTGGCCACTGTAGCGTAAACGGAACACCCACTAGGAAGCCGTCGGCGCAACCGCTCCCCCCGGAAATCGAGAGACGAGACCGGGACCGATAAAGCGGGGTCGCGTCGTGACCGCCGCTTCCTCTCTGCGCCGATTGATCGAACGGGACAACGCGCTGGTCGCGCCGGGGGTCTGGGACGGGCTCTCCGCCCGCATGGTCGAGCGCGCGGGGTTTCGGCTGGTCTACGCCAGCGGGGGTGCCATCTCTCGAAGCGCGGCACTGCCGGATCTGAACCTCCTCTCCGTGGACGAGGTCGTAGGCACGGTGAGAAGTATCACCGCCGCGGTTCAGATCCCGGTGCTTGCGGATGCGGCTACGGGATACGGCGGCCCGCTGAACGTCCACCGCGCCGTCCGGATGTTCGAGGATGCAGGCGTGGCCGGCCTTCATATCGAGGACCAGGTCTTTCCCAAGCGGTGCGGCCACTACGAGGACAAGACCGTGGTCAGCCCAGCGGAAATGGTCCAGCGTCTACACGCCGCGTGCGACGCACGCCGCGCTGCCGATTTCGTGATTGTGGCGCGGACGGATGCGCTTGCCGTGGAGACGTTCGACTCCGTCGTGGAGCGGGCCCATCGGTACATGGAAGCTGGCGCCGACATGATCTTCGTGGAGGCACCGACCACGGAGCGCGAGATTGAAGCAATCGCCCACGCCCTTCCGTACCCCAAGCTCATCAACATGTTCCACGGTGGGAAGACACCCGTGGTGAAGCTGGCGCGGCTGAACGCGCTGGGGTATCGCGTTGTGATCGTCCCATCCGATTTACAGCGGGCGGCCTTGTTCGCGATCAACGAGGCGCTGGCGAGCATCCGCCGCGACGGAAACACACAGGCGATCTCGGATCGCATGACCTCTTTCTCGGAACGCGAAGAGATCGTCCGCACCGCGGACCATCTCGCCCGCGCCAAGAGATACGCCGGCGATTCGAGCTGAGCGCTACCGGAGGCCGCATGGACTCTTACGATGTGATCGTCGTCGGGGCCGGAAACGCGGCCTGCGCTGCCGCAGTTTCCGCGCGCCAGCTGGGCGCGAAGCGTCCGGCGGATTCCCCCGGTGCGGGGTTTGCACGGATGCAGGGCTCGGCAAGTTTGACGAAGCGTACAAGGTCCTACGACGGATGGGCCGCTGAGGTAGGAGTTCGCCACGGCTCAGTCGAGGTCGATCGGCTGCCGTCTCTGCTGCCTCGAGAGCGCCGCCCGGCCCACGCGCTGAACGGCGAGGACGAATGCCGCGGTGCGGAGGTCCAGGCCTCGAGACTTTGCGACGTCGCGTACGGCGCCATACGCCTTACGCATGACCTTCTCGAGCTCCGCATTCACTCGTTCGTGCTCCCAGCGAAACTGCTGAATATTCTGCGCCCATTCGAAGTAGCTCATCGTCACGCCACCAGCGTTCGCAAGGATGTCCGGAAGAACCGTGATTCCGCGCTTGTGCAGGATCTCATCGGCCTCGGGCGTGGTCGGACCGTTCGCCGCCTCGACGACGATCTGCGCTTGGATGTCCGCCGCGTTCTCCTTGGTGATCACGTCTTCGAGCGCGGCGGGAATGAGGACGTCGGCATTCCACGTGATCACTTCCGAGCTTTCGAACGAATCAGCTCCAGGAAAACCATCGACGGTCCGTTCTTCCCGCGCGTACTCGAGTAGCGCCGGAACGTCCAGACCGTCACGGGCGTGCACACCACCCAGATGGTCTCCCACGGCGACGATCTGTCCGCCCCTCTCAGCGATGAGGCGTGCTGCATGACTGCCGACGTTTCCGAAGCCCTGAATGGCGACGGTGAGGCCCTCGAACGACCTCCCGCCATCCTCAAGAACCTGTTCGAGCGCGAGCATGACGCCCCTGCCGGTCGCTTCATCGCGACCCTCCGAGCCAAAGAGATCCAGCGGCTTTCCCGTCACGACGCCCGGTGAGAACCCGTAGTACTTGGAGTACTCGTCCATGATCCAGGCCATGATCTGGGGATTCGTGTTGACATCCGGAGCGGGGATGTCGATCGTGGGACCGATCACCTCCTTGATGCGTTCGACGAACTCACGGGTGATCGCGTCGAGCTCCATCCTGGAGAGCTCCTTCGGATCGCAGTTGATCCCGCCCTTCGCGCCACCGTAGGGCACGTCGACGACGGCCGTCTTCCAGGTCATGAGGTTCGCCAGAGCAGTCGCGTGGTCCTCATCGACACTGGGATGAAAGCGGAGTCCTCCTTTCATCGGGCCGCGCGCGCGGTTGTGCTGCACGCGGTAGCCGATGTGATGCGAGGTCCATGACGTTGGTGACGGCGATCTGCCGTCCTGGGTCCACCGCGATCCCGCCCCAGTTGGAGCCGCCAGCGTTCCCGGGATACATGAGCGTGCCCTCGAGGCTTGGCGGGGCAAAGGGCCCGTCGTGGCGGAACCAGGGTCGGCCAGAGCCGGGAGCCTACGGCCAAATCCGGCCGCTGGGCAGCCCTCATAGACTCGTCGCACTGCGAGAGGTCTGGCCGAAAGGCTTCTTCGGGCACACGGATGCAACTGGAGTCCGTGGGGAGCTCCAGAGGGCGAGGCTCAGGTCGGGTCCATAGGACCTTGGTGGCCGGGCCGCTCGCTCCTCCACGATTTTATCCGCGCAGCGGACGAGGGGTAATTGCCATATCTCGGTGAGGAACTCGGCCTCCGCCGCGCCCTCAGCGGCTCATCGGAACTTCGCGGGGAGAGGTAGAATCGAACCACGATGAAGCTCTACATGTTCCATATCGCGCCCAACCCGACGAAGATCCGCCTCTACCTGGCCGAAAAGGCCGCCGACGGCGGCGAGGTTCCGATCGAGCAGGTGTCGATGAACCTGCTGGAGGGAGAGCAGAAGAGCCCCGAGCACCTGGCCCGGAACCCCTTCGGCAAGCTCCCGGTGCTCGAGCTCGACGATGGGTCGAACCTGATCGAGTCGCTCGCGATCATCGAGTACCTGGAAGAGCGCTTTCCCGAGCCTCCCCTGATCGGACGCGACGTGCGGGAACGAGCTCGAGTGCGCGAGCTCGAACGCGTGGCGGACCTGGGCGTGCTGCTCCCGGTAGTGCGCATCGTGCACGCCACGAACTCGCCGCGCGGCCTGCCGCCCGTTCCCGAGGTGGCGGAGCTGTTCCGGGAGATCCTCCCCGAGGGATTGCGATTCCTGGATGCGGCGCTCGCGGACGGTCGTCCCTTCCTGGTCGGCCAGAGCCCGACCGTCGCCGACTGCACGCTCGCCGCGGCGCTCCAGTTCGCCCGATTTGGAAAGGTGGAAATCGATCCGGCCTTCGCGCACCTGGCGCGCTGGGACGAGGCGTACCGGAAGCGTCCCGTCGCCCAGAGCGTGCTCTCCCTGTAGAGGCGCATGGAGCTTTCGATCGGCGTCGAAGCGCCGCCTACCTTTGCGGGCGGCGCAAACGCTTTCCCCGGAAATCGAGCGCCGAGACCGACAATGCGACGCGTCGCTCGCGTCTCGTGTTGCACCGACTCCGGCAAAGCCCCGGAAACTAAGACCTTACGTCATCGACATCCTCGTCCAGTCGCGTCGCAACCGCCGGGCTGCCAAACGCACGCTTTATCCGCAAGCTGTTGAAGGGTCACGGGATTCTAAACAACATCGCCCTGTCGCAACCGCCGGCTCTTGCAATGCCAGGATCCAGCTCTGCGGGACTCTGGGCTGCAAATCCTCAATCGACTCCAGGTCGAAGTGCTCGTCTCAGCAGATGCGCCGTTAGATGAAATCAAGGCAAAGATTCGGCCTTCTTCATGCTGCTGGAAGACTGGCGCAGCAAGGGCAGTCTCGAAGGGCCTCGAGCTGACTCCTCGGAGCTGAGCGCTCACGACTCGGAGACAGGCTGACGTAGCTCCGTCGCTGATCTACACTCTCCCCGAGGAGCCGCACGAATGAGCCCGATCTTTCGCCTCAGCCTCGCCGTGATCCTCGTGTCCAACGCCTGCGCCGACCTCGCCTGGGCAGACTGCGAAGCGTACCGCCATCTGGAGGATAAGGCTTGGGTGGATGGCGACTGCATGGAGACCCCACTCGGCGAGCGCTGGTGGCCGCACCCCATCTGGGGCGAGGACGACGAGGCCGGCTCGACGAACTGGTACACGAAGGCGGAGGTCGTTCATCGCGCCCTGGCCATGATCAAAACCGGCAACGTGCTCAACATCGGCCACACCTACACCGCGGACATGCCGCTCTTCGGCTCCCGCCAGTTCACCCTGCGCATCATCGGGGCGCCGACCGGGGCCGTCGGGGGGGAGAACCGCGGGATCTGGTACGACGAGTTCGTAGCCACCGAGATCGGCCAGGTCGGCACCCAGTTAGACGGGCTGGGACACTTCGGGGTCCGGGTCGGCGCTCCGGGCGACAAGACCGAGATGCGCTTCTACAATGGCTTCAGCGCGGAGCAGATGGACGGTCCGTACGGACTCCAGAAGCTCGGCACGCAGGCGCTCCACCCCATCGTCGCGCGCGGCGTCCTGATCGACGTTGCGGCAGCCCGCGGCATCGAGGCGATGGAGGTGGGACAGGTGATCACACTCGACGACGTGAGGGCGGCGCTCGAGAGGCAGGGGATGGTGGACTTCGAGCTCATGCCCGGCGACGTCGTCCTGTTCCGGACGGGCTGGGAGAAGTACTGGGTCGTCGACAACGACAAGTACAACGAGGGCGCCCCGGGCATCGGCATGGAGGTCGCGCGCTGGCTCTCGGAGGGCCGGGCCGGTGTGACGGGCGGGGACACGTGGCCCGTCGAGGCAGTTCCCAACCCCGACCCCGACTGCGTGTTCTGCGTGCACTCGTTCCTACAAGCGCGCCATGGAATCATGAACCATGAGAACCTGAGCCTGACCGAGCTCGCGTCGAGGGGCGTCTACCAGTTCGCCTACATCTACACCCCGGTGCCGATCGAGGGAGCGACGGGGTCAACCGGCTCGCCGATCGCGATGTGGTGAGGCTCTCACCGCGTCACGCGGGAACGGATCGCCCCGGATAGCACCGGTTGAACCGGCGACCTTCTGAACCCCCCTCAGACGCGCTATCAGGCTGCGCTACGCCCCGAGGCCCGGCAGTATCAGGTCCCCCGGTCCGAATTCCCGCCAAATCCGCGACCGTGCGAAAGTTTTACGGGGGAGCGGAAGATTGCGATATTCGTAGTGGATGTCTTTGCTGAGCGCTGTGGGGGCCGTGCTCTTCGCCGCAGGCGCAGCTATCGGATGGTGGCTGTGCCGCGATCACGAAGCGCGTGCCCACGCCGACCTTCTCGAGGAATCTGAACTCATCGGACGTCTGCGCGCTGGCGACGACGACGCCTAACGAGCAGCTCCCGTGAACGAAGGTCGAGTAACGCGGTTTCACGACGCTCGGTCGCACGGGGCTCCGCGTTAGCGTGGTCGGCCCTGACTGCCGGCCTACCCACGCAGCGAGAATCGGGTGCGCTACATGATGGAGGGTGCTGGCTTGGTTGACCGAAACGAACCACAACGCCTTCAGGCGGATGCAGAGCAAGCCCTTGTTCGCATGGCGGACGGCGGGGCGGCTACCGTTTCGATCCTTGCTGGGAATCTTGGCAAGTCGATTTCGTACACCGAGGCCATCATCGACGACCTTACGGACGCGGGTTACGCCGGGGTCGTCGTCCACTACACGGGTGGGGACGCGAAGTTCGAGGTCACCAAGGAAGGACGCAGGTACCTTCGAATCTTGCTGCTTGCTTGAGTGACTTCCACGATCCGCCTCTCGAGCGCCTCGTCCGCGCAGGATCGAGCCGGGAGCGTTTGCGCCGATGACATGACCCGCCCGTACGGTGTCACCTTCCGAAGTATCTTGCCGCGGCCCTGACGGTATAGAGCGGGAGCAGTTCTTGCTGTCGGGTCCCCCCAGCTCCTTCAGGTACGGCAAGGTAACGCGACGTCCGATTTGCTCCTATTCCCCCCGGGGTCTCCTTCTGTGCTGTCCATGCGGCAACCTGTCGCGCTCGAGCCCGCCGATACGACTGCAGGTAGGCCTCGTCGTTGCCGGTGCGCTTCACGACCGCAGCCCAGGGCTTGCCGGCCTCATCCAGCCAGAGCAGCCGGTACACCCGCCCCCGCGCGATCCACTCGCCCCTCTCAAGGATCGACTGCAGGGCGAACCAGCGATTCAGAGCATCGTCCATGACACGCGCTTCCGCCCGCCAGTCCGGGCCACGAGCGGAACGTCTAGGTCGACGAGGCGCCGTGCCTTTTGATGTCGCTCCAGGTACTCAGCGTAGCTGCTTTCGGCGTTGTCGATCAGCTCATCGTAGGTAATGAACCGAGCGCCCTCGACCCGAAGAATCTCTCGATTCTTGTCAAGTTCTTCCTTTGGGCGGGAGAAGACCTAAGGATCCTAGTGGGACTTCCGTCTAACGGGACGCGGCTCTGAGGGGACAGGTTTAATGGCACGGTTCGGACGAGTTTCCGGCTCAGAGAACGGGGTGCCGCGCGGCCCGGAGTGCGAGTTATAGTGGCACTACGTGGCACGAATGGTGATAATCACACGCACTAGGCTCCTTGCCCGGCCGCGAGCTTGAAGAGCGTTCTCCAGACAGCGCCGCACTGTTCCCGCAGCTGCCCGCAAATCGACTACATCTAGTGGCATCTAGTGGCCGAATTCTTGTGCCACGAGGTGCCGCTAAGTGCCACGGTGGGCTCTGCTCTGAGCGGACGCTGAAGATGTCCCGATTCGGACGCTGAAAGTGTCCCCAAAACGCGCAAAAAATCGGGCGCCAGCCGCCCCCATTTGGCACTACGTGGCACAAGAGTACCCCCTACATCTCATCCATTGTTCCTGCAGCGTACTCTAGTGTCCCGAAAACGGGCCAACATCGGCGCACGAGCCGGCCCCATTTGGCACTACGTGGACTACGTGGCACTACGTGGCACAAGAGCGCCCCCTACATGTACGCGTACATGCGCGTTCGAAGGACCTCTGGGAT
This sequence comes from Myxococcota bacterium, assembly GCA_965226855.1. GTDB lineage: Bacteria > Myxococcota_A > UBA9160 > SZUA-336 > SZUA-336 > JAUXJB01. The sequence goes on along the minus strand of CBDDEE010000021.1, from coordinate 200,249 downwards.
CGCCACGTCGTGCCATCCAGCCCAGCTCCCGCGAGAAGACCGCGCACGACCTCCGGGTCGGCGAGCTACAGTGGCCGCCAGAGGACGGTGAAAACGTCACGAATCGGACGGTGAATGCGCCGCTAAAAACGGGACAAAACGCGGAGATCGGCAATGCGGCTGTACGAGCAGCTTCCGGCGAGCGAGCGGCACGAGCCCGGTTGCCGATCACGGTGATCGACCGGCAGAGTCTGGGCGAGGCGCTCGCCTGGTGGCGCAAATCCTACGCAACGTAGGGTACTAGATGTTACCGGCGAGCTGAATCGCCCGAGGCAGTCGCACGCCCAGGTGCACGGGGGCAGCCACGAGGGTTCGAGCCGCCCGCAGCGCCGCTCACGTTTTAGCGGCGGTACTGTGCCAACGGGGTGAACAGCAAAAGGTGATCTCGGATGGAGGCCCTCGCTCGCTTCGTCGAGTACTACAACCACGAGCGGCTGCACGAAGCCATTCCGCAAATGGGAGCGAGAACCCTCTCTAAGAAAATCGGCCCAACGGTCCCAGAAGATCTGACGACGTACACTCGCCAGAAGAGCCTGTTCGACGAAGAGGAACCGGAACCGAGCTGCTTCTGCGACTAGGTAAAAGATGTTGTGCCACGTAGTGCGGGGGTGGGATGAAAGCGCTGGAGAAATAATCCCCCTACCTAAAAGGGGGTGCCGCGCGCGCAGCCGCACGGGCCCTGCATGCCGCCTCGTTTCCCTCCTGCGCGCCTCGCGGCCGCCGGGTTTTCCCCCGTTTTGACCCAGGTCGCCACGGCCCCCTGCACCCGGTGCAGATCGGGCCTAAACCCAAGAATGCACACCCCTTCGGAAGAGAGGGCACAACCCCCCACCACTACATGTAGGGGTTGATCTTGTGCCACGTAGTGCCGCGTAGTGCCAATTGCGGCCGGCTAATGCTCGCCTGGCGCCGCGTTTTGTCCCGTTTTTGGCGGCGCTTTTACCGTCCGATTCGTGGCGCGCGAGCTCCCGCCCCATGCCCGTGATATTTTCAGCGTCCTCCCAGACGTCGAACAACACAAGCGCGGGGGCGCGGCTAGGATAGCGGGGGTGCACCACTAGATGTAGGGGGCACTCTTGTGCCACGTAGTGCCGCGTAGTGCCACGTAGTGCCAAATGGGCCGGCTCGTGCCCCGATTTTGGCCCGTTTTGGGGTGCGTATCTCTCGACGAGCCGATCCTCATGAGTCGGGTCGCATACCCGCTGGGGAAGAGGTCCCCCGCGCTAGACCGCAGCTTTGACAACTACGAGAAGACGATACGCTCGCTGCCGCTTGTCCCCACCGCCTCGGACGTACTCGTCTCCGCCTTCCTGATGGCTCGCGAAGGTCGGCTGGAGGCATTCTACGCGCCACTCCACGGTGTCACCCCCGATGCTCAAGTCGTCGTTGTCGGACTCACCCCAGGTTTGTCGCAGATGGTACTCGCGTTCCAAGAAGCCCGGACACTCCTTGCCGAAGGTTGGCAACCCCCGGAGCTCTTCGTCGAGATCCGGCGGCGGGTGGCGTTTGCGGGACCGATGCGCAGGAATCTGGTCGACATGCTCGACAAGATCGGGCTGGCCGAACGTCTGGGTCTGGCCACTACGGCCGCGCTGTTCGGTGACATATCGGAACGACTCCATTCCACGTCGGTACTGCGTTACCCCATCCTGAAGGACCAGCGGAACTACAGCGGTTCGCCGAAGGTGCGGAACTCGCGAATGCTCACCGAGATCGCCAAGGCCAACCTACCGTCGGAGCTGGTACAGCTGCCCAACGCCCTGATTGTGCCCCTCGGCCGCGCCGTGGAGGACGCGCTCGCCCATCTTGGCTTCCACCGGTCGTCCAGAATCCTCCGCGGCTTTCCGCACCCCTCGGGAGGGAACGGGCATCGCGTAAGGCAGTTCAAGTCCGAATACCGATCGCTCCGCCGCGCGGTGCACGCATGGTAGACGAGCGGAGGGGAACTACGCGAAGATGACCTGCCCCACATAACGATACCACTTGTAAAGTGAGAGGGGACGCCGCCTCGGCTGCCGAGGTTGTCCAGCGGGAGCACGGCGATCGAGCGGACTGATCTGAGCGGACGCTGAAGATGTCCCGATTCGGACGCTGAAAGTGTCCCCAAAACGCGCAAAAATCGGGCGCCAGCCGCCCCCATTTGGCACTACGTGGCCGATCGGACGGTCGCTTCGTGTGCTCGCCAGCGTTTGGCGGCCACCCCGCATCCATTGTTCCTGCAGCGTACTCTAGTGTCCCGAAAACGGCCCAAAATCGGCGCACGAGCCGGCCCCATTTGGCACTACGTGGCACTACGTGGCACAAGAGCGCCCCCTACATGTACGCGTACATGCGCGTTCGAAGGACCTCTGGGATCGCCACGTCGTGCCATCCAGCCCAGCTCCCGCGAGAAGACCGCGCACGACCTCCGGGTCGGCGAGCACAGTGGCCGCCAGAGGACGGTGAAAACGTCACGAATCGGACGGTGAATGCGCCGCTAAAAACGGGACAAAACGCGGAGATCGGCAATGCGGCTGTACGAGCAGCTTCCGGCGAGCGAGCGGCACGAGCCCGGTTGCCGATCACGGTGATCGACCGGCAGAGTCTGGGCGAGGCGCTCGCCTGGTGGCGCAAATCCTACGCAACGTAGGGTACTAGATGTTACCGGCGAGCTGAATCGCCCGAGGCAGTCGCACGCCCAGGTGCACGGGGGCAGCCACGAGGGTTCGAGCCGCCGCAGCGCCGCTCACGTTTTAGCGGCGGTACTGTGCCAACGGGGTGAACAGCAAAAGGTGATCTCGGATGGAGGCCCTCGCTCGCTTCGTCGAGTACTACAACCACGAGCGGCTGCACGAAGCCATTCCGCAAATGGGAGCGAGAACCCTCTCTAAGAAAATCGGCCCAACGGTCCCAGAAGATCTGACGACGTACACTCGCCAGAAGAGCCTGTTCGACGAAGAGGAACCGGAACCGAGCTGCTTCTGCGACTAGGTAAAAGATGTTGTGCCACGTAGTGCCACGTAGTGCGGGGGTGGGATGAAAGCGCTGGAGAAATAATCCCCCTACCTAAAAGGGGGTGCCGCGCGCGCAGCCGCACGGGCCCTGCATGCCGCCTCGTTTCCCTCCTGCGCGCCTCGCGGCCGCCGGGTTTTCCCCCGTTTTGACCCAGGTCGCCACGGCCCCCTGCACCCGGTGCAGATCGGGCCTAAACCCAAGAATGCACACCCCTTCGGAAGAGAGGGCACACACCCCCCCACCACTTACATGTAGGGGTTGATCTTGTGCCGCGTAGTGCCACGTAGTGCCAATTTGCGGCCGGCTAATGCCGCCTGGCGCCGCGTTTTGTCCCGTTTTTGGCGGCGCTTTTACCGTCCGATTCGTGATATTTTCAGCGTCCTCCCAGACGTCGAACAACACAAGCGCGGGGGGCGCGGCTCCACGACCACCAACTGTCTCGCACGCTTCGGAGGTGAGGGCTCCCCGGGCACTACGCGCGTGTAGTGCGGAAGACCGATCGTGCTGGTTTTTAGCCCAGGCGCTCGCCCTAGAGCCAGAGCGGGCGAACCCCCTCACTACTACATGTAGGGGGCACTCTTGTGCCACGTAGTGCCGCGTAGTGCCACGTAGTGCCAAATGGGGCCGGCACGCCCCGCGATTTTTGCCCGTTTTGGGGACACTTTCATCGTCCGAACCGGGACATTTTCAGCGTCCTCCCAGACGAGCGTTGCAAAGAAGGGGTTCCCGAACTATGCCAACGGCACAGGCAAGACGCATCTCGCGCCGCACGACACCAACCCGGACGACAACGTTGTCTCCCTCCTCGCGATCGATATGATGGGCCGTAGACGGGAGGGAGATGATGGAGTTCCTTGAGCTGGTTCGGAACGTGCGGGCGATGCGGCGGCTCAAGCCCGATCCCGTGCCACTGTCGGTGCTGCGCAAGGTGATCGACGCGGGAGTTCACGCGGCGAGCGGGATGAACTCGCAGCCGTGGGCGTTCGTCGCGGTTCAGGATCCAGAGGGCAAACAGTTTCTTGCAGATCACTACCGGCGCGCGATCGAGGATCGGTTCGGTGGGCCGGTGCAGGTCCGCGGGGGCTCCGGCGCTGCGCGACAGCTGAAGGCGGTGCGCTACCAGATCGCTCATTTCCACGAGACACCCGTCGTGCTCCTTGTTTGCGGCCTACGCGACTGGCCGTTCGCGGTACCAGATGAGAAGCGGATCGGGTACGGGCCTCCGAACTACGGCGCGATCTATCCCTGCGTGCAGAACATGTTGCTCGCGTGCCGGGATCTCGGTCTCGGCGCGACGCTGACGACGATGCACCAGATGTTCGAGGTGGAGCTGCACAAGCGCTTCGACATTCCCGACGAGTACGGCGTGGTGGTGATGATGCCGATCGGGTTCCCGCAGGGGCGATTCGGTCCCGCACGCCGTCGGCCCGCGGAGGACTCGACGTACTTCGACCGCTTCGGTGCGGCATCCGCTTCCCGCTGCATACCGCCTGCTTCCAGACGTGATAGTGGCGTTGGATGTGGCCTCGGAGCGCGGGCACATCCGCGGTGGATTGAAGCAACCGGTCCCATCCGGCTTCGGTCCGGAGGCTCCGGTGCTGCTGGCCGCCCGGCCATCCAGCACCTCGCAGCAGCCGCTTCGCGGCGTTGACCTCGGCGGTCTGGATGCGCAGGAAGTGACGTCGACGCGAGAGGGTCATGCGGAGTTCGGTGATCTCCGGCCCCGGGACGTGCACCCCCGACTGATAGACTCCTCGGCTAACGCCGTGGCACAGCTCGAGCGCGTCGCGGCGGTCGCTCTTCTGGAGCGGCCGGCGTGCCTTGCGGACCACGCCCGAGGCCGATGAGAGGTACTGTCAAGTTAGCGTTCCTCGAGCGAGACGGTACTCGGGATCGTGGTCTCAGCTCGAGTCAGGCGGCAATCGTGACTGCATCCCAAATGAGGAAAGAACGACCTCGTAGCTCCCGATGATGCTCCGCTCGCAACAGGTGACGGCCCACGTGGAAAAGGTTTCGGACGAGTCCGTGCACTGACAAGAATCGTTGCGCTTGACCGGGGGATTTGAACCGTCGCATTTGTCGCTCGCGTTGCCGTGTTGGCTGGTGGGAGACTTCAGCGCGATTAATCCCGTACCGTTCCGTGCTATAGACGACGGACGGCATGACCTCTCGGTGCGCAGCCCGGTAGCTTCTCAGCTTGTCGGTGACCAACCACCCGGGCTTACTCCCCTGACCCTTCAACAGCTTGCGGATAAAGCGTTTGGCAGCCCGGCGGTCGCGACGCGACTGGACGAGGATGTCGATGACGTCGCCATCTTGATCGACGGCACGCCAGAGATAGTGCCGCTGTCCCTGGATGGTGACGAAGACCTCGTCCAGGTGCCATGTGTCGCCCAGCCGGCCCTGTCGACGCTTGAGCCTGCGAGCGTATTCCGAGCCGAACTGGATGCACCAAAGCCGGATCGCTTCGTAGGACACCGTGATGCCGCGTTGGGCCAGGAGATCTTCTACATCGCGAAAGCTCACACAGAATCGATGGTACAGCCATACGGCGTGGCTGATGATCTCGGGCGGGAATCGATATCCATGGTAGCTCGGCGTGTCGCTTTTCATCGGCCAAGTCTGCCACTCTCCCGCTGAACTTGACAGAACCACCGGCGATGCTCGGGTTATTCTCACACGAAACCTGACCGAATTGCGATATAACCTGTCCGACCAGAGGTTCGAAGCCTTAGACTGGCTACTACATGGTCTTTCAGATCACCTATCCGACGCGTCATACCGATACCTACACCTCGACGGGCTTCGTTCACGCCGGCGTACTCTTAGCGCTGACGGAGCTGGCCTACGCCGCCTTCGAAGAGCACTGCGGCGTCTCCAAGCCGGACCACATTGTCGCCGTTCAGCGCGCCACCGAGGCCCGCTATCGCGCGCCATTGCGCTGGGACGAGGGTGCCAGCATCCGGGTGCGCACGCTCGAGGTGAGCGAGCGCAGCTTTGACCAGGCGTTCGACGTGGTTGCCGCGACGGACGGGCGGCCGGTCGCGGCCTTTACCCACCACTGGGTCTGGCTCGACACCCAGACGGGCCAGACCGTCGCGCTGCCGGAGGACGTGCAGCAACGCTTCTTGGAAGGATAGTCCGGACGGGTTCCGCGCAATGTAAATTCAACCATGATGCTGGTCGTGGGCGCTACAGGGCAGGTCGGGGGTGCGGCGGTCGCCGAGATCGTGAAGCTACGTGCATCTGTGCGCGCACTGGTGTGCTCGAATGACAATGACCCTGGCTCGAAATGCGCCACGCCCGCAGCGTCAATCTCACCGAGGATGTGCCGCTTTGTGGCCGGCACCAGCTACCTGGTCTCGGCTACGGTCGAGGTGCTGGTCGCCGAGGTTGCCGAAGGCTTCCAGGACCAGGTGCGCGCGGTGCGGCTGTCGAGCGAGAGCGTGGGGCGGCACCCGCGGCTATGCCCCTCGACGAGCAGGTCGATCTCGTCAAGGTGAATGTAGTTCTCGCCGTAGGCTGCCCACCACGCGCGTCTGGGTATCGGGTATCGCATTTTGCGGCAACCCGGTGTCCCGTTTTTGGCGGCGCTTTTACCGTCCGATTCGTGACATTCTCCGTGGTCATGGGCGACGGCACTGATTTGAACCCGGGTCCGGCCGCCGTGCCGAAGTTGTCATGCGCACCGGCTTCCCCGCTACCGTCCGGGCCCCCGAGCGCCTACCACCGCGCGGCCAACCTGAAACCGATGCCGTGTTCCGGATCGTTGTCGTTGGCGGCCTCGTCGCGGCTGCCCTCGAGACTGAGATCGAGGCTCTGCCCAAGCGTCCAGCGCACGCCCCCGCGCCAGGTGCGTGCGCCGCCCTCGCCCAGCGAAAGGCCCGCATAGGGCTTCGCGAGGCCGCGGTCGCCGAAGGCGCCGAACCCGTAGCCGATTTGCGCCTCCAGGCTCCGCGCCGCCACAAACTTGCCCTCCGGCGCAAGGCCGCGCGCATCCTGGAGCGACCACAGCCGGTCCACGCTGTTCGACGCCGCCCCCAGAGTGGGAGCGAGGCTGAACGAGAGCCCGCGGCCCTCGGCGCCGGGGTCGAGGCGCACCGAGGCGCTCGCCCCCCATTCCTTGAAGCCCGAGGCCGCGTGCGCGATGAGCGTCCGCCCGCGAGCCTTCGAGGACCAGCCGCACCCGGCTCGCGCCGGCCTGAGTATCCCTCTCGTTCGAGACCTTCTCCCATTCCGTCTCGACCAGGAACGCGTCCGCCTTGACCGCGAGGTCGAAGCCGCCCGAGGTCGCCGCATCCAGCAACGCGCCCCGCGCGCCAACGGCGGCGAGGCGCATCTCGATGCCGGTCCGGGTCACGGTCTCGCCGCGCTCGCCCCGGGCCGCCTCGGTTATCGTCATTCCGCCCGTGCCGAAGCCGAGAAGCCCCCAGGTGGAGAGCCGCTCGCTCGCCTCGAAACGCAGATAGGGGTTCAGGCTCGTCATGTTGCTCTCGATCGTCCCCCGGTGGCCCGCCTCCGGCTGCTCGAAGGTGCCCTCGCCCTCGCTCACCGAGAGCGCGAGACCCGCGAGCCAGCGGCCCCGTTGCACATCCGCGCCGAGGATGCCGGTGATCACCTCTCCTCCGTCCATGCGCATGGCGCCCGTCTCGGCTTCACCCTGGCCGTCGAAACCGCCCACCGTCGCCCGGCCCCAGGCGGAAAGGCCCGTACCGCCGCCGCCCTCGCCGTCCAAGGCCAGGTGGAACGAGCTCCCGAGCAGCAGCTCGCGGCCCGTCACGGAGCGGACAGGCGAGCCGCCGCTGGCGGCCGGGCTGTCCCAAGCGCCGCCGTACCGGTCCGGCCATGCGCCCGGCGCGGTTACGCCGCTCGCCGCGGCACCGCCCGGCGCCCCAAAGGCCCGGGCGAGGCCGATCATCGCGTCCGCGAGAACCGCGCTATCGCCGGTCCCCGAGAGATCGATGCTCTGCCCTCCCAGCGTTATCTGCGCACCCACGAGCGGAGCGGACAGCCGTCCGGCCACCGCGTCCACCACATGGTCGGCCACCGTGCGCCCGAAGCGCGACAGCCACATCTTCTGCAACGGATCGCTGTTCGATACCGTCCCCGTCGCTTCCGCATACCGCAACGGCCTGGTGGTGGTAGCGAAGCTCACCCAGGCATCGGGGTATGCGGAGCGCGAAGCGGCGCTCGAGATGGTGCAGGGTCTTGGTGGCGCTCGCCGGATCACCCTGGGTGGAGACAAAGGCTACGACGCCAAGAGCTTCGTGCAGGCGCTTCGGGCCTGGAGCGTCACCCCGCACGTAGCACAGAACACCACGAGACGCCGAAGCGCGATCGATCGAAGGACCACAGGACACTCGGGCTACGAGGTGAGCCAGCGCTTCCGCAAACGGGTGGAGGAGGTGTTTGGCTGGATGAAGACGGTGGGCTTGATGCGCAAGACCCGGCACCGGGGCACGGATCGGGTCGGCTGGGTCTTCACCTTCACTGCCGCGGCCTACAACCTGGTCCGTATCCGCAACCTGTTGGAGGCGACGTAGCTCATGATCCCGCAAGGTCTACCGGTACGACACCGAACCGGTTCATACCGGGAACGGCGATCCCTCACCCGGCTCCCTACGCCTCCCGTCGGAGGCGTCCCGCCCAACCCAGTCACTTTCTCCGCAGCCTGCTAGGCGACTCATGGTGGGTAGGCGCTGATCAACACTGCGCCCTGTTAATCTGAAAATGCGCCTGTTATTGACGAAAATTGCCCTGCTATGCCCCGTAAAGCGCCCTGTTATCGACAATAACAGGAACGGGGTCGTAACCCTTTGTACTAACGAACGAAATTCCACATGATGTGGCCCTCCCTACCCGGAAATCCCCTGTTTTTGGACCCAAAATGCGAAAAATCCCTGTTCTAACAGCTCTCGTACGTGACGGTTCGGCCGCAGCGACGGAGGGCACCTAGAGCTGAGCTTGCCGAGTGGGCACGACGTGCGAGCTGACATTCGAACGGCTCGCGCGCCAGAGGTCGAGGGGATCGGATCCAAGAGCGCCAGAGTCGGTGCAGCACGAGACGCGCGGGACGTGCGCAATGCGCCACGTTATCGGTCCCGGTCTCGCCTCTCGATTTCACTGAAAGTGGCACGATCCGGGCAAGAAAAACGCGCTGAATAGACCGTACGTGGCCGTGGCGGCCTACCGCGAGCTAGTGAGGGGGAATACCACTCATCGAACCGCCGAGACCGGTTCGCTCCGGCCTGCGTCCACCGCCAAGCAGGCTGCCCAATCTCGACAGGGAGGAGACGAGGGCGGGTTTTCCGTACAGTTTCCGGGGGTTTTTCCGGAGTAGGCGCACCGCGAGACGCGCGGGACGTGTGCATCGCGCCGCATTATCGCTCCCGGTCTCGTCTCTCGATTTCCGGGGGGAGCGGTTGCGCCGACGGCTTCCTAGTGGGTGTTCCGTTTACGCTACAGTGGCCACCCATGGCCGTTTGCGAAGCGCTCGACGGCCAAAGCCGGGGATCCCCGGATCTGCGGATCGACGACGTGGCCGTCGAGTTCGAGGATGAGATCAGGCAGACCTGTTCCGGGAGACGCAGGCGAAGCGAGGCGCCGCGGTGTGGAGCTCGCCGCACTCCTGAGGCCGGGCCGCAACATGCGCGCGGGCTACACGTACGGATACTCCTTCTGACGGCGGACGCGCGTGAGTCAGTCGATCTCGAGAGCGATCTTGCCGAAGTGCTCGCCCCGGCCCATCAAGTCCAGCGCCTTGGCGCACTCCCAGAGCGAGAAGCTGTCGCTGATGACGGGGCGCAGCTGGTGCAGCTCGAGCGCGCGGTTCATGGCGTCGAAGTCCTCGCGACTGCCGACGTAGATGCCGTAGACCTCGAGCTGCTTGCCGAAGAGCGCTCTCGGGGCGACCTCCGCGGCCCCGAAGCCGGAGAGCCCGCCGACCGCGCTGATGCGTCCCCCCAGAGCTGCGGCTTTGATTGCGCGGGGGAAGGTCTCCTGCCCGCCGACCTCCACGATCAGGTCCGCACCGCGACCGCCCGTGCAGTCTAGGACCTCGCGGTCCCACTCCGGGTGCGTGCGATAGTTGATCCCGCGGTCGGCCCCGAGCTCCCTGGCGCGCTCGAGCTTCTGGTCGGACGAGGAGGTGATGATCACCTGTGCGCCCATCGCCTTTGCCAGCTGCAGGGCGAAGATCGACACCCCCCCCGGTGCCCTGTACGAGAACGGTCTCTCCGGGGAGCAGCCGCGGGTGGAGCAGCGCGTTCCAGGCGGTGACCCCCGCACAGGGGAGGGTTGCAACCTCGAGATCGCTCAGGTACGCGGGCGCCAGGGCGAGGGCGTCCGCGTCCACGAGCAGATACTGCTGCGCGCAGCCATCGGCGTCACCGCCCAGCGCGGGTCGAACGGTCTCCTGCGTGGCGCGACCGCCGATCCAGCGCGGAAAGAAGTTGGGCGCCACGCGGTCGCCTGGAGCTACCCGGGTCCACATAGCGGCACAAGATCTCGAGCACTAGATCTAGTGGTGGGGGGATGCCCCCTCCACCACCTAGATGCAGGCGCACCAGAGAGGGGGGGCACCAGGCCGCGCGCCATTACGTCGCCTACCTGGCCGGCACCCCCTGTGGAGGTACTGCCCGAGGGAACGCCTCCGGGGCAATGGCGAGCACGTCCAGCCCGCCTTTCGTCTTACCGACCCGGTCAAACCCGGCCATGCGGGAAGCAGTATCCTGGTTCTGTATTCTGCGCGCCTACGGGAACGTCGGAGCAGTCATGAGGGTCTTGGAGGAGGCAAAATGGACAACGCACTAGCGCATTTGATCAACGCCCTTACTGTCGCGGTCTGGGTCTTTTGGAGCCCTCGGCCTCATCTGGTGCCTTCTGAATTTTGACCGAGATTGACCACCTGGGGGGCGCTTCCCCCCCACCACTACATATGGGGGTCAGGGCTCCAGTTTCGGCCCGTGCCACCCGGAACTGAGATTCATTCTCAATCGACCGTCCGATCGTGTCCACTTTCAAAGTCCGCCCAGAAAAGACAGCTGACTGGGGAGGTCGGCGATCGCGCCCGGCTCCGGGAGATCGAGCTTGGTCACCGCTTCCCTGACCAGCGCCAAGAGTCTGTCGAACCGCAGCGGCTCAAAGCTTGACCAAATCCACGAACGGCGTCAGGCTCCTGCGGTCACGTCACGCGAGACGAACTCTCGCTCCCGAGTTTCCAAGCAAGAAAAGGACGTGACCTGGTTGCGCTTATCGTAGTCACTTTTTCTAACCTCCTTCCGTCCGGCCGTTGTGGCTGGACGTGCGGGACACGGTACCGAGGCGATCGCCGGGAATTGACGGGTAAATGAGGCGCGCCTCGTGGAGGTTTTCCGGGAGTTCAGAGTCCTAGAGGGAGGCTGCGATCATGCAAGCGGTTCTCGCACCTGAGAGGATCATTTAAACGCAGCGCCGCGCCCGGCATACCGGACCCGGCGCTCGCGGATCGGAAGCTCGTCTGTCCCTCTAGTTGAACACCCGCGAGACCTCGACCCCGTATGTCCGCGGCCGGTTCCAGTAGGTCCAGGTGTAGCCGCAACAGAGGAAGTCGGCGCGTTCCGTCTTGTAGTCACGGTTCAAGAGGTTGTCCCCGAACACGGCTATCCGGGTCTTGCCGTCGGCCAGCTCAAGCGACATGCGCGCGCGCAGCAGGCCATAATCGTCCGTCTTGAGATTGTTGTCGATGTCGCTGTAGTACCGACCGACCGCGTTCCACTCCACGCGCGGGGTCAGGTCGCCAAGGTCCCCTGCCCGGAGCGTGTAGGCGGCGCTCACCGTGTAGGTGTAGGGCGGCACGTGGATGAAGCTGTTGTTCTTGAAGTCGGCAACCTCGCCATCCGGCGTTGCGTCGACGAACTCCTTGTAGCGAGCGTTCGTGAGCCCCCCGATAAAGGACAGCGCGAGCTCCGGAGTCGGCCGCGCCTCGAGCTCGACCTCGACTCCCTGGATGTACCCTTCGGCGGCATTGAACACGGTCTCGGCTATGGTCGTCGTACCGAATTCGTCTGTGAACGCCCCGAGCTGGGTGATCTGAATGTCATCATACAGGTTGAAGAATCCCGCCAGGGACAGGCGGAGGCGGTTGTCGAAGAAGGTACCCTTGTAGCCGAGCTCCATCGATTTCTCATCCTCCTCCTGGAACGCCTCCAATTGCTCCGGGATGAAGGCGCCGCCGTTGAAGCCGCCGCTCTTCCAGCCCCTGGACCACGTGAAGTAGACAATGGAGTCGTCCGTGAGGTCGTACTTCAGGTTCGCCATCGGCGACCAGTTGGAGAAGCGTTCCCTTTCGTGCGCGGACAGGGTGGGAATGCCCAGAAACAGGGTGCTCACGTCGGTGTCGAACTCCTTCTTCTCCTGGCTGCGGCGGAGGCCCGCACTGAAGTGCAAGCGTTCCGTGATGTCATAGGTGAACTGCCCGTACGCCGCGTAGCTCAGGTTGATCACCTCGTCTCTGCGGAGCGAGCCGAGGTCGGTGATGAACCCCGCCTGGAGGAGACCGGCGGTCGAACCGAAGTTGAGACAGGGCGCGGGCCCGAACTCGAGTATCGCGCACGTCGCCGGGTCGTCGGAAAAAAAGCCGAAGATTTCGGTGTCTGTGTGACCGGGGTGTCCATCAGCACCGGGGACGCCGATAAAGGTCGGTCCCCACGGAATAGACTCGAAGGGAACCCCGGTGTCGTGCCACTCCTGTGCGAGGTCGATCATCTCCTGCGTGTCGGTGAAGAAGGGCGTTGCAAGTTCGAGAGTCGAGGGGTTCTTGGCCTTTTCGCGGCCCTGGTAGAGTCCTGCAACCCAGGTGAGCCTCCCGTCTAGGGCCATCCCGTTCCATTGGACTTCGTTCTGCAGCGACCAGAACCAGTCGTCGATGTCGAGCGAGAAGGAGCTGAGCTCGGTGGCATCGAGGTCCAGCCTACGCCCGCCCCAGAGCTGACGCAGCCCGCTCCGGAAGGTGAGCGTATGGTTCTCGTTGATGTCCCACTCAACGCTCAAGGTCGCGCCCTTGGTGCCCAGGTCGTTCTCTCTCCTCTCCTGGGAGGTCGAGCGCTTGTCGCTTTCCTCGCTGCCCCTACAGGCCTTCTCCTGAGCGAATGGATCGCGGGCGGCGAGGTTGAACCAGTCCGTCAGGTCGCTTCCGCCGAAGTAGTTGCACTCGATGTGCGAGGGGCTCTGGTGTGATTTGGTCCGCTCCGCCGTGACGTCGATGGTCAGATACTCGGTCGGGGTAACCCGCAGAGCCATGCGCCCGCCGATGTACTTCCGATCGTTGAAGTTACCCTGCCCCGGTGCCTTGTTCTTCGCCCAGCCATCGCTGTACTTGCTGGCGAACGAGAAGCGGACCGCGGCGAGCTCGTCGATCAGCGGGATGTTCGCGGCGATATCGGTTTCGAACATCCCGTAGTTGCCGACCCGCGCCGTGGCATCGACCTCGAAGCCGTCGAAGCTAGGCTTCTTGGTGATCACGCTGATGGCGCCACCGATCGTGTTCATGCCGAAGAGCGTTCCCTGTGGGCCGCGCAGGACCTCGACGCGCTCCATGTCGGCGAGCTCGAGCAGACTCCCCTGCATACGGGGGATATAAAAGCCGTCCAGGTATGTCGCGATACCCGGATTCAACGTGATGATGAAGTTGTTTTGGCCGACCCCACGCATGTAGATCATCGTGTCCTGGCCTGCGGGATCACCCGAATGGGTGAGCTTGATGTTCGGGATCCTCGCGCCGATGTCCACGATCGACGTGAACCCTTGGTCCTGGAGATCCGCCCTCGAGAACGCCGTGACCGACACGGGCGTCTTGAGGAGGTTCTCCTCGCGCTTCCGTGCGGTGACCATAATCTCCTCGATGGTGTTGCTGGGTCGCCGCTCAGGCTCCTGAGCCGTCGCCTCTTCTGCAGGCGCGGCCTGAGCGGCCTCACCCTCCATCGGCTCGTCGTCGGCCAGGGCCCAGGAGCCTGCGCCGAAGCTCAAGGCGAGCACTCCGAGAATGATCGCGAGTCCTCTAACGAAACTGACTGACATGGTCTCCCTCCGTTCCTCTTCCGATGGCAGGCGGATCGTAACTACCTGTCTCCCAACGGGTAAAGGCACCCACATCGCACTTTCTACTCGATGGAGCCCTCCTGTCAAGCGGGGAGCTCGGCTCACTCAGAGCACTCCTGTCGCAGCTGAGATGCAAAGCTGATCGAAAGATTGGGTAGTCGCACGCGAAATCCCCAGCTTGAGACCGTGGTGCTTCACGTTACACGAGGATAGGTGGTCGATCCTTGCGAGCGCCACGTCCGCAACCTTTGGCTTCCTCCGGTCGCATCGACCTTGAAGCGTTCCCCGAGTCCCTTATATGCTCGCCGGAGAGTCCGTTCTCGAACCCGTGAAGGAGATCGCCATGAGCGCCTCTATTGTGAGCTTTAGCCGCGACGACAAGGCGACCGCTGTCGCAACGGCGCTTCGCCGCGACGGAGTCGCCATCGTGCGCGAGCTGGTGGCGCCCGAGGTAATGGATGCGCTGACCGAGAGGGTCGCCGCCGAGCTCGAAGAGCAGGAGCCGGGAGGCGGGAGCTGGTTCGGTCACCGCGCCAGGACCGTCGGCCAGCTCTTCGCGCGAGGACCCGAGTTCGCCGAGCACTTGTTGCTGAATCCGCTGATGCTCGAAGTGGCCGATGCCATCCTGCTGCCCCAAGCGCCGATGGCACCCTCCGCGACGGCGGCTCGGCCCACGAAGGCGTGGGACGTGGATCCGGATGCTGCCTACGCGGACTATCTAGAAATGCAGCCTCTGGACCCGGTGCTGGGACCGAATTGTCATCACTACCGGGTGAATATCGCCAGCGCGAACCAGGTCTGCGGAGGCGGAACGCATCAACCCTTCCACCGCGAGATGGACATCTACCGCCCCTTCCTGGAGCACGACCCCGAAGGGCCCGAGCGCGTCCTAGCCGTCAACTGGGCGGCCACTGACTTCACGCATGAAAACGGCGCCACTCGGCTCGTGCCGGGGAGCCACCGCTGGGCTCAGAAGCGCGAGGCGAAAGACCACGAGGTGGCGCAAGCCGTGATGCCCAAGGGCTCGGTGGCCTTCTGGACGGGGAGGGCGCTGCACGGACTGGGAGCGAGTCGCGACGAAGCGCCGCGAACGGGGTTGATCTTCACCCTTGTGGTGAACTGGCTCACGCAGGAAGAGAACCAGTACGTGGCCGTACCGCCCGAGGTCGCGCGCGATTTACCGGAGCGAGCGCAATCGCTGCTCGGCTATCGTGCAAGCCCGAGCATGGGATTTGTGAAGGGTCGCAATCCCGACAACATCCTCCAGCTGTCCGACAAACCGTCTGCTCTCTAGGCTGAGGATCCGTCGGCCAGGCGCACTTCCCAGCGTGTACAATAGGCCTCCATCACCGCGGAGGAACGCATGAACCTCGGCCTCCTGTTTCCGTTCCGAAACCCGCCCCAGTGGCGTGTTGACTGGCCCGAGTTCTATGCCGAGCAGCTGCGCCAGATTCAGGTCGCGGAAGATCTCGGCTACGACACGGCGTGGCTCACCGAGCACCACTTTGCCGAAGACGGGTACGCGCCGTCGCTGCTGCCCATCGCGGCGAACATCGCCGCGCGGACCCGCCAGATCCGCATCGGCACCTTTTTGATCCTGCTGCCGCTGCACAACGCCCTGCGCGTGGCGGAGGACGCCGCGACCGTAGACATCCTCTCCAACGGCCGCCTGGACCTGGGATTCGGACAGGGCTACGCCCCGAACGAGTTCGAGGGCTTCGGGATCTCCCGGCGCGAGCGTAGCTCGCGCCTTCGCGAGGGCGTCGAGGTCGTGCGTGGGGCGTGGACCCAGAGTCCGTTCTCCTACTCGGGGAAGCACTACCAGATCAAGGATGTGGAACTCTCACCACCACCCGTGCAGAGTCCGCACCCTCCGATCTGGGTCGGAGCTCGCGCGCCGACCGGCGTGAAGCGCGCGGCGCGCCTCGGCTGTCACTTTCTCGGTACGTGGGGGCCCGCCTTGCAGGAGCTCTACGATCAAACCCTGGTCGAGGAGGGCCGAGACCCCGCGAACTTCGGGGCGACGCAGCTGCACTTTACCTACGTGGCTCCGACGCGAGAGCAGGCGTTCGACGACTGCCAGGAACACCTGCACTACCTGCTGACGTGGTACGGAAAGTGGGCGACTGCCGCCGCGGACATCGAGGGCGACCCGCTGGCGGCACCGGTGCCGCCAGCCTCGGAGCTGCGAAACCTGGACCCGACCCGGCCAAACGCCCCGGTGGTTGGGACGCCAGACGACGTAGCGAGGCTCCTCCTCGAACACACATCGGCCTCGCGCACGACGCATATCGTGCTCTGCATGCACATGCCTGGCCTCGCCCCGGACAAGACGCAGCGCTCGATGGAGCTGTTCGCGAAGGAGGTCGCGTCCTCCCTTCGCCACTAGGGATACGCCGAACTTTCCCTTGACAGGAGAGTTTCACCAAGGACAGCATCGCGCCGGAGTTCGGGAGCCTCGGCGACATACCCAGGCTCGCGCGTGCTGAACCGCGAGAGCGAGGAGAAAGTGACGTGATCAGAGCAACCCAGATGCATTGCTTGCTGGTGGGAGCGCTGGCAGTGGCCTTCGCCCTGTCCCCGGGAGACTCGGCGTGGGCCGACTCACACGAGTCCAGCGTGAAGATCTTCTCCGTGAAGGCAGGGGATTTCGAAGAGATTGTCACCGCCTTCGGCTCGGCCGCGATCGCAGCGCCGATGGCCGTCCCCGGCATGTCGGGGGGAATCGCTCGCTTGGAAAAGGGCAAGCATGGCTCAAAGGGCTGGACGCACTGGTACGGGGAGGTTGTGTACATCATTAGTGGCAGGGCAAGATTCACCACGACCGAGGCCCCGCTGTTCTTCTCGTCAAAGACCCAGGACGTCGGCGCCGGCGACTTCTTCTTCATTCCGCGCTCGACCCGCATCGGTTACGAGGTGCTGAGCGACGAGCCCTTCGTGTTCTTCTACGCGATCCCCGACTAGGTAGGCAGAGCCAAGCCGCACGGGCAATGCCCAGGCCCCTGGGGCGTCCATCCATTCCAGCTCCCCGGGGTTGCGGTGTGGGATATAGTCGCGGGCCCATGAAAGAGGAGAGGATGATGCCCACGCTGGTGGTTGTAGAGGTGAAGGCGAAGAGGGATACCGTCGATCAGGTAAGGGAGCTCCTTATCAAGCATCTGCCTGAGATGCGTGTCTTCGAGGGCTGTCAGTCGACTACGCCCTACCTCCACGAGGATGGCCAGACCTTCGTCGTCGTCGAGCAGTGGGACTCCAAGCCGCACTACGAGAAGTACCTGGCCTGGAGGGAGGAGACCGGAGCACTTGCGTTTTTTCAGGAGCTGCTCGAGGGCGAATTCAGGTTCCGGTTTTGTGAACCGATCGAGGCATGAGGAATGGGCGCCGTTCTCAAGCCAGCGGTAAGGCCGTTCGGTACTTCATCCGCTTAAGAGCGAACGACGACTTAATGCTCGCCACCCCGGGTATCTTCGTGAGGTAGTCGAGCGAAAAGCGCTCGTATGCGGTGACGTATCTTTGTCCCGACGGAGGAGAGGCACGATGATGAGGTGGTATTTGGTGGCGTCCGTCGCCGTCACGGTGTTGCTGCCGATGGCGACCTCGGCGCAGGTAACGGATGCTCGGTGGATCTTGATATTCGAGGAGCAGTGCGCGGGCTGCCATGGAACGACCAGCTCCGTTCCCCGCGCAGTCAGTCGCGACGCACTCCGAGCGTTCTCCCCGGAGCGGGTGTTCAAGGCGCTGACGACCGGCTCGATGGCGGCCAATGTGAGCGAGCTCTCGGAGCAGGAGAAGCGCGGGCTGGCCATGACCGTGACCGGGCGCCCGTTCGGAAACGCGGCGGATCGCTCGGCGGAGGCGATGCCGAACCGCTGCGCCGGTGGCATGCCGATGGGCGATCCGTCAGCCGGGCCGCACTGGAACGGCATGAGCCCCGATCCCACGACCAGTGCTCGCTTTCAGCCGGCCGCTGTCGCGGGGCTGACGGCCGAGCAAGTGCCGCGGCTGCGGCGGAAGTGGGCGTTCGGCTTTCCGGAGGGCAGCCTGGTCCGAGGTCAGCCGACGGTGGCTGGGGGACGAGTGTTCGTGGGTAGCGACAACGGGATGGTGTACGCGCTCGACGCGAAGACCGGCTGCGTGCACTGGTCCTTCGAGGCCGGGGACGCGGTCGTGACGGCCGTCAGCGTGGGGACCGTACCCGGGTCGCAAGGCCGCTACGCCGCGTACTTCGGGGATTTGGGGCCGAACGTCCACGCCGTGGACGCGGAAACGGGCGAGCCGCTGTGGACGGTGCGTGTGGACGACCATAGTGCGGCGAAGATCTCCGGGTCGCCCGTGCTCGATACCCGGGGGGGACGCCTGTATGTGCCGGTAGGCTCGTGGGAGGAGGCCCGCCCCTTCAATCCCTCGTACGAGTGCTGCACGTTTCAGGGCAGCGTGGTGGCCCTGGACGTGAAGGCCGGCCAGCAGATCTGGAAAACCTACACGATTCCGGAACGCCCCAGGCCGATCAGGAAGAACTCCGCCGGCACGCAGCTGTACGGCCCAGCGGGTGCCGCGGTCTGGGCGGCGCCCACGCTCGACTACCGGCGCCGCGCCCTCTACGTCGGTACGGCCAATGGCTACATCGGTGTGCCGGACTCGGGGTCCAGTGACGCCGTCATCGCCTTTGACCTCGACACCGGCAAGAGGCGGTGGTCGACCCAGCTCTTGGCCAACGATCAGAACTGCGGGGGAGATGAGTCGACCGATGCCGAGCGCACGATTAATTGCCCCGGTCACATACAGAATCCCAACGACGACGTGTCCGGGTCGCCCGTCCTGTACACGCTACCGAACGGGAGCCAGATTCTGATCGCGGGGCAGGAGAGCGGAAGAATTACGGCAGTGGACCCCGACAGCAACGGCGCCGTGCTGTGGGTCGCGCAGGCCGGTGACGGGGTGTGGCCAAACGGCGCCGGCATGGGCGCCGCCGCGGATGGAGAGCTCTACTACAGACCCTTCGCGATATGCTCCGCCGATGCCGCCGAGGACTTCGTGGGGATGCACTGCGAGACCGACGAGACGGGTGGGATCGTCGCGCTCCGGCCCGCGACGGGCGAGCGCGTCTGGTCCACCGCGCACCCCATGCCGGCGAACTGCTCGGACCCCGAGGCGACATGGTGCAGCTCGGGACTGTTCGGGGCGGCGACGGTCATCCCCGGCGCCGTGTTCGCAGGGTCAAAGGACGGTACCCTGCGCGCGTACTCGACGGATGACGGCGAGATCCTGTGGGAATACAACACCATGCAAGAGTACGAGACGGTGAACGGCGTGCGAGCCAAGGGGGGCTCGATCGGTGGCCATGGGCCGGCGATCGTCGGGGGTATGCTGTTCATGGGCTCCGGTTACAACACCACGGGCGCCCCTGGCAACGTGCTGCTCGCGTTTGGCGTCGAGTAGCGAACGCATTCAAGGAGAACTTGGCGTGAACATCAATCGATTGCAGCCCTTTGGTGGAGAGGTAACCGACGTCGACCTGGTGACGTGTTCGGATGACGCGCTGCAAGAAATGTTGATGACCCTCTACGACGAACGATTCCTCGTGACCCGCACTGGTGGGTTGAGCGACGCTGACTTCGTGCGATTCGCGTACCGGGTTGGTGACCCCATCCGCTTGCGTGAAGGTGCAGAACCTCCGGAAATTTTCCCCGTTACCAACGTCGACGTGGATACCGCGAAAGTCCCTAAAGACTCTCTTACGGTTAGTGCGGCGCCGATCAATCATGCCGCACACTGGCATACCGATCTATCGTTCACAGAAATAGTGGCGTCGATCACCATGCTGTATTCCGTGGCAGCACCAAAGAAAGGCGGTGCAACCCGATTCTGTAACATGGCGGCAGCGTATGATGCGCTACCAGAGTCCATGAAGAGTGAGATCGATGAGCTGACCGTGGAACATCGACATGGCGTTTCCGTATCTGCACGCCCCGACGATCTCAGTCCTGTGCCTCCCAAGGGGTGGGATGAGAGTGTTACCGTCTTTCATCCCCTGGTGCGCCGCCATCCCATTACTGGGCGAAAGACGCTCTACGCCATCACGGGAACCAGTCAGGGTATCAAGGACATGGATCATGCCAGTGGGGTGAAACTCCTGAACGACTTGTGCGAGCACACGTTCCAGGAGCGGTTCGTATCCCTCCACCAGCACCGTCCAGAAGATCTGGTGATGTGGGATAACCCGACCACCATGCACAAAGCCACACCCTTCCATATGGCCACCGGTCCCGACGACACTCGCATCATCCGCCGTATCAGCCTGCGCGGTACCCCATCGATCTTCAGTCCTTGATTGCGAGACACTCTGCTGCTCGAACGGCAAGTCCGGCTGGCCCTCTCATCACATGAACGGGAAAAGAAGAAGATGGAACTGAGACCCAACAGGATCCGCCGGAAGCTCGCCGCGGGCGAAGCGACCTTCGTTGCTGGCGGATTCACCCATCCCGACGACATCGATGCATTTGGTCCGGCCGGATTCGATGGGGTCTGGCTCGAAGGGGAGCATGGCGGCGTCGATGCAGCGGACCTGGGGAACCTGACCCGTGCCTGTGACATCTGGGGCATGACATCTGTCGTGCGCGTCAACAGAAACGATCAGGGCCTCATCTACCGGACCCTGGACTGTGGTGCTCAGGCGATCATCGTGCCCCACGTGGACTCGGCGGAAGAAGCCCGGAACTTCGTGGAAGGTGGTAAGTACCCGCCACTTGGCAAGCGTGGACTCTATACCAGCCGTCAGGGCTATGGCGTGAGGGATTATCTCGACCGGGCCAATGACGAGACTCTGCTGATCGCGCTGATCGAGGACATCAAGGCATGGGATAACCTCGACGAGATTCTGGCGGTCGAAGGGATCGGGGTTTTCTTCGTCGCACCATCTGACTTCGCCGCCTCCATGGGGCATATCGGCAACGTCGGCCACCCGGACGTTCAGGCGAAGCTTGACGACTCCCTGAAAAGGATCGTTGCTGCTGGCCGCAACGCCGGTACGCTGGCGACGACCGACACCGTGGGCCGGTACGCGGAACTGGGCGTTCGATTCTTCTTCACGGTCACCGCGCCCTGGATCTACGCGGGTGCCCGGACTTTCATGCAACGCGCCAACGAGGCCGTCTAGGGAGTGGGCTCGACCCATCGCCCCCGAGGCAGACTGCCCTACTCCGCATCCTCCGCAGCCCCCAGCACGACCGCCACCGTGCAGGAGACGGCCCCGCTGTCATTGGCCGAGCACCAGTGCACATCGCTCGCCTTGGCCGGCCGATAGACCGGCATCTCGCTCTCGTGGCGACTGCACCCGCACTGGTGACAGATGCTCTTGCCGCAGCAATCGTTGTACGAGATCAGGTACTGCTTGCCGTCGTCCGGATTTCGACAGGTGCCGATCCAGGCCATGCGCGACATCTCGGTCCCCGGGGGGCATGCATTGGCTGCGCCCCCGCAGCAGCTGCAGAGCGGCCCACTCTGCGCGCAGTAGCGCCAGTAATCGCAGTCGCGCGGATCTCCGGACTCGGCCAGCTCCGCGGGCTCGCTCTCTGCGTGAACGCGGGCCACGGGGAGCAGGAGCGGCGCCAGCGCTCCACCCACCAGCCAGGTACCGAGACGCGAAACAAACGCGCGACGCGAGCTCCGGCGCGCGAGCCCTCGCGAGACCCGATCGGTCCATCCGTCCAGTCGCTGCAGTGTGCTCATCGCGATCTCCCGCTGCCCGGCGCAGCCTCGAAGTTGATCGTGAAGCCCATATCCGTCAGCTGGCGCAGATACTCGCCCGTGGCGGCATCGTATACCTCGAGGGTCGAGATCGACGGCACAATCGACTCGGACTGTAGCGAGTCCGGATCTATGCCACTCACCAGCATCAGGGGCCGGTCATCGGCGGTTACAAAGACCGCGGCCCCCAGGCCTTGAAGAGCGAGCCGCCGTGTCCGGACCTTGGCAGCGGCATCGTACACCCAGACCTCAGCCCCCGGGAAGATGTGGTCGCCTTCGCCCCCGCTCCACGCGACCGGATGCATCAGCACGAAGAGTTCCCCTCGCGCAGCGTGTGCCGAGATGAGCTGGGCCCCGCCTGGAAGCCACGGCCCGGCCTTCCCTCCGCTCAGGAACGCCATCAGGAAGTTGGCCGGCTCCTCGTCGTGATCGACGAGCGGCCAGGGCTCGTGAAAGACTGGCTCATCGCCGGACAAGTCGACCGGATATACGTCTCCCGAGTAGCTCGGGAAGTACCAGGTGCTGCCGAGCGCGGTCGCGTTCTCGATCACGGGGTCCACATCGGGATCGAAGAAGGGCTCGCTACTGATCCGCTTCGCGAGGTGGCCGTTCGAATCGAGGTGAAGAGTCAGGAGCCTGCCATCTCCGCAGAGCATCGAGACGCCGCGGGCTCCCGTCGGGTACACCAGCGCGCAGCCGGGTGTGGCGATCTCGCCGACGACGCTGCGGGCCGACGTGTCGATCACGGTGATCCCGGTACCGGGTGTGAAGTTGAAGAGCACCAGGAAGCGGCCGCCGTCGATCAGAGCCGTCCGCGCGTGCGGAGCCATGAGCGCCCGCCGATTCTCCGGCAACTCGATCTTGCTGCTCAGGCTGTAATCGCGGGTGTCGTAGATGCTGACCACGTCCCTGCGCAGGCGCTCCGGTCCGTCGAGGTAGGTGTCCGCGACGTAAAGCTCGCGCCCATCGGGCGATTGCTGGAGCGACGGCATCATGCCCGTCGCGATGTAGGTCTTGTACTCCGCAGTGTCAGCATCGAAGAGCACGTAGCGGCTGCTCTCTGACGACGAGCCCCAGGAGACGTACAGCACCCAGTGCGGCGAGGCGGGACCGAGTTCAGTGGTGACGAACAGGGGCTCGGGCGCCAGGTCTGCCCGCACCTGCGCCGCCAACGAGCCGACGCTGATCGCGAGAAGACAGGCCGCGCCGAGAAGCCACGATCGAGTCGCTCGCATCCGGTGCTCCCATTCGGCGTTTCGCCCCTTCTATCAGGGCGGCTGGCAGAGCACAAGGCAGTCGCTTCGCCGCACGTTCGCCGTCAGAAGGGGCACCTCACGGTGACTCCATAGTGGCGTGGCCTCGCGGGGCCGATGTGATCGAAACCGAAATCGGCGACGTCGAAAACGTTCGCTATCATCACAGGCAGGACAGTTGTTCGGAAGTTGAGGCAGACCTTCGATTCGGCGCGGGCGCAGCTCACCGTCTTGATAGCAGCCTCCCACTCCTTGAGTAGCGCTCCTCGCCGTCAAGCGGGAAGATGCAGCAGCGTCCCAAAGGGTCCGGCATGCGCGCGATCATCAGGTCACCGTTTTTGAGAAAGGTGCAGTTCAGTTCGTCGGCCCTCTGGCGCGTCAGGAAGCGAGATGACTTGTCTGCGAAACGGCTATCGGCAATGTCTGCCAATTGGATCAGGCGTACTTCACCATTCGGGTCTTGATCCTTGCTCTCGACCCAGTCGCCGTCAGTGAAGATGCCGTTGGGCGCGATCAACTTTCCGAGAGGCGCAACAGCCCAACTGTTGGGTAAGTACGTCATGCCGCGAGCGCCTCATTCATCTCGGACATGACGTCGGCCATCCGGTCGCCGAAGAAGACGTACATCTGCCCCAGACCGCCATGCGCGTTAAAGGGGGCCATCTCCAGGTCGTCCCGGTCCAGATGAAAGGAGGTAATGACGTGGTCCCGGATCATGCGCAGCCATGCCATCTGCTCCTCGTTGAATTTCTCACCGCCGCCGCTGTGGTGCGTCATGATCCAGTTTTGGAAGTTGCGGCGCACGGTGTCCGAATAGGGCGAAACCGTTGCATCGATGCCGCAGACGCGGCGGATCAACGCTACCACCGCCGTCAGCTCACTGAAAGGTTGACCGCCCTTGTATTCGTCGAGCAAGGCATAGGACCGCCAGACTCGCAACGGGGACAGACGAGGTTGGTCGCTCTTCAGTCTGTCGAATACCTCCCGGATCATGGCGTAGGTCAACTCGCGGCGGGGGTGCGGCTGGCCGTAGAAAATAGTCAGGGCTTCTATCTCGTCGCGATTGGCTTCCAGATACTGTCGGAAGTCCCGCGCCACGGCTTCCGCGTTCTCATGTGCGGGAACGGCCACAATAGCGAGCCTGCCCGCCTCGATAACGCTGTCCGACCCCATCGTGCTGTCAACTCCACCCAAGGATTGTCGGGGCCCCACCTACCGGCCTGTCGCCACAAGCACCGCCCCGGATAGGGATCGCCGAGACGTCCGTAACCTCGGACACGTTCCACCCGAGCGGGACCCCTACCACCAAGCCGCCGTTAGCGGGGCGGAGGCCCGCGCCAACCGCAGAGCCGCTGGATGGCCGCCCAGCGCCCGGTTCGTCGCTGCTCGATCCGTCCTCACCTCCCCGGCGTCGACGGCCTCGATGTCGCGCGGGTCGCGCCCTGCTATACTGGCACGAATTCGTTGAGACCTTCTGTCGCATGCTCGGCTCCTCAAAAGACCTCGCTCCGCAGCAGCCAATCTGCTTCGTCATTCAGCCCTTCGACCGGGGTAAGTTCGACAAGCGATTCGTCGATGCGTTCCAGCCCGCACTCGCGCAGGCCGGCTTCACGGCCTATCGCGTCGACAAGGATCCTGGGACAGACGTTGTGATCGCGGCAATCGAACAGGGCATCCGCGAAGCTGAGATCTGCCTCGCCGACATAACGAACGACAACCCGAACGTCTGGTACGAGCTTGGCTTCGCCTACGCTGCGCGCAAACCCATCATCCTCACGTGTTGCGATGACCGGCAAGGGCAACTCCCGTTTGACATACAGCATCGACATGTCATCCGGTACCAGTCCGAATCTCCTAGCGACTTCGAAGTCCTGAAGCGAGAGATATCAGACCGCGCCAAGGTGCTGCTGGATAGAGTCGCCGAATTGCAGGTCGAAGAAACCGATCCGATCGCACCGCAGGACGGGCTGCCGCGAAGAGAGATCCACCTTCTGGGTCTGGCCGCTGGCGCAACAGCGGCGCCGAGCGCCAGACAATCCGTTTGGATCCTGGAAGGAGAGGCGGAGTCCAGCGGCATGACCGCGGTTGCGTTCGGCTTGGCGTTTCGCGCCTTGGGCCAGCGGCGCTTGATTGCGGCCGAGACGGTCGTCAACCAAGACGGAGAGTACGAAGGCGCCTACGTTACCGACGAGGGCTGGCAGTGGATCGAGGAACACGCGCACCTCTTCCATTTAGACTCGAGGTCCGACGGGCGCGTCGATGACGTGGATGATCTCGAGGACATTCCGTTCTAGGTAATCGCCCAATCGCGCGGCGACGAGGGAGAGCCAGGTGAAGAGCATCGAGATCGACCGCGGGAAGGCACTTCGTGATGAGCCGTCGACCGGGCACAACCGCTATCACCCGGAGATTTCGCCCATCCTCGAAGTGGACGAGGGCGAGGAGGTCGTGCTCGAAACCCGGGACGCGGTCGACGGTCAACTCGCCTCAACCGCGACCGCGGCTGATCTGCCCAACTTGGACGCCGACCTCGTCCACCCTCTCACCGGGCCCGTGTTCGTGAAGGGCGCACAGCCGGGCGATCTGCTCGAGGTGGAGTTTCTCGACATCGTTCCTGAGCCGCGCGGCGTCAGCGCGATCCTCCCCGGCTTCGGGTTCCTGCGCGATGTGTGCACGACGCCCTTCCTCGTCCACTGGAGCATCAGCGACGGATGGGCCACGTCTCCGCAGTTAGCGGGTGTGCGGATCCCGGGTGCTCCGTTCATGGGGATCTCCGCCGTCTCGCCTTCTCGCGCGGAGGTTGGGGCGTGGGCTCAGCGCGAGCGGGAGCTGACGGAACGTGGTGGCGTGGCACTTCTTCCTGACCCGACAGGCGCCGTCCCGAGTCACGGGCGCCCTGCGACCGAGGGGTTGCGCACGCTGCCGCCCCGCGAGAACGGTGGCAACTTCGACGTCAAGCAGCTCACCAAAGGGGCGAAGCTCCTGCTGCCCGTGTCAGTGGAGGGTGCGCTCTTCTCCACGGGCGATGGCCACTTCGCTCAGGGCGACGGGGAGGTGTGCGTCATGGCCGTCGAGATCGGCGCCACCGCGGCGCTCCGCTTTCGCGTCGTGAAGGACGCGCCAGCCGCTCGAAGCATGCGCGGGCCGCGCTTCTCGCACCCGGGCTACTTCGCGCCGCCAGAGTGGGCTGCGCCGAGAGGGTTCGTCGCCGCCATGGGCATGCCGATCACGGATGAGGGCGTGAACGACGGGGAGAACCTCACACTCGCCTGCCGCAATGCGCTCCTGAACATGCTGGACCTGTTGCAGGAGCGGGGCTGGACTCGCGAGCAGGCCTACATCATCTGCAGCGTGGCATGCGACCTGCGCGTGAGCAACGTGGTCGACGTGCCGAACTACGTCGTCTCGGCGCTGTTGCCCGAGGCCATCTTCGAATCCTGACCCGGTCCTCGGTGCGCTCGCACTTCGCGCTTGCGAATATCAGGCGGGAGGCTCGATGCCAGCCTTGACGAAGGCGCGGCGTATACCCGCCTGTGTCTCCTCGTTCAGGGCCGTGATCTCGTCCCACGAGTAGCCGAGCCCGAGCAGGATCTCCTCGGTGTGCTGCCCCTGCTCGGAGCTGGGTCCCTTCGCGGATCCCGGCGTCTCGCTCAGGTGGACCAGGTTGCCCACGACCCGGGTCGGGCCCACCCCGGAGATCTCCATGTCGACGAAGTAGTCGTTGGCGAGGGCCTGGGGGTCGTTGATGACCTCGTCGTGCCCAAACACCCGGTTCCAGATGATCTCGGGCTCGGAGTCGAGGAACTCCTCGCACTCCTTCATGGGCTTGCGGAGGAAGGCGGCCGTGAGCCTCTCCCGAAGATGGTCGTAGTGCTCGTCCGGGTCGGCCATGCCGATACGCAGCGCCGCGCTGAGCTGGTCGGGAGCACATGCGCGACTTCGTGGGCAACGGTCGCCCGCCAGCGCCCTTCGATTCTCGGCGACTCCCGGCGCAAACGCTCCCCCCGGAAATCGAGAGACGAGACTGGGATCGACAATGAGGCTGGTTCCGCACGTTCCGCGCGTCTCGCGTTGCGCCTTACTCGGCGAAACCCCCGGAAACGGTACGGAAAACCCGCCCTCGTCTCCTTCCTGTCGAGATTGGCTGGACTGCTTGGCGGTGGGGGGAGTCCGGAGCGAACCGGTCTCGTCCCCTCGATGCGGCCATTGCCCCTCGTCGGCCGCCCAGAGAACTCGCGGGATTTCGTGAGACGGGGCTGGACTAAGTGAGAGTTCGTGGGAGTTGGGAGCCCTCGGGGAACCCTCGCTTGACTTTTCGCCGGGGGTGCGGCGCAGGGTCCTGGGCGGGAGCCTGAGTCAGACTCGAGCTCGATCGGCGTTCTCCTCAAAGGCCCTCGAAGAATTCCGGCCTTGGCCTTCACAACGGTCGTAGTGCCTACACCCAGTCCTAGACTCTTCAGAACATTGCAAAGATGGATACCGTCGATCAGATCGATCGCGGGTGCTCCGTCCCTCACGGCCTCGCGCTCCGCATCCTTGGTGAATCTTCCCGTTGTGATGAATAGCCCTTTGGCTGCGCGACCAACCATCGCACCCACTCCCGGGCCGGTCGGGTAGTTAGCATGGTGCCTCGGTAAGGGAAATCGATCCGTAGCTCGAGTTCGTGCGGTCATGCGTCACCCTCCGATGTAGTCGCCCATATCTGTTTCAAGGGCAGCTTGGCGCGGGTTTCCTCCGAGAGATTTCCATAGGAACGAAAGATCGCCTTGAGAAGGTCGGGCATTTGCCACAGGCGCAGTTTGAAGAAGTTGTCGTCCAACTCCCTCTGGGCGGGCGCGTATACGCTGCCTATGCTGACCAGAAGGCTGGTTTGGGCCTGTGTGTTCGACACGGAGCCGATCAGTCGTAAGACCACGTCGTGATTGGCGGCGCCGTCGCCGGATTTGACCTGAACGCAAATGCGATCCTCGCCCAACCCAAGGGTGCCAGCTGTCCAGGCCGAGGATGAGGTCGCCTTCCCAGTGTCCGGGAACTGCGCCGATCCCCGTCACCTTGTAGGAGCCATGAGCAAGTCTGAGCGGACGCTGAAGATGTCCCGATTCGGACGCTGAAAGTGTCCCCAAAACGCGCAAAAATCGGGCGCCAGCCGCCCCCATTTGGCACTACGCGGCACTACGTGGCACAAGAGTACCCCCTACATCTAGGGGTGGGGGGGTTGCGGCCTCTCTTTCCAGGGCGCACCTACCTGGGCTAATCACAGCACGATCGGGGGCTTCCGCACACGCCAATGGGTATAGGCGATCGCTTGATTTCTAGTCATTTAGCTTTTCCCTTCTTCGCCGCCCTTCGGCGGCGCTGTGATTGCGTTCGTGCGGCGTTGCAGCCGCCGCACCGATAGCCACGGCACTCCACGCCGCAGTCGGCGCAGCGTCCAGCCGCTGTCCACTCGGCACGGCGGCTGGCCTTACTGCGCGCTTGATGGCTCCGCTCCCCCCGCGGCGAGCTCGCGTCGACGGCGCTCGCGCCGGCGCTCGGCGCCGAAGCGGTGCTTGGATTCGGTCAGGAGGCGATCAGCGCGTCCAGCGTCCACACTCCCACTCCCAGGTCTGGCCGGTACAGGAACTCATCGAGATCATCGTCGGCGTCCCGCAGGGGGACGGAGGCCCCGTAGCCTCGGGCGCACTCGACCTCCTCACAGAGTGCGTTGTAGGAGGACCCCTCGCCCTCAGGCTGGGTCCAGTGGTCGTGGTGCGCACCGGCGCCCTCCCGCACCCACCCCAGTTCGGACAGAGCCCAGAGGAGGTCCGCCCGCTCCGCGACCCAGCGGAAGCTGCCGTCGTTCAAAGATGATCCCGCCGGCGTTTTGGGTCCTCTTGGCGGGGCTTATCCTGGCGGCCAGTTTCCTCTTTCACTGCATCGAGCGGCGCCGCCGGCGGTGGCGGTGTGCCTGGTGCAATAGGGGGGCGACTGCCCCCACCACTAGATCTAGTGGGTGGGGGTAAGACCCGCCGCCAGCGCGCCAGAAAACTGATAACCATTCTCAATCGCGCGTCCGATTGGTGACATTTTCAGCGTCCGCCCAGACGTTCGCCCTCGTGAATCAGGATGGCGCGCAGGTGGCCCTGGCGGACTTCAAGGGACGGGCCGTGCTGCTCGACTTCATCTTCACGCGCTGCCCCGGACCGTGCCCCATCCTCACCTCCGCGCACGCGCGTCTACAGCGCGAGCTTCCCGACGAGCTTCGCAGCCGGACGGTGCTGCTGTCGATCTCGCTCGACCCGGCGCACGACACTCCCGAGCGCCTGCGGGAGTACGCGTCCCGGCGCGGTGCAGACCTGTCGAACTGGTCGTTCCTTACCGGCGATCCGACGGTCGTTGCAGAGGTCGTAGCCTCCTATTACGTCGGTTCGATCCGCAGACCCGACGGACAGATCGACCACACCATCGCCACCTTCCTGATCGACTCGAACGGCCGCATCGTAGAGCGCTATCTCGGCTTGCAGCACACGCCCGAGGAGATCATTGCCGATCTCCAACGCGCACTCTCCTCAGCGGACCGCTCAGTAGTGGATCACGCTGCGGATGGCCTCGCCGCCGTGCATCAGCTCGAAGGCGTCGTTGATCTTCTCTAGGGGCAGCGTCGTTGTGATCAGCTCGTCGATCTTGATGCGGCCGCTCATGTAGCGATCGACGAACCCGGGCAGCTGAGTGCGCCCCCGGGTCCCGCCGAAGGCGCTGCCGCGCCAGGAGCGGCCCGTGACGAGGAGGAAGGGCCGCGCCCTGATCTCCTCGCCGGCCCCCGCCACGCCGATGATGATCGCTTCTCCCCAGCCGCGGTGCGTACAGGCCAGCGCGACGCTCATCACGTCGGTACGACCGATGCACTCGAAGGAGTAGTCGACCCCGCCTTCGGTCATGTCGACGATCGTGCCCGCGACGTCCTCCACTTCACTCGGGTTCAAGAAGTCCGTCGCCCCTAGCTTCTCCGCCAGCTCGAACTTTCTCGGGTTAGTGTCCACGCCGATGATCCGCTCCGCTCCGGCGAGCACGGAGCCCTGCACCACGGAGAGGCCCACCCCGCCCAGCCCAAACACCGCCACACTGGACCCGGGCTCCACCTTGGCAGTGTGCAGGACCGCGCCGATGCCGGTGGTGATCCCGCAACCGAGCAGACAGATCTTCTCGAGCGGGGCGTCCTTGCGCACCCTGGCGAGCGCGATCTCAGGCACGACGCAGTACTCGCCGAACGTGGAGGTGCCCATGAAGTGGTGGATCATCTTTCCCGATTGGGACAACCGACTCGTCCCGTCGGGCATCAAGCCCTGACCCTGGGTAGCGCGAATCCGGCCGCACAGATTCGTCCTGCCCGAGAGACAGAACTTGCATTCCCGACACTCCGGAATGTAGAGCGGGATGACGTGATCGCCGACCTCGACGTGGCGCACCCCCGCTCCCAACTCCTCGACCACGCCTGCTCCCTCGTGGCCCAGAACAGCGGGAAACACGCCCTCGGATCGGCGCCACTCAGGGTGTAGGCATCCGTGTGGCAGACGCCCGTCGCCGCCAGGCGCACCAGGCATTCGGTATCACGGGGGCCTTCCAGCTCGACCTCCTCGACCTCGAGTGGGCGTCCCGCCTCCCAGGCAACCGCAGCCCTGATCCTCACGTCGCTGGCCCTCCCTGAAGCACGGCCCAGGGCAGTATAACCGCTGCCAGATCGGCCGCTTTGACCGAAGTTTCACACTCGATGGGGACGGCGGGGTGCGGGCGGGTCAGCGAGCGGCTATCATGCCGCGCATGGTCGAGAAGCGTGCACTCGGCGACGCGATCGACGTTCTCCCAACGGACTGCTACGCAAATCCGACCTGGAAGGGCGCGGCCTGGCTTCTGCGCGACCTCGGTATTTACGCGACAGTCGTGGTCGCGCTGGTGGCAGCCGATTCGCTCTTCACGGTCATTCCGCTCTGGCTGCTCGCCTCGCTGAGCATCGCTGCGCTCTTCGTCCTGGGGCACGACGCTGCCCACGGTGCGCTGTTCCAGAGCGGGCGACTCAACTACGTGGTCGGTCAGCTCGCCATGCTGCCGTCGCTGCATCTCTACGAGGCATGGTGCTTCGGCCACAACCGGATCCACCACGGCCACACCACGCGCGAGAGCATGGACTACGTCTGGCACCCGGTAACGCCGCAGGAGTTCGCGGAGATGCCCACCCTGCAACGTCTGGTACACCGCGTGATGTGGTCCTGGATCGGCGGGGGCCTCTATTACCTGCGCGATATCTGGTGGCGGAGCATGGTGCAGTTCTCACCCCCGGACCGGATCAAGGGGAGGGTGCACCGCGATCGGATCGTCGTGGGGACGTATTTCGCCGTCGTGACCGCCGCCCTGCTCGGACTCGGCGCGTCGCTCTCCGGAACACTCGGCGGCGCGCTCTGGATGTGGGTCAAGGTCTTTGGCGTGCCGTTCCTGCTCTGGAACTACTGCATCGGGATCACCGTCTACGTCCACCACATCGCACAGGACATCCCTTGGAAGAAGCGCCGCAGTTGGACCAAGTTCACCGGGCAGGTCGAGGGCACGACCGTCCTCCACGTCCCGCGCTTTATCAACTTCTTCTTCCACAACATCTTCCTGCACGTCCCCCACCACGTGGATATGCGGATCCCCTTTTACGGCCTTCCTAAGGCCGTGGACGCCTTGCGCGAGCACTTCGGCGATGTCCTGCGCGAGCGCAAGTACCGCATCCGCGATTACATCAAGACCACCCGCGCCTGCAAGCTCTACGACTTCGAAGCCGGCGTCTGGCGCAACTACGCCGGCCAACCCGCAGACCCCGCCGCTGCCCGAACCTAGGTTCGAATCCTAGTCCGCCAGCCAGTAAGCCCTCGAGATCACTGGGCGTCGTCGGGTCGGTGGGGGGACCTTGGGGGGAGACAAGGCGTGCCAAGTAGTCCGCTGGCACCTCACCCTCGCGACGAATCATCGGGTCGTTGTATTCCGCATCGCCGCACCACTTGGCGTAGTGCCTCGCAGTCGTGCTCAGGTCCGCATGACCGAGCTGCGCGGACACGCACCCAAGTTGTACTCCCGCCGTTAGTAGCTGCGAGGCGAACGTGTCGCGGAGGTCCTTCGGGCTGACCCGCGTGGACTCCGGTGCGCCGTGCAGGGTCAGAAGAAATAGTTGAGCCAGGTAGTCATCCGTATGACGACCATGCGTACGATGCGAATCGGCTTCGCCTTGTCCGTGTAGATCGCCGCCGCACCCCCCGGCCCCTCCTGGTAGTGCGAGACCCGACGACTCCTCATCCAGTTCAAAGCGGATGACAAAGCGGCTCGTCGGTGCGATCTCGGTCCAATCGGGGATGTCGCCGCTGGGCGAGAGCTGACCCTGGGCAGAGATGTCCACGAGCGTTTTCACCTGGCCTCTCAGGATCTTGCCCGGGTGCCGATCCATCGCGATCTCGGCGAGATCCCCAACGCGAATGTGACGCAGGGCGTTGGGCGGAAAGGTGGCGACGACGATGGGCTGTTCGTTGCTCACGAACGTCATCACCGGCTGCCCGACCGCGCTGGCCACCTGACCGGGACGCCATTGCCTTGCGGTGGGGTAATCGGTCCGGTGCCTGGCGGCAAGCCTGGCTGATCTGCAGGCTCGACCACAAGCCGCTAAGTGCCACGGTGGGCTCTGCTCTGAGCGGACGCTGAAGATGTCCCGATTCGGACGCCGAAAGTGTCCCCAAAACGCGCAAAAATCGGGCGCCAGCCGCCCCCATTTGGCACTACGTGGCACTACGCGGCACTGGGTGGCACAAGAGTCCCCCCTACATCTCATCCATTGTTCCTGCAGCGTACTCTAGTGTCCCGAAAACGGGCCAAAATCGGCGCACGAGCCGGCCCCATTTGGCACTACGTGGACTACGTGGCACTACGTGGCACAAGAGCGCCCCCTACATGTACGCGTACATGCGCGTTCGAAGGACCTCTGGGATCGCCACGTCGTGCCATCCAGCCCAGCTCCCGCGAGAAGACCGCGCACGACCTCCGGGTCGGCGAGCTACAGTGGCCGCCAGAGGACGGTGAAAACGTCACGAATCGGACGGTGAATGCGCCGCTAAAAACGGGACAAAACGCGGAGATCGGCAATGCGGCTGTACGAGCAGCTTCCGGCGAGCGAGCGGCACGAGCCCGGTTGCCGATCACGGTGATCGACCGGCAGAGTCTGGGCGAGGCGCTCGCCTGGTGGCGCAAATCCTACGCAACGTAGGGTACTAGATGTTACCGGCGAGCTGAATCGCCCGAGGCAGTCGCACGCCCAGGTGCACGGGGGCAGCCACGAGGGTTCGAGCCGCCCGCAGCGCCGCTCACGTTTTAGCGGCGGTACTGTGCCAACGGGGTGAACAGCAAAAGGTGATCTCGGATGGAGGCCCTCGCTCGCTTCGTCGAGTACTACAACCACGAGCGGCTGCACGAAGCCATTCCGCAAATGGGAGCGAGAACCCTCTCTACGAAAAATCGGCCCAACGGTCCCAGAAGATCTGACGACGTACACTCGCCAGAAGAGCCTGTTCGACGAAGAGGAACCGGAACCGAGCTGCTTCTGCGACTAGGTAAAAGATGTTGTGCCACGTAGTGCCACGTAGTGCGGGGGTGGGATGAAAGCGCTGGAGAAATAATCCCCCTACCTAAAAGGGGGTGCCGCGCGCGCAGCCGCACGGGCCCTGCATGCCGCCTCGTTTCCCTCCTGCGCGCCTCGCGGCCGCCGGGTTTTCCCCCGTTTTGACCCAGGTCGCCACGGCCCCCTGCACCCGGTGCAGATCGGGCCTAAACCCAAGAATGCACACCCCTTCGGAAGAGAGGGCACAACCCCCACCACTACATGTAGGGGTTGATCTTGTGCCACGTAGTGCCGCGTAGTGCCACGTAGTGCCAAATGGGGCCGGCTCGTGCCCCGATTTCCGCCTGGTGGAGGGCTCTTCGCTTTCGATCCGGCGCACGCTGCCCCCCCACGTTCCGTCCCTGATGAAGCCCCGGCTGAGCGAGCTACCGTTGGGCCGAAACGCTCCCCCCGGAAGAGATCCGAGACCGGGAGCGACAATGCGAAGATACCTGGAATTCGAGAACCTCCGACAAGATACTGCTTATGATTTTTCTTGCTCCGTCCCCCCACCACTGCATCTAGTGGTCGGTTCTTGTGCCACGAGGTGCCGCTAAGTGCCAATATCGCCCGGCTGATGCCGCCTTGGCGCCCGTTTTTCGCAGCGTTTTCAGCGTCCGATTAGCCCCAGTTTCAGCGTCCTCCCAGACCACCCGCCGCTGTCGCGCTCGGGACCGGGCCGTGTTTGGCTTGGCATTGTCTGCCTGGACATGGCGGCCATGAGTGGCGTGCAACCTGGACGCGTGGACCCTCGAGCGGCTCGAAGCGCATCGCGACGGAAAGGATCTCGCACTTTGAATCGAGCTCTGGCCGCGCCTCGAGCACCCAGGCGGCTATCTTTTCGGCTCGATCCGGGCTTCCGCCTCGCCGTTCCTCGAGCCGCCCGGAAATCGAGAGACGAGACTGCGAGGAAGCGGTCGATCCAGTGCCGCGCGATCTCGTATGAGGGGCCACGGTGTCCTCGGGGACACGCCGCAGCTGCTCCGTCTCGGCGGCCCGCGCCTCTAGCCTTGGCAGCAGCTTGCGCGTCCGCTCTGCGTATCGCTTTTCATCGGACAAGTCTGGCGCTCACCCGCTGAACTTGGCAATCCTCAGCTATGGCAATCGAACAGGACCACCTGGACCGGATGAGGAGCCTTATCCGGCAGGTCGAGAACCACGGCCTAGCTGGGCTCGACGAAACCTGGGTTGGCGAGGTCCGAAAGTTGCCAACCGCTGACCTGCCGGCGATGCTGGCTGAACTCCGCCGCGATCAGAGGCACAGCGGCGAGGGGGTGGAGACGGCGCGGCGGACAATCGAGGCCGTCCTCAGCGAACGTCTTGCGGCCCAGCAAATTGAGGCTGCGGAGCAGCTGTCCGAGCGCGCACGGAGCTTGGACGAGAGGGGCCGCCAGGTGACGTTGTGGCTTCAGATTGTGGGGGTGATTGTCACCGTCGTGGGCGTGGCGGTGGCAATCCTCTGAGCAACGCGGGGCGTCGCAACATGCGTGCCAGATGAGCATCAAAGGCCACCGACGAGGGACGCCCTCAGATTTGGAACACGACCAGCTGCATCCCTGGCCATACAAGGTTAACTGCTGAGGAAGGTCTGAGAGGACAGGATAATGGCGCAATTCGGACAGTTCGATGTCACAGTCCCGGGCGCCGAGCGGCCGTCTTACTGGCGCCTGGTGGCGCAAAAGGGGTGGTGCGTCCGTCACCTGACCCGACTGTACTCGACGTCACGCAGCGGACGGTCCGTGGTGGACCCGGCCGTAAAGCCGGTTTCTCGACGTGCTCCTCTCGCGGATGCCCAGCACCCGCGCCAGAACGCCATTTCAACCACCAACGCCATCTCAATAGCCGCGCTATTTTCAAACAAGCCCGAGCCGCTGCTCTGGCTGAGTGGTGTCAACTTGCGGCCTAAAAGTCCTCGATTGTAGGTTCCACAGGTCCGACCCAGTTAGTCTGACAATGCCTAAAGCGGTGTTATCGATGCTATGTGAGGTAGCGCTGTGGTAGGTGTCGCCCGTAAGGAGAAGATGGAAGCTGCACAGCGTCGGACAGTAATCGCGCACGACCGCCTAACCTTGGGCTGAAGTGATGCTGAACGTCTTCTTCAGCGCCGCCGCGCCCGAGCGGCATGCCTCGACGACCTGGGTGAGCGAGAGATCGCGAACGCCGCGGAGGCTATCGATTCGCCTCGGATAGTCTGCCGCCGACGTGCTCCCGAAGCAGGTTGAACAACGGCTCACGATCGCCAGCCGCCGTCACCTCGACCTGTACCCGGTCGCGAAGCTTCTGGTTGACTCTTTTTTGCCGCACCGTCCAGCCCGACGGAACTCCTGCGCCTTCAAGTCCTCCCATTCCGGCAACAGGCTTCGGCGGCGGTCGGCGTGCTCCTTTTCGGTACGCTGCGCCGAGGCCTGCCGTTCGCGCAGCGGTCGAAGGTCCTCGATCTGCCGCCTAACAGGCTGCTGAAAAACTCCTCATCGAAGGGTACCTTTGAGGGAAGCCCCAAGGGGGAGATGTGAGAGGACCGCAGACGCTCCAGGGTGGGATCTTCAGCTACGTATCGCTGGAGTCCCGGATTCCCGAGGACCATCCGCTTCGAGCGATCCGGCGACTGGTGGACGCGGCGCTGGAGCAGCTGTCGCGACGCTTCGATGGTATCTACGCCAAAGGGGTCGGCCGACCGTCGGTCCCGCCGGAGCAGCTGTTGCGGGCGCTGCTGTTGCAGGTGCTGTACACGATCCGGAGCGAGCGCCAGCTGATCGAGCAGATCGACTACAACCTGCTCTACCGCTGGTTCGTGGGCCTGGAGCTGGACGATGAGGTGTTCAGCGCGACGGTGTTCACCAAGAATCGGGAACGGCTGCTGAAGGGCGAGATCGCTCAGCATTTCTTCGAGGCGGTGCTGGCGCAGGCGGAGTTGGAGGGGTTGGTGTCATCGGAGCACTTCACGGTGGACGGGACGCTGATCGAGGCGTGGGCGAGCCAGAAGAGCTTCGTGCGCAAGGACGAGAAGCGCAGGGACGATGACGACCCGGGCAACCCGACGGTCAACTTCCGGGGCGAGAAGCGGAGCAACCAGACGCATGCGTCGAGGACGGATCCGGACGCCCGACTGGCGGGGATGAGGGGCCAGGGCGCGCGGCTCGCGTATCAGGGACACGTCGTGACGGAGAACCGCAACGGCCTGGTGGTGGCGGCGAAGCTCACTCAGGCGTCGGGGTATGCGGAGCGCGAAGCGGCTCTCGAGATGGTGCTGGGTCTGGGGGGCGCTCGCCGGATCACCCTGGCTGGAGACAAGGGCTACGACGCCAAGAGCTTTGTGCAGGCGCTTCGGGCCTGGAGCGTTACCCCGCACGTGGCACAGAACACGACGAACCGCCGAAGCGCGATCGATCGAAGGACCACAGGACACCCGGGCTACGAGGTGAGCCAGCGCTTCCGCAAACGGGTGGAGGAGGTGTTTGGCTGGATGAAGACGGTGGGCTTGATGCGCAAGACCCGGCACCGGGGCACGGATCGGGTCGGCTGGGTCTTCACCTTCACTGCTGCGGCCTACAACCCTGGTCCGTATCCGCAACCTGTTGGAGGCGACATAGCTCATGATCCCGCAAGATCTACCCGTGCGACACCGAACCGGTTCGTACCGGGAACGGCGATCCCTCTCCCTGCTCGGCACGCCTCCCGTCAGAGGCGTCCCGCCCAACCCAGTCACTTTCTCCGCAGCCTGCTAAGCCGGATAAACTCCTCGCCGTCCACGCGCGACTTTTGCAGCTCGCGGAGGATCTTCTCGTAGGTCGATTGAACATCCTTCTTGCGCGTCTCCCACTCGGTTCGTACCGAGGCGACACCTTGGTCCGCGCGCGCAAGGGCCTGTTCCAGCTCGTTCGCAATGCGCTGGAGGGGTTCTGTCAAGTTCAGCGGGAGAGTGGCAGACTTGGGCGATGAAAAGCGACACGCCGAGCTACCATGGATATCGATTCCCGCCCGAGATCATCAGCCACGCCGTATGGCTGTACCATCGATTCTGTGTGAGCTTTCGCGATGTAGAAGATCTCCTGGCCCAACGCGGCATCACGGTGTCCTACGAAGCGATCCGGCTTTGGTGCATCCAGTTCGGCTCGGAATACGCTCGCAGGCTCAAGCGTCGACAGGGCCGGCTGGGCGACACATGGCACCTGGACGAGGTCTTCGTCACCATCCAGGGACAGCGGCACTATCTCTGGCGTGCCGTCGATCAAGATGGCGACGTCATCGACATCCTCGTCCAGTCGCGTCGCGACCGCCGGGCTGCCAAACGCTTTATCCGCAAGCTGTTGAAGGGTCAGGGGAGTGAGCCCGGGTGGTTGGTCACCGACAAGCTGAGAAGCTACCGGGCTGCGCACCGAGAGGTCATGCCGTCCGTCGTCTATAGCACGGAACGGTACGGGAACAATCGCGCCGAAGTCTCCCACCAGCCAACACGGCAACGCGAGCGACAAATGCGACGGTTCAAATCCCCCGGTCAAGCGCAACGATTCTTGTCAGTGCACGGACTCGTCCGAAACCTTTTCCACGTGGGCCGTCACCTGTTGCGAGCGGAGCATCATCGGGAGCTACGAGGTCGTTCTTTCCTCATTTGGGATGCAGTCACGATTGCCGCCTGACTCGAGCTGAGACCACGATCCCGAGTACCGGCTCGCTCGAGGAACGCTAACTTGACAGTACCCGCGTACGCCATGAACAGAGCATCCCCAGCATGCTGGCACCGCTCGCGCGGCGAGCCCCGCCCGTTCACCAAGTGACCCTTTCCGGGTCGCCCTTGTACAGGGTCCGCACGTAGGCGATCACCTTCCAGGCGTCGTCCTCGCCGATGACGCCCCCATACGGGGGCATGGTGCCGCGCCCCTTTAGGATCTGCGCCAGCAGGTCGGCGTCCTTGCCCAGCCCGTTCTTCCAGTCGTGGTCGGTGAGACTCGGGCCCATGCCACCACCGCCGCTCTGCCCGTGGCAGGCATAGCAGTTGAGCTTGCGGTAGAGCTTCTTGCCCTCGGCGACGGCAGCCGGGTCGCCGGTGTATGGATTCAGCTGATCGGGGTTCCTCGGTGCGAGCGTCGCGCAGGCGAGGAGCAGCACCGTGATGCAGACCAGGGGGCGTTCGGCCCTCGCGAGGGGCACCCGGGCATCACTCACCGGCATCGGAGGTGGGAACCCCGTACTCCTCGAGGATGCCGCGGATCTCTGCAGCCTGGCTCACCAGGATCTCGTCCAGTGACTGACGCAGCTGGTCGTCGCCGTGACGCATGCCCATCGCCATGGCGTACGAGAACAGCAGTTCACTCCGCTCGGGATCGTCGGGGACGGGCTGGACGACCAGCGGGGCCGGCTGCTGCCGGCGGAAGTAGCCGGC
This sequence comes from Myxococcota bacterium, assembly GCA_965226855.1. Classification (GTDB taxonomy): domain Bacteria; phylum Myxococcota_A; class UBA9160; order SZUA-336; family SZUA-336; genus JAUXJB01. The sequence goes on along the minus strand of CBDDEE010000021.1, from coordinate 161,107 downwards.
GATGGGCCCCCAGACGATCGCCACGTCGATCTCGCCGCTCCCCACTGCGTCGACGAGCACGCGCGGTGGGCTCGGCTCGCCGTAGTCGCCGAAGACGCTGTAGCCGACCACGTTGTCGACAATGCCCTTCGAGCTGAGGGCGTGAGCGGGGGGGCTGTTCATGTAGTCATCCCCGATCAGGTGGACCCCGATGCGCAGCTCGCGGAGCACCGAGTCGTCGAGCGACGTCAGCCGGTAGTCCGCGGACTCCGCGTAGAGGAAGACGTACCGCGAGCGGTAGTAGGGGCGGGTGGTCGCGACGGCCTCGAGGCCGGTCGGAACGCCGATCACCAGGTCGCACCTGCCGGCCTTGAGCGTGTTTCTCAGGAAGCCACGTCGCTGGGGCCACCATGTATAGACGACGGGTCGCTGCAGCTCCCGTCCGAGCAGCGCAGCGATCCGGTTCTCGAAGCCCTCCTCGGCCCGGTTCGAGTAGGGGAGGTTGTTGGGATCGGCGCAGATGCGCAGCGGAGCCTCGGAGCTGGCGGCGCCCAGTGCCGGCAGCAGCAGGGCCGCCAGAGCCAGTCGCAGAAGCGCGCGCGGGAGCTTCGCCCTAGTCCCCTGAGGTGGCAGCGTCTTCCAGGCCGAACACGTAGAGCATGCCGCCCTTGTTGGTGTCGTTCCCGAGGTCGGCGAAGGCGCCCACCGCGCCCAGCGCGGCCGTCGGGTCGTCGGTCGCGAGGTCAGCCGCGACGACCAGCCCCGACCAGCCCCCGACGCCCGAGAGGACGGCGACGTACTGCTTCCCGTCGGGCCCGGTGTACGTCATGGGCGCCGCTACGATCCCCGACCCGACCTTGAACTTCCAGAGCTCGTTTCCGGACTTGGCATCAACCGCCTTGAACCAGCCGTCCATCGTGCCATAGAACACGACGTCGCCCGCCGTGACCAGGGCGCCGCTCCAGGCGGCCCACTTCTCCTTGATGCCCCACTTCTTGCTGTTGGTGAGCGGATCCCAGGCGATGAACTCCCCCCGGTTTCCTCCGGGGCCCGGGAACATCTTGACGTTGGCGCCGACGTACGGGACGCCGGCGATGTAGCTCACCTCCCAGCCCTCATAGTCCATGCAGATGTTGTTCGTCGGAACGTAGAACAGGCCCGTTCGCGGGGAGTAGGCGGCCGGCTGCTGGTCCTTGCCGCCCATCGCGCCGGGGCAGATGCCCCTGATGTTCTCGTCCTGCCTGGTGCGCTTCTCGGCGACCTCGACGGGTAGCCCCGTCGTCAGGTCGATGGACTTCGCCCAGTTGACGTGGACGAAGGGCTGCGCGTTCAGCAGCTCGCCCGTCATCCGGTCGAGCGTGTATGCGAATCCGTTGCGGTCGAAGTGGACCAGCGCCTTGCGCGTCTGCCCGTTCAGCTTCAGGTCGACCAGTATGCTCTCGTTGACGCCGTCGTAGTCCCAGGCGTCGTGCGGGGTCATCTGGTAGGCCCACTTCGCCTGGCCGGTGTCGGGGTTGCGGGCGAAGAGCGTCATCGACCACTTGTTCTCGCCAGGCCGCTGATCGGGGTTCCATGCGCCCGGGTTTCCCGTTCCGTAGTAGAAGAGATTCAGCTCGGGATCGTAGCTGTACCAGCCCCAGGTCGTTCCCCCGCCGCGCTTCCATTCATCGCCCTTCCAGGTGCTCGTGCCTAGATCGCTAGCGCGGTGTGAGGCGAGGTGCGGCGCGAAGTCCGCCCCGATCCCCACGTCCGCGTCGGGGCCGGTGCTGTACATCCGCCAGACCTGCCTTCCGGTCTTGACGTCGTTCGCGGTGACGAAGCCCCGTACGCCGAACTCGCCTCCGCTGATTCCCGTGATGACCTTGTCGCGAACCACGAGCGGCGCCATCGTGATGGTCGAACCCTTCTTGTGGTCGCCTTGCTTGACCTTCCAGAGCTCCACGCCCGTTTTTGCGTCCAGCGCGACCGTGTGGGTGTCGAGCTGGTTGAAGAAGATTCGCGCGTCCGCATAGGCGACCCCCCGGTTTACGACGTCGCAGCAGGCGATCGGGATGACGCTCTCCTCCTGCTGGGGGGCGTACTTCCACTTGATGGCGGCGCCCGGCTTCGTCAGGTCCAGGGCGTACACGATGTTCGGGAACGGGGTGACCACGTACATCGTGTCGCCGACGACCAGCGGCGCCCCCTCGTGGCCGCGCAGCACGCCTGTCGAAAAGGTCCACGCCGCCGTCAGGTTGGCGACGTTGGCCGTGTCGATCTGCTCCAGTTCGCTGTAGCGGGTCAGGGAGTAGTCCTTCCCAGGCATCACCCACTGGTCCGAGTCGGTCTGGAGCTGCGTCAGATCTTCGGCGCCCGCGAGCGTCGACGAGCCGAGCAGTACGGCGCAGACGATCGGCGCTAGAAGCGAAGTCGGTCGGATCATGATTCCCCCCCTGCGCATCAGCGCCAGAGCGATCTTTACCTCGCAAGCGTTGCCCCGGTCGAGAGATTCACCAGCCTGTCAAGGCTTGGATCGCGATTCTCAGCGTACTCCCCGCGGCTCGAGGGTGTCAACGAAGTCGGTGGCTCAGCGCGCCAGGACGGCGAGCCCCCAGGGTCGCTCACCCACCGGGATCGTCTGCACCACGCGTTCGCTCTGCGTGTCCACCACTGAGACGCTGTCGTCGAGCCCGTTTGTCGTGTACAGAAAGCGGCCGTCCGGGGACAGCGCCACACCCCACGGTCTGCGACCTACCGCGATGCTCTTCCCGGGCTCCAGTGTCTCCGCGTCGAGGACGACCACGGTGTTGGCGCTGCCAGCCGCGACAAAGAGCCTCTTCCCGTCCGCGCTCAGGGCTAGCCCCTTCGGCTTTGTCCTCGGGTCCCGAAGGCGCGTCGTGTTGACGATCTGGCGGCTCCGCATATCGACCTTTGTCACCTCGCGGCCGATCTCGCTCGTGACGTATAGCCACCGGTCGTCCGGGCTGAAGACCGCCTCGCGCGGCCGGGCCCCGACCAGCAGCGTCGCGACGGCCTCGTGCTCGGGGACCGAGAAGACGTGAATGGTGCTCGTCGACTCGGCGGCGACGATGACCCAGTCGCCGCCGTGGGAAACTGCCACCCCCTCGGGCTCGATTCCCACGGTCAGCACGGCCAGGTGCTTCCCGCTCGCGGGGTCGATGACAGTGGCGGTCGCCTCGTCCTCGTTGCTCACGTAGATGTTCCCATTGGGGTGCACGGCGAACGCCTCCGGATCCGAGCCTGCCGGGATTCGCTGCACGACCTCCAGGCTGCGGGTGTCCACGGCGGCAATCTCGTTGTCGCTCCCCAGTGCGACGTAGAGTCGCTCGCCGTCCGGCGACAGGCCGATCCCACGCGGCCGCGCCCCCACGGCGATCGTAGCGACCACCTCACCCGCGTCGAGGTCGATGACGCTGACGGAGCCGTCGCCCTCGTTCGATACGAATACGCGGGACTGCGCGAGTACGGGCTCGCTGACGGCAAGCGTCGAGATCAAGCAGAGGAAAGTCCGGCAGAGAGGCGTCATGGCGCTGTCTCCTGTTTTCGATCGGCCGGCGAGGTTGCGGCCGCCGGGCAGGTCGACGCTCCCAGGCTGTCGAGGTCGCCCGCGCCGGAGACCCCCTGTACCGGCGCCTGCCCCACGATTTGACCGCCCTCGACCAGCAGCAGCGGCTGACGAAGCTGGCCCGTTGGGCGGAAGGAGAGGGCGACCCCTTTCTGTCCGTCGAACTCGAGCTGCGTGCGCAGATAGCGCGCGACGCTGGCAGCGCCGCCCTCGCCGCCGCGGGTCACGGCCTCCGCCACCGCCTTGACCGCCGCCCAGCCGGCCCAGGCGGAACCGTCCATCCGCTCGTCGAAGCGTCGGCTGTACCGCTTGTTCAGGTCGCGGGCCGCGAACCTCACGAAGTCGCGGTGCCACGTCTCCGCACTCGCCGCAGAGGTCGGACGCTTCTCCCTCCACTGCGCGCGCGCATCGCTCTGCATGCGAAGGCTCGGAAGGACGTGAAGGAGGTCGGGGTGGCACGCGCTGCGAAGAGCGTCATCCGCAGCTGCGATGTTCAGCACGGCAACGCCTCGCCCGGCTGCTTCGACCAGCACTTCGGCCGGGACGGCCGCCACCACGGCCGCGAATGCGGGGGAGACCTCGCCCAGCTCGCTCAGGAGCTGGAGCCGGAAGCTCCGCCCCGTGAAGCGCCCCTGAACGTTGGCCTCTTCGATCCCGAGTTGAACCCCCCGCTCCGCGGGCGTGTCCCGAGGCCCCAGGTAGCCGACGCGGACCTCCACCGACTCGGTCCCCCGCGCGAGTGCGCAGGGAGCGAGCGACAGCAAGAGGGCGACGAGTGCATGCGTCTTCATCAGTTGGGGGGTGTCGGGAGGTGACGTGGCGAGGGAGCAGTCGCAGCATATGGCGAGCCGCGTCGCCGGTGCAATGCAGCCAGTCGGGATGCCAGCCCCTGCGGGTGGGAGCCGCGCAACGCCTCCGGTCGTCTGTTGACCGACATCGCTCTTTGCAGCCCGATGGCAGCTGTCACGTTCAAATCAGTGCCGTCGCCCATGACCACGGAGAATGTCACGAATCGGACGGTAAAAGCGCCGCCAAAAACGGGACAAAACGCGGCACCAGGCGGCATTAGCCGGCCGTAATTGGCACTACGTGGCACAAGCCTCGAGCACTAGATCTAGTGGGTGTAGGGACGCCGCCTCGTTTCCCTCCTGCGCACCTCGCGGCAGGGCCCGTGCGGCTGCGCGCGCGGCACCCCCTTTAAGGTAGGGGGGGATTATTTCCCCAGCGCCTTCATCCCACCCCCGGCATCTTTTACCTAGTCGCAGAAGCAGCTCGGTTCCGGTTCCTCTTCGTCGAACAGACCGGCGTTCGGGCCAAGGGAGGCTCGATCAGCGGCCATGGGCCGGCGATCGTCGGGGGCATGCTGTTCATGGGCTCCGGGTACAGGGTTGGCTCGGGGGCGTCGGTATGGCCGGGGAACGTCCTCATCGCATTTGGCGTCGAGTAGAGCGCCTGGCCGTTGGTTCCGACTGGAGGTTGGAAGGGATAGAATGGACGGCGAACCCCGCGAGGAGAGAACCCCATGGAACTAGGCGTGATGATCTTCCCCACCGACAAGTCGATCCAACCGGTCGAGCTCGCCAAAGCGGCGGAGGATCGCGGCTTCGAGTCGCTCTGGTTTCCAGAACACAGCCACATCCCCGTGAGCCGCAAGACCCCGTGGGGCGGCGCGAAGGACATGCCGCCGCTCCCGGAGGAGTACTGGCGCAGCCACGACCAGTTCATCGCCCTGGCGGCCTGCGCGGGGGTCACCGAGAACCTGAAGCTCGGCACCGGCATCTGTCTCGTCGCGCAACGAGACCCGGTATGGCTGGCCAAGGAGGTCGCGAGCCTCGACCTGATCTCGGGGGGCCGTTTCCTTTTCGGCATCGGCTACGGCTGGAACCGCGAGGAGATGCGCAACCACGGCCTGGACTTCAAGCTGCGCCGCGAGATCTTGCGCGAGAAGATCCTGCTGATGAAGGAGATCTGGACAAAGGACGAGGCCAGCTTCTCGGGCGAGCACATACAGTTCGAGAAGAGCTGGTCGTGGCCGAAGCCGGTCCAGAAGCCCCACCCGCCGATCATTCTCGGCGCTGCGGCAGGGTCCAAGACCTTCCCTCACATCATCGAGTTCTGCGACGGCTGGATGCCGGTCGGTGGGCTACACGACTTCGAGGGCGGGCTCAAGGGTCTGGAGAGCGCGTGCAAGGACGCGGGCCGTGACCTGGACTCGCTCGAGCTCGGTGTGTTCTATGCGGGGGGCGTAGACACGGATCAGCTCAAGACTCTGCCCGACGCCGGGGTAAAGCGCGCGGTCCTGCCCCTTCCATCCAAGTCGGCGGAGGACGTGCTCCCGCAACTGGACGAATACGCAAAGCTGCTCGGCTGACTCACGGAGGGTGACAGCGTCGCCGTTCGCATCAGTTCCTAGCGTACCCGGTACAGACCTTGGAGCCGGGTGTAGATTTTCGAGTTCAAGGGAGCGAGGATTTCCCGGAGCTGCGGCGAGGGGTCGCCGAACACCTCTTCGGACAGTTCACCCAACCCGAGGAGTCTGTCGAGGACGTCGCCAAGGTTGTCTACGTGGTCCAGCACAGCTTCGGAATTGGCATAGGTTTTGAGGATCACGCACTCGGTCTCGTCAGCGTTTAGGAAGAAGTCCCCCAATCGGGGTCCACTGCGCGAGGCGGCCGGGACGGCTGGGGCCATCTGGTGGCCGTGATCGACTGCCATGACTAGTGCGCGAGATCGTGGCCTACGAGTTTGCGCTTCGGGGGCGAGACTCCCAACTCCCACGAAATCCCAGCGCGCCGGGCCCTTCCCCAGCGGGTATGCGACCCGACTCATGAGGATCGGCTCGTCGAGAGACACGCACCACCCCCCTTTGGAATAACCGACGTGATCCAGTACGGGGCCGATTGACCGGTCCGCTCGATCGCTTCTTCGATCGCCAACTGGTGCATCAAGCGGGACCGGAGCCTGCACCGACGTGCGCGGCTACCAGTCCACGCGCGGAGCTCGCACCGCACATGGAGGCCGCCCGGGTCGAACGTCCCTGTCGTGCTGATGGCGGAACACCTGAAGGGCGTGGTGAACGCGCAGACTGTCGGGGCCGGGCACTTCAACCAGCTCCTGGTGCCGGTTCAGGTCAACGACATGATCGACCGATTCGCAGAGACCTACGTTTTTCAAGCGGCGTGAGCGGGACATTCTCGGAAACGGAAGCGCCTAGCAGGCTGCGGACACACACTCCTGAAAGTGACTGGGTTGGGCTGGACGCCTCTGACGGGAGGCGTGCCGAGCAGGGAGAGGGATCGCCGTTCCCGGTACGAACCGGTTCGGTGTCGCACGGGTAGATCTTGCGGGATCATGAGCTATGTCGCCTCCAACAGGTTGCGGATACGGACCAGGTTGTAGGCCGCAGCAGTGAAGGTGAAGACCCAGCCGACCCGATCCGTGCCCCGGTGCCGGGTCTTGCGCATCAAGCCCACCGTCTTCATCCAGCCAAACACCTCCTCCACCCGTTTGCGGAAGCGCTGGCTCACCTCGTAGCCCGGGTGTCCTGTGGTCCTTCGATCGATCGCGCTTCGGCGGTTCGTCGTGTTCTGTGCCACGTGCGGGGTAACGCTCCAGGCCCGAAGCGCCTGCACAAAGCTCTTGGCGTCGTAGCCCTTGTCTCCAGCCAGGGTGATCCGGCGAGCGCCCCCCAGACCCAGCACCATCTCGAGAGCCGCTTCGCGCTCCGCATACCCCGACGCCTGAGTGAGCTTCGCCGCCACCACCAGGCCGTTGCGGTTCTCCGTCACGACGTGTCCCTGATACGCGAGCCGCGCGCCCTGGCCCCTCATCCCCGCCAGTCGGGCGTCCGGATCCGTCCTCGACGCATGCGTCTGGTTGCTCCGCTTCTCGCCCCGGAAGTTGACCGTCGGGTTGCCCGGGTCGTCATCGTCCCTGCGCTTCTCGTCCTTGCGCACGAAGCTCTTCTGGCTCGCCCACGCCTCGATCAGCGTCCCGTCCACCGTGAAGTGCTCCGATGACACCAACCCCTCCGACTCCGCCTGCGCCAGCACCGCCTCGAAGAAATGCTGAGCGATCTCGCCCTTCAGCAGCCGTTCCCGATTCTTGGTGAACACCGTCGCGCTGAACACCTCATCGTCCAGCTCCAGGCCCACGAACCAGCGGTAGAGCAGGTTGTAGTCGATCTGCTCGATCAGCTGGCGCTCGCTCCGGATCGTGTACAGCACCTGCAACAGCAGCGCCCGCAACAGCTGCTCCGGCGGGACCGACGGTCGGCCGACCCCTTTGGCGTAGATACCATCGAAGCGTCGCGACAGCTGCTCCAGCGCCGCGTCCACCAGTCGCCGGATCGCTCGAAGCGGATGGTCCTCGGGAATCCGGGACTCCAGCGATACGTAGCTGAAGATCCCACCCTGGAGCGTCTGCGGTCCTCTCACATCTCCCCCTTGGGGCTTCCCTCAAAGGTACCCTTCGATGAGGAGTTTTTCAGCAGCCTGCTAAGGGACCACGGCTCGCTCATCGCCCCGCAGTCCACTCCTCCGGCACGCCTTGGTGGAGGCGCTGCCGCACTCGTCGAGCTCGGCCGAGGAGCACCTTCGTGTCTCCCTGGCCTCGGGCGGCCATGAGCTCGAGCTCCTGGGCTACGGACTCGAGGGTGTCGCGGAGCCAGAGGTTCTTGCGGTAGTGGCGGCGGGCTAGGGTTGCGAACACGCTCTCCGCAGGTCACCGTTCAATCGAGATCCAGCGGGATCTGGCTGCCCGCGCCGCGCCGTGGCGAACGAACAATGGCGAGGCTCGGTTCTAAAGAGGGATAGGGAGACAAGACATGAGCAGGCTGTACAGCGAAAAGCACCGCGAGCTGCACGACCGGTTCGATACGAGGAGACTGGCGGACCGGCTGGAAGCGGTAACGGTCCGGAGCGAGATCGACGCAGCAGCGAAGGCCTTGATCGAGAGCCGCGACATGTTCTTTCTCTCGACGGTCGATCCATCGGGACGCCCCACCGTGTCGTACAAGGGAGGCGATCCGGGCTTCGTCCGTGTGCTCGATGACCAGACAATCGCGTTTCCGAGCTACAACGGAAACGGGATGTTCTACTCGATGGGGAACATCGTCGGGAACGGACAGGTCGGGCTGCTGTTCATCGACTTCGAAACGCCGCAACGCCTGCGTTTCCATGGCGTGGCGCGTGTTGAGACCGAGGACCCCCTACTGCAGGAGTATCCCGAGGCCGAGCTCGTTGTGCGAGTGGTGCTCTCCGAGCTGTTCATCAATTGCCCGCGCTACATCCACCGTTATCGGAAGGTCGAGTCATCCCGGTACGTGCCCCGAGAGGCCAGCGAGACGCCGTTCGCCGACTGGAAGCGGATCGACGGGCTCCAAGACGTCCTCCCCGCTGCGGACCAGGGCCGGGCCGAGCAGGCCGGTGGGGTGCTGACGATGGTGGAGTACTCAGGGAAGGTTCAGTCGGGAGAGGGATAGGTTGCGAGAACAGGTCCCGCGCTCAAGCGCGACCTTGAAGCCCGAACGGTTCGCGAGTCGGCTTGAGGCACCCCGGCATGCGCTGTGAAAGGCACGAGGGGGTCGCTCCCACGGGGCGGGGGAGCGTCGAGGTGCCGGGCCTGCGGGAGCCCACTTCAGAGGGGCCGTATAGGGCCGTGCCGTCACCAGTGCCGCTCTGTGCAGCCTCTTGCAACCCCTCGCAGAGCCGGAGAGCTAACTAAGCGTCATTCCTCGGGGTCGGGGTCTTCTCCTAATCCGCCGGTCGCCGGTTCGATCCCAGCCGCGCTCACCAGCGAAAGCGCACCGCGATCAGCCAGCTGCCGACGTCGGGTTCCCCGGTGCCCTCGGGGCTCCCTTGCGGAGCCGAGGCAATGCACGGCGGCCTACCGCACCGACGATCCGCGAGCGACGACTTGACCTCACGGGTACGGTAACTCGATAATCAGCTCAGTCGGAAGGGGAGGGCAAGGCATGACAGGACCGCTCGAGGGTTTCCGAATCGTCGATCTCACAGCGATGGTTTCCGGGCCGTTCGCCACCCAGATCCTGGCCGATCAGGGTGCGGATGTGATCAAGGTGGAACCACCCAGGATTGGCGACATGGTGCGGACCGTGGGCTACCGGAGGGGGGACGTCTCCAACATTTTCGCGTCGATCAACCGCAACAAGCGCTCGATTGTGATCGACCTGAAGAACCCCGCAGGAGTCGATCTGCTGCTGGAGCTGGTCCAGACGGCGGACGCGTTCGTCCAGAACTTCCGGCCCGGAGCGGTGGAGCGGCTCGGGATTGCCTACGACGACGTGCGGCGCATCAAGGCTGACATCGTGTACGTCTCGATCTCGGGCTTCGGCGACCAGGGGCCCTATGTCGACAAGCGCGTCTACGATCCCGTGATCCAGATGATCTCCGGCATGGTCGAGACGCAGACCGATCCCACCGTTGGCCGACCCGACTACGTGCGCAACATCGTGTGCGACAAGGTCACGTCGCTCACGGCGGCGCAGATGATCACGGCGGCCCTGCTCGCGCGAGCTACCGGCAAGGGGGGACAGCACGTGCGCCTGGCCATGCTGGACGCGGCGGTCGCGTTCCTCTGGCCCGACGCCATGGTCAACGAGACTTTCGTGGGTGACGACGTCAAGCGCGGTCTGACCATGAGCGACATGTACGCCGTGTTCGAGGCCGCCGACGGCATCATGGCGATCTACCCAGCCTCGAACGTGGAGTGGCGCGCCCTGTGCCTGGCGATGGACCGGGCTGAGTTGATCAAGGACGAGCGCTTCCGCTCGGCAAATCGGCGCGGTCGCAACTTCAAGGCCCTGCAGGCGGAGCTGCGGACGATGTTCGAGGGAATGCGCGTCGCCGAGGCGTGTCGGCGCCTGGATGAGGCCGGCGTCCCGTGTGCCCCGATGCGGACACGCGCGGAGGTGCGTGAGGATCCGCAGGTGATCGCCAATGAGCTGATCGTGGAGCAGGAGTTCGAGACCCTGGGGCGGGTGCGTCAGCCGCGCCCCGCCGCGCGTTTCGAGGGCACGCCCACCGAGATCCGCACAGCCGCCCCGGCGCTGGGGGAGCACACCGACCGCGTGCTGCGGGAACTCGGCAAGTCGGACGAGCACATCGCACGCCTCCGCTCCAGCAGCATTGTCGCCTGACTCACCGTCGGTCGCGGGCCCAACTTCGTCACGAGCTGACTGATAAGCTACGGCGCTTCGGGAAACAAGGCGCGTTGCAGTGCGGCGCGTTCATCGGCGATCCAACGCCGAGACAGGGTCGAGCGGGAGACGAGGATGTCGCTGCCGTGGACGGCGCCGGGGTACACGTGCAGCTCGCACGGGACCCCGGCCGCGGCCAGCGCGTTCGCGTACGCTACGTCCTCGTCCAGGAACAGGTCCAGGTCGCCCACGTTGAGGTACGCCGGGGGCAGGCCCGATAGGTCAGCGGCACGCGCCGGGGCCGCGTAGCTCGATACGTCGGCACCGCCCGCATTTCCGGCCAGGTACGCGTTCCACCCGTCGAGGTTGGCCTGGCGATTCCAGACCTTGGGGTCGGTGATGACCCGACTCGAGTGGCTCTCGTTGCGGTCGTCGAGCATCGGGTAGATCAGGAGCTGAAAGCATACGTCTACTTCCCCGCGATCTCGGGCGAGTAGGGCCAGGCCGGCCGCAGCCCGCCCCCGGCGCTGGCGCCTCCGATGGCGACCCGGGCGCGGTCGATCCCGAGTTCGTCTCCGCTCTCCGAAAACCACTTCAACCCGGCGTAGCAGTCCTCGAGCGGAGCGGGGAAAGGGTGCTCGGGGGCGAGGCGGTACTCGACCGATGCCACGAGCATGCCGAGTCTTGACGCCAGCTTGGCGCACTTCCCATCGGAATCCGCTACGCGGCCGAGAATCATGCCGCCCCCGTGGATCCAGTAGAAGGCCGGCCGGCCCGAAGCCAAGGCGTCCGGCCGGTACAGACGAACCGTCACGTCCGGGTCGCCCGGAGGCCCGGGGACCCTTCGGTCCTCGATCCTCACGTCGTCGGGCAAGGCAACGGCCAGCTTGGCCTGGACCTCGTCGAATCGCACCCGGGCGGCCGCGATGTCGGACAGGTCTAGGAACCCATCAGGGATGGCGCGAAGGACCTTCCGGTGGGTCTCGTCGACCCGATCCATAATGTTCACGGGTTCAGACATGCCGCGATCAGCCGTGCATGCCGCCGTCGACGGTGAAGGCCTGGCCGGTGCAGTAGCTCGACCGGTCGCTGGCCAGAAACAGCGCCATCTGGGCGATGTCCTCGGGCTCGCCCAGCCGCCGGATGGGCTGACGCGAGGCCATCTTCTCCTCGTTGCCCTTGACCAGGTGATCGATCATTTCCGTGAGAATCACTCCGGGGTGAATCGAGTTGACCCGGATTTCGTACTTTCCCAGCTCCTTCGCGGCGGTCTTAGTCATCCCCGTGACGGCCCACTTGGTGGCCCCGTACGCGGTGGCTCCGAAACCGCCTTCCAAGCCCGCGATCGACGAGGTGTTGATGATCGAGCCGCCGTTCCCGACCTCGATCATCGCGCGTGCCGCGGTGCGCATGCCCAGGAATACGCCCGTCTGGTTGATTGCGACCGTGCGATTCCACAGGTCGGTCGAGGTGTTGACGAGCTGGGCGCCCTGAAAGATGCCCGCGTTGTTCATCAGAATGTCAAGCCGTCCGTGCCGCCCGATCGTGTCGGTGACGACGGACTCCCATTCGGACTCCGATGTCACATCCAGGTGTAGGTACTGGCAGCCGAGTGCGCTTGCGGTCTTTTCACCCTGCTCGTCGAGCACGTCACTGATTACCACCGTGGCACCCTCCCTCGCGAACAGGCGGGCCTCCGAGGCGCCCTGGCCCCTGGCCCCGCCGGTCACCAGAGCAACCCGGCCGTCCAACTCTCCCATGGCTTTCTCCTTGCGCTGTCCCTGGAAGCGACGGGGCAGCGTGCTGCTCCCCATTGTAGATGAAGTTGGCCCGGCAGATCAGCGACGTGACGTGCCGTGGGCGATCAAGGTCGAGCGCGCGAACGACCGAGCAGGCAAAGCGTTGCCAGAGCGCTCAGCATGAGTAACCAGGCGCCAGGCTCCGGGACGAGGAGGAAGTCGACGTACGCGCCGTCGACCCCCGAGACGCAGTCTACCTCGCGGTTCGCGCCTGCCACTACGACGCTCACTGAAGGCGAGCCCTGGAACGCACCGCCGCTGCAGCCCACCGTGCGCGTGCCGTCGGCGACGGCCATCGCCCAGCCGCCGGCCGCGTTCGTCACGACGGACATCCCGTCGATGGAGACATCCACACCCCCGAGGCCCTCGCCCGGGTTGAACAGGCCGTCTATGTTCGTGTCGGCATAGACGACACCCGTGAGGAAGGTCTCGACCACGGCCTTGAGCCCCGTGTGGATCGACCAGTAGTTCCGACAGCCTGCCGAGGAGGTGGCGAAGCCGGTGCCGACCTCGACGAAGTTGCGGGGGAACTCGCCGATTCCGAGCAGGTGGGTGCGGTGGCCCAACGAGGGAACACCCACGTCTACGATCAGAGCGATGAGCGCCTTGATTGCCAGTGAGAAGTCGGAATCGCCTCCGGGGGCTCCGAAGCCGCACGCGATCGACTCGATCTGGTTGCTGTCGTCTGGGAGTAGGAAGGACCCACCTCCGTCACGAGGGACGCTGGTGGGTAAAGGGTAGTCGGTGTCCCGGGCCATCAAGTTCGGCCAGTCCCCGGTGACCGCGCTCTGGTGCGCGAAGTAATCGTTGATCGCCATCTCTTCGGAGTGGAAGACGGCCGAATCGATGAGGAGCTCGTTCACCGCGAGTGGCGGTTGCGGGTCGACGCCGACCAGGTCGGTGGGGAGCCCGTCGCCTCCGATCCGGCTGTCGAGTCCGAACTCCAGCGCCCAGGCTTCGGGGTCGTTGCGGGCTCGGTTGAGCTCCCAGACGAAGTACTGCTCTTGGTCCGTCGGGTCGGCGCCGCTTGTTGGCGTGGCAGTTAGCAGGAATGGAAGGGCGCACAATACCTGTAGGAGCCGAGTTGCTCTCCTTCGTCCGCCCATCGTCACGCTCCAGAACGCCGCACAGGAGCCGCTCTCCACTGTGAGAAAGCTCGCAGGAATCCGCGTAGCTTCTCACCTTTGAGAGACGAAGGAAAGTTTGAGCTCGGCGAGCTGCCGAGCCTTTGAGGCTACTCGATCGAGGCCGGGCTCGTCACAGCTGTTGGAGGGATGCCCAGGCGAATCACGCTCTCCGCGATAGAATGGATTCCTCGATCGAGGCTCTGGACGTGTTCGTCCAGCCCCAGAAGCGCCCTATCCAGCTGACCGAACCTCCTATCCAGGTCCCGCCTCTGGTCGTAGCCAAGCGCGACCGCGCCAAGCGCTGCGACAAGGGCTAGCGAAACGAGTACCACCGATACGAGCGATCTGCGGGCCGCAGAAATCGAAGCCCGCAGCGCAGCATCCTGGATGTCTGGCGAATCGGCCATGCCGTCGGCCTCCGTGGAGAGTTCAGCTCTCTGGGAGCTCCAGTGTAGCTCTCGAGAGGGTGCGAGAGCATCCCGGCTTCGAGGGGACTCCCTAGCCGTCAGACTTGCGCCGGGATGGCCCTGATATCTTACTTCAGAAGGAACAGCCCATTTCGGGGAGGGATACGATGATCCGACTGACCTTCGTTCTGCGGCGACAGCCCGCGCTGTCTCGGGAGGAGTTCCAGAGCTACTGGCGGAGTAATCACGGGCCGCTTGTCGCGAAGCACGCGGAGCATCTGAACATCTTGCGCTACGTGCAGGTACACACCGTTGACGACCCCGCGAACGAAGCGATGGCGCAAGCGCGGGGCGGGATGGAGCCGCCCTATGACGGCGTCGCCGAGCTGTGGTGGAACAGTCGCGACGAGCTGGCCACCGCCTTCGAAACAGCAGAGGGCCAGGCCGCTGGCGAGGAGCTCCTGGAAGATGAGAAGAAGTTCATTGATCTCCCGAACTCGCCACTCTGGTTCAACTACGAGTATCCCCAGGTCAACCCCGCGCCAGAGGACATCGTGGCGCGAGAACGCAGTCCCTACGCCAAGCTCTTCTTCTGCCTGCGCCACCTGCCGGACCAGAAGGAGGAGGAGGCCCAGCTGTACTGGCGCACGAGCCACGGCCCGCTGATCCGGGCGGGCGCTTCGTCAGGGCGCATCCTCCGCTACGTCCAGGTCCACCGCTACGCGGACGAGCTCGAGCACGTGCTGCGCCAGTCACGGGGCACCACGGTCGAGCCCTACACGGGGCACGCAGAGCTCTGGTTCGATCGCGGTGTGCTCGCTGGCCCCGGGACCCCGGAGAGTGCTCTGGGCACAAAGCTCGCCGTAGAGGACGAGAGCAAGTTCATCGACTTCAAGCGCTCCGCGATGTGGATCGCGAAGGAGAAGGTCTTCATCGATCGCAGGTGAGCCAGTCCTCGGCGCTACCCGTGCATGGTCTCCACCAAGAGCTGTTGGGCGGAGTGTGCCTGCTCGCCGCGGGCGTCTACACTACCAGCTCAGGAGGACGCCTTGGGCATTCTCACGGGTAGTGCGGGCCAAAAGCTGTTGTTCTTCGTTCTTCTCGCGGTCTACGCACTCGCGCTCGGTCTCTCGGCGCAGGACAAGATGGAGCGCATTGGCCAACCGGACGTCGGCTGGATCGCCGACTTCGGAGGGATGCTCTCGCCCTCCCGGCTCGACTCCAGCGAGATGGGGCTGCGCGGGGGCGGGCGGGCACTGGCCATCAACGGGATCGCGGTAGACCCGCTGAACTTCGAGCGTCAGTCACCCGAGCTCGCCGTTTGGGAGGCTGGCGCGAGCAACACGATCCGCTTCGAGCGCTGGGGGGAAGTGCACGAGCTCACGATTCCCGTGGCCGAGTGGACCTGGCAGGACGCGCTCTTCACGCACGGCCTGGTCGACATCTTGGCGTTCCTCTTCATGGCCACGGCCGTGACGAGCTTCGCGCTGCGCCCTTACGAGGCGACGAGCTGGGCGATCCTGACGCTGGCCAGCGTGACGGGCAGCCTCGTCACGGTCTCCCTCCTTCCCGAGGGCGACTCGAGCTTGCACGGGATCTACCTGAGCGGCCTGGCCGGGCTGATTCCCTTCTCCGTCCTGCACGCCGCGCTCGCATTTCCGGTCGTCCACCGGCTGATCCGGCGACGTTCTATCATCTTCGCGCTGTACGGCGTTGGCGGCCTGCACGGCGCGCTCCAGATGGAGGGCTGGTCGCTGGGGTGGTGGGGCCCGTTCCGCCACATTGGCACGCTGGACACGATTCTGGTGTTCGCGGCCGTGCTCGTGTTCATCGTGCGCTCGAGCGTGCTCGGCTTCCGCACGCGCGATCCTCTCGTGGCGCAGCGCGCCCGTATCCTGCTCGTTGCTGCCATTCTCGGCGGCGGGCCTCCGGCAGCCGCAGCCCTGCTGCGTGACACGACGGACTGGTTCACGCTCGACATGCGACTTGTCTACTGGGCGTTGGCATTCTTCTTCCTGCCGCTGGGCTACATCTCCGTGCGTCAGA
Source organism: Myxococcota bacterium (assembly GCA_965226855.1). Classification (GTDB taxonomy): domain Bacteria; phylum Myxococcota_A; class UBA9160; order SZUA-336; family SZUA-336; genus JAUXJB01. Next base: position 145,025 of record CBDDEE010000021.1, on the reverse strand, counting down.
GCCTCCTGAACGCCCGTGCCGCTGCGAGGCAGGCCGTGACGTACGCAGGGGTCGCCGCCGTTCTGACGGGGATCGGTCTGGTGCTCATGGCGGTGCAAGCCTATGCCCTGTCGCTGCTGCTCTTCCCGCTGCTCTACTGGTGGCCGCGCTTTCAGCGCCGACTTGGCGCAAGGATCTACCCCAAGCGCGCGCGCTTACCGGAGCTCCTGCAGGAGATCGGCGCCGAGATGGCGTTGCCGGCGAGCGTCGAGGCGCTGCTCGACGCCGTCGCGAACGCCCCAGCCCGACTGAGCAATGCCCGCTCGAGCGTCGCCTTCCTGCTCCCCGGCGCCGCAGGTCCCGACGAGCGCGTGCGGGCAGCTGGGGGTCTGCCCCTCGAGCGCGAGCCGCCCCTGGCGGGAGAGACGCTCATCAAGCTGATGGAGACCACGCGCAAGGAGATCCTCCGCGACCAGATCGCGGTCGAGCCCCAGTACTCGAACATCGAGGCGGACTGCTACGCCGGTTTTGACCGGTTCGACGCCGAGCTGCTGGTGCCGATCCTGCGCGAGGGTCGCGTGATCGGTGGTCTGGCCGTTGGAGCAGCGACCACCGGCGACCCTTACGAGCGGCCGGAGATCCAGGCGCTTTCGAACGTGGGGCAGCAGGCCGTACAGGCTCTCTCACGCGTCGAGGCGATCCAGCAGCTCAAGTCCCGGGAGGACGAGATCCAGGATCTCAAGCGCTTCTTCTCGCCTCAGATCATCGATCAGATCATGGCGGAGGGTGGCGCGGCGGAGCTGAAGACCGGGCGCAAGCTGGTGACGGTGTTCTTCGCGGACCTGCGCGGGTTCACCTCGTTCTCGGAGGGGGTCGAGCCGGAAGAGGTCATCGCCACGCTCGCCGAGTACCACGACTCCCTGGGAGCTCGCATTGCGGAGTACAGGGGCACGCTCGAACGCTTCACCGGCGACGGGTTCATGGTCTTCTTCAACGATCCCGTCGAGCAACCCGATCATGTCCAGCGTGCCGCGCGCATGGCTCTCGCGATGCGAGAAGACGTGGAGGGGTTGCGCCAGAGCTGGCAACGCAAGGGCTACGACATCCACGTCGGCTTTGGCATCCACACGGGCTACGCCACGGTCGGCTTCATCGGCTACGAGGGACGGCGGGATTATGCTGTGATCGGCAACGTGACCAACCTGGCGGCCAGGCTTTCGGATGCGTCCGCGGGCGGCGAGGTTCTCGTGAGCGGCAGCGTGCTCGCCGAGCTCAAGAACGGCTTCGAGACGGAGCCGGGGGGCACCCTCGAGCTCAAGGGAATCAGCCGACCCCAGCCGGTGTTCCGTCTGCTCGGAGGCGTATGAAATGGTGAGGGTTGCGGTCCTGCTCGCGTTCTCCGTGCTCGTGCTGGCGTGCGGGCCGATGGGCCCATTCCCCGGCGGACGGTTGTCGGGCGGCGTCGCCGCCGATCTGCCGGGCGATTGGTCCTTTGCCGATGGGCGGGACACCGTCCAGCTCGAGACACGATCCTCGGCCCCGTACTCGGTGAACCTCTGGGGGGCCGGAATCGGCGACCGCTTCTACCTGGCTTCCGGCGGCGGCGGCGACGCGCGATGGGTGCGGTACATCGCCGAGGATCCGAACGTGCGGCTGCGCGTCGGCGACACGATCTACGAGCTCCGCGCCGTCCGCGTCGAGGACGACGCGGAGGTCGAGCGTTTCATCGAGGCTTTGAAGCGCAAGTACGGCTGGGAGCCCTCGACCCCGGAGCGCGAGGACGCCTGGCTCTTCCGCCTCGACCCGCGCTGATCAGCTTCCGGGAGGCCGCGAGAGCCTCACTGCGTCTGCAACACTACGCTGTCCTTCTAACAGGAGGAGTGGACGATGACTCGACTCGGCTTTCAGATTCCCAACTTCAACTTCCCCGGCATCGCCAACACCGAGCTCTTCGAGCAGATCGTGTCCATGGCACGGACGGCCGAACAGTCCGGCTTCGACACGATTTTCGTCATGGACCACTTCTACCAGCTGCCGATGCTGGGCCCGCCCGAGAGCCACATGCTCGAGGCGTACGCCCTGCTCAACGCGCTGGCGGCGCGCACCGAGCGCGCCCGACTCTCTGCCCTCGTGACCGGCGTTACCTATCGGAACCCCGCGCATCTGGCAAAGCTCGTGACCACGCTCGATCTGGTGTCCGGGGGAAGGGCGATGCTCGGCATCGGCGCGGCCTGGTTCGAGGCGGAGCACGTCGGCTTCGGCTTCGAGTTTCCTCCGCTCGGCGAGCGTCTGGATCGCCTGGAGGAGGCGCTCCAGATCCTCGCGCCGATGCTGCGCGGCGAGCGACCCACGCTCGAGGGTAGGTACTACCGGGTGAAGGAGGCGATCAACTCGCCTGCTCCGTTGCAGCCGGGAGGTCCGCCGATCCTGATCGGGGGGAACGGCGAGAGGCGAACACTCCGCCTGGTCGCCCGCTATGCGCAGGAGAGCAACTTGACCTGCCCTCCTGGGGACATCCCGCGCAAGCTCGAGGTGCTCGAGAAGCACTGCGCAGAGCTCGGGCGCGATCGCAGCGAGATCTCGGTCTCGCGACTGGGGTCGCTCGTGCTGGCGCCCAGCGTCCGAGCGGCGGAGCGCGCCCGCAACGACTTTCTGGCGGAGCGCGGCATGAGCTGGGAGGGGCTGCCGGACCAGGTGCGCGAAACGATGTCGGAAACCATCCTGGTCGGCGATCCCGACGTGGTCGGCGAGTACGTGCAGAAGGAACTCATGGGCCGCGGTCTCGACGGAGTCGTCTTCAACCTCCCCGCGAACGGCCACGACCCCGAGATGGTCGCGCTCGCCGGCGAGACGCTGCGAAGGGCGATCGGCTAGCGCTCCCGGGAGAGCGACAGCGATCAGATTACGCGGAGCCGATCCACGGCGCGAGGAACAGGATCAGTGCCGCGCTGACGGCGCCGACGATCAGTGCCGCACTCATGCCGACTGCGAGTGGCTTGAGTCCGAGGGCCTTTAGGCGCTGAAGATTCGTCCCGAGACCGACCGCAGCCATCGCTACGGTGAGGCACCACGCGGACGCTAGAGAAGTCGTGCGGATGGACCCCTCCCAGTCCCGTTCGGACAGGAGCCCCGCGAAGGGAGTCGCTCCGAGATCGCCCACCGTGCGCAGAAGCGCGAGCGCCACGAAGCCGAAGACGAAGAGCGGAACCATCTGCAGGAAGCGCGGCTTGGAGCGCGCCTTTCGATCGGAGGCGGAGCGGGAATAGAGGACGCCCATCAGCGGGATCACCAGGAGTATGAACAGGTTGCGGAGGAGCTTCGTCACCGTGGCCGTGTCGAGCGCTTCCGGCGCGGCGAACTGCTGGAGGTAGAGCAGACCTGCTCCTGCTACCTGGGCGGTGTCGTGGATCGCGGTGCCGAGGAACAGCCCGGCGAGCCGGGGGTCGCCGGCGAAGAGCCAGTGAGACAGGAAAGGGTACGTGATCAGCGCGATGAGCCCGAAGAGCGTGACGCAGCCGATGGCGTAGCTTGTCTCGTCCTCCTCGGCTCGGATCAGCGGGGCCGTTGCCGCGATGGCCGTGTTGCCGCAGATCGCGGTGCCGACCGCAACGAGAGTCCCGAGTCGTCGGGGCAGGCCGACGGCGCGGTTCACCGCGCTCACCACGAGCAGCGCGGTCCCGATGCACGTGAGCACAACAGGTAGGGCGAGCAGCCCTATGGAACCCACCGCACCCAAGCTCAGGCGGATTCCCAGCAGAGCTATCCCGATGCGCAGGATCCGCTTCAGGCAGAGCTGCAGCCCGGCCTCATAGACGGCCGGAATCCCGATCGTGTTCCGGATCAGCAGTCCGAGCAGGATCGCTATGAGGATCGGGCTGACCGGGGACTCCGCGAAGCCGAGCAGCGACGTGCCGGCCCACTCCGCCACGAGCCTTCCTACCAGCGCCAGGCCGAGGGCGATGAACACCCCGGGGAGAACGTTCCCGACCGTTTCCAGCAGCCGGTTTCCGCGATCCTGCCAGGGAGACAGAGCGACGCGCTTGCTGGCATCTGCAGGCGTGGTGGGAAGCCCCTCCATACTTCCCGCCCAGCGAAAGAGCTCGGGGTTCTTGTACGGATCGACGGAGGCGACCGACGGAGGAACGGGTAACAGTCTAGATTCCATCGCCGGCTCGGAGCCATCGCTCGGGGTCGAGCTCTTCGCAGGACACCTCCAGTACGCACGAGTCCGTGAGGGAGTAGGTGTTCATCGCGCGGAGGGGCGGGGAGTACACATGGAGGGTGACGAGGTCCTCGCTCAGCTGGAGGTTCGAGACCTGGTGGATGTCCTCGTTCTCGGCTGCACAAACGAAGCCTTGTCGGTGCTCCCTCGTGATCATCGGATAGACCAGTCCGGCATCGCTGCGTTCGAACACGGACTCGGCGCTCGTGCCCTCCATCACGCGGAAGGCACAGCGCGAGCCGAGATGATCGTGAATCGGGCTGCGCTGTCCCGCGCGCCAGCACAGCAGGAGAAGCTCGTACTCGGGCCCTCGGTAGAGGCTCCTGCGGCGGTAGCGGCGCTCGTCGAACCTGGCGATTGGAACGAGGTCGCCGCTGCCCACGGCGAGTCGCTGCAGCGCCACGCACAGGGCCGCGAGAGGCGGCTCTCGATACGCGTCGAGCTCTCCGAGCATGTCCCGAATCCCGAAGGGAAGCGCCGGCGCAGAAAGGCCTGATTCGAGATTCGAGCTCATCCTAAGCTCCCACCCTGGGTAGAAAAGATAGCCCTAAATTCGCGAAATGGGCTTCCAATTGTCCTACTGTATCGGTCTATTTGTAGGATAATTTACCGATACAGCTCGATCAGGTGGGAGAGACTTCCATGGATGAGATCGATCGTCAGATCCTGGAATGCCTGCAGGAGGACGCTCTTTTGACGCTCGACGAGCTCGGCGCACGTGTCGGACTCACCTCGACGCCCTGCTGGAGAAGGGTTCAGAGGCTCGAGGCTTCCGGCGTCATCCGGCGGCGCGTGGCGCTCCTCGATCCCGAGAAGCTGAACCTGCCGCTGACCGCCTTCGTGGCGATCCGGACCAACCATCACGAGCCCGACTGGCTCGCGCGCTTCGCGCGGGCGGTCGTGGACATCCCGGAGGTCGTCGAGTTCTATCGCATGAGCGGGGAGGTGGACTACCTCTTACGCGTCGTCGTTCCAGACATCGCGGCCTACGACGCCGTGTACAAGCGCTTGATTACGGCCGTCGAGCTCTACGATGTCAGCACGAGCTTCTCGATGGAGCGGATCAAGTACACGACGGCGCTGCCTCTGAGCTACGTGACGCAGTAAAGCCGCAGTCGTCGAGGGCCGAAGCAGGGGCGTGCGTTTTCGGGGAAGGCATGAGTTCATCACGTGCGTCGAGGAGCTGCTGGAGCCGGCTCTCTGCGCGGAGATCGTCGCCCGCTTCTACAGCTCCGATGAGTCGCAGGCTGGCCAAGTGCTCCACGCCGATGCGGGCTAGCAAGAGAACCTCGACAAGGTCAGCCTCGACCTCTCGATCCTGCCGGAGGGTGCCTGGGCGGACGTCTATCCGCGCCTGCATGCTGCCGTGTCCAAGGCGCTCGAGACGTATCTCCCCGAGCATCCCAGTCTGGGCGTCTATCCCATCGAGGGCACGGGCTACAAGATCCAGATGTATGCGGAGGGACGGGGGCGCTTCGAGTGGCACTTCGACGCGCTCTCGAAGCAGGCCCAGAGCCGGCTCGTCGCCCTCATCATCTATCTGAACGACGTCCGCAGCGGTGGCGAGACCGAATTCTACTACCAGCGACTGAAGGTCGCTCCGCGGGCGGGCCTGGGCATTCTCTTTCCTACGGCGTGGACACACATGCACAGGGGCAACGTCCCGGTCTCGAGCGACAAGCTCATCATCTCGAGCTTTTTCCGCTATCGGATGGATTGAGATCCGCGGACTATTGTTAACTTGATAGTTAACAATTCCCGTGATAGTGAAAGATCTCCCCGAGTAGGAGGGCCGGGTGCTCGCGAGCGACCTCGACAACACGCTGGCCGCGCTCGCCGATCCGACGCGGCGTCGGGTTGTCGAGCTCCTGCGCCAGCGGCCTCGGCGGGTCGGCGAGCTGTATGCGGCCTTCGACGTAAGCGCCCCGGCCATGAGCCGACACCTGCGGCTGCTGCGTACGCGCGGTCTGGTCGAGGAGGAGCGGGTCGAGCACGATGCCCGTATTCGCATCTATCGGCTGCGTCGCGAGTGCTTTGCTGACCTCCACGCGTGGCTCGATCAGGTGGAGGAGTTCACGGGGACGGGCAAGCACGCGTGAGCTCCGCTACCGACAGCGTCGCGGCGACCAGGCATACGGAGCGCCGACGATTGGTGCGCGACAAGGATACTGGTGGAGCTGCATCCTTACACTGAAGCGGGTCGGAGCTTCGTCGGGATCGTCGAGGGCCATATCGACCCCTTCCGCGCTCGCGCTGCCGAGCACGATGCGGCGAGCTCGTTTCCTTCAGAGAGCTTCGACGAGCTGAAGAAGAGCGGGGTAATCGCGGCATTTGTTCCGCAGGAGCTGGGCGGGCTCGGCCTGGCCTCCGTGCACGACTGGGCGGTCGGCCTGGCACGCCTGGGGCGCGGGGACCCGTCGCTCGCCATCGCCCTGAACATGCACCTGGCTGTGAGCCGCAACCTGGTTCAGGCCTGGCACGGAGCGCGGGCAAGCGACGATGGAGCTGCCGCGGCGCGCAACGAAGCGATGCTGCGCGCGATCGCGGCCGGCGAGCTCGTTATCTGCGCGACTGCGACGGAGGCGGGGACCGATTTCCTCCGCCCTCGCACGACGGCGACAAGAACCGATGAGGGCTGGAGTCTCGAGGGGCGGAAGATCTTCGTGACCCTGTCGCCGGCTGCGAATCTGTGCGCCCTGAACGTGCGCGTCGCAGACCCCGAAGGCGATCGGATCGGCTTCGCGTTCGTTCCCACGCGCACGCCTGGCTTCGAGCCTCAGGACGATTGGGACGCTCTAGGCATGCGCGCTTCGGGGAGCCAGTCGGTGGAGCTGCGCGACTGCAGGGTACCCGAGGGCAGCGTCCAGGTCGCCGGCAGCTGGGGCCGCTGGAACCCCGGCGTGCTGATGGGACGAACGCTGGGGAACGTCACACTGGTCGGTGTCTTCCTCGGGATCGCGGAGCGCGCGCGCGAGCTGGCCATTGCTGGCGCGTGCTCTCAGACGAAGCCGAAGTACGAGGGCGCGCTCGCGCACGCAGCTGGGGTGCAGCACCTGCTCGGCGAGATCGATATCGAGCTCGCGGGCGCGCAGGCCGCGCTCACCCACACGGCACGGAAGCTCGACGGATTCCTCGACGGACTCGATGGCCAGGCTCCGAGCCTGGAGGCTGCGCACGCGTGCATGCGCGACTACCAGTGCGCCAAATGGATCGTGAACCAGAACGCGCTTCACATCGTCTCACGCGCCATGGACGTGTGCGGGGGCGGCGCCTTCATGAGCGGGCACGAGCTCTCTCGCCTGTATCGAGACGTGCGCGCGGGCCCGTTCATGCAGCCCTTCTCGCCTACGGAGGCGCGCGAGTACATCGGCCGCATCGCTCTGGGGCTGTACCCGGACGGCTGAGTCGGACGACCACAGTCTGCCCGCATCGGGCGACTCTTCGTTTCGCCTGGGCAAAGCAGCGACACGCGCGCCTGCACTTGAAGCACGCTCGCATGCGGGCGACCTTTGCAGCCTGCACCGCGATGGAATGACTTGATCCGCGCCACTCCGATCTTGGTCCTGCTGCTTCTGGCGAGCGTGCCGCTCGTCGCGGGGGCACAAGCTCGTCCCGATGAGCCCGTGAGGCTCGACTTTCAGAACACCGAGCTCGCCGACGTAATCGCCATGATCGCCGAGCTCACCGGCAAGAACTTCATATACGACCAGGATCGTGTCAGCGGTCGGGTGACGGTGATCTCGCCCACGCCCGTCACAATCGACGAGGCCTATCGCGTGTTCGAGTCGATCCTTCAGGTCAGGGGGCTGACCACCGTACCGGGCGCTGGCGGCACGCTCAAGATCGTGCAGATCAGTCAGGCCAAGCAGTCGGCGATCGAGACGCTGTCGAGCGAGGCTGTCGTGCCGAACCGCGACCTGTACGTCACCCGGCTCATCCCGCTCAGCTACGTGAAGGCGGACGCGATCAGCAACACGCTGCGTCCGCTGATCTCGAGAGAGGCAAGCCTGATCGCGTACCAGCCGACGAACTCGCTCATCATCACGGACAGCGCCGCGAACATAAGGCGTCTCGACACGATCATCGGGCAGATCGACATCGAGACCTACCGCGAGCAGGTGAAGGTCGTGCCGATCGAGTACGCGGATGCCTCGGTGCTTGCGGCCCAGCTCGAGGAGAGATTCTCCGAAAGTCCTGGCCGAGCGCCCACCGGGGCGGCTCCTCGAGCCAGGCGTGCTGCCCAGCAGGCGGCAAGGGCGGCCGATGTGGTCGGCCTAGTTGGAGAGCCCCGCTTCATGGCGGACGAACGCACGAACTCGATCATCGTGATCGCGACACGGACCATGATCCGCGAGATCGAGAAGCTGATTCGACTGCTTGACTACGAGCGTAAGGGTTCGGGACGAATCCACGTGTTCCGGCTGCAGAACGCGGACGCGGAGGAGATGGCACAGACGCTGTCGACGCTGACGACCGCACCCGCCGGGACGGCGGGGGCACGCGGAGCTTCTGCGACCGCAGCTGCGGCGATCGCCGAGCTCGGATCGGGCGTCCGCGTCATCGCCGACGGGCCGACGAACTCCCTGATCATCCAGGCCAGCTCTGAGGGCTTCGCAACCATCAGCGAGATCATCACCGCCCTCGACGTCCGCAGGCCGCAGGTGATGGTCGAGGCGCTCATCCTAGAGGTGGACATCACCGACACCCAGAGCCTGGGACTCGCCTGGCTGTATCAGAACGCAACAAGCAAGGGTTTCTTCTCGATTGGAGTTGATCCCCCGGGCGCGCTCGGTGAGCCGACCGGAACCCCTCCGATCAACAGAGGCGAAGGTCTGATCGGGTCGACCTCCGCGGACCTCACCGCGGCAGTGCTTGGCAAGCAGATCTTCATACCGGGGATCGGCTCCGTGCCGATCTTTCAGGGGGTGCTGATTGCCTCGCAGAACGACGAGAACGTGAACCTGATCTCGGCGCCGGTCATCCTCACGGCAGACAACGAGGAGGCGGAAATCATCATCGGTCAGGAGATCCCGATCCCCACGAGCCTGCTCGAGACGGCGGATCCCTCCGCCGCGGGTGGGTTTCAGACCTCCCAGAACATCGCGCGCGAGAACGTTGGTGTGACGCTTCGAGTGACGCCACAGATCGGCGAGGGGGACACGGTGCGCCTCGAGATCTTCCAGGAGATCAGCGAGGTGACGTCGACGGATAGCGAGCTCGGGCCGACCACGCGCCACCGTCAAGTCGAGACCACGCTCTACGTTCGCGACGGCGAGGCGGTGATGCTGGGCGGGATCATCTCGGAGGTCCAGGGCGAGGCGGAGAGCAAGGTGCCCTTCCTCGGCGATATCCCGATCCTCGGCTGGCTGTTCAAGTCCACCATCGACACGGTGCGCAAGGTGAACCTGCTGATCATCCTGACCCCGCGCATCGTGCGCAATCCCGAGGATTTGAATCAACTGACGCTGGAGCGCCGCGAGCGCTTCCGCGACAGCGCCAGTGCGGGCTATTCCGCAGAGGAGCTCGCGGAGCGCCAGGCGGCGCTTGCCGCGGGGGTGAAGCTGCCCGACGATCCGAACCCGGCGCGGCGCGAGCTCGAGCGGCACGAATCGCGGTACCCCGTCGAGCTCTTGCCCGACCTGCGCTCGCAGAAGGACGAGCGCGAGCGCGAGCGCCTGGAGGAGCTCGAGGCACAGCAGAGCGACGGGGAGGGCGGCCCCTATCTGGTGCAGGCCGCGTTCTTCTACGATTCCAACGACGCCATCGCGCTCTTGCAGCTGCTTATCGATCTCGGCTACGACGGGACCGTGTTCTCGCGCCCGGAGGGCGACGAACCCGTCCACTTCGTACAGCTCGGCCCGTACGTTTCGGAGGAGACGGCCCGGCGGGTTGCTCGCGAGGTCCGTTACGAGGCGGATCTCGAGCCCGTGGTCTTGATCGAACAGCCCGAGAGGTAGCGTTCCCGCCCGGCTCCGGCAGGCTGTCGGAGCGCTCAAGCCCCTTGCCTCTCCGGCCGCTGTACTCCTCCATGGCGGTAGAGAGTACAAATGCCCCCTCGTGGCTATTCTCGTTCGTGGATCTCGCGTTCCTGCTGTTGATCGCCATGACACAGCTGGTCGTTCCCGGCGCGCCCCAGCTGGGCCAGATCCTGCTACCCCAGGTCGACCAGGATTCCGTCGACTCCCTCTCCACCGGAGCCGGCGACGCGTGGCAGGTCCGCATCCATCCGCCTGCGGTCGTCCCTCCCTTCGAGCTCCTCCCGCCCGGGCTCCCGGACGCTGGAGAGCGTCTAGAGCGGAAGGCCCTGCCGGCGCGGCTGGCCGAGCTGCACGGGGAGGGAGCGAAGAAACCTTTACTCGCTCCCCATCAGGACTCACGTAGCCAAGATCTGCTGGACGCTGCCACCGCCATCGAGGAGGTCTGGCCCCAGAACCGACGGGTTACGGTGGCGAGGCGGTCGGAGCAGCCGTGAGGCATCCGGTCGAGGCTCGCTTCGGCTACGGGGCGGCGCGACTCCCTCTCTGTGCCACCCCCTATCCAACCCGCCCCGCGCCGCTCCCCCTGTGGGCCGGCCTGGGTTACTGCATCTTGGAGCTCTGCCAGCGGCACAGCAGGACGAGCCTGCGCCGGGCAGCGACGAGTACGGGCGTCTTTGCCCTGTTCGCGTTGCTGGCCGTCGCTACGGCCTTTACCGTCGTCAGGCTTCAGCCTGAGACCGGCGGCGTCCAGATCGTGGCGTTCCAGACGCCGGAGCCGGAACCGGCAGCACTCCTTGCGCCTCTGGAACCGCCTATCCCCGTTAGTATGCGGAAGCCGGCGTCCGTCCCGCCGCCGCCCCCCGAGCGGTCGATTCCCGAGCCCGAGCCGCCAGGCAAGCTCGAGGTCGTCTCGCCGCGGGCTCCGGAGGCGCCGAGCGACCGGTCCGAACCGCGACGCGTCGCCAGGCCTGAGCCGAGACGCCCCGAGCCCGTGCGAAACCGACCCGATCTCCGCATTGACGTTCTGGCCGCCTTGCCCAGTAGCCCGAGGCCGACGCGCGCGCGCGCACAGCGCGCGCCACCCTCAGCGCCTTTCATCCCCCTCTCCGCGCCGGATCTCGCCCCTCTGACGCGAGCCGTCGAGCTCCGGGAGGTGGCGAGGGTCTCCGACAGGGCTCGGCGGATGCGGCCCACCGCGCCCTCGCGAGCCGCAGCCGCGCCGAGCTTCGGGCTTGCCGCGCCGCCGCGGAGCGAGAGCACCGCCGTGGCCGAGTCTGCGCCCCGCGTTGCCAGGGCCCGCCGTCAGTTAGCCCGGATCGACACGACCATGACGCGCCTCCCCCAGCTCGAGCACGGGCCCGCCCCCCTCCCATCGGAGTCGCTGGAGCCGTCCCGAGCCCCGGTACGCGCCCCACGCACAGCGCGGTCTCGCAGCTCGTTCACGTCGCCGCGGCCGAGTGGCCTGGTCCCGCCGTCGCCCACGGCACCTGCCCTGCCGAGCTCGCCGGATCCCGCAGTGCCGCAGCTGCCGGGACGGGCGACCGGGGGTGCGAGCGCTCGCAAGCGTCGCAGTGGCCGCGTCAGCCGCCTGCGCGGCGTTCCGCTCGGATCGCTCGCCGCCTGCGACTCCGACCGGCGTGAGGATTCCCTCAAGCAGAAGGTCATCGCGGCCGTTACTACGCAGGAGGAATGCGTAAGTGAGGCGGGCATTTATCGATTCCTCGAGACTAGGAACCTGAACGCGTTCCTGCTCTACGTGGAGCGCGCCGAGTCGCGGAGCGCGGGGGATCGCTGCACGGAGCTCTCTCTCGCCCTCGAGTGCCTGAACCCGTCCAGCCGCTAGGAGCAGAGTCGGAGATGAAGATCCCAGTTGCAGCGCTGCCGGAGACGCGGGCGTGGATCCTGGCGTCAACGACACTGCTGGTCCTGTGCTCGCTCGCGAGCCCAGCCCTGACAGAGGCCGAGAATCCGTGGGGTGGATATCTAGACTATGCCTACGTCTACTCGTCTGCTCAGCCCGAGGCGCTGCGCGGGCGCCTCGACGAGTACGGAGCACAGGCCGGCATGACCCTCGAGGCCTATGTGACGCAGGAGTTCGAGGCACGCCGTGACCTGGACGAGCATGCGCTGCGCCGCAAGGCGATCGCCTACCTGCTCGTCTACCTGGCGAGCGGCGACTCGAATCCGCTGGACATCAGTGTGGCGTCCGTACGGGACCTCGAAGCCCACCTCGGGCGGCACGAGAACCGCTACTGGTACCACTACATCCTCGCCCATGAAGCCCTGGAGGCCCGCGACCCCGGCGACTTCGTGGCGAACGTGCTCGAGCTCTGGCTGCACGTGGTCACGCCACTCGAGGCCCCGTACGAGACGCTGCGCACGCTCTCCCTGAGCCACTCGGCCAGCGCGGGCTTTGCCTCGGCGCTGCCGTACGTGTTCGAGAACCTGACCCGACTGATCCTGATCCGCACGCAGGAGATGCGGCTGGATCGTGGGCTCGACGCACTCGGCGCCGTCGTGCGGATGCTGCACGACGGTCGCGTGGGCCAGCATCCCGACGTGATCCCGCGCGAGGCCTCGTCATTTGGCTACCTAGATCGGATCGTACGGCGCCTGAACGGCCCGGAGTCTGACAGCGGAAGCCTGACCTTCACGCTGGCACTCTTCGAGGCGCGCAAGGTGCACGATCGAGCGCGCTCCCTGCTCGCCACGGAGGGCCTCAGTCCCGACGCCATGGAGGTATTCCACGTCGCAACCGGTGCCTACCAGGATGCGCTGGAGCGGGCGCGCATGGTGCAGGGACACACTGCGGTGTTCACGCGGGGGCTGCGCCAGCTCGGCGAGATGTACGCGGCCAAGCAACGCCTTGGTGTTGATCGAGACGTGGAGACCCCCTTCACGATCTCCAAGGCCATGCAGGTTTACGGCGCCATGTATGAGGTCCCGGAGCGTGGCTGGGAGCGGCTCGGCTACCGCAGCAGCGGCCGGGAGGGCTACCTGGATGGCATGCGCGGGCTCTGGCAGGAGATCCAGGAGGCCAGCCTCAACGCGGCGGCCTACCATCTGTCGCGCAGTCTCGAGGCGCCCCACCGCGCACCCCAGCACGTTCGCAGCGCGGCCAGCATCTACGCGCGCTACCTCGACTTCTTCGAGCGTTACGCGACAGGTGAGCGTCGTGAGGCCGTGCCCGACTCTGCCTACTTTGCGGCCTACGACGCGGCGCGAGGCTACGGCGACGCGTTTCTCGCGTATCCGTCTGCAGCCTCGAGCACGACCGAGCTAGACCTTGCCACTCGGCGCTACGTGCAGGCACTGCGCATCTTCCCATTCGACCACGAGCTGTGGCCGGCCGTGCGCGCTGCGCTGGATCGGCGGGGCCGCGCGAACAACTACCTGGCGCTCGTGCAGCCCATTGCGGACGCGACCGCCCGCTCCCGCGTGTTGGACGCGTGGATCCAGAGCAAAGAGTCGGAGTCGACACGGCTGCGTGTCATGCGGCGGGCCCTCGCGGATGGACTCGCGGTCATGTACCTGGGCTACGCGGAGGGATCCGGCCTGACGGACCTGGAGACCAGCCTCGAGGAGCTCCGGACTCGCAAGGAGATGCTCGTCGCGCGCGTCGCGCTGCTCACCGCCACACGCGAGCGCATGAGCGGTGGCGCGCCGCCGGCCGCGCCCGCTGCTCCCGCGGACGACTCTGACTGGACGCCTCCGACGAATCTTCACGATCTGGTCCGCGAACTGTCGCAAACCTCCGGAGGACTGACTCGATTGGAACGTCAGATCGAAGCGCGCACCCGCGCGCTGCCCCTTTACAAAGACGTGCTCGAAGAGAGCGATCTGGCACGGGAGCTGTCCGCCCAGCGCGACCATCCCGTGCACGAGCTGCTGCGGCGGCTCTACTACGAGAGCGAGTCCTAGCCCATGCCGAGGAGACGTCGCATGAGAGCGTTCGAGCCAGGCCGCTGGCGAGGCCAAGCACTGCTCGGGTTGCTCGCCCTGGGTCTTGCGTCCTGCCTGGCGAACCCCGTGAGGCTCGCGCCCATCGAGGTGACCGGCATCGAGTCGACCGCCCCACTCACGGGCGAGGCCCTGGAGCAGCGCAAGCGCGAGATGCAGCGCGCATCCCGCGACCTGGCGCACTTCGGCGCTACCCTGGCGAGTCTGCGCCTGCACCCGCAGGGTCCGAATTCACGCTTTCGCGAGTTCGTGCTCCTGTTCCTGGACGGACACGTGCAGCCCCTACTCCTGGGTGCTGCCGCGAATGACGAGCCGTCTCTTACGAGCCTGGAGGCGGGCCTGCGCTTCGTCGCGGCAGACGTCCTGATCGAGATGCGCGAGCGCCGCCGCGCCCTATGGGCCATCAATGAGATCCAGCACCGCTTCGAGGGTCGTGCCAGCATGCTGGTGGAGTATCCGCTCGGGGAGCAGAGCACCATGCTCGACGCTCTGCGCGCCCTGGACGAGCGGGAGAGTGGCAGTCGACCCGGTCGTTGGCCGGAGCCGCTCCCCCACGGCTGACCCAGTGTTCGACGAGCTGAACATGGTTTCGATGCTCTCTGGCGAGATCGCCATCACGGCGCTCGTGAGCGCCTGCTCGCTGCTCGCCGTCTGGATCCCCTTCTACCGCGGTCTCAAGATCTTCTTCGAGGCGCGGGCTGCCACGCGTCGTCTGGGGCCGAGCGCCTTGCGTCGTGCCCTGCGGGAGGGTGGGAGGACCAAGGGCGGGCGCCACCACGTGAAACCCATCTCCGTGCTCATGCTCCGGCTCCTGCGCAAGTCCGTCCGCGAGGACCAGAGCTACCCGAAGGAGTTCATCATCGACGCCACTCGGCAGTACGTCGTGAACGAGTACGATGCGAACTATGCCCGACTCATCTCGATGTACTCCAACCTCTTGCCGCCTATCGGGTTCATCGGAACGACCGGCGGCTTGCTCGTGCTCTTCCTCTCAATGCACCTGGCGGACGGATCGTTGGAGCTCAGCGCCGTCGCTCTCGCGCTCACCTCGAGCATCTTCGCGCTGATCGGCTTCGCCGTGCTCGAGGGCTTGAAGATCGGTCTCTACGGCCGCCTGCTGGGCTGCCTGCAGGAGGCGTTGACAGCCGCGGACGAAGCTCCGGCGTCCTAGTCCATGTGGAAGAGCATCACGCCTCAGCTGCCGGTTGCCGACGTGGTAGAAGCGCAGAAGTGGTTTCGCGAGGTTTTGGACTTCGAGGTCACCTACACCGACGGAGATCGCTTCGGTGCGGTCCAGTACGGGAACGGCGAGATCTTTCTGGAGCGTTCCGATCCCCCCTGGTCGAGCGTATGCTGCTGCGTACGGGTCGACGACGCGGACTTCCTTTATGCGCTGTGTCGCGAGCGAGGCGCGAGGATCCTCTCAGCGATCGGGAACAAGCCCTGGCGCATGCGCGAGTTCACGATCGAAGATCCAAACGGCCACCGCTTCCGCATCGGACGCTCCCTTCGTTAGTGCGACCCGGCCCGCCGCGTTCCGGTTCTGGGGCGATCGTGCCTGAGACGACGCCGGACTGGGTGACACGGAGGTTCGCCAGGCCGAGCGAATCTAGCCAGGCGGTCCCGTCGCGTTCCCCCTTGAGCATGGCGATGGTGGACGCGGTCCCGGCGATCAGGCACAGGGGCGCGATCACGCTGACTGCCGCTAGACCCTTTACGGGCCAGCCCGTCCTCGGGTCCAGGATGTGTCCGTAGCGCACCCCGTCGACGAGCATGAAGCGCTCGTAGTCGCCGCTGCTCGCGACACAGGCCTGCCCGACGGGGATAGAGGCGAGCGCCTCTCGAGGCCTGCGCGGGTCGCGGATGCCGACGATCCAGGGTTGGCCATCCGGGTGGGGGCCGATCGCCGCCAGGTCGCCGCCCAGATCGACCAGACCGTGGCGCACTCCCAGCCCCCGGCAGCGCTCCGCGCAGCGATCGACGGCGTACTCCTTGACGAGGCCGCCAAAGTCGAGCTCCACGTCGCGCTCGGGGAGCACCAGACGTGGGCGCTCCCAGCGCACGCGCTCCCAGCCGATCCGCTTGCGGACGGCCTCCACAGCCTCCTGCGTCGGGAGGCGACCGGAACGAAAGTCCCACACCTGTCGCAACACTCCCGAAGTGATGTCGAAGAGGCTGTCGCTGTGCTGGAAGCAAGTCTCCGCAAAGTCGAGCAAGCCGGCCGTCTCGGGATCGACCTCGATTCCCCGCGGGTCTCCGGCGCAGCGGTTGATCGCGCTGAGCAGGCTGTCCTGGCGATAGCGCGAGTACTTGCGTTCGAGACGCCGGACCTCGCGAATTCCGGCCTCGGCTACGGGATCGAGAGCGTCTTCCCCTGCGCCGTAGAGCTTGAGCTCGCACGGACTCCCCATGGCGCGGAATGGGTAGCGGCGCAGCCGCATCTCACCAACGTAACCCGAGGCCGGCCGTGAAGATGGAGTACGAGACGAGCCCCGGCGCCTCCTGCGCGTGATCTCGCAGGGACAGATCCTCGCTCGACAGGTAGCGATCCCAGGCCAGGGTGATGAGGATGTCGTGGCCGAGCGTCCATCTCCCGCGGAGCGTGTACTCCGCTTTGATCCCGAATTGGAGGGCACCATACGAGGAGAGTCTGTAGTCGCTCGAGTAGGTGGCGCCGGCTGGCGGCAGGGTCGCGAAGTACGGGACGTAAAAGCTAGTTTCCGTCTGGGCGTAATAGCGGGCAGAGGGGACGATCAGGAGGTTCTCGCCAAGCTTCTGGTACCAGGCGATCTCGAAGGTGTTCGCGTTGATACCCCAGTCGTCCCAGGAAAACGTGTAATCGGCGTGCAGCGTACCATGGAGCTCGCGTACGTGCCCTCGGAAGCGGCTGAGCCACGCAAACTGGTGTCGGACGTCGGGCCGGTTGTCAGGGAGAAAGATCCCTCCGACCACGAAGACCTGCTTGTACGGGTCGGACAGGTATCCGGTCCCGTACTGGTACGTAAGGCTCGTCTGCAGCAAGGTCGCGCGATTGAGGATCTGTGACAGGCCTACGAGCACCGAATAGGTCTGCTTGTCCTCCTCGTCGGGTCGGGTGGTGAAGAGTGCGGCCTCGGTCGGCTCGATCGTGTCGAAGGACATGCCGAACCCCGCGGATAGCGTGGTGTTCCCCTCGTTGAAGTGTGTCTCGCCGTCGATGCCCGCGTTGATGGCGGAGTAGTCGTTCTCACTCGAGTGGCCGCCCGAGAAGCCGAGGCGGCCGTTGTCAAAGTAGCGATTAGACGTGACGAGGAAGTCTCTGCGCTCGTCTTCGATCGAGGCGCCGCTCATCACCTGAACGGGACGTCCCGCTGCGTCCGGGACGACGTAGATCGGACTCGCGCCAGACATTTCCTCGATGACGATGTCGACGGCGAGGTCCCAGCGGTCCGAGAACGGGGCCCGGACGCTGAACTGCTGCATCTCGATCTCGTACCGAGTGGTCTGGCCGCCCACCAGACCTTTCGCGATGTCGAGATCGTCCTCTTTGTAGAAGCTGTGGTTGTACTCGACCGACCAGCGATCGGCAGGCGAGTCGGCCAGCGCTGCGCCCGCCGGACCCGAGAGCACCATTGCGCCCGACCAGAGCGCGCGGAAGGCCGGGGTCTTGCGCAGACGCCGGAGCGCGCGAGCCCGCTCCTTACGCTGCTTCCGGCGCTTTCCCCTCGAGCTCATCGTTCACCCCTCCGACTCCGCGCTCAGTTGCAGCCGCAGCCGCCTCCGCCCGCGCTCCCCCCGACAAGCGAGGCTTCCTTGCTGAAATAGATGTGGCTCCGCCGCAGCGACTGGAGGGAGTCCGGGTCCCAGCCCATCTCCTCCAGGGCGACGAGGTCGCGCTCCCAGGGCTTGACCCGCACGAGCCAGCCGTGGTCGAGCAGGAAATCCAGGAAGGCGCGCGTCCTCGTTTCTCCCTCTTGCGTGAAGCGCATCGAGCGCTCGGACTCGTTTGAGGAGCTGCGCGCTCTCGAGCGCCTTGGCGCGAAGCTCTTTGCGCGTTCGGAGCTCTGCCTGTCGGCCAGCTTCTCTATCCGACGCCAGTAGCTCTTGCGCTCGTTGTCGCCCCCCCAAAGACAGCCCGACAGCGAGAACAGGGCTCCGACCAGGACGATGGCGACGAGGGGGCGGAGTCGACGCATCAGCGCCTCAGCAATCGCCGGATGTGTTGTCGGATCTCGTCGATGTCGCTTGCGCGGAAACCTCGATGTACGTAGCGGACGACGCCCTTACTATCGATCAGGTATGACGAAGGCATGGTGTCGAGGCCGTAGCTGTCCGCGATGCTGCCTTCTGGATCGGAGCCGCTGGGATAGTTCACGTCGTGATCGCGCAGGAACCGGCGTGCCTTGTCCAGATCGCGGTCGAGGTTCACGGAGAGCACCTGAAACTGCGCCGCCGGGAATTCCTTCCGCAGCTTTTCGAGCTCCGGAAGGGCGACCAGACACGGGGCGCACCAGGAGGCCCAGAAGTCGAGATAGACGACCTTGCCGCGGTACGCGGAAAGCGACAGGTTCTTGTCTCCCACCAGGGACTCGACTGCGAACTGCGGCGCTCGCTGACCTGCTTCCAGCGCGAGGCCCGGTTGTGCCAGCAGCGACAGCGCCGTTGCCAGCGTCCACGTGAGCAACATCAATCGCGTGCGGTAGCCCATGACTTGCTCCTTCCTTCGCCCCAGGGCCGCCTCCACCATCTTTGTCGGCCAGGCGGCGCGGGATGTGTAATCTGCGCATTCCCGAGCGGCGGCTGGACAATCCAGATCGCTCTTCGAGCGCAGCTTTCGACGCTAGTGTGGCGGTCTGTCGTCGAAAGGACGTTGCTGTCGAAAAAACTCCAAAAGAGTCACAAGTTGTCCATGTGAGTGACCGATAAGTCATCTCAGCCCTGGAACTCGAAGGGGCATGGGGAGAATGAGATGACATATCCGAGCCGCCGGCAGGCTAGCGCTGCCGTGCTTGCCCTGACCCTCGCCTTCGCTCTGCCCGCGGCAGCGGGACCTCGTGAGCAGGCGAAGCGCATTCACGATCGTCTGGTTGGCGTACCGCCCGCATCGGCCGAGCTCGACTTGCTGGAGGGCATGGTGCTCAACGGAGACGCGATTGGCGCTGCCTATCGCGCCATGGAGCATCCGCTCTTTTACAGCTCGGCGCTCAAGAACTTCATCACGCCTTGGACCAACGAGGCACAGACGGTATTTGCGCCACTTAACGACTACTCGGCAACCGTGATCGGGATCATCCGCGATGACCGCCCCTTCACAGAGGTGCTGACCGCGGATCTGGTCTATGTCGGTGGACCTGGCGCCGCGAACACCGCGTACTCGCACATGGACAACGCCCACTACGAGGAGTTGGAGCAGAGCCGAGTGGATCTGGGCGATCCAGCGCTGCTCGTTCCGATGGCGCAGTCCGCTCTCCCTGATGCCCAGCTCATGGCCGCGGACACGGCCGGTGTCATGACGACGCGGGCTGCAGGCGAAGCCTTCCTCAAGGCGGGAACGAACCGCCGGATGTGGCGCTTCACCGGCATGAACTTCCTGTGCCGCGACATGGAAGCGCTGAACGATATCACGCGGTCTTCCGACCGGATCCGCCAGGACGTCACGCGGAGCCCGGGCGGCGATAGCCGCATCTTCCACAACAAGTGCGTTGGCTGCCACAGCGGCATGGACCCGCTGAATGCAGCCTTCGCGTACTTCGAGTGGGACGACATGCTTTCGCGCGTGATTTACACGCCTGGCGTGGTGCAGCCAAAGTACCTGATCAACGAGGGCGCCTTCCCCTTTGGCTACGTCACCATCGACGACAGCTGGTTGAACTACTGGCGAGAAGGGCCGAACGCGGCGCTCGGTTGGCGCGCCGCAGCCTCGTCTGGCAACGGACCCAAGAGCTTGGGACAGGAGGTCGCGCAGAGCCGAGCCTTCTCGCAGTGCCAGGTGGAGAAGGTGTTCGAGCACATCTGTCTGGAGCCACCCGGCAACCCGACGGACCGCACCGAGGTCGAACGCATCGTAGATGTGTTCGAGGCGCAGAACTACAGCATGAAGCGCGTGTTCGCCGAGGTCTCGGCGTACTGCATGGGGGACTGAGGTCATGTCGTCCCCACACCGGAACCCCTCGGAGGCATCGATGAGAGCTCTCACCCACCCTGCAGCTTCGAAACAGCTCGGCGCTCTACTCCTCGTGATCGTGTTCGCCGCCGCCGCGTGCGGGGGGGCGGTAGCTCGAGCTCCTCCGGAGCGGCGACAGCCGCCACGGGCTCCTCGGCTCCGGCTGGTGGAGATCCCGTCGCTGGAGGCCCCGCTGCCGGAGATCCGGTCGCCGGAGACCCGGATCCCGTCTTCACCCCGACTCCCACGCCGACCGGGATCATGGACCCGGAGGCTGCTTTCGCACAGACAGTCTACCCGCTGACGGAGCTGTACTGCGTGAACTGTCACGCTGGCGCGGGGCCGGGCTTCCCTCACATCGCGCATCCCGACGTCGGGACCGCGTATCGCGCCGTCGTGGACAACCAGAAGGTCAACTTTGCGATGGCCGACTCCAGTCGACTCGTCCAGCGGCTGGTTACCGACAAGCACTTCTGCTGGAGCGACTGCGACATGGACGGCGCCGAGATGTCTGCCGCGATCGTCGAGTGGGGCAACCTGTTCGGCTTCACTCCCGACACCGGGACGGCAGGTGGCGGCGGCACTGGTGCGGGAACGCCGATGCCCGGGGGCGTGATTGCGAGCTTCACCAACAGCTTCGCAAACGCGACCCAGATCGACGTGCAGCGCTTCGATGGAAACATCATCGCCCTCTGGACCTTTGAAGAGGAGCAGGGAGACGTCACGCGCGATCTGTCGGGCGTGCAACCCGCCATGGATCTGACCCTCACGGGCACCGAGTGGATCTCGGGCGGTGGGATCGAGATCGTCAGCGGTAAGGCGACGTCGAACCAGACGGATAGCCAGAAGCTCTTCGACATGATCGCGAGCGGGAACGGCAGCCAGGCCTACTCGATCGAGGCCTGGATCACTCCTGGAAACGTGATCCAGGAGGGGCCCGCGCGGATCGTGACCTATTCACAGGGGACCGGGGACCGGAACTTCACCCTGGGGCAGTCCCTGTACAACTACGCCTTCCGGAACCGCAACATGGACCCGAACATCGGGAGGAACGGTACGCCGGCCCTCGAGACGGCGGACGCCGACGAGGATCTGCAGGCCACGCTGCAGCACGTCGTCGCGACGTACGACCGCACGAGCGGTCGACGGATCTACGTGAACGGCCAGTTTACGGATGACGTAGACGAGTTTGCCGCGGAGTCCCTCGTGAACTGGGATCCGGGCTACACCTTCGTGCTCGGGAACGAGACGAGCGACAATCGGCTCTGGATGGGCCAAATGAGACACGTGGCCATCTACAACGCGGCACTCACGCCCGCACAGGTCATGCAAAACTACAGCGCGGGAGCGCTCGACAGGTTCACGCTCCGCTTCGGCCTGGATGACTACCTCATGGCGGGTGACTACATCGAGTTCGAGATCAGTGAGTTCGACGCATACAGCTACCAGTTCTGCTTCCCGACGCTTGTCGCCTCGAACCCGAACGGCTTCATGGTCGAGAACATTCGAATTGCGGTGAATGGAACGCCGCCAGTCGCTAGCCAGAGCTTCAGCCGAATCAGCACAACGGTGACGGAGTCGCCGCAGGTGCTGTCGCTGTTGTGCTCTGTCGTGCCAAAGGAGCTCGGAGCGAACCTCGATCAGTTCGCGGTTTTCTTCGATCTGCTCGCCGGAAACGACGTTCGCGTCGTCGAGGCGGTCCCGATACCCACCCTCGACCTGACCGTGACGCCCCCTGGTCCAGACGTCGGCATCCGGGACTTCGCCCGGATCAACGACACGATGTCAGAGGTCACAGGAGTCGATCCCAGCACAGCGTCCGTGCAGGCAGCATTCGACGATCTGCGCCAACAGCTGCCGATGGACACGGACATCCGTTCGTTCGTGTCCTCCCACCAGGTGGGGATCGCGAAGCTGGCGCTCGAGTACTGCAGCGAGCTCGTCGACTCCGTGAGCTTGCGCGAGGCCTTTTTTGGGACAGTGTTCCAGTTCAACCAGCCGGTCCCGACCGCCTTCGCGAGCCAGGTGGAGCGCGACATCATCATCAATGCGCTCATCGATCAGATGATCGGTACGGCGCTAGCGACGCAGCCGAACTTTGCAGAAATCTCGCCGGTCCTGAACATGCTGATCGACGACCTGACTGCCGGCTGCAGCGCGGCTACCTGCGATGCGAATCGTACGCAGACCGTCGTGAAAGCCGCGTGCTCCTCGGTGCTTGGCAGCGCCGCGGTAACCATTCACTAGAGGTGAACGACATGAAACGCAAAGCCATGGAAGAGCCGATGGATCAGCTCGAGGGTCACGGAAAGCCAGTCTCGCGGCGGGATTTCCTCTCCAGGGGCCTGATCTCTGGCGCGGGGATCGTCATGGTCCCGAGCTTGCTGTCGCTCGCGGTTCCGAAGAGGGCCGCCGCACAGGTGTTGGATTGTGGCGTTGGTGTCGTCGGTGCCGGCGGGAAGATTCCCTTCATTGCCTTC
Source organism: Myxococcota bacterium (assembly GCA_965226855.1). GTDB lineage: Bacteria > Myxococcota_A > UBA9160 > SZUA-336 > SZUA-336 > JAUXJB01. Next base: position 122,264 of record CBDDEE010000021.1, on the reverse strand, counting down.
GATCTGGCAGGTGGAGCCAATATCGCGGGCTCGAACGCCCTCGTGGGTGGCTCAGGCGGCCAGATGGACTTCCTGAGTCTCGACGGCTACGAGAAGCTTGGCTTGCCAGCATCGATGACACCCGATCGCGCCGGGCAAACCAACACGGAACTGGGGATAGTGTTCCATGCGGATAGCGCGTTTCTCCGCGGCATCATCTCCGAGACCTCACAGACTACGCGGGACAGCACGAACGGTACGATCATCTGCGCGCGCTCTGACAACGACACGGACAACAACCCGCACAACCCGATCTACGGCATCAACAAGGCAGGGGCGGACGGCGACATCCTGGCGCTGATCGGTACGCGCAACTCTGACTCGGGCGGAAAGTCGGAAGCTCCAGGGTCGATGGTCGATCCAGCGGTTCGCCCGACCAGGATAACGTCCGGAAGGGACGCAGCGGGTCTGGTGGACACCGGGAAACTGGTCGAGCTTCTGGATCAGGCCGACGCCTCGTCGGTCATGGGCGCGATGGAGCAGCTCAGCGACCTCAAGCTCACCAAGACGACCGAGGACCCGGCGCTGGAGGATCTGATTCACTGTAGCTACGTCCAGACGACCGATCTGGTTGCAAGCTTCGGAAACCCGGATGCACTCGATCCCGGGAACGACCCGGATATTGTGGGCGCGGCCGGAATCTTCACTGCGGCCGAGTTGGATGATGAATCGAAGTTCGAGAGAACTGCCGCGGTAATGAAGCTCATCGTCGAAGGCTATGCGGGGGCAGGGACGATCGAGCTGGGAGGATATGACTACCACAACAGCACACGAGCCAGGGGCGAGGTGCGCGACTTCCTGGCGGGTCAGTGTATGGGAGCGTGCCTGGAGTTCGCGGCCCTCCGCGGTCAGCAACTGATGCTCTACGTGCTTAGCGACGGCTCCGTCGCGAGCAACGGCGAGATCGATGACTCGGCCGATGGGCGTGGCAGGGCATCTGGCGGGGTGACAACTCGTCTACCTCGGCTTCGCTCATCCTGGTTTACGACCCGGCAGGGCGCCCGCAGCTGAGCCGTCCGGACAGCAACCAGATTGGCTACTTCCGGCCGGATGGCTCCGTCGAGACCGCGTCGACGCGGGTCGCGGATAACGTGACCGCGCTGTCCGAGTCGATCGTGCTGAACTACATGGCGCTCCACAATGAGGTCGGGATGTTCGACATGGTTCTGCCTGGCCATGGTCTTGGCATGGCCGCTGACCTCGACGCGCTGATCGCGTTCGCGCCCATCCGCTGAGCGTGACGCCTCGAGCGCAGGCTCCCCGACCCGGCGGTCGGCCGCCGGGTCGGGGGGAGGTCCCACGAAGCGCGCGTCAGCTGCGCCTCGCCTACATCTCTGTCGGACTCGCGTTCGTCGCGGGCTTGCTACTCGGCCTGCGGATCGCGCGGGTGTCTCCTTCTCTCGGCGCGACCGCGTCGGCTGCGCTCTCCACGACAGCGATCGAAGAGGCGCGCTCCGAGACGGCGTCCACGGCGCCGGGCCAGCTTCCCAAGGGCCCCCTGCAGAGCGCGGCGGCGAGTATGCTCTCCGCACCCCGTTCGACCCTGCCCCGGTCCACCACCACTCCCGCTCCTCGAGAGCTGCCGCTCGATGGCTTGCTCGGTGAGCAGCTCGACGCCGCGAGCGCGGAGCTGATCGGTGGCTTCATCGCCGGCCTGAGCGAGCTCGAGCTGATCGACAGCGTGTCGAGCACCGCGCTCTTTAGCGAGGCGGAGCTCGAAGAGATCTCGGACGTGCGCGGCTTCGCCGAGCGGCTGGCGAGCATTGCTCTGAGCGGGGTCGTCACGCCGCCTACGGCGATTCCCCCGCGGGCCATGCTGGTCGAGTTCTCGACGTCTGTCGAGCCGGACAACACGCCCACTGCTCCGGGGGAGGTCTTCGGCTCCGACAGGATCTACGCCGTCTTTCCAACCGACCAGTACGGATCGGACTCCGTCCTGGTCAAGTGGCAGCGCCTCGACCAGCCCGAGCTGCTCGTGTTCGACCGCTACCCGATCGGCGCCATCGACCGCGACAGCTACGTCTGGCTGAGCCAGCCCGAGGGCTGGAGCGAGGGAGCGTACGAGGTCACGATCTACGCGGCCGAGGAGTCGCTCGATCCGATCGCGGTCGGCTCCTACGAGGTCGAGGGCCTCCTGTCTCCCCCAGGGGATCTCTGAGCGGACAGACACGTCAGCGTCGTACGCGCTCGCCGCGGCTGGTCAAGCGAGCATCCTGACCCGCCGACACCATACGGCGAAGCCGTAACCGTTCCGCGCCCTGAGGGTCACCCATGCGAAGCGTTCTCGCCGTCTCACTCATCGTACTCCTGTCCGCATGCACATCCGTCGATCCGAAGCTCTGGGAGTTGCCTCCTGGCATGAGCTGGGACTCCGATTCTGCTCGAAAAGGGGAGCTCCGAGTCGCGATTCAAAGCCCCTACACGGATCTGGAGCTGCGTCACTGGGAGTCGTCGCTCGACGTAAAGGGCGGTGCCTCTGTCTTTGGTGGTGTCGAGTACCTGGATCTGGTGCTCGTGCTTGACAGCTCACAGAGTCTGCGAAGCACGGATCCCGAGGACCGGCGCTCGGAGGGCGCCGCGCGGCTGGTGCGCAGCCTGCCCGATCGTGGCGACATCCGCCTCGGCGTCGTCGACTTCGATTCGAAGGCCTTGCTAGTCCTGCCGCTTACGGCGGATCGGGACGCGGCCGTCGAGGCTATCGAGAGCCTCGACCGCGATGGCACCACCGACATTGCCGCGGGGCTACGCAGCGCGCTCGCAGAGCTCGACCGCGACCCGAGGCTCAACTCCACGCGCGTGATCATGCTCTTTACTGACGGGAAGTCGCACGCCGAACGAGCTCACGAGGCGATGCTCGAGGCGCGCCGAAGCGGTGTCGTCGTCCACACCATCCTGCTCGGCGGGAGCGAAGCAGGCAAGACCATACTGCGGGGCGTCGCAGCCGGAACGGGAGGTAGCTTCGTCGGCGTCGTCGATCCCGAGCGGCTCCCCGAGGCCTTCGTGAATCTCCGCACGACGGGAATCGAGCGGGTGACGCTGCAGGTAAACGACGCGCCGCCGTTTCCGGCGAGCCTGGTCGGGGGCACCTTCTCGGCTCGAGTGCCGCTGCGCCCCGGTGAGAATCGGATTGTGGCCACGGCGACCAGCCTGAGCGGCGAGACGAGCGAGGACGCGGTCACAGTGACCATCTCCGGTGACATGGCGCTCCGGATCGTCTCCCCCGCCGAAGGGAAGGTGCTACGCCGCCGCGAGTCGGAGGTCGTCGTTGAAGGCGACGTCGATCCGTTCGTGGATCTGCCCGCGGCGTTCGAGGGAGCGCGGCCGGAGCTCGACGTGAACAGCGTGGTAATACAGATCGACGGCTCGCCGCCGCAGCAGGCTGCGCTTGTGGACGGTCACTTCACGGGCACGCTGCGGCTTGCGGAGGGCGAGCACCGCGTGCGGGTCGTTGCGACGAGCCTCGACGGCCGTATCGCACGGGAATCGGTCAGGGTCTCCGTCAGACCGGACGGCTGCGCGGAGCTGCAGGTGACTGCTCGCGCGAACGGGCTCCCGGCCCTCTCCATCTCCGAGCGCGCCGTCGAGATGGTGGTCGATGCGTCGAACAGCATGTGGGGCCAGCTCGACGGAACGCCGAAGATCGGCATTGCGAAACAGATCCTGGACGAGGCGTTGGATGCGCTGCCAGACGATCTGCGGCTCGCGCTGCGCGTCTACGGGCATCGCCATCCGCGCGAGCTGCGCAATTGCACCGACTCCGAGCTGTTGGTGCCGATGGGCGCTGACAACCGGTCCGAGGTCCGCGAGGCGATTGCCAGCTTCCGTCCACGCGGACAGACCCCTCTCGCCTACACGCTCGGCCAGGTGGCGGCCGACTTTGGAGACTTCGCAGGCGAACGCGCGGTCGTGCTTTTGACCGACGCGGTCGTGCTTTTGACCGACGGGATCGAGAGCTGCGGCGGGGATCCTGTCGAAGGCCGCACGTGAGCTCGCGCAGGGCGGTACCGTGGTTCACGTCATCGGCTTCGGGCTCGGAAACGCAGACGACGTAAATGCGGAACGCCTAGAGGCGATCGCGAGCGCCTCGGGTGGCCGCTACCTCACGGCGCAGACAGCCGAGGAGCTTAGAGGAGCGCTGGCCGTGACCGTGGGGACACCCTTCGAGGTGCTGCGTGACGACGAAGTGGTGGGCGAGGGCGCGCTCGGTGCGAACGAGCAGATCCTCCTCCCGGAAGGCCGCTACCGTCTCAGGCTAGCCAGCAAGCCTCCCCGGAACGTGGCGCTCGAGCTCGTCGCCGAAGAGGGCTCCACGCTGAGCTTCGAGCGTCAGGGCAGGGACGTCTCCCATGTCGTGCTGAGCGGGCCGATCGAATACACGAGCTGCGAGGACGTGGACCAGGCCCCACCCGCATCGGACGGCTGGGGCGCCTCTCGGGACGATTCCGAGCCGCACTTGGAGTAGTGGCGCCTCACTGCAGCGTCAGGAGTTTCTCTCGCTCAGCCGAGAGAAACCGCACCATGTCGTACTCGAACGGTGTTCCGAGCTCGCGGTAGCGGAAGGGCGTGTGGAGGCGAGTGTCAACGGCCTCGACGGGTGCGAGAAGGAGAGGGAAGCCGAGCAGAATGTGCGGCAACCGGTCCACGAGCGTTCCCGTGGCGCCACGGACCGATGAGGGCCCCAGCATCGGGATGACGAAGTAGGGACCCGCCCCGCTACCCCAGCGTGCCAGAGTCTGGCCAAAATTCTGCTGGTACTCGGGCATACCCATTCGGGTTGCGGGATCCCAGAGTCCGAGGACGCCCACGGTCAGGTTGACGCCGAGTCGCCCCAGCGTCTGTCCAGCCGGCTTTGGCCTTGCCTGCAGAACGTAATTCACGAACGTGGTGGCCTGGTCGATGGTCTTGAAGACGTTGCGAATTCCCGTGCGAACGAACCTGGGAGTGATGAACTCATAGCCGCGGACAGCCGGCAGGAGCACGTACCTGTCAAAACCCGCGTTGAAGATGTACGTCCGTCGGTTCGCTCCTTCCATCGGATCTCGGACGTCGAGGAACCCCGGAATGTCGGCCGCCACCTGGGGGGTCACGCGTTGCAGAGCGACGGGGGTGGCTTCTGCCGGTCCGGGCGGGGAAACGCGAGCCGACACACCCTGGCTGACGACGGGTGGGCCCTGCAGGAACGCCAGCATGCTCTCGACGTTCTCCTCGTACATGAGGTTCCCGCAGTGCCCCCCGCTCGGATAGATCGTGGCACGTTCCGCGAAGGTCTTGCGCAGGAACTCGAGGTCTGCTGCGTCCAGGATGGGATCATCGGCGTTGGTCATCACCGCGACCCTGTCCGAGCGTCTGAGATAGTCTTGAATGGGTCCAAGGGTGCCCGCGAGTATGAGCGCATCGCGGTCGAGAACGGGTCGCCGCTCCGACCAGAACTCCACGAGCACCTCGTCGACGTAGTCGCTGAAGCTCCAGCGGCCGCCCGCCTTGAGGTACGGGAGGAGGCGCGTGCCGCGAGTCAATTTTGTGTCGGCACTCACGAAGTTCCCGGAGCCGGTCATCACGTCGGAGGTGAAGAGCATGCGGGCCAGCGAGATCCGGAACGATATTCCAATCAGGGCACGAAGCTCTTGCCTGCTTAGCTGCGCCGCGCCCGCCGCGTGGTAGAGGAGCTCGGCATCAAGCTTCTGGCGGCCTTCCTCGTGGAGGTACTCCGCGACTCGCCGGAAGAGATCGTCGACGAGCCTCTGCAGCTCCGGCGCCCCGCCGGGAACGCTATCGCGGACCATGTTGTCCAGCCTGTTGACGGACGCTTTCAGGCTCACCGCCGGGTTGATCAGCAGTACCTTCTTGAAGTCGAAGGTCTTCTCCTCCTCGTCCAGACGTGCGAGAAACGCGGACTGCGTTCCGCCCAAGCTGTACCCGGCTATGTAGAACTCCGAGACGTCGACCCTGTCGCCGATGTCCTCCCATATTCGCTTCATGGCGGTGTAGAGGTCCTGCACGTCTGCCTCCATGAAGCCGGGGACCGAGGACCGGGAGGCGCTGACGATGAAGTCCGGGTGCGTCGGCGACGAGATGTTCACGACGCTCATCCCCGCCTGGTAGAACACCTTCTGTAGATAGGAGTTCTTGCCGCTATTGAAGCGGGCACCGGTACCGGCAATCAGGAAGATCAGCGGCGCCCGGTCCTTCTGAGCTGCCAGCGAGTAGCGGAACCTGTTCTCGCTCCAGAGCACCTTTGGGATCTTTCGATCGTCAAAGAGCGTGATCGACCGCTGCTCGAGATCGATCTGGTCCGGCACCGCCGCCCGTAGTGCTGGAGGCGTGCCGAGGACCGTGGCAGCATAAGGATCTTCGATCGGATAGGCGTAGTGCTCTGACGGCGCTCGGGTGCTCGTGGCCGGACCGACGTCGTCCGCCCTGGCAGGGGACACCATTGCGAGTAGGGGGAGCACCAGCAACGGCACGACTGCTCGGAGACGGCCCGAGATCGATCTCGACAGAGGACTGCGCGGCATGAGATGGCTTCCTTCAGTTCAAGGCGGCTGGGATAGTACGCACAGCTGCAACGCCGGATCCACTCGTAAAGCCAGTGGGAGGCTCAGCTGCGGAGCGCCGGGAGAACCTCTGCGCCGAGCGCGAACATGATCCGGTCCGCCGTGCGCGCGGCCGCGGCGATGACCTTGGGTCCCGTTGCGGCCACCTCGACCGGCACCTTCGGAAGCGAGCCGTCGATCCAGGGTAGGCGGCTCGTGTTCGGGGTGTCCGCGAGGCCTAGCTCCTCCACGGCGGGTGCGGCGCGCTCGTGGAAGTCGAGCTCTGCGAAGGGCACCGCTTCGCCGCGCAGGTAAGCCTGCAAGGTCGCCACGTACTTCTCGAGCGTGCGGACGCGGGCCGGGGCCCGGCCCAGGTGGGCTAGAGACGAGTCGCCTCGGCCGATGCCGAGCGTCGCGCGGCCACCCGAGCACAGCTGGACGCTCGCGATCGCCCCCGCCGTGACCGCCGGGTGGCGCGTCACGGGATTCGTCACCGCGGTGCCCAGACCGAGGGTCTCTGAGTGGGAGGCGGCGATCGTCAGCGCGACGTACGAATCCCCCGCCAGGTTCTGAGAATCAACGACCGCGAGTCCCTGCCAGCCGGCAGTCTCCGCGCGCTCGGCCGCCGCGGCGATCGATCGTCCCGACGAAGTCGTGAGGGTCCAGAGCTCCATGCGTCTTGCGGATTGTATCAGCGTCTGCCTCGCGGGGGCGGCGGAGAGGCGACTCCGGTCGGGCCGGGTAGAATGGCACGACATCACCGCAGGGGAGACACGATGAGCGACTTCCAGACCATTCTCTACGAGGTCGAACGCGGCCGTGCACGCATCATCTTCAACAGGCCAGAGAAGCTGAACGCGCTCTCGGGCGAGCTGTTGATGGAGCTGAACGACGCGCTGTGGGAAGCCGACAACGACGTCGAGGTCCACGCCGTCGTTGTGCGCGGCCAGGGGCGGGCCTTCAGCGCGGGCTACGACCTGACGCCGCGTCCCAGGAGCAACGGCGAGGACTCGCGCCACCGCGGTGCGCGCACCTTCGACGACGATACCTGGCAGCTCGAGCGAGCCCAGCGACTGCGTATGGCAATCTTCGACATGCACAAGCCGGTCATCGCCCAGGTGCACGGCTACTGCCTGGCGGGAGGTACCGACATCGCGCTCCTGTGCGACATGGTGATCGCGGCGGACGACGCGGTCTTCGGCTTTCCGCCTGCGCGCGACCTCGGAGCCCTTCCGAACAACATGTGGCTCTACAACGTCGGCCCGCAATGGGCAAAGCGGCTCACCTTGACAGGTGACACCATCACCGGCGCGGAGGCTGCGAAGATCGGACTCGTGCTGAAGTCGGTTCCTGCGGATCTCCTGGAGCGTGAGGTCGAGGGTCTGCTGGATCGGCTCGCGCTGATCGACACGGCGCTCCTCTCAGCGAACAAGCGGATCATCAACGTAGGCCTGGAGCTGATGGGGGCGCGAACGCTCCAGCGCCTCGCCTGCGAGAACGACGCGCGTGCCCACCTCGCTTCCAGCGCCCGCGAGTTCCAGGTCACCGCACGAGAGCAGGGACTGCGGTCGGCCCTGCAAGCGCGGGACAAGAAGTTCGGCGATGGCCGCGCTCGCGTGGAGGGTCCGGAGCTGCGGGACGAGCGAGGCCGTCTGATCGAGGGCTGAGCTTACAGCGGAGCGGTCATTGGCGTCTCCGAACACGGCTATGGAATCGCGCTAGAATACCAGCCTTCCTGCGAGCCCGACTTCACTCGTCGGCAGGAGTGAGAGGACACGATGAGCATCGATCCAAATGCCTGGAGAACCGAAACACCCGGTCGGGACGGATGGGAGCGCACGGCGCAGCCCGACGATCCGAACAAGTACTTCATCGTCTCGGCTGACTGCCACGCGAACGAGCCCCCCGAGCTGTGGCGCGAGCGCATGGATCTGAAGTTCCAGGAACGCCTGCCCGGCGTCGTGACCGACAAGGAAGGCAAGCGGTACCAGAAGACCGAGGGCTTTCGCCCGGTGCGCCTCCGAAACGTGAAGTTTGAAGGCGAGGACTTCGAGCGAAACCGCACGGGCAGGACGCCAGAGGAACGTCTGCGCGACCACGCGCGTGACGGAATCGACGCGGAGATCATGTTCCCGAACAAGGGGCTCACCATGTGGGCCACACAGGATGCCGCGTTCTCGCTCGCAATGTGTCGGGTATACAACGACTGGGCCTGGGAGACCTTCGGTCCGTACAACGATTGCCTCTCGCCTATGGCCGCGATCGCTCCGGGCGACATCGAACCTGCCATCGAAGAGATCCAGCGGGTCGCCAAGCTCGGTTTTCGAGGGCTGACGCTGCCGTGCAAGCCGGTCTTCGGCCCTCCAGACTGGGAGCAAGCGAACTACAACTTGCCGGAGTTCGAGCCGCTATGGGCCGCCATCCAGGACGTGGACCTTCCGATTACGTTCCATGTGTCGACGGGTCGAGACCCACGCACGTCGCGGGGCAGTGGCGGTGCCGTCATCAACTACGCGGTGCACTCACTCCCGCCGACGATGGAGCCCCTTGCGAACCTGTGTGCCTCGGGCGTGGTGGAGCGCTATCCAAAGCTCAGCTTCGGCTCGGTCGAGGCCGGCATCGGTTGGGTGGCCTGGGCGCTCTGCGCGATGGACGAGGCATACAAGAAGCATCACATGTTCGTGCGGCCGAAGCTCGAGCTGCTGCCCAGCGAGTACTTCAAGCGGAACGGCTTTGCGACCTTCGGAGAGGATCCTCCTGGGCTCGATATCGCCAGGGAGCACGAGCTAGTGGAGAACTTCATGTGGGCGAACGACTACCCGCACCACGAGGGCACGTGGCCGCACTCGGCCGCGGCGATCGAGCGCACCATGGTGCACCTGAACGACACGGAGCGCGCGAAGATCCTCGGCCTGAACGCGGCACGGGTCTTCAAGTTCGACGTCCCTGCGGAGAAAGCGCACTAGCCCCTGCCTCCCAAGCACCGGCGCGAACTGAACTTGGGGACGGTCCTTAACGCGAACTAATTCCGCATTACGTTCTAGCTCAGGGCGCCGGCGACCGCGTATTCGCTGATCTCGTCGTCGGTGAGGCCGAGTAACTCGCGTAGAACGTGCTCGGTGTGCTCGCCGATGCACGGGCCTGGGCGGCGCAGCCTGGCCGGCGTGCGGGAGAAGTGAGTCACCGGACCGTCGCACGGCGTCGGTCCCATCTCGCTGTGGTCGACCGTCACGAAGAAGCTGCGGTGGGCGAGCTGGGGACCCTCGTAGAGGTCCGTTGGACGCATCACGACGTAGGCGGGGACGCCGGCAGCCTGCAGGCTGCGAGCGAGCTCGAAGGGTTCGCGCTCCCGACACCACTCGCCGAGCGCCGCGTCGATGGCCTCTCTCTCCGCGATGCGAGCGTCGAGTCGCTCGAAGCCCTCGAGCTCAAAGGCGCGGAGGCGCGTGACGGCGCGAAGAGCGTCCCACTGCGCGGGCATCTCGACTGCGATCGCGATGTAGCGTTCGACTCCCGCTGTGGCGTAGATGCCGTGGGGGCAGGCCGTGTCCGAGCCGTGCCCGATCGGTCCTGCGGTCCGGCCGTTCACGGTGTAGTCCAGCGCCAGTGGCTCCAGGAAGTGGATGGCCGCCTCGATCTGCGACAGGTCGACGTGCTGACCCTCTCCGGTGGCAGCTCGGTGGAGCAGGGCGGAGGCGATGGCGGCGCTACCGAAGCGCGGTGCGATGAAGTCCGTGTACGCGCCCCACGGCCCGCATGGCTCTCGGTCTGGCCAGCCCGTGATCCCGACGAAGCCCGCCATGGCGGCGCCCTGGTTGCCGACCCCCGCGTAGCTGGCCTGCGGCCCGGTCTGTCCGCGCAGGCACGTGCTGAGCATCACGAGGTCGGTTCGCTCGCGCGACAGGGTCTCGTAGTCCAGCCCAAACTTCTTCATGTTGCCCGGCGTGAAGCTCTCCACGACCACGTCGGCCCAGTCCACGAGCCGGCGTGCGAGCCGCTTGCCGCCGTCGGTCGAAAGATCGAGAGCCATACCGAGCTTCGACGTGTTGAAGTTCGCCATGAAATGGGAGCGGTCGGTGCCCGGTTCGCCGTCCTTGAAGGGCGGAAGCAGCCGGAGCACGTCGAGGCGTGAGCTCGACTCCACGCGTACGACCGTAGCTCCGTGGTCCGCGAGCGCCTTGCTGATGAGGGGCCCCACGCCTACCCAGGCGAAGTCGGCCACCTTGAGGCCAGCAAATACGCCATCTTGTGTAGGCATGGCCGCGGAGCCGCGCGGCCTCGACGGTGGGGCGGGCGTGTCCAGCAGGGCCTGCCCTTCCCCGAGCCGGGGCGCGGGGGAGGCGAGTTTGAGCGGCGTGAGCGAGAGCCTGGCAAAGGGACCGGGGTGATCCCGCTCTCCCACGCGCGTCCAGTAGTCGCGCGCCGCGAGCTGCGGGTCGGCGCGCAGATCGGCGACCGTCAGGATCGGCGCCAGCATCAGCTTGGCCTCCATCGCTACTTCCAGGAGGTCGGCTCTGCGCTGCTGATGCAAGAACGCGAGCAGCACCTCGAGCGCGTGCTCGACTTGCGCTCTGGAGAGCCTTCCCTCGATCACATCGGCGACCCAGTTCTGCCAGTCGATGCCGCGGAGCTGCTCCGGAAGGGCGTTCTTGCCCTCCGCCCAGCGCATGAGGAAGTGGAACGTGCGCCAGCCGACCAGGGGCAGGCCCAGACCTACGAAGGCCTTGCCGTCAGTGAAGTCGAGCTGGTTGGGAAGCGTCAGCCCCGGGAGGATCTCGGGCGCGGAACCGGCGCGGAACTCGCTCGTGCTGGGCGGGTTGCCGCCCGTGTTCGGCGGGTAGCCGGTGGCGTTCATCAGGGTCCAGACGACCGCTGCCTGCATGGAGACGTCCAGGTGCTGTCCCGCCCCGCTCTGGCGCGACGCGTGGAGGGCCACCACGGCGTCTGTCGCAGCCTGCGCACCGGCATGGAACGCAGCTTGGGGCAGGCCCACTGGGAGTGGTGGTCGGTCGCCATCCCCCTGCAGGCCGATCAGGCCGCCCGCCGCCTCCAGCGTGAGCTCTGTCGCCGGTGTTGTCGCATGCGGACCGTCCTGGCCGAACGGCGTGACGGAGACGTACACCAGAGCAGGAAAGAGCTCACGGAGAGCCGGGTAGCCGAGGCCGAGCGGATCGAGGGTGCCTGGATCGAAGGACTCGATGAAGATGTCGGCGCCCGCGAGCAGCTGCACGAGGCGTTCGCGGTCGCCCGCCTGCTCGATGTCCAGCACCACGCTGCGCTTGCCGAGGCCCACCGCCGCCCAGTAGAGCGATGCCTCCGGATCGCCCTCGCGGCCCAGCGCGAACGGCGGCAGTCTTCGTGCCGCGGCTCCGCCGGGCGGCTCGACCTTGATGACCTCGGCACCCAGGTCGGCCAGGATTCGCCCCGTTAGCTCAGCTCGGGTCGTCGAAACATCGATGACGCGCGTCCCATACAGGGGACCCTCTCGCTCCACAGCGTACCCTCGCGTGCTGTTCCCGCCCGTAGTCTACGCGACTCGGGAAGCCCGGCGCGATTCCGTCCGGCCGCGCGGAGTATACTCGGACGACCCGACAAGGAGGCGACATGGCCGACGCCGAACAGGTCCAGCGGGCATACACGACCATCCTAGAGCAGCTGATCCAGACCGCGCGCGCACCCCACCACACCGAGCTCGCCATCGCGCTCGGGACCACGCCCGACCAGGCCAAGGAGCTCCAGCAGTCCGCGGCGAACGCGGCGGCCGGCTGCTGGATCGCTCCAGAGACGGACTACGTGCAATCGTGGGCGCCGTTCTCGAACATCCCGACGCAGTACCTGGTCAGCGTCGACGGTGTGGAGAAGTGGTACGGCCAGTGAGGCCTGGAGTCGCTGGCGGTCCGCTGGTTGTTCCCCGGGCGCGAGGTCGAGATCAGGGCGCGCTGCCTGGACTGCGCGGAGCCCATGCTGCTGCGCTTTCGCGATGAGGAAATCATCGAGAAGACGCCCTCGACGCTGGTCGCGCACATCAACGTGGCGATGCCAAAGTGGGGCGAAGTCACGCCCTCATTCAACTGAATGCGCATGAACCTCTTCCGGTCGGAAGAGCACGTCAAGCATTGGTCGCTGTACGATCCCGCGTCCGAGGAGGCGATCATGCCGGTGGAAGACTGGGCCCGCGTGTTCGCGGGTCGCATGTTCCGGAACCGGCTCGACTCCGATTATCTGAGCCGCGCGGCGGAGTACCGGGCGGACTTCGGCAAGACCCTGTTCGGGGAGCTCGAAAAGACCGGGCCTTTCTTTCGGGGCTCGTCGTGAGAGGGAGGAATCCATGCTGCGCTGGAAAGTAGGAGACGTCACGATCACGCAGGTGGTCGAGCTAGAGACCGCATCGATCGGCAACATGGTGCTGCCGCAGGCGACGCCTGAGCTCGTCAAGGCGATCCCCTGGCTCGCGCCGCGTTTCATTGACGACGAGGGAAGGCTGCTGTTCTCGATCAACGCGCTGCTTGTCGAGTCCGGAGGTCAGCGCATCGTGGTCGACACCTGTCTTGGAAACGACAAGGAACGTCCATACCGCGAGTTCAACAAACTCTCGGGACCCTTCCTGCGCGACCTCGAAGAGGCGGGAGCTCCGCGCGAGGCGGTCGACTTCGTGCTGTGTACGCACCTCCACGTGGACCACGTGGGCTGGAACACCATGAAGGTGGACGAGCAGTGGGTGCCGACGTTCCCGAACGCACGCTATCTGTTCGCCCGCAAGGAGTGGGAGTACTGGAAGGACGAGCCCGAGGAGTTCGGTCCCGTCGTCACCGACTCCGTGCGGCCCATCGTCGACGCTGGGCTCGCCGATCTTGTCGAGATGGACCACAAGCTGACGGACGAGGTCTGGCTCGAACCGACGCCCGGCCACACGCCGGGCCACGTGAGCGTGCGGATCCGCTCGGCCGGCGAGGACGCCGTGATCACCGGCGACATGATCCACCACCCCTGTCAGATCGCGATGCCGGACTGGTCGAGCGCGGTCGACTACGACAAGGACCAGAGCCGCGAGACGCGAAGTGATTTCCTGCGCCGCTACGCGGATCAGCCAGTTCTGGTGATCGGAACTCACTTCGTGACGCCAACGGCCGGCCGCATCGTCCGCGATGGAGACGCGTACCGACTCGATTCGTAGGTGGTGATCGACGGCGGCAGAACCATCGATTGGGGGAAGACCTCCGATGACTACGCGAGCCATCGACCGGGCCCGCCGCCGAGCTTCTACGCGAGGCTGCTCGCGCTCGGCGCTGGACGGCCAGGCCAGCGCATTCTGGATCTCGGCACCGGAACGGGAGTGGTTGCGCGGACGTTCGCCGCCAGGGGTGCCCGGGTGGCGGGTATCGACGTCTCCATACGGCAGCTCGAGGCGGCCCGAGCGCTCGCGTGCGAGCAGGAGCTGGACCTCGACCTCCGCGAGGCGCCCGCCGAGGCGCTCCCCTTCTCTGACGCGAGCTTCGACGTCGTCAGCGCGAATCAGTGCTGGCTGTATTTCGACCTGGCCAGGGTGATCCCAGAAGTGCGGCGGGTGCTGGCACCGGGGGGCCGCCTGGTAACCTCTCACTTCACGTATCTGCCCCGGCTGAGCCCGATCGCTCAGGCATCGGAGCGGCTCGTGCTCGAATACAACCCGGACTGGAGCGGTGTCGACTGGCGTGGTCGCGTTCCTGCGCAGCCGCGCTGGTCGCGAGACGCGTTCAACGTGCGCGCATTCTTCGTCTACGACGAGCCGATTTCGTTCAGTCGTGACGCATGGCGGGGTCGAATGCGTGCGCTGCGCGGCATCGGCGCGTCGCTACCCGAGGAGCAGGTGCGGGCCTTCGATCGCGAGCACGCAGTGCTGCTGGACGAGATCGCGCGCCCGGAGTTCACGGTCGTGCACCGGATCGACGCCCACTTCTTCGAGTTTCGCGAAGACGAGGGCCTGGCTCCCTTATAATCCCGACGCGGAGGAGCGAAATGGTCGACGGCGTGCATGTGTGCTTGAGCTTCGACTTCGATGCCATGTCTTCGTGGATCGCAGGCTTTCGGACGAAGTCCCCGAACGCGCTCTCGCGCGGCGAGTTCGGTCGGGTCGGGGCGCTGCGGCTCCTCGATCTGATGCAGGAGTACGGGATCCGCTCCACGTGGTTCGTGCCGGGACACACGATCGAGGCGTTCCCCGCCGCGGCGGAGCGGATCGTCGCGGAGGGCCACGAGGTCGGGCACCACGGCTACTGCCACGAGGATCCCAGGCCGCTCGAGCTGACGGAGGAGCGAAACATCCTGGAGCGGGGGATCGCCCTGATCGAGGGGCTCAGCGGGAGCTCGCCCCGCGGCTACCGCTGCCCGTCGGGGAGCTTCAGCGAGAACACGCTGGGCCTGCTCGTCGAGTACGGCTTCTCGTATGACAGCAGCATGATGGCCGACGACTTCTCGCCCTACTACTGCCGCGTTGGCCACGAGGCGCCGGTGGACGCGCCCTACGTGTTCGGGCACGAGGTCGACCTGGTCGAGGTGCCGTTCTCGTGGCACCTGGACGACTACCCCTACTTCGAGCACGTGCGGAGCCGCCGGGGTATCAACGGACTCGCCGATCCCTCGCGCGTGTACGAGGTCTGGGCCGGCGATTTCGACTACCTCTGTCACAAGCTCGGGGCGGGCGTGTACACGCTGACGATGCACCCGCAGGTGATCGGCAGGGGCCACCGCCTGCTCATGCTCGAGAAGCTGATCCTGCACATGCGCGAGAGCAACGTGAACTTCACTACCATGGGCGAGTTCGTCCAGAAGTGGAGAGCGGGAAATCCGTTCGCGGAGCAGAAGCTGGAGACGCGGCATGCCTGAAATCGAACGCGGCGGGGTCCGCATCTACTACGAGGATCACGGCCGAGGTCCGGCGCTGCTGTTGAGTCACGGCTACTCCGCCACGTCTAGGATGTGGCGCGGGCAGGTCGAGGGCCTTGCCGACGACTACCGCGTCCTCAGCTGGGACATCCGGGGTCACGGTCGCTCCGACAGCCCGGCGGACGTTGCAGACTACGTGGAGGCCGAGGCGGTCGCGGACATGGCCGCGCTCCTCGATCACTGCGGGATCGAGCGCGCCGTGGTGGGCGGGCTCTCGCTCGGCGGCTACCTCTCGCTTGCCTTTCACCTCGCGCACCCGGAACGGGTCCTGGCGCTCATGCTCTTCGACACGGGCCCTGGCTACAAGAACGACGCGGCGAGGGAGGGCTGGAACGAGAACGCGGAGGCCCTCGCCCGGGCCTTCGAGGAGAAGGGGCTCCTTGCCCTCGGTACGGGCGCCGAGGTGCGCGTCAGCGAGCATCGCTCCGCGACGGGGCCCGCGCTCGCGGCCCGGGGCACGCTCAAGCAGTTCGACGCCCGGGTGATCGAGTCCTTGCCTCGCATCGGGATCCCGAGCCTCGTCCTGGTGGGAGCCAATGATCGTCCCTTTCTTGCAGCGACGAAGTACATGGCGAGGAAAATTCCCGGCGCAATCCACATCGTGATCGACGATGCGGGTCACGCGTCGAACCTCGAGCAGCCCGAAGCCTTCAACGCAGCAGTACGCACGTTCCTGGAGAAGGCCCTCCCGAGCTGAGTCACCCCTCCCGGCTAGTGTCCTGAGTCTGAAGTTCGAACCAGCTAGCTGAGCAGCTGCTCGATCCACGCGATCAGGAGGACCCAGAACAGCGCGCACGCCGAAAAAAGGAAGAGCCAGACTCGGGCCACCTCCCAGGTGCCGGCCTTTGCTTGCCGCTTGCTTCGCCAGTTTCGGCGCAGCTGGCCAGGATCGGTGAGCCCTCGGGCGGATGCGGCCTGCCGGAGGGGTGCAAGAGCAGCTCTGCGCCGGTGGGGGGTATGCATGACGACGGTGCCTCCTGTCTCCCCTCATCGGGGAGCACGAAGCGTGCCGGGCACGCGCCCGGCCTCGGAAGCGGCAGGTCGGATATGATGAGGTCGTGGCGTTCACGGAGAGCAGACCCGAGGAGCGGAGAGCATGACACGCGGCTATACGAATCCAGACCAGCTCGTCGACACGGAGTGGCTGGCCGACCAGCTCGGCGCTCCCGATCTGCGAGTTTTCGACACCACCGTGCACCTGCGTCCCGATCCACCTCGGACCTACCGCATCGAGAGCGGAAGGGACGACTACGACAAGGGCCACATACCCACCGCTGGCTTTCTCGACCTGGCCGGCGAGCTGTCGGACCCGTCCAGCAGCTTGAGCTTCACGATGCCGCCCCCCGAGCAGCTGGAGCGCGTTCTCTCCGCAGCCGGACTTGGCACGGACACCCGAGTCGTGCTCTACAGCACGAGTCACGCCATGTGGGCCACACGCATGTGGTGGATGCTGCGGGCCTCCGGCTTCGACCGGGCCGCCGTGCTGGACGGCGGCTGGCACAAGTGGACGGTCGAGGGGCGCACCGTATGCAAGCAGCCCTGCGGTTACCCGAGCGCCGCCTTCAAGGCGAGTCCGCGCCCCGAGCTCTGGGCAGATCGGGACGAGGTGCTCGGGGCGATCGGGGATCCGACGGTGGCCACGGTGAACGCCCTGCCGCGGGAGACCCACACCGGCGAGGCAGAGCTGAACTACGGGCGCAAGGGGCACATTGCCGGCAGCGCAAACGTGCCGTTCGCGAGCCTCATGGAACGTGAGTCGCGTACCTTCAAAGCCGCGTCGGACCTACGCCGCGAACTCGACGGCGTCGGCGCCTTCGACAAGGAGCGCGTCATCACCTATTGCGGCGGGGGCATCTCGGCCACTCTGGACGCCTTCGCGCTCACTCTGCTGGGGCACCCGGGCGTAGCGGTCTACGACGGCTCGATGTCCGAGTGGGTGAAGGACGAGAGCCTACCCATGGAGTCCGGGGACTGAGCCGCGCTTGTAGCGTAGCGGCCGAGCCACCATGATGGGCTGCAGCGCGGCGCCGTGACCGGGCCGGCCGGCGCAGACGACCCCCTCTCTCAGCGCGTCATCTGGACGTATTCGCTGCCCAGCGTCGGGTTCGGCTTCATGGGAACGCTGTTCGGCATCTACCTCATGAAGTTCAGCACCGACGTGCTGCTGATCGCGCCCGCTGCGATGGGCGTGCTCTTCTTCATTGGCCGACTCTGGGATGGTATCTCGGATCCCGTCGCGGGCTACCTTTCCGACAGGTCAGCGGCCAGGCGGGGGCGACGGGGTGCCTGGATGTTCGTTGCTGCTGTTCCCTTTGGTCTGTCGACGCTGATTCTCTGGGCCCCTCCCCCGGGGCTCGAGGGCTGGGCGCTCGTCGTGTGGATGGGCTTCGCCCTGGTCATCTATGAGACGGCCAGCACCGTCTTCTTCATCCCCTATGGCGCACTCGGGATGGAGCTCACCAAGCTGTACCACGAGCGCACTCGCCTGTTCGCGTACAGACACGTGATCACGGCAGCCGGCTCCGCGCTCGGGCTGGGCGGCGTCTATCTGCTGCGCACCGCGGAGGAGCCCCGCGTGACCGCGTTCGCGGTTGCCCTCGTCGGAGGGGCCGTCGTGGCCGCGCTGATCCTGTTTGTCGCGATCAGGTTGCCCGAACGCGCGGAGTACCAGGGCCGCGGTGCGGTGGACGTCTATAAGGCTTTTGCCGACGTGTTTCGCAACCCGCACTCGAGGTTGCTGGTGATCGTCTTCGGGATCGAGACCTTAGGCGCAGCCAGCATCGGCATGCTCGCGCCTTACATCATGCAGTACGTCGTCAAGCGACCCGAGCTCACGGAAGCCTTCATCCTCGTGTACTTCATCCCGCAGGTCGCGTTCACGCCGGCCTGGGTCTGGGTGTCGCGCCGTGTCGGCAAGAAGCAGCTCTGGCTCTTCTCCATGGCCGCCACCAGCATCGCCTACTACAGCATGTTCTTCATCGCCGAGAGCAGCTTTGCGTTGCTCTGGTTCATCTTGCTCTTGCTGGGGCTCGGCGGCGGCTGCGGAGCGGTCGTCGCACCCTCGATCACGGCCGACGTGATCGACTACGACGAGTACCTGACGGGCGAGCGCAAGGAGGGTGCCTACCTCGCGGTCTGGAACATGGTGCGCAAGGGCGCGGGAGCGCTCACTCCCATGGCGGCAGGCTTCGCGCTTCAGTACACCGGCTTCGAGCCAAACGCTGAGCAGTCCGACGCCACAAAGACCGCGATGCTCGCGCTGATCGGGCTCCTGCCCGGCACCTGCTTCCTGATCGGCACGCTGATCTTCCTGCGCTTCCGACTAAACGAGCAGGAACACGCCGAGGTGAGAGCGATCCTCGACGCGCGCGCTGCAGCGGCGAGCGCAGAGTAGACGGCCAAGCACGGTGCTATGGTGAATTGACCCGAGCCCAACCGTGGCGGTAGAACAGAACCTCGTCTAACTGACAGAGACGGAGGATCCGCATGGCGCTCTCGAACATCGACCTCACGGACGTCGACGTATTTCAGCGGGGCACGCCGCATCAGTGGTTCAAGGAGCTTCGCCAGACGGAGCCCGTCTACTGGCACGAAGAACGCGACGGCCCCGGCTTCTGGTGCATTACGAAGTACGAAGACCTGAAGCACGTTTCCCGTAGTCCGAGCCTCTTCTCCTCCGAGGTCGGCGGAACCCAGCTGAGGGATCCCATGCCCGAGGAGCAGGAGCTGCAGCGCACGAGCAATTTCCCGATCATGCTCAACATGGATCCGCCCCACCACGTGAAGTTCCGCCGTGTCGTGCAGCGCAGCTTCACTCCGAGCTACGTGAGGGAGCAGGAGGCGCATATCCGGGAGCTGGCGCGGCGCATCGTGAATCCGGTGGCTACGCGGGGCGAGGCGGAGTTCGTCGAGGACGTGGCATCGGAGCTTCCGTTGCAAGTCATCTGCGAGATGATGGGAGTGCTCGACGAGGACAGAAAAGAGGTCTTCGAGCTCACGAACCGGATGATCGGCTTCGATGACCCCGAGCTCGGAGATCAGGAGCGCGCGCAGGCACGGACCTCGCAGATACAGATGTTCGGCCACGCGATGAAGGTTGCGGAGAAGCATCGAGATCAGCCTGCCGACAACCTGACGAGCATGCTCCTCCACCACGAGCTGGACGGGGAGAAGTTGACGGAGCTCGAGTACTGAGCCCTTCTTCCTGCTGCTGTGCGTTGCCGGCAACGAGACGACGCGCACGGTCACCAGCAATGGCATGCAG
This sequence comes from Myxococcota bacterium, assembly GCA_965226855.1. Lineage (GTDB taxonomy): Bacteria > Myxococcota_A > UBA9160 > SZUA-336 > SZUA-336 > JAUXJB01. The sequence goes on along the minus strand of CBDDEE010000021.1, from coordinate 102,506 downwards.
CAGCTCATCGCACACCCCGATCAGCTGCAGCTCCTCGTCGATACGCCGTCGTTGATCCCCAGAGCCGTCGAGGAGATCCTGCGCTACGAGCCCGCCGTCCACCACTTTCGGCGTACCGCGCTCGAGGATACGCAGATCCGCGACAAGATGATCCGCAAGGGGGACAAGGTGGTCATGTGGTACCCGTCAGCGAATCGGGACGAAGGGGTATTCGAGGACCCGGATCGCTTCGACGTGACGCGGCAGCCGAACGATCACCTGTCGTTCGGCATTGGCGAGCACTTCTGCCTGGGAGCCAACCTGGCGCGGCTCGAGCTGACCGTAATCTTCGAGCAGATCGTCGACCGCCTACGCGAGCCGGAGCACAGCGGACCAGTGCGTCGTCTGCGCTCGAACTTCATCAACGGTGTAAAGGAGATGCCGATTCGATTCGCAGCCGAAGCGGTGCCCGCCTGACTCGGCTGAGAAGGCCTCCGGGCGCCTCGGAAGCGCGCAGGAAGCCTCGGACCGCATGGTTTCGCACGCCTGTCGGAGTTGGCTAAAGATCCGAGCGGTTGTCTCCGAATCAGCACAGATGAGTCACGGCGCCCTTCTCGGCTGTCGGGGCTCGTACTGGGAGAATCACATAGAGCTGGGCAGGCGTTGGCCTGCCTGCTCCTCGACAAGGGCAAAGCCGTCGTAAGGCGGTGACGCAAAGCCAGTGCCCTAACCCGGCGCAGGACGGCTGCACGGGTGGGTCGAACGGTTACCGAAGGGAGCGGATGATGCTCGCGCCTCGGAAGCCGGGCCCACCCGTATTCGAATTACGCCAGAAGATCGAGGCTCGCCGCCCCGGCGAAGCGGGCTTCGCGCTCCTTCTGAGCGTCATTATCCTCCTCCTAATCAGCGCCATGGGACTGGCCGCCCTCCAGACTGCCCAGGGCGAGGCGACAGCGGGAGGACGGACCGCACGAAAGCTCCGGACCTTCTTCGCCGCCGATGGTGCGCTGAGCCTGGTCAAGGAGCAGCTTGACATTGGCGACACTCAGTACCCTGACATCACCGCTCTGAATGACACGCAGTTCGTAACGAGCAGCGAGGGGCTCTACACGCAGGTCCGTACCGGGACTGCCAACAACGCGGCTCCCCAGGAGATCAGCTTCGTAGGCCGTGCCCGCCGCGAAGGGGACCAGCTCAACATCAACGCTGGAAACACCTTCTCGTTCGGGATCTACCGCACCGACGTGGTGGCAACGGATCCCGTGGGCGGACGAGTAGAGCTCCAGGCGCAGTACCGGGTCAGCGAGGGATCGGACACCTACCGATGAGATTGCTGCTCATCGCGTTGCTGCTGACTGCCGTGCCGTCACGGGTCCTCGCGCAGTCGGACCTCGATCTCGTCACCAGCGTGATCCCACCGAACGTCATGCTGCTCCTCGACAACTCGGGCTCGATGGCGAACGCGATGTGGCACGACGACTTCGAGCCGAACGCGTTTCATGACAGCGCCACCGTCCTCACGGAGTGCGACATCGGTCCCATCCCTGCAATGGTCGGGTCGAACGGCTTCTGCGTGGGCAGCGGCGACAGCCTCGATCGCTGTCCGGACAACGCGAGCTCGTTCAATTCCGGCACTCGGATCACTTGCACGGACGCGTCCATCTCGGGGGATTGCTCGGCGGCACCCTCAGGATGGTCCTGCTCGACCCAGGGCGGTGACGTGCGCTTCACGCTTCCGGAGTTCACCGCGGGCGGAACGCGCACGCGCTGGGCCAGGAACTACCTGAGCTGGCTCTTCGGCGAGATCATCAATGGCAACACGCCCACGATTCCGATGGAGGACCGGCTGGACACCGCGAGGGATGCTCTGCTCGAGCTGATCGACCTGATCAATCCCGACGGCTTCAATGAGAACGTCCGCTTTGGCCTGACGAATTTTGGCTCCGGCAACGATCCCGACGGTGGCTCCATCAGCGCGCCCGTCTCCAGCGGAAACAAGAACTCGCTCGTCGCACAGATCAACAACACGCAGCCCGGGGCTGGACCCCGCTGGCCGAGACGCTGGTGGACATAGGCGAGTACATGTCCGGCGACAACTCGGTGGGCAGCTGTGCCGCTGCGGGGAACATCGGGAACTCCAACCCGATGGAGGACGGCCCGTGTCGCAAGAACTTCGTGATCGTCCTGACTGACGGTGCGTCGACACGGGACGACTTCAACCACGGCCCGGGTACCGCAGACTTCATCTGCGCCATCGGCAACGTGGACGGCGACACCGACGAGATCCCGGATGAGTTCACCGGGCGCACAGACGCGCCGCCGTACCAGTTCCTCGGCACGGACTGGCTCGACGACGTTGCCTATCAGTTCTACCAGACCGACCTCCGGCCGGACCTGCCGGGACCGCAGAATATCGTCACGTACACGGTCGGTTTCACGCTCGATCACCCGCTCCTCCGCGACACTGCCGTCAACAGCACCGGCGAGTACTACGTTGCCCGCAACGCGACCGAGCTGGCGGCAACGCTGCAAGCCGCGCTGCTCGACATTCTGGAGCGCGCGTCCACGTTCACCGCCTCCACGGTGCCTTCTAGCCGCACGGCTTTCGGAGATGGCATGTTCTCTGCGTGGTTCATCCCTCGCGTCAGCCGAGGGCTCTGGGAGGGCCATCTCGAAGCCTATCGGCTCTCGCCGTCGCTGGAGATTCAGGACAAGGATGGCAATCCCGCGATCGACGCAACGGACACGTTCATCGAGCCGCGCAATCCGTTCTGGGACGTCTACAAGCGCCTGCTGGATCCTGCCCACCCCACGCGGCAGATCTACACGACGAAGACCGGTGTCCGCAGCAACTTCCTGAAGGCCACGATCAGTGCTGCGGATCTGAACCTGACGACGGCGGAGCTCGGACTCTATCCAAACGACCCAGCGGTCCCGTTCCCCGATACAGGGTCGCTTGCCGACGGCCTCGTCGACTACCTGTACGGTGAGGACACCTTCGACTTCGACCGGGATCTCGACACCACGGAGCTCCGCGATTGGGTACTGGGAGATATCTTCCACTCGAACCCGCTCGTCATCGGGCCTCCTCCCCCGGGCTTCCGAGGTGAGGAAGGCTACGGACCACTCGCCCAGGCAGGGACCTTTCTCAACACGTACAAGAACCGGACGCGGCGACTCTATGTGGGCGCCAACGACGGGATGCTCCACGCTATCGAGGCAGGCGATTTCAACATCGGGGATAACCTTGCGACACCCGAGATAGAGACGGACTACTACGACCTCGGAAGCGGCAACGAGGCCTTCGCGTACATCCCGGGCTTTCTGCTCGACAAGCTCAAGCTGATGCCCCGGAACTTCCCACGCAGCGAGTACTACGTGGACGGCAGTCCTTCTGCTGCGGACGCATGGCTCGGGAGCTCCTTAGCGGACACGACAAAGGACGGCACTGCATGGACGACGGTGCTTCTCACGGGAATGCGGCAGGGCGGCGACGGTTACCTCGCCCTGGACGTTACCGACCCGACCGCTGTCGGCGGACCGCACGGCCCGTACCCGAAGCTGCTCTGGGAGCTCGACGATCCCGGCATCCAGCTGGGAGAAACGTGGTCCGAGCCCGTTATCACGCGGATCAAGGTAAAGGCCCCAAATGGCTTCGGGGACCACTGCGGCAATAACACCCTCGACGACGGCGATTGCCGCGAGCAATGGGTCGCGATCTTCGGTGGCGGCTTCCGCGCAGGAGCCGATCCGAACCTGCCCACGTACGTCTCGAACCCGGCCGATGCCGCTTGGAGCGACGACAGCAAGGCCATCTTCATGGTTGCGCTGGATACGGGTCAGGTCCTCGCGCAGGTTGCCTACGATCCCGGCGATCCCCAGCTTTCGCAGATGGTCTACGCGCTGCCCAGCAACCCCGCTGTGCTCGACCTGGATTTCGACAGCTTCGCAGACCTGATCTACATCGGCGATACGGGAGGCCAGCTCTGGAAGTGGGACATCTCTCAGATCGCGGATGACGTCAACAACGATGGGCTCTTCGACGGCTGGCCCGCTGGCGTGGTGTTCCGCGCGGACCCACAGCTCGTGTCCGGGGGCGCCCTACACCACCGCTCGATCTTCTATCCCCCCGTAGCCACGTTCCTCTCGGGAAAGCTTATGCTCGCCTTTGGGACAGGCGAGCGCACGAATATCGCCTACCAGGGCGATCCGAGCAGCGATGACAACAAACTACGTGCTGCAGGATCCGACTCCCAAGGGCGTTGGCTCGATTCCCGTGGCGCCCTTCACGGAGGCCAACCTGACCGACATCACAGTCCTGGCCTCCGATCCGGACAAGACGGATCTGGGCTTTTACTTGATTGCCGGAGAGGGTGAGAAGTTCATCACGAACCACGCCGCCTTTGGGGGCGTTCTCATCACCACCAGCTATCTGCCGGACGACGGGACGGGCAGCGTTTGCGATGTGGACGGCCAGGCCTTCGCCTACATCTTCGATCTCGCTACGGGCGGGGGATTCTTCGATCCGGCCACCTCGTCGAACGAGGGCCGGCGGGTCACCACGGGCCTGGGAGTTCCTTCGGATCCGCGCATCACCATCTCCAACTCTGTGGATGGTGGCGTGCAGATCCTGCTGAAATCGTCCGCAGGCCGCGTGGTCTCGATCGGCGCTCCGGGGCTGCTGCCCGATCCGGTGGATCTCGTCTACTGGCGCCAGCGGTTCTAGCAGAGGAGAACGCGTCGTGCGTACAAAATGGCTGCTCGCCTCCCTCCTTACTCTGAGCATGAGCTCGGTTGCCCTAGCGGCGAGCGAACGCCCGGTCTCCGGACTCGTCTCGCGCGTCTACGCGCTCTCCCAGACCGTCTACGTGGGCTCCTCCGAGTTCTACGTGCCAGACGATGTCTACGATCTGAGCGATCTCTCCGCAGGCACCTACGTGGTGATCGCCTACGAGCGCTCGAACGGCAGGCTGGTGGCTATCTCCCTCCAGGCCGGAATCGATCCCAACTAGCTCAGCGTCGATACTCCCGTCTCACGAGGCAGCAAGACGTACGCAGTCACGAGGCTGCAAGACGTACGCAGCCCGGCGGGAATGACCATCGACGTACCGTGGAATTCAGAAAAGTTCACGCTTGACCTAAAGAAGCGCGGACGGCGAACCGATGAGTGAGTTGTCAGTAACGGTGTAAGCGTTCCAAGACGCCGCACCAATTGGGTGCAGGATGCAAGGGTGCAGCCTGCTCCACGAAGAGGCAAACCCGTCGTAAGACGGGGACGCAAAGCCAGTGCCCTATCTCGCGAGTAGCGCCTAAACGGGCTCGCGATCGGGTCGAACGGTTGGCGAAAGGAGCCGGGGATGCATACCTGTGATTCTCCCCATTCACGACCCCGACTCCTTAGCCACTGGGCAGCAGTTGTGCTGCTCTTGACCCTGATCGCGAGCCCTGCTTCGGCGGACATCTACAAGTGGGTGGACGCCCAAGGTCGCCTCCACTTTACGGACGACCCGGGCAGCGTTCCGGCCCTGGAGAAGCAAGCCCTCTCTTCTGTAACGGCGGGAACGCGCGACGCGCGCTTCAACGTCGTAGCGCGCCAGACGAGCCCCGCGACGACGAGGACGTCATCTCTGCGCCACGTTATCTCCCTGGAGAAGGCCGGCCTGCAGATGCAGGTTCGGGCCCTCCTGAACGACTCGGTCGAGGCGCCCTTCGTGGTCGACACCGGCGCTATGATGAACTCGATCCCGCGCTCCGTCGTGGAGCAGCTCGGGATCCGGATCGACGCGCGCACGCCGCGTGTCGAGGTTCGCGGGATCTCCGCCGAGACGCTGATCGCGCCAGTCGTCACGCTTCGCAACTTGCGCCTCGGTGACGCCGTGCTGGAGCAGGTCGAGATGGTCGTCCTGGACTCGCTCGAGACGGGTCTGCTCGGCATGTCATTCTTCAAGCACTTCCGCGTGCAGACGGATCCGGTGCGCCGGACGCTCACGCTCGAGGAGATCTCCCCCGAGCGGGAGCTGGGCGACAGCGTCCTGGATTACGAGTTTGCCTGGGGTCGTGTGGACGGTGCTAGCCGCTACCAGCTGGAGATCTCCTCCGATCAGTCGTTTCAGGACGTCGTCGAGCACACCCTGGTGAGCGGAACCAGCACCGAGCTTCGTAGCCTGGACGTCGCGCGGCTCCGACCCGGAACGTACTTCTGGCGCGTTGCTGCGGTCGACGCTGCCGGCTCGCGGGGTCCCTGGACCGCGCCACGGGACTTCCGTTACCGTTAATTAGAGCTGCGACGCCACTCGGGCGTGGCGTTCGCGTGGGAGCGCCCCCGGGACCCAGAGCGCGGTCCCGGGGGCATCGTCTTTAAGCGACCGGCACCTCGCCCGCTCCTCTGGCTGTCGCTGTCAACTTCCCTTCTACGATCCGCTCTGCCGGCTGCTCGGCGCCAGAACCGGCCGCCGAGAAGCCGACTGCATACCCGTTATGATAAGGAAACAGGATCGATCCCAGGGGAGCGCTGCATGGACTTCAGCTTCAGCGAGAGTGAGGAGGCCTATCGCGCCGAGATCAGGAGCTGGCTCGACGAGAATATCCCGGATTGGTGGCGTGAGGCCGACCCCGATGAGCGCGGCGAAGACGAGTACTTCGACCAGCATCGCGCCTGGCATCGCCGGCTCTACGAGGCCGGATACGTGGGCATCACGTGGCCCGTGGAGTACGGGGGCCAGGGTCGTACCCAGGTCGAGAACGCGATCCTGCAGGAAGAGCTGGCCCGAGCAAACGCACCGCCGAGCGTAAACGGATCGGGAATCGGCCTCTGCGGTCCGGCGCTGATGCACCACGGTAGCCCCGAGCAGCGCGAGGAGCACCTCCTCCCGATGCTGAAGGCGGAGCGCATGTGGTGCCAGGGCTACTCGGAGCCGGGAGCAGGATCTGATCTGGCGAACCTGCAGACGCGCGCGGAGCTCCGCGGCGATCGTTACGTGGTGAACGGCCAGAAAATCTGGACCTCGGGAGCACATCACGCGGACTGGATCTTCTGCCTCGTGCGTACGGATCCCGATGCCGAGAAGCACGGGGGCATCGGCTTTCTGCTGATCGACATGAAGACACCGGGCGTTGAGGTGCGTCCGCTCGTACAGATCACCAGAAATCGCGACTTCAACGAGACCTTCTTCACGGACGTTGAGGTACCTGCCGAGAACGTGGTCGGGAAGCCGACCGAAGGCTGGCGCGTCTCGAACACGGTGCTGTCTTACGAGCGCGGTGCGAGCACGCTCTCGCGCTACCTCGCATACCAGCGCAGCGTTGCCCGGATCGCCGACCTGGCGCGCACGACCCAGCGTGGCGGACGATCCGCCGTCAACGATCCGGTGTTCCGCCAGGACTTTGCGCAGCTCGCGACCGAGGTCGAGATTCTGCGGCTGAACTCGTTGCGCTCGCTCACGCGCCTGGCCCAGGGTGAGAAGCCGGGCCCGGAGTCGAGCACCATGAAGGTCTATCGCTCCGAGCTCGATCATCGGCTCGCGCGGCTCGGCAACTCGCTCACGGGCCCCTATGGCCAGCTGTGGTGTGGTTCCGCCCGAGCCATCGACGGCGGGCACTGGGGACAGCGTCAGCTGCAGTCCTGCGGTGGTACGATCGCCGCGGGTACCAGTGAGATCCAGCGCAACATCATCTCCGAGCGTGTACTCGGCCTGCCGCGGCGCTGACCGAGCGCGCAATCTGGAGGAGGATCTGTGACAGTCCAAGCGATGGAGACGATCGGGCTCGAGCCCGTTTCCACAGACACGGTCGGCCTGCGCACGGTGGCGCGCTCGTTCGAGCTGACACCGCGACGGATCATGGCGTTTGCGGCGGGCGTCGGTGATGTCAATCCTGCGTACTTCGACGACACGCGACCAGAGGGGCTGGTCGGGCATCCCGGCCTCATCTTCTCCTTGCAGTGGAACGCGAGGCACACGCCCGACCTGCGAGTCAGCCTGGAGAACGTGCGACGCGGCGTACACGCTTGGGTCGACGCTCGCTTCGAGCGCGCTCTGCGTTGCGGTGACGTGATCACCTGCCAGGGAGAGCTGATCTCCGTCCGGCAGGTTCGGTCCGGCGTGTTGAGCACGCAACGCTACGCAATGCGAGACTCTTTCGGCAAGCTCGTCGTCGAGTTCGACAGCGGTGGGATCGTGCGCGGAGCCGTTACCAGCGGTCCCGACCGCGAGCTCGTGAGCTCGCCACCTCTTCCGGAAGCGGGAGACTTGCCCGACAAGCCGATCTGGTCCGCAGAGATTCCGATTCGTCCCGACGCCGCGCACGTGTACACGGAGTGCGCGGACATCTGGAATCCGATTCACACAGAGCGCAGCGTCGCGCTCGCGGCCGGACTTCCCGACATCATCCTGCACGGCACGGCCACGCTGACGCTGGCGATGCGGGAGCTGATCGACCGCTGCCTAGCAGGCTGCTGAAAAACTCCTCATCGAAGGGTACCTTTGAGGGAAGCCCCAAGGGGGAGATGTGAGAGGACCGCAGACGCTCCAGGGTGGGATCTTCAGCTACGTATCGCTGGAGTCCCGGATTCCCGAGGACCATCCGCTTCGAGCGATCCGGCGACTGGTGGACGCGGCGCTGGAGCAGCTGTCGCGACGCTTCGATGGTATCTACGCCAAAGGGGTCGGCCGACCGTCGGTCCCGCCGGAGCAGCTGTTGCGGGCGCTGCTGTTGCAGGTGCTGTACACGATCCGGAGCGAGCGCCAGCTGATCGAGCAGATCGACTACAACCTGCTCTACCGCTGGTTCGTGGGCCTGGAGCTGGACGATGAGGTGTTCAGCGCGACGGTGTTCACCAAGAATCGGGAACGGCTGCTGAAGGGCGAGATCGCTCAGCATTTCTTCGAGGCGGTGCTGGCGCAGGCGGAGTCGGAGGGGTTGGTGTCATCGGAGCACTTCACGGTGGACGGGACGCTGATCGAGGCGTGGGCGAGCCAGAAGAGCTTCGTGCGCAAGGACGAGAAGCGCAGGGACGATGACGACCCGGGCAACCCGACGGTCAACTTCCGGGGCGAGAAGCGGAGCAACCAGACGCATGCGTCGAGGACGGATCCGGACGCCCGACTGGCGGGGATGAGGGGCCAGGGCGCGCGGCTCGCGTATCAGGGACACGTCGTGACGGAGAACCGCAACGGCCTGGTGGTGGCGGCGAAGCTCACTCAGGCGTCGGGGTATGCGGAGCGCGAAGCGGCTCTCGAGATGGTGCTGGGTCTGGGGGGCGCTCGCCGGATCACCCTGGCTGGAGACAAGGGCTACGACGCCAAGAGCTTTGTGCAGGCGCTTCGGGCCTGGAGCGTTACCCCGCACGTGGCACAGAACACGACGAACCGCCGAAGCGCGATCGATCGAAGGACCACAGGACACCCGGGCTACGAGGTGAGCCAGCGCTTCCGCAAACGGGTGGAGGAGGTGTTTGGCTGGATGAAGACGGTGGGCTTGATGCGCAAGACCCGGCACCGGGGCACGGATCGGGTCGGCTGGGTCTTCACCTTCACTGCTGCGGCCTACAACCTGGTCCGTATCCGCAACCTGTTGGAGGCGACATAGCTCATGATCCCGCAAGATCTACCCGTGCGACACCGAACCGGTTCGTACCGGGAACGGCGATCCCTCTCCCTGCTCGGCACGCCTCCCGTCAGAGGCGTCCCGCCCAACCCAGTCACTTTCTCCGCAGCCTGCTAGGCGCGGACCCGGCTCGCCTGGTGCGGATCGCGGGTCAGTTCCGAGCGATGGTCCTCATGGGAACGTCCGTGTCCGTGCGCTGTCTGGAGGAGCGCATCACGTTGGAAGGGGCGCACGAGCTCTTTTTCGACGTGCTGAACCACGAGGGCGAGTCGGCCATCGCCCGCGGCGTTTGTGTGGGGCGGCCCGCCTGACTCGGTCTAGTGTCCCTAATCCGAAGGACACTACCCCCGTCGGTCGGGAAAGAGCACTGTCCCTGGCCGTTCCCACTCGACGCGAACGACGCGCCCGGCTCCACTCTCGGTCACGAACAGGGACCTGAACGCGGGGCCGCCGAAGCAAACGTTCGTGAGCCGTTTGTCCTCGAAGTCGAGTGTACCGATCTTGTCGCCGCCGCCGGGCGGGAAGACGTGGATCTGGCCGCTTTCATAGCCACAGCACAGGACGTTTCCATCGACGTCGAAGGCAAACCCATCCGGGATGGCGCCCTCGCCGAGGAAGCCGAACTCGCGCGGCTCACCGAGCACGCCAGGCTCGAGGATGTCGAACGCGTGCAGCTTGAAGGTCATCGATTCACAGACGATGAGGGTCCGCCCGTCGGGCGACACGCCGATGCCGTTTGGGAACGCGAAGCCCGTATGCAGTCTGCGCGTGCTCCCACTCCCGTGGAAGCAGATGTTACCTGGTGGGGCACCGTCGACCCCGGCAGCGCCCCAGACCGGATCTGTGAAGTAGAAGTTCCCGTGTTCGTCGAAGCCGAGATCGTTCGGCGAGTTCAGCGGCTCGCCGTCTATCTCCCGGATCAGCACGGTCACGGTGCCACCCGGATCGATGCGTTCCACGCGCCCAGGCTCTCTGTCGGGTCCCGGAAACCCGCCGTTGTTGCAGACATAGAGCTGCCCGTCCGGTCCGAAGTTGGCCCCGTTCGGTCCGCCGCCCGTCTCGGCGAACACGGATACGCTTCCGTCCGGCGTGATCTTCGAGATCTGCCCGCCCTGGATCTCGACGACGTACAGGTTTCCGTCACGATCGAAGGCGGGGCCCTCGGGGAACTTCAGGTTCTCGGCGATCACGGTATTGGCCATGGACGGTTCCCTTCCCGACAGCGATGCTGGCCCCAGTATACGCGCCTGGGAGATCGGTAACGGTCAGGCGCTCCTGAGCGCGTCCACGATCCTGAGTCGCAGCGCCTGCCAGGCTGGCAAGGCGGCTGCGACCATGCTGAAGACGACGATCAGGCACGAGCCGACGACGATACGCTCGGGGGAAACGTAGAGTCGGCCCACCATCTCGCCCTGAATGTCGACTGCGCCCGCGGTCACCCATGCGAGCGCGAGGCCAGCTCCGCCTCCCAGACTGGTCAGGAGGAGAGTCTCAGCGAGGACCATGGTCATCACCGCTCCGTCCGAGAATCCGAACGTCTTGAGCACAGCGAGTTCATCCGCCCTCTCTCGGACCGATTGGCCGACGGTGTTTCCCGCAACCAGAAGCAATGTAAAGAACACGACGGCAGTGACTCCGAGCACGATGAAGCGGATGTTCCCGATCTGGTTGGCGAACGACTGCGCGAACGCCTTCTCGGTTGCCGTCTTTGTCTCCGTACCGGAGTTGGCGAACTGACGATCGATCTCGGCAGCGATCTCGACTGCACGTTCCGGGTCGTTGATCCTGCTGATGTACTGGCCCACGAAGTTGCCCGAGTTTGGGCCCTGACTCCCCGTCGCGAGGGCGGTCTCATTGAGATAGTCGTAGTGGACGAAGAACTCTGGAGAACCCTGAGTGGAGTCGTCGACGATTCCCTCGATCGTGAACTCCCAGCCCGATCCCAGCGGAGGCTGCCAGAGAGGCGTTCTAAGGGGCACTCGATCGCCCAGCTCCCAGCCGAAGCGATCGGCGATGGAGCGCGCAACGATGGCTCCGGTACGGTTCGCGAGCCATGCCTGCTTCTCTGCCTCCGAGAGCTTCAGCTCGGGAGTCATGGCGAGGTAGGCTCTCGCATCCACCGCGAACTGCGAGAACCGCGTGTTGCTCGGGTCCTGGTAGTAGCCACCGAACCAGCTCCTGTGCCCCACGATCTCGATCCCGTCCACCCCCTGGATGATGGATTTATACCGCAGTGGCAGGGGCTGGATGAAGGACACCTTGTGCATCGTGACGAGGCGGTTCACACCCATCACTTCGGCACCCAGGCTGAATGCGCTCTCCAGTGCCCCGAGCAGTCCGAACAGCAGAAACGAGACGAGAATCGACAGCAGCGTGAACGCAGTCCGCACTTTCTTGCGCAACAAGTTTCGCCAGAGCAGGGGGAGAAACTTCAAGCTCAGGCCTCGCGGAGCGCGGCAGCAATAGGCAGCCGCGCGGCGTGAACGGCTGGGAAGATGCCGCCCAGCACGCCCATTAGCAGGGCGAACACGGTGCCGCGCAGGAGCAGGTCTGGTGTGACAGCGAAGGAAAAGGCTACCTGGCTGAAGCTCTGGACGTTCAGCGTCGTGGCCTGGAAGCCGTTGAAGAGCCCGTACGCCAGGCCGCCGCCGATGAGCCCCCCGGCCGCGGCGAGAAGCAGGGACTCGATCAGGACCGAGATCACCACGGGGCTTGCTCCGAAGCCCACCGCCCGCAGCGTTGCGATCTCCTGAGTGCGGGCGGAGACTGCCGTGTACATCGTGTTCAGCGCACCGAAGACTGCGCCGACGCCCATGAGGAACGCGATCATGTAGCCGACGGCGTTGATGATGGCGACCAGCACGCTGGACTGGTCAGCGTAATAGGCCTCCTCTCGGAACACGCTGACACTGAGCCGCGGATCCGTCGTGAGCGCGTCCTTGAACGCGTCAAAGGCTTGAGGCGACTCGAGGCGCAGGCGGACCGAGTTGAAGCTGTTGCCACGATCGTAAGCCGGCTGGAGGACGCGTACGTCCGTCCATAGCTCGGAATCCTCGATGCCTCCTCCGACGCGGAAGACCCCCACTACCTTCCACTCGTTCTCGCCCCAGCGCTTGATAGAGCCGACCTCGATCCCGGCGAAAAGCGCAGCGGCAGCCTCGCCGACGATGATCTCGTTCCTGCCCCACTCGAACATGCGACCCTCGACAAGGCGGAGCTCGTTCCTCACCTCGAAGGCGGCCCGCTCTACACCACGCAGTGGTACGTTGGCGTCCGTACCGGTGGACTTCTTTGGCAGGTCGACGATCACGAACAGCTCCGCAGACGCCAGCGGCCCGCGCTCTCCGCGCAGAACGCCCGGTGCATCGGCGATGATCCGAGTGTGCTCCTGCAGGAGGATGCTGCTCATCTCGTCGTCAGTACCCGAGCGAGCGACCAGGGCGACCCCGGGGCGGCCGGAGGAGCGAATGGTGTGCGAGAAGCCCGCGGCGATCGAGAGCACCCCGACGAACACCATGACCACGCCAGCAATACCCACGATCGTTGCTACGGACGACCCGATCCTCTCGCGGAGACTGCGCAGGTTCAGTTCCGTGACCGCAGTGGTCTGCGCGAGCCAGGCGAGCAAGCCACTCACGCTCAGGCGCTCCGCAGCGCGTCGACGATCCTGAGGCGGAGTGCCTGCCAGGCGGGCAGGGCAGCGACGACCAGGGCGAAGAGCACGATCAGAATCAGACCCATGCCCATGCGTTCAGTGGGAACGTAGAGTGGGGGCAGCACTCCCCCGACGTCGAAGGCGCTCGCGACCAGCCAGGCCAATGCGAGGCCTGCTCCCCCGCCCAGGGCTGCAAGGCTGAGCGCCTCCGCGAAGACAAGGCCCATCACGGTTGCGTCCGTGAATCCGAAGGCCTTGAGCACGCCAAGCTCCTCCGTCCGCTCGCGCACCGACTGCGCCACGGTATTCCCTGCCACGAGAAGCAGCGTGAAGAAGACGACGCTCGTGATACCGAGGACGATGGCACGGATGTTTCCGAGCTGGTTGGCGAAGCTCTGTGCGAAGGCCTTCTCCGTCGCAGTCTTGGTCTCCGCCTCGGAGTTCGCGAAGCGGCTATCGATATCCGCGGCGATCTCGATGGCCCGGTCGGGGTCGTCGATGCGGCTCATGAACTGACCCACCCAGTTCATCTCGCTCCCGAAGGGTCCTCCCATCTGGCTGAGGTAGTCGTAGTGAAAGATGAACTCGGGACCGCCGTTCGGGCCGGAGTCGTCTACGATCGCGGCGATGGTGAACTCCCAGGCGGATCCGTCCTCCCTCCGGTAGATCGTCGCCTGGAGGGGAATTCGGTCGCCGAGCTCCCATCCGAAGCGCTCGGCGACCGAGTGCCCCACCATCGCGCCGGTCCGATCGGCGAGCCAGGCCTGCTTGTCCGCGTCGGTGAGCCTCAGCTCTGGCTGCAGCTCCAGGTACGTCTCGGGGTCCACCGCGAACTGCGAGAAACGATTGCTTCGGTCCTGGTAATAGCCTCCGAACCAGGTCAGGTGTGAGACCACGTCCACGCCGTCCACCGACTGGATCGTAGACCAGTAGCGCACCGGCAGAGGCTGGATGAAGGAGACCTTGTGCTGGGTGACCAGCCGATCGGTTCCCGCCGTCTGCGACCCCTGGCTCAGACCTCGCTCCAGGGCTCCCAGCAGTCCGAACAGCAGGAACGACACGAGAATCGAGAGCAGGGTGAAGGTCGTGCGGACCTTCTTGCGCACCAGATTCCGCCAGAGCAGTGGCAGAAACTTCATGCCTCTGGCCTCGCGCTGAGCACTCCCTTGTCGAGATACGTGATGCGCTTGGCCCGGGCCGCTGCGTGCGGATCGTGCGTGACCATGATGATGGTCTTGGCGTGCTCCTCGTTGAGTGCCTGGAGCAGGTCCAGGATCTCGTCTCCGCTCTTGCGATCGAGATCCCCCGTCGGCTCGTCGCAGAGCAGAAGTGTCGGGTCGCTCACGATGGCGCGCGCGATTCCGACCCGCTGCTCCTGTCCGCCGGAGAGCTGCCGGGGAAAGTGCTTGGCCCGATCTTCGAGTCCGACGACGGAGAGTGCAGCCGCGACGTGCTGCCGCCGCTCGGCGCGAGTCAGGCGTGTCAACAGCAGCGGGATCTCGACGTTCCGCTCGGCTGTCAGCACAGGCAGCAGGTGGTAGAACTGGAACACAAAGCCGACGTGCCGCGCACGCCAGCTCGCGAGCTTGCGCCCGGAGGCCCGATCGATACGCTCGCCAGCGACTTCCACCGTGCCCTCTGAGGGTTGGTCGAGACCACCGATGAGGTTGAGCAAGGTAGTCTTGCCCGAGCCCGAGGGACCCATTAGCGTGAGGAAGTCTCCCCTGGGAACCTCGAGGCTGAGCCCGAGCAGCACGTCGACGCGTTCGGAGCCCCGCGCATAGGTCTTGTGCACGTTGTTGACCGCGACCAGAGTTTCACTATCGGACACGCAGGTCCCCTATCTGTTAGCGAGCGACGACGCGATCTCCGTCCGCGAGGCCCTCGGGCCCCTCGACCACGACATGCTCGCCGATCCTCAGGCCGGCCAGGACTTCCACGTGGTCGCTTCTGCGCGATCCGAGACGCACGGCCCGCCGCTCAAGCGAGCCTCCAGCGTACACGAAGACCACCGGCTGACCGGCGTTATCGCGTATGGCCGCCGAGGGAACGAGCGTGGGGGCCGGCCCGGCGCCCGGCACACCACCCGCAGCAACGTCGCGTGCCGTGGTGTCGAGGAACGTGACCCTGATGCCCATGTCGGGCAGGATGCGGGGATCCAGCGCATCGAATCCGATGCGCACGCGCACCGTCGCCTTCTGCCTGTCGGCCGTCGGAACGGGGGTAATGACCGTGGCCGGGATCTTCCAGTCGGGGTAGGCGTCGAGGGTGGCCCGGACCTTCTGGCCCCGCTCGACCCGGTTGATGTAGGCCTCGTTCACGTCGACCTCGATCTCCAGCGAGCTCATGTCGACCA
This sequence comes from Myxococcota bacterium, assembly GCA_965226855.1. Classification (GTDB taxonomy): domain Bacteria; phylum Myxococcota_A; class UBA9160; order SZUA-336; family SZUA-336; genus JAUXJB01. The sequence continues at coordinate 86,913 of CBDDEE010000021.1, read as the reverse complement.
GCGTGCAGATCCCGGTGCGCGTGAACCCGCCGCCCGCGGAGACCGGCGAGATCATTTCGCCTGGCTGCGCATTCTTTGCCACCACCACCCCGGGGAACGGGGCGCGGATGATGCGGTCCTCCAGCTCCTGGTGGCGCAGCGCCAGCAAGCGTTCGGCCACGGCCAGCTCGCTTTCGCCGACCGCGAGCCGGGCCTCTATAGCGTCCGCCGCCGCCTGGTCTGCGTCAAGCTCAGACTGGCTCCTGGCGTCGGCGGCGACCAGACTACGCGTGCGACGCAGGTTGATCTCGGCCTCGGCGAGCCGCACCCGGACCTCGGCCAGCGAGCTGTGCGTAGATTCGACCTGGGCCTTCGCGACCTCGACCTGACGCTCCGTCGTTGCACTGTCCAGCCGCGCGAGCACGTCGCCCTCCTGGACGACCATGCCCTCCTCCACGAGCACCTGGGCGATCTTTCCGGTGACCTTGGAGGAGATGGTCGCTTGCAGGCGGGCTGTGACGTAGCCGGACGCATCGAGCACGCCCGAATCGGCGGCGCCCGCGCTGCGGGTCACGGGTGCGGTGCGCACCGTGGCCGAGGCGGGATTACTCAGCCACCAGCCGACCGCAGCCGTCGCGATCACCAGACCGACCGCGGCAGCAAGCAGCGCCGGTCGGCGGTTCACGCCGGCGATCGAGTCCCGGTCGATCCGCAGCTCATGCAGCCGGTCCACGGGGTCTGGCATCACGTCCATTATGGCCATTCCCCTCCTCCTGCGGGAGCGTTGCGTCGTTGAGCAGGCTCAACCTGGTGAGCGTGCAAACGATGGACCAGCCCGTATGCAACGAGCGCGCAGGGAGAGCGCAGTACTGCAGGCCTTTTGCTGCGGCAGAAGGCTCAGACGGTGGCGCGGCGAAGCGTCCTCTTGAGCCGATGGATCTGGCGGCGCACCTGCTTCAGCTCGGCCCGGTCACGCTTCTCGAGCGCCTCGCCACGTTGAACCTTGAGGGCCCGGATCTGCTTCTTGATTGCCGCCTTTTCGATTCCGCGCACTTCGTGGTGCTCATGGAGCGGGATTTCGAGGTGCTCGCAGACGGTCTCTAGCAGCTTGTCCTTGCGCATCTGCGTGTAGCCGGTGAGCCCTTCCACGCCGCCGGCCACCTCCCGCAGCTCTGCGATCGTCATGGCTCGAAGCTCGTGGTAGTCCATCTGCATCCCTTCCCACCTGACCCCCGGTTCGCGGGCAAGGGTAGCCCGAAGCCAGGCTCGGCGCGATCGGCCCAATCTCTTCCGCTTGCTCGTATAACTGCCGCTCGATTCTCAACCTGGAGGTACCCGTGGCGTCCGCGAAGCCCAGCAGAGCTCTTCCCGTTCCCCCACGGCGTCGACGGAATGTTCGCTGCGAGCGGGACCGTCGTGATGTCGAACGAGGCTGCCTGGGTGCAGCGTGCTCGCTGCGCCTGACAGCTACGAGCTGCAGCACCTGTCACGACTCCCCGCGTAAGCTGCTGATCTTGAAGGGCCCGCCTGACGGCACGGCGCTTGCTGAGCTCCACTTGTGTGATGGCGTCGTCTACAATCCAGGAGTCCCGGCAAGATCGCTTCGGCTGCTGCTGGGCCGGTCTGTTCGGGGAGAACTCGATGTCCGATACGAGGGACGAGCTTCACCGGAGGAAGGGACGCGCGAGCGCGCGCGAGCAGTCCGCCAGGGCGCGGCGCGCAGCAGTGCGGGCAGAGCGGGACGCCCAGCGGCTCGCCCACAGGGCGGCTCGCGAGGGGGGAAGCTCGAAGCGTCGCGCGTGGAGCCGGCGCCGCAGGCCCGAGCGAGAGCTGAGTCCGGAGGAGCAAGCGTACCAGGAGGCGAGGCGAAACGCGGAGCGAAAGATCAAGTTCGTTCAGCACTTTGTGACCTATTTCTTCGTCTGTTTCTTCCTCTTCTTCGTGGCCGGACGGGTGGTCTCGACGATCGTCGGCCTGGCCTGGGGAATCGGCCTGGCCTCGCACTTCTTTCAAGCCATCGTTGCCCCGGACCTGCGGCGTAAATGGGTGAGCTCAGAGGTCGATGCCCAGGTGGCCCGCTCCGTGACGAGGGAGCGCCGCGCGCTAGAGGGCGAGAACCTGCGCTCGCTGGAGGAGCTCTCGGCCTCGATCGCGCACGAGATTCGTAACCCGATCACCGCCGCCAAGAGCCTCGTGCAGCAGATGGGCGAGGACCCCGGCTCAGCAGACAACGTGGAGTATGCCCAGGTCGCTCTCAAGGAACTCGATCGGGTGGAGCGATCGATCTCGCACCTGCTCCGATACGCGCGCGAGGAAGCGATGGACGTGCGCGAGATGCAGCTGCAAGAGGTCCTGGAGAGCGCGCTCGACACACTGCGTGATCGAATCGACGGCGCCGGGGTCAAGCTGGCACTGGAGGTGGACTGCGAGGGCTCGATGGAGGGGGATCCCGAGAAGCTCCGACGCGTACTCATCAACCTGGTCGGGAACGCGCTCGACGCGTTCGAGGAAGTCGGCACCCGGGATCCGAACCTCGAGGTCGCCCTTGGCGAGAACCTGGCGGGCACCGAGGTCTGGGTCCGGATCAAGGACAACGGGGGTGGCATGGACGCCGAGACACAAAAGAAGATCTTCCGCCCCTTCTACACGTCGAAGTCGAATGGCACCGGGCTCGGCCTGGCCATCACGCGGAAGCTCGTCGACGCCCACAACGGTCGCGTCGAGCTTCACTCGACGCCCGGCCAGGGGACGGAGTTCGTGCTGACCTTCCCCAAGCAAGCAGGCGTTGAGGTCAGGGCATGAAACCTCGCATCCTGATCGTAGAGGACGAGAAGGGCATCCAGCTGGCGTTGCGCGGATTGTTGCGGCGGGACGGCTACGAGGTCGAGCTTGCCGACGACGGCGAAATGGCGCAGCGCAAGCTGGCGGATACGACCTACGATCTGATCCTGACGGATCTGTCGCTCGGGCGCGGCCCGACCGGCATGGACGTGCTGCGCGCGTCGAAGCAGCGCCGCCCGGAGACTGCGGTCGTCATGATCACGGCGCACGGCTCCGAAAAGATCGCGGTGGAGGCGATGCAGGAGGGGGCGGAGGACTACGTCCCCAAACCGTTCGACAACGAAGAGCTGCGGGTCGTGGTAGCGAGGGCGCTCGAGCGGACGAGGCTTCAGCGCGAGCACCGCATGCTGCTCGAGCGCGTAGAGCGCGAGTACAGCTTCGAGAACCTGATTGGCTCGGGCCCCGCCATGCGCCAGATCTTCGAGATGATCCAGAAGGTTGCGGAGACCGATCTGAGCGTTCTCGTGCGCGGTGACAGCGGCACGGGCAAGGAGCTGGTCGCGCAGGCGCTGCACCAGCGCAGCTCGCGCAAGAATCGGCCTTTCGTGGCGGTCAACTGCGCCGCGATCAGCCGCGAGCTGATCGAGAGCGAGCTCTTCGGGCACGAGAAGGGTGCCTTCACGGGAGCGGACGCGCGTCGGGTCGGCAAGTTCGAGGCGGCGGACGAGGGCACGATCTTCCTTGACGAGATCGGAGACATGGCGCCGGAGACCCAGGCCAAGGTGCTGCGCGTTCTGCAGGAGCGCTCCTTTGAGCGCGTCGGTGGCAACGCGCCGATCGAGGTCGACGTTCGGGTCGTCGCAGCGACCCACCGCGACCTGGAGACCGAAGTGAAGGAGGGCCGCTTTCGCGAGGACCTCTACTACCGACTGAAGGTCGTCGAGGTCACGCTGCCCCCGTTGCGTAACCGCGCAGAGGACATACCTGCGCTGGTCGAGCGCTTCCTGACGCAGGTGGCCGAGCGTCTGGGCCGCGACAAGAAGACCATCGGTCAGGATGCGCTAGCCAGCATGGTCCGACACCCCTGGCGCGGCAACGTCCGGGAGCTCCGCAACACGATCGAGCGGGCGGCAGTCCTGTGCTCCGGAGAGACCATCGGGGAAGAGGACCTGGATCTCGACCAGGCCAGCGGTCATCCGGGAGGGGATGACGCCATCCCGTTCGGAATGACCTTCCGAGACGCCAAGAAGCAGATGGTCGAGGGCTTCGAGCGCCAATACTTGATCCGCGCTCTGCGCGAGCACGACGGGAACGTCTCACGCACCGCGGAGTCGATCGGGATGGTGCGCCAGAGCCTGCAACAGAAGATTCGCGAGCTCGACCTCCGCTCCGACGACTTGAGCGAAGATGCCCGCTGACCTCGCATCGAACCGAGTCGGTGCGCCGTCCGGAGCCGTGGTCGGTCGCCGGCGGGGTAGGAGGCTGCCGTGACCCTCGAGGTCGTCCTCGCCGGGCTCGGCTGACCACAATTCCCTCCCCGGACTCCGGACACGCACCGCACGGGGACCCCGATGAGGCCCGCCGTCGGGGTCCCCCCCTTTTCACACCGACGAGTGCCCCCTCAGCCGGGACCTTGCTACCCTCGCCCCCTTCGCCGGGGTGGCGGAATTGGCAGACGCGGTGGCCTTAGGAGCCATTGCCGCAAGGCGTGCAGGTTCGAGTCCTGTCCCCGGCACCGACCTCACGCAGCACTACTGGGAGTCGCGCCGATCCCTCCACGCGGCCGTCGGGGTAGACCAGGAGCCGCTCGTCGCCGAAGAGTTGGCGTAGTGCCTCGCGGGCTTGTGCTGTGGACTCGAGAAGGGCAGGGCGGAGTTCGCCGAGGGCCTCCCGAGCCGCCCGTCGTAGGTCGATTCGAGAGACCCGAGTCGCCGCCAGAGAGCGTCTGAGCTCGTCCGCTTCCGCCTCGAGTGTGCGGACCTTACGAGCCGTCCGCTTTGTGTCTCCCAGTTCGGCGGCTAGGTCCACCAGGTTGGAGATCTCGTGTTCGATCTGGTCGAGGCGTTCTTCGAGTTGGCCAGCGTCGTGTGCTCGACTAGCGAGTCTCTCGAGCTCTTCCACCGTTCGTTCGAGCAGGTACTCCACGTTGTCCGGACAGAGGACCTGGTCGAGCACAGCGCCGAGCACTCGCTCGTTGAGTTCGGCCTCCCGAAGGTTGAGTTCGTTGTCGCAGGCGTTGCCGCCGCCAGCCTGACGACGGCCGCAACCGTACCGGTCTCGGTAGCGCAGGTAGAAGCCTCCACCGCACGACGCACAACGAAGGAAGCCCGACAGCAGCCTCCGAGCACGGCTTCTGCCGCTAGGCCTACCGAGTTTGGGCTCCGCGCTCGGCGGCACGCCGCGACAACTCACGCTGGACCGCCGCGAAAGTCTCACAGTCGACCACGCGCAACTCTGGCCGCGCGTCCTTCACCCACTCTTTCTCCGGTCGGTAGACGACTCGACGCTTGCCAGAGGCGTGGTCCTTGACCTTGCGCGTCTTGTTCCAGACGTAGAGTCCTGTGTAGAGCTGGTTGCTGAGAATCACCCGGACTCCGGTGTGAGCCCAGGACTTGCGCTTGAGGTTTCTCAGGTTCGTGGGTCTGGGAGGCGGGACCGCTTCGTCGTTGAGCAGCGTGGCAACCGCCTTCACTCCGAGCCCGGACAGGTAGAGGTCGAAGATTCGGCGGACGATTGCGGCCTCTTCCTCGTGGACGACGACTCGGTAGCCGTCAGGCACTCGCTGGCCGTGTCGGTCTGTCTTGCCGGAGTAAGCGGGCTCGCTCCGGTAGCCGTAGGGCTTCGCACCGGCGCTAAAGCCTCGCTTGACCTGGCTCTCCAGGCCGAGGTGTGTGCGCGCCTTGACCTTCTCACGCTCCGTCTCGTCCACGACTCCCACGAAACGCGAAGCGAGGTCCTCGAGGTCCCGTCCGGTGAAGGCCTCGACGGCCTTCTTCTCCCTCGCCCGGAGCTGGTTGCGTAGCCAACCCGAGTCCTCCGTGTCACGAGCAAGACGCGAAAACTCCGTGCAGAGCAGCACGTCCCACTCTTCCAAGTCGCGGACAAGGCTTAGAAGGTTGGGGCGGTTGTGGCGCGAGGCCCCGGAGACCCCCACCTTCCTCTCAACTCGAACAACCAGCCAGTCACGCTCCTTGGCGTACTCGCGACACTTGGCGACCTGCGCTTCTACGGTGGACTCCTTCTGCTTGTCCGTGCTCACTCGCGCGTAGACTGCGACGCGAGTCACGGGAGTCGCTTTCTCCGCTCAGCGTTCCGGAGAACTCGGTGGAGAGTTCCACCGACCCACGGCCTGCCGGTGCGGGGGTTGAGGCGGCCAGCCTTGTTGAGCCGGGCTGCAATCCGGGCAGCCCCGAGGCCTCGCCGCTGGAGCGCGAAGCAGCGCCGCAGAAGGGCCTGCTCCTCGGGGTGGTTGACCAGCTTCGAGCGGTCACCCTTCAGGTGGCTTTGCGGCTGGGGGCAGCACTACCTCTACGCTGGTCGGGTACACGCCTGGTCGGCGGCACCGGTCAGAGTCTCTCCCTAGTGCAGCTCGATCGGGTGTAGCATCGAGTGGAACAGGACCGGAAGGAACCGGAATGCGCCGCGCGCTTCTGACCATCCTTGGTATCGTTCTCGCCCGTGTCGGGATAGGCGGCCATTCAGCTAGCACGGCGGGGAAAGCGTGATGAAACAAGGTGATCCTGACGCCATCACCCGAGTAGAACGCGAGACTTGGGATAGAAACGCAGCAAGATCCCTGGATAGCTTGGCACTGATGACCAAACACACAGTGCCCATCCTGATCGATGCTTGCCAGCTCACACCCGACAGCCATGCCATCGACATCGCCTGCGGGCCTGGCCTGATAGCAGACATGATGGCTCAGACGGGGGCGAGTGTAACTGGCATCGACCTAGCACCGGAGATGATCAGGCTAGCCGAGAAGCTCTATCCGGAACTCAGATTCGAAGTAGCGAACGTCGAACAGCTGCCCTTCGAGGGTGACACATTCGATGCTGCCTTGATCAACTTCTCGATCCACCATTTTGCGCGTCCCGAAATGGCGTGATCGGAGATACGCCGGGTGCTGAAGCCAGGCGGCCGTCTGGTCTTCGCCGGACCCATAGAATCAGTTGGGTTCGGGTCCTTCATGGAGGCCTTGGACGCGCATCACACGCTCGAGGACCTACCGCACGGGCCGATTTACATCGATGCCGATCAACAGACGTATGAGACGCTCATGCTTGACAGTGGCTTCGACCAGTTCAAGGTCGAGATCCGGCAGATTACGCTGCACTTGGAGAGCTTGGATCCCCTGATCGTCGCTGGCTGGGACATCTGCAACCTATCGACGCTCCCAAAAGAGACTCAGGAGAAGATCGAGACGACGACGCGTGAGAAGACCGCCCTGTATCGGTCAGCGAACGGCTGCGATTTCCCAGAGACGGTCGTCATAGGTATCGCCGTGAAGAGCTAGCTGCCCGCGACGGCCTCTACACCGAGATCGGCGCTGTGGGGTACGCGGAGCGGGTGGAGAGGGAGCTGGAGCTCGAGCGGGAGTAGCGTAGTGCCCGCAGGGGGTTACGCGGCTAGAGGCAGCCGCACCTCGATGCTGCGTCGGGTACATGCCGGGTCCCCGGCACCGGATTCTCTCGGGATTTCAGCTAGTTGCGTGGTCGATTAGGCTGCCACGCACAAGCGGCGCACAAACGGGATGACGAATCTCAGGGCTGACGCTTCACCGTTCCGGGCCGCGTGAGCTTCGTCATCTTGTCGCGCGTCCGTTGGACGCACCCATGGGTGCTACGCACGTCGGTGTGGCCAGGGGCTACCATAAAAAAGCGATCAGCTCGGCTGACCCGGAAAATCAGGACCAGGGAATCACACTGCGCCAGGCGGCGCTTATCGCCGGCTTGGGCTTGCTGATGATGTCGTTCTTGGCCCCCTTTGCTGAGTTCTTTGTCTACCCGAAGCTGGTTCTTCGGGGCAACGTTGAAGAGACCGTTCTGAACATCCGGGCCAACAGCGGACTCTTTTTGGCCGGGGCTTTCGCTAACCTGGTCACCTACATCCTTGATGTGATTGTTGCCTGGGCGCTCTGGGTTTTGCTTGTACCGGTCGATCGTGCGCTGTCGTTGCTGACCGCATGGTTTCGGTTGGTCTACACGGTGATCGCGCTTTTCGGCCCGTTGAAACTGATGACCGTTTTTCGTCTTGTTGACACACCGGATTCGCTGGCGACCGTTGGAACCGATCAGCTGCATGCTCAGGTTCAGCTCTTGCTGGAATCGTCTCGATACGAGTGGTCGATCGGCCTTGTGGTGTTCGGCATCCACCTGGGTCTGTTGGGCTACCTGGTTTACCGGTCAGGCTACATCCCCAGAGTGGTGGGGATCCTGCTGGTCATCGCCGGCTTGGGCTACGTGGTCTACAACCTGGGTCCCTATCTGTATCCGAACGTCGACGTTGGATTGGTCTTTATCACCTTTTTCGGGGAGTCGATCTTCATGGTCTGGCTCTTGGTCCGGGGTTGGAAGATCTCCGAATCAGCAGCTCGTACCTGATCCCCGAATTCTGTACCACTGCGTTCTGGCGCCGTCAGCGGTGCTTCTAACGTCGAGCACGCCCTGATGGCGGCGGAAAGCAAACCGGGCTGGGCTGCCCAGCCTTTTCTCGGTCGCAGGGAACGCTGACTCAGAACCACTTCTCCTTGTCGACGACGTTGAGCAGGGGTTCGCCGATCGCGAAGCGCCGGCAGTTCTCCAGAAGGATCGCCCGCCACTTGTCGACGTAGGGCGCGCCCGCGATCGCGATGTGGGGCGTAATCAGCACGTTGGTCATGCTCCAGAGGGGGCTATCTGACGGCAGCGGCTCGGGGTCGACCACGTCGAAACCCGCGCCGGCGAGGTGACCGGATCGTAGGGCCTCGATCAGATCGGCCGTAACCGCGACCCGGCCGCGGCTGATCGTGATGAAGTAGCTGCCGCGCTTCATCCGGGCGAAGAGGGCGGCATTGAACATGCCCACCGTTTCCGGCGATTCCGGCACGGTTACGAGGACGTAGTCCGCGTCGCCGATCCGATCGGCGAGGCGATCGGGCGTGAACAGCTCGGCCATGCCCTCGGGCAGGTCAGTGGCGCGCGGTTCGCAGCCGAGCACTCGCAGTCCAAACGCGGCGCACTGCTTCGAAGCTTCGCGACCAGAGCCACCGACCCCGACGATCAGCACCGTCTGCTCCGTCAGATCGGTCGGTGCCGGACCCCGCTTCCACTCCTCGAGGGGCAGGTAGTGGTCGAAGCGACGGGAGAACGCGAGAAGGAAGGCGACAGCGTGGGCGGAGAGGTGCTCGTTGTAGCTGCCGGCCATGTTGGTCACCACTACGTCGCTCTTCACGAGCTCGTCGTAGAACCAGCTGCCACCGAGACCGGCAAGGGGGGCCGCGATCCAGCGCAGCTTCTTCGCACGCGCAAGCAGCTCCGGCGGCAGCGTCCCGTAGACGCAATCCGCATCTTCGATCGCTCCCATTGCCTCCGCCGGTGTCTGGAACACCCGTACAGAGGCGCCCGGCACTGCGGCCTCGACGTCGAGCGACCAGTCCTGGACGGCACCGGTCCGGAGGAGAATCATCTTGAAGCTCACGAAGCAACCCTACCAACAGGGGGGCGCGTGGGGGAGAGGGAGCGATTCGGCGAGCGCGAGAATCGGAAACGATCTCGCTTGCGCAGCCGCGAAGTCCTCACTCAGGACCTCTTCCACATCCGGTTCCGGACCGACGAGGAGATAGTTGAAGTCGGCGCGAGTCTCTCCCCGAGTGGACAGACAAGCGACGGGCAACTTCTCAGTCGCGTAAGTCACTGGATTCACTGACAGAAGGCCAATGACGCGGGGCGATCCCGCCGTTCTGCGGAGCTTGGATCGCGGAGCGAGCGCGCTGCCTACGCCGCTAAAGGGATCCGGATGCGGGTGAAAGCTAAGGGTCGAACCGGGTTCCCGGCACCGGAATCAACAGCAGCTACAACTCGTCTAGGCCACCCACAACCGGTCGCACTTCACGCAAGCTGCGGTTCTGGTTCCGCCGACAAGAGGGGGATCTGCGCAGCGGGTTTTCGTCTAAGGCCACTCCGATCCGTGCTCATTCCCAGCGCCTGGTAAGATGGCCCGGTGACTTGCGCGTCCTGTGGCCACGACAACCCGGCGGAATCCAGCTTCTGCCTGGAGTGCGGCGGTCGTCTGGCCATCTCGTGTGACGGGTGCGAAACTGAACTCCCGGCGAACGCGAAGTTCTGCAATCGCTGCGGACATTCGACGTCTTCCCATTCAAGCGGAGACGCAGAACGCGATCCCCGCGACTACCCCCCCGAGCATCTCGCCGACAGGATCCTCCAGTCAAAGTCCGCCCTGGAGGGCGAGCGTACCGAGCTCGACGCGCGCGACCGGGCGCCACTGTCGCAGGGCTTCCGCCTCGTACCTATGCTCCTCCTTGCACGACTGCGTGGGGACCACGCGCAATCTCCCTTCTTCGACGCCTCCAGCGAGCTCCGCGTGGAGCCGCGCGTACTCACCGATGAGGAGCGCCAGGACGTCGAGCGCAGACGCGACTCGGGCTAGAACTTTCGATGCGTTACATCGACGAGGCGGCGGTAGCGAGCGTGCTCAGCATGGAGGAGCTCATCCCGCTTATGCGCCAGGCGATGATCGACTTCTCGCAGGGACGCGTGACGCAGCCGCAACGTCGCATCCTCGAGGTGAAGCAGCACGGCGGCTTCTTCGCGAGCATGCCCGCGGTCACCGCGACGGCCCTGGGTGCCAAGCTCGTCGCGGCCTACCCGCGCAACGAGGAGAAGGGCCTCGACACGCACCTGGGCGTGATCGTCCTGTTTCGTCCGGAAACAGGCGAGCCCCTCGTGACGATGGACGGCCGACTGATCACCGAGATGCGGACCTCCGCCGTCACGGCGGCGTATGTCGACGCCGTCGCTCCAGCCGAAGTGAAGAGGCTCGCGATCCTGGGAGCCGGTACCCAGGGAAGGAGCCACATCGAGGCTCTCGCGCATGTCCGGGGCTTCGAGGAGATCCGCATCTGGAATCGTACGCCTGCGCGAGCGGAGGCACTCGCCGAGGCCGTGGGCGGCAGGGCGGCGCCTTGCGAGGAAGCGGTGCGTGATGCGGACGTGGTCGTCGTCGCGACGGCGTCCAGCGACCCAGTGTTGCACGGGAGCTGGCTGCGCCCCGGGGCAAAGGTCGCGAGCGTGGGCTTCGGAGGCGCGAACGGTGCCGAGCTGGATGCGGAGACGATGACGCACACAATCATCGTCGATTCCCGCGAGGCAGCGCTGGCAGAATCCGGCAACGTGCGACGTTTCAACGCCGAGATCTACGCGGAGCTCGGCGAACTCCTTGCCGGCACCCGGCCTGTGGATCCGCAGGCGACGATCGTCTTCGATTCTGTCGGGATCGCCTGCCAGGACATCGCGACTGCAAAGCTCGTGTGCGACAGGCTGGCCGCGTGAGCGCGATCCTCGCGAAGCCCACCGCCTCTTCACTGATGGGCGCGACGGGGCATGCGGAGCGAGTGGAGAGGGAGCCTGGGCTCGAACGGGAGTCGAGCAGTACCCGCAGAGGGTTACGCAGCTACGGGCAGCCGCACCACGCTGACGCACCGGTCGTTGGCATTCAGGCCGATGCGATGGAGCTCCCGATCCGGTCTGAATCCGTTGACGTTGCGTTCGCATTCCACATGCTCTATCACGTGCCTGAGATTCCAGTAGTCGTGACGGATCGCCACACCGACCACTAGCGCGAGGTCGCGCAAACGGCTATTCACTCCCTCGATCGGGCAGCTGCCCGACGCGGCGCACGACAGGTTCTGTCATTCCTGTGAGAGTGTGATTGGACGCGCCGCCCCGGAATCCATCTTGCCCTTCGCTGTTGTGTGGGTCGAAACGTTAGGCCAGGCGTCCGGGTAAGCCCTGAGCGCGAACGGCGGAGAACAAACTCACTGTGTCTGCACCTGTATCTATTGAATCGACGGGATTCGACCGATTTGAGTTCGACGAACGGCTGGTGCGCGGGATCCGCGCCGCGGGTTTTGAAGATCCCCGACCCATCCAACTTGAAACCATTCCCGCGGGCCTCGACGGTCGAGATGTATTGGGTCTGGCCCAGACCGGCACAGGCAAGACGGCGGCCTTCGCTCTGCCGTTGCTCGACTATCTGCTCGAGGAGCCGGGCAGGGGGCCGCGCGCCTTAGTGTTGGCTCCGACTCGCGAGCTCGCCACTCAGATCGCCACCGAGATCGGCGCGCTCTCGAAGTTCACCAAGCTGAAGCCGATCACGATCTACGGCGGGGTCGCGATCTCGACGCAGGTCAAGGCGCTGCATCAGCGCCCAGACATTGTGGTCGGCTGTCCGGGTCGCGTACTCGACCTGCTCCAGCAGGGACTACTTCATCTCGACCGGGTCGAAACACTGGTGCTCGACGAAGCCGACCACATGTTCGACATGGGGTTCCTGCCGGACATCCGCAAGATCCTGAAGACGCTGCCGCAGGATCGACAGAACCTGTTGTTCTCGGCTTCGATGCCGAAAGAGATTCGCCGACTGGCCGACGACTTGCTGACCGACCCTCATGTCGTCGAACTCGCAAACGCTGAGCCCGCCTCGACGATCGATCACGCGCTGGTCTTGGTCGCCGAGGATCGCAAGCGCGCGTTACTCGAACACGTGCTGGCCGGTGATGACTGCGACTCTGCGATCGTGTTCATGCGCACCAAGCACCGCGCACGGCGGCTTGCCGAGCAACTGGCCAAGGCCGGACATAACGTGGTCTGCCTTCAGGGCAACATGTCTCAACCGCAACGCGATCGGGCCATGCAAGGATTCCGGTCGCGTCGGTACGACGTCCTGGTGGCCACCGATATCGCGGCGCGCGGCATCGATGTGAGCGATGTCTCGTACGTGATCAACTTCGACGTTCCCAACACGCCCGGGGCCTACACCCACCGCATTGGCCGCACCGGCCGTGCCGAGCAAGAGGGCATTGCCTGTACGTTCGTCACCAGCGACGACCGCGACTGGGTGCGTGCAACCGAACGGCTGATTGGCGCGCCGATTCAGCGCCGACACGTCGAGGGCTTCGAGCCCGATACCGGGGCCAAGCCGGAGACTCGCCGCGCACCCAACGGACGCGCTCGCGGTGGACAACCGAAAGCAAGCGGGCGTTCGCGAAGCAGTCGCCGCGGCTCGTCGAGCCGCCGCCGGAGCCGCACTAGCTAGCGCTCGGCGATGCCGAAAGAGCGACTCAGTTTCGCGTGCGCACACTGTCTGGCCAGGAGTCACTCCTCCGCTTTCCTGCGACTCAACCGCGACTCATGGATTCTCCTACAAGAACCTCCGACATTCCGCCACTTAGCGCCCAACGGACGCGGGTTCGATTCCCGCGCTCGGTTGGATCGGGATAGGCTCTCTCCAACCATGGACGACTACGAACCCGTCGCCGTGGCCTTCGCGGGTTTCGCGAGCCTCGTCAGCATTTTGGGGCGGCGATCGTCCCGAGACGACCCGCGCATCAATGCGGTGCGCATGCGCTCGATGATCCTCTACAGCCTGCTCGTCGTCGCTAGGCTTTGAGCCAGATCAAATTTCCTGGTTCCCGGTGGCTGCCTCTGGCTGAGGTGGTGGAGCGAGCAGCGACCCTTCCGCGGAAGACGACCATCGCCACCTATTGAACGTGACACGCTGATGCGAGCAGCGCCCGGGCGGCGCTGTGGTTGAAAGCGGAGGGATTCGAGTCAGTCTTCGTTTTGGAGAATGGGCTCGAAGCCTGGAAACAGGCCGGTTATCCGACCGTTGCCGCCAGCCTCCAAGACACGTCTTCTAACGCGTCCGTCCCAGCAGCGTCGGCGGCTACCTCGAGCGCCAGGATCGCCCAGACGGCGTCCCATGCTGATACTGTTTTTTTGCCCGGGTTGGCCCACAGTTATCTGGCCGATGACAGTGGCCCGACGAGCAAAGAGCTAGCCGTCTTGTTCGTTGATATTGCCAATTCGACCGCCACGATCGTCGGCCAGCCGCCAGAAGTTGCGCTGGACTTCGTGAACCCAGACGGACGAGGGCAGGGGTGGTGGTCGGAGACTGCGCTGCGCCGGACGTGGGCTACCGCTTGCAGAAAGATAGGGGTCACGGGAGTGTCGCTCTACGAAGGGACCAAGCACTCGACGGCGACCCACCTCAAAGCGCTCGGCGCCGACGACCCGCTGCTGGCAGCCCTCATGGGGCACCGCGACCCGCGCTCCGTCGAGAAGTACGCCAAGCTCAACAGCAGCGCGATCCGCGCGGGGCTGGAGCGGCTGCGGAAGCGGGGTAGGGGGTAGGTGCGGGCCTCCCTTCTTGTGGACGCAAGAGGGCGGTTGGCGCAAGGCGCTCGTTCCTGCCGAACTGCAGAAATTACAAAAGTTCGCTAGTATCTTCCTTGACAGACCCTCCCCCGAGTGCGGCGTAAGACACGACCTGTCTTTATCCCTCAGGTCTCGTGAGTCTCTGAGAGGTTGCGCCGCTCACCAGCTTCCCGTTCGCTGTCGTTTGGCTCGTACGCGTACGGCCCAGGCGTGCAGGCCCTAGCCTGCTCGCGTACGACGGAGAACAAGCTGCATTAGTGTGAGGTGTGATTTGACGAACTTGCAAACGACTCAGGAAGCATACAGAGATCAGAGTGAACGCTTCGAGTTAATAGAAACGGCTGAGAAGGGAGAAGGGGTCTATGCAACACGATCCTTTCTGGGCGGTGAAACCGTCATGGTGGGCGTTATCGAGGAGAAGGTCTTGAGCGGGAATACCGTTCATGCTTCACAAATCGGCGAGAATAGCTGGGTGCTACATGGAGGCCTGGTCCCCTTAGTGAATCATTCCTGTGACCCTAATTGTGGAATCCATGTCAATGAAACCGGCGCGCACGATTTCGTTGCGATACGAGATATCAAAGCCGGTGAAGAAATCACGTTTGACTATGCGATGAGAAATTACAGCGTCGAGCATTTCCCGAAAACGTGCCGATGTGGCGCTCAAATATGTCGTGGCGAGATTACGGGGTGGAAGGATTTACCTCGTGAAAGGAAAGCAGCCTACGCCGGACACATTGCACCTTACCTACTCGCCCACGATGCGAAGTATTCCGCGTGAGCGAAACTGAGTCCGTTGAGTAGCAAACGCTTAGCAGCAGGCTGCTTTGAGAAGTTCGCAACGCGAGGCAGGCACGGGCGAAGGACCCCCATGACCCACCTCGGCTCTGTCCTCGACCGGAACACCCTGTAGGAGGGAGTGGGTTGGGCAAAGCGCCCAGGGGGTAGAGAGTCGTCAGTCCGGCCCCCCGCCTCTGCGACTCGACCGCGACTCGCGGAATCCGCCCCCCGAACCTCCGACATTCCGCCCACTTAGCGCCCAACGGACGCGGGTTCGATTCCCGCCGCCTCCACCACTTTCTCTCTCAATTTCAGTTAGTTGCCGTGTGCCGATTTCCGCTGCACTCCGCTTGCACTCCACCGCGCTGCGGGGAGTCAGATCCAACGTCGTCTATCCCGCCTCGCGCCCTCAGGCCAGGACCGCCACCCGGACCAGGACGAGCAGGGCCGCGAGCAGCAGGTAGAACGGGAGCACCGACATCGAGCGGGCGGCTCGGATCGTGAGCGCGAAGCCCGATGCTGGTGCCACGATGAACACGTCCTCTACAGTCGCGGTGCCCGCATGGAGACGGCGGACGAACTCGTTGTACCGGTCGCGGAATCCCTGCGGAACCCGGGCACGGTCACGCTGGTGCGCGACCTCAAGTCGTCGGAATCCTGAGAGAGAATCGCGGTTGACCGTTCGGCCGCGAAAACGCGAGAATGGCCGAGTACTTACGATTGCTCGGCGGTTGAATATCTTCATCTCAGATCCGCATTTCGAGCACACCAACGGATCTACCTCCTAAATCTTTTTGATTAGCCGCGCCTAGGACCTAGATGCTGAGATCCGCACCTCAGAAGCGATCGCTTCTGGCAGTCGTTGGCACGCTGGTCCTACGGCTCAAGATCCTTGAAGAGGTGTTCAATCGGCGAATGGGTCATCAGGGTGACTCCTCGCTAGTTTCCTTCAGGGCGTCGATGTGGGCCATGAATCTGGCATCCCACTGTGGCCGAGTGTCCTTCCAGAAGGTCGTGTAGCCGTCCTTACCGGAAATGAGAAGTCGAAAGTATCCGTCCCATGCGAGCCACATCTGCTCTTCCACCAAGCCGTTCTCGTAGTTTATGAAGGAGGACTCCCACACCGTAAGCAGGTGGGTTGTGAACTCATAGAACTGGCGATGCTCATCCGGGGTGAGCGAGGCAACGTCTTCCTCCCCTCGCATGACGACCTCGCGCAGCGTGGCGTCGGTGACGAAGCAGCGCACTTTGCTCGCGGTTGTAGTCGACCATTGCTTGATGCGTACTCTGCGTCACAGCAATCGTGTTCTGGCTGACTTGGAGGCCGACGTACACCAGCGAAATCACAACCGCGAAGGCGCTGGTGATCTCCGCCACGCTCGCCCACTCCGATAGCTTCATTGCCCGCTCCTCCGCATAAGCCGTCGAAGGTTGCTCTGCCGCACCTGCACCGGCAGGTAGATCAAGGCGGCTACCACCCCTATCCTCCCCAACATCTCCCTAATCGCCCCGAGTTCCATGATGTCCATGAGGTCCTCCCTTGGGTGGAAGCGTACCGCGATTGGGACTAGCGCTCGGAGGTCAGCGCCCGCGCCCCACCTCCGTAGAGAGCGGTCTCCATGAGCTCTTGGAAGCCCTTGTCGTAGTAGGAGCCAAAGGTCTTCCAGGCTTCTTGCACGGATTGTCTTTCGCCGATCAGTCCGTTGAGGATCGCCACCACCTTGTTCCACTGAGGATCAGGCAAGATCCCCCGCTCGTGCTCGAGAAAGGCGTGGTGCCACGCGTCGATCGCCCGCCACTCGTAGAGCACGAGGCGCTGCTGGTCGACGGCGTCCAGGTCATGGAAGTCGCTCCCCCCTCTGACCCAGATCTCCGCCAGCTCGCGGTCCGTCACAATGCGGCCCGAGAGCTCGAAGCTGAACTCTGTCCAGCGATGCGAGGCGTTGTCGCGGGCGAGTTCGTTGCCACTGCGCAGCTGTACCGCCAGATAGATCAAGGTCACAAGCACCGCTGCGCCGCCGATGAACTCTCCGAGGTCTGCGAGCTGAGATAGGTCCACAATCTGCCCTCCTTCGATTGGATCGTATCTCGGGAAGGGTCGGTGTCGCTGGAGATCTCGGGCACTGCCTCTGTGGCGTCGACGTTGATAATCGTCCTCGGCAGCGCCGCCTCGCCGCTAAGTAGATGCACATCGTCTCGAATGGACCCCTGGGGCGGGAGGCACCTCTCTCTGTAATCCCGCATCACCTCGATGGCATCCATGAACTGCTCGTGAGCCTCGGGCGTGAGCTGCTGATGCCCATGCAGGTGAAGGTGCTGCTCTCGGATCTGACCACACAGCTTTGCGTTCAGCTCAATGGTGCTGCGTGCCTCTCGGATGGCTGCCAGCGCTCCTCGACGATCCCCCATGGCTAGTGCCTCATCCAAGATCTTGAGAGTCTTCCCGTTCAGGAACTCCAGCTGGCCTAACAGATCGCCCCCATACTCTAGGTTGCGTACCCCGCGCGTCTCGACGGCGTTGGCCATCAGTCGGGTGAGGTGGTCTCGGCGATGCCTGAAGACGGCTGAGACTCCGACACTGTGCTGTTTGCCAACGGTGCGGTAGGGAGTGCCGGCGAGGAGCTGTTGGTCGATGGTTTCGCGGTTGGGGTGGATGCGAATGGTGCAGGGACCGGGCATTAGGGGGTCTCCGAGGTGAGAGGGGAGGGTAGATCGCGAGGGGCGATCTACCTGGTTAGACCGACGGAAACGAAGCGAGATTCGGTTGGAAGCAAGGCACGGTTGCCTTCGAAGCGAGCCTGTTCCCGTTATGTCGCATACCCCATACCTAAACTCCGACAAGAGGGTCGTCTGGTTCGGCGCCTCGGGGAGGTCTGCCGAGGACCTGGCAGTGGGACGCCTGCTCCCGAAGATCCCGCCCGTGCGGATGGCACGGCCATCTTCCGGGGCACGTAAGATATTCTCAGCAGGTGGATCGCCTGTACTTCGAACGATACTGCGGAGAAGGCTCCTACGACGCGAACTACCTCCACTACAGTGGCATCGAACATAGCATCGAGATTTGTGACCACTTGGGCCTGGCAATTGAATCCGTCCTAGTACTGGGTGCCGCGACAGGTCGCGTCCTGCGGCACTTCGAGGATACCTGGGGGGTGTGCGCGTACGGATGCGAGATCAGCCGCTGGGCACATGCGCGCATTCCGCCTCGCTACCGCCGGCGTGTCGCCTGCGCCGACATGCGCCGTTATGTTCCGGAGCTCGTTCGGAAGGGAAGGACCTTCGACCTGGTCTTCTCGAACTGTCTCATCTATCTCGAGGCGGGCGAGATCCCCGACTTCCTGGCCGTCTGTAGCCGACTCGGCGGCCACTTCCACTTCTACAGCAGTACCAGCGAGAGTTTTGAGCCCAATGACCCCTACCGCGTCACGTTACGCCCGCGTAGGTGGTGGCGCGATGCCTTCATCTCAAACGGTTTCGCCCCGACCCGTAGCCGGTACCTGTGGCGCAGTCGTCAGTGCTAAGTGTGGATGGGGGCGAGGGTCGATACGAGTCGTACTGAGCGCCCCCCGCGAGCAGCGAGTCCGCACGCCTCGACGCCCGTTCGAGGGTCGCTCTCGCTCACTTCGTTGTCGAGGACGCGGGCGAGGCGCCCGTTCCAGTCTAGGCGAAGTCCTACGGGACCATCGAGGAGTCAACAGCGAAAGCTCAGCCCTTCGCGGCGATGTAGTAGCTGTTCAAGGGATCGCCCTCAACGTCTTCGACCGCGACGCTCGAAAAGCCCGCCTCGCCCAGCAGTTCCAGCGCCCTCTGCTCCCCCCACATCGTGCCGAGTCCCTCGCCGTCGAGCGCGAGCGCAGCCCGTGCAGCGCGGCTCTACGGACGGCACATCGAGGGCTACAGGCAGAGGGAGCAGGCGCTGCCGGCAACCAGTATGGTACCTCTGCAGCTGTGAACTCCCAGACGGCGGAGCTCCTGAGCTCGAGCTTTCGCGAGGCCGCGCGCCAGCCCTCCTGAGTCTCGCGTCGCGCTTTTACCACCACTTCTTCGCCGCCGTACCAGAGACCGAGGAGCTCTTCGACGGCGTCGACATGACGCTGCAAGGGCAGATGGTGCTACAAGCCGTTGGACTGGTGATCAACGGGATCGATCGCCTGAATGAGCTCGCGCCCGTACTCGAGGGCCTGGGATACCGGCACCTTCGCTACGGAGCAGCGCCCGACCTCTACTCTGCGGCAACGCGCGCGTTCTGCGAGGCGCTTCGTGACGTCCTCGGCGAACGCTTCAACGACCAGGTCGAGACGGCCTGGCTCGAAGCTCTGAAACAGATCGAGGACAGCATGATGCGGGGAGCCAAGCGCGTTGCCGAGCAAACGGCTGACCGATCCGCGCACCATGAGCGTCCGCTTCGACCTCACCAGCCGGACAGCTACCTCGCCCGGTTTCTCACGGCGGCACCCGAGGGGCCCATCGCCGCGGCGCCGGAGCCGCAGACTCACGATCTGCCGCAGCGCGTGGTCATCGAATACGAGAGAGGGGAGACGGCTGCCGGCACGCCGCTGCAGACGCTCCTCCAAATCTCACAGCAGAGCGGGATTCCCCACATGTCCGAGTGTGGGGGGCGCGCCAGGTGCTCGACCTGCCGGGTTCTGATCCTGGACGGCCTGGAGAATTGTCTGCCGCGCAATCAGGTCGAGACGCGACTCGCCCGGCTCAAAGGACTCGCACCCAACATTCGCCTCGCCTGCCAGACCCGAGTGACCGGTCCCGTCCGCGCCCGCCGGCTTGTGTTCGACGCGTACGACGCGGTCGACGCGATGGCAGGCGGCGAGACCTCAGCTGGGCGCGAGATGAAGCTCGCCGTCCTCTTCTCCGACTTGCGCGGCTTCACCTCGTTCTCTGAGGAACGACTGCCTTACGACGTGGTCCACGCCCTGAACCGTTACCTGGGAGAGGTCTGCGAGCCCATCGACGAGCATAGCGGGTACATCAAGGACTTCCTGGGCGACGGGATCATGGCGCTCTTCGGCTTACAGACCGAGCGCGCCCTCTCGCCGTGCGTGGATGCGGTGCGCGCCGCACTGGGAATGCTCCAGCGAATGGCGGACGTGAACCGCTACCTCCTCGCGCACGTCGGGCGCGAGTTCCGCATGGGCATCGGCATCAGCTACGGGTCTGTCGTCGCCGGCGAGGTCGGCTTTCGGCTCAAGAAGCAGTTCACAGCGATAGGAGACGTCGTGAATGTGGCCGCCCGGCTCGAGGGCCAGACCAAGGTATACGAAACGAGCCTGCTCGTGACCGACGAGGTCCGGCGCAACCTGGCCGATCTCGACTGCAGCTTCGGGAGACGGCTCGAGCTCTCCCTGGCCGGGAAGAGTGAGCTGGTCGTCGCGCACGAGGTGCTTCCAGAGTAGAACCGCTCAGGCTGCGTGCGTATCTGCGCGACTGTTCGGGTCGCTCTCCCCACCGAAGAGGTCGGCCAGGTGCTGCTCCGGTAGCGCCTGCGTGAGCATGGATACTCCCCAGGTGGTCCCGACCCGAAGCGAGCTCGCCCATGGCCGCACAGGAGAATGGATTCGGCGCCTCCCCCTCCAGCCACGCTGCGACCGTGTGCAGCAGCCCCGGCTCGAACCAGGCACTGTCGATCAGCGCCCCGTTGGGTGAGGCCGAAAACCGCGGCTCCGGTGACGAAGCCCGCATACGCCCCGGCACGGGTAACGCCGCGCCACAGGGCTCCAAGAACGAGCGGGCCCGCAAACGCCGCCATCATCCCTCCGACGCCGATCCAGACGAGCAGAGCAACGTTCATGTCCATCAGGGGGGATAGGGAGTTCAAGAGGTTTTTTCGGGTTCTGACATTGGCCTTTCCGTCCGGATCGAGTCGTCCGAGGGCCCGGGGGCGGGGCCTTCAAGCGGGTGGTTGCGCCAGTGCGGCCCTGGGTTGTGTGCGTCCGGGTGTAGCCACAATGTAGCCACGCGGAGAATCCAGGGCTGTACAGCACCGTCTAGGGCTGCCGAGTCCTTTTGAGATTCATCAATAGAAACACACTGCTAGACAATCCTGGACATACACGGAAGAGGGTCGGTCCTGCTCTCCGAGCAAGACATCATCGAACGCACGCTCGAGCTCAGTCCTAAATAACTCGCTGTAGTTACATTGGCTTACTGAATCGCCACGATGCTCGCGGAACCCTCCAAGCAGGTGAAATGTAGCCACGGCGGGGACTCGGCCACCCGCTGGCACTCGAGCGCTCCGCGTCGACTGCCTCTGCCAGGTACTCCAGGCAGACCTGGGCTGCTTCCCCCAGCTCCGTTCCGAACTCTCGCTGGCCCACCAGCTCCTCTGCCAGAGACCGCGCCAGGCTCACGAGATCGCTCATAGAGCGAAGATATCACGAAAATAGAGTCCCCAAAGGGCAAGTTGTTGGCAAGGAGGGCTCTACGGCGATTCTGGGCGTCGGCCCTGGCGACCAACCGGAGCTCAGCTACAGCCCCAGCTCCCTCCCCACCCGCTCCGCGTGCCCCGTCGCGCCCATCGCGCGCAGAAGACGCACGGCCTCACTCCTCGCGGCCTGGCGGCCGGTGTCGTCGCCACGAAGCTCGCGCCACTCGACGCGAGCGAGCTCGACGAAGGGCTCCCACAAGCGCGCGCCCATCGCGCGGGCGGCGTCGAACGCGGCTCCGAGCGCGGACTCGATCTCCTCGTCGCCCGCGCCGGAGCGCATAGCCAGACGCGCCTCGATCAAATGGAGGTGCGGCAGGTGCAGGCGGGCCCCGATGCGCTCGGTGACGGCGGGAGTCTCGGCAAGCGTTGCGCGCACCCCCTCGAGATCGCCGAGCTCGAGGCGACAGTGCGCGCTCCACGTAAGGGTCTCGGCCTCGAGCTGCAGGAACGTGTTCTTCTCGCGCATCGACTTGAGGGTGTCCTCGAGTGTCGCGAGCCCGTCGGCCCACTCCCCGTTCAGCGCGTGCGCGACCCCCAGGAAGTGGCGCGTAAAGTGATCCGCGGCCGGGTTTCCCCGCCCTTCGAGCCCCTGGATGGCCTGCCGCGTCTCCGCGAGGGCGGAGGCGCCGTCGCCGGTGAGCAGGTGCAGGTTTACCTGGAAGCAGCGCATCACCTGAAAGCTATATGCACGCGTGCTGGCGGGATCCGCGTTGCCCAGCAGCTCTTCGAGCTGCTCGAAGTCGCCGGCGGCCTCCCCCGTCCGCCCCTGCAGCGCGCGGATGCCGCCACGTGTGCCGAGGGCCGCCAGGTACGGACTGATGCCGAAGGTCTCCGCTCCGAAGTCCGGATCCCCTTCGCAGAGCTCGATGGCCGCGCTGCAGGTCGCTTCGCCTTGCTTGAGCCTGCCAAGGAAGTAGTCGCATAATGCGAAGGGAAAGCTGACCGTCGCCCGCAGCTCCCGATCGCCGAGGCGATCGGCATCCTGCATCGCGCGTTCGGCCTGCTGCACGGCCTCTCGCTCGCGGCCATGGTACAGGCAGTAGTAGGCGTAGCTGCACCGGGCGCGCGTCAGACGGAGCAGATCTCCGCCAGCGAGCCTCTCGGCGTCCGCGAACAGCTGGGTCGCCTCGACCTCGCCCACGGCTCCGCGGGCGCGCCAGGTCAGGATCCGGGCGATGACCTCGACCGTCCGGGCGCGCTGCTCCGGAGAGTCGGGAAGACGGTCGACCAGCTCGCGCACGCGCTCCAGGTGTCGAGCCGATTCGCGGAAGTCGACGACGCCGATCACTCTCGCGGCGCGCTCGTGCCAGTGGGCCGCCCGCTCGACCTCGTCGGCCTCGTCCCAGTGGTACGCGAGCAGCGCGGCGTTCTCGTCGGCGCGCTCCGGCTCCCGCGCCTCGATCGCCCGCGCCACGGCCGCGTGCACGGGCCGGCGGCGCTGCGCGAGCTGCGACTGGTAGGCGACCTCCTGCGTGAGCGGGTGCTTGAAGGCGTACTCGAGCGTCGGGTACAAGGCGCGCTCGTACAGGAACTCCCCGGCGCGTAACACGGACAGTGCATGGGCCAGGTCCTCGTCGGGAAGCTCGACGATCTCCTGCAGGATCGCATCGGGGAACTCCTTGCCGATCACGGCGGACGTCTGCAGCACGTGCTTCTCTCGCTCGCCGAGCCGATCGATCCGCGCGGAGAGCGTGGCGTGCACGGTGGTCGGCACCTCGATCTGGTCGATCGGCGTCGCGAGCCGGTAGGCGCCGCGCGTTCCGGCGAGGTGCTCTGACTCGTCCAGAGCCTGCACGACCTCTTCCGTGAAGAAGGGATTCCCGCCGGTGCGGGCGGCGATCATGTCGGGCAGGCCGGCGACGCTCGGGTCGGGACCGAGCAGGTCCGCGGCCAGCGTGCGCGTTTCTTCGGCTCCGAGCGCCGTCAGAGGATGCTGCTGGTAGTGCGCGCGCTGCATCCAAGGCGCGCTGTACTCGGGGCGGAAGTTGAGCAGGACCAGCGTCTGCGTGGCATCCGCGGCCTCTACGAGCTCCGCCACCCACGCATTGCTTCCGGGATCGATCCAGTGGAGATCATCGAAGAGGAGCACGGCGGGCTCCAGCTGGCTGCGCGCGTGCACCAGTCGCCGGACCCAGGCGAAGAGCCTGCGCTGCCGCGCGCCTGGATCGGCCTCGGGCGCGGGCCGGGCCGGGTCCGGCACGCCCAGGAAATCCCAGATGAGCGGCAGGTCAGCATCGAACGAGCGGTCGAGCAGCAACAGCCGGCCCGCGATCTTCTCGCGCGCGGTCTGCCCGCGGTCCCCCTCGTCGATGCTGAAGTACGCGCGCAGGAGCTGGTGAATGGGCAGCAGCGGAATCGTCTTGCCGTGCGCGGGGCAGTGCGCCTCGTAGACGGCGATCTCGCGGCCGCGGCAGCGCTCCGCGAACTCGTAGCAGAGCCGGCTCTTGCCCACGCCGGCCTCGCCGACCACACCCACCACGCGCCCCTGCCCTTCGAGCGCCTGCTCCAGCGCCGCGTCGAGCGTCGCGAGTTCGTCCGTGCGGCCGATCAGGCGCGAGAAGCCGCGCGCCCGCGCCACGTCCAGCCTCGTCCGCATCGAGCCCACACCGACGAGCTCGAAGATCTCGATCGGGTCCCGAGCCCCCTTCACTGGGGAACACCCGAGCGACGCGAGCTCGAGGTAGCCCTCGACCAGATGCGCGGTGCTCTCGGACACGCAGATGCGGCCCGACTCGGCCAGCGCCTCCATGCGCTGAGCCAACCCCACCGTGTGCCCCCGAGCCGTGTAGTCCATCCGCAGGTCGTCCCCGATCTTGCCGACCACGACCTCGCCCGAGTTCAGCCCGATCCGCACGCCGAAGTTGAGCCCGCGTTCGACGCGCAGCTCGTTCGCGTAGTCCCGCACCTCGTCCCGCAACCGGAGTGCCGAGTAGCACGCGCGTTGGGCGTGGTCTTCGTGCGCAATGGGCGCGCCGAAGAGCGCCATGATGCCGTCGCCCGTGTACTGGTTGACCGTGCCCTCGAAGCGGTGCACGCCGTCGGTTAGGATCTGAAAGAAGCGGTCCAGGATGATGTGCCACTCCTCCGGATCGAGGCTCCCGGCGAGCTCCGTAGATCCCTTCACGTCCGCAAACAGCACCGTCACCTGCTTGCGCTCGCCCTCCAGGGCGGACTTCGACTGGAGGATCTTGTCGACGAGGTGCTTGGGGGTGTAGGAGCGGGGGTCGCGGTCGGGCTGGGCTGCCGGTCGCGATACTGGAGCCCCGCACCCATCGCAGAACCTGCTTTCAGCGGTGTTCAAGCGGCCGCATGAGGCGCAGGTCAGCTCCGGCGCGAGACTCTGCCCGCACTCCCGGCAGAACCTGGCACCGTCGCGGTTCTCATGGCCGCAGCTCGGGCAGTTCACTCGCTCACTCTACCGCTGACACAGATGTGTGGGCACAAGATACTGGCGTAGCTCCAAGGCCAAGTTAGACGGCCTTTTGTCTATCTGCGTTGGTACTGCGTCGCCACAGCAGAACCCCCACAGCAAGCATCCAGACAAGAAGCACGATGCTGGAGAGCATACTCACCAACATTGCCAGGCTGGAGAAACCGCTGTGCGCCATGATGACGCCTGCCAGAACCGTTGGAGCACCCCCCAGCACAGCGAGCCCCGCTACCCACTTTGGGTACATGTTTCGACTCCACATTGCCGTTCCGTACAGGGTAGCCGTGGCGCCGAACAGCAGACTCATGACGCTGGCGAGCCCTATTTCGACCTGTCGGACGCCAAACGTGGCCTGAAACAGAGCGTTCTTCTCGGAGGTTTCCGCCGCCCAAGCGTCAACCATCAACTTGAGCGCGATGCCGTCTACAGCCTGCAGAGCAGCGGCCACCGCCAGGCTCGCTATCGCGCCGCCCGATGCAATTCGTGCCACCGCAACACCGCCTGTCGACTCTAGCTGCGCCGAGACGACGATTAGTGCGGCAACTATGAGAGCCACGCCCGCCAGTTGAGCGAGATGGCTGGCGACCCAGTTCTGGTCTGCAGCGTACTCTACGAACGCAGCGAGGGGATCGTTCGGGTCTGCCTGCATCGGATGCAAATAGGTCCCAACCAAGAGGAGCACAGCACCAAGCACTGCGAAGACGGCGGCAATCCTCAGATCGCTGCGCTTCACGCCTACGTTCCAGTACCGAGCTTGGTAAGTGGCGGTCTAACTCGCATTAGACAATCTGTTGTGTCCAGACATCAGCCGGTGGTGGCGAGGGTCGGCCACCGGCTAGCCTTCCGGGAACCCGATGCGGCGCAGCAGGTCCTGGAAGCGGGGGTCGGGGCGGAGGGGATCCAGGCGCGGTTCGGTCTTCGCGTTGATCAGCAGCGGATCGCGCTCCTCGTAAGCGCGCTCGAGCCAGGTCATCGCGTCCTCCGTCTCACCGATGACGGCGAGATGGAGCGCATTCACGTACGAAAAGCCGGACGCGCCCTGCGTCGCCCCCTCGATCATAAGGCTTGTCAGTGCCCGCATCGCTCCGTCCCACCCCCCATCCTCGCTGGCGCGCTGAAACGCCTCGCGCGTTTTCTCGAAGCCTGCTCCGCCACGTGCAAAGAAGGCGAGGTACTCGCGGACTGCGTCCTCGGGCCGGCCCAGGAGGAAGTAGAGAAACGGGATGTTAGCGTCCGCGAACTCGGGATCGAGTTCCCGAATGCTTTCGGCCTCCGAGATCCCGCGCTCGTATTCGCGCGTGAAGAGGGAGTGCACCAAGCGCTCCCCGCGATAGAAGAGGTCGAGAGGAGCGACGCGCAGGAGGCGCTCGAGAAGGAGCTCGGCCTCCGGGCTTTTCCCTAACCCCACGAACAGGAGGTATCCCCCGAGACAGTGCAGGGCGTGAGGGTCGCTCGGACTGAGCTCCACGGCGCGCTCGAAGGCGCTGCGCGCGCCGGAGAAGTCCCAGTCGTACCAGAGCCGGACGCTGCCGAGTGCGGCGTGGGCTGCACCCAGGCGCTCGTCGAACTCGAGAGCCCTCTGCGCCGCGTCTCGCGCTCTCACCCAATTGTCGCGCGAGCCCGCACCGAGGCCGGCAATACCCAAGTTGATATAAGCCGCTGCCAGCGCGACCCAGCCCTCGGCGAAGTCGGGGTCAAGTGCCACGGACCGCTCGAGGAGCTCAATGGCGGGGGGCCCCCAGCTCGCGACAAGCGTACTAGACCCCCGGAGCGTGACTGCCCGCAGGTAGAGGTCGAGCGCCTCGGGATCTGCCGGGCGCGTCTCGGCCAGCAGCGGCTCGCGCTCGGGCTTCAGGGCGACATCGATTTCCGGCGGCCGCCGTGCGTGCGATCTCGCGTTGCACACTGAAGAAGTCGCTGAGGTCGCGTTCGTAGCTCTGCGCCCAGCGGTGGGCGTCCTCGCGTGCCTCGATCAACTGCACGCGGATCAACACGCGATCGTCCTGGCGCTGCGCGGTGCCCTCGATCAGGAACTCGACCCCGAGCTCGTCCGCGATCTCGCGGGCCGGCTTGGTCGTGCCCTTGTACTGCTTCACCGATGTGCGGGAGATCACCAGGAGCTCGGGCCCGACACGCGCCAGGCTCTCGATCAGCGCATCCGTCACGCCGTCGGCGACGTACTCCTGCTCGGGGCTGCCGAGGTTGTCCAGCGGCAGCACTGCGAGGGACCGGGTCGCCCCCTCACGCTCGGGTGCGACTAGTGGGCGCGGCAACAGGGCTCGGGGTTCCCGCTTCTCCCCGGACCCGGAATACGGTGACCGGTCGATCCACGTTCTTAAAGTCGTGGTCGCCAAGCGCTTCGGTCTTCAGATGCTGCTGGTTGCGAACTGCCTGCTGGACCTCTGCCGAGACGAAGGCTCCGTCCCCGTCTGAGATCGCACAGATCCGAGCTGCGATATTGACCCCGTCTCCCGATATCTCACCGGGCCGGATCAAGACATCGCTCGTGTGAATCCCAATGTGGAGCATCAAGATGGGATCGCTGACGACCTCCTCCTGAATCGCGAGCGCACAGTTCACTGCGTCGAGTGCGTTTCGAAAGATCGAGAAGCGTCTGGTCACCAGGGTCTTCAATGAGATCCCCACCGTAACGCTCGACCTGTGGGCGGACGGTCTCTCGGTGCCGTACTTTCGCCCGCAGCCCCTCCTCCTCGATCTCCGCCATGAGGGCCGTGTAGCCCACGATGTCGGTGAACATGATGGCAGCGAGGCGGCGCTCTGAACCTTGAGAGGGCACTGACTACTCCGGCAGCCCGGCCTTGCGCAGGGCCGCGATGTACCGCTCCAGTTCCTCCGGGTCCTTGTAGGGTAAGCTCCGTCGAAAGGGTCGAGTGAGGCGTCCGGGCTGATCCTCAGGATCTCCCCCACCTCCGCGCGGGCCTCCTCCTCCCGCCCGAGCTCCGCGTAGACGACGGCGAGCAAGCGATGCGCGGGGGAGAGATCGGGGCTCCGCGCGAGCGCCTCCCTCAGGGGTCCGACCGCCGCTTCGTGCTGCCCCATCGCGTGGTAGGCGATCGCGAGGTGAAGCTCGTAGGCTCCCGGATGCTTAGCAGGCTGCGGAGAAAGTGACTGTGTTGGGCGGGACGCCTTCGACGGGAGGCGTGCCGAGCCGAGTGAGGGATCGCCGTTCCCGGTACGAACCGGTTTCGCGTGGCAGCGGGAGACCTTGCGGGATCATGAGCTACGTCGCCTCCAACAGGTTGCGGATGCGGACCAGGTTGTAGGCCGCGGCGGTGAAGGTGAAGACCCAGCCGACCCGATCCGTGCCCCGGTGTCGGGTCTTGCGCATCAAGCCTACCGTCTTCATCCAGCCGAACACCTCCTCCACCCGTTTGCGGAAGCGCTGGCTCACCTCGTAGCCCGGGTGTCCTGTGGTCCTTCGATCGATCGCGCTTCGGCGGTTCGTCGTGTTCTGTGCCACGTGCGGGGTGACGCTCCAGGTCCGAAGCGCCTGCACGAAGCTCTTGGCGTCGTAGCCCTTGTCTCCAGCCAGGGTGATCCGGCGAGCGCCCCCAAGACCCTGCACCATCTCGAGCGCCGCTTCGCGCTCCGCATACCCCGACGCCTGCGTGAGCTTCGCCGCCACCACCAGGCCGTTGCGGTTCTCTGTCACGACGTGTCCCTGATACGCGAGCCGCGCCCCTGGCCCTTCATCCCCGCCAGTCGGGCGTCCGGGTCCGTCGTCGACGCATGCGTCTGGTTGCTCCGCTTCTCGCCCCGGAAGTTGACCGTCGGGTTGCCCGGGTCGTCATCGTCCTTCCGCTTCTCGTCCTTGCGCACGAAGCTCTTCTGGCTCGCCCACGCCTCGATCAGCGTCCCGTCCACCGTGAAGTGCTCCGATGACACCAACCCCTCCGACTCCGCCTGCGCCAGCACCGCCTCGAAGAAATGCTGAGCGATCTCGCCCTTCAGCAGCCGTTCCCGATTCTTGGTGAACACCGTCGCGCTGAACACCTCATCGTCCAGCTCCAGGCCCACGAACCAGCGGTAGAGCAGGTTGTAGTCGATCTGCTCGATCAGCTGGCGCTCGCTCCGGATCGTGTACAGCACCTGCAACAGCAGCGCCCGCAACAGCTGCTCCGGCGGGACCGACGGTCGGCCGACCCCTTTGGCGTAGATACCATCGAAGCGTCGCGACAGCTGCTCCAGCGCCGCGTCCACCAGTCGCCGGATCGCTCGAAGCGGATGGTCCTCGGGAATCCGGGACTCCAGCGATACGTAGCTGAAGATCCCACCCTGGAGCGTCTGCGGTCCTCTCACATCTCCCCCTTGGGGCTTCCCTCAAAGGTACCCTTCGATGAGGAGTTTTTCAGCAGCCTGTTAGGGTCGAGGCGCATCGACTTCTCGGCCGCCCGCATGGCTTCCGCTGGCCTTCCCGCCATGCCGAGAAGCCCCGCCAGGTTCGCATGCGCCTCGGCGTAATTGGAGTCGAGCGCGAGCGCTCGCTCCAGCTCGGCGATGCCGCGATCGTGCTCGTTCCGAAAGAAGTAGACCCAGCCGAGCTGCGCGTGGGCGAACGGCAGCGACGGGTCGAGCTCCACCGCTCGTCGTGCGAGCTCGAACGACCGATCGAATGCGTCGGGGTCCTCCGCCCACTGCCACTCCCAGTTGATGAAGTAGACCCACGAGAGCGCCGCGTATGCCTGGGCGTAACCTGGATCGAGCCCGATGGCCTGCTCGTACATCTCTCGCGCCCGGCGGTTCGTCTCCTTCGTGACGTTCCATCGGTACGACTCGCCGCGCAGGAAGTAGTCGTAAGCCTGCAGGCTGCCCGTGGGGATCTTCTCCACGCGCGTGCGGCTGCTCTCGGTCAGGCTCAGCTCGAGCGCTGCCACGATCTGTGCGGTCACCTCATCTTGGACGGCGAAGATGTCGTCGAGGTTGCGGTCGTACCGTTCGGCCCAGAGGTGATGGCCGTCGGATGCGTCCACGAGCTGCGCGGTGATGCGGACGCGGTCTCCCGCCTTGCGGACGCTCCCCTCGAGCACGTAGCGGACCCCGAGATCGAGTGCGACCTGCTGGACCTGCAGCGGCCTTCCCTTGTAGGTGAACGACGAGTTCCGCGCGATCACGAAGAGCCCGGGGACCTTAGAGAGGTCCGTGATCAAGTCCTCCGTGATCCCGTCGCTGAAGTACTCCTGCTCCGGGTCCCCGCTCATGTTGGTGAAAGGCAGGACCGCGATGGAGGGCTCATCGGGAAGTTCGAGTGCGGGCTCGCCTGAAGTGGGAATGGCCGAAGCTGGATCTGCCATCACTCTGTACACCCGCACGGGCTTGAGGATGTTCTTGACCTCCTGCTTGCCCAGGTCATCGAAGACGAGATCGAGTTTGGTCTCGACTTGGCCGAGGACCCCAGCCGAGATGCAGATCCCTCCTGGCTCAGCCAGTCCCTCCAACCTCGCAGCGACATTCACGGCATCCCCGTAGATGCGATCACCCTCCGTCGTGATGTCGCCTAGATGCACCCCGATCCGAAACAACATCTGCCGGTTCTCGGCCAGGCTCTGGTTGCGCACTTGCAGCACCCTCTGGACCTCCACGGCGCACTGCACTGCGTCCAGGGCATTCGGGAACTCGGCCAGCAGGTTGTCGCCGGGGGAGTCGACTACGCGGCCGTGGTGGTCACCGACCAGGCTGCTGACAAGGCTGCGGTAGGCCGTGATGGTCTGGATCGTGCCCTGCTCGTCCTCGGCCATGAGGCGGGAGTAGCCCGCGACGTCGGCGGAGAGGATGGCAGCTAGGTGGCGCTCCGGGGCCATGCGGGCAGTCTACTCCCACCAAACCCTCCGGAGAGCCCCGATCGCCCTGGTCCTCGGCCTCGGCTGCGGGCTCCGTAGTAGGCTGCTGTGCGCGGGGGTGAACGGAGGCTCGCATGCAGACAGAAGAACCCGCCCAGAGGCGTGTCATCGTGTTCGAAGTCGAACCGGGTCAGCTGAACGAATTCCTCAAGCGCCAGTCGCAGGCAATGGCGATTAGGAAGCGCCTAGCAGGCTGCTGAAAAACTCCTCATCGAAGGGTACCTTTGAGGGAAGCCCCAAGGGGGAGATGTGAGAGGACCGCAGACGCTCCAGGGTGGGATCTTCAGCTACGTATCGCTGGAGTCCCGGATTCCCGAGGACCATCCGCTTCGAGCGATCCGGCGACTGGTGGACGCGGCGCTGGAGCAGCTGTCGCGACGCTTCGATGGTATCTACGCCAAAGGGGTCGGCCGACCGTCGGTCCCGCCGGAGCAGCTGTTGCGGGCGCTGCTGTTGCAGGTGCTGTACACGATCCGGAGCGAGCGCCAGCTGATCGAGCAGATCGACTACAACCTGCTCTACCGCTGGTTCGTGGGCCTGGAGCTGGACGATGAGGTGTTCAGCGCGACGGTGTTCACCAAGAATCGGGAACGGCTGCTGAAGGGCGAGATCGCTCAGCATTTCTTCGAGGCGGTGCTGGCGCAGGCGGAGTCGGAGGGGTTGGTGTCATCGGAGCACTTCACGGTGGACGGGACGCTGATCGAGGCGTGGGCGAGCCAGAAGAGCTTCGTGCGCAAGGACGAGAAGCGCAGGGACGATGACGACCCGGGCAACCCGACGGTCAACTTCCGGGGCGAGAAGCGGAGCAACCAGACGCATGCGTCGAGGACGGATCCGGACGCCCGACTGGCGGGGATGAGGGGCCAGGGCGCGCGGCTCGCGTATCAGGGACACGTCGTGACGGAGAACCGCAACGGCCTGGTGGTGGCGGCGAAGCTCACTCAGGCGTCGGGGTATGCGGAGCGCGAAGCGGCTCTCGAGATGGTGCTGGGTCTGGGGGGCGCTCGCCGGATCACCCTGGCTGGAGACAAGGGCTACGACGCCAAGAGCTTTGTGCAGGCGCTTCGGGCCTGGAGCGTTACCCCGCACGTGGCACAGAACACGACGAACCGCCGAAGCGCGATCGATCGAAGGACCACAGGACACCCGGGCTACGAGGTGAGCCAGCGCTTCCGCAAGGTGGCGCACGGGTGGAGGAGGTGTTTGGCTGGATGAAGACGGTGGGCTTGATGCGCAAGACCCGGCACCGGGGCACGGATCGGGTCGGCTGGGTCTTCACCTTCACTGCTGCGGCCTACAACCTGGTCCGTATCCGCAACCTGTTGGAGGCGACATAGCTCATGATCCCGCAAGATCTACCCGTGCGACACCGAACCGGTTCGTACCGGGAACGGCGATCCCTCTCCCTGCTCGGCACGCCTCCCGTCAGAGGCGTCCCGCCCAACCCAGTCACTTTCTCCGCAGCCTGCTAGGCGCTGGATGATATCTTCGCTGACGCCGTCCGAGAAAAAACTGCATCTCGGGATCGCTCGACAGGTTGTCGAAGGCCAGGACGGCGATAACGGGCTCCGTAGGCACAGCCTCCATCGCAGTATCGGTCGGCAGCGCCAGTGCCTGTGCTGCATCGAGGACCGCCGGCGGCGCATCTTCATCGTCTGCACAACGCGCCTTCTCCGAGTCGGGCGGCCGCGCCAGGTCTACTCCCCCCGGCCCCGCGACCTCGCACACCTCGACGAGATCCTCGACGCCGGCAAGGCGATAGCGCCCATGCACCGCCCAACGCAGCGGCGATTCATCCTTCATGCCCACCGAGGCGCGCCGCGCGAAGTCGTAAGCTGCACGGGTGAGCAGAATGCGTCCGTTGCCGGCAAGCGACATGACGCGCGCTGCAATCGCCTTGGCCAGTCCTTCCAGCTCAAGAGGCTTTGCGCCGCGCGCTACATCCTCGGGCGAGTTCTCGCGAAGCACGACCTCGCCGAGGTGAATACCGACCCGCGAGGCCATTTGCGAATCGAACGTGGCGCCAAGCTCGCGCAGCTTGGCTTGATAGGCCAGCGCGAAACCAACCGCCTCGATGGGCCGATCGAACAGCAGGAGGAAGCCATCGCTCTTGTCGATTTCTCTGCCGTTGAAGTTGGACAAGAGGTCACGCGCGAAGCGGTCGTGACGCGCCAGCAGATCGGCAGCGGTCGAGTCCCCGATGCGCTCGATGAGTTGCGTGCTGGCGACGAGGTCGCACAGCAACAGCGTGCGAATCGCGGGATTCGAGGTGCCGAGCGTGGCAGGAGTGGTGGCAGGCATGAATGTGGGGCTACGAACCGCGGTTGTGGGTACAGCACGGTAGAGGTTCGGCGCGTTCCCTGACAAGCACGCTCCTCATGGTCACGAAGCAACTGGGCCGATCGCTGCGATTTGACGCAACAGGGCCAAGTATCGATCGGTAGCGCTGCACTCCACCTGCACTCCGGGATCTCCGAGGCTAAGCACCTGAAAATATGAGGTATTCGTGGCGGCGGTGGAGTTTTCGATGCCGCCGCCGTTCCGGCCGAACTTCGATCGCGCAACCGGCCCCGCGCCTATGCCGCCACCGGGATCTGGATGCGGGAGCAGGCTAAGGGTCGAGCCGGGTCCCCGGCATCCGTCGCAAACGAGCGTCGCCCCGGCGATTGGGTGCCGCTACGTCGAGTGAAGCCCGAGGCGGAGTCCTGCCACCTCCGACGTCGGCTGCCAGAATCATCGACCTCGGGCCGCCACCAGAGACTGACGCGTGAGTGTTAGGTAAAGCGCCGCCATCGCTGCCGCTTTAGCCCCCGATGTCCCGACGAGCACGCTAAACATTGGGATCCAGATTAGGCGCCCTTAGCGAGGCTCGAGCCGAAGAAAGTATCTTGGCGGAAACCCCGTCAAAATTCGAATCACGATGCCCAGGGGTTTATCGGTATTGACGCGATCGTGCTCTTCATCGGCAACTGGTACTGCAAGATACGCGGCCTTTTTACCATCCATTGCAGCTTGAACTTGCGGATTCTCTAACGCCCGGTTGTACCAGGCCCGAGGCCAGTGGTTTGCTGCGACGTACAGTCGGCCATTACTTTCAAGACGAGACAGGACTCTATCGCGTGAGTTCCCATCCTCATCTGTGGAGGTGATGACCAGCGAGCCCGCGGGCTGGAAATACCCGAGCAAGGACTCAAAGACCACGACAATTCCTACGTAAACGAGAAACAAGATTGCGATGAGCTTGACGACCTTCACTATCGGACTCCTAGAGCGGTTTGCGTTCTTTGAGTTACGACCTGGAATACGAGACTAGTTGCTTGAGTGCCCGAGCCACTCGAACTTCGGGCTATCGTAGCTCCGCCAACCGGGCGTATCGGCTTGCAGGATCGCATCAGTCAAAGATTGCTCGGTGCCCAACCCTACTGGTGCGTTCGCAGGTAATGCAGGGCCATCGCAGTCATTGCTCGCACACCTAGCGTGAGCCCGTCCTCGTCGACAAAAAAGTCGGGCGTGTGATGGTCCGCCGCATCCGCCTCAGCCACATCGTTCGGGCGTCCGCCCAACTGAATGTAGAAGCTCGGTACCTCGTCGGCGACGAACGCAAAATCCTCAGCGCCCGTCTCGGCGGTGGTCCGCTGCACCTGGCCTGGTTGCAGCGCCTCAAGCATGGAAACCATCTCCGCCGTCAGATCGGGGTCATTGTAGGTAACCGGGACCCCCAAGCCCACAGGAATCGTCACTTCGGCCGACCCTCGCATGCTTTCGGCAATCCCCATCGCGAGCGCACGTACCCGCTCGTGAATCGCCTTCCGATGCGCGGGCTCGAGCGCGCGGATTGTGCCGTCCATCACCACTTGCTCGGGAATGATGTTGGACCTCACGCCGCCTTCGATTTTGCCCACTGAGATCACGGATGCCGCGTCGATCAGCTTCATCTCGCGACTGACGATCGTCTGGAGTGCCGTGATGATCTGCGCGGAGATGACGATCGGGTCCGTACCGTTCCACGGGTAGCCGCCGTGCGTCTGCCGGCCGCGTACGACGATACGGAAGGCGTCGGCGCTCGCCCAGGTACCCCCGGGAGTGTAAAAGATGTTATTGACCGCACCCTTGGACCAAATGTGCAGTGCGAAGGCCGCGTCGACGTCCGGATGCGCGAGAATGCCCTGGCGCACCATCAACTCGGCGCCTCCGTCCTCACCTTCGGGCGGACCTTCCTCGGCAGGCTGGAACATGAACTTCACGGTACCGGGAAGCTGATCTTGCATCCCGGCGAGAACGGTCGCGGTGCCCAGCAGAATCGCGACATGCGTGTCATGGCCGCAGGCGTGCATCACGCCGACGTCAGCACCGTTGTAGACCGTGGTCACTTTGGACGCGAACGGAACATCCACTCGCTCGGTGACCGGTAGACCATCCATGTCGGCGCGCAGCAGCACCACCGGCCCTGGCTGCCCGCCGCGCAGAACACCCACAACGCCCGTGTGGGCGACCTCGGTCGCAACCTCGATGCCGAGCGACCGCAAATGATCCGCCACGAGCGCGGCGGTGCGGAACTCGCGGTTGCCGAGCTCGGGGTGTTCATGAATGTCGCGTCACCAGGCGATCACCTGTGGCTCGACGGCATCAATGGCTGTTTCGAGATCTTGAGTGAGTATTGCTTGCGCGCTGCCTGTGTCGGGGGCAGCGCCAAAGAGGGCGATTGCAACGAGGGAGAGCGCGAGCGATCGTCGTGCTGCTATATCCAACGGCGAACTCGGGACTTGTAGTCGAGGTACGCATCGCCAAACCTGCTTTCCAGATAGGCTTCTTCGCCCAACACAACTACGTAGTGGACGACGATCAGGGCTGGGATGACCATCAGCAGAATCCACATGTTGTTGAAGAGCAATCCTACGGACACTTGAATCATCCCTACAGTGGCATAGATCGGATTGCGCGAAAATCTGAACGGCCCCGTGTCAACGATTGCCGTCGTCTCTTTGTATGGGTCCGGCGTCGTTTGGTGCTGTCTGAAAGCCCGCATGATCGTCACCACACAGGCTACAACTACACCAACAAGCAAAACCCCCACAGGCAACACGTATTCGTAGGGTGCGATTGGCCACGGCCAGAGCCAATTGCACCCCAAACCCGCGACAAAGCCTAGCAGGGGTGGGAGCGGCGGACACAACCGGGATTTGCCTGTTGCTTCGCTCATCGTTGCGACTCTTGTCTTCAGTGTATCACCTGAACACCGAGCGCTCCTCTGCTCGCTTCCCTGCTCAGGTTCAAGCTAGCCCATTCGAGGCGCACACCTGGCAGGTCTCGATTCGGCGAGGAATTCAGACTCTACAAGAGGCTCAAACGGCACGGGATGCAATGAGGCCGAAGCCGAGATCAGACGGGGGTCGACTACGGAAGGCCCGCGCGTCAAAGGCTCGCGATCCCGCGTGCGAACTGATTGTCGCGTGGAGTCTCCTCACCGCTCAGGCCCGGGATGTCTTCCCAGCCGCTCTAGAGGTCGATGACGCGACCTGGGCGCGAGGTCGCGGCACGGCGCTGTCCGTCGCGATCGTCACCCTGCCGTATTACCTGAACACCAACCCTGCGATCGTGGCCAGTGCCAGAAACACGATCGACGAAGTCCTCGCCGATCACGGCCTGGGCGCATGCCACAACAGCGCAAGCGGAATCGAAATCCAGTTTGATAGCCTCGAGGGGGCCGAAGGTCCCCCCCGAGCGCTCGCGCGTTCGACTGCGGCCGGATCCGCTCCGGTACAACCATCCAACCCGCGCGGTCTGACGAACTCGGCATCTTCCAGACTCGACTAAGAGTAGCTTGCGAGCGGAAGACGATCTCGCACACTAAGAGATCCCAATACTTCCCCACGTCGCCACCGACCAAACGGGGGGTTCGCGATGTTACCGGGATTCCTGCCGTTTAGCCGTGCGTCTCTTGCCATCGACGTCGTGGCGCTGACCACGCTGGCTGTCGTGCCCCTGCTGGCCTGGAGCATCTACCTAGTCAAATACGAAAAGAACTACGCCCTGCACAGGAAGATCCAACTCACCCTTGCTGGGCTGGTGCTGGGTGCCGTGGTTCTCTTCGACCTGGAGGTGCGGATTTACGGCTGGCGCCAGTTCGCCGAGCCCTCGCCCTTCTATGACACAATCCTGTTTCCGGTCCTCTACGTGCATCTCTTCTTCGCAATCAGCACGCCACTGCTTTGGATCTACACGATCCTTGGTGCCGTCAGACGGTTCCCGAAGCCGCCGAGACCCAACGAGTACAGCCCACGCCACCGGAGGGTCGCAAGGCTGGCCGCCGCCGGGATGTTGTGCACGGCATTCACCAGCTGGATCTTCTACTACCTAGCGTTCGTCGCATGACGGGGATCCCAGCGAGTAGAAGCGGGACCCCGGCAGCTCCGGCGGAGATCTGGGAGCCGGGAAACTAGACTTTGAAGAAGTCCCTAACTGGCTTCCAGAACCTGTCGTCGTTCGAACGCCAAGTGGGCGAAGCACCGGAAAAGTCAATCGAGAACGTCTTTTTGCGTCCCTTGCGGTAACGGAATACGGCCACGCGGGCTGCGAAATAAGGCGCCGCGAGGAGCAAGACCGGTATAGCCCCCCCCCGTGCCTTCTCGAAGCTAGCGCTCGCGACGCACACTAGCGCTGTGCCACGGCAGGACGAGCGGGAAGGAAAGCCATAGGATCGAGCGCGCGTCCGCGCTCCCGCACCTCGAAGTGAACGTGCGGCGCACTGGCGTTACCGGAAGAGCCCACCTCCCCGATTACCTGTCCGCGCTCGACGCGTTGGCCCTTGCGGACGCGGTTCCTTCGGTTGTGGGCGTAGCGCGTCTCGAGACCGTTCCCGTGATCGACGATCACAACGCTTCCGTAGCCGCGCATTCGCCCGCTGAACGTTACGTG
The DNA here is from genome assembly GCA_965226855.1 of Myxococcota bacterium. Taxonomy (GTDB): domain Bacteria; phylum Myxococcota_A; class UBA9160; order SZUA-336; family SZUA-336; genus JAUXJB01. The sequence goes on along the minus strand of CBDDEE010000021.1, from coordinate 49,293 downwards.
CCCGGGGGCTGCGACGTGAATGGGCGTGCCCGGCGGAACGCGAACGTCAATCCCCAGGTGGTTGCGGCGCCCTCTACGACCCCCAAAGTCGGACGAGATCCGTCCGCGAACCGGCCACAGGAGGCGGTTGGTCGTAGCGCCATCCGGCCGATGTGCAGAAGGGTCCTCCGGACCTGTTTCTGCGCGAGGTTGCGACGGCAGCGTATGGACGTGCGCTCCACGCCCGCACCCTGATACAAGAACGGCACAGAGAACCGCGCCGATCCGCGCTCGGGAGGCCGCTAGGTGAAAAGGTGCCACACGGCCCAGATCGGTTGCGACACGAATGAGCTTTAGGAGACACGAGGGCGGCTACGACGCATCTCCCTACTTTGTTGCAGACGGCCAGCTGTAGCCGCAAAGGCCAACCGCCGTCTCTAGTTAGCGTCGCGCCTATCCAAAAGTGCCGCAAGAAGGGGTCCGTCTCAACTCTGCTCTACGCGAAAGATGGAAGCGGCGACCGACAAAAAGGAGAGGCTAGCGGCGGCAAGCCCAAGCAAGAGGTTCGCGAGATAGAGGGAGAACGCGTTGGAGCCGCCCAGTCCGAGAACGTTGGCCGAGCCCACGATCACTGTGATCGAAAGAAGAATCCCCATGGAGACGCTGAGCCACGCGCGAGGGCGATCGTTGGGGCGCATTCGAAGAAAGAAGTAGGCAACGGTTACGACTACGTATGCCCGCTTGAAATCCGCCAAACGATCGGATCGGAGGGTGCAAGCTGAAGGAAAGGGAGTGGCAAGAGAGCAAAGGCCGCGTTGCGAAACGCCACTTCGAGCATCATTCGAAGGCGAATCGAATCAACGGCGTGCGATGTGTTGCTCTGGCGACGGCCGATGACGCTGACCAGGCTCGCGAAGCCGGCAAGGGCTACGGCGAGTTCGGCGATCGTGAGAAGAGTGTCGCTGTGCTCCACTTGGCCTCCCGCTGCTGCCTTAACTAGCTTTGGCGGCGAGCCTTCGACGGCGAAGGGAGCCGCCCTCGCAGCATGGTAGCAGCGGGGGGAACGGCTCGGCCGAACACTCGCGCGTGATGTCCGGACGCCGTGGCGCTAGCCGTGGCGGTGCACCGCGCAGGTCCGCCGTCTATAGGACGGCCCCGTCGGGCAGCGGGACGTGGTAAGTAGATCCCATGGCGCGTATCGGGGTCTTGGGGCTCGGGAACTGGGGAACGGCGCTCGCGAAGGTCTGGCTGATGGACGGCCGCACCGTGAGCGGCTGGACGATCGAGGACGAGGTCTACGAGTCCATCTCGGAGCGACAGGTGAACGAGAAATACCTGGCCGGAGTCGACCTCTCCGGGATGCGCGTTTCGATGCAGGCGGACGAGGTTCTCGAGGATTCCGACATCCTCATCCTCGCCGTCCCCTCGGGCGTCATCCTCGATGTGGTGGACGACCTGGCGCCCCGCTTCGACCCACGTCACATCCTGGTGGACGTCGCCAAAGGGCTGGCCCCTGGCGACCAGCTGGTCTCGGAGGCCATCGCAGTCAGGCTGAAGGCCGCAGGCCTCCAGAACTCCCTTGCGGTGCTGACTGGTCCAACGATCGCGCCCGAGGTCGCTCGGGGCGTGCTCAGCACGGCCCTCGTGGCGAGTCTGGAGCCGGGCATCGCCGAGCAGCTGGTCGAGACGCTCTCTACTCCGACGCTGCGCCTGCACGCTGGCCACGACCCCCACGGTGCCGAGCTCTGGGGCGCGTTCAAGAACGTGATCGCGCTCGCCTGCGGCATCGTCGACGGGCTCAAGGCGCTCGGGCTCGGTGGCGACAACCTGAAGGCGGCCGCCTTCAACGCGGGCTACCGCGAAGGCTGCCGGCTTCTGCCCGCCCTCGGTGCGCAACCGGAGACCGCGCTCAGTCCGGCCGGAATCGGAGACCTGTTCGTTACAGCCACCTCTCCACACGGGCGGAACCGCGCGATGGGCGAGAAGCTCGGCCAGGGCAAATCCCTCGAGGAGGCCCGCGAAGAGATGCACATGGTGAGCGAGGGCGTCCGCGCGACCCACATGTTCGCCGAGCGCGCGCGGGCGAAGGGCCTTGCCGCGCCCTTCGTCGAGCTCCTGAACAGCCTGCTCGAGGGAGACCTGGGCCCGGAAGAGTGTGTGCGCCAGATCGTCGCTCTGGACTGACCTCGGGAGGGACAGTGGAGAACCGATCGCCCAGCTTTGCACCGACTCCTAGCCCGTGCTCCTGAATCAGATCGTCGAGGTCTCCGAACAGCTCAAGGCGACTCGGTCGCGGACCGCCAAGATCGGGGCGATCGCACGCCTCCTGCAGGGGCGTACAGAGCACGAACTCCGCACCATCGTCGCGTGGATGTCTGGCGATCTGCTCCAGGGCCGCATCGGCATCAGCAAGGGACGCGCGCATCAGTACGGCAAGGGCGTGGCGGCATCCGAACTGCCGGGCCTTACGGTCGAGGACGTGGACCGCGCGCTCATTGCGGTGCAGGAGGCCACGGGGCCGGGGTCGCAGGGGGTTCGGGAGCGGTTGCTGCACGATCTCCTCGGGGAGGCGACCGAAGCCGAGCAGCGGTTCCTCGTGGGGCTGCTCGCGGGGGAGCTGCGGCAGGGCGCGCTGGGCGGCGTCATAATCGAAGGGATCGCGACTGCGGCCGGCGTGCCGGGCGACGTCGTCCGCCGCGCCGCGATGCTGTCGGGAGAGCTTCCGGCAATCGCCCTCGCGGCCTTCAAAGGCGGGGAGGCAGCGCTTCGGCAGATCGATCTGAAACTCTTCCGACCGGTTCTCCCGATGCTCGCCCAGGCCGCAGACACCCCCGCCGACGCGCTCTTGAAGAAGTCCCCCCTCATCTTCGAAGAGAAGCTGGACGGCATGCGCCTCCAGCTGCACCGCCAGGGCGATCGGGTGGAGTTGTACAGCCGATCGTTGCGCTGGATGACACCGTCGCTTCCGGAGATCGTCGCGTACGCACGAGCTCTCCCCGTGGACCGGATCATCTTGGATGGCGAGATCATGCGGTTCGCTGCGGGCGGGGCGCCGCTGGGTTTCGGTGCGGCGATGGAACGGTTCGGCCGGAAGTCTTCCGCCCGGGTGGTCGAGCCGGGCGAGTACCCCACCGTCACCCCGGTCTTCTTCGACTGCCTGATGGCCGACGGTGTCTCGCTCATCGACCGCCCCATCGATATCCGCCTGGCGGCGCTGCATCGGATCACAAAGCCCCCCAACCGCGTGCGCCGCCTCCTCACGGAAGACCCCGAGGAGGCTTCCGCGTTTCTAAAGGACGTCCTCGATCGGGGCGACGAAGGGGTCGTTGCGAAGGACCCCGAATCGACGTACACCGCCGGAGGCCGAGGAGCGCACTGGTTCAAGATCAAGCCGGCCCACACCCTGGATGTCGTCGTGCTCGGAGCGGAGTGGGGCAACGGCCGGCGGGAGGGACTGCTGAGCAACCTCCACCTCGGCGTCCGCGACGAAGCGACGGACACCTACGTCATGCTGGGCAAGACCTTCAAGGGCATGACCGACGAGATGCTCGACTGGCAGACAGCGCGGCTCCTCGAACTGGAGACGCACCGGGACGAGACCACGGTCTACGTCCGCCCCGAGGTGGTGGTGGAGGTGGCGTTCGCCGAGCTCTTCCCCAGCCGCCGCTACGACAGCAAGCTGGCGTTTCGTTTTGCCCGCGTCCTACGCTACCGGACCGACAAACCGCTTGAGCAGGCCGACACCCTGGCAACCGCCCAAGCCATCAAGGACGGCCGGATCCGGGCCCGGGTAGGAGCCGCCCGCAGGGTGCCGGCAAGACCCGCTATCACGGTCTCGAACGCGGACCGCGTGCTCTTCCCGGAGGCCGGCGTGACCAAAGGCGACGTCGTCGCGCACTACTACCGGGTCGCGCCGCACATGCTCCCCCACTTGCTCGAACGACCCCTCACCCTGGTTCGCCACCCGCGCGGCATCGCCGCGAAGGGGTTCTTCCAGAAGAACGTCGCTAAGCACTACCCGGAGGACCTGATAGGCCGCATCGAGATGCCTCGTCGGGAGGGGGTGACCGTTCACCCCGCGGCCTCGACCGCCGACGCGCTGGCGTACCTCGCAAACCAGGCGACGATCGAATTCCACGTCCCCCTCGCGACGAAACACGACCCCTGGCGGCCGGATCGGCTCGTGATCGACCTGGATCCCCCCGAAAGAGGTGGCGCGGGTGCGCGCGAGGCAGCGTGGGCGTGCAAGGAGCTGTTCGATGAGCTCGGCATCGAGACGACGCCGATGACCACCGGCGGCAAGGGCTACCACGTGTGCGCGCGTCTGCTCCCAACGGAGTCGATGACTCGGACGGCCCACAAACTCGCCGCGATCCTGTTGCAACGGCATCCCGACCTCCTGACGAACGAGTTCCTCAAGGAGAACCGAGGGGGCCGGGTCCTCATCGACTGGATGCGCAACATGGGCGTCGCTACCGTCGTGGCGCCGTGGTCGTTGCGGGCCCGCAAAGGCGCCCCCGTGGCAATGCCGATCATGTGGGACGAACTGAACGACACCGCACCCGACGCGTTCAAGATCAACGACGCCCTGGACCGGCCGGACCACCTTCTCCAACTGACCCCCGTCGATCCCGCGCCGCTCATCGAAGCGGTAGACCAGATCATCGAAGAGCAGGGCATCGAACTGGAGTACATCGACCGATTCGGCCGCCGCATGCAGGGCTCGGGATCGGACTGATCCTCCAAATTAACCTGATGATCCAACTCAACACACGAGTCGCGAAGCTGAGAGGTCCCAAGCACATGGCGTGAACGGGCGCCGACTCAGACTGACAGTTCTATCCCCACCCGCTCCGCGTGTCCCGTCGCGCCTATCTCAGTGTAGAGGCGTTGGGATTCGCGGAGCTCGCGCTCCCAGTCTGCGTCGCCGCGAGTACGCATCAGGCGTGCAGACTCCTCGCGGACGAAGGGCATGAAGATGTGAGCGCCGCTCGCGTCGAGGGCGGCCCCGGCCTGACGAAGCTGCACCTCGATCTCATCGGCAGCGGTACGTCCATCCGTCGTGAGTAGGACGCGGGCCCGGACGATGCGAGGTTCGATGCTCCACTTGGTCTGCACGCGCTCCTCGAGTCGGTCAGTGGCCTGCTCGGCCATCGCTCGGGCCTTGTCGCGATCGCCGCGCAGCAGGTACGCCTGTGCGAGCTGTCCCTGGCGAAGCGGCTCGAACTCCTGGAAGACCTGCTCTCTCGTACCGAGCTCGAGCGCCTCGGTGAGAGTCTGGATGGCGCGGTCGGCCTCCCCCTCCAGAAGCTGCGCCCCGCCGACCCAGCCGAGCGCGGCCACGCGGCCGCCCACGTTCCCGGTCCGCTCCGCATTGTGGAGTCCCTCCTGGCTGTACGACAGCGCGCGGGGCCGGTCGCCCATCAGGATCGCAAACCTCGCGCAGGTGCCCCGCGCTTGACCCGCGGCGCGCTCCCCGGGACGGGCGAGCCGAAGCACCTGCTCCAGCTCTTCGAGACCCTCGCGAGGGCTCCCGCGCAGACACAGGTACCAGCCCCGCAGGTACCGGAGGATCAGGTAAGGGTCCTCGCCACGCGGATCGGTGCGGTCTCGCGGATCCGTCGGGAGCCGAGCGAGTGCAGCCTCGAGCGTCTGCAGTGAGTCCTGCAAGCGCAGCTGATTGGCCGCGACGATGCAAGCCGTCGAAGCCGAGACGCCGGGGTCGTCGAGCTGCTCGGCGATCGGCAGGAGCGACTGCACGTGAGCTCGCGCCTCCCTGGGGCGACCGCGATCGGTGAGCCTGTAGTAGTACCCTGTCTCCAGTCGCCACTGAGCGGGCAAGTCGCTTCGCTTGCGTGCCAGCAGCTTCGCGTCTGCGTATAGCTGCTCGGTCTCTTCTGGCGAGATTCCAATGCGAAAGCTGTACGAGACGATCTGTGTCTGGGCTTCCAGGGCGAGCGCCTCGGTCTCCGTCGACTCCGGGACATCCCGGAGCAGCTCCACGACCGACCTCCAGTGCAGGGCTGTCTCCGCCACGGTTCTCCAGCCGATCCAGTCCGCGGCGCGTCGGTGCCAGCGGGCTGCCTCGAGAGGAGTGCCCGACCGCTCCCAGTGCTGCGCGATCAGAGCCGCCTGCTCGTCGCGAGTCTCCGGGCTGTACGCTTCGAGCGCTCGCGCGACCGCCGCATGCACTGGACGCCTCTTCTCCAGAAGCTGCGACTCGAAGGCAACCTGCTCAGTCAGTGGGTGCCGGAAGACGTACTGCGTGTCGGGATAGAGCGCCCGCTCGTTCAGGAAGTTGGTCACTTTCAAGGTCTCGACTGCGGCGCGCAATTCGTTCACAGGAAGGGATACGACCGCCTCGAGGATGGGCTCGGTGAATACCCGCCCGATCACCGCTGCCGTCTGCAAGACCTGCTTCTCGCGCTCGGGCAGGCGATCGATCCGCGCGGCCAGCACCGCTTGCACCGTCGCAGGCACTTCGAGACGCTCCACGGGAGTCACGAGCCGGTACGCACCCTCCGAACCCTCGAGGTGTTTGGAATCGACGAGAGAGCGAACCAGCTCCTCGGTAAAGAAGGGATTTCCCTCGGTCCGCTCGTGAACGAGCGCGGGCAGCGCCCCTACGGAGGCGTCGTTGCCGAGAAGATCGCGCAGTAGCTCGGCCACAGCTTCCCGCGACAAGGGCACCAGGGGAAGCTGCTGGTAGCTCGTTCCCGACATCCACTCCGCGCTGTACTCGGGGCGGAAATTCACGAGCAAGAGGGTCCGCGTCCCTCCTACGGCCTCCGCAATCTGCGCAAGAAACGCGTCACTCGCCGAGTCGATCCAATGCACGTCGTCGACGAAGAGGACGATAGGCTCGCGCTCGCTCAGCGCCTGCACCAGTCGGCGGATAAATGCGAAGCCCTGCCGTTGCTGAGCGCCCGGGTTCTCGGGATCGTCACGCAAGACCGCGCGCTCGGGATCGGGGACTCCCAGGAATCCGAATACCAGCGGTAGTCGCTCCTGGAACTGCGGGTCGAGCAGCACGAGTCTCCCTGCGATCTTCTCGCGGGCCGCGGGAGGATCGTCGTGCTCATCGATTCCGATGATGCCCCGGAGGAGCTCGAGCAGAGGAAGGAACGGAGCCGTCTTGCCGTGCGACGGACAGTGGGCCGAGTAGACCGCGATCCCCTTCGCGCTGCAGGTCCGTACGAACTCGTCGCAGAGCCGACTCTTGCCCAGGCCGGCCTCACCGCGCACACCCACGACCCGTCCCTGACCTTCCATCGCCCGCTGGAGAGCCGCCTCCAGCGTGGCCATCTCGTCGTCCCGCCCCACGAAGCGCGAGAAGCCGCGGGAACGAGCGAGGTCGAGCCTGGTTCGCGCCTCGCCCACGCCCTCGAGCTCGTAGATCGCGAGCGCATCGTCCGTTCCGGCGAGCTTGGACTTGCCAAGATCGCGCAGCTCGAAAAAACCCTCCACGAGTCCGGCGGTGCGCTGCGTCAAGTAGACGCGACCCGGCTCGGCCAGGTGCTCGACGCGGGCAGCCAGTCCGACCGCATGACCTTGCGCGGTGTAATCCATGCGCAGGTCATCGCCGATCTTTCCCACCACGACCTCGCCGGAGTTGAGGCCGACACGCACTGCGAAGCTGAGCTCTCGCTCCACGCGCAGTTGGTCGGCGTAGCGCCGCAGCTCGTCGCGCAGGTGGAGAGACGCGTAGCAGGCACGCTGCGCGTGATCCTCGTGAGCGATGGGCGCGCCGAAGAGCGCCATGATGCCGTCGCCCGTGTACTGGTTCACGCTCCCCTCGAAGCGGTGCACGCCGTCGGTGAGGATCTGGAAGAAGCGGTCGAGAATCACGTGCCACTGCTCGGGATCGACCTGGCCCGACAGCTCGACCGAGCCCTTCACGTCTGCGAAGAGCACCGTCACCTGTTTGCGCTCGCCTTCCAAGGCGGACCTCGACCGGAGGATCTTGTCGGCCAGGTGATTCGGGGTGTAGGCGCGGGGGTCGCGATCGAGTCGTGGCGTATCCGTCGTCGACCGACCACACTCGTGACAGAACTTCGCGGCCGAAGGCAGATCCGTACCACAGTGCGAACACGCGATAGAGAAGCGAGCTCCACACTCCTGGCAAAACTTCGCATCGGCCGGGTTCTCATGTTGGCAGGCGGGACAGATCAAGGGTGGTGCTCCGGGCGCTTTTACTCGTTAGCTCTCCGGAAACCCGATGCGGCGTAGCAGGCCATTGGAAGCGGAGATCGCAGCGGAGGGGTCTAACTGAGAGTGAAACTTTAGCAAACTCTTACGTTACTCTGTAACGCTGTCCCTCGGACAGGAGACTGCGCGAGTCATGAACGATTCAGTACTCATCATACCGCTTGCAGACCTAGCGCTGGCCTTCATTCCAGTCCTCGTAGTCGTAGCCATTCTCTTCCGCTGGTCACTCGACTATCGAAATGCGCTCTATGCGGCTCTGAGGATGCTCAGTCAGCTCCTGATCATCGGCTACTTCCTGCTGTTCATATTCGAGTCTGACAGCGTCTGGCTCGTGATCGGGGTCGTTGCCGTCATGGTCTCCGCAGCGAGCTGGATAGCGTTGGGCTCGATCGCTGAAAGGAGACGGGCACTCTACATCAGTGCCTTGCTCTCTATAGCAGTTGGAGGCGGTTTCGTATTGGTGTTGATTACGCAGGGAGTGCTCGATCTGGCTCCCTGGTACTCGCCGCGTTATCTGATTCCCCTTGCAGGTATGATCTTCGCTAATGCAATGAATACCGTCAGTCTCGCGGCCGAACGGTTTTACTCGGAGATCCAGCGCCATGCCAAGTACGAGCAAGCACGAGACATCGCATTCCGGGCTTCTCTGATTCCCAACGTTAATACGCTTTTCGCTGTGGGGCTTGTCGCCCTGCCCGGGATGATGACGGGACAGATTCTGGCGGGCGTCTCTCCGCTTATCGCCGCGAGGTATCAGATCATGGTCATGTGCATGTTGTTTGGCACGTCGGGTCTTGCTTCGGCCTGCTTCCTCATCTTACTGCGGCTGCGTGTCCATGGGTTACAGGGGGAGGAAGGCACCCCTCTCGTCACATAGCGTTCTGGAAGGCGCTTCCAGCAAGGCTGTAGAATCGCTCGCATGCCGTCAGTGAAGTGCCCCCAGACTGCGGCGGTCGCATCATGGCCAACGTTCGGGTTTGTTCACAGTGTGGCTATGCTGTTGGGGTGAGTCTTCGAGGTCTGCAGTGCGTTGGTGGATGATCCCGGTAGTGGTCGTCTTTGTGGCGATGGTCTGGCTGCTTGGGGGCTCCGCGATATTTCCCGATCGATCCGGCCGCACGGTTCAACGCGAAGCCACTCCCAACATGGATGCCGCTGTACGACAGTTTCTCGCTGCGAATCCACAGTTCGGATCGCATGTGTGGGGGGTCGAGCCTCTTCCGAACTGGCAGTACGGGCATCGCCGAGCCATCGAAACGAGCAAGGGGCGCTTCATGCTGTACTTCTACTTGGGTGAGGTTATAGCGGTCTGGTCAAGGAACCATAACCAGCTGCTCTGGAGGAAGCCTGGCTATTCACCACCGACCAACGAGGAAGGCGGCTAGGAAGGCCTCCCATGAGAAGGCTATTCCCATAACCAGAAAACCCTCTTTACGACTCCCTATCCGTTCAGCCGATCTGGTAAGCTCCGATTCGCACGGAGCCGGAGAACGCCCGTGAGCGAGTACACCGAGCGCCTGATCTCCGCCGATTCCCACGTCGTGGAACCCGCCGACCTCTGGACGACTCGACTGGATCGAGCCTGGCGCGATCGCGCGCCGCGGATCGCCACGCTATCCGACGGAAGCGACTACATCGTGATCGACGGTCTGCGCCCGCGCCCGCTGGCCTTCGAGGGGGCGATGGCGGATCTCAAGGCCCAGGGCCTGGAGATCCCCGCCCCGAAGGGGTTTCGATACGAAGACAATCGGCCCGGGAGCTGGGATCCCGACGAGCGCATCAAGGACCAGGATCTCGATGGGGTGTCGGGCGAGGTGATCTACCCCGGAGTCGGCCTGACCCTCGTGCGCGCGCCCGATGCGGAATACCTCTACGCCTGCTGCCGCACGTACAACGACTGGCTCGCAGAGTTCTGCAGCACCTACCCGGAGCGCCTCAAGGGCGTCGCGATGCTGCCCAACCGCGGACCCGTCGACTGGGCCATCAGCGAAGCGGAGCGCGCGGCAAAGCTCGGCTTTGAAAGCGTCATGCTCCCGGCTTGGAATGACGACGTCCCCTACAACTTGCCCGACTGGGATCCGCTCTGGGCCACCCTTCAGGACATGGGCGTGGTGGCGAGCATCCACATCGGGGGTCGCGACCCCTTCGGCAAGGCACATGGTCCCGGGGCCGGGGGCATCATCATCAGCCTGCTGCGCATCGAGATGAGCGACCCACTGTTGCGCCTGATCTGGGGCGGTGCGGCTGCGCGCTTCCCCGATATGCGCTGGGCCCTGGTCGAGAGCGGTATCGGCTGGATCGCGAACGTGCTCGGCTTCATGGACCACTGGTGGGCCGACCACCGCGGCTGGCTCGAACCCAAACTCGACCGTCCCCCGACCGAATATTTCCGGCGCCAGTTCTACGCGACCTTCGAAAACGACCGCGCGGGCGTGCTCACACGCGAACTGATGGGCGAGGACAATCTCATGTGGGGCTCCGACTATCCCCACACCGAAGGGGTGTGGCCGTTCTCCCGAAAGCTCGTCGCGCAGAACTTCGCCGGAATCGATCCGGAGGTCACCCGGAAGATGGTCCACGACAACGCGGTGAAGCTGTACGGCTTTCCCTCGCGCTAGCGTGGCGCTCCATGGGGCGTGTGGAGCCGGTAGGCCCAGGGCCTTGTGGGCCGCGTCCAGGCCCTCTTCGTTACACCGAAGAAGGTGCCTTTGGCTGCCTGCGCAGACAACGTTTGCGGGCGACGACGCGGCCGGTATAGGCTATGCGTGATGAAGGAGCTGTCGCGCATTGCGGTGACCATGGGTGACGCCTCCGGGATTGGGCCAGAGATCCTGGTACGCGCGTTCGCCAAGGAGAACTTCCATGCGCGATGCGTGCCCGTGGTCGTCGGTGTGACCTGGGCCCTCGAGGAGGCTGTGGAGCTCGTTGGCGCCGACGTCTCCGTTCGTGCGGTCGACACTGTCGAAGACGTCACTGGCGAGTCGGACACGATCGAGGTCCTCGACCTGGCCAACCTAAAGCCCGATGACGCCCCTACGGGCGAGGTAAGCGCCGCCTGCGGGCGCGCCGCCGTGGAGTGGATCGAATCGGCAACATCGCTGGCCCTCGCAGGCCGCGTCAAAGCGGTGGTCACGTGTCCAATTCACAAGGAGGCCGTGCACGCGGCAGGCTTCATCGGCGATATCGGCCATCAGGAAATCCTGGCCCGGCTGACGGGGGCAAAGCTGACCGCAACGATCCTCATGAACCAGTTTCTTCGGGTGGCACATCTGTCGACGCATAAATCGCTCATCGACGCGGCGCGCTATGTGACGAAGGACAACGTGCTGGCGAAGCTGCGTCTCACGGTGGACAGCCTCACGCGCTGGGGCATCGCGCGGCCGCGCGTCGCGGTGTCGGCGCTCAATCCGCATGGTGGCGAGGGCGGCCTGCTCGGCCGCGAGGAAATCGACGAGATCGCACCTGCCGTCGACGCCGCGGTCGCCGAGGGTTTGGACATCCTCGGACCGTATCCGGCCGACTCGGTTTTCAACCGGGCGATCAACGGCGAGTTCGACGCGGTGCTGGCTCTTTATCACGACCAGGGGCACATCGCGATCAAGGTGCACCACTTCGAGGACAGCGTAACGGCCACGATGGGCATCCCCTTCGTGCGCACGTCTGTCGATCACGGCACCGCATTCGACATTGCCGGTAAAGGTATCGCCAGCGAAACCAGCTTGACGCGTGCGATGGACGCGGCGATCACACTCGCGCGTGGGGAGCTGCGTTCACTGCGGAGTTAGCGACTCTTACAGCTCAGCCGGGGCGAACATCATCCAACGACGCTCAGCTGGGACATATCGTTCTTGGACCTTCCGAACTGGCCTTCGACGTCTCTCGATGAGCCGCGGGGCGAGGAGTAGACGCTACGATGACTGGATCTGTCACACGCTCGGTTACAACAGACGAAGAGGAAGTGGCCCTGATCATAGGTGGCGGTCCGGGAGTGAGTGCGAGCTGCGCCAGGCTCTTCTCGCGAGAGGGCATGAGGGTCGCAGTCGCGGCGCGGAACCCAAAGAAACCCGTGCTTGAGAAGCTGGAGATCGAGCATGGCGTGCGATGCTACCGGTGCGACGCGACAGAGCCCGAGTCAGTGGCTCAGCTGTTTCGAACGGTGAGCGAGGACCTCGGCCGGCCAAAACTCGTAGTGCACAACATCGACGGGAGGACGGGAGACATCTTTCGCAAGCGAATCACGGAAGCCGACCCACATTTGGTTCTCGAGACACTACGCAATTCCGCGTACAGCGCGTTTCTCGTGGGCCAGCAAGCGGCGAACAGCATGCTGTCCGCCCCGGCACCTGCTAACGGACACCGGGGCACCATCCTCTTCACCAACGCGAGCGCGGCCTTCAAGGGGTACCCGAAGAGTGGCGCGTTCGCCATGGCCTCTCACGGTAAGTCGGGCCTGGCCCAAAGCATGGCAAGAGAGCTCATGCCAGAGGGCATCCATGTAGCTCATGTTCCGATCGACGCGGCGATTGGTTGGACTCAGGACGACGGCACCCGCCGGCATCGCTTGGCCGGGACCACGGTCGACGACAACATGGCGGACCCGACGCACATTGCGGAAACCTACCTTCAACTCCACCGGCAGCATCGGTCGACATGGGCTTTCGAGGTCGTGCTGCGGCCCTGGGTTGAAAGATGGTAGCGCTACCCGGGAACCTTCCACACTCTTCGACTGTTTAGCGACTGATAAGAGTCAACCTTTTGGGGCGACGCAGAGATGGAGGGTACGGTCGCGACACAGCTTGAACTCGGCGGTGCACCATTAGCTTGGCTCTGGTTGTTCATCATTACGTCTGCCGTGGCGTTGCCTCAGCTGCTCAGGGGTCTAATTCGTCGTGGAACCGGGATACGACGTGAACGTTCGTTCCTAATCCAACGTGCGCCCCAACTTGCTGTTGGGCTGGTGTTCTCGCTGGTCATGGCTTCCTTCGAGGTCATTGAGTTCTCTCTCGGTACCGGTGAACCTTCGTTTGGCAAAGACCTGTTCGAGCGCTACATCGCGTTACTTCCGATCGCTTCCCTCGCGTTGGTGCTCCCCACGTTTTGGGCTGCGGCAGTCTCGTGGATCGGGGTCGCTTGGACGGCACTCGGTTCCGCGCTGCTGGTCAGCGGGCTTTACACCCTGCGCGAGTCGTTTTCCACTGACTCCGAGATGCTGCCAGATCAAGAGCTACATCAGAGCGGACCCTACCGGTTCCTCCTTCATCCAGTTTACGCAGGTTGGGTCCACTTTATTCTAGGCAGCGCGATCACCTCACTGTCGCCAGTGGTAGCTGGGCTGGTCGTTGCTCTAGTGGCTCCCTTGTTCCTACATCGAGCCAAGTACGAGGAGGGCCTCCTCCGGGAGCAATTCGGTAGGGCATTCGACGAGTTTGCCGAATCGCGTCGTTGGCAGCGCCTGATTCCCCGCTTTCCACCTGGGGCGGAGTAAAGGCGCTGTAATAACACCTCGCGGATGACCGCTCCAGACTCGGAGGAGGGCCTTCACCTCGTCGGGGGCAGGCTCTATACTGCATTGGAAGGAGACGCGATGGCGATTGTAGACCTCTCCCTCGACGGAAAAACAGCACTCGTGACCGGCGGATCGAAGGGGATCGGGCGTGCGATCGCGCTCACCTTCGCCGAGCACGGAGCCGACGTCGCGATCGCGGCGCGGGGCCAGAGCGCGCTCGAGGCGACTGCCAAAGAGCTCGAAACCTGCGGTCATCGCGCGCTCGCCGTGCAGACCGACGTCTCTCGACCGGACGAGCTCGAGCGAGTGTACAACACGGTGTGCCGCGAGCTCGGCGGTGTGGACATCCTCGTCAACAACGCTGCGACGGGGGACCAGGGTGGCGCGCTCTCGAAGCTAACGCGCAACGAGTTCGACCGCGTGCTGGGGGTGAACGTCTGGGCGCCGATTCGCCTGTGTCAGCTCTGCCGAAGCTCGATGCAGGAGCGCGGCGGCGGAACGATCATCAACGTGGTCTCGAACGAGGGCATCCGTCCCGCCGCCGGGCTGGGCATTTACTCGCCGTCCAAGCCGGCGCTGATCAGCCTGACCCAGATGCTCGCGAAGGAGTGGGCCAAGGACGGGATCCGAGCCGTTGCCATTGCCCCCGGCCTGGTTCGCACCGAGCTCGCAGCCGGGCTGGTCAAGGCGGTCGAGGAGCAGGGGATCCAGATCAACCCCCTCGGGATGATCGGCGAGCCGGCAGACATCGCCGCGATGGCGCTCGTCGCTGCCAGCCCGGCCGGGCGCTTCCTGACGGCGACCACGCTTGTCGTGGACGGGGGCGAGATGGCTGCGGGACCCTTCGGGTAGACCGCGCGGAGGAGACATGGCAAGGCTTACCACACTCGAACTCGGCGTCGATCGGGAGACCCTCCTGGACGTCATGAACCGGGACGGCGGCGCGATCCTCCGCGCCGCGATTGCGCCGGAGACCGTGAAGCAGATGTACGACGAGGTCATGCCCTACGTCGAAGTCACCCCTATTGGGCGCGACGACTTTTCGGGGCGGGAGACCCAGCGCACCGGCGCCCTGGTCGCGCGGACCCCGACCTGTCGCGACCTCGTGTTACACGATCAGGTGTTTGAGGCCGCGAAGGAGTTCCTGGCCCCGTACGCCGAGCGAGTCCTGCTGCACCTCACCCAGATCATCCGCATCCACCCCGGACAGGGCGCGCAAATGCTGCACCGCGACCGGCTCGCCTGGGGTACCCACCTGCCGCGATCGATCGAGCCCCAGTTCAATACCCTCTGGGCCCTCACCGACTTCACCGCGGAGAACGGGGCCACGCGCCTCGTCCCCGGCAGCCAGACCTGGGACTGGGAGCGTCGCGCCAAAGCCGACGAGATCTGCCACGCAGAGATGTCCGCGGGGTCGGTCCTGCTCTACACGGGTAGCATCATCCACGGCGGCGGGAAGAACCAGTCCGGGCTGCCGCGCATGGGGCTCAACATCTCCTACACGCTGGGCTGGCTGCGACAGGAGGAGAACCAGTATCTGTCGTGCCCGCCGCGCATCGCACGGGACCTGGCTCCGGAGCTGCAAGAGCTCCTGGGCTACACGCAGGGCAACTACGCTCTGGCTACTTCTCCGAGCCGGACGGGCCTTCCGGAAAGGCGGACCTCCTACCCCCAGAGATGGCCCTCGGCCGCGTCCCGAGGAAGGGGAGCAAGTTCACTGCCACCGATTTCTCCGACTAGGCCTCCGTTCATCCAGATGACGAGGTCTGGACCAGAGATGATGAGCCCGAGAGCGGCTCCTCGTCTACCTCGACGGGCGCGCAGTGCCGGGCGCCGGATTCCCCTTACACCCGCGCCAGTGGCGTGGGGTGCCCGGCGACGCCGGGGCGGCAACGCCAGATGCAGCCCCGCAGCGCCTCGTCGTCGCTGTTGTCCGCGCTGACGATGTAGAGGTCACGGTAGTCCGCACCTCCGAATGCGCAGCTGGTGACCCAGCGAGCCGGGACTGCCAGCTCGTCGAGCACATCGCCCTTCGGATCTAGCTTGACCACGCGCCGCCCGCCCACGTGGGCGACCCAGAGGCTCCCCTCGCTGTCGACGCACATCCCGTCCGGGATGCCCCGCTCGAAGGCGGCGGCCCCAATGTGCCTTCGGCCGGAGAGATCTCCGTTCGTGTCGACATCGTGTACCCACAGGCCTTTGCTAGTGGAATCGACGTGGTAGAGCGTCCGGCCGTCGGGGGCAAAGCCGATGCCGTTGGACACGCCGACCCCGTCGTAGAGCTCCGTGGTGCTGCCGTCGAGCTCGATCCGGTACGCCTCCCCCGGAGGCTCCGGCGCCGCTTTCAGGTCGCTGATGTCGGCGCGGATGGCCCCCACGTAAACGCGGCCCGACGCATCGGTGTGCAGGTCGTTGAACGACCTCACCCCGTCCACCTCGAGGAGAGCCCTGAACTTTCCATCTCGCCAGAGTGCGACATTCGGTCCCGACGCGATCAGCCCGCCGTCCGCGTGTAGTGCGAGGCCGCCCACCATCGGACGGCCTTGAACCACGGTCTCGATCGCGCCGCCGGGATCGCGGCGATGAATGGTGGCCCCCCGAGCATCGGTGAACCACAGCGCACCGTCGGCATCGGTGCGCGGTCCTTCGACCAGTCCGAATCCGCTGGCAATGAGTTCGAGTCGAGTGTCCATTGAGCCAGCCTAGCGGACGCACGGCTCCCAAGGCAAAGAAAAAACGCGTCTGATACCATGTGCCGTAGGAGGGGACTGCACGATGAGTGAGCGAGAGGATCAGGAGCCTCAGGATCGCGGCGACAAGGAGTCGCGGCGGTCGCAGGAGTATTACGACCGCATCAAGGAGAAGTTCTCCGACGAGCGCCACCTGCGACTCGACTTCCGGCCGGAAGGAACGGAGCAGTTCACCTCCGAACTGACCGGGGCTCTGGGGAAGTACGCCATCGACCCGTACGCGGACGAGGTCAGCCCTCGTCCGCCCCTCAACGACACGGTCGAGTGCCTCTTCATTGGCGGGGGCTTCTCCGCGCTGCTCACCTCGGTACGCCTCCGGGAACACGGCGTCGAGAGCATCCGTATCGTGGAGCGGGGCGCCGACGTGGGCGGGACGTGGTACTGGAACCGCTATCCCGGGGTGGCCTGCGACGTGGTCTCGTACGACTATCTGCCCCTCCTCGACGAGATGGGCTACGTCCCGAAGGACCATTACGCCAAGGGCCCCGAGATCTACGCTCACTGCCAGGCGATCGCCAAGCGGTATGACCTGTACGAGCTCGCCGTGTTCCAGACCACGGTCACGTCCACGACCTGGGACGAGGAAGAGCAGATGTGGCACCTCGAGACCGACCGCGGCGACCACATGCGGGCGCGCTTCGTGATCTGCGCCAACGGCACGCTCTCCAAACCCAAGCTCCCGAAGATCCGCGGCATGGAGTCCTACGCCGGACACTCGTTCCACACGTCTCGCTGGGACTACGACTACACCAAGCCGGATCTCTCGGGTCTGCAAGATCAGGTAGTCGGCATCATCGGCACGGGAGCTTCGGCCGTCCAGGCCATCCCGAAGCTCGGGGCCGCTGCGAAGGAGCTCTGGGTCTTCCAGCGCACGCCGTCCTCCGTCGACCTGAAGAACGACTGGCCCACCGACCCTGAGTGGGCGCGAAGTCTCAAGCCGGGCTGGCAAGCGGAGCGCCGCGAGCGCTCCCTGCACGGACAAGAGCTCAGCCCGGAGCGGCAAGCGAGGCAGGCGGGAGTGGCGCACGAGGAGAAAGTCCGCCGGCAGGAGAACGCCAACATCGACTACATGATGCGGATCCACCGGCACATCGAGTCGGTCGTGAAGGACCCGAAAACGGCCGAGTCTCTCAAGCCGTGGTACATGTTCATGTGCAAGCGGCCCTGCTTCGACAACAACTACCTACCCGCGTTCAACCGCCCCAACGTTCACCTGGTGGACACGCGGGGCAAGGGCATCACTGAGATCCGC
Source organism: Myxococcota bacterium (assembly GCA_965226855.1). Lineage (GTDB taxonomy): Bacteria > Myxococcota_A > UBA9160 > SZUA-336 > SZUA-336 > JAUXJB01. The sequence goes on along the minus strand of CBDDEE010000021.1, from coordinate 31,598 downwards.
GAGGTGGGGCCCGTCTTCGAGGACACGGTCTACCCCGTCGACCTGCTGATCTACGCCACCGGATTCGAGGTACAGAAGACCGGGATCTACAACAGGATCGTGGGAAAGAACGGGCTGGATCTCAACGAGAAGTACAGCACGGGAATGCGCACGCTGCTGGGCATCCACTCGCACGGCTACCCCAACCTCTTCATCATGGGCGGGTACCAGGCGTCGTTCAAGTTCAACCTGACTGACGTCCTTCAGACGCAGGGCGATCACATCGCCGCATGCATCGACTACGCGCGGAGCCACGGTTTTCACTCCATCGACCCCACCGAAGAAGCCGAGGAGTGGTGGGTGCAAGAGGTCATCTCGAACCGCGGCAAGACGTCGCGCAGCAAGGACTGCACACCGGGCTACTACAACTTCGAAGGCGAGTTCCAGCGGCCTCAGGACGGCAACTACAACGGCACCTATCTTCAGTACATCGGCCACGTGAAGAGAGTGGGCGCGACGATCGAGGAGAAGTTCGTCCTTACGAGGAAGTGACCCCTCGCTCGACGGGGCCGCGAAGGATTAGAATCGTCGAGGCACCGGCTCTGGAGAACTCTGCATGCAGGACGTAGCAGGAAAGACCGCCTTCATCACCGGGGCCGCGAGCGGGATGGGCCTGGGCATGGCGCGCGCCTTCACCGACGCGGGCATGCAGGTCATGCTCGCGGACATCGACGCCGGCACCCTAGAGGGAGCAGTAGCCGAACTCAAGGAGCGGGGCGCCCGCGTATCGAGCATCGTCTGCGACGTGACCAAGGAGAAGGCCGTCTTCGAGGCTGCCCAGGCCACCGTCGATGCCTTCGGCAAGGTCCACGTGCTGTGCAACAACGCCGGCGTCGGGTGGATCGGCCGGTTCGACGAGCTGGACCAACGGGATTGGGACTGGGTGTTCGCGGTGAATCAGCTCGGCGTCCTGTACGGCATCCGCGCCTTCCTTCCCCGTATCCAGGCGCACGGCGAGGGGGGACACGTCCTCACCACCTCATCGATGGCGGGATTGGTGAACTCCGGCGCGGGCTGGGGCCCCTACAACTCGACGAAGCACGCGGTGGTGGCCATGAGCGAGGTGCTTTACAGCGAGCTCAAGGACACCAACATCGGCTGCTCGGTCCTCTGCCCCGGCGCCGTGGCGACCAACATCGGCAAGGCCGGGAGACACCGACCACCCGAGTACGGGCGCTCCGCCCGGCGGACCGTCGTGGTGGGGGACGGGGAGACCCTCGACAGTGCTCTCCTCAAGGGGCTCGACCCGGACATCGTTGGTCGGCTGGCGCTCGAGGGCATCCAGCAGGATCAGTTCTATCTGTTCACCGACCCCCGTATGCGGGGGTCGGTCGAGCGCCGCTTCGAACGCATCCGCCAGGGCTTCGATTGGTCGGCGCGGAGCAGGGCGCTGGTCGACTCGAAGTCGCCCGGCGCGGTTTCCAATTGACCACGGGCCGTACGAGCCCGTACAGGAGGGTCTGATGTCCGATCCCGTGGCCTTCATCACCGGTGCCAGTCGCGGCATCGGCAAGCAGCTCGCGGTCGATCTCGCCGCGGCGGGCTACGACGTCGTTTGCACCGCCCGCTCGACTTCGGCGTCGCCCGGCGCGCTCCCCGGCACGATCGAGGAGACCGCGACGGGCGTGGAGAAGCACGGTCAGCGCAGCCTGGTGATCGGGCTCGACGTACGCAACGAGGAGGCGATCGCGTCGGCGGCGCGTCGGGTGGCCGAGGAGTTCGGTCGGTGCGATCTGCTAGTCAACAACGCGGCGATCGCGCCTCCCAAGCCCGCCTTCGAGGATGACACTCGGCGCTGGAACAGTACGGTCGCTGCCAACATCAACGGTCCGTTCTGGCTGATGTACTACCTTCGCGAGCAGCTGGAGGCCTCGCCGGGGGGCGGCCGGATCGTCAACATCTCGTCCGGCGCCTCCGTGACCCCCGACTTCGGGCGCATCAGCTACACGACTACGAAGCGCGCCCTCGAAGCGATGACGGAGGCCGCCGCCTTCGACCTGCGGGGCAAGGTCGGGGTCAACTGCATTCGCCTCGAGGTGCAGGTCTGGACCGAGGGCTACGAGTTCACGCTCCCCAAGGACACTGATACCTCACAGTTCGAGGAGCCCGTGATCATGTCCGACGGCGTGCTCTGGCTGGCTCAGCAGGACGTGGACTACAGCGGGCACGTGCTGACGATCGCCGAGATGCGAGAGCTCGGCGCGATCCGCCCGCAGACGAGCATCTCGGACCGCCGCTGACCCGCGGTCGGGCGTGGGCGATCCCCGCATTTACCCCGGGCCGCGCCAGATCTTGCGGTACCTCCGCATCGAACTGGAAAACCGGGACGACGGATCGGTGTGGGCGCGCACGCCCGTCCTGCCCGACCTCCTCGACCCCGGTGGGGCCATGCGGATGGGCGCGATTGCTCCCATGTGCGATCTCGTGGCGGGTACACTGGCTGCCGCAGAGGTGAACCCGGACTGGGTGGCCACCCTCGACTTCAAGCTACACATCGCCGCGCCGATTCGGGCCGGCCACGTGCAGGCGCGCTGCCGCCCCCTGCGAGTCGGGAAGAACAACGTGGTGTCCGAGAGCCGGCTCACCGACGACTCCGGGGAGCCGGTGGGCCTCGCTCTCGTGACCTTCACCCGTTTACCGCGTCGCGACGACCGGGTGCTGACTCTTCCGCGGCAGAAGGGACTCGTGCGCTACCGGCTCGACGATGAAGAGCCTCGTGTTCCCCTTGACGACTACCTGGGGCTCCGCTTCGCTCCGGAACGGGCCGAGTTCGAGCTGGATCATCACGAGCGGATCTACAACAGCTTCGGCTCGATCCAGGGTGGCGCCATGGGCGCGCTGCTCGAGCGGGCTGCCGCCCACGCGGCAGAACGAGCTTTCGGTCGACCGGCCCGTACCCTGGACCTCCACTTCGCCTACACCGCTCAGGCGAAGGTGAGCCCATTCCGCGTGACCGCAGACATTGTGCGCGCTGACGCAGACAGCGCTCTGTCACGTGTACAGCTCGTCGATACGGGTCAGGACGACCGCATCGCCGCGATCGGCACGGCTCTCGCCGTCCCGATCGACGACTGAAACGCACTCATGACCGTCCTACCTTGAAACCAGCTCGAGACGGGCTACCAGCTCTCGCGCCACCCGTTCCGCGTGCCCCGTCGCGCACATCTCGGTGTAGAGGCGGTGGGCTTCTCGGAGGTGGTGCTGGTGGGTGTTCTCGTCCCCATGGAGACGAGCGAGCGTGGCGCGGCTCTCGCACAGGTTCGGCGCGATCAGAGCGGCTCCGGTCTCGGCGATGAGCTGCTCGGCCTGGGAGTGCGCCTGTTCGATCTCGTCGAGCCGTTCGATGCCCGTCGTTGCCAGCAGGGCGTTGGCGTACACGATGTGCGCGTGGGCCTCGTGGTGACGCGCAACACGGCTTCGAGCAACGGCGATAGCCTCCTCCGCCGTGGCGATGGCCTGACTCGCCTGCCCCAGGCCGAGCTGCGCTCGCGCGATCCGCTGGACCAAGTGGACCACCAAGGTCAGCATCGACCAGCGGGTGGACCTACCCACCGGCGACGCCCTCCTCTACGCTACCTACTCGAGCGGCTACAAGGCCTGGTGAACCGCATATGGGCCCCTGAGGGGGTTAAGGCTTCTCCCAGACAGGACTGCCCCGAGAGCAGCTTCTAACGACGGGACTCGACGGGTTATAGTGCGCCCGTGCCCGAGCTGGTCAAACGTTGATATCACTGCAAGAAAGGAGAATCGCCCCATGTCCAGCCTCTATGACCGCCTAGGTGGGACCGACGGCGTTACTGCAATCGTGAACGACCTCGTCGACCTCCATCTAAACAACCCTCGAATTGCGCCGCGTTACGCAGACAGTGATGTTGCAGCCGTGAAGCATGCGGTTACCACGTTTTTCATCGAGGGCACGGGCGGTCCGAGTGTTTACGAAGGGAAAGACATGTTGAGCGCACACCGGGGGATGAACATCGATGACGCGGAATTTGTAGCAGTGCTCGATGACGCAATGGCGGCGCTCGACAAAAACGGCATTGGCCAGCGATACAGAGGGAAAAGGAAGAGGCTCTTTTCATCTTGTACGGCCTGAAAGCTGAAATTGTGCACGTGTGATCGCGCAGACTGAACGGAGTGATCTGACGCTGGCTCGCCCTTCGTCAAGCGGCGGTTCTGCGCTCTGTCCGCGCACCGTCGATGCACGGGACCCAGCGCTCCGCTGCCCGCCTGTGACTTCAGATGCGTGTTCGCTCAGAACTCGAAGCCGAGCCGCGCAGATTCGCGACGTTGAACCCGGGGGCGCGATCGAAACGCGTTCGCTGTCATTCATGTTGCAGAGGGTTGGAGCCCTGTTCGTCGGGGCGCCGCTCAGAGTTCCTGGCGGCACAGGAGCGCCGCTGAATCCCATCGCCGTTTTCTGAGAGTCTTCAGGTTGGAATAACCGGGTCGAGTATTCTCCTGCTGCCGCGCCGAAGTCGCTCTGGTACAACGATTAGCCTTCACGGTCGCGATGTTCGAACGCTGTACGCCCGTACGGGGACGGGGATGTTGTGAAGAACTTGCTCTCCGAGATCGTCGCAATCCAGGTCCAGTCGCGCGGATACGAGGTCCCGGACCGCAGCGGAGATGCAGATGCCCCCGGGCTCCGCGAGGCGCTCCAGCCGGGCTGCGATGTTGACGCCGTCGCCGTAGACGCGTTCACCTTCGACGATCAGCTCGCCGACATGAACGCCGATGCGAAGCTCCATCCTGCGCTCAGTCGGGAATTCCGCATTGTGGCGCTCGAGGACACGCTGGATCATAACCGCAGACCGGATCGCATCGGTCGCGGAGGGGAAGACGGCGAGGATGTTGTCCCCTGCGGTGTCGACGACACGACCGCGGCGCGCCTCGATCAGGACGCCGATCCGCTTTCGCAGGGCGGTCAGGGCTCTCACTGTGGCGTCGGGGTCGTGCGCCATCAGTCGGCTATACCCGACGACATCGGCGCTCAAAACCACCGCCAATCGGCGCTCTAGTTCCAGCAAAGCCCCTTTGATCTCCGGACCCCAGCGGTAGCCCCCCAGCTCACCATTCTTACGAACGACCCGGTGGCAAGGGATCACGAGCGCCGCCGGGTTCTTGGCGCACGCCTGTGCGACGGCGCGAGTAGCCTTCGGCTCCCCGATCTCGCGGGCGACCTCTTCGTAGCTCCGCGTTGTCCCCTCCGGGATCGCCCGCAGCGTCTCCCAGACCCTGCGCTGGAAAGCAGTGGCCTGCACATCGAGGGGAAGGTCGGGGAGCGGCAAATGCCCGCTCAGGTACTGCTCCAGCGGCCGAACCCAGTTTTCCGGCTCCGGTCCACCACTCCTCAGTACGGCCCGGGGAAGCTCCCGTCGCAAGTCTTCCTCCAGCACCCGCGGGCCCTCGCCCAGGGCGACTCGACAGATCCCTGCACGTGTGCGTGCCACCATCACATGACCCAGGGGTGACGGGATGATCGTGTAGTGGATCTCCTCACCTTCACCGCCTTTTCGGTAGCGCCCCGGCGTCATCCCGAGCTCCGAGGCCGACCGCTCGTAGAGGCGGCTCGTCGACCCGAATCCCGCGCCGTAGAGCGCCGAAGCGATCGGCCGGCCTGCGCGCAGGTCCGCCTTGACACGTTCCATCCGGAGCGCATCCGCGTACTGGCGCGGGCTCAATCCGAGCACCCGCTTGAAGACGCGCTGGAGGTGCGACGGACTCAGACCCACGTGGGCTCCGATTTCCGCCAGCTTTGGGGGCCGCTCCTCGCGTGTCTGTATGTAGCGGCAGGCCTCAAGCACCTTGGCATGGACACCGTCCATTGCTGGCGCGGAGTTCGGACGGCACCGCTTGCAGGCGCGGAACCCCGCTGTCTCGGCTTCCGCCGGCGAGTCAAAGAAGCGAACGTGGCGTTTCTGGGGACGACGGCTGGTACAGCCGGGTCGGCAGTAAATCCCGGTAGTAGTCACCGCGTAGACGAATGCGTCCGCCGCCGCGCGGTCTCGGGATCGGACTGCCTGCCAACGCGCCTCGTCGCCTGCGTCCGGTTGGTCCCAGTCCACCAGCTTCTCGCGAACTCTGTTTTTTTGGCACGTCGCGCATCACGGTTGGTAGAGGAATTAAGTTTCCCATGGGCGGCTCCCTGTGCCCCTCATGGGCCTCGTAGCTGAAGAGGAGCAGGTTTCGAGAAGAGTCTCTATCCGAATCTTGCGGCCAAATTCGGGCCCGGCCATAGCGCGTTTGAGCACCCGTCGCGGGCAGCCCTTACATTGATCATCTAAGCTCCCGAAATCAATGGGGAAAAATCAAGGGCGCGCAAAAGGAGAGCTCGATTCCTCTATGCTCCGATCCAAAGGAGGATCTCGATGAGCGACCCGGTTGCCGATCTGCACGCGCGAGCCGAGAAGCTCCGCAGGGAGATGGGGGGAGAGGAGAAGGTGGCCCGGATGCATGCGGCGGGCCAGCGGACCATCCGCGACCACTTCGATGCTTTCCTCGACCCCGGATCGTTCCGGGAGCTCGGCACTTTCACGCGATCGATGCGAATCGAGGATCACGACCGGACTCCCTGCGATGGCAAGATCGGCGGCCACGGAACCGTGGACGGTCGCTCTGTGACGGTCTTCGGCGACGATATAACTGTTTTGCGGGGATCGAGCTCCATTGTCGGCTCTCGCAAGGTAGACCGCCTGCTCGACCGGGCACTGGCTATGGGGACGCCGGTCGTGCATTTCGGCGAGACCGGGGGTGGGCGAATTCCCGACCTGATCGGCTCCGCGGGCATCTGCGACGCCGCAGCGGGCTTCAGCATGGCCGATCGCTTTCATCGCGTTCCGATGGCCACGGCGATCATCGGCCAGTCCTTTGGAGGCTCCTCCTTCCTCTCGGCCCTGTCCGACTACGTCGTGATGGTGCGCGGCTCCTGCCTCGCTGTGACGTCGCCCCGCGTGTTCGAGACCAGCACCGGCGAGATCATCTCGTTCGAGGATGTGGGCGGAGTCGACGTCCATGCACGGAAGACCGGCCAGATCGACCTCGGTGTAGACACGGACGACGAGGCCTACGACGCCATCCGTCGCTGGCTCTCGTACCTACCGGGCAACAACCGACAGCCGGCGCCGCGGGCGGAGCCGATGGGTTCTCTCGACCCGGATCCGGAGCTCGCGTTGTTGGTTCCCGAGAGAAGAAAGCGCGCCTACAACATGCGAAAGGTGGTCGCGCGTCTTTGCGATCCCCACTCTTTGTTCGAGCTCCAGCCCGAGTACGCACGCAATGTCGTGTGTGCCCTCGGCAGGCTGGATGGCTGGTCCGTCGGTCTGGTGGCCAACAACCCGATGTACCAGGCGGGAGTGCTCGACCCTGCGGCGTGTCAGAAGATCGTCCGCCTGATTGTGGTGTGCGATGCCTTCAACATCCCGATGGTGTTCCTGGTCGACGTGCCTGGTTTCATGGTCGGCCGTCGCGTCGAGCACGACCGGATACTGCATTGGGGCATGCGCATGATGCAGGCGCTCGAAGCGGCGACCACACCAACCCTTACAGTCTGCCTTCGCAAGGCCTTCGGACTGGCCTGGCCTGCCATGAACGGATCCAACGCGCGGAACCAGGGCGTATACAGCTGGCCGGGAGCCGAGATCGGTTTCATGGATCCCGACGTGGGTGTGAACGTAGCTTACTCGCGTCAGCTGGCCGCGATCGCCGATGAGGACGAGCGGGAAAAGGAGCGCGCGCGTCTGGTTCAGCAGATCGCCGAGGCCACCTCTCCCTACGAGGCGGCGGGAACCATGAGAATCGACGAGATGATCGACCCGGCTGACACCCGCCGCATCATTGCCCAAGATCTCGGCCTGCTTGCCAATCGCAACGTGCCGCCCCCGGAGTCCCGCCCCCTGACGTACTGGCCGACCTGCTGACGGGTAGGCAACGCTCCTCGGCTAGTCTCAGGCTGCAGGGCGGAGTTTGTAGCGGATGGGGAGGTGCTTGATGCCTCCAACCAGGGCGGAGTGCAGACGCTCGACCTCGCCGGCAAGCTCGATCTCGTCGATGCGGGGCAGCAGGTGTCGGTAGGCGACCTCTAGCTCGAGGCGTGCGATGTGCGCGCCCAGGCAGAAGTGCTCGCCCACTCCGAACGCCAGGTGGCGGTTCGGGTCGCGTGTCACATCGAAGGTGAAGGGATCCTCGAAGATCTCCTCGTCGCGGTTCGCCGACGCGTAGAACAGCCCCACCGACTGCCCCGCCCGGATCCGTCTGCCGCGGAGCTCGTAGTCCTCCGTCGCCGTGCGCGCAAAGTGGATGATTGGGCTCGTCCAGCGCAGGACCTCTTCGATTCCGGAGCGCAGGAGAGAGGGATCTGCCTGGAGCTGGCGCAGCGCGTCCTGGTGCTCGATGAACGCGAGCATGCCGCCGCTGGTCGAGTTGCGCGTCGTCTCGTTCCCGGCCAGCACGATCAGGAAGCACCAGGCCAGCACGTCGGGCAGGTCGAGTCGCTTCCCCTCCACCTCGACCTGGCTGAAGACCGTCACGAGATCGTCCTTGGGATCCTTCTGCTTCTCGGCGACGAGCTCGGCGAAGTAGGTGAACAACTCTCTCGTAGCGGCCTCCGACGTCTCGCGGGCCGTCTCGCCTTCCGTCTGGTACTCCGGGTCCTGCGCGCCGATCGCGCGGTTCGTCCAGTCGAAGAGCAGCGGCCAGTCCTTCTCGGGCACGCCCAGCATCCAGCCGATGACGGCGATGGGAAGGGGCGCCGAGATCTTCTCCACGAAGTCGCATTCGCCCGAGTCCCCCTCAGCGAACAGGTCGTCGACGATTCCCTTGCCGATCCGCTCGATGGCGGGGCGGTAGCGCTTCATGGCACCGGGCGTGAAGCGCTTGTTCACGAGCCTCCGCCACACCAGGTGCTTCGGCGGGTCGAAGTCGATCAGGGTTAGTGGGGTCTCACCGAGCTGCTGACGCGCCTGGCGGATGTGCGTGATGACGAGCCGTGGGCTGCTGTTGAACAGCTTGGGCTGGGTCGAGAGCTCGATGATATCGGCATGCTTGGTAACGGCCCAGAATGGATTGCCCTCAGTTTGGTCCCACCAGTGCACGGGGTCCTCGTGGCGTAGCTGCGTCCAGACGTCGTGTGGGTAGCCCCAGGTCGCGTAATCGACGGGGTTCACGATGTTGAAGTTCGACTTGAGGACTTCTGGCGTTGTCATCAGCTCCCCCTTGCTACGAGGTCAGGTCAGCTGAATATATCACTATTCCCGCGTCCCCAAGAACCCCAACATTTCCCCCGCTCGACGATCACTTGCGGCTCCCCTCGGCGAGCTCGTTGTAAACAAGCTCTACGAGCGCGTCTCCTTTCATGCGGCTGCTGCCCCAGCGTGCGTCATACTCGGCAGTCGGTTTCGAAGCTCGGACCTCTTCGAGCGGTCTGCCCGCTTTGATGGCCGCCTGAATTCGATCGCGAATGGTCACGAGCATCTCAAGTTGCCGTTCTACGTCAGACCGTGTGCTGAGGTCGCCATGGCCGGGAATGATCTTCGTATCGGGTCCAGCTAGTTCGAGCAGGCGCCCGTATGCCTCCAGAATTCCAGCGTAGGTCCCGCCAGCTGCGACGTCTACCACCGGATAGCCGGTAGTGCGGTAGACGTCACCGGCATGGATCACATCGGACTTCCGGAAATGCACGAAGGAGTCGCCATCAGTATGGGCCGGGCTGATGTGGAAGGCATGGATCTCTTCCCCATTCATGTGGAAGGTCACGGTGTCGCTGTACGTCACGATAGGGAGGGCTCCCCTCGGCGCCGGAGGAATGGCCTGGTTGATGAACTGAATGAAGATGCCCGCCTCAAGCCGTTCACGGACATTGTCGTGGGCCACGATCACAACGCCTGCTTCGCCGAGATTCTCATTCCCGCCGGTGTGATCAGGATGGTAGTGAGTGTTCAGAACGAATCGGATCGGCTTGTCGCTAAGGGTGGCAATCGCGGCGGTGATCCGGCTGGTCAACGGAGCGTACTGGTCATCCACCAGGAACACACCGTCGTCGCCCGCTGAAACACAGATATTACCGCCGGCGCCCTCCAGCATGTGAATGCCGGTTGCCACACGGGTCGTTTTGATCTCGACCTTGCTAAAATCGATCTGACCCTGCGCAATCCCGCTCGCGGCCAGGATCAGGACTCCGATCAGTGTTCCCCTGATGCCCGCTTGCCAGGAGCTTCGCTTGTGTACGACGAACATGGTTCGTGCTCGCTGGCTCAAATCGATCGATGTGGTGTCCGAGAGGCTAGACGAGTCCTTCATGAGCTAAAGGTCTCCCTTTTGGCCGGGGATGGCCTGTTGGCGATACGCTAGACGTAGCGCGGTGGTTACGTAGTGGGAAGCTCCAGTCTAATGCCCATCCTACTATCCGGGGACCCCTGGGCGGAGTGAGCGCGCCCCCACGTCCACACGCTCCGGGCGAGGGCCATATATCTTCACGAAGCTGAGCCGTGGCTTGATCTTGAAGAGTCTTCCTGCGTGGAGTCTCTGTAGCTTCATGGCCCTGGGCCTGGCGGTTCCTCGGCCTGGTTCTATACAGACAACGATGACTTCTTCAACGGGAGCCGGCTCGAGAACGATCCGCTCTACAACGTCAGGTATATGGGAAATCGTTCCCAAGAGTCTGTCGGTCGGGATACTGACAACATGGTTGTGAGCTTTTCTGTCTTTTGGTAACGGAGCCCTATCCCCCACCCAACTCGGCCAGATGAGGGCCTCAAGGCCAGCCCGGGTGCGGCCGAGTAGTTGCGCATGGATAGTAATGACCTTGAGCGTGCAGGCGGACGGGCGAAGGCAGTGGGACAACGTGCCGCGAAGGCAGCGCAACAGGCTGCCGAGGTAGGGCTCCGAACCGCGAGGTCAGGTCGCTGGATCGCGAAGGTGGGATTCCGAGCCGCGACCGCGGGACTCCGCGCCGCAAAGGCGGAGCTGCGGGCAGCGCAAGACAAACCATCGACGCAAGAAGAGTAGTGATCGGCTGCGCAGCAGCAAAAGGCCAGGGCCACCCATGAGCAATACCGACCGGGTCCTCAAGTATCTCCGGTCGAAACCCGCCCGAGGCGGCTGCGACGACTGCCTCGCCAGAAAGACCGGCATGCGGGCTCGCCCGAAGGTCGCCGAAGCCTGCCGCCGGCTCACGGCCGAAGGCACGCTCGTGCGCAAGAAGGGCAAGTGCCCCCTCTGTGGCCACACGAGGGTTCTGAACAGCCTCGCCCCGCAACCCATGTCCAGCCGCAGAGGTCGGCTCAAGGCCGGTCCGGTAACCCGAAGGGCCACCGGCGGTGGGCGCACGCGCACCCCCGCGCCCCCCGCCAGCGCCGCCCTCGGTATCGAGGGCGCCTGGCGCTACGTCGACCGCTTCTGCAGGGCCCTCTGGGTCCAGCACAGGAAATCGGAGCCGCCTACGAGCCTGGCGGAGCTGATCACGACCTTGCGAGACCAGGAGCTTCTCCCCGCCCACGAGGCCAACATGATGCACACCATCCGCGCCCTGCGTAACCTCGTCGTCCACGAGAACCTCGACTTCGGCGACCACGAGACCGCGATCGCCCGCGCCGCCTGGGAGATCGTTCGCGCCTGGGCAGAGCAGCGGGAGCGCGAAGCGTGGCGCCTGACCCTCAAGATGTGCGCATGAAGCGGATAGGGCGCTCGGTCGAGCCAGACTCGCTCAGCCTTTGAGGCGGCCGACTCCGACCTCGGGATTCACGCAGCAGAGTGGGAGTTCGCCACGCCGCACGCGATGGATATTCTCCGCAGCGGCCAGCCCAATCCCCAACAGACTGCGCTCGGTTCCACCACCGATGTGGGGTGTGGGAATCACATTCTCGCTCAGCAGCGGGTCGTCGGGATCGAAGGGCTCGCTCCAGAATACGTCGAGGCCGGCGCCCGCGACGCGGCCCTCGCGCAGCGCGCGCAGGAGCGCCTGGTAGTCGATCACAGGACCCCGCGCAATGTTGACCACCAAGGCGCTTGGCTTCATCCGCGCGAACACGGACTCGCCGATCAAGCCGATGTTGTCGGGCGTGGCCGGTGCCGCGACCACGACGAAATCCGCTTCGGCGACCGCGTCGCCCATCTTCTCGGCTCCGACGTGCTCGTCGAGGCGGACCGACGGATCGCGCTCCCGGGGGCCGCTCGGGCCGTGGCGCGACACCGCGATGATCTTCATTCCGAAACCCGCTAACCGACGGGCGATCTCCTCGCCAATCCCGCCGTAGCCCAGGATGGCAACCGTCCCGCCCCAAAGACACTGTCCCGGAGTTGCGCCGACGCGTCCCTTTCGGAAGCCGTCAATGGCGTCCGGGATTCGCCGCGACAGCATCAGCATGTGAGCAATCGCGAGCTCTGCAACGGACTCGGCGTTGCCGGTCCCCACGCTCGAGACGTTTGCGACGAGCACTCCGGCTCGCGTCGCCGCGGGAATGTCGACAGTGTCTAGGCCCACACCGAATTGCTGAACGAGTTTGAGTCGACCGTTGGCGAAGGCGGCGGCCGAGATCGGTGAGATGGTTGGAACGAAGACATCTACCGTTGGCGCGAGCTCGACGACCTCCGAGCGATCGCAGTCAAAGATTTCGTCGTCGGGAAGCTGTTGCTCGAGGATCTCGCGGATCCGGGTGAACCCGCGAATGCAGACGGCGATGCGCATGCGTTAGTTCGAGCCCGCCTCAGCGCGCTCGCCTGGCCCGAAGGGTACGATCACGGCGACATTGTAGACGCCGATGGAGCCTGCCGTCGACCGTTCGGGAGGCGGCCAAAAAAGTGGACTGGGTCCCGCACCGGAGCTCGCCGATCTCATCCATGGCGTGCTGCTATAGTGGGACATTAACCTGAACAACGGGCACCCGTTGCTAGCTTGTCGGCGACCAGCTGTAGATACGCTGGAGTGTGGCGCCCATCAGGGCCGATCGATCCCCGTCGGACAACTGGTCGCTGGCCCGGAAGGCCTCGACACCCTGGTCGTACGTCAACAGCTCGACGGCTCGGGTCCAGTCGGTGCCCCACATGCAGCGGTCGAAACCAAAGGCGTCGAAGAGCCGGCCCAACGGTTCCCACAGATCCTGGTAGGGGAACGGCTGGTGGGACAGCGTGCACGCACCGGTCACCTTCACCGCAACATTGTCGTGCTGGGCCAAATCGATGAGCTGGGGCAGATCGGCGAACGGTTCAGGGGGTGCGGGCGGCTCGAAGGGCTGCGGGAGGCCGAGATGGTCGACGACGAGCTGAGTGTCGCGATGACGCCGCGCGAGCTCACCCAGCAGCGGGAGCTTGCCCCAGCACAGGACGTTCACAGGCAAGCCATGCTCCGCGCCTGCGGTCAGAACCTGGTTCAGGCCCGTATCGTCGGGATCTGTCGAAACGTTGCCCAGCATCATGATGCGCACCCCGACCGCGCCGGGTGTCTCGGCCCACTCCGCGATCGTATCGGCCACGTCGTCCTTGTTCGGGTTGACCGGCTTGATCAGCCCGAACCGCCCCGCGTGCGCCTTGTACACCTCGAGCGCGTAGCTGGCATCGAAGCGGTACATGGTCCAGGGCGAGACCAGCAGCGCCCCGTCGACGCCGACCTTATCCATCGCGGCTACCATGTCGTCGCCGGTCACCTCGGGTGGACCGTGCAGTACAGCGGCCCAGGGGCGTTCGGTGTGGTCCCTCTCGTAGGCGTGTACCTGCGCGTCGATGATCATCATGCTGTGAGGATAGGCTTTTTATGCGCGATTTTGCGCTCAGATGATGGTGGTTTCCGTTCAATCACGACTCTGACGGCCCAGGAAGGCTGGCGAGTAGCTGTCGTCATGCCCGAGGAGGAACTCGACCAGCGAAATGCGCTAAGTTGCTCGGGCTACCGGCACGGTACCAACCAGGAGGAGGTCTCGATGCCAACCTTCGAGCGTGACGACACCCGGCTCTATTACGAGGAGTTCGGCGAGGGCTTTCCCATTCTCCTCTTCGCACCGGGTGGCATGCAATCCGCAATACGCTTCTGGGAGAACGGTCCGTGGAACCCCATCGAGACCCTGTCTCCCCACTTCCGGGTCATAGCCATGGACCAGCGCAACGCCGGTCGATCCACCGCCCCGATCTCAGGCGAGGACGGCTGGCACACCTACACCGCCGACCACCTCGCACTGCTGGACCACCTGGGCGCCGAGCGCTGCCACGTGCTTGGCGGGTGCATCGGCGGTCCGTACTGTCTGGGCGTCATCGAGGCCGCGCCGGACCGCGTCGCCGCCGCAGTTCTTCAGCAGACGATCGGTTCCCACGAAAACCGCGAGGCCTTCTACCAGATGTTCGACGGCTGGGCCGATGCCCTGCGTGAAACCCGCCCCGAGGTCACCGACGAGGACTGGGCGTCGTTCCGCTCCAACATGTACGACGGCGACTTCGTCTTCAACGTGTCACGCGAGTGGGTCGAGGCATGCCGCACTCCGATGCTGGTCCTTCTCGGCAACGATCTGTACCACCCCGAGCCGACCTCCCGAGAGATCGCTGCCCTCGCTCCGAACGCGACCCTTGTCGAGCGCTGGAAGGAGCCGGATGCGGTGGACGAGACACGGCGCACGGTCGTGGAGTTCCTGCAGAAGCACACGCCGCCGGTATGAGCAAGGTGTCTGATCTGGCTCATCCACCCCGCACGAGGAAGAAGTCTCCCGACTCGTGTCCGCTGAACTTGATCGGAGCGTACTGGGGCACCTGATCGAAACGGTAGCGCTGCGCCTCATAGGTGACGCGCGCCGCAATTTCCTGGCAGAGGCGCTGTCCCTCGACCACGCTGTCGATCGCAATCAGGGCATCGAGAAAGGCTCGCGCAAACACGGAGTGATCGCCGGCGCCCTCGTCGAGGACGGGTGCCAGGCTCCCCGACGTCAGGGCCGTGCGCGAGCGCTTCTTTACCATCGCCCTTTGCCAAGTCAAACGGGCCGCGTCCGACACCCCACTCTGGAGCTGTGCGAGTGCAGACCGGGTCAGGGTTCCGGAATAGCAGGAGTCAGATACCACCAGAATGTGACGGGCGCTCATTGCGTTCAAGATGTCGGTGATCGCGACGTTGGAGATCCAGTTGGCCGTGCTGCGCGGCTCCGCATCTACGGGGAGCCAGTGTCCGCGCATGTTGGCCTCGTCGAGCTCCCCGTGGCCCGCGTAGTAGATCAGCAGGTTGTCGGCCTCGGTGAGAGTTGCGCGCAGCTCATTCAATGCGGACAGCACCTGGTAGCGCGACGCATCGTGAATCGTTCGGACGTTGAACCCGAAGCGCTCCTTCAGCAGATCCGAGACCTCTGTTGCGTCGTTCCCTGGCGTTTTGAGATCCGGGAGATGAAGGTAGTTGCTGTTCCCGATCACGAGTGCGTGGTAGTCCCCGAAGTCGATCTCGGGCTGTTTCGGGGGTCGCTCCACTGGCGGCGGCTCGCCGGTTCCTGCAAGGAGCACCGCGCGGTCCGCTCTCATGCCCTGTGAGTCGATGGCCGCGATCTGCACTCTGCGCGTCTCGACTGAGGGCTCGAGGGTTACCTTGAAGATGCCGCGCGGGTTAACCTCGTGCTCGGCCCCATCTATAAGTAGAGCCATGAGTCCGGCCGGAGCTTCGACCCGACCGACGATGGTCAGGGGATCTCCGGAGGACGGGGTTGGAGGCAGCGCGACTTCCGTGCTCCGTGCGGGCAAGGGCTCGATGATCTGGATGGAGGGTCCAGGGATCTCGACGGGATCCGCGCTGCTCTGGAGCAGCTCGGCTGCGCGTAATCGCTCCTGCTCGAGCTGGCCTTCCAGGTGTTGGATCTGTTCCGCCTTGGCGTCCATGCCCGCCTCGAGCTCGGCAATCTTGACGCTGGAATCGCGGTGCTGCCCGAGTTCGTGCATCTCCAGCTCGTCGATCCGTGTCTGCAGCTCCGCGCTCTCCTGCTGGCGCTTGGCCAGCAAAGCCTCGAGCTCCGAGAGCCGCGTGTGAGAGGAGCTGGCCTCGGCTAGCGCCCCTCGGCGCGCATCCTCGAGCCGACTCTCGAGCGCCGCGACATCGGTCGACCGATTCGCGAGCTCGCTTTCGAGCTCCCGAATCTGAGCTGCGCTGGCTTCCCTCTCCGCTGAGAGCTCTTCGATCGCGGCCCCACTCTGGCGGCGCTGCTCCGCCCGCCCTGTCTCCAACGCGAGGATCCGATCGCGCAGGTCGCTTGTCTCCTCCTGACGCTGCGAAAGCTCTGCCTGAAGCTCGGCCGTCCGGGCCTGCTCTTGGTCGGATTCGAAAAGCGCGTCCGCCCGCATGACTTCGAGCTGGCGTTCCAGCTCGGCCGCCTCTGTGCGCGTGCCCGCCAGCTCGCGCTCCAGGTCGGGAATCTGCGCCGCTACGACTTGTGCCGACGAAGCGGCATCCTCGGCTTCCGCAAGTCTCCTGCGCAGCTGAGCCATCTGCGTCGCGGTCCTAGCGAGCTTGTCTTCCAGCTCCGCGACGCGCCCGCTGCTCGGTATCGAGGACACGAACTCCACGTCCGTCGTTCCCAGGCCCGAGGCTCTGCGATACCACTCCCGCGCCTCGTCCACATCCTTGGGGACACCCAGGCCAAGCTCGTAGAGCTCCCCCAGGTTGATCTGTGCGGGCGCGTAGTCCTGCTCCGCCGCCCGCGTGTACCAGGCTGCGGCCGCAGGAAGGTTCGGCTCCGTGCCGAGGCCGCGCTCGTAGATCTCGCCTACGTAGTTCTGCGCCTGCGGGTCGCCTTGCTCGGCGAGGGGTCTCCAGACCCTGAGTGCGGACTCGTAGTTGCTCACGTCCTCCGCGACGTACTCTCCGCCCCGGATCGTGCAGTCCAGGGCCGTCGTCTTGATCGCGCGACGCGCGGTCATGTAGGTGACGCGCGTACCGAGCTGGCGAATCTGCCCGGGGAGCAGGCAGTCCACGATCAGCAGATCATCGGGCGTGGCAGCGGAGGGTGTCTGGACGGTGCCCGGTTGATGGCCACACGCGTTGAGTGCGGCGACGAGCAGGATCGCCCACGAGATGACTACGCTCGGCTCAGCCTTCGCCAGGGGCTAGAACTCGCCGCGGATACCGACCACCCAGGTGTACCGATCCAAGTCGTCGTAGCCGAGAAGCGTCTCGAACTCCGCGTAAGGCTGCCAGCCACCGGGGAGCACCGCGGACAGGCCAACGGCTAGCTCGAAGTAGTCTTCATCCGGATCAGATCCGCTAAAGCGGTATTGGGCTCCGCCAGGGTCCAGGAGGTACCTCGCCTTGGCGTCCTGTGCGTCGTCGTCGAACTCGTGGACGTACTGGACTCGAAGCTGGGGGATCAGCACGCCCCAGCTCATGCTGGCGGCATTGCTGCCGCGTCCCCCTAATACCGACGTGAGCGAGTCGCGGGTCTGTCGATCGAACGACATTGCCAGTCCCGAGAGCGTGTCGTCGCTCTCTCTGTACGACTCGATCCAGGTCCGCACGTAATCGCCTCGCACGTACGCACCCAGGCTGAGCGCCTCGATGGACGTGTCGTAGCCAACACCCAGGCTGACGAGTAACTCCCCTCCGTCGGTCCCCGCTCTGCCGACGTAACCGCGTTTGTTTGCGGCACTGCCCGGCCGGACTCCTGGAAGACCGCTTTTCGCTTGATGTCGTACTCGGACAGCCCGTAGCCGACGCTCGCGTCGATATACACGTTGTCGTTCAAGCTGTAGGAGCCATACAGGGCCAGGAGGTAGCTGTCGCTCTCCGTATCTCCGTCGTCGGCTGGCGGTATGAAGTTGACCCCCGGCGCATCTCCATCGAACTCGGAGTCCCCGCTCTCGTACCCGAAGAGCACACCGACTAGGAGCTGCTCGGTGAACCGGTAGTCGAGGCCGAGCTGCACGCCATACACGTCCCCATCGGACCCCCGCTCCTCGGTGGTCTCGTCGCGGTCCCAGGACGTCCCTCGCCCGCTCACGAAGAAGCCCCAGCGGGCCGTGTCCTGAATCGAGCCCGAGGTCTGCTCCTCCTCTCTCTCCTGACGCAGCTCTTCCAGGCGCTCGGAGATCTCGCGCCTGGTCCCCTTAGCAGGCTGCGGAGAAAGTGACTGGGTTGGGCGGGACGCCTCTGACGGGAGGCGTGCCGAGCAGGGAGAGGGATCGCCGTTCCCGGTACGAACCGGTTCGGTGTCGCACGGGTAGATCTTGCGGGATCATGAGCTATGTCGCCTCCAACAGGTTGCGGATACGGACCAGGTTGTAGGCCGCAGCAGTGAAGGTGAAGACCCAGCCGACCCGATCCGTGCCCCGGTGCCGGGTCTTGCGCATCAAGCCCACCGTCTTCATCCAGCCAAACACCTCCTCCACCCGTTTGCGGAAGCGCTGGCTCACCTCGTAGCCCGGGTGTCCTGTGGTCCTTCGATCGATCGCGCTTCGGCGGTTCGTCGTGTTCTGTGCCACGTGCGGGGTAACGCTCCAGGCCCGAAGCGCCTGCACAAAGCTCTTGGCGTCGTAGCCCTTGTCTCCAGCCAGGGTGATCCGGCGAGCGCCCCCCAGACCCAGCACCATCTCGAGAGCCGCTTCGCGCTCCGCATACCCCGACGCCTGAGTGAGCTTCGCCGCCACCACCAGGCCGTTGCGGTTCTCCGTCACGACGTGTCCCTGATACGCGAGCCGCGCGCCCTGGCCCCTCATCCCCGCCAGTCGGGCGTCCGGATCCGTCCTCGACGCATGCGTCTGGTTGCTCCGCTTCTCGCCCCGGAAGTTGACCGTCGGGTTGCCCGGGTCGTCATCGTCCCTGCGCTTCTCGTCCTTGCGCACGAAGCTCTTCTGGCTCGCCCACGCCTCGATCAGCGTCCCGTCCACCGTGAAGTGCTCCGATGACACCAACCCCTCCGACTCCGCCTGCGCCAGCACCGCCTCGAAGAAATGCTGAGCGATCTCGCCCTTCAGCAGCCGTTCCCGATTCTTGGTGAACACCGTCGCGCTGAACACCTCATCGTCCAGCTCCAGGCCCACGAACCAGCGGTAGAGCAGGTTGTAGTCGATCTGCTCGATCAGCTGGCGCTCGCTCCGGATCGTGTACAGCACCTGCAACAGCAGCGCCCGCAACAGCTGCTCCGGCGGGACCGACGGTCGGCCGACCCCTTTGGCGTAGATACCATCGAAGCGTCGCGACAGCTGCTCCAGCGCCGCGTCCACCAGTCGCCGGATCGCTCGAAGCGGATGGTCCTCGGGAATCCGGGACTCCAGCGATACGTAGCTGAAGATCCCACCCTGGAGCGTCTGCGGTCCTCTCACATCTCCCCCTTGGGGCTTCCCTCAAAGGTACCCTTCGATGAGGAGTTTTTCAGCAGCCTGCTAGGACCCGTGACCCTTCAGGTGGTGCATGCTTGCAAGGATGGCCACGTCACTGCCGGGTTTCTGTTCGGTCCTGTGTTTGGCCCCTATGCCACACGCCTGTTCTCATGGATCCACGAGGAGGGGCACTGTGACGCGAGCTGGGTCGAGACCGACTGGATTGGCTTCGGCCTGCTGCTGAGCGAGGACCCGGAGGTCCTCCAGTTGATGCAGGAGGGTACCCGAATTCTCGGCCGTTTCATTGCCACCAAGACAAAGGCCGAACTCCTTGCAGCAGCCCTGGATCGGCGGCTGCTCATAGCCCCCATCATGACCACGCGCGACCTGCTCGACTTCGAGCATCTCGAGGCGCGTGGATGGTGGGACGACCTCGAGGGTGTGCGTTATCCGGGTACATTCGCCAAGGCGCCCGCCTCGCCGTTGCGAGCGCTGGGCCGCCCGCCGGGGGTGGGCGAGCACACGCGTGAGGTGCTCAACGAGGAGCGCCGGCAACCCTCAGTAGACGCTCCATCAGGAGACCAGGACGGTCTTCCGCTCGCCGGAGTGAAGGTCCTCGACTTCACCTGGGCACTTGCCGGTCCCGGAGCGACCCGCATCCTGGCCGATCACGGTGCGACCGTGATTCGCGTCGAGTCTCAACACAAGCCCGACGCGATCCGCGGTGCGACGCCGTTCATTGCAGAAGATGGGCAGCCGGAGAACTCGCTCCACTGGCACTCTCCCAACGCAGGAAAGCTCGGCTTCACGCTCGATCTAACCCATCCGCTGGCGAAGCAGGTGGTGTTGGACCTGGCGGTATGGGCGGACATCGTCGTCGAGTCGTTCTCGCCCGGCACGATGGACCGGTTCGGTATCGGCTACCAGACGCTGCGCAGGGCGAACCCTCGAGTGATCATGCTGTCGAGCTGTCTGATGGGACAAACCGGACCTATGCGCACCTACTCCGGCTTCGGCTCGGCCGGTGCCGCAATTGCTGGGTTCTATCCGCTTGCCGGCTGGCCCGATCGTCCGCCGACCGGCCCCTTCGGCGCGTACTCCGACTATCCGTCGCCTCGCTACGCCGTCGCCGTTCTGCTGGGCGCGTTGGAGTGGCGACGTCGCACGGGCGAGGGGCAGTACCTGGACTACTCCCAGATAGAGGGCGCCGCGCAGCTCATCGCCCCGGCCATCCTCGACGACGCGGTGAATGACCGTACAGCCAGCCGCCACGGAAACGAGGATCCATGGATGACGCCTCACGGCGTATACCCTGTGGTCGGCGAAGATCAGTGGGTGGCGATCGCCTGCGAGACAGAGCACCACTGGCGGGTGCTGGCGCAAGTGCTCGGCCGCTCCGACCTCGCCCACCTCTCTCGGGAGCAGCGTCGCGAGCGCCGAGCCGAGTTCGACGCCCTGACGGCCGGCTGGACGAAGGTGCGCAAGGGGGAGGATGTGGAGGCCGAACTGCAGGCGCGGAGCGTTCCCGTTCACCGAGTTCTGTTCGCTCCAGAGCTGATCGAGGACCCTCAGCTAAGGCACCGCAACCACTTCATCGAGGTCCCTCACCCGATCCACGGGACGAGCTGGGCGGAGGGCTCCTCGATCCAACTCTCCAGGACGCCGGGCTCCCCGAAGTGGGCTGGCCCCACCTTCGGTCAGCACCTGCATGAGGTCCTTGTAGACATCCTCCACTACGACGACGATCGCACCGCCGAGCTGATCGGCGCGGGTGCCTTGGAATGAAGGCAGTCGATTCTATACCGGACAGGGGCTCGGACGCTCACGCCTCTCGTTGTTCTTCGAGTGCGTCCCTGAAGTCCTTGGTAAGGAGCGCACCCGTGACGTTCAAATCATCGTCGAGCACGTCGAACAGGCGGTCGTTTTCCCCTCGAACGCTGTAGAAGACTACGGCGCCCTCAGCGCCCCCACCCTCTCGATGTGCGTCCCCCGGCGGACTAGAGGTGTAGCTACCGGTCAGCCGCACCTCCTTGATTGCCTTGCCATCCGGTTCATAGATCAGGTGCTCGCCATGCACTACCAGCGTATTGGTGAGCGCCATGTGTCGATGGAGAAAGATCTTACTGTTCGGCTCGAACTTGAGAATGAAGTCGACGAGGTTCTTCTCGTCATCGACGTCGTACATGGCAAAGACGAAACCCTCGAAGTCGCCGAATTTGTACCAGCGAATATTGCGATCGTCGAAGGCGTATGGGGTGGCGGGAGACTCGGCGGAAGCTGCCATAGGGTAATATCCTCGGTCGTTACGTCCTATAGAGCTACTCACAAGTGGCCGGAAAAGTCGAGGGCCCGGCGCTAGCAGGCTGCGGAGAAAGTGACTGTGTTGGGCGGGACGCCTTCGACGGGAGGCGTGCCGAGCCGAGTGAGGGATCGCCGTTCCCGGTACGAACCGGTTTCGCGTGGCAGCGGGAGACCTTGCGGGATCATGAGCTACGTCGCCTCCAACAGGTTGCGGATGCGGACCAGGTTGTAGGCCGCGGCGGTGAAGGTGAAGACCCAGCCGACCCGATCCGTGCCCCGGTGTCGGGTCTTGCGCATCAAGCCCACCGTCTTCATCCAGCCGAACACCTCCTCCACCCGTTTGCGGAAGCGCTGGCTCACCTCGTAGCCCGGGTGTCCTGTGGTCCTTCGATCGATCGCGCTTCGGCGGTTCGTCGTGTTCTGTGCCACGTGCGGGGTGACGCTCCAGGTCCGAAGCGCCTGCACGAAGCTCTTGGCGTCGTAGCCCTTGTCTCCACCCAGCGTGATCCGGCGAGCGCCCCCAAGACCCTGCACCATCTCGAGCGCCGCTTCGCGCTCCGCATACCCCGACGCCTGCGTGAGCTTCGCCGCCACCACCAGGCCGTTGCGGTTCTCTGTCACGACGTGTCCCTGATACGCGAGCCGCGCCCCCTGGCCCTTCATCCCCGCCAGTCGGGCGTCCGGGTCCGTCGTCGACGCATGCGTCTGGTTGCTCCGCTTCTCGCCCCGGAAGTTGACCGTCGGGTTGCCCGGGTCGTCATCGTCCTTCCGCTTCTCGTCCTTGCGCACGAAGCTCTTCTGGCTCGCCCACGCCTCGATCAGCGTCCCGTCCACCGTGAAGTGCTCCGATGACACCAACCCCTCCGACTCGGCCTGCGCCAGCACGGCCTCGAAGAAGTGCTGGGCAATCTCGCCCTGCAGTAGCCGTTCCCGATTCTTGGTGAATACCGTGGCGCTGAACACCTCGTCGTCCAGCTCCAGGCCCACGAACCAGCGGTAGAGCAGGTTGTAGTCGATCTGCTCGATCAGCTGGCGCTCGCTCCGGATCGTGTACAGCACCTGCAACAGCAGCGCCCGCAACAGCTGCTCCGGCGGAACCGACGGCCGGCCGACCCCTTTCGCGTAGATCACATCGAAGCGTCGCGACAGCTGCTCGAGCGCTGCGTCCACCAGTCGCCGGATCGCTCGAAGCGGATGGTCCTCGGGAATCCGGGACTCCAGCGATACGTAGCTGAACATCCCACCCTGGAGCGTCTGCGGTCCTCTCACACCTCCCCCTTGGGGCTTCCCTCAAGGTACCCTTCGAGGAGTAGTTTTTCAGCAGCCTGCTAGGGGGATCCGGGGAGGCCGAGGCTAGTCGGTCTCGCTTGTCGGTGTCGCTGCGGTGGACGTGCGAGCCAGCTCACGGGCCTGCTTCGCCCGCTTACTGCGAGCATGGCTCCATGTCCAGGCCCCAAAAGCCTGATCGGTCTTCGTACGCCAACGCGCGTATTCAGTCTCTAGGCTTACCCTGATCTCGAGGAATCTCTCGTGAGCAAGCCGTCCTCGCTCTCGCGCGGCCAGCGTCCGTCCCTCGCGCGTCTGTCGGTTCGCCTCACTGATCGACTCGTCGATCGAGCGGAATGTTTCTCTCCACTCGCGCTCTCCGCCGGCAGAAGTCACGTAAGCCTCTGACGACCCGAACGTCAGAGGCCAGAGGACCCCTCTTGTAGTGAGCTTTGCCACCCGGGTGGGGAAATGATCGTCGTTCTGCAGCTTCAAGTTCGCACAGCCCGCTAGCGCGAAGGCGGAAGCGACGACAATGACCAGCCTGAGCGGTGGTTTGCTTGCGCGCAGTTGCTCGCTCAAGGGACCTCCGGCGTGCCTCTACACATCGGACAGATCGGGGGCCAGCCAGAACTACTTGAGCAGGCGTACGTACGGGTTGGCCGTATCACCTCTCAACCACAGTCTGGTGCAGATGCTGCGCTGCAGGCGCTGTCCACGTAAAGCCTACCTTTTTCCGAGTCGATCAGAAGACTGGTTTATCAAAACAGACGGGAGAACAGTCATGCAGCAGCGAAAATGGGCCCGTGCCACCGCCGCCGTGGTCCTAGCCGGCTTCTTACCTCTGACGGCGTGCTTCGGGAGCTTCTCGCTCGTGCGGAAGGTCCACAGCTTCAACGCGGATGTCAGCTCGGACCCGTGGGTGCTGGGAGGGGGTGTTCCTGCTTCTCAACGTCCCTTACATCCCCGTCTACGCGCTCGCTTCCGCAGTTGACGTCCTCTTCTTGAACTCGGTCGAATTCTGGACGGGCGATTATCTGCTTGCCCAGGATACGACCCGGACGGTCGAGGGGGAGTACGGCGAGATCTCGAGCGCCACGTTCCACCCCGACGGCACAGCAGATCTCACCATCGTGGAGGCCGACGGGAAGACTCACATTCTCAAGCTCGTGATCCGGGATGGAGCTCTGGAAGGGCTGGACGAGGGCGGCGAACTCCTCGCGCGAGCGGCCGAGCTGAACGGCCGCCCACCGCTCACCCACGCCGAGGCCATCGACGCGAAGTAAGCTCTCAGACCGTTCATCACATCTTCTAGGACCCGACCCGCTAAGCTTGTCCCGGCACGTTGGGGCGATCTCCGGGCGCACTCCGAAGAGCGCGCCCACCGGGGGAGGGTCGGATGAAGACAGATGTCCTCCTGATACCGATGGGAGCGACATACGCACAGATGCGAGCAGCCGGCCTGGTGGTCGAGCGGTCAGGATTCGACGGCATCTGGACGTGGGATCACCTTCGCGATCCCGGTGGCGGCTCGAGCGTTCCCGAGTGCTGGACGACGCTGACGGCACTTGCTGAAGTCGTCCCGCGGGTAACCCTCGGGCCTCTGGTCCTCAATGTCGCAAACCATGATCCCGGAGTTCTTGCCAACATGGCGGCGACATTTCACCAGGTGAGTGGCGGGAGGTTGCTGCTCGGAGTCGGTGCGGGCGGGAGCCTTCTAACGCCCTACGCTCGTGAGCAGATTGGCATCGGTCGCGCCGTGCATCCAGACGGCGTGCGGCGACAGCAGGTGATCGAAGCCGTGCAGGTGCTTCGGCGACTCTGGTCAGGAGACACGTCGGACTTCGAGGGAACGTACTACCAGCTTCGAAGCCCGTCCGGATACCTGCGGCCCGACCCGCCACCGCCGATCGTGGTAGGCGGCTTCGGCCCTCGAATGGCAGCGGTCGCCGGCCGCTATGGCGATGGCCTGAACACACAGGCCTTCCACCCGCAACTTGCTTCGCTGATCGAGATCGCACGCCGAGAGCGCGAGGGAGCTGGCCGCGACCCCATGGACTTCATGGTCACGGTCTTTGCAGGGATGGAGGCGCGTTGGCTGCAACGCGACAGTCCCGATCGCGCGGCCCTTGTACAGCTCGGCGTGGATCGTCTCATCCTGCTGTTGGAACCGCCCTTCGACGTGCCGAAGCTCGAGACGACTTGACGGCAGTCCTGAGCAGGGCGCCACGCTAGAGCTTCGTAGCTCCACGGACTGAAAGGGGCCCCACATCGGGCCTCATCGGCCGGGTATACTCCGCTGGCGGAGCCGGTCGACAAGCAAGTCGCAGGGAGGATCCAAGGATGGCAGGTCTCGACGTTACCCCAGAGATGTTTGATCTCAGAATGTCGGAGGGTGCAAAGCCGCTCTTTGAAAAGGTGAAGGACTTCATCGCGAAGGAGATCGAGCCTGTAACGCACGAATTCCACCGGCTCGGCGAAAACCGGGCGGACCGCTGGTCGTGGGCACCAGGCCAGCTCGAGCTGCTCGACACGGTCAAGGACAAGGCGAAGGCCAACGGGCTGTGGAACTTCTTCCTGCCCGACGACGAGACCGGACAAGGTCTATCCAACCTGGACTACGCCTACATTGCAGCGGAGCTCGGAAAGAACTCGATCGCCTCCCAGTGTCTCAACTGCTCTGCGCCTGACACCGGGAATATGGAGGTGCTCGAGCGAGTGGGGACTCCAGAGCAGAAGGCGAAATGGCTTGCGCCCCTTCTGAACGGCGAGATCCGGTCGGCCTATGCAATGACGGAGCCGGACCAGGCATCGTCCGATGCCAAGAACATCGCTTGCCAAGCTGTGCTCGACGGCGATGAGTGGGTAATCGACGGCGAGAAGTACTACATCTCCGGCGTCGGGGATCCGCGCTGCAAGATCATGATCGTGATGGTCCAGACGAAGTCGGATGGACCACCGCATCTGCGCCAATCGCAGATTCTGGTTCCGACCGATGCCGCAGGCTTCCACGTCCTGGGCCCGATGCAGGTTTTCGGCAGGGACGACGCGCCTCACGGGCACATGCACATTCGGTTCGACAACTGCCGTGTGCCTAGAGAGAACTTGTTGCTCGGAGAAGGCCGCGGCTTCGAGATCTCGCAGGTGCGCCTCGGTCCGGGCCGGATCCATCACTGCATGCGCTCGATCGGTGCCGCAGAGCGAGCCATCGAGTTGATGGCCAAGCGGGCCCTCACGCGGACCGCCTTTGGAAAGAAGCTCGCCCAGCTGGGCAAGACTACCGAGGTCATCGCAAAGGCTCGCATCGAGATCGAAGCGATGCGGATGATGGTGTTGAAGGCCGCCAAGGCGATGGATTCACTCGGGAATGCTCAAGCGCGGGTATGGGTGAGCGCAGTGAAAGCGATGGTTCCGGAGCGGGTCTGCAAGATCATCGACGAGGCGATCCAGATCCACGGAGCCACGGGAGTATCGCAGTGGACGCCGCTTGCGGAGATGTACACCAGCCAGCGCACGCTACGGCTCGCCGACGGTCCGGACGAGGTCCACTGGTTCGTGGTCGGCCGCGCCGAGCTAGCCCACTGGACAGAGCACGGGGCCAGCAGCTACGACCCCAAATCCGCCGCTATAGCACTCAGTTAGTCAACGTCGGCGTTGCTTGCTCGCCTCGATCTGATTGACTCGTCCCTCGATACAGAGGCGGAGGAACTCGCTCAGGGGCACGTCCCAGGCTCCTGCCACTCGTTTGGCCCGCGCGATGAGCTGGGCAGGTAACGGTACGACGACTCTATTCGCAATCGGTCTGGCCAAGCTGAACTCCTAGGTGTCGGACGCAACCGAATAACACGCTAAACGTAGCGCCTAATGGTCAAAGCGCTACGAATCGTGGCGTCGGAAACAGAGGTGTGAGTGAGCGAAACGCTGGCGGTACGCTTTGCTAGAGCATAAGGAGTCTGCGGGTAGGTATGGGCTACGATCTGATCTCGTCTAGAAAGCGTAAGACCAACGCCGTTGTCTCTTTGGGCTTCTCGAGCTGGACCCAGTGGCCCGCCCCTTCTATGAGCTCGATGAAGCGAAGGTCCTCATACCAACGCGGCATCGTTTCGCGCCAGTCAGGTGAGTACAAAAGTACGTCGTCCTCAGAGCCAGCGATGAATGCTGCCGGCTGCGAAAATTTCTTTTGATCCAGCTCGCGCGTGATCTGGTCGTTGGTAGGTAGGTTCCGATACCAGTTGATAGGACCCCGAAAACCGCTCGCTCGATACTGCTCTACGTAATAGTCGAGATCCTCGCGAGTGAGCCAACCCGGTAGCTCATCGGGTAAAAGCAGAGCGTCACTCATCCTGGCCGATCGGGGCTGCTTGAGCTGATGCATCCACGTCTGGGGCGGAGAGTCCGCCGACAACGAGTAGTAGGTCGCGAGGAGTGACTTCTCGAGATCAGCCTCGAGGTCGGCTTCGGCCACCCCCGGCTCTTGAAAGTAACGGATGTACCAGAATTGATCGTCCATTCCTTTCGGGCTGATCGCCCCTTTCACCGCGCTGCCACGAAAGTACGGGACCGAGAGCCCCAGTACGGCCTTGCACACATCCTCGTGGAGCAGCGCCGTACTCCAGGCCACCGCACAACCCCAATCATGTCCGATGACCGTGAACTCGTCATATCCGAGAGCGGACGGTAGCCCGGCCACGTCTGCCGCCAGCTCGCGGATGTTGTAATCCGAGACCTCTGGTGGGCAGCTGCTCCCTCCGTAGCCTCGCTGGTCCGGAACTGCGACCTTGTAGCCTGCCTCGACTAAAGGATCGATTTGGTTCCTCCATAGATACCAGCACTGCGGAAAGCCGTGAAGAAGGACTAGGAGGGGGCCATCGCCCTCAACGACGGTGCGGAGAGTCACTCCGTTTGTCTCGAGCATCTGGAAGCTACGATCTTTCACTTCTCACACCCTCCATCGTGGCTCCGCGCCCCGCAACCATCGCTACGGACGGACGCCCTTAACAGGCTGCTGAAAAACTCCTCATCGAAGGGTACCTTTGAGGGAAGCCCCAAGGGGGAGATGTGAGAGGACCGCAGACGCTCCAGGGTGGGATCTTCAGCTACGTATCGCTGGAGTCCCGGATTCCCGAGGACCATCCGCTTCGAGCGATCCGGCGACTGGTGGACGCGGCGCTGGAGCAGCTGTCGCGACGCTTCGATGGTATCTACGCCAAAGGGGTCGGCCGACCGTCGGTCCCGCCGGAGCAGCTGTTGCGGGCGCTGCTGTTGCAGGTGCTGTACACGATCCGGAGCGAGCGCCAGCTGATCGAGCAGATCGACTACAACCTGCTCTACCGCTGGTTCGTGGGCCTGGAGCTGGACGATGAGGTGTTCAGCGCGACGGTGTTCACCAAGAATCGGGAACGGCTGCTGAAGGGCGAGATCGCTCAGCATTTCTTCGAGGCGGTGCTGGCGCAGGCGGAGTCGGAGGGGTTGGTGTCATCGGAGCACTTCACGGTGGACGGGACGCTGATCGAGGCGTGGGCGAGCCAGAAGAGCTTCGTGCGCAAGGACGAGAAGCGCAGGGACGATGACGACCCGGGCAACCCGACGGTCAACTTCCGGGGCGAGAAGCGGAGCAACCAGACGCATGCGTCGAGGACGGATCCGGACGCCCGACTGGCGGGGATGAGGGGCCAGGGCGCGCGGCTCGCGTATCAGGGACACGTCGTGACGGAGAACCGCAACGGCCTGGTGGTGGCGGCGAAGCTCACTCAGGCGTCGGGGTATGCGGAGCGCGAAGCGGCTCTCGAGATGGTGCTGGGTCTGGGGGGCGCTCGCCGGATCACCCTGGCTGGAGACAAGGGCTACGACGCCAAGAGCTTTGTGCAGGCGCTTCGGGCCTGGAGCGTTACCCCGCACGTGGCACAGAACACGACGAACCGCCGAAGCGCGATCGATCGAAGGACCACAGGACACCCGGGCTACGAGGTGAGCCAGCGCTTCCGCAAACGGGTGGAGGAGGTGTTTGGCTGGATGAAGACGGTGGGCTTGATGCGCAAGACCCGGCACCGGGGCACGGATCGGGTCGGCTGGGTCTTCACCTTCACTGCTGCGGCCTACAACCTGGTCCGTATCCGCAACCTGTTGGAGGCGACATAGCTCATGATCCCGCAAGATCTACCCGTGCGACACCGAACCGGTTCGTACCGGGAAACGGCGATCCCTCTCCCTGCTCGGCACGCCTCCCGTCAGAGGCGTCCCGCCCAACCCAGTCACTTTCTCCGCAGCCTGTTAAGGGACTTGGGGCCAAGTCTGTGCTGGATCGCCCCGTACGCCAGGTCCGCGAAGCGCGCCAGGTAGCCGCGCGTGCGGCGCGGGTCGATGATCTCCTCAACGCCGAAGCTCTCCCGCCGTCCGGAACACGGAGCGCATCGAACGAAGCTCGACCTCGATCTCCTGGCGCCGCTGGTCCGGGTCGTCTGCGTCCGCGATTTCGCGGCGGTAGGCGGCGTCGACGCCGCCCTCGATCGGGATCGAACCCCACTCCCCGCTGGGCCAGGCGATTCGGTAGTTGAGTCCTGGCCGCGTTCCCAGTGGCCATCCCACCCATCCCGTAGCACTTCCGAACGACGACGGTCATCGTGGGCACACTCGCCTGGGCGCCAACCCAGATCGCCCGCATGCCGCTCCGGAGCGTCGCGTCCTGCTCCGCCCGGACCCCCACCATAAAGCCCGGGATGTCGGCGAAGTAGACGAGCGGGATATGGAAGTAGTCGCAGAGCTCGATGAAGTGCGCCTGCTTGTCCGCGCCGTCGGCGTCCAAGGCCCCGCCGTTCTGCACGGGGTCGTTGGCAATGATCCCAATGGGCTTCCCCGCGATCCGGGCCAGCGCCGTAATCACGCAGGCGCCAAAGCGCGGCTTGATCTCGAAGAGCTCGCCAAGATCGACCACCCAACGCAGCAGCTGCCGCATGTCGTAGACGCGCGCACGGTGGCGGGGGACTATCGAGATCAGACCCTCCTCCGCCCGATCAGGCGGGTCGGGCGAGTCCAGAACGGGTGGCGCCTGCCAGACGTTAGTCGGCATGTACGACAAGAACTGGCGGATCTGCCGGAAGGCGTCCTCCTCGTCCTCGGCCTCGTTGTCGATCACGCCCGACACGTGAACGTGTATGTGGGCGCCCCCGAGCTCCTGCTTCGTCGGCTCGGCGCCCAATGCCCGAGCCACGACGGGCGGTCCCGCCGCGAAGAGCTCCGAGGTGCGCTTGGTCATTACATTCCAGTGGGCAAGGATCGCGCGGCCGGCCGGACCACCCGCGACGGAGCCCAGAACGGCTGCGACCACCGGCACAGACTGCATCACCTCGACGCTGCGCCCGAACGACGTGGACGAGGGCAGGTAGGTGTGCCCCATTTTGGAGACAACCTTGATGTTGGCTCCTGCTCCATCGTTCAGGAGGACGAGCGGAATCTTGTACTCCAGGGCCATCTCCTCGACAAAGCCGCCCTGGCTGTTGCCCTTCATGCGGGCCATCCGGGCCACCGACGAGCCGCCCTCGATCGTGAAGTCCTCTCCGCCGATCGCGACCGAGCGCCCATCGAGCTTCCCCAGTCCCATCACGCAGGAGGCGGGCGTAAAGTCGACGAGCGTCCCATTCTCGTAGGTCCCAGAGCCGGCCAGCTCGCCGATCTCGTGGAAGGAACCGGGATCCATCAAGCGCTCGAAGCGCTCCCGTACCACCAGGCGGCCCTGCTTGTGCTGGCGCTCGACCCGATCGGGCGTCCCGCCGCGGGCCGCGAGCTTCCGCCGCTCCTCCAGCTCTTCGATCTCGGGCTCCCAGACCATGGCTAGCCGGCCGCCGGCCTGCCCAGCTGCCCCAGGACCACCAACGTCGATTTCATGAGTGTCTCCTCAGGTTAGACCGGCCGCGCCAAAATCTCGTTTAGCGATTGACCGCCGAAATCCGAGGCGTCGAGCCGGGCCCGATAGCGAACGGATATGCGCAGGAATGCAAACCGCCAGCGGTCCGCTTCTCTGCGAAATCGGTGCTGATACGTTCCGATCAGGACCGTGTTGTTCGCAACGATCTCGAAGAAATAGGCGAGAGTGGTCGCTTCATCGCCCTTGAGATCGATCTGCATGTTGGTACTGAGGTGTCCGGTGGCAAAGAGCTTCCCGCCAGGCGCGGAGGAAGCGCCGGTTCCGGCCCTCATGTAGAGATCCTTGATGATGGTCTTGCGGCTGCGGTACTCACCGTCGAGGCCGGGAGCAAACGGATCCAGCCCGTCCATTTCCAGGACGGCGTCTTCCGTGAAGACGTCCCCCAGTCCCTCCCAGTCGGCCGAATCCAGGCGAATGCAGTAGTCGCGCCACGTGTGTCGAATCGACTCCAGATCCTCGAGGTACTGCACGCGCTCGATCAGACGGTCAAGGTCTGCTGTCATGAAATCGGCCCCTCTGCCTTCCGAGCGTTGTTCCCGGGCATCTGGAGAGTTTACTCCTGGGTGGTCAGTGCTGGCGAACCCCTAAAGGGGATGACTCCTCCAGGAATGTATGATTAGCTTGGCCGAGTGGCACGCGGACTTACCCACCTCGCTGGCACGTTTCTGGCGGTAGCAGTAATTGTCGCTCCCTCAGCTGCAACCGCTCAGAATGCGGCGTTTCAGAACTTCTTCTTCGACGTCTGCGCAACGCCCTCTGCCGCCGCGCTCGGGGCGCGCTGCGCTGAGACTCCCGGCGGGACCGGCAATGT